>JAEZQY010000045.1 GCA_023441055.1 Bacillota bacterium | reverse complement strand
GATCCTTGGTCGCCGAGAGGCATTTCGGGGAAGCGGACTCAGGCGACAACCCTGCGAACCTAACCGCGTCGCGGCCGCCCCCGTTGGGGGCTTAAGGTTCTCGGGTTCGTGAATGCGGGAACGTTATAAGAAATCGGCGTAAAGGAATAAAAAGCAGGAGGTAAACATGTTAACATTTATTAGTGATGAATTTAAGAATAAAGTACAAGAGATAATTTCTTTCCTTACAGAACACCGATTTGATTATGAGTTTTATAATATCGAACAACCTGAAGACTATGAAGATATAGTTATTGGACCAGATACTAATATTGGTTATTGCTTACCATACTGTGAAGATGATTATACCGAAAAACCACTATTCGAAGTTTTAGAAATGATTGAAGAAATAGGACAAGCTAAAATAATTGAAGATTATAAATATATTAGCCCTAAGAGAATTCTAGTAAGAGTTGACTCGAACAATAGAGATAAAATTATTGCTCTTGATAGTAATGTTGAAGATATTTTTGAAACAAGCCTTACGATTAATAACCAGGTGTTCAATTTCGATTTAGTTAAAAATGACTCGAATTTTGGGGTTTTGATAACTGTGATAGATGATTATGATAAGTACTTTCCACCCATTCTTTTCGAAGATTTATTTATCGAAGTTACATCGGACGATTTAATCAATGAACAATTGTTTGATGATTTAGTTCAAGCATACTTATTCGAATTAAGTTCTTCTTTGAATATCCAATTGTATACTTCACCTCGACCTAGTTATTCCGAATTAGAATATGAACTCCAGGATGGGGAAGACAAGATTAGACTCCGACCACTAGTTTCAGGTAGAGGAAATAAGGAACTATACTCAATTTATAATTCAAGTGCGGGCATAACAGATCCCGAGGTTTTAATTCTAATTTATACAAAAGTTATCGAATTTGTATCTCAAACAGTAGTAAGACGGGAATTATTGGATACAGTCATAACTAAACTATACAGTCCAAAAACTTTGGCCCCTGATGCTGTTTATGTGCTTGAACTTGAAAAGTTGTTCGATGACTTAGGGAATTATAAGAGGGATAAAGAAGCAATTAGAATTACTGTCGAAACATGCTGCGAAATATCGGAATTAAAGGATAATGTACCGAAGTATCTGAGAAATCTCAAAAAGATAAATCTAGAAAGTAATAGAGAAGAAAAAAAACAGGCTCTTATAGAACTGTCGAATGCAATCTCCGATACAAGAAATATGATTGCTCATGCAAAGACAAATTATAAATTTAAAGGATATGAATGCCCTCAAGACGAAATTAGGGATTTTTCTATTTGTTTAAAAATCATAGCCGATCAAGTGATACGTTGGTTTGCAAGACAACATGACGATTCAAAGGTGATTTAATATGTATCGAAGAAATTTGTAAGTTTCTCAATGAAGACGCCGACATCTTATAACACCGCATTCACGCTCGGGCCTGGCGGCCCGGGTCCGCAAGAGGCATTTCGGCGAAGTGGAATCAGCGGACAACCCTGCACCGACTAACCGCATCGCGACCGGCCAACAAGTTGGCCTTAAGTCGGTGAGGGTTCGTGAATGCAACAACGTTAGATGAAATTACTCGAATACATTATAAATCATTGTACACATCGCCTCGAGGGCCGATGTTAATTACAACTATAATAAGAAGATCATCTTCAATCGTATAAAGGATTCTATAGTTTCCAACACGAAGTCTATACAGAAGAGAATTTCCTTGTAATTTCTTTATATCCAATTCTGGGTTTCGAGGATTTTCTGAGAGGATCTCAAGCTGTTGAGAGATACGGTTTTTCAGACTTTGATCTAGGCGATTCAGATATTTATAAGATCGTTTAGAGAATTCAATTTTGTAAATCATGCTTGATATCCTCGAATTTTATTGTTTTGCCTTCACGATACTCTTTTCGAGCTTCGTTAATAGCCTGGATATCATCTTCAGTTAGTGGTTCATCATCGTAAGGAATATGATAATCTGCCGGATGAATTAGTCTTTTAACCAAATCAGCAACAAGGGAAATATCATTATCGGATAGCTGATCGATTAATTGAGTAAGTTCTTTTTTACTGATGGACATATGAGATCAACTCCTTATTATGGATATGGTCAAAAGCGTTGATTTTAATACATTATAACATATTGAGGGATTTTGAAGGCAGTGCTTCGAAGCGAGTAACTTCATCTAACATTGCATTCACGCGGCGGATCGGCAAGCCGATCCTGGGTCGCCGAGAGGTATTTCGGGGAAGCTGATTCAGGCGACAACCCTGCGAACCTAACCGCGTCGCGGCCGCCCCCGTTGGGGGCTTAATGTTCTCGGGTTCGTGAATGCGGGAACGTTATGTGACATTTCTTGAAAACAATATTGGAGGTGTATCATGGAAGTGAAGTTCGGAAAAACGATTAAAACATATTTGATTGATGGTGCACCGAATGGAAGATTAGCATGTGAGTTGTCGAACTGGACAGGTAAAATATACAAGATTCCTAGAACATTAATTAAAGAATCTATCGAGAGAAAAGAATTAAATTCAACGGGGGTTTATATACTATTTGGCAAAGACCCATCAGATCCAGATACCGAGATGGCTTATATTGGCGAAACTGAGGATATAATGGATAGATTCAGGGACCATTTAGATAAGAAAGAATTTTGGAATGAAAGTTTGGCAATTATTAGTAAGGATGATAATTTAAATAAAGCGCATGTTAAATATTTAGAATTTCGAATGTACGAAATTGCCATTAGTGTTGGCAGATATAGACTTGATATTTCAAGAATCCCAACAAGGCCAACGATATCGGAATCTGATATTGCCGAAATGGAAGAGTTTCTCTACAACATGAAACTACTCATTAATTCATTGGGTTACAAAGTATTTGAACAATTAAAACAAATAAAGAATAATAAACTGAATACATTTGGCATTCAAGCAACTAGAGGTGCAAATGCAGAAGGTATACCGACCACAGAAGGGTTTGTGGTTTTAGCATAATCATGTTTAGCAATAGACACTGTTGCTTCAGCACAAAAATGGATAATTGACCACAGAAGTAGATTATTATCTGACGGTATTATTATTGAACAGGATGGCAAATTGATATTTGTTAAAGACTATTTATTTTCTAGTCCATCTGCAGCTGCCGCTGTTGTATTAGGGAGAAGTGCCAATGGTCTTACTGAATGGAAATTGAAAAACGGTACAACACTTAAAGAGTTTGAAAAACCAGCGGATTCATAGACGCCAAGAAACGTCACATAACATCGCATTCACGCATCGCAGCCTTACGGTTGCTCGGTCGCCGAGAGGCATTTCGAGGAAGCGGATTCAGGCGACAACCCTGCGAACCTAACCGCGTCGCGGCCGCCCCCGTTGGGGGCTTAAGGTTCTCGGGTTCGTGAATGCAGGAACGTTAGCTGAAATTCAGTTAAATAAGGAGAAAACCATGGAAAACCAAATCAAACAACTGACCGAACAATATGATTGGAAATGGAGATTGCAATCAGTTTCATCCCAATTATTATTCCATTATACCGGAATAAACGCTTTGAAAAATATTTTTGAAACAAAGGAATTATGGGCATCTAAAAGTGATTTTCTAAATGATTATTCTGAAATTCAGTATATTAAGGATGTATTCGATAAGGTTTATAATTTCGTTAAGACCAACTATAACGAAGAAATTGCAGGATTCTTCGAATTAGTCAATTCTGGATTAGAAGAATACTTTAACAAGAAACTAATAGGGGAAGAATATAGTCAAATATTTGTTATTTCATTATCTGAAAATAATGATTCTTTAGTTTTATGGTCAAATTACTCAAATATCGATGGTTACAATTTACACTTTTACTCGAATCAAATTTTCGACGTTATTAGTAGACAACGGGAATTAGGTTTGTTTGATGCCTGTTATCCAACAAAATTTATTTATAATGAGCAAGAACAACTAACAATATTGTTTGAAGAGATTATGAGAATATATCATCTAATGCGTGAGCAAAAATTAATAGATATTGATACGATAAATCAAGCTACGGCTATTTGCCAAATCACAATTGAAACGTATGCAATGTTTTTTAAAAAACCAGTATTTCATCAGGAAGATGAATATAGAATAGCATTTATAATACATGACAAAGAAAAGCTGAAAAATATCAGATATAGGGCAAGCAACGGTTCGCTTGTTCCTTATATTGCACTTTCAATCAATGATCCTATCTGTCCAATCAGCGGAATAACTATTGGACCTAAGAATAATACAGACACAAGTTTAATTGGACTTCGACATTTTCTTTGTCACAAAGGGTATGAGCATATTAAAAACAATATACTCAGGTCAGGAATACCCTTGAGATTTTGAAAGCGATTCAAGAAGAACTGAACTTCAGCTAACAATGCATTCACGCATCGCAGCCTAGTGGCTGCTCGGTCGCCGAGAGGCATTTCGAGGAAGCGAATTCAGGCGACAACCCTGCGAACCTAACCGCGTCGCGGCCGCCCCGTTGGGGCTTAAGGTTCTCGGGTTCGTGAATGCGGGAACGTTATAGGAAATCAACGAAAAACCTGTACAAAGTAAGCTATATTCGAGGATGTGATTATATGAACCCGATGTTGTTACAAATTCCTTCGGAATTCAATACTGAAAGATTACTAATTCGAGTTCCTCGTCCAGGGGACGGAAAAGTAGTTTTCGAATCTATTTGTAAATCTATTGAAGAATTTAAGCTTTGGCTTCCCTTTGCCCATTATGAATTATCTGAAGAGAAAACTGAGATTAATCTGAGAGAAGCCTATGCTAAATTTCTTACTCGTAAAGACATGGGGTTATTAATATTTCTGAAAGAAAGCAATCAATTTATCGGATCCTCTGGTCTACATAATCCAAATTGGGATATACCCAAATTTGAGATTGGATATTGGATTGATACAAGGTTCAGTGGTAAAGGGTATATGACTGAAGCAGTTAGAGGAATAACTGAATTTGCTTTTAGTGAATTAAAGGCACGTAGAATTGAAATAAGATGTGACACATTAAATGCAAAGAGTAAATCAATTCCTGAAAGACTTGGATTTATTTTAGAAGGAACTTTAAGAAACGACGATATTTCTGCAGATGGAAAAAGATTAAGGGATACATATATTTTTGCGAAGATAAGAGAATAGGGCCATTAAGTTATTCGAAGAGGTCGTTGACATCCTATAACACAACATTCACGCATCGCAGCCTTACGGCCGCTCGGTCACCGAGAGGCATTTCGAGGAAGCGGACTCAGGCGACAACCCTGCGAACCTAACCGCGTCGCGGCCGGCTCCTCCGGAGCCTTAAGGTTCTCGGGTTCGTGAAT
>JAEZQY010000042.1 GCA_023441055.1 Bacillota bacterium | reverse complement strand
TAGGTGGTCATCAACGCCTCCACGCCCCGCCCGGTGGTCCAGTAGGTCTCGTAGACCTTGTCGCCGTCGCGCAGGTAGCACGCGATGAACCCGAAGTGACGACCGTCGGCCAGAGCCGGGTCGGAGTCCTTCGCCGAATACCAGGGGAACCTGTAGCCCATGAACTCCGCGAACGGGGCGCTTTCGTCGTAGGGACCCTCGCAGAAGACGGCGTAGGTGACGTCCCGAGCATGCAGGTAGTCCAGCGTCTGCATGTGACAGGTCGAGAAGGTGCACCCCTCACACTGATGCTCGTACGGATTGCCGTCGTGCCACATATGGAAGTAGGCGATGAGCATCCGGCGGCCCTCGAACACCTCCACCAGCGGGGTGTCGCCGCCAGGGCCCCGCACCGTCACCGTCGGCATCAAGGTCATCGGTAGCTGACGACGAGCGGCTGCGATCGCGTCTCCTTCGCGGGTGTGGGCCTTCTCCCGTACGAGCAGTTCGTCGCGCTTGCGCAGCCAGGTCTCCCGGTCGACGACCGGGGGCGCGGCGGCGCTGGACGCGGGGGTTGCCGTCATGGCTGTCTCCTTCGTGGAGTGGGGATCGGTCACAGGTACAGACGACCGAGTCTGCGAGTGTCATCGGTGACCGATGACCGATGACGGATGCGGTCCGCGGTCGTCAGTACGGTTGTGAGCACCACTCAGCCCCGGGGAAATCACATGTCCGACTCGCCTGACGAGCAGGCGGTCTGGCTGCAGCGCGCCTTCGACGAGCACCGG
The DNA here is from genome assembly GCA_023441055.1 of Bacillota bacterium. Lineage (GTDB taxonomy): Bacteria > Bacillota > Bacilli > Paenibacillales > UBA4045 > JAEZQY01. The sequence continues at coordinate 3,502 of JAEZQY010000042.1, read as the reverse complement.
CGTGAGCTGCACCTCCACTGCTACCGCCTCGTCGGGAACGTCACCGACGCGGACGACCTGGTGCAGGAGACCTTCCTGCGTGCCTGGCGGGCTCGCGACCGCTTCGAGGGTCGGGCGTCGGCGCGTACCTGGTTGTATCGGATCGCCACGAACGTCTTCCTCGACAGCCGCAAGGCGGCCGGTCGACGGGCGGTGCCGTACGGTGATCCGCTGGAGTGGTCCACCGAGCTCGGTCCCTATCCCGACGCCCTGCTGGCCGACGACGCGCAGGCCGGTCTCGCCGCTCGGGAGACCGTCGAGCTGGCCGTGATCGCAGCGCTCATGTACCTGCCGCCGCGGCAGCGGGCGGCCTTCGTGCTGCGCGACGTCCACGGCTGGACGCCGCAGGAGATCGCCGTCGCGCTCGACACCGCCGTAGCGGCCGTCAACAGCCTCCTCCAGCGGGCCCGCCACACCCTTCGGGGACGCGCTCCGTCGGACCCGAAGGACTGGCGCCGCCCGCAGCTCACCAGTGAGGACGAAGAGATCCTGCGCCGCTACGCCGACGCGAAGGACCCGGAGACGATCCGGGCACTGCTCGCCGAGGACGTACGGATCACGATGCCGCCCGAGCCGCCGGTCGTCGGGATCGACGCGGCCGCGGAGTTCCTCGGCCGACCGCTCGACTGGCGTACGTTCCCCACCTCGGCCAACGGGCGCCCGGCACTGATGAACTATCTCCGCCGGCCCGGCAGCCGGCACTACGAGGCGTTGGTCGTCGACGTACTCCGGATCGAGAACGGGAAGATCGTAGAAAGCAACGCCTTCATCGGTGCCCGTCACGTCGCCGCCTTCGGCATGCCCACCACGCTCGAGCCCTAGACAAGTAAGCCTCAAGCTCAGGATTCCTACGAACTCGGCGGCGTGGTTCCGTCGCAGGGGACACCGACACCTAGTTGTACGTGCGCCGTCTGCCCCCGCGACGTGATGGTGAGCGGTAGGCAGGCCGGCCGCGCAACCCAGGTGCCGCCGACGAAGGCCAGCCACTGAGGTCGGTCATCGACAGGAGCGCAGGCGCGCACGTGGGCGCTCATGGCCGGCACCACTGACGAGCCCCATCCGAGACGCGCCTTGTCCTCCCAGCCGGCTGCCACCCGAAGATCGACCACTGCGCCGCCGCGTACGACCAGGCCCCATTTGGCGAACAGCCGGGCTGCCGGGTCAGGTTGCCCCGATTCCGCTACTTGAAGCACCGGCCGGGCAGGTACCGCGACGTCCTCTCCCACGAGCCGATAACCCGCCGGCGGTTCCGTGATCGTATCGACCGATTTGGTGCACGACTCCTGCCCGGCGCCCACGTCAGCTGACGGGGTCGCGCTGGGGTCGGTGCCCAGAGACGCAGTTGGCGTGGGTGGTCTGGCCCCACCCTGGCTCGAACCGCTTGAGGACGTACAGGCTGCCGGTGCCGCCATCAGGAAGATGCTGAGCGGCCACCACACCATGCGGCTGGTCCTTCTCACGCGCATCACCTCCTGAACGGCGAGGCCATCACCGGTAAGGGCGCGACTCGTGAAGCGTCACCGTACCCGAGGGCGGGCGCGTTCGATGCCGCCCATCTGAGCCTGCGGCAGCCCGACCAGCTAGACGCGGGCCAGTTCCGCGATGTGCGGACCCACCGCGGAGATGAGCTGAGGCGAGGAATGGTTGGCGGCATCACCGCCTACGCTGCCGGGATGAAGGCGGAAGCGGCACCGGCCATGCCGACGGCGGACATCGACAGGAGACGGGCGTGAGCAGGCGAAAGGTCTTGCTTGTGGCCGTCGGCCTACTGATCGCGCTGCTGCCGTGTGCCCTGGCCTGGAGGTCACTGTGGCCGGTCCGCATCGACGCTCTGTGCGGCGTTTTCCAGTCCCGGCAGGGTGGGGTCGTCAAGATCGAGCCAGACCATTCCTTCACGGTCTCTGCGGCCGTGTTCGGTCCGAACGACACGGTTTCCGGGAGCGGCCAGCTGCGCCCGGGTGACCTGGCAGCGGACGGCCATCTAGTCCTGACGTTGAAGGATGCCAAGGTAAGCCTTGAGCTGGATACGCGGCGCAGTTGGCGAGGGAATGTGAGCCTGTGGCACTGGGCCGACGACCCGGACGCCGGGGAACGCGAGACCTTCGTCCAGAAGTCTGCCTGCTAGTCCGCGTCCAGTCCGCAGGGGTCCACCAGGAGTAGTGATCGATGCGAGATGCCGTAAGGCATCGGCCCAGTCCTCAGTAGGGCGCGATATTCGACCAGAAGTCGTGTTGCTGACAATCGAACCGGCCGAATGCCTGATCCTGGCATCAGTGCGCGAACGCCAGGATCGATTTCAAGCCGGTTGAACGATCCTCGCAAGTTGCGGGTGTGCTGCCGGTCGATCCTCGACGCATTGTCGCGTCGTCTGCATTGTCCCGCTGACCTCTTTTTCCTTCCGTCCGAAGGAGTGCTGTGCCAGTTACCAGGCAATTCGCGGTGCATGGAGCGGATCCGGTTCTCATCGAGGTCGATGGTCAGGACCTTGATATTCGTGGCGAGAGCGTCGGCATCGGGCCGGTGGGCCGCAGCGGTCGTGCCGAACCGAGATCCTTCGAGGAGTCCCTTCGGAGCGTACGCGCGGCGGCTCTGGAGGCCATGCGTGTGTTCCGCGAGGACCTGGGGCCGAGCGAGGTCAAGCTCACCTTCGCGGTGAAGATGACGGCTGAGATGAACGCCGTCATCGCGAAGACCGCGTACGAAGGAAACCTCGGTGTCGAACTGGTCTGGCGACGGGAAGACTCCGCACCGAAATGATCACCTCCTCTGAACCCTGGCGGCTGCGGATCCGAGCCACGACGAATGATGGTGCTCCGTCGCAGGTGCTGGGAACCGCATTCGTCGTGGCGCCGGGCGTGGCCCTCACGTGCGCTCACGTGGTCGAGGGAAGGGTCCGGTGCTGGGCGGAGGCGCCGGGGGGCTGGGGCTCGGGCCAGGTCTGTTCCACCCGCTACGCGGTGCCGGGCTGGAGTCCGGGCCGGTACGACGGGACCGACGTGGCAGTCGTCGACGTGCCGGAGAGCTGGCCTGCGGCGCCGCTCGGGCCCAGTGCGCCGCCGCGGCCGGAGACGCCGCTCGACGCGCTCGGCTTTCCGGAACAGTATTCGGCGGCGGACGACCGCGGTCAGCGGACCCGGGTCCAGGTCATCGGGCCTGATGAGACCGGGAAGCTCATCCAGGTGAACGGTCTGCCCGGATTCGACGGCCAGATCCAGCGCGGATACAGCGGCGGCCCCGTTGTCGACGTCACGTCGGGCCGCGTCGTCGGCATGGTTTCGACCGCCGACATGGACAAGAGGCTGCGGATCTCGTGGATCATCCCGCTCGCCACGCTGGCTGAGGCCTGGCCGCCGTTGGCGGACCTGCTCCCGGAGCAGATCCGCGTCGACCCGGAATTCGTCGAGGCGGTCGCTGCTCTCAACAATGGGGCGTACGCGCGGGCCCTGGAGCGCTTCAACACGCT
>JAEZQY010000056.1 GCA_023441055.1 Bacillota bacterium | reverse complement strand
CCGGCTGCCCCAGCCGTGAAACTCGATCGTGCCCATCTGCACGCAGGCGAGCAGGCCTTCGATGCCTTCGAAATAGAGATAGTCCTCCGTATGCCCGTCCTTCTCCAGGATCGGCACCTGCTTGACGTGCGGGCCGAAGGTGCCCTTGTCGTGCTTCTGGAAGAAGCTTTCGCCGGTGCGACCGCCCGGGAAGCGGATCAGGGTCATCGGGCGGTCCGCCGCGTCGACCATGATCAGCGGCTCGATGTTCGCGTAATAACTGGCGAGATCGCCCTTGGTGAGGCCGAGCTCGGGGTAGATGACGCGGTCGGGGCTGCTGATCTCGATCCCGAAATCGGCGGCGGTGCGTGACGGGGCCTTCTTGCTGCGCGCGGCCTTGGGCTTGGCTTCCTTGGCGATAGTCTCGGTATGCTTCGGCACTTCGCGCACTACGTCCTTCGCGGGTTTGTCCTCGCGGAGCCCAACGAAGCTCGGGTGGCGGAGGATGCCGTCGTCGGTGAATTCGGTGAAATTGATCTCGGCGACCAGCTTCGGCTCGATCCAGTGTGCGCCCTTGCGGTCGGCGCGCGGCACCTCGACCGGCGCCTTGTCGACCTCCAGCGGCCGCATGCGCTCGCTCAGCTCCTCGATCAGCGCAGCGTTGAAGCCGGTGCCGACCTTGCCGGCATAGGTCAGCTTGCGCCCGTCCTTCGCTGCGAGCAGCAATGAGCGGAAACCACGGCGCTTATCGCTTTCCGACCAGCCGACGATCACGAATTCCTGCCGCTGGATGCATTTGATTTTCAGCCAGTTGCGCGTGCGCGTGCCGCTGTAGGTCGCGCTCGCCTTCTTGCTGATGATGCCTTCGCCGCCCGACTTGCAGACGGCCTCGAACATTTCCTCGCCGCGGCCGATGATGTGGTCGCCGTAGAGGATCGGCGGCGACACGCCCTGCAGCAAAGCCGCCAGCCTTTCCTTGCGCTCAATGTTGGGAAGTTTGCGGATGTCTTCGCCCCGATCGACCAACAGGTCGAAGGCGTAGAAGGCGAGGTTGGCGCTGCCGCCTTTCAACGTCGATTGCAGGAGCTGAAAGCTCGGGTGGCCCTTGTCGTCGAGCGCGACCGCTTCGCCGTCGATCAGACAGCCGGCGGGCAGGCGCTCGGCGGCTTTGACGAGTGGCTTGAACTTGTCGCTCCAGTCGAGGCCCTTGCGGGTCCACGCCGTCGCAACGCCTTCACCCGTTCCGATCAGCAGCCGGTAGCCGTCATATTTGATCTCGTGGAGCCAGGCGTCGCCGGGCGGCACGTCGTCGACCAGGGTCGCGAGCTGCGGATCCATGAACTTGGGAGGGGCCTTGGACGCGCCGCGTTTGGCGCGTCCTCCCTTTTGCCCGCCGCGATTGGATTTCCACACGTCCGTGCCTGACGCGATCTCGGCCATCGTCCGCCCCGTGGTCACGCTCGTCACGCCTTCGTCGACCAAAGCCTCGCCTTCGCCCGGCTGCGCGTAATCGTCCGTGACCTTCTTGAGCATCCACGGCTCCGCCTTTTCGCCGGGCTTGGGCTTCAGGCGGAACATCACCCATTCGCCGTGCATGCGCTCGCCTTCGAGCGTGAAGTGCAGATGGCCTTCCTCAAGCGTCTTGCGGGGATCCTTGTCGGGGTGGGGGATCCAGCGGCCGTGATCCCAAAGCATCACCGTGCCGCCGCCATACTCACCCGCCGGGATGGTCCCTTCGAAGTCGCCGTAGTCGAGCGGGTGATCCTCGGTTCGCATGGCGAGCCGGTTCTCGCCCGGATCGACGCTCGGCCCCTTTGGAACCGCCCAGCTCTTGAGGACGCCGTCGAGCTCCAGCCGGAAGTCCCAGTGGAGCCGCGACGCAGCGTGCTTCTGCACGACGAAGCTGTCGCCCTTGCCCTTCAGCTTGCGGCCTTTGGGCTCCTTCGTTTTCGAGAAGTCGCGCTTCTCGTTATACGTGTCGATGTCGAGCGCGCGGCGCTTCGCCATGGCTAGGCTCGCTTGCGTGCCGGGGCCTTGGTTTCCTTTTTCGCCGCGGTACGCTTTGCAGGAGCCTTCTTGGTCGTCGCCTTGGCCTTAGGCTCGTCGAGGCCGTCTTTCTTGCGCTTGTCTTCGCCGAGGCTCTTCTTGAGTGCGGCCATCAGGTCGATGACGTTCGAACCCTTCGGCGGGCCCTTGTCGGCGTCCGGATCCTGAATGACCTTTTCGCCCTTCTTCTTCTGCTTCTCGGCGATGAGTTCCTTGAGTGCATCCACGTAGCGATTGTGGAACTCGGCCGGGTTGAACTCGCCTGCCTTCCGCTCGATCAGCATCGACGCCATGTCGAGGAGGTCCGGGTCGGGCTTGGTGTCGCCGATGTCGCGGAAGAAGCCCGATGATTTGTGAACCTCGTCTGCGTAGCGCAGCGTCTCCATCAGCATCCCGCGGCCGGCCGGCTTGATCGCAACGACATATTCCTGCCCGCGCATCGCCATCTGTCCGACGCCGATCTTCTTCGCGTCCTTCAGGGCGTCGCGCAGGACGACATAGGCTTCCTCGGCGAGGTCGTCGGCCGGGACGACGTAATAGGGTTTCTCGAAGTACATCTCTTCGATGTTGTCCTCGTCGACGAACTGGACGAGGTCGAGCGTCTTGCGGCTTTCGAGCTTCACGCTCTCGATCTCTTCGGGATCGAGCAGGACGTAGTGGCCCTTCGAGACTTCGTAGCCCTTTACGATCTCATCCTTGTCGACCGCGCCGATGCCGGGGACGACCTTTTCATATTTGATGCGCTTGCCGCTCGGCTCGTGGATCTGGTGGAACGAGATCTGCGCCCCGCTCTTCGTGGCGGGGTAGATCTCGACCGGGATCGAGACCAGGGCCAGGCGGATCTGTCCGCGCCAAGCAGGGCGAGCTGCTGCCATGTAATACGACTCCAATCGTCAAGACCGGGCGATTCAATCCACATACCAGAGAGTCGTTCCGTTTCGCATGCGGAATCAATTG
>JAEZQY010000073.1 GCA_023441055.1 Bacillota bacterium | reverse complement strand
AAGGTGCGCGATCGCGCCAGCGTAAAGGCGCGCTTCGCCCGGAACCGGGATCGGCGCCAATGGGGTTGGCAGCGAACGTAGGAAGAACGGAGACGGATTTCCAGTGGGACTTGCGAATCGTCAACGGTTTGTTGGCGTGCTGGCGGCATCTGGCAGCAGCCGCAAGCGGAACGGGTCGCAAAAAGGGCCAAGGAAACGCAAAGGGCCGGCGCGAGGCCGGCCCTTCGTTCGCGTCTGGATGCGGAGTTGGGGCAGTCCGCAACCGATCAGGACTTGGAGGTTCCTGCGAGAAACGCTTGTTCAGTATTCTTGCTCAATACTCTTGCTCAGTATTTCGCGACGATCGGGTTACCCCAGCGGTAATTGACGCGGATCAGGCCCATGTCGATGTCCTGACCGATCCGGTCGGTGTGCGCGCCGAGGCCGCCAGCGAGGGTGGCGAAGTCAGCGCTGTGGTGGCCGAGGAACACGTGGTTGTACTCGCCGCCGACCGACCAATTGTCGGCAAAGCCCCATTCCACGCCGATGCCGACGGTGTAGCCCCAGCGAGTCTGGTTGACGCTGTTGAACGTCGCCGCGGACGCCGGAATGAAGGTGTCGTATTTGTCGTGGGCCACAGCCGCGCCGGCCTTGCCGTAGAACAGCAAATTGTTGACGGCATAGCCGATCTGACCGGTGATCAGGCCGAAGCTGTCGATCTTGGTCTGGTTGGTCAGCGGTGCCAGCACCAGGCTGACATTGCTGCCCTTGAAGTCGGCCCAGTTGCCCTGGCCCTCGAGGCCGAACACCCAGCGTGACTTCTGCCAGCGATAGCCGACCTGTCCGCCGACCGTGCCGCCGCCCGCGTTGTGGCAGCCTTCGCCGATCGCCGGATCGACCACGACGCCGGCCGCGTTGGTCAGCGCCCAGCAGGCATGGGCCCAGCCGCCGCCGCCATTGATGCCGACATAGACGCCGCTCCAGTCGTAGACGGCGATCGGCGCCACGGGCGCCTTGTAGAGCGGGAGATCCGCGGCAGCGGCGGGCACAATCGTGCCGAGTGCAAACGAGCCGACAGCGGCCAGCGCCCAGGTTTTCATGTCACGTCCCAAACTCATCAAGCCAATTCGCGCGGGCGATTTGCGCCCCACGATTCCTTGACGGCTCGGCGCGGTGTCCCGCGAAAACAAAAAGGCCGGCGCGAGGCCGGCCTTTCGTGACGATGTGACGTCGGTCGTGAGACGAAGCTCAGTACTTCAGATCAGTACTTGGCGACGATCGGGCCGCCGAAGTGATAGTTCACGCCGACCTGCACGGTATGGAAGTTGATCGTGCCGGAGGCAGCGGGGGCGCCGATGCCGCCGAAATAGGTCTCGCTGCCGAGGCTGCGATAGAGGTACTCGCCCTTGACCGACCACTGCGGCGCGAAGAACGCTTCGACGCCAGCGCCGACGGTCCAGCCGGAGTGCCACTTGCTGTCCGAGATGGTCAAGGCGCCCGCGGTGCCGCTAAGCTTGTTGTCGATCCAGGCGTAACCACCGGTGCCGTAGAACAACACGTTGTTGACGGCGTAGCCGATGCGGCCGCGCACGGTGCCCATCGCGTCGGTCTTCGAGCTCGCGTTCACGAGACCGAGGCCGGGAACGACGCCTGCGGCGGAGGCGCTGACGTCAGCCCAGGCGGCATCGGCCTCGACACCGAACACGACGTTGCCGGTCTGCCAGTTGTAGCCGGCGGTGCCACCGACGAAGCCACCCTTCATCTTGATGTCGGAGGTGTCCTGCCAGGCGCCGCCACCGACAATACCGAGGTAGAAGCCGGTCCAGTTGTAGACCGAAGCCACGGCCACGGGAGCCTTGGTGTAGGGGCGAGCCGCCAGATCGGCAGCCGACGCGGCGCCGGTGAGAGCGAGCAGACAGGCCGAAGCCAAGAAAATCTTCTTCATATTCAACAAATCCCAGTCCCAGTTTCTCTTTTGACTTCCGTGCGTCGGAAGCAGGATCGGACGTCGTGGTCCAACTGATGTCGTGCTTACACCAGCAAAGCCGCAAGTTGTGTGCCCAAAAGGACACAACAGTCACAAAACGTAATAATCACTGACCGATTGTTCCGAATTGGGAGCGCGCAGCAAAAAGGCCGGCGCGAGGCCGGCCTTTTATCTCCAATGATATCAGCGGGATATCAGTATTTCGCGATGATCGGACCGCCCCAGCGATAGTTCACGCGGACCAGGCCGATATCGACGTCCTGGCTGATGCGCTCAGAGCGTGTGGCGGCGCCAGCCGGGGCGACCAGGAAGTTGCCGGAACCGGTGAAGCCGATGGTGCGGTTGCCGAGGAAGAGGTGGTCGTACTCGAAGCCGACCGTCCAATTCGGTGCGAATCCGAACTCGACGCCGGCGCCCACGGTGCCGCCCCAGCGGGTCTCGTTGGCGTGGTCGAACTCGAGGCCGGTGACCGTGCCGTAGCTCCGGTAGCGGTCGCTCACCACCGCGCCGCCGCCCTTCACGTAGACCAGGACGTTGTTCCAGGCGTAGCCGACCTGGCCCGTGAACAAACCGAACGCGTTGATCTTGGACCGGTCGCGAAGGCCGACGCCGGTCGTGCTGACATTGTCGCCGGAGAAATCGGCCCAGTTGCCCTGGCCTTCGAGGCCGAACACCCAATTGGCCGACTGCCAGCGATAGCCGACCTGTCCGCCGACCGTGCCGCCGGTGGCGTTGTGACAACCTTCGCCGATGAGAGTGCCGGTGACGGGCGTGACGAAGTCCCAGCACTTGTGGCTGGAGCCGCCGCCGCCGTTGATGCCGATGTAGAAACCACTCCAGTCGTAGATCGTGGCGATCATCGGGGCCGGAGCCTTGGTGTAGGGACGCGCAGCGAGATCTGCCGCGCTTGCAGGAGCTGAAAGGCCCAATGTCACTGCACCGATTGCACTAATCAAAATCTTATTCATTGCAGTCTCCCCAGTTTCAGTCCGCTCCTTGTTGTCCCCGAAGCGGCTAATCAGGCGCGACGCCCATATGAACTCAATTCCAAGATGAGCGTAGCTGAACGGGGAGGCAGAGTCCGTCTCCGAAAAGCAACAGTTCGGAGACATCTCAACCGCATCTAACTTGATGAATGTTATGCGTTTTCCGGCGTGAACGGGAACCCGGAAAGGTTCCATTGGGGGCCGGCGATTTTTGCAACTTGTTCCCGACTCTTGCCCACGTCACGCGCGAGGATGAGCGCAAGAACAAATCTGGAACAAACCTGAGGTCGATGCTATATGTGGGGATAACCTGAGGGGTGACGGGCTGAGCAGCCCTCGCAAGCGTATAGGGTCCCCTCAACAGGGCGGCAGAGCATCGCGGCGCGGGCTCGGCCTTTTGAAATTCAGTGGCATTCGGAGTGGAGAGCGGCGATGGCGGGAAGCGTCAA
>JAEZQY010000062.1 GCA_023441055.1 Bacillota bacterium | reverse complement strand
CTTTCGTCGATACGCTTCTACGCACAGATTTCGCCATGCGCAGGTATCCTAGCTACACAGGGGCTTGGCCCCTCCTGTGACCGGACTTCCACCGGCTAGAAGATGCGTGCTTAGCTGGGCACGCGAGTAAAGAAAAGCCTTTTCTCCGTAGTAACACCAAACATCATCCTCTCCTCAAACAATTTGTTGAACGGAACGGACTTACTATCGTTATTTCACATTGCCCTGAAGGCCGCTCGGCTGTATTGGCAGTCCCGACGCGTGCAGATGGGAAGTGTCACTCAGCTCTATGCATCTAGGCACAGCAAGGTCCCCATCCCTATGCTCGAATAGCAGTGTGGTCACAGAGCTAGGAGCAAGCCACACGCCGGCCCATAGAGCAGCCAAGGGAAGCTGCAGAAGATGCGACAACCAGGCAAGCCCGAATCCCCCATGACAAACCACTGCCACTTGGTGATTAATAGGGCCTCCCTCTTTACTGCGATATACTCCACCCTGCACACGTTCGTAGCCTAGGCGTTGCAAGAAATCATCCGATGCTTGCACTAGCATCTCATATTGGGCTAGCAGCTCCGGCTGTGACAGCCAGTAATCCGGCAAACTCCCTTCCTTTCTGTGCAGCATGAATTCTGGTAGATATCCACCGAAATAATTCCAGGGGAAGGAGATCGTCCCTTGCTCATCAGTCATTCCCCATTCGTCCAGCTCCCTTACCCAGGATTCATTGGAGACCGCAAGTTGTGTCGCCATGGCTATGTAGGAAGCCGTCAACTGCGCTCTCCCCATAGTCGAAGCAAATAATTGAGTCAGCCCCCACCCCTTTGAGCGTTGTCCTAGCGCAGCTGCCTCCAAGTGGCCGGCTGCCGTTAATCCATCAATGCTGTAATCGGGGTCAGCATGGCGTATGATCCTAAGCTTCATCCAGTCTTTGTCACCCTTTCAGTCCCGTTGTGGCAATCCCCTGCACAAAATATCGCTGCGCGAAGAAGAAGAGCAGTACACAAGGAATGATCGAGACTACCGACATCGCCAGAATCGCATTCCATGAGGTAGCCGACGACTGGTCAATCGCAAGACGCAGTCCTAATGATACTGTAAAGTTCCTTGCGCTGTTGATATAGATAATCGAGTTAAAAAAATCGTTCCATGTCCAAATAAATTGGAAAATTCCCACGGAAAATAAGGCAGGTCCCGACAACGGGAGCAAAATACGAACCAAGATGCTGAAGGAATTGCAGCCGTCCAGCTTGGCCGACTCATCCAATTCCCGCGGCAGGCCACGAAAGAACTGAATCAGCATGAAGATAAAAAACGCCGATATCGCGAGCGATGATGGAATAATAAACGGCAGGTAGCTATCCAGCCAGCCGAATTTCTTAAATAATAAGTAGCTTGGAATGATCGTGACCGCATTGGGCAGCATCATCGTGGACAGCATCAGGGCGAACAACAGTTTCCTGAGCGGAAAATCAAAGCGTGAAAACCCGTATGCCACAACCACACTGGATAGAATCGTACCGAGCACGGTTGGCAAAACCATCCGGAGTGAATTGACAAAGTACAAATCAAAACCAAACTGTCCTGTTCCCGCCCAGCCTTGTGCATAAGAAGAAAAGATATACGTAGACGGGAATAGTGAGATCGAACCGAAGATTTCTTGGTTTGTTTTGAACGACGAGAAGACCAGCCATATCAATGGGTAAATCATTACATACCCAAGTAACACTAGCACCAAATGGGAGAGCAGCGGACGTAGCTTGCGGGTCATTTCCTATCGCCTCCATCCTCATAATGCACCCATGAGTTAGACGACTTGAAGATCAGTAAAGTAAGAATCAGAATGATAATGAATAGTATCCAAGATAACGCTGATGCGTAACCCATCTTATTGAACACAAAGGCCTCATCATACAGTTTCATTGCATATAAGTATGTTGATTTCATTGGACCTCCGTTCGTAATGACGAATGCTCCTGTAAACTCCTGAAAAGCATTAACGGTCTGCATCACTAGGTTAAACAGAATAACCGGTGTTAGGAAAGGTAATGTGATCGAGAAGAAAATACGCACTGACGAGGCTCCGTCAACCCGCGCGACCTCATAGAGATCCGTCGGCACCTGTTTAAGCCCAGCCAAGAAGATCACCATGGAAGAGCCGAATTGCCAAACTGCCAATAACCCTAGTGTAAACAAGGCGACCTTGGGGTCTCCAAGCCAGCGTACGCCAGGAATACCGAGCATGCTCAGGAGGCTGTTGACCACACCTTCCTTCATGAACAGAAACCGCCAGAGAATGGCGATTGCCACACTTCCTCCAAGTATCGAAGGCAGGTAATATACCGTACGGTAGAAATTGATACCTCGCAGCTTCTGGTTTAACAGCAGAGCAACCACAAGGGCAAACACGAGACGTGCGGGCACCGCGAGCAGTACATACATGAATGTGACTCGCAATGAAGTGTAAAAATCAGGATCATGATTAAAGATGCGTTTGAAATTGTCAAAGCTGATCCACTTAGGCTGGAGAACCATATTGTAATCGGTGAATGAATAATAAATAGATGTAGCGAACGGAAACAGGGTGAAAATGAGGAAGCCGATCAGCCATGGGCTGATATATAATAACCCTACGTAACGATGGCGGTTTCTCCCTTGTGCCAGCATGCCTCTCAAAACCTCTTTTCTTGACCGGACACCAACCAATGTGGTGTCCGGTTAATGAACGAATACAGAAGAGAAGAATTACTGCGCGCTATTTTTCAGTTGCTCCAGTTTATCTTCCAATAGCTTGAGCGTTTCATCTGCGATGGACTCGGGTGTATTCACCATGAATGCTACCTTCTCCATTTGTGCAACCATGAGCGCAGTCAATTCCGGGTTAGTGGAAACACCATTGTTGTTGGACATCTTCGTGGTCATCCCCCACTCCACCGCTTTAATGATTTCTGAATTTATCACTTTCGCATCAAGCACTGCTTTCTGCTGCACGGCTGTTGGAGGAATACTACGGGAATCACCCAATACTACCGCTGCATCCGGATCATTAACAAACCAATTCACGAATTTTAATGCTTCATCTGCATAAGGCGAACTGCTTTTGACCGCGACCATAAATGTCGGTGCTACGGCAGAGGAACCTTGCTTGGCATCCTGAATCGTAGGATAGCGCAGGGTGACTAGCTCTACACCTTCCGGTGCTGTCGCCTGGAAACGCAGGGTGGAACTAGCATATGACATGTTGAACGCAGTCTTCTGATTAATCCACTTAGGGCTTTGTTCCGTCTTACCTGAGAACAGCTGTGATTCACCAGCTGGTTCGAAGGTTCCAGATTCCAATCCTCTACGAATAATGTCATAGGCATAGATTAGATCTTCCCTAGTAAAGCTGACCGTATAATCGTCATTGAAAACCTGATCACCTGTACGCTGCTTCAATATCGCGGTCGCGGCAATATTCAGGGTGTTGACGTCACTATTAAGGAGATGAAACTCTGGATCTTGTTGATTAAGTTTACCCCCTAGCTCAATAAGCTCGTCCCAACTATAGTCTGTCGTGAGATCTATACCTAGTTTATCCGCCAGCGTCTTATTGGCTACAATCGTGCTCGTGTTGGTACCAAGAGGAAGTCCGATCTGCTTGCCATCAAACTCGCCGTATTCTTTGCTGAAATCAGCGTTAAACCCGGATAAATCTACATGTTCTTGCTGGTTAAAGTCGATCAACATGCTCGAGCGTTTGGCCAGTTCCGGGAACCACTCGAAACTAAGCTGCATAATATCCGGGGTAGAGTCACTCGCCAACTGTGTAAAAATCTTCTGTTGATATCCATCGAACGATTGGTACTCCGCCTCAATTTTAACGTGCGGGTTCAGTTTCTCATACGCTTCAATTGCAGCCAGATAAGGCTTATGACGACCTTCTCCGCCCCACCATGAAAAGCGCAGTGTGACATTGTCCGGCTTCTCATCAGCTTTACTCGGACTCTCATTTGCAGCCTGTGAACTGCTGTCCACTACTGTAGAGCTCTGGTTCTGTTTGTCTTCCTGGCTTCCCCCGCCTTCATTGCCACCTTGACCGCAACCCGTGACCACAAGTAGGATAGCTAGCAGAACAAACACATACTGAACCAGCATTTTTGTAAGCGGTTTAAATTTTGAATAATGACGTGCTTTCATTTCATCCTTCCCCCTTGATTGATTTAGTTTCAAGCATCTATAGTTTATCAAGGCATTTATTCGATCTACAGGTAGGTCAGTTATGATTTAGGAGCATGAATGGTGATTGTCAGGAGTCTTTCCTTAACATTCTCTCATTCCTTGCGAAAAAGGAGCAACTTTTAACTCTTTGTTCTCCATCCATAACCTTTCTCACGTTTTGAGTAAAATAAAAGCGCTTTGTATAGTATAATGAGCATAATCTTTGCAGCTTGCAACCACATCCAAAAGCGAATGGGAGGCTACCATCTTGTATAAGTTACTGATCGTAGACGACGAGAGCGAAATTCGTAATGGACTCAGCCAGTACTTCCCATGGCGTGAGGTTGGTTTTGAAATTGCCGGATTAGCTGAAAATGCAGAACAGGCCTTGCAGTTGCTCGGCAGCGTTAACATTGATGCTATGCTGTGCGATATTCGCATGCCTGGTATGCTTGGCATTGACTTAGCAGAGACTGTAAGCAGGCAATACCCTCATGTGAATATAATTTTGTTAAGCGGATACAAAGAATTCGACTATGCACAACGTGCCATGGCCTGTGGAGTCAAGCGTTATTTGATTAAACCGACACGTTACCCCGATTTGTACGATGCGTTTCAAAAATTAAAAGATGAACTTAGCCATCACAAGAAGCAAGTCATACCAGGAATGCCCCGCCACATAGGCGCCTCCCTCCCCGGTTCAATCGAGCCTGGGGAACATTATGTCATTGAATCCGTTCGCGCTTATGTCCAGCAGCACTTCGATCATGTTACTTTGGATCAGGTAGCCCGTCATGTACACATGAGCCCAAATTATATAAGTAAGCTATTTAAACAGAAAACCGGAACCAATTTTATAGACTATGTCATCGCGGTCAAAATGCATAAAGCAGCCGAGCTGCTGAAGCGAGTAGACTATAAAACCTATGAAATCAGTGAAGCGGTTGGTTATAGTAACCCTCGCAACTTTACTCGGGCTTTTAAAAGTTTTTTTGGCGTAGGTCCAAAAGCGTACCGTGAAAATAGCCATCTACATAGCAATATTCAGAAAGGATAAAATTAATTTTATGAGGCTTCTATCTAAGCTGCCGCTATTCCTAGTTCCGGTCATCCTGCCGCTACTAATTTTGACAAGTCTGTCTGTATACTTGGCCATGAACGATGTAAAGAAAGACTCAGTGAAATACAATCTAGGACTTCTCAAGCAAACACGAGAAAGTATCGAGCTTATGCTTGCAGAGCTCGATACGCTAAGCTACAGCTTTGATTCCAATCAGGATATAGCCCATCACCTTCGCGGTATATTCGATAGATACAGTCATACATACGCCAGCAATCTGGTATTGAATACTTCAACCTCCTTCTTAAACGCCTATACCTACACTAAGCCCTATATCCACTCAATCTATATTTATTATGAAAACCAAAATCAGCATTTTCTAACTCTGACAGATGGTATCGTTCGTATGGATGAATACGTTGACACAGCTTGGCTGGACATGCTTACTCCCGATTCGGCAGGAGCTCCAGTCTACCTGTCGCAAGCTCGCTCTATCTCGGCCACAGATGTTAATCGGGATACACCTGTAATTACTATAGTGAAAAGGTTTTTTGCCTCTAGCGGAGGCATCGTGCTGAATCTCCACCCCAGGTATCTGGAGCCGGTGATGTTCCATTCCGAATCCCCAGATCAGAGGCTATTCTTATTCAACGAGCAACAGCAGCTGTTGTTCAGCCGTTCACAGGGTGAGGAATTGGCTGCTGTCCAGGCTGATTCCCTTACGGATCTTCCAGAGTTCTTTAGACTCCATTCACCAAACGGAGATTTTGCTGTGTTTACAATCCAATCAGATAAATATGGATGGATTTATGTCTCTATGCTGCCTTGGCATACCTTCTATCAAATTCCGGACAAGATTGTAACCACAACGTTGATCCTGTCCGGCACGATGCTGCTGATTGGCACAGCTCTGACCACTTATTTGATCCGCCGAGACCATACACGTACAGACCTAGAGCGACGTTATCTGAAAGCCCAGCTATCAGAACGTAGATACAAGGCGCAAGCTATGGAACTGCTTGTCTTGCGTTCTCAGATCAATCCTCACTTTCTATACAACACGCTGGAGACAATGAATTGGAAAGCGATCCGGTTAACAGATGGACCTAACGAACTGAACCAGATGATCGACCATCTCTCGCAGATTCTGCATTATTCGCTCGATAGTAGAGCCGAGCAGATATCGATAGCTCAAGAGATCCAGCATACATATAGTTATATCGACATTCAAAAGCAGCGATACAAAGATAAGTTTGATGTCATATGGGAATATGACAAGCATAACCTTCAGGACGCATTAGTCCCCAAGCTCCTTCTTCAACCGCTTGTTGAGAATGCCTTGTATCATGGCCTTAAGGAAAAGTATGGAGGGGGGAAAACGGGATATATAAAGGTTAAACTATATGCGGAGCAATTTATGTCGCCTGGCACAGACACTCTATGCTTGCGCATTATTGTCATTGATAACGGAATTGGAATACCCGCTGACAAATTAGCACTGCTGCAGAAGCTAATGTATGAAAGCGAGGAGCCTTCGCGTCACATAGGTCTTGTTAATACAGCCAGGCGGCTTAAATTGTTGTATGGAGAGGGCTATGGCTTGACAGTGCGATCCAAATTACACAGGGGCACGGTTATCACCATTACTTTGCCGCTGTTGAAGGCTGAGGAGCCGGTTGAGGTATAATACACTTTGGTCATATTATTGGTGCGTGACAATGTTAACTGGCGCTTGTGATAGGGACGATCGACGCGCTGCATTTCATGCGTTGTAAGCAATCTTTATTAATCATGCCCTCCGTGCTTACTGTAAGCGGACAAGTGGCCGGATTCATTTACCACTCAACCGCGTAGCCTGTACCATTCTATACGCTAGCATCGGCGCCAGTCGTCCTAAGCTGAGCAGCCTGTCTGGCATTGCAGGAGAATCAATGAGCCGCTGCAGCAGCCTCCCCCATCGCAGAGGCCCCTTAAATTGCTGTTCGATCTGCTCACAATAGGACTGTCGCCACTGCGATAACGATAGGTCCCCGCAGAGGTAGCTGTTGGCAAGTGTGCTGCATAATTGAGCAGAATATAGCGCCATCGACATACCATCGCCGCAGAGGGGCGGAATATGTACGACGGCATCCCCTATATACGGGAACTGCCCCCATGGGGCCGCTGGCCGCTTGAGGTCAACGGGGGCGACTGCCACCTGAGTACCTGCTACGGGCACAGCATTCGCCAGCCTGTCCGACAGCGTCGGATGACATCGAGCTGCAGCTTCAATGATGTGCAGAATACTGCTGCCTGCTCCATGGAAGGTCGATCGTTCGACAAGTGCTGCTACGTTGATCGCTTGATTTTCTATTGATGAAATGCCGACATACCCGCCGGGAACAAAATAAAGCTCCACGGCTGGCCTCTGCTCCACCCCCGTGAAGTGCGATTTTACACCAAAGTATTGCATGGCTTCGCGCTTCGCAGAGGAGGGCTTCTGAAGCTTCGTATTCGGCTGAGCTCCCCAAGCTGCAATGACGACCCGCGCTTCATACGTATGCTGCGCTCCTCCCCGATTGGTCTCAATCCGATACTTGTCGCCATGGGGAATCACCGCAGTTACCATCTCTTCTGTATGTATCTCTACACCTGCCTTGCATGCCTCCAGCTGAAGCGCCGCATCAAGCGCATAGCGACTAATGCCATAAGCGTTGCCAGGCAAGGGCACCTCCAGTGTATATCCATTCCTCGAGAATAGATTCACACTTTCCATCAGACTTGGACGAAGAGAGTCTACGGTCTCTTTGAGCCCAAGTGCATGTAAGAACCCTTGAGATTCAGGTGACAGAAACTCCCCGCAAACCTTATGCCTGGGAAATGACTTCCGATCGATCAGCAGCGTCTCCCAGCCATGATCCGCCAGTGCCTTGGCGGCACTGGTACCCGCAATCCCAGCCCCCAGCACGACTGCATCCAATCGCCTTACCATCCGCTCAGCTCCATCTTGCGAATGGTTACCGCATAGCGGAACAATGGCCTCCATCGATAGAAAGGGCCCGCTATACCCAATTGCCTGCCAAGTTCATCCCAATCCGACGAACGAAAGCCCTTGGCTACTGACAAGGGACCGTCATTGCGAATATAGCGATTATCCGACATTATTCTGGTCATCAGCCACACCGCTGCCCATGCGATCCGATGCCGGTGAATATCATTGATCACGACACCTAATCTAGAGCAATTCACCATCTGCACGACGACCGCGGGAAGCTCATCTGCGCTGAAATGATGCACAAACTGGGTTCCAGTCACGATATCCGCGCAGCCTGCGGGAAGGTCGAACAGGTTGCATTGGATCACCTTGACGCGATGCTCATCATGATACAACCGCTCCGCCTCGCTGCAAGCCTCCTCCGTCACATCTGCTAGAATGAGCTGCAGCTGGATTCCCCGTTTCGCCGCCCAGCGAAGAAGCTGCCGATTCACATCGCCGGAGCCGGAGCCGATATCCACAATCGTCAATTGCTTCGGCTCCTTCGCTTCCGTCCATAATCGCTCCACCCCATATCGTGTAGGGCCAGCTGCACCGAAGATGCGATTCAACAGGCGAAGCTGTCGGTACGCCTTCCTGAGCTCCGCCCCTCCTGAAGGGAATTTATCCATCAGCTCCAGTTCGACTGCTCGCTGCTCCAGATTCTTGAACATCATGCCTCCGCTGCAAGCGGCGCATCAGCCATAACCTCAGGCCAATATGCGATTTTGATCATCTCAACCGTGAGACCAGGTCCGAATGCCAGCGCAATCCCGTCCGTGTAACCGGAGTCGGTCTCGATATGCGCTCTAGCAATTTGATCGAGAACGAACAGAATTGTAGCAGACGATAAATTACCATACTGCCGGAGGACATCTCGGCTTGCTTGCGTCTGGTGATCGGACAAGCCATACATCGTTTGAATCGCGTCGATAATACCGCGCCCTCCTGGGTGTATCGCCCAGATGGCTGGATTCGACCCCCCGCCGAGCAGCCGCGCGATCTCCGCCGGCACTGTACTGCCGATCAATTGGGGGATCTCAGGAGAGAGGAACAGCTCGAAGCCGTGGTTGCCCACTTCCCAGATCATCTTGTCTGCGCAGTTCTGCAATAGCACGGAACGACTGCTGCTTAATTCGAAGAAGCCCCTGTGATGCGGCTCCGTCTTGCCAACCACACAGGAGGAGGCGCCATCCCCGAAGAAGGATGCGGCGAACAGATCCTCCCGTTTACTCGAGGATTGGATATGGATTGTGCATAGCTCGACACAGACAACTAGCACTTTAGCTGCAGCATTCGCGGATACGAATTGCTTCGCCAGACAAACCGCCTTTAGCCCGGCAGCACAGCCCAGGAAATTCAGCGTAATTCGATTTACATCATCTCGAAGCTGCAGCTCACGAATGAGGATCGTATCAAGCCCCGGAAGAAACTGACCCGTACAGCTCACCGTGATGAGGTGTGTGATGTCTGAAGACACCGTATAAGCTTTACTCAGCGCTGCCCTCGCAGCCTCAAGTCCCAGTGGAACAGACTCTCGTTGATACGTAATCATCCGTTCAGCTGTAGTAGGCGCCTTGCGTGACGAATTCCCTGCAAAATAGCTGCAGTCACTAGCCATATTCAGCAAATCAGGCTCACACGTATAGCGGGTCTCTACGCCGCATTGCTTAAAGATACGCTTGGCCCATCGCGCTGAATCTGGATTGTCGCGCAATGCATCTGCTAATCTAATAGACGTCTCGGTCTGGTCCAGCTGATACCGGGGCAAGGCTGTGCCAATTCCAAGAATGGCGGTATTCCACGCTGTATGCTCCATTGGTCTACATCCTTTCAGCTGCGGGATCGCCGCGCATGTATATTTCCAAATTTTAATAATTTGTTATATAATGCCCGCAGCCGAAGCATTTATGCCAATGTCTGTTGATTAATGAAGCTTCAACATGTCATACCGATTGCGACTGGTATGACGGTAGATTATAATCATACTAGAGGTGATTGGTATGTTTATTTATGAGAGTAAGGTAGGGAAGAAGTTTCAGACTGTTGTGCCATTTCAAGTTCGTGAATCCGCAGGCATACATGAAGGGGATTCCCTCATCTGGGAAGCGAAGCCTGATGGCAGCTATGTCGTTCGTCCTGTTAAAAGTAAAACCGAGTATCTTGCCAGCTTGAATCAGAGAACCTACGGGACTTACGAACTCGCCCAATCACATGTTGAAGGTGTGGATGAGGAATGGAACGAATCTTAAACGGTACCTGCCGCAAAGTAGCAATCGATTCGAATTGTTTCATTTATATGATCGAAGGCTCCCCGTATGCGGAGAAGCTATCGATCCTATTTCAATGCATAGAAAGCAAAGCACTCACGGGTGTTACTTCGACATTAACCCTTACTAAAGTACTATCAGGCCCTTATAAGGCGAAGGACAATCAACTGGCTGAGGAATATCGAATGGTACTGCTCAATTTCCCTAACCTAAAATTTCGCGAAATGGACATTAGTGTTGCAATAAGAAGCGCCGAATACAAAGCTAAGTATGGCCTCAAGACCCCAGATGCCATTCAATTAGCTACAGCTGCCTTGGAAGAGGTCGATGCCTTCATTACGAACGACAAGGACTTCAAGCATATTGATTTCCCCGTTATCTTATTATAGTTATTCCTCAACTGCTGCATGAAATGAGGGCGTCCCTCTGTCATCAGAGATGACAGAGGGACGCCCTCATGATCCATTTTGTTCGCAGGCTGCTATTGGAGCATGGTTTCACTTCCGTAATATTGCTCCCAAGCAGCTCTTCGCTCATCGATAATGGCTTGGCCGCCTGAATCCAGATAATCCTTCATCCCTGAATCATAGACAGAGTCGAATCTGTCGGCAGGTGCCACAACAGCCTTGTTCAACATCGTATCTCGCTTCTCTTTAAGCGCTTGACCTTGCCCGTCTTCTGACTTGATTTCACCTACATTGGCATTTTTGCCTACGCGTCCTTGATTCGTTGTAATTTGATGCGCGATCTCGATATATCTGGAGTCAACTCCAGCGTAACCGTTAGCGAGCGATTTGGCTGTCAGATCAGGATCACCCAGATCAAGACCATTACTTGTAATCGTGTAGTCAATATTTGCTGGGGAGTTCATAATTTTTTCGCCTTCTGTCGCGATCGTCTTCAGTGAACCATCAGGCATTTTCTCGTGCGTAACACCCTCTTCTCCAAATTGCAGGAAGATGCGGTTTTCGAGCTTGGAAATCCAATTCAAGTAGAGCAGAGAAGCAACTGGTTCCTCGTTTGTAGCAGGGAAGAATACTTTTCGGTCAACAGGACCGGATAGAAACTTCCTGTAAACGCCGGCCTCATTAGCAAATGGTTCAATTGCGATATAAGCTGCATCTGGACCAACATTTCTCTTCAAGCCTGCATGAATGCCCTCTTCTCCTTCTCGATACGGATAATCCCAGTTGTGTATAAATGCGCCGACATGACCCACTTTCATGAGATTATCCTCAGTCTTATCTCCAGCAGGATATAGCGAGAAGTCCTTCCAAATCAGCCCTTGATTATACCATTTGTTGAGTGTTCTTATGCCTTCTTTATAATTCGGGTAGAGTAGACGACGATCATCAAAGTTGTGTATAAAGATATCCTTGTCTGTCATATCTTCAGGCACGAATGAGGATGTCAAGTGATCTGCCCGCCAACCGATATCAAAGCTCGTTGAGAAAGGAATGATCTTATCCGCGTCAGCTCCCAGCAGTGTGGAGGCATTGTCTTTAAATGCTGCGAGCATGTCTTCAAATTCTTGTAAGGATCGTGGTTCCTTGATATTGAGCTTCTTCAACCAGTCCTCCCGGACAAAGGTGTTAATTCGATTAAGTACATTCAGACGTGCTTCCAATGCCCATATGGTTCCTGTGGCCGGATCCTTATTCCAATATATATTAGAGTCTGTCAGAAGGTTCCACAGATCCGGTAACAAATCCTTATTCTCTTCTACAATAGGAGCCAAGTCCAGAACACCGCCCATATTGGCGTACGTTTGAATGGTTGGATACGAATAGGTGACACTGATATCAGGCGCTTGATTCGCTGCTAACAGGTTGTTAAGCACTTCGCCCTCTGTCCAGCGAGGAACAGGAACAAAGGTAACTTCTACATTATGATCGCGCAGCATGCCGTCCTTGATATATTGCGTATAGAAGTTATCCTCCGGCTTCGTTCCGCCTGGATTGCCGCGATCATAAATCTCTACTGTAATTTTACGAGTCTCCTTGAATCTAAAGTCAGAATCAAGACCTACCTCCTCTAGTCGCGCAGAGGTGCTGTCGCCTGAATCATTCGTCGCAGGCTCTGTTACTGATGATGATGGCTCTGGTGATGATGCAGCTGGCGGATCTGCTTCTTTGTTCGTACATCCTACGAGAATTGCAACAAGCAAGAGTGTAAGAATCGTGATGTATGCTGATTTTTTAAACCCCATTTTTTCTCCTCCTTTTCATGTCTACTACTTATGATTACTTTCATTTATAAAAATTGACATAGTCAATTTCTATCGGTTGTTCAAGATTAGCCTTTTACCGCTCCGATCGTGACACCAGCTATAAAGTACCTCTGCAGCCATGGATATACGATCAGAATCGGTATAGTCGCAAACATAACCGTTGCGGACTTGATCGTCTCAGACAGCCCCGGACTAGTAAAGCCTTCCTGTGTAGCCACCTCAACGCTGCTGATACTATTCAGTATGTTATAAAGCAACAATTGGATGGGGAAGTAAGTTCTATCAGACATATAGATCAGCGCGTCCGAGAATCCGTTCCAGCGGCCCACTGCGTAGAATAGGGACAACGTTGCAAGCACGGGGGCGGAGAGCGGCAAGTAGATATGGATGAGTACCGTAAGCGGTCCTGCCCCATCGAGTTCAGCGGATTCCTTGAGACTATCAGGTATCCCGTAGAAGAAGCTGCGCATGATAATTAAATAAAATACACTAATGGAGCCTGGCAGAATCAGCACCAATGGATTATTGAGCAATTGCAGCTCCTTCATAAGCAAGTAGTTCGGAATTGTGCCTGCATTAAAATACATCGTAAAGATAATAACGGCCATGATCAGTCTTTTTCCTTTGAGATTGTCATATACAAGCGGGTATGCGCACATAATCGTCATAAACATGCACCAGCATGTAGTGGCAACCGTCAGCATTGCTGTCCACAATAACGCCCATGTGTATTTCGAATCCCCAAGCACAATCTCGTACGCTTCAAAATTAAACCCCACCGGCAGAAGTAAAACTTCATTCCTTACCAAGGCATCCGCTGAACTTAAGGAGCGCGCCAATATATTTAAAATCGGCAAGAGGCAGGCTAGAACACACCCTAAACAAATTAATGCGATAATCCAGTCACCAATCTTAGCGGATCTTGATTTAATCATGATTCATCCTCCTACCAGATGCCGCGATCACCAGTCTTCTTTGCAAGGGCGTTGGCTGCAAACAAGAATATGACGCACACGACGGATTGAAATAAACCAACTGCTGTGGAGAGAGAGAATTGCAGTCCACGAATACCGTAATTGTATACAAATATGGAAATGACATTGGAAACATCCGTGACAAGCTTATTGCTGAGTGCGTAAGGTCTATCAAACTCGCTGCCCAAAATCTGTCCCAGACTTAGAATAAGCAACACAATAATCGTTGGGCGAAGTCCTGGCAATGTAATATGCCAAATCTTCCGCAGGCGACCTGCTCCATCCACCGATGAAGCTTCGTACAGCTCCGGGTTAATCCCTGCGATGGCTGCGAGATAAATAATGGTATTCCAGCCGACGCTTTGCCATATCCCCAGAACTACATAGGTAGCAACCCAATAAATAGGATCATTCAGAAAAGGAATGGATGCGTAACCCATCTTATTTAGCATAATGTTGACAAGTCCCGAAGTTGGCGCAAAGAGCTGAAGGGCCATACCGGAGATAATTACCCATGACAAAAAGTGCGGCATATACACAACGGTTTGGGTGAACCTCTTAAAACGTTTGAAGGCGAGTTCATTGAGCAGAATGGCCAATAGGATAGGGGCAGGAAAGCCAAACAGTAGATCCAGAAAGTTTAGAACAAAGGTATTCCTAAGCGCATATAGAAAGTCGCGATTGGAAAAGGCTTTAATAAAATACTCAAACCCATGATTTGCTGCCCAAGGCATTTCCCAAGGACTCTTAACAATGCTGTAGTCCTTGAATGCAATTTGTATGTAACCCATCGGTATATAGCGGAAAATGATGAAAAAAGTCATCGGGAGCAGCAACATGACATATAAAATCCAGTAACGCTTTATATAGCTGAGCGATTTACTTGTTTTTGCAGTCACCATATCTGTGCCACCTTATATGTAAGATATATTTCTGTAAGGAATAAAGAATGAATTGACAAAGATGTTAAATAAATACGTCAATTAGACGACTAAGTCTACCAGAACCCATTGCTGTTCTGTGTATCCTTAATCCATATAAAGCGTTTCCATGATTGAATATTAATTTAGCATCGAAGAAATTTTTCCACAATAGTCTGAATATAGTTAACAATGGCTGATTAAAGATTTTTCGAAAAAAAATATACGGTGCGCTAATACGGTTGATTTCTGATACATTTGGATGGCGGGTATCCTTTGATCAGTTTAAATTGCTTCCGGAAGTGCGACAGATCGTAATACCCGCACCGCTCCGCGGCCTCGCTTATGTTGCATTCGCCATTCTGCAGCATGTCCTCCGCATGGTTGATTCTTGTCTGCGTCAAGTATTGATGGATCAGTAGCCCTGTCTCTTTTTTGAAAAGTGCCCCGAAGTATACCGTATTGAGTCCAACCAGATTGGCAATCTCCTTAACTGAAACATTGCTCGCGTAGTTTTCGGATATGTAGTCCATCGCTTTCTTAACCCGGCTGTCTGTGCTCGCGGGGTCTTTTTCCAACAGAATCAGCTCAATTAATCGATGAATAATGACAAGTAGCAGGCCCCTCGTTTTAATGCGATAGCCGGCTTCCTTGCGAACCCAGGTATTGGATAGTTCCCGGAAAAGTCCTATGAGGTCGCTTTTAATCCCGATGTTGGTCAGCAAGGGAAGCGGAAGTCCCGCTGGTTGTCCATTCATATCGTATAGTTTGAAGTTTGCGGAGTACAAGCTCATCAGATCATCTACGATGCACTGGGCCATACGCGTACTTCCAGTTGGAATGCATAGAAGATCGCCGCGTTTCACCTCGTATTGCACGCCATTAATTGTATAGAGCCCTCTGCCTTCAACGACATAAGTGATATCAAAAAATGAAATCTCATATTTTGCGATTTCCCATGCTGGTGTGCACTTCCTGTAAATTAAGTAACCGATATCAGGAACTAAGGATTCGTTAATATGAACTGACAATTTGATCGCCCCCCTGTCAATATTAAAATTAAGATCATACAGGAATAAATCCCATTCAGCATTCAGAACAGCTGGAATCGGTTACTGCTTGCGGTAGAAGGCGTATAACCTTTAATGGATTTGAAGACATGACTGAAGTAGCTGATGTCGCGAAACCCGCATTGCGCAGCCGTCTCTGTAACCGTCAGCCCGCCTTTGGATAACATGATTTCAGCCTGGTTGATACGTACAAGATTGAGATATTGTTTGACGCTCAGCTTCATATGGGCTTTGAACAACTGTCCGAGATATACCGGATGAAGTTGGACGAGCTCCGCCATCCATTCCAGTGTCAAGTCGCTGGCGTAATGTTCATTGATATATTCTGTGACCAAGACAATGCGTGGATCCAGAAGGCGCTCTTCTTCCTGATGAATGGATAGCGTGAGCAGCCGATGCAAGATTAACAGGAACAAGCCGCGCGCCTGTAAGCGATAACCGGGCCGCATACCAAGCCAGACACGATTAAATTCTTGCATGTGCTCCATGATCTCTCTGGAGGCCTGGTTGGATGATATCGTAGGAAAAGGCAGGCGATTAATCTGCTCTGGAGCATGCAGTATAAAGTTAAAAGCCAAGGAGCGCACTGGATCCGAAGCAGAGGTGGATGCCGCGCGCAAACTGCCCGGCGCGACATAGACGAGGTTGCCAGGACCGACTTCATATTTGACGTTATCGATCCAATAACAGGCTTGACCGCCGACAATTAATGTCAGATCGTGAAATGGGATCTGTTGACTCACGATTTCCCAGTCTGCCGAGGCGCGGCGATTGACATGAAGGACAACCTCCGGCACGAGATGTTCGTAATCAGTCAGGTTCACTGCCATTACTCCTTTCAATCGTGATCGAAGTCAGCGCCATTTCATGGATAATCTTAAAAAATTACAAATGACCTTGTTTTCCTCTTATTGCTTTTCGTTTCCACGCTTGCCTATAATGACGGTATTCTGGGCGACGAACCGCGTTGTTCGGATGTTGGAAATTTACAATCTATCATAAAGTTGTAACGATAGTATAGCATACTGCTGGAAAAAGGTGATGGCTATGAATACAAAGGAAAAGCTTCATACCGGTTGGACATTTGCCAAAACGGGTCTGGATATATCAGACTGCGCGGAATTGGATTTCAGACCTGTAAAGCTGCCTCATGATTGGTTAATTAGCAACTCCTTGCAACTGTATGAGGATAGTATCGGATGGTATCGTCGCCAGTATGCCTGGCAGGCTGAAGAAGGCACAGAGGCGATTCTATATGCTGAAGGTATCTATATGGATTCATCGCTATATGTAAATGGCGTACTGGTCGGCGAATGGAAGAACGGCTACACATCATTCGAACACAATATGACGCATGCCTTGCGCGAAGGGGACAATGAAATCCTGATCCGTGTCGTGCATCAGCGTCCCAATAGCCGCTGGTATTCAGGCGCGGGCATTTACCGCCCATTATGGCTCAAGATCAGGAGACGGCCTTATATCGTGACGGACGGTATCTACACCATCGTTCGGCGCCTCGATCATAATCGTTGGCGTGTTGCGATCGAAACTGAAGTCATGGCTGATGAGCAGTCGGAGCTGACTCATACGCTAATGGATCAAGGCGAAGCAGTAGCTTCAATATGTATGGATGTCCCAGGCTGCCAGGAGAAGCAGCTAGTGAGAGCAGAGTTCCTGATCGAAGGGCCCCATCTATGGAGTACGGATGAGCCCTATTGTTACAAGCTTGCAACCGAGCTCAAGCATCTCAAACGCCAGCCTGAAGATCATGAGTCTCGTGGGACAGTCAGCCCTGTGACCGTAGCAGAGCGACTGCAGACCACAATAGGGTTTCGCGAGGTGCAGATGCATCCGCAACACGGGTTTTCATTGAATGGTCAATCCATGAAGCTGAACGGCGTATGCGAGCACCATGACTTGGGCGCGCTGGGCGCAGCCTTTAACCGCACTGCGATGCGACGCCGATTGCTGCTGCTCCAGGAGATGGGTGTTAATGCGATCCGTACCGCGCACAATCCTCCTGCGCCTGAGCTGATGGACCTGGCTGATGAGATGGGATTTCTTATCGTTTCCGAATTGTATGACATGTGGGAAAGACCCAAAACTACCTATGACCATGCCCGATTTTTCTCTGAGTGGTTCAGTCAGGATGTCCGAAGCTGGGTACGCCGCGATCGCAATCATCCCAGTCTGATCATGTGGAGCATCGGCAATGAAATCTATGATACACATGCTGATGAGCGCGGCCGGGAGCTGACCCTGATGCTTATGGATGAAGTTAGAAAGCATGACCCCTGGGAGAACGGCCGGGTGACGCTGGCTTCCAACTACATGCCATGGCCCAATGCGCAGGCCTGCGCGGATATCGTGAAGCTGGCCGGCTACAATTATGGGGACAAATACTATGCAGATCACCATGAGGCTCAGCCCGACTGGATCATCTACGGCAGTGAAACTGCTTCGCTCGTACAGAGCCGCGGCATCTATCGCTTCCCTTATCGACAATCGATTCTGGCCGATGAAGACAGCCAATGCTCGGCTCTTGGCAACAGCGCAACCAGTTGGGGCGCGAGATCGGTCGAAGCGTGCTTAATTGCGGAACGGGATGCGCCTTATTCGCTTGGCCAGTTTATCTGGACGGGATTCGACTACATTGGCGAACCGACACCCTATCACACCAAGAACGCTTATTTTGGTCAGTTGGATACCGCCACATTCAAGAAAGACACCTATTTTCTCTATCAGGCGGCGTGGACCGATTATCGCAAGCATCCGATGATCCACATCTTTCCGTATTGGGACTTCAATCCGGGGCAGCGAATCGATGTGCGCGTCTGCTCCAATGCACCGCGAATTGAACTGAAATTTAATGGTCGTACAGTCGGAGGGATGACCATTGACTGGGCACATGGGGAACAGTTGGTTGGCCTGTGGACAATCGAGTACGAGCCTGGGGAATTGACAGCGTTTGCTTATGATGAAGAAGGACGACTGCTCGCTTCGGCCAGCCGGCATTCTTTTGGCGATGCTGTGCAGATTGACCTGCGACCTGACAAACGCCATTTAGCAGCAGGAGGGGACGATCTAGTGTTCCTGGAAATCGGCATGCTGGATGAATCGGGGCGCCCCGTTGAGAACGCGACGAATCGCGTCATGGTCGAGACCACTGGCCGTGTGTGTCTGATTGGTCTGGATAATGGCGATAGCACAGATTATGACTCCTATCAGGCGAATAGCCGGCGGCTGTTCAGCGGGAAGTTGATGGCGATTATCACGGCGGGGGATGAGTCTGGCGAGGGTCTGATTATGGTATCATCACCCGGGATGAAGAGTCAATCGATCAAGCTAGACGTGTTACCTGCAGTGTCTGTGGATAAGTTGGCCGAGACTAGTTCGTTGCACACATCTATACAGAGCTGGGTGACAGAGCGGTGCGAGCAAGCTGAGGAGCCTGTAAACGGCCGCCTCGGCGAACGGCCGTTACGAAAGGTGGAGATCATCTGTCCGCAAGGGTACAGGATGAATGCTGATCAGCGTTCGCTGCTGGTTGAGGCCAAGCTCCATCCGGCAGATGCTGACTACCGTGATGTGTCGTGGAGCATCGTCAATGCGGCAGGGATTCGCTCCAATCTGGCTGATGTAAGCGGCGACGGATTGCGTGCTGTGGTGACCGCTCATGGCGATGGAGACTTTCTGGTGCGCTGTACCAGCCGCAATGGCACCAGTAACACCCGCATTATTTCACAGATGGAATTGTATGCCGAAGGGCTTGGCACTGCCTATAAAGATCCTTATCAATTTATCATCGGCGGATTATACGATTACAGCAAGGGGGAAGTCGGCAACGGCAATGAACAGGGAGTAGCCACTAGCCGCGATGGGGAGACATATGTCGGGTATCGGGACATAGACTTTGGTCCGATCGGCTCTAACCATATCACGATCAACCTATTTGCATTGTCCAATGAGCCTTATCCCATCCAGATTTGGGAAGGGAACCCGGATGAGCCTGGAAGCGAATTGTTAGCAGATGTAATCTATCAGAAGCCTTCCATATGGAACACCTATCAAGCAGAGCGTTATCAACTGAAGAGACGACTCCGCGGTGTCACCTCGATCTATTTTGTACTCCGACAAAAGGTGCATATCGGCGGTTTTAGCTTCCAGCCAGTAAGCCGAGCGTATGAACAGCTTGATGCTGCTGATTGTGACCGGATCTATGGCGACAGCTATCAATTGCAGGATCGACGGATTGAAGAGATCGGCAATAATGTGTCGATCGAATTTGAGCATATGGACTTCGGCGAACAAGGTGCGATTGGCCTCGTGATATGTGGCCGCTCGGAGCTGGCGGGCAACACGATCCATATCCGGTTTGAACGCGGTCAGGACACGGTTAGCCGCACGATCGAGTTTGCAGGATGCAGCGAATATATGGCTCGTCATTTTTCCCTAGATCGTTTGGTTGGCAGTGGACGGATCACCTTTTTATTTTTGCCTGGAAGTCGGTTCGATATGGCCTGGTTTCGCTTTGAATCGTAATTTGGAATCTAGACAGGAGAAGATGTTCATGCAACAGAACGAAGCTTATCTTTGCTGGTTACGGCATACCCCGCTGGAAGAAGGGCCGCTGACCGAGCAATATCGCAAGCTGGCGCGTGGTTTACAAGCAGCCGAAGCATCATGCGCTATCGCGCAAACGGCAATAGCTGAACTAACTAGCGGACTTAACGCTCTACTGGGCATTCAACCTGTAATCGTCGGTGAAGATCGGCAGGCAGAAGCGGGCATTGTATTGACTATAGATCAAGAGTCGGATCATTCAGATGACGGTTACCGAATCCGATGGTCGCCGCTTACGGAGCGCCGAACGGCTGGTGCCTCGCCAACCGGTCAGCTGGTGATTGCTAGTCTTTCAGGAAAAGGGTTGCTCTACGGCGTGTTTCATCTGCTGCGTCTGATCCAAACCGGTCATATGCCGCACGAACTGGACATAAACGAGCTGCCAGCCAATGGACTCCGTATGATCAATCACTGGGATAATATGGACGGTTCCATCGAACGCGGATATGCAGGTCAATCGATCTTTTTTCGGGAATCAGGGTTAATTGAAGAGCAGACGAGAATCGAGGATTACGCCCGATTGATGGCTTCCATCGGCATCAATGCAATCGCGATCAATAACGTCAATGTTCACCAATTGGAAACGCGGCTGATTACGAAGCATTTTCTGTCTGATGTAGCGCGTGTGGCTGCTGTCTTCCGCCGTTACGGCATCACCTTGCTGTTAAGTATTAACTTTGCTGCCCCTCTGGAGCTTGGAGAGCTGGATACTGCCGATCCGCTGAATGAAGATGTCCGGCAATGGTGGAAACGTACAGCTGCGCAAGTATATTCAGCTATTCCTGACTTTGGCGGTTTTCTTGTAAAAGCCGATTCGGAAGGACGTCCCGGACCCCATACTTACGGACGCGATCATGCTGACGGCGCTAATATGCTGGCCGAGGCCGTAGCGCCTTATGGCGGCATCGTCATCTGGCGCTGCTTCGTATACAACTGCCTGCAGGACTGGCGAGATCGGAAGACAGATCGCGCTAGAGCAGCCTATGATCACTTCACCCCTCTGGATGGCCAGTTTCACGAGCAGGTCATACTGCAGATCAAGAATGGCCCAATGGACTTTCAAGTGCGCGAACCGGTATCACCGCTG
Source organism: Bacillota bacterium (assembly GCA_023441055.1). GTDB lineage: Bacteria > Bacillota > Bacilli > Paenibacillales > UBA4045 > JAEZQY01. The sequence continues at coordinate 101,375 of JAEZQY010000062.1, read as the reverse complement.
TTTGGCGCGATGCCAGCTACCAATCATCTGCTGGAGTTTCAAATCACACAGGAATATACCGGACAACAGCGACATCTCTGTTATCTAGTACCGCAATGGCGAGAAGTGCTCGAGTTTGATACTTATACTCGCGGAGCGGGCAGCACCGTGGCGGAAGCGGTCAGCGGGCGATTGTACGACAGACCGCTTGGCGGTATGGCGGCTGTCTCCAATGTCGGCGATGACGACTGCTGGACCGGACATATACTAGCGCAAGCGAACCTTCACGGCTATGGCCGCTTAGCCTGGAATCCAAAGCTGACTGCTGAACAATTGGCCCAGGAATGGATCGAACTGACCTTCGGTCGGGATGAGCTCGTGCTGGAAACGATCAGCAGTATGCTGCTCACATCGTGGTCCATCTATGAGCAATACACGTCCCCGCTCGGGGTTGGCTGGATGATCAATCCGACTAACCACTACGGTCCCAATGTCGACGGATATGAATATTCGCACTGGGGTACCTATCATTTTGCTGATTGCCACGGAATCGGTGTTGATCGCACGTCTCGAACCGGGACCGGCTATACGTCACAGTACCGGGAGCCACATACCCTTATCTATGGGGATCCAGCACAATGTCCGGAAGAATTACTGCTTTTTTTCCACCATATGCCTTATACACATCAACTTCGGTCAGGCAAGACAATTATTCAGCATATCTATGATACCCATTTCTCCGGTGCTGAGCAGGCCGCACAATTGGTTCGGAGGTGGGAGCAATTACAGGGCAGAATCGATGAACTCCGCTTCCGGCAAGTGCTCGACAAGCTTGAAGAGCAAGCTGATCACGCCAAGGAGTGGCGCGATCAGATCAATACGTATTTTTATCGTAAATCAGGCATTGCCGATGAGCAGGGGCGAGTCATCTACTAAGGGATGGAGGAGTGTGCACCTGATACGATAGATGCTCACGGGATAAATCTCACGATCAGATGTGCATAACAAAGGTGCAAGACCCCTATGAGGGCTTGCACCTTTGCTGTATTCGTAGCCGCTCTCTTATTTTTTCACTTGCAGCAGGTTCATAATCATGGTTACAGCTTCTGCTCTTGTTGCTGTATCCTTCGGCGCATACTTATTGTCTCTCTTGCCGCTTACGATACCTAATTCCTTAACTAGGGATACCGCACCTCTCGCCCAGTCTGCAATGTCGCTCTCGTCTGCAAAGCCGCTTGATCCCACCGATACTGCCTCTATTGCATACGCTCTTGCAATCATCACCGCGAGTTCAGCTCGCGTAATGTTCGCCCTCGGACGGAAGCTGCCATCGCTGTAGCCGGATATAATGCCCGCTTCTACTGCTTGTGCAACCGAAGCCTTCGCCCACGCACCGATGTTCTCCGCATCGATGAAACCAAGTGCCGCGCCTTCGCTTTCCAGCTTCAACGCCTTCGCCAGCATCACTGCAAATTCAGCGCGTGAAATCTGTGTATCCGGCTTGAAGGTACCGTCTTGATAACCGCTCACGATGCCTTGTTGAACCGCTTCAGCAATCTTGCCCGCCGCCCAGTGTCCAGCGATATCTGTATAAGGGGCCGGTGCCTGCTCCACAGCCTGCTCGCCGACAATCAGTACGGCAAACTTCGTAAAGTGATCGACTTCTGCCGTAATCGTATCACCGCTTACCGTACCGCCTACTTCAACCCAAGTTTTGTCGTTCTCATCATAATAGAAGATCGCAGCGCGTTGTCCTTCTTGCACTTTCGAAGGATCGAACTTGAAGGTCAATACAACCGGCACCGCAAAGTTATCCGAGAAGTTCTTCAATAGCTCGAATACGGGACTCGCGAACTCTTCCCCTGCGTCGGCAAGACCTGCGATATCAGCGACTTGCTCAACAGTCAGCTTCAGCTCTTGGTCTGAAGCGCCAGCAGGAATCGTAACGGTGATCGTATCGCCGAGCTGTACCTCACCCGCTGTTCCGACAGGCAACGTAATTTCGCCATCTGTAGATATAACTGGCTCCACTGTTGATCCAGCGTCAGTCGAACCAGTATCGGTATCGTCGTCATTGTCACCGCTGCCGCTAGGTGGCGCCGTCGGCGTGACTGCGTCGGAAGCTGTCGAAGCCGCTCCGTAGCCTGCCGCATTCAACGCTTCTACTGTGAACGTATACGACGTGCCATTCGTTAATCCCGTTACTGCTACTGTCGTGCTGTCATTCATGGTCGTGGCCACAATATTGTCCGGTGTCGAGGTTACTCGATAACCGGTAATTGCACTTCCGCCGTTATCTGACGGTGCAGTAAACGTGATCGTCGCTTGTCCGTTGCCTGCAACTGCAGTGACTTCCGTTGGCGCAACTGGCACTGTCTTCGGCGTCACTGCGCTGGAAGCTGCCGATGCCGCTCCGTAGCCTACTTCATTCATCGCTTCTACCGTGAATGTATACGATGTGCCATTCGTTAATCCCGTTACCTCAACTGTCGTATCATCGTTCGTTGTCGTGACCACATGATTGCCCGGCGTCGAGGTTACCCGATAGCCGGTAATCGAACTTCCGCCATTATTGGACGGCGCAGTAAACGTAATCGTCGCTTGTCCGTTGCCTGCGACCGCAGTAACGCCCGTTGGCGCAACTGGCACCGTCATCGGCGTAACTGCTGCGGAAGCTTCCGATACCGCTCCGTAGCCTGCCGCATTCAACGCTTCCACTGTGAACGTATAGGTCGTACCATTCGTTAATCCCGTGACTACAACTGTAGTGTCGACGTTCATTGTCGTCTCCACAATATTGCCCGGCGTTGAGGTTACTCGATAACCGGTTATTGGACTTCCGCCGTTAATGGCCGGCGCGGTAAACGTAATCGTCGCTTGTCCGTTGCCTGCAACCGCGGTGACTCCCGTTGGCGCACTTGCCACAGCCTTCGGTGTCGCGCTGACTTCAATGGAGCCTTCCTCCCCACTCTCATTCACTGCCGCAACGACAAAATAATAAGTCATGCCATTCGTCAAACCTGTCACTTCGTACCGATAAACCGAATCGGTCACTGTTGCAACTAACGTGTCTGTCGTTCCGGACGTCGTGCCTTGATATACTTTATACCCCGTTGCAAAAGGCACCTCATTCCAAACCACTTCAACCGTGGTATTGCCAGCCGTCGTAGACACAATATCTGGAGCTCCTGGCGGCGTCAATGCCCACTTTGCATGCAACGTGATATCGCCTGTAATTGCCGTATTCGCAATGTCGAATGAGGTATTCAATCCGGCATCCGTGTACCAGCCGACGAATGAATGACCTTCCTTGGTCGTCGTGACCGGACCGGCCACTCGTTCGTTATAGATGACCTGCTGGCTGTTGATCGCCGTTCCGCCATACGTAACGAAAGTTACGATATAGTTGTTGATTTCCCACTTCGCATGCAGCGAGATATCACCTGTTATTGGCGTATTCTCAATATCGAATGCGTTCGCGAAGCCGGTATCCGCGTACCAGCCGCGGAACGTATGACCGTCTCGCGTCGTCGTGACTGGTCCAACCACAAGTTCGTTATAGTTGACCGTCTGGCTGCTGACTCCCGTTCCGCCATACGTTACGAAAGTCACGGTATATGGATTGATGTCCCACTTCGCATGCAACGCGATATCGCCTGTAATTTCCGTATTCGCAATGTCGAATGGGGTATTCAATCCGGCATCCGTGTACCAGCCGACGAATGAATGACCTTCCTTGGCCGTCGTGACAGGCCCAACTACAAGTTCATTATAATTGACCTTCTGGCTGTCAATCGCCGTTCCGCCATACGTAACGAAAGTCACGGTGTAGCTGTTGATATCCCACTTCGCATACAACGAGATATCCCCAGTGATTGGCGTGCTTGCAAGATTAAATGCTTGCGTGAAGGTCTCGTCATCTGTATACCATCCTCGGAACGTATGGCCCGTGCGAACCGGATCTGCTAGCGGCGACATATACGTTGCCTCTGTAACGGATATGCTGCTCATAGCGGTTCCGTTATTCGAATATAGGCTTACGGTGTGTTTCTTCTCCCAACTCGCATACAAAGTGAGATCGCTTGTAATCACTGTTGTCGCGATGTCGAACTGCATTGTCCGTTCAGCGTCCGAAAACCAACCTTCCAAGGTAAGATCGTCATTGGTCGGCTGCTCCGCCAGTATCAACAGCCTGCCATCCAACACGATCTGCGGTGCGAGCGGCGTTCCGCCGTAAGTATCAAATGTGACGGTATACTCCTTGAGGAAGCTAGCCGTAACCGAGAGCGAGGCCGTTGCCGTATCCTGCCGCGATGCAGCTTCTTCGCCATCGCTCCAGCCTCCAAATCCATAACCTGAATTAGGCACAGCAATTACTGAATCAAGAAGCGTATTATACGGAACGTTATCGTGACTAATTTCGGGTTGATTGACTAACGCGCCGCTTGTCAGCGTGCCATTTCCATTTGCATCAACATTGTAAATCAGATTGTACTTTTCAGCTTCCCATATCGCATGCAACGTGAGGTTCGCGGTCGGCGTGAGCGTCGCTCCTGCCGCATAATCGGTACCCGAGCCATCGGCGGCCGTGTTCCATTTCACGAACCTATGTCCTGTTTTTGTCAAGTCGTCTGGTGATGCAATCGTTGCGGATTTATTTCCAAACACCTGCTGCACTTCAGGCGCTGTGCCAACAGTATCATCGCCTTCTACATAGTCGATAGTGTAAAGCGGCTGAATGGAACGAATATAATAATTGTAACGATCTTCAAAATAGACCGATCCATTGGTGGGATTTATCGCAATCTGAAAGGCTCCGTTAATCTCCCCTACGGTTGCCAAAGTCCCTTCGGGAGCATTCCCATAATTCATATTCTCATTTCCTGCAATCCGGGTCATTGTTCCATTCGAATCGACTTTATAGACCTGATTCCCGAAACTGGAATTTCTTACGTCGGTGGCAGTTGTGAAATAGGCATTGCCGCTTGCATCGAATGCTACTTCTCGAGGGCTGCGGAAATCACCTTTATCACCTACGATGTAAGATTTAGTCGACTCAAGGAAAGTTGTTAATTTCGGTTCCTGTTCCGAAAGTGAGTATTTCAAAATCTTGCTTTGAGCCGTTTGCGAGAAATATAAATCTCCATGTGCGTCAACAGCTACGTGCACGTATCGTTCATCTCCTGTTGGGAATACGATATCCGTGATGGCAGTGTAAGTTGGATTCGATTGACTCACATCAAGTTTTCCGAGATAAAACGTTTTAGTAAGTTCATCTGTACCAATCGATTGATAAACATAAAGATTACCCGATTGATCCAGTGCTATATTCTCAACATTACGTTGTTCCGCCGGAAGTTCTCCTCCCATCGGAATATCATATATATCCTCTATTAAATTGCTATCGAGATCGACCTTGAATACTTTACCCGTGTTTTTTTCAGCGATATACATATTGTTGTCCGAATCGATCGCAAGTGCTTTTGATAAGTAGAATCGAACTTCGTCTGCCCTTTTACCTTCAACGCGATTTTTTTGCTCATCGGTCGTCACTGGATTGGTTGCATACTCTCCAATTCCGGCAAAAGTACTCAAATCGCCCGATGGCGTTACTTTATAGACTTGGGCATACATAAAACTAATAAAATAAAGATTTCCCTCTTCATCTATCGCAATATCGTTCACACCTTGTTGACTATTACTTCCCCAAATCCCAACCTCTTTCGCTTTCGTCGTGTCATTATGCGTATTGAACGTCCCATTACCCACCTCGTTGACGAGTACATAGGGTGTTTCTCCACTTGCCGACGCACGATTCCCCCCTGGATTGGCGATCTGGGCGATCATCAGCGCCACGACAAGCCACACTACATATTTTTTCGTAATTTTTTTCATTATTCATTTCTCCTTCTTTCATCTTCATTTAACATCTCTTACCCTGGCTACGGCCGGAGCTAATAGCAATAAACTAGTAGATTCCTTTTCACAAAATCAGTCCATTATTTATCCCCCATGCAAGTTAATATGGTGTGAAGTATATCACCAAACCGCTTTATAGAAATCACACGAAAGTTGTAGACCGTCGATTTTTGTCATAAAAAAGAACACACCTCGACGGTTATGGTTATCCATCGAGAGTGTGTTCAGCTCTATATGAGATTCAGTTCCTTCGCTCGGGCGATCGCTTGACCACGCCGCTTAACGCCAAGCTTGCTATACAGATTCGATACATGTCTCTTGACCGTATCCTCCGAAATTCCTAAACGCTCGGCAATCTCCTTATTGGATAATCCCGCAGCTAATACTTGCAACACCTCAGTCTCCCGCTGAGTGAGTTGGCTAAACTGCTCAGTCGGCTCTAGCTTGACCCGAGTCTCGACTAGTGTTGAACGATTGGCAGGCTCCTTAGCTTGATCATGCTGAATCCAATACAAGTACGATAATCGCGTAATCATCAGTTCCAACAGATGAAGGCTCTGCTCCCTAAACACACCGGGGACTTGAGAGTTCTCGATATACAGCAGCCAGTCTGCGCCTTCGAATGGCTTCCCGATACGCATGCAGATGATCGAAGCTGGTGCAAGTCGCGCAATGTAGGCGTCCTTCATATAGTGACTTCTAGACGCGTCTTCCAATAATACAGCTTGCCCCGACATTCTGACATACCGACACAGATAGACTGGAAAGGCGATCTCATCCACCTGTCTGCCTGCTTGTACTTGAGTCCTAAATTGTCCGTCCCTGCACGCCACAATACACCCACGGTCTGCCCCTAATTGCCGAATCGCAGTATCCAAAAACTGCTTGAGCAAATCGTTAGATCCAAAGTCTGTCCATTGCGCAATTCGAGAAAGGATATCCACCTCCGTTCCGAGCTGCACATCCAGATCAGCTTTACTCGAAAGCGTCCCTGTCTTTAGTTCCATGGAGAGCACACTGTCAACTTGAGGTTGCTCCTGATCGCTAGACGAATACCATCTAATATCCGGATTCTGCTGTTTAATTACGTTCACCTTCGCCAGCAGTCCCCAATTGGAATAGGCTGCACATGCATCCATCAAGGATACAACCGCACCAAACTTGCTGCCTGACTGCACATAATAATCATACAATCGCTCACCTGCGATTGCTTCCATTAATACGTACTGCTCCTCTTTCGCGATAGCGATGGCAGCTTCATAGGCCATAACGACCTGCCTATCCTTACCAAGGATACGCTTCCACTCCGCAATGATTAAGTAATACGCTGACGACTGATACCCCCAGTAGCCCGACCATTTCTTCATTTGGCTTATCAGCTTCCGTAGCATTCGGATAATATTCTTTCGTTCATTTATTGTGGCATTCGGATATAGCGCCGCACCCGACAACGCTTCGAACAGCCTTAACTTGCGATTCTGCATGAAGTCGAACTTTAGCTCTATCCTCTTACCTCTGCGAGCCCACTCCAATGCATCACGATATTGACCAGCATAATAGGCGACCTCAAGCTTGCAAATACAAGTATAATTGTCTTCCTCAAGTTGATCAGCATATCTAGCGGGCTTGATATATTGCTTTTGCATACGTTCATCCCGCAACGCTTCACCATAAGTCTTGGTCAGTTTGAGTACATTCAACGTCTTCTCATCGAGCATATGCTGAGCTTCAAGCTCGATGGTCGATAGGAGCTCCGTTAATCTATGTACATTGCCATAATAGGTGATTAATATCGTAATGATCGACAGATTAACCATCGTTATATCGCCATATTCCACCGATCGGCGCATCGATTTCATCAGATAATCCGTCGCTTCGCTAGGCTGTTCTAGTTGTATCGTCATAGCAAATATAAGTGGTAAGCGATACTGATGAACCTCATGGGCGACTGATGTCGATTGCAGTTTTCTCAGCGATTCTGTGGGTAGAAGCCGATACAGCCATGGTGCCCCTCTCTGCAGAATCAGCTCATATAGCCCGATATTGCATAACAAATATTCATTCAAACCTTGCTTTAGTCCATAACGAATGAATCGAGAACTTAACACAATCTGCTCAATCGGTCGTTCAGCCACCAGCGGTACACTCAGATTTAGGAGCATGCGATTTAACAACTCATAATCAGTATTCGTATTGGATGGCAGCGTACTCAGCACATCACCGCTCTTCCTAAGAGCAAGTTGAGTACGCACCACTTCAGTCAATACTAGCCATACCGACGCTCGCTTCGGCAATAACCACCCGTATTCGGCTAATGCCATCTGACCATTACGGATCGCTTCCGCGTTATTCTCAAACGTGAACATTTCGATCTGGTTAATCGCAAGATTAACTCTCTCTTTTCGCCCTAACTCATCAGCATTATCCATTAAATATTGAAAATGCGCGCGCATCTGCTCCAAATTGCCAAGCATATATTCGCTATAAGCCAGCTCCGTATAGCAGCGGTAACGATTAGATATCCGCTCACCTAATTGCTCCATCAAATATATGGCTTTATCCGCATAAGCTTTGGCATCCGGGTACCTCCTGTACTTATTCATCAACACACACAATTGCGTATTATATTGCGCCAGCTCACGCTGCTCATCCATCGAGAGTTGATTCAGAATTCGATTCCAATGATAAGCGACACGCCTGACATCCTCTATTGAGGTTGACGCTAGACGTTTTTTATAGATCCACCCCATCTTATAATGCCACTGCTCATGGCTACCCTCTAGGCACTTATACAGCATACTCTGTAACTGGGTATGCATGAATAAATAATCTCTACCCTGCTCATCGCCGACAACATCCACTTCCTCATCGTCACGGTAGATGATGCCTTCCTTCTCTGCAGACTCTAATATTGAAAGTGTCACAAGGTGCGGATGGCCGCTTGCTTCACTGAGAACGGACGAGTTGAATCGCATACCGCACACTGAGGCAATGATTAACAGCTGCTTAGAACGCTCATCTAACCTGTGAAGTTCCTCTTCATAGCGATTCGTCGAACCCAGTAAATCATGCTGCATGTCATTCATCACTAGATCCCATGTCCAACGCTGCTGCAGTTCATCAAATACCAGCTTCTCCTGTATGATCCATTGCTGAAGCAGCGTTCGAATAGCGCTTGGGTTACCGCTTGTAAGATCAAATACCCATCTAGCAAACACACGCAACCTCATCGAATCCTCATGAGCAGTAATCATCATCCATTGTCGTACATCCTCATAAACGAATGACTCTAACTGAATGTGCTTCGTCGTGCGGATGCCAAGATTTAATTCCATCTCGGTACGCTGTGTACCTATCAACAATATCCCGAATTTCTCTTGCTGCCGCAATCTGTAGATGATATCCAGTGTGCCGGAATCTGCCTGATCCCAATCATCCAACCACAGCACGATCGGTTTACAGTAAGTCGTAAAGCTGCGAATAACAGCTAGCAGAGCTTCCTTGATCTGCTGCTCATGGAGCGAAGGTGAGATTGTCTCATGCGAAGGCAAGCCCAATAGAGCTGCTGCCTCTGGCAATAGCGTATGGATATGAGCCGCATCCTCTCCAAGCTCACGCACTAAACCATTTTTCACCGTTGCTATCGTCTCAGCATCCTCACCCCATAGCTGCTCCAATCCATGCCTAATGGCTTGAAGAATAGCTGCAAAAGGTTGCCCCTGATTATCATCAGAGCACACAGCAGTCATTACGTGCGCGCCACGATTGCTTAAGGTCCTAACAAAATGCGAGATCAGATAGCTTTTCCCTGTGCCCTTCTCTCCACTTACACTCACCCACACAAATGATCCTTGCGCGGCTTGCGCGTAGGCTGCTTCCAATTCAAGAAGCACATCATCCCGACCAATGGGATTCGACGGTTGTCGAAATTGGCTCCGCTCATCAATTCGCCCAATATCGATCGGCCCCAATGCGCCGCGTTGTTCCAGATTGCTGACGCAGAGCTTCAGGTCAGCCAATAAACCAAAAGCAGTTTGGTAGCGAGAATCAGGCGACTTCGCTAACAGCTTCATAACAATCGCTTGAATGGGTCCTTCTAGTTCAGATCGGTACATCGTTAAGGGCTCTGGGCGTTCTACAACATGCGCGAATGCCCAATCACCATCTGTACCTCTTGGTTGAATCGGCAGGTGTCCTGTCAGCAGCTCATAGAAAATAACCCCAAGCGAATAAAGATCACTGCGAGCATCCGGCACACGATTCATCGTACCCGAATATTCAGGCGAGCGATAAGCCGCATTCCAGCTCTTCGCATCCGTAACGACCGCCTGCTTTAACCTTGCGCGTATCTTTATATCCTTAGGATTTAATGTGCCTATCGTTTCATTCTGCTTATGTATGTTATCTACCATTTCTGTTAAAATTACCGAAATATCGAGAAAATCATGAATGGTCAATGGAGAAACCGATATCCATTCATGAAGCGTAGTTTCTTGGCTCATGGTCATAAGGAGTCCTCTTATCTATATCAATAATTCGATTATAGTTACTTGTACCATATTCTTCAACAAATAATCTTGATCATCATTCAACAGCCAACGGATATCTGGTTCGCCTGTATCCGATATTCGAGATCCAGAACATGCTTTGCATATGATCTAAAGAAAACGTTATTCGCCAAGCTTTCTCCTGCCCACAATTGAACACATTGAATATGAGATCCAAAATAATCGATATATATTTCCGTGTAGACATTGATTAAGCTTATGAGACATAAATAATGAAGAAAGAAGGTAGCATACCGTGATGATGGACAAGCGAGGGCAAGCTGCGGAATGGTATCCATATGAGGAGAATATCCAGGACATGCGGGAGAGCGCCATTGATGCGCGAGATTGGCTAGCCAAGCCAGCCGGAAAGCATGGCTGGCTCCGAACAGTAGACCATTCATTTGTATTCGAGGACGGAACGCCCATCAAGTTCTGGGGCACCAATGTTACGGAAAAGCATGTCCATCCGATCGAGCTAGGTCCCGCATTCGTAAACCGTCTCGCTAAGCTTGGCATGAATGCGGTACGATTTCACAAATTCACCTGGCCCACAAGCGGTATCGTTGTGTCCGATGGACCTTCGACAAAGCTGGATCCTGTAAAGCTGGATCGAATGGATCGTTTCTTCGCCGACCTGCGCGCTGAAGGGATCTATGTGACCTGGAGTCATATATTCGGTCATATGGTGAACGAGCATGACGCTCTGGAGAGCGGCTTTGTCGGCATGGATCTATTTTTCGGCGAACACAATTCATACGGATTAGTCAATACAGCGGAAGATATTCAGAATTTGATCATCCAATTGACGGTCAATCTGTTGGAGCATGTCAATCCCTACACCGGACTTCGGTACGCGGACGATCCAGCGCTCGCCATGATTGAGCTGCAGAACGAAGATAATATATTTTTCTTTGCGGAATGGAAAGCGCAGAAATACCCGTACTATTGGAAGCTGCTCAATAGCATGTTCAGCGAGTGGCTCGCTGCCAAATACAACGGCTCGGAGTCAGAATGGATAGCGGCATGGGGAAAGGAAGCGGTGGAGGAAAATGAATGTATGTTGAAGGGAACGGTTCAGTGTCTCTTCAAGGATCAGCCGCTTCACCCGGGGCAAGCCGGCTACCGGCCTAAGTGGAAGCAACGATTGCTAGATACGGCAAGCTTCCTGCACGAGACGCAGAATCGCTACTATTCGCGATATAGGGAAGCCATCCGCGCGACGGGGTATAAGGGCGTTCTTATCGGATCACCTTGGTTCACCCCGGAGGGCATCCCACAATACTACAATCTGCTGAGCGATGCCATGGTCGGCCCCATCGATCGGCATGCATACTGGGGCAGCGGTAAAGGACATGTTCTGCAGCCTGGCTCGTTCGCCTTTCCTTCCATGCTTGAATCCCCGGGATCAGCGTTACTGAAGCGAGGCGGTGAGCAAGTAGCTGGGCTTCCCTATTTCATGTCCGAATGGAACTGCATACCGCCCAACGAATGGATCACAGAAGGTCCGTTCCTCATTGCAGCTTATGGGCTCGGCTTGCAAGGCTGGGGTGGATCATTCTCATATGCGATGGATCACTTTAACAGTATTTACAGCACGAACACGCCGCCTCATCTGGGACAGTACCCAGCGCTTGCACGTATGCTTTACCGTGGCGACCTGAAGGAGGCTGACTGGGTAAAGCTGCAGCGAGTCGATACGGAAACCTTCGTGGACGATCCGGTATTGCCTGTTGCCGTGGAACAGGAATGGCTGGCTGTCGGGAAGATTGGCGTATCCTTCCCTCAAATTCTGAGCTCAGAAGACGAGTGCGACACAATCGATCAACATCAGCAATACTGGGATCGGAATGCGCGAGTCATCCGCAGCTCTACCGGCCAGCTGATCTGGGATTACAGACAATGCCTGATCACCCTGAACACACCTGGAACGCAAGGATTTGTCGGCTTTACTAAAGGGCAGGACCGACTGACATTCAACGACTTTAGTGTAGAGCAGATTGATACTCCGTTCGTCAATTTGCTGCTGGCCAGTTTGGAGAAGGAGCCTATCCGTACAAGCAGACGATTACTGCTGTCGGCATTAGCGCGGTGCAAGCGTACCGGTATGCGATACAGCAAGGATGGCATGCAGCTCGAGGAAGTAGGTGAACTGCCATTGCTGATTGAGCCCGTGCAAGCTCGCATTATTCTTCATAGCACCATCGGCACAAGCGCGGTAGAGAATGATTCGGCCAGCAGCGGTGCTGAAGCTCCTGTAACTGCGATTGTCGTTAACATTCTCGATCAGCAAGGATGCCGCACAGACCGACAAGTTCCAGTCGAACAGCTGCCCGATGGCTATTCATTCCATATCGATGGCCGGCATCAAGCTTTCTGGTATGAGATTATCATTCAATAAGGGTCTAATTGAACATGTGGCAGCCCCGGACGAGAAATGCTCCGGACTGCCACTTTGCGTTATTCAGAAATTGCTTGGGGATCTATTCCGTCTTCGGGTTTACTAGACTCCGCTATTCGGATAAATCACTTGACGACGCAGAGGCAGCCATTCTCGAATCGCAAGGCGCAAGGAGTCATCCCATAAATCCCATTCGTGACCCATACCAGGAACGACCTCCATCTTCGTCTCATACCCCCACCCTCGCAAATCCTCCTCCGCCTTGAGTGCGCGATAAAGCGCATGGTCGCAATCTCCCACCCGGAAGAACAGCTTGGGCAGCTTCTTCCCTTCCTCCACGTTCCGCTTCGCGATCGCGTATACATCATTGACCGTTCCGCTAATAAATTCCGGGTCGTTCAGCTTCGGCATGACTCCCCCCCTGATGGGAACCGGGATTTCAACATCAAAGTGAAACTCGCCGTTCACGGTCTTCACAACGCTCGGAACTTCAGGACGATAGGATGCGCCTGACATCATCAGAGCAGCAGCGAATCGTTCGGGGTGATTCATCGCGATCTTCATAGCGCCGTGCGATCCCATTGACAATCCCGCAATGAAGGTGTCCTCGCGCGCTGTAGATATGGGGAACAGCGCTTCGCACACCTTCGGCAGCTCGTCCGAAACATAGGTGTAGAAATCCATTCCGTCATAATCCGTATAACTGGAATTATTGACGGATGGCATAATAACAGCCAGCTTATACATATCTGCATAGCGAACAATATTCGTGAAGTTCACATAATCGCTGTCGTCTCCACAGCCCCCGTGCAGCAAATACATGACTTGATATTTCATCCCCTGCACATAAGTTGATTCTATGCCTTCCATGGAGTCTGCAAAACTATACGTCGGCAAAATAACCGTAACATTCGTCTGCATATTTAACGTCTTGGATAAAAAATTCATCTTTAAGACTGCCATCATCTACACCGCCTAATGTTTTATTGATTTCGAGATCACTTATCTCTATTGTCCACATTAGGGGTGAGCCTTGCTTTCAAGATTCCGATAAGCGGCTTTCGATTTTCCGTTATGACCTATGCAGGGCATGACGCCTGCGAAATTCCTGGGCCGTCATTGCGGTTTCCTTGCGGAATAGCGTCGAGAAATAGGAGAAGTTGGCATAGCCAACCGACAACGCCACTTCGCTGATAGACATATCGGACTTAAGCAGCAGCTCCTTGGCTCGTGAAAGCCTCTGCTGCAACAAATAATCCGAGATCGATACACCTGTCTCCTTCTTGAACAGCTTAACCACATAATCCGGACTTAATCCAACGTAGTCTGCAATGTATTGTCTGGAGAGCAGCTCATCATCCAGATGCAAATCGATGTAACGCTGAATCTTATCCACAATGGTCTCATTTGACTCCAGCGCCTTCATACTGGACACCGCAATGACAATCACATCCGTCGCCCAGCTTTGCAGATCTCGGATTGAACGCGTAGCGACCATTGCTCTCTCTAACGCCAAGTGCCCGTGCAGTATTTCTTCCGCTCTTAACCCAGTTTCCTGAAGCGTATGCAGCACGACCTGAAGGAAGCTCTGATAGAAGCGTTGAAGCCACTTCGTATCCAGACTGTCGATCTCCTTCCAACTATCCAGAAAATTACTCATCTCGTCCAGCAGCCGTTCCTGCTCCTGCCTCCTAAGCATCTCGACCCAAACCTGCATATTTGGCAGCGAGATCTTGCATTCCCCCCTGGGTTGCTCGTCTAACAACAAGACACGATCCGCCGTATTCACTTGGCTCCTCTGGAATTGCGCAAGTAGTTCATACATATGAGCAAGCTGTTCAATCGGCGTTAATCTTCCGATATAACAGGACAGATGACAATAGAAGTACGCGTTGCAGGCTTCTATATACGCAGCGCACCGGTCTGCCACAGAGGGAATCAAGGCCCCCGCAGAATCATGCTCCGACGGTACCAGGAGGACAAAGGAACCTTCGCCCAAGTAAACCGCATGCGAGCCCTGAAAGTGACTGACCACCAGTTCCTCCAACGAATTACGCAGCGCATACAGCATGATTTGCTCATCTCGAGCCTCCAGCGCCTTGTCCCAATAATTCAGGTGAATGAGCACCGGCAGGAATAATGATTCTGTCGTGTAGGAGAGGTGCAGACGCTTGGCTTCCTCAATAATGATGCTGGCTCGAGCCGGCAATTCCCGGCGCAGCACATCTAACCATAAGCGCTCTAACAGTTTAGCGTCATTCTCGCGCTCTTGCCGGATTTTCATAAGCGCCTTAACTACCGTTCTCTTCAGTTCTTCATCCAGCACCGGTTTCAGAAGGTAATCCAGGCTGCCGAGCTGTATCGCCTTCTTGGCGTAATCAAATTCCATATGGCAGGTTAGGAAGATACACTCCGTCCGCGGATGCGCCTCCCGCACCCAAGCGAACAGATCGAAGCCTGTGCCCTGCGGCATCTCAATATCACAAATCATCACATCGAATGAATCGGAAGCGAACGCCTCCTTGGCTTGACGCATATTATAGGCCGTCACAACCTTAACAAAACCAAGCCCCTTCCAATCAAAGCTCGTCTTAATACCGTTCGCGATAATGACTTCATCATCAACGATCAACAATCGAAACATGCCAATGCCTCCTACTTGTTATGTCATGACTGCTTTAACGGCATAGTAATGTCAACGACAGCTCCGTCTTGGTTATAGAAACGAATTTCCGCTTGACCGCTATACAGGAGCTCCAGCCTTCGCTTCACATTCCATATCCCAATTTGCTCTCCCTCGACTGTTGTTGGAATGATATTCTGCTGCAGCATTCGCAGTATCTGTTCAGAGAAGCCGCCCCCTGTATCCCGAATTCGGATGCTGAGCTGCTCTGATGAGGATGACCACGCAGCGATGTGGATATGTGTTTTCCGATCCGTATCGATTGCATATTTGATAGAATTCTCCACGAAGGTTTGGATCATAAGAGGCGGCAGGCTAACTGACAGCAGCTGTTCCGGCACCTCCGTCTCGTAGGTTAGGCTGTGCGGAAATCGGAAGGTCTGAATCCTCAAGTAATTTTCGGTATGCTTGATCTCATCGCGCAGGGAAACATAATCCGTCCCTGAGCGGAACATAAACCGGAAGTATTGAATCAAGGATAAGGATAGCTCCTGAATCAAATCATACTTCTTATCCTTCGCTAGATAGAAAACGATGTTCAGCGAATTCAAGAAGAAGTGCGGGTTAATTTGCAATTGAAGCTGCTTGAGCTCTACTTTCTGCTTAGCCAGCTGCTCCTCATAAATGTCAATTTTCAATTGCTGCATTTCGGCTACCATGTCATTGAACGTCTCGTCCATGATTTCGAATTCATTCGAAGATTTAGAAGGGTCAATCCTCGCGTCAAGCTGCCCTTCCTTCACCTTGCGCATGGCCAGCAGCATCCGGTGAATGGGTAAGAGCACGATTTTGCGCAACGCGAATAAAGCAATGGCAACGGTGAGAACAGAAGCTGCGGCAATTAAATACGTAACGCGAAGCAGGAAAGGCAGCTGATCGAGAATGACGTCATCCGGCACTAACGAGACCAAATGGAATGAGCCTTTCCCAGAGGCTTCGCCGACAATGAGATAATCGCTGTCTTGTCCGCCTGTAAGTCTATAATGATTGTTGTTGAAAGCCAAATCTGTGGGCAATCCGTCAACAATGCGCGCATCATGCAACGGCTCATTCCGCTCATTCGTGAACAAGGTCAGCACATTATCACCCAAGCTTGATAGCTGAATCGGTTCTAGCAGATGTGCGGTATTAATCCCCATCCCGATATATAGCTTGCCGGATCGTATGATGCGCATAAAATAATAGTCATCGCCAATTTTCATGTCGAACCATCGTTTGTCAAACTCAGCCTCAGCTAGTCGAGAACGGAAGAACGACGTCAGCAACTGGTTGACGCTTCGCCAGTCCCCGCTCTCCGTCGATCCCTGATTTTGCTGATTGGGTACGAAGATCAATTCGTCATTAGCCACTGTATAGATAAAAGTGAAGTCCAGCATTTGGTGATAGTACATATCTTCATTCATCTTCTGGAAGATGCGGATTTTCTCCAGCTGATAGGTGTCTGAATCCTTTTTGGTGGCGGACTCAAGCGGAGAAAAGCCGTTCTCCTCAATGATGAAGCGCAATAAGTACGCATCTACGGAGTCTAACGTCTGATCCACAATATCCATATATAAGCTTGTTGTGCTGCTGCTCAGCTCAGCCACCTGGTTTCTGACCAGCTGGATGGAATACACGTTGCTGTAGATAAGATAGGCCACAACGGGCAGCACGACAGCCAGCAATCCGGCAATAAGCTTGAAGCGAATGGAATTGATAAGAGGTCTGTTATTGGTATTGTCCATATGCTGCTCTTCCTCCAACCTACGCCATGCATATTCGGTTACTGCTTTAATTCCTTCCACGCATCAAGCTGTCTCTGCTTCTCCTGCATGATGGCATCCAGCCCTGCTAATCTCAAGGCAGCATTGAACTCCGGTAACTTCTCTGGACTGATCGTGCCTGTCTCGAATGCAACTCGATATTGATTCAACACGTTCATTGCGGCCTCAATTTCGTTCTCTACTGATTCGGTATTAAAGTTAAATCCCATCACAGGAGACATCAATGCGCTCTTGTTAAAGTTGGACAGCCTATCCCAAATAGCCGGATCCTCTCCATTCCAGACGTGGGAGAGCAACGGGTTGCCGAACATCCATCCCATGTTTAATTGATAACCAGAGGTTGTCGCATCAATCCCCTTCGGGTAATCGATTGTTTGTGGTGTTCCTGCCACTCGAACATAATGCTCGCCTTCAATCCCCCAGCTTAACAAATTAATCACCTCGGGATCCGTGTACAATAAATTCAAGAACATCATGGCCCGGACCGGATCGGCCGATTGATGCGCAATGCTCCACATGAGGCCGGTGATATTACCGGTGGAGCTTGTCGGCGGCATCAGACGCGCAGCGATCATTTCATATCCCGTCGCCATCGATTCCTGCGCTTCATATCCTGGCTTCATCTGCGCCAAGTAGCCGTACGCTTCGCCAGCTTTCACTTCTCCGGCGCCGCCTGTTGTTGAAGTTGCGGCATCCTTGGCGATATAACCAGCGTTATACCAGTTATGCAGTCTAGTGACGATGTCCTTGTACTCCGGCGTCTCATAGCCGTTCACGACCTTCAGGCTATTGTCATTGAACATGACGACCCCCAGGTTGTCGCCCAGATTATCCCAGACCCGTTCGAAATAAAGGCCTGTCGTTGTATCGGACGAATTGGCCAGCGTTAAATCCGGTTCCTTGTCCTTCAGAATCCGGAGTGCATCCTCTACATCATCAAAGGTTTTCATAGCATCCACATCAATGCCGTGTTTCTCAGCCAAATCCTTGCGCATGATAAAGCCGTAATCGGTAGCCAAATCACGGATGCTTGGGACACCGTAGCTTTCTCCGTTCACATAAGTCGCTTCCAGATAAAGCGGGTTTTGGTCGATAATCGCTTGCTTAATCCCTTGACCATAAAGATGCAACAGCTCATTGAGGGGCTTAAGCTGCCCCTTCCCAACCTGTACGTTATATTGGCCGAAACCGCTAATCAGAATGTCCAGCTTCTCATTCCCGGCTAGCAGGAGCGGAATCTGCTGCACATAAGCGTTGGCATTATTCGTTATGAACTTGACAGTTGTATTGATTTTTTTCATTGTGATTTGGCTTAGTTGATGCTCGATCAGCTGCATATCTCTCTGATTCGTGAATATTGGAAAAGCAATGACGAGCTCATAGGGTTCAATACGATGTGCAGCCTCTGTATCCTCGGCCACTCCCTCTCCAGAGTTGGTACGATTGTCGCCCAGCGAGCAAGCGACGATTAATACTGCCATCGATAACAGCAACAGTAATAATGTCGTTGCCTGTTTCATCGGTCTTACCTCCTACCTTCCGTATCTCTATCAGTATAGCATCTGGAACCATCCTATGAGACGCTTCATTCAAAGAAAACCTCAGGCAATAATACCTGAGGATGACGATAGCGGACTAGCTGGTTCATTGTCTAATTGGGATAGATCGGTTTGCGCCTGAGAGGCAGCCATGTGCTGAGCGCCTTATTCAAGTACGCATCCCACATATCGAAGTCATGCTTCATCCCTTCGGCTTCCTCATACACGACCGGATAGCCCAGCTTCTTCAAGATGGCATAGTCCTCATATACACGATCATAGATGAAGTCCTCCTTGCCCACTCCGATGAAGATCTGGGGAACCTCGACCCCCTCCTCGATATTCCTCTCCGCAAACCATCTCAGATCATGTTCTGATCCGATGAACGTCTCTTCTCCGCGCAAGGTATCGCGCACCTTCGAGAAATCCCAATGCAGACTCCGGATATATTCTTCACGATCCAAGGTGACGCCGATTCCCCCCGAGAGATCAACAACAGCTTGATATAAATCCGGGCGCATCAGCCCTAGGGCTAGCGCGCCATTGCCGCCCATAGCCATCCCAACTGCGAACGTATTCTCGCGGCCGGGAGCAGAGGCGAATAAGGATTGCACGACTACAGGCAGCTCTTGGGTGATGTAATCAAAATACTTATAGCCGTATGTCGTGTTCATATATAAGCTATCATTGACTGAAGGAGAAACGAGCATGACCATGTTTCTCTCCGCATACTGCTCCAGCCGCGTGTACCGGTATGGCACCGTATCATCCTCGCCCCCGCCGTGAAGCACGTAGACGGTTTGAAACGTCATGCCTGGTTCATAGGGCGGCTTGTCGTCCTCCTTGAAGACGGGATGGCGAAAGCCTAGTCCCGTCGTTAAGGCGCCTGAAGGATAACACACCGTTATGTTCGTATGCAAGCCCAGCACTTCCGATCGAAAATTATACCGTAAAATCGCCATGGTCCGCCTCCATTCTGTACGCTTCCACCCTGCTTAGTTCAGTATGCATTCCGTTCCGTCCTCATTCACATAGTGAATCGAGTACGATTTCGTTAGGAAATTCGCGCGCAACGTTGTCCATAAATGTTGATTGCGCCAAGTAATGACCAACCATTCGTTACTCGGCTGTTCTTCAATTTCGATCTCACCGTCGAAGGCCGCATACGAATTTCGAAACCGCATGATGGCAAGCAGGCGCTGCAGCATCGGCAGCTTGAGCCGCTCCACGATTTCTTCCTTGGAGTAATTATGGCGGTTTACACTGCGCGGCTCGCCGAGTTGCTTGAGCGATTCGACATCATTCTCGCCTGCCAAGAGCCCCACATAATAAACCTGTGGAATCCCTGGCGCATAGAGCTGAACGATTCGCGCAAGCAAGTATGCCTCGTCATCTTCGCCAAGCGCCGAATAGTACGTGCTCATGAGTTGATACTGTCTCGCCTTGGCACCCGACATCTTCACGATGCCCGGGGGCATCTTGATATACTGCTGAAGATCTGCCGTTATCTGATTGACTCGGTCCCTGACAAGGTCGATCTCTTCATCTGTAAGCAAGCCTGCAACATCCACAACGCCGATTCCATCGTGGGTATCCAATGTTGTGAATTGCTTGCGCGGACAAATGTTCATCCAATGGGTCAAGCGGTCCGTACGCCCGGTCATCAAGCCATGAAGCATAAGCATCGGAAGCGCAAAGTCATACACCCAATGCCCTCGCTCCGCCATCTTCAGCTGAATCTGATAATTCTCATGGATTTCAGGCAGCATCTCTGTGCCGCGATCCCTGATCGGCTTCATGCCAATCTCCAGCACATCCCACACCTCTGGTTCGACGAAGAAGCAGCTCGTCCCTGGCTTCTTCGATGCATAGGCGAAGGCATCGAACCGGATGAGGGGAACATAATCCGCGATCCGACCCAAGTTGCGTGCATAGTAATCCTGTGTCACTAAGGCCCAAGGATCGATATCCACCTGCTCCTCGAAGAAGGTGTTCCAAATCTTCACGACCTTCCCGTCATGCCGAGTGAACTCCTTATAGGGACCATGCAGCTTTCTCCGATAGAGGGCCTCCATCTCCTCCTCCGTTGGTTCGCCGCCCGGCCAAAACTTGTCCCAATGGATGAACATATCGCGATAGGGCGATGCGTCGCCATTCTTCATATAATCCTTGAATTCATCACTTCGAATGGAGGCATGATTGATCATGAAGTCGGCCATGAGATAATACTTCTCTGAGAATCGGCGAATATCTTCCCAGTCGCCGAATGCAGGATCCACCTCATCATAATTGATTACCGCAAACCCGCGGTCGCCTGAGGAGGGGAAGAAGGGAAGGATATGGATACCGCCGATTGCCCCCTCGAAATACTCGCCCACAATATCGTACAGCTCTCTCAAATTACTTCCCATACTGTCTGCATAAGTGATCAGCATGATTTCGTTCGTGATCTTCTTCATAGATGATCCCTCCTTATCGATTCAAAATTTCGTCCCGAATAAGACGAGCCATATTGAGCGACAGCTCGGCATTGTGATCGGTTACATAGAGCACGTCCTCGCAGGAAGTGGCATGATTATTGAACAGTCTCTTGCATATCCACTCGATTGGGAGGTAGAGCTCTCCATCTCTGTATACGGCTTCACAGTACATCGAATGGATGCGATTATCCACCACGCAGCCGATACTTCCTCTGGCGAATTGCAGCGTCCTGCCGTCCTTTAGTGTCAGCTCGGCTGCAAGCCCCTCGCTCCTAGGCTCGTATGCTGCGCCGAACACCTCTGCTACAAACGAAACCGGGGTCAGGAAGTAGTCACCTCTGACGATTGAGTCGCCACTCAGGCCGTGGTACTTCAGCTTCTGGTGCTTCAACACAGGCCCGCTCAACGTAATCAGCCGATTATTCACGTATGCCTTCGCACTGCCTGCTGCCAGCGCGATCGCATAGGCATCCCCTTCTCTTGGGCAGAGCGGCTGTGTATGCACGATCTCGCCATTCACCCCGCGCCGCACCCCTGAGAACAGATAATCCCATACAAGCTCAGCATCATCCAGCGTCTGCCCATGGTCGCGATTCTTCACATCACGAAATACAAGATCCGCATGCTCGCCCTTATAGAAGGCAAGGTTATCCTCGCCGATAATTTTAATTTCCGGCAATTCACGGCAGCCATTGATCCGCTTCCAATACTCGCGATTGCGTTTCACCACATAATCGGTGTCGCCATGGAAGAACGGCGGGACAACATCATGCTCTAGCCGGGACTGCCAGACCGCAAGCGGACCTGCGCGATTGATGATATTGTCCTCTTGATCGAATAGAATATCTGGGCTCGAGGGGCCGCCGGAGCCCGCCTTGCCAGCGAACACATGACCGTGATAGCGCGCAGTCTGACTCGTCATCAAGTTCCCCATCGACATGCCCTGAATGAATATCCGGCTTGCATCGATCTTATATTTTTGCTTCAAGCGTTCGATCAGCGCAAGCACCAGATTCATATCATGGTTATCATCCGGATTATCCGGAGGAACCTGAATGGAGTTCCCATCTACCTTGAAGGCCAGCGCTTCCGCCAATTTGCTCTTCTCCATCTCGACAGTCCAGAACTTGCGGTCTCCTGCATCGGGGAAGAGTACGATGAATCCCTCGCGATCGGCAACCAGCGTCCAGGACGTATAGATCGCTTGTCCCCAGCCCGTCATCAACCCCCCATGCATAGACACGACCAAGGGTACCTCCCGCGAGCCGTCATAGGAGGACGGAACATACTCATACCAGGTGTCCGCAATACCGTCTACCACGACATCGTTATGTTCGGTCAATCGAGCGGGATAAACCTGCGAGTTATTCCCGTTCTCATTCACAACCATGTCAGATCCCTTGATCGCTTGGGGAAGATAATCGCGATTATCATCATTCGGCGTTCCAGGGCGAATATAAACGTTGTTGCTCATGTCATCACAATCCTCTCTTCGCTCTCTCATCTCTTGCGTGCTTCTGCGACTTCTTCGATTCTCATTAGAATCGTTCTCCTCTTCCATAAGAACAAGATAAACGCAAGAATAATCGGGATCACCATCAAGCGATACATCACAGCATATCCAACAAGCTCTGTGCCGCCCCGGCTCTGTACGAACGTGACAATCACTCCTGCTAGTGAAGGGGCAATCAAGTATCCCGTATCAACACCGATAAAGGCCGTATTCCCCGCGACGCCGCGACGCTCCTTAGTAACCAACTGCATGCAAAGCGCTTGAATCGCTGGCTGACAAATCCCATAACCGAAAGCGGATACTGCTCCGGCCAGCAAAAACATAGGGAGTGTATGGGAATAGCTGATCAAGATGAACGATAGCGCAAATATAATCATGCCTGGAATGATGGTCCGATCCACCCCATACTTGTCCGCCAGCTTACCGCAAATTGGCCTGGAGACGAATAAGCAAATCGCATACGCAGTGAAGAATAATCCGATTTCCTTTACGCCGGCAGCGCCGCCATAAATCAGGATAAAGGCATTAATACATGAATAGGCGCCCGCCAAAAAGAACAGGATGACTGCAGGTACAAGCACTTGGCCATCCACAATATCAGCCCATCGAATCTTAAAGCCCGATCTTCGCTCAGGCGCCTCGGATTTCAACCGCAGGGATAGGATAAGGACAAGCCCCATAATCAACGCACCAATGAAGAAGGTTGCACTGTAGCCAAACCGATGCACCAACTCGAGGCCAAGGGCCGGACCGATGGCGGTAGCAACAGCTTGTCCTAGGGAAAAATACCCCATCCCCGAAGCCAGCTTATCGCTGGGCAGGGCGTCACTGGCAAGGGCCATGCTGACAGGCGCAAAAAAACCCATGCCGATCCCGTGAAGCAGTCTGCCTACGATGACGATGGCGATACTGTCCGCCAAGCCGTAGCAGATGAAGGCCGCTATCGTAATCACGACGGCTACTGCCAGCAAACGATTATTCCGAAAGTAACTGGTCGAAGGTCCCACGACTGGCCGAACCGCAAGCGCTGTAACCGCGAACATGCTGGTTACGACGCCAACTAGAGCGGCAGTTGCCCCTAAGTGCTCCGCATAGGTCGGGACTAGCGCATTCATCATGAACAGCCCCATCATGAGGAAGACGTTCATGATCAACACTTGAACAAAGGCTTTATTCCAAACCGATTGTACAGCTTCGACTGAGCTGCTGGGTTTACTCGAATCACGCATCAGGTTCTGATCACCCGGCCTTAAGACGACAAGATCTCGTCACGAATGAGGAGAGCCATGTTGAGCGAAAGCTCAGCATCGTGATCAGTTATATACAAGACATCCTGGCAGGAAGATGTATGGTTATTCAACAATCGCTTGCAGATCCATTCGATCGGAACGAAGAGCTCGCCAGCTTGGAACACCGCTTCGCAATACATCGAGTGAATACGGTTGTCCACGACACAGCCGATGCTGCCTCTGGCAAATTGCAGCGTCCGCCCGTCCTTCAGCACCAACTCCGCAGCAAGTCCACCATCGATTGAAGCATAAGACGCGCCGAACACCTCCGCAATGAACGACACAGGGACCAGGAAGTACTCGCCTCTGACGATGGCGTCCCCGTCAAGACCGTGATACTTCAGCTTCCGGTGCTTGATCACAGGTCCGCTCATGCTTACCAGTTGGTTGTTGACGTACGCCTTCGCACTGCCCGCAGCCAGCGCTATCGCATAATCATCCCCTGTTCTTGCGCATTGCGGCTCGCCACTCACAATGGTGCCGTTCTCCTCCCGCCGTAAGCCAGAGAACATATAATCCCACACAAGCTCAGCATCATCGAATGTTTGACCATGGTCTCGATTCTTAATATCACGGAATACATAGTCGGCATGATCGCCTTCATAGAAAGCAAGGTTATCCTCACCAACGATTCGAATGGCAGGCAGCTTCCTGCACCCATTAATGCGCTTCCAGTACTCGCGGTTTCTACTAACGAACTCCTCCGTCTCGTCCTCATGGAAGGGAATACTTTCGTGCTCGACGCGAGACTGCCAAGCCGGCAGCGGACCGGCTCGGTTAATGACATCCCCCTGCTCATCGTAGAGCACCTCCGGCCATGTTATCCCGCCCGAGCCTGCATGACCGGCCAGCAGTTCACCGTGATACCGGGCGAACTGATTCGTCATCATCTCCCCCATCGACATCCCCTGCATGAAGATTCGGGATTCGTCTATATTGTATTTATCCTTCATTCGTTCGATCAGGCCGAGTAATAATTTCAAGTCATGATTGTCTTCTGGCTGCTCCGGAGGGGTGTGCATATAGAAGCCCTCCGGATTTGGCACACCTAACACGTCCAATGTCTTCTTCTCCACCTCTAGCACCCATATCCGTCGGCTATGCGCGTTCGGGAACACCACGATGAACCCTTCCCGATCCGCTACTTGCGTCCATGAGGAATAGATCGCCTGCCCCCATCCCGTCATTAAGCCCCCGTGCAGCGAAATGACTAAAGGCACTTTGGCGGCTCCATCATAGGAGGCCGGGACGTATTCAAACCATGTATCCTGCAAGCCATCGACAACCGTATCACTATATTCCGTTAAGCCAGCCGGATATACCTGCGAATTATTGCCGTTCTCGTTCACTACCATATCCGAGCCCCTGATCGCTTCTGGTAAGTAATCGCGGTTCTCATCATTCGGTGTCCCTGGCACTATCACGATTCTGCCCTTCATAACCCCTTCATTCCTCTCCTGCATGCAGTCGCTCTCATACATCCTAAGGATTCAACGCCCGAGCCATTGCATCTATATATTCATTTCTTGCGCGTGCCCCGACCACTGTATCGCTATAAATCCCATCGAAGCCATGATAGCATCCCGGATACAGGTGGAATTCAACTGGAACATCCGCTTGCGCCAAGCGGGTTACATAGTCAATCGTCTCATCTCTGAATGGATCCAGTACGCCCACACATGTATAGGTCGGAGGCAGACCAGTTAAATCCCTAGCCCTCGCCGCTGCTGCATACGGAGGAATTTCGTCATTGGCCGCAGCGCCTAGATACATGCTCCAGGCAAGCTTGTTCATCTCCCGATTCCATACTCTTGGGAAATTCTCTCTATGGATCTCGAAGCTGGAAGGCGTTAGATTCCGATCATCAATCATCGGATACAGAGGCATCTGGAATAGGAGCTTCGGACCACCTCTGTCACGCGCAAGCAAGGCAAGCGCGGCAGTAAGTCCGCCTCCCGCACTGGCTCCTCCGATTGCAAGTCTGGCCATATCGATATTCCATTCTTCCGCGGAATCAGCCATCCACTGCAGTCCCGCATAGCAATCCTCGAGCGCTGCAGGGTATGGATGCTCTGGGGCGAGCCTATAATCAATGGAGGCCACTACACAATTCGCTCTTAGAACAAACTGCTCGCACAGCGGATCGTCCACATCAGGATGACCCAGGATATATCCTCCGCCGTGAATCCACAATAGAGCCGGAAGAGGCGCTTCGGTTCTATCGACTGGCTCGTAGATCTTCATTAACAACTCAGAATCCGGCCCCTGGATCATTCGCGAGGTCGTCTTCACAAGCGGTGAAGATTCGATGACCGGCAGCTCGAAGCCTTCCGGAATCTCACGCTTATGAAGATCCACAATAGGTAGACCATCCATGATCGGAATAAGCTCTGGATGTACATCATTACGGTTTTTCATAATTCAACCAGTTCCTTCCCTTTAGTAGATTGACAATAATACGTGCTGCAGGCTTATCCTTTTACCGCGCCGCGCATAATCCCATCTGCAAAGTACTTTTGCAGGAATGGGTACAAGACCAGGATTGGCACAATCGCGACGAAGGCAATGGCCATCCGAATGGACGCCTGCGGCAGATTCATAGAGCCGCTATTGTTCATTGTCGTGGCGCTCGAAATGACAGACTGTATATTTTGACTCATCCGGTTCAGTAAAGCCTGTATACTATATAAATTAGGATCCGTAATAAAGTAGAGGCCATTCAGCCAATCATTCCAATAGAGCAGACATGAGAAGAGCCCAATCGTCGCCAGAATAGGCTTCCCGAGGGGAACGGCCATCTGCAGGAAGATTCTGAGGTAACCGGCGCCGTCGATCTTGGCTGATTCATACAATTCATTCGGAATATTAGTCACGAAGTACGAGCGAATTAAGATAATACTGAATGCGTTCGTTAGTAGGAATGGGAACACGTAGGCCCATATCGTATTGACAATACCAAGGCTGGTCCACAGAATGTAGGACGGCACCAAGCCGCCGTTAAAGAGCATGGTGAAGAATACGAAAAAGCTGATCACACGATTACCTGGCAATCTAGTGATAGATAAGGCAAAGCTCATCATGGCGGTAATTGCAAGACCAATGAATGTACCTAGCGCAGTCACGACAATCGTGACCGTATAAGCGCGCAAGATTGTAGAGGAATTCGTAGCCATATAGGCATAAGCTTCAAGACTGAGCCGCTCGGGGAAGAAGGAATACCCGTTCGCAATCAGCGCATTATTGTCGGTTATAGAAGCAACAAACAATAAGATCAGCGGTAAAAACATAATCACTGCGATGATCATATAAATAGTATTAAAGGTAATCTGATATGATTTATGCTCGATCATTTCAACTTGCCCCTTTCTAGAAAATGGCGTCCTTTGAGCTTAATTTGCGTACTAGGGCATTAGCCAGAATAATCAGAACAAAACCAACGATAGCTTGCATGAGACCTGTAGCGGCTGAACGACCAATTCCACCAGCGGCCATCATTGTACTGTACACATAAGTATCGATTGTTGCTGTTACGTTGAATAACATGCCTGAATTTTGCGGGATCAGATAGAATAACCCGAAATCCGTGTAGCCAATCCGGCTGACGCTTAGGAGGAATAGGGTGATGATGGATGGGATCAGCGATGGCAGCGTGATATTCTTAACCTGCGCCCACTTCCCCGCCCCGTCAATCGCTGCCGCCTCGTATAGCGAACGGTCGATTGTTGCAATGCCTGCAATATAAATTAACGCGCCATATCCTACTGTCTTCCAGCAGTTCACAATGATCAAGATTAGCGGCCACCAGGTAGGATCGCTGTACCATTCGACGGGATTGTCTTTCAGTATACTGCTATTCAACATGCCATTCTGTTGGCTTAGGAACGCAAAAACAATGTAGCTGACTACAACCATAGACAGGGTAAACGGCAAGAGGATCGAGCTTTGATACAGCTTCTTCATACGTTCACTCTTAATCTCTGAGAGTAATATCGCTAGGAATAGCCCCACTATTGCATTGACGATTATGAATGCCGCATTATAAAGAATGGTGTTACGGATAATGATCATCAGATCGTTCGAACGGAATAAATACTCGAAATTTTGTAGTCCCACCCACGGACTGCCCAGAATGCCGTCCGTAACTCGGAATTTTTTGAATGCGGAGACGATCCCGAACATCGGGATATAATTGTTGATAATCAGATACGCTGCACAGGGAACCATCATGAGATAAAGTGGTATAAACTCCCTTAGGCGGGTGAGTTTTCTGGTCATAGTTGATCGATATCCCCTTCAACCGAAGCGGAGGCCGCTACGCTTCCTTGCTTAGCAGCCTCCGAATCTAGTAATGTGATTCCTATTGCTTGGCCAGCCAAGCGTCAATTTGTCTTTGCTTCTCATCCATCACTTTTTGTAGACCGGCAGCATATAATTCTTCATTGAATTTCACGAGGAGCTCTTCCGGATCAACCGCGCCGAAGGAGATCGGATTTTCATTTTTTGCGAGAACGGAATTGAGCTGCGACATCTCGGCAGCTACCTCCGACGCATCGAACGTGAAGCCGAATGCCTTGGATACCAGGCCGTCTCTATCAAAGTTTCTCATCCGATCCCAGATATCTTCTGGGCTTCCTGCCCATGGCGTCATCAGAAACTGGTTTGGATAGATAAAGCCGAAGTCAGAGTGGTAATTCACGGTTTGAACGTCTACGCCAGGCGGGTAATCAGCCTGACCATTCTCATTCACAATCCAATCCTTACCTGGAACACCCCAATTCAGCAGATCATTGAATTCTGCATTCGTATATGCCCAATTCAGGAACTGGAATGCCTTGGCCTTGTCCTTCGAAGTACTTAACACTACGTTCATTGCTCCGCTGACCGCAAGCGTAGATTTCATCTTCTTGGATACTGGAATCATCACAACATCATAACCGGTTTGCGACTTTACGTCCGTGAGCGCGTTAGGACCATAAGACGCGAAGAAAGCAAAGGTCTTCCCGGCCTTCATCTTTTGTTGCCCTAATTCCTTGTCTACCGCGATATCCTTGGATGCATAGCCTTCTGTAAACCATGTTCGATTCAGCTGGGCGAATTGCTTAAATTGCTCGGACTCATACCAATTCGTTACAGTCGTCGTCTGACCGTAATTCTCCAACACGCCAAATTGATCACCCAGGCCGTCTACATACGTTAATGCATTCAAGCCGAATGTCCGGAATCCATCGAATGGCATAATATCCGGATACTGCTTCTTCACCTTGGCGAACATCTCTGTCAGCTGATTGAAGGTGGAGAAATCATCGGTCGTTATCGTAAAGTCCGATTCCTTGTAACCAAGCGCGTCGAAGATATCCTTTCGTACGAAAATGGCGGAAGGCGTCGCGCGAGAGTTCATCATCGGGAAACCGACCAGCATGTCTCCGACATAGGATGCGTTCAGCTCATCGCCGAACAGCTCGTAGATGTCCTTAGTGTGCTCCGCATAATCAGAAGCGTCGACGATATAGCCGCCGTCCAGGAAGCTCGCCATACTGAACGAGAAGGCGAACGAGATATCGATTGGCTCACCAGACGCAAGCATGATCGGGAACTTCGAGTTATACGTATCCCAGCCAAGCGGAATCAGATTGACCTTCATGTTCAAATCTCTCATGGTCAGCTCGTTGATGAGCTCGTTCACTTCTTGCTGGTTGCCTTCCTTAGGCGCATGGTAAGCAAAATGTACCGTATACGGCTCTTCAGCGGAGGCACCGTTGTTCTTGCCTGAGCTCGAGTTGGAGCTTGGCGTCGAGCTCGATCCTTCATTCTTGGCGTTATTACTTCCTGAACAGCCGGCAAGGACAACAAGAACCATCAAGCATGCGATCGAAACGGATAGTAGCTTCTTTAACACACGTAACATCCCCTTCTAGTGAGCTTATTTGTAATGAATGATACGTCTCTATTGTCTACGATAAGAGGTCGTGCTGCTTTCAAAAATCCGATATGCCAGTTTTGATTTTCAGTTGTATATAAAAAAGAGTTAGCGCATCACATGATGGCCAACTCTCTCTTACATGTTGATCGTCTAGTATCCACGCCAACATCAATCAGGAATCACTTCTCGATAATTGTCCTCGAATCGCTTCTTCAATTCTGCCGAAGTCTGATCATAGCTAGTCTTGTCAGCCCACGTATTTCGGGGGAGCAGAATATTCGCAGGAACTCCAGGCACCGCTAACGGGCATAACAACCCGAACACATCCTCAGTCCTATAACCGCCTTGCTCGATTGAGCCGTCTAACACCGCTGACACGATAGACCTTGTATAAGCAAGTTGAATCCGTTCTCCTATCCCGTACGGCCCTCCTGTCCATCCTGTATTGATCAAATAAATATTCGGCTGATGTGTCTTGATCTATAAGAAGTTGATGGTTTACCGCCAGGACCATACAGAAGAGTAATGGGAACTATTCAAAGGAACAAGGAGGAAATAATAATGGAGGAAACAATAAGAAGTACCGCCGTCAATTATCTGACGGCGGTATATTAGATTACAAGATCATCTAATCGTCTGGTATACGAGGCCTATAGCCCCAGAATCAAAAGTCTTATTTTCGATAAGTTTAAGCTTGGTCTTCTCCTTGATCCCTTGGAATAATGGCAACCCGCCGCCGAGCAGGACCGGAGAAACCGAAATTTTATACTCATCGATTAAGTCGAGCTGCATGAGATAATGTGCGAGTCTAGGACTGCCGAGAATCACCATGTCTTGGCCTGGCTGCTGTTTGAGATTCTTGATCGCTTCCTCGACATTTTCTTTCACCAGTCTGGAATTGTTCCATTCGACTTTCTCCAGCGTCGTGGAAAAAACAACTTTGGCCGTCTTCTCGATCCACTCGGCATGATTTCGTGCATACTGTGAAGCAGATGGATCCGAGGGCACAGATGGCCAATAACTGTACATCATCTGATACGTCTCACGTCCCCATATGACAGTGTCAGCAGTACCTAGAATTTCTCTGGCGAGATTCTCCAAATCAGCATCATAGGCAACCCAGCCAATGTCCATTGCACCGTTCGGACCTTCTACAAAGCCGTCAAGCGATGCGTGCAGAAATAGAACGAGCTTTCTCATTTACAACTCTCCCTCTTTTCGAGACTCAACGAACTGGAATGTAGCTAAGCAGCATGACGCCGGAACCGAATGGTCTGCTCCCAGTCAGCTTCAACTTCAGTTGATTGCGGAAAAGCAGAATATCGGACTGGTCCACTATCTCCAAACCATCTCTAACGGCGCTTGAATATTGTTAGTAATACATTACCAAATAGGGGGTCAAGTGTATATAAAAAAACGAGTTAGCACATCAAAACGACGCTTCCATATGCACCTGACTTGATACTGCCTGCGCGCGATTTTCCACCTTCCTTCTAACCGACCTAAGCGCCAATCCGATCGCGATGAACAGTGCAGTTGTAACAACGCCAGTGGTTGGATCCAGCCAGAAGCCAGCGGTCTTGGTGAATGTGATAATGCCGCTAATCGTGACCAGCAGTGTGGGGATGGCATCCTCTGCCGCATGCATCAAGATACACGGCCATACCGACTTGGTCAGTCTGTAAATCTCCACATACATAATCGTCCAAGCTGTCATGAGCACACAGCCGGTTAGGACAAAGCCTGTTCTCGATAACGTTTCGAAGAAATGATCAGGCAAGAACACCATATAGTAAGGTGCATGCCACAGCGCCCACACTAATCCTGAGATCAAGTAGATGGCCCAATCATTGAGTTTTCGTTCAATGAGCTTCGGTGTCAAGTATCCACGCCATGAGAATTCTTCGAATATATTCTTCAGGATATTACCCGCAAAAGATACGCCAACCACCGAAGCGACTACCTTCCAATCGAAATCAGATATGCTGGAGCCACCGAGTAGAAGAGCCAGCCCTACTGTGACCATCATAACGACCGGGTAAGCGCCCAGCGCCGCCAGATACCACTTCCCGTTGCCGACGAGATTCAGTTTAATTCCGATATCCTTCCAGTCGCGAGTAACCAGTCTAATGATAAGCATAGAGATAAACGGTAGTATGATGAATAAACCCATACCCAAGGTATCTCCTTCCGGCTGCTCCGTTAGTATTGAATCGACGAACACGCCTAACCAACCACTAGCTAGCACGATGACTATGAAAATGAACAGACTGTAACCCTTTTTATTATTTACACTTTTAACTACTTGCTCCATTCAGAACACCTCGAATTTGTTATTGTTGCCCATCCTTGCGACGATGCGCCGCGCTAATCACATCGACCGCCATACTATCCATAAGACCAATCATCTGCTCTTCGCCGAACGCCTCCGGCAATTGTCCGCCCGCCACCATCACGCTGAGCCCTGTCTGGAAAATCTTCATCTTAAGCAGAATCGTCATCAGCTCCTCGTCTGACAAACCGGACAGGTGGGGGTCCCCCTTCATCATGCTGACAAGACCGAACACATCCTCATCCTGGCGCTTGGCGTGATCGTTCTGCTTCATCACCATCTCACGGAATAGAACGGGGTACTCCTTCGCAAATCTTATACTCGCCACGCCTATATCATGGAAGGGCTGCCCTGAATTCTGATCCATCAGTATTTGCTTAGCAATCTCATCTGTCTTCTGAATGACCGCCTGTACAAGTTCATTCACTTCCTTAAAGTTGACATAGATCGGAGCAATTGAGCTGCCCAGCTTAGCGGCGACTTTGCGGATCGTAATGGAATCGAACCCCTCCGTCCTAGCAATCTCGAAAGCTGCATCGACGATCTGTTCCTTCGTGAATTTTGTTTTGGGTGCCATGGGACCTCCTCCTCAATATATATCTATTGTTATGTATCATTTGATATATATTGTATTATACATACTTCTCTGGTGAAGTCAACAGAAATCATGAGCCAATCACACCATAGTTGCATGATTGCTCCAAATCAAACAAACGGCACAGGAATTTTCCCATGCCGTTTGTTTGATTCGTACTCTCTTTCACGTCTTTAGGGCCTATACGAGAAGTAATACAGCACTCATTTATCGTCTGCGTTCACTCCTACTATCTTAAAAGAATAGGAGATGTCCTCTTCTCCACTTATGTGGTAAGCAGGTTCTACATCGGAACCCCAGCTATCAATCCCGCCTACTCCCCTGACTGCCCCTAGAATAGATACAACGGTTCTTCTAGGAAGGGGAAGTTCTTCCTGATGAGTAGCCATTTCGAGTTCACCCGATGTATAAGGAATACATGAGAAGGCAAATTCCTTGCCCGCGCAGGCGAATCGAAGCCCCATACTATCCGTGCGTTTCCATGAATTATCCTTTGTCGTATTTCTGTATACTTCAACCCATTTGGTCTTCATATGGACATTACAATCTTGGGGTACAAGATATGGGGTAATGGGTAATCCCTCGACATCATAAACTCCAGGAATCCCTCCGGCCATACGATCAGGATAGGTCTCTCCAGATAATCCTTCGTAGCGATAATTAGTTGCTAATACCGGAACTATAAAACGCATGCCAAAGACAGGGAGCTGCGGCAAACCTTTCTTACCCATATAGTTTACATCGACTGTTAAGTCGCCCTCCTCATTGACCTCGTAACATACGAATACTTCTGTTTTTGGAACCGTTATAGTTGCATAGGTGAACGATATCCTAACACTTCTCGCCTGCTCCCTCCCAGTGTAATGATTATTATAAGGAGCTTTAAAATTAGTTATCTCTTTTCCATCCACCACTACTGCTATCTTTTCACAGCTTATAAATTGATCCGCTCCGAACCACATTCCCGATTTAAGATGAAACTGACTTCCCTTATCGTTATCGGTAGTCGCCCTCCAGAAGGTGGGCTTTGGTACGCGATAGAGCCATTCTGCGCCGTCAATGACAAGAGACTCCAATCCACCTGCTTGGTAGGAGAAAATATAGTGAAAATTATCCCCGCCTACACCCAACGTGCAGTCTCCATATATGAGATTAAGCATGTACTCACAACCTTTTCTCTAGCTATATTTTCCATAGTAGTACCTTACTTCTTGCATGGCAGGCTTTACACTTCGATCAGCAAATACAATACCATCAGCTGAAAATTCATAATCTGACGGCTTATCGTCAAAGTCCCCTCCGTAGCGAAGAACGAGCCTTCCGGTTACTTCATCCTTGATCCATAAAGCTTGATCAATAAAGTCCCAGATAAACCCGCCCTGATACATCTCATAATCATCCAACAGGTCCATGTAGGCCTTCAATCCGCCTAGTGAATTGCCCATATCATGCATATACTCACATAGGATGAACGGTTTTTTAGGGGCGTTGTCCAGATACTTTCTAATTTCCACAGGAGTGGCATACATCCTGCTTTCCACATCCGATATATGATCTTCGTAGCTTCTGTTATGAAACACACCTTCATAGTGAACAAGACGGCTGCTATCCTTCTCTTTATACAATTGATTCATCGCCATTATGTTATCTTCTGCATAAGATTCATTTCCCAAGGACCAAAAAAGAATGGAGGTATGATTTTTAAAGACTTCAAAATTAGTTCTGGCTCTATCCACCACGACTTCCTTCCATTGGCTTATACTGCCAGGAATATTCCAGGAGGGTTCTACCCGACCCATCTTCTGCCAGGACCCGTGAGATTCTAAATTAGCTTCCGCCATAAGATATATACCATTGCGGTCACACAAGTAATACCATGGGATTTGATTTGGATAATGGCTAGTTCTAACTGCATTGATATGATTATGTTTAATGATCTTAATGTCTTCCTTCATTTCTTCTATCGAAATGCTTCTTCCACTATGCGCACTCCACTCATGGCGGTTAACGCCATTCATAATCAGCCTTTTTCCATTCAAAAGGATGATGTTATCTTTGATTTCTATTCTCCTAAATCCAATGTCATAGGGAATTACTTCTACAAGATGATCGTCCTTATCATAGACTTCAATTAAGAGTTGATAGAGATAGGGATTATGATGATCCCACGGAATTATTTTCTCAAGAAAAATTGGGCTGAGTGAAACGCTGTCTCTTGTCTCAACCTTATCCCACAAAACAATCTCCTGTTCGATCTCCTCTCCCTGTAAGGTAACCTTAATATAACCAGATTCTCCTTCACTCGATATCAACAAGTTAAGGCCGAGACTTCCCGATCGATTGTCTTCTTCAAGCACTGGCTTTATCCATAAATCCTCCACATGAATCTTGGGCTTTCCATATAGCGTTACGTTGCGGAAAATACCAAAAAATCGAAAGAAGTCCTGATCTTCAATATAAGCAGCTGTACTTCTCTTATGAACTTCTACAGCTAACACGTTATCCTTCTCTTTCATATAAGGTGTCAAATCGAATTCTGTTGGCGTAAAACTATCTTCACCATATCCAACAAAATGTCCATTCAACCAAACATACATAGCCTGTTCTACGCCTTCAAAACATATATAAACGCTCTTATTCCGCAGTCCCTCATCTAAATCGAAGTGCTTAATATATGAGCCTACTGGATTATATTCCGCTTCACTAAAAGAACCTTCTTCCAAACCCCTGTCCAGACTATAAGCAGGTCTTCGATAAATATGTCCTTCCCAAGGATACATCGTATTTATATAATGAAGCTTATCATACCCCGCTAATTCAATATGTCCTGGGACATGGATTTCATCAAAGTCCTTCAAGATAAAATCCGCTTTATAAAAATCTTTTGGCCTGCTCTTTGCATTTTTAGAATACAGAAATCTCCAATTCCCATTTAAGGATTGCGAAAAAGAAGAAGCATTCGCCTTTCTTTCCTCATGATTTCTATAAAATAAATGATCGCTATGAGCAGGAAGTTGATTCACTCTAAATATTTGTGGATCGTCTAAAAATCGAATATCTGCTTTCACGCCAGTCTCCTCCCAGCACTTTAAAATTCATAATAACAAGCCTTTAATATGGTCGGCTTTTCTTCCATTTGAATATGTTGTTCATCACCATTCAAATGCATATATGTAATCCAATTACCACTTGCATCATATGTGCCCTTTTCCAACGATAAAAAGTCTAATTGCTTACTAGTATGCCTTGTTTCAAGATAGGCTCTATAGCCATACCCGATAAACATTAATTCATTCTCACTTTGCTGGATCACTACCCCAGCTCCTGGGATATATTCATTATCATCATTCATTTGATGATAGAACTCTATTGTTATCTGATAGTTCCCAAGCTTGATATGTCTAGTCATATAATCATTATTCTGATTAAATCCGATCATTTTATCCGTACCATAGTATGTTGTAATAATCGGCATCATATTTTCGAATAATTCGTAACTTTCTGATAGATATTCCTTTACCTTCTCACTAGATACATTTTTATCATTGGCATTTGTATGTACTCTCTGTGTGATAAACGATTTGTCCTCACCAATACTCTCCAATCCGAACGGTGCGTAGCATAGCGCATTGTATGTACCTATAGCTGCATACAAATTAGCAACTGCCCACTTATCCCTACGTGTCTCTGGTATAAACAGCGGGTTGTCGCTTCTTGTATATGCGTCTGCAACTTTTCCGAAATTAAATGTATATATATCTGGTGATAATACGTCTAAGTGAGGCGCTGCGCACTTCCACACATCCAGCATCTCAGGTAATGGCCCACCAGACGGGTAGAAACCGGCATTTTCATCATCACATTCTTTAAGCCATGCATTTGTGAACATTGGCAGTGCATAAATCTCTTTGCCCGCTTTTGCCAGTTTGTTTATATGCTGCGCATAATGCCAACACATAAATGTTTCATCTGCATCTTTTTTGAAGATGCTTTCCCACGATCTATCCGGTTTATTTGCGTAATCTTTGTACTGAATTAATTCATCCGGAACATTGTCATGATACTGTTCAGTCGCGCCAGATGAGAAGTCCCTTGCAGAGCCTAAAATACCTACTTCATTTTCAATTTGTACCGCTATAACCGTTTGCTCATCAGAATCAATCTCTTTTATATATCCCATGAATGTCGTAAAGGAGCGGCGTTCTACCGACAGAATATCACTATGAAACATGCTGAGTGTTCTCGTTCTCACACCGTGTTCATCTTCCGTTCTTGGAAACCTTGTCAGATTCGTCTTGATCCAATTCGGGGCATAAGTCGAAAGTCCATTTTTCCAACTTCCAAACCATAATAAAACTAATTTAAGGTTATGCGTTCTTGAATCCCTTATTAATTGTTCAACTAAACTAAAATCAAATTGATTTTCTTCTGGCTCAATCAACTCCCAATATACTGGGGCTAGTACAGTATTACAGTTCAACTCCTTTGCTTTCGTCCACACATATTCCATATATTCGCGTGAGGTACATGCTGAATTATGCACCTCAGCCGCTAGCATGATAAAAGGCTGATCATCTACCAAGAATGAAAAGCCATTATCCTTTTTGATAATTCTAGGCGTGGTTTTCATAAGTGTAGTTCCTCTCACGTCGTGGTTTTCATTAGGTTGTTCCTCTAATAATTAAATCTGTTTGAATGGCAATTCTTTCATTGGGTATGATATCATCAACATGCTGTATCGCATGTACGATTGCCTTAGAATAGTCTTTGAAATTACTTGCTATTGTCGTAACTCCCGGATGAATAAACGCTGATATGTCTAAATTATCGTACCCTACAATCGCTATATCTTTTGGTACTTGCATATTGTTTTTGTGCGCCTCGCTTAACGCGCCTATGGCTACCAAATCATTAATGCATATAATCGCTTGTGGTAATTCACCATTTCTGAGCATCCTTTTCATGGCAATATTACCACCCTCAACCGAGTAATCACTATCAATGATTTCACTGCGAATGCTAACCCCATACTTATCAGCTTGATCGATTATATCTTTCCGTCTATTCATAGTCGTTCTAATATTTGAATACCCACCCATTAGCGCAACATCTTTATAACCTAAACCAGATAAGTGCTCTAATAGCTCAATACTGCTTTTTTGTTGTTCATGATACACTTGTATGCACGCTAAATCGGGTACATCCACACATGAAATTACCGGTACCTTTTTATTGATTTCTTCTATTTCGGTCCTGTATTTTTCATCACACTCTATATCATCCAGACGCCCGCCCATGAACACGATTGCTCTGACATTTGTCAGTATGAATGCATTGAGAATATCGCTTTCTAAGCGTTTATCTGATTCTGAATTGCATAACATTAGCGTATAACCTTGTCGTTGGGCAATCAGCTCGGTTTCATAAAATACTTTTGCATAATAAGGACTGTTAATGTG
The DNA here is from genome assembly GCA_023441055.1 of Bacillota bacterium. Lineage (GTDB taxonomy): Bacteria > Bacillota > Bacilli > Paenibacillales > UBA4045 > JAEZQY01. The sequence continues at coordinate 62,957 of JAEZQY010000062.1, read as the reverse complement.
TGGAACAATAAACCCCACTATATTCGACTTGCTGGATTGCAAGGATTTTGCAATTTCATTTGGTTTGAAATTATATTCCTTAATTACCTCTAAAACCTTTTTCCTCTTTTCGCTATTAACGTTTGCCGTATTATTGATTATTCTGGATACTGTGGCTGAAGACACATTCGCTTTCTTGGCAATATCTAGAATGGTTATTTTCTTACTCATTGCAGCACCTTATCCTTTCAATCCACTGTTTACAATACCGTTAATAAAATACTTCTGAAAAAAAGAATACATTAAGATAATGGGTAATACGGTAAGCAATGCCATCGCCATAACCGGACCTTGATCAAGTGCATCTTTATAGCCACTAATCGATGAATTTAGAAACACCAATCCTACAGCCAATGTATATTTTGATTGATCATTCAGGAAAATTACTGGCCCAAAGTAATCGTTCCATGTCCATACAAACATAAAAATAGCAACTACAAAGAATATCGCTTTTGAATTAGGCGCTACAATTTTGAACAAAATATTAAACTCACCACAACCATCTATTCTTGCTGCGTTCTCTATCTCTTCAGGGAAGGTTTTGAAGAACTGATGGAGTAAGAACACGCTAAATGCACTTCCTGCCAATATATTAGGTAACACCAATGGCACAAAAGTATTAACAAGATTTAATTTTACATATATATTATACAACGGTATTATGGTCACGAAATAAGGAATCATCATAGTGGACATGAGTATGGCAAACCAGAAACCTTTAAGACGAGCATTATATTTAGCAAATCCATAAGCTACTAGAGTAGTGCTTGCTAATGTACCAAAGATATTGATCAATGTAATTATAGCACTATTTTTAAAATACAAGAAAAAATGTCCAGCTTCGAAAATATATTCAAATGATCGAAGTGTGAAAGGTGATGGGAATAATTCTGGAGGATATTTTACTATTTGTTCTGTACTCATTAAAGATGTAGACAGCATCCAGAAAAACGGTAGAATAAATATAATCCCTAGTACAGAACATATGAAAGTCTTGACGATAAACTTACTTTTTTCCGACATATATAATCACTACCACCTTTCTTAATCCTCGTAGTTCATGCTCTTCTGCATCGATTTTAATACAACCATACTAATGACTAGTATAATTAGATACATGATCCATGCCAGTGCTGCAGCATATCCGAATTTGCCGAAATTAAAGCCACTATCATAGATATACAAACCATACACATAAGTCTTTTTAAGCGGTCCACCGCCTGTCAAAATCAATGGTTGGACAAATACCTGGAACGCATTAATTATTCCCATAACTAAATTGAATGCAAACATGTTGGCGATCAATGGGAGTGTTATTTTGAAAAAACATTTAACATTGCTTGCTCCGTCGATTTTTGCTGCTTCATAATAGGATGTTGGTATTTGTTTAATACCCGCTAGAAATATGAGCATTTGTGAACCGCAAAATATCAAGTTGACCAATGCCAGTGAATTCATTGCCCAATTCGGATCTGATAACCAAAATGGTCCTTGTGCTCCGAAGATTGATAAGATGTAGTTGATTAAACCACCTTCACCTTTCAGCAAATATCTCGCCACAGTAAATACTGCAACACCTGCCGCAATTGAAGGGAAGTAAAAGATGATTTGAAAGAAATTGCTTGATTTCGATTCTTTTGAAAGTAAAAACGCAATTATTAATGCTAGAATTAAGCTTGACGGTACGGAGATTATGGCGTAATGAAGAGCATTGAATAAACTCTTCCGAAATAAGTCATCATGAAATAGGATATCCTTATAATTTTGCAGACCAATAAATTGCGGTGCTGAAATTCCATTATATTGCGTTAGCGAAAGATAGATGGAATATATTAATGGTATACAGATCAATAAAAAAAAGCCCAGCAACCACGGAGAGATGAACATATAAAAATACTTTGCTTGTCTTCCTCTTGTATATCCCAAATTTATCCGCCCTTTAACGTTACAGTGTAACAACTTTATTGACTTATGCTTTGTTGATTGCTGGCTACTACGTTATCGTTAGTCGCAGTAGCCAGCATCTTGCAAGATACAGAATACTAGTACAGATCTATTATTGCTTCATTCTATCTAATTTCAATTGGCCTTTGGTCTGCATATTTTCCAGCGCAGTATCCATATTCTGCTCTCCCGCAAATAGCAATTCCAATTCATATTTCAGAATTTCATCTTGAATTTCATTAAGGACTACACCGTCTACTGCATAATCAAGCGCATCAAAAAATACAGATTTATTAAATGGCTTCCAGCCATCCGGTATAGTATTTATAAACGCGCTATCTTCGCTAATTGCTTTCAAAGCGGGTAGCCCAATGATTTCCATCTCGCCTTGCACCTTTTCTTGAGCAGACATATATTTAATATATTCCCAAGCTTCATCTTTATATGGTGTGTCTGCCGACATGCCTATTGCAGTGGTCCACAACGGAGATCTCCATTGCCCATAAGTTGAATTTGTAGGGAAGGTTACAATATCCCATTCGAAATTATCACCTATTGCTGTATTGAAGCTTGCCATATCCCAAGAAGCTCCAATTGTCATTGCAAATTTGCCATTCTCGAATGTTCCAGAAATATCAGCCGCCATAGTTGGAGTTGGTGAGACTCCATGCACTTGGTACAAGTCTGTGATAAATTGAACACCATCTCTATATCCTTGGGTATTCGCCGTCATTGTTCCAGTATCCCAATCCCATGCCTTGTATCCATCGTACAGGTTTCTAGCAAGTGAATATGTCCACCAGGATGAGAAATCAGCTCCCCAGACCTTGTTAGCACCTTCGCCCTTTGTTAAAGCTTTAGCAGCCGCTAAAAAGTCTTCTTCAGTCCAATCATTTGTCGGGAGAGGAACATTATTCTCCTCGAACATGGTCTTGTTGTAGATAATAAAACCTGAATAGAACGTAGTTGGAGCCGCATACACACTTCCATTATACGACAGTCCGCTCATTAGGCTGTCAACCCAAGCATTCTCTAAGCCATCTTTAGCAATATAGGAATCCAATGGGGCAAATAAATCATCTTTGAAATAGGCACCCCCAAAATCCCCTGCAATTTGTACTAAATCGGCTAATGTACCTGATGAAATCTGCAACGTTAACTTTTCATGGAAACCTTCTGGAATTGCCTCCAGTTTAATATGTATCGAGTCATTTGCAGCGTTGAACTCCTCAGTCCACTTAGTCTTACTATCAATTTCTTGCTGATTCCCCCACAACAAAAATCGCAGTTCTACTTTCTCGTTATTTTTTACATCAACATTCGCATTGCCACCGTTATTCCCTGTAGTACTGGATGGATCCTTTTTTGAGTTTGATGATGTGCTGCATGCTGCCACCACTAGCATCATCGCCATTACTACAACTAGCAGTTTCGTTAGTTTGAATTTCTGAGTTTGGTACATTGACTTAACCTCCATTTAATCTGTATTTTGTAAACGTTTACGAGTGAATTACTGTACCACTAACTTTGCTGCGATTCATTTGATTTTGCTTGTAAACGTTTACGAGGCCGCTACTCTCATTATATAAACCGGTGTCTCGTAAACGTTTACAAGCAGGTTATTATACGAACTAAACTTTGCATACATGACCTTAATCCTAAAAAACATTGTGCTGTATTGACTTGGAAATAGTTCTATTCACATCTGTAAACGTTTACAAACTTGGGTACATGTTAGATAATATCATATACATTTTTCCGTGTCAAACAACTTTTATTAAGGTAAGGCCAAGGGAATGTGAACTTAAAGTTTTCTTTAACATTCACTTAACAGCCATTACGCCGTGTTAAAATAAAGTGCAAATTGTTTTACATCGTGAATCAAAACCATGCAAGGAGGCGGATGGTTAAGGATGAAAAAGAATCTCGCTTTAAAGGCATTCCTCTTACTGGTGATCGTTCTATTGTTCCCAGCAGCAGGAAGTGCCGCGGATAATGATCTGACTGCGCAACAAAAATTTGACGCTTTGAAAGAGAAAGGAATTTTTGCTGGAATGGCCGACGGCAGCGCCGGGCTGGATAGGACTATGAATCGCGCGCAATTTGCTAGAGTAAGCGCTTTGATACTAGGTCTTGATGGCATTGGTGATCCGGATACAAAGGTAGTAACAGAGAAGCCATTCTCTGACGTAGAGCTTGGCATGTGGTACACGGAGGAAATTGCAGCCGTTAAGGAAGCAGGGGTGTTCGTAGGCAATGGAGATGGCATCTTCAGCCCTGATGGAGATGTTACCGTCCAGCAATTGGCCGTTGTAGTAGCAGGTATACTGAATCTTGATCCTGTAGCAGATGCCTCGGTTGAAGGCGCTGCAGATTGGGCGGCTGGATATATTCAAGCCATACTTGATAATGGGATTACCTTTCCTACGAACTACACAGAACCCGCTACACGTGCGCAGCTTGTAGAAATATCCTCTATAACAGAGGCAGTGGTCAGTGAAAGAAACAACGAAGAAGAGACAGCTAATGAGGAAGAAGTGGATGAGGTAGACGAGCAGGAGGAAGCAGAGGAAATTGTTGAAGAACCGTCAACGACACCGTCTCCTTCCCCACCCCCGCCATCACCTTCAACAACTGCACTTCGTTTGATCAATGCAGCCGCTTCGTCCGGCTCATGGACTGCAGTCGATGAGACGACTTTCATCACTGCAGGTGTCACGAATGTTACTGCAGCCAATGTAGTCGATGTGATCGATACCCTCGTGACTGATGGCAGAGCCTCATGGACGGCCGCCCAGATTCAAGCCATCGTCGATGCGATAACGGCCAAGCAAGCGGCTCTGGATGTGATCAACGCAGCTGCTGAAGCAGGAGACTGGACAGCAGTCGATGAATCGACATTCACCACTGCAGGTGTTACAGATGTTACTGCAGACAATGCGGCGGATGTGATCGATGCCCTCGTGACTGATGGCAGAACCTCATGGACGGCTGCCGAGATTCAATCTGTCGTCGATGGGGTGAGTTCAGGAGGGCTGACTGAACAGGAGGCACTAGACTTGATCAATACTGCGGCAGCAGCTGCAAATCCTGAAGCTTGGACAGGTATAGATGAAACGACCTTTGCTGCGGCAGGCATTACAGGTATAACAAATGAGTACCTGACCGGTATTCAAGGAGTATTGCAAGACTATGATTACCCTTTACCAGCAGAACCGAAAGACAAAGCTCAAATTCAGACGATTGTAAATGAAATGATCAACTTGGATCTAATCAATGACTATTTTGGATATGGTTATGGAACGGAGCCTACCACGGTAACGTTCGAGCTCGCTGGTCTCATTGGCGTTAACGACTTGAACCTCGCCGATATCATAGCGCATCTTCACACGGCCTATGGCGGAGGATCTGGCGGAGAGCCTTTCCCTGGCGGTGGAGATCCCTTCCCAGGTGGCGGAGAGCCTTTCCCTGGCGGTCCTGGCGGTTCCGGTGGCTCCTTATATCCCGGATCCTCTAAACAAGAGATACAGCAAGTAATCGACGATTTTCTAGCGTCTTGGGTTGTATAAACACACAGCCAATAAAAGCGGTGCAAGGAGCTCATCCCTGCGCCGCTTTTTGTTATTGTTTTGGATACAGTCTAAGTCATCTGGCCCTTCCTCGATCGCTCATACTGCCGTTTGGCCTTGACTTGAAAGTACACGGCCAACACAACCGTCAACACAATAAACCACCAGCTGAAGCCGCGGATCAGCGCGAACGGTGTCTCGAACAAGAAAGAGAACCAGAAGTCCCATCCAGCCTTCTCCCACAGCCCCGGCGTATAGTATAACGATTTAGGATCCAGGATTCTAGCCGGATTTACGGTATCCGTGATGTAGAAGACGAACAGGATCGGGATGAAGCCCGCTGAGATTGATGCCCACATGTCGGCGAAGCGCTTGTACCGCCCGGCCTTGGAATCGATATCGGAGAAGATATCGTCGGAGGATGAAGCTTTATTTTTCATAAAATACTGCGTTCCGGAATGCCTCGTTCCCGCCAGATGAGTCCAGCCGCTGTCCTCAAACAGCGCTACATAATCGTGAAAGTCGTCCTTCCTCTGAAAGGTTCGGTAGTCAATTCGAATCACCGCGTCATTGTGCTCGACCTGCTCGAAGGTGTAGCCGAAGGACTTGCCGGACAAGACATACCCTTGCTTCGCCATGTCGTTCAGCCAGCGTTCTTCCTGATCCAAATCGGCGAAAAATTTCATTTTCCTCATGCTGCCCATGCCTCCCTTATGTCATCAATCTCTCTGTTGTTTCCACCATATGGACCATCCGTTTGTAGTCTAGCAGCAGGACATAGCGTCCATGCTCCGTGATCACATAGACCTTGCGGCGGCTGTCCTCACTCTGCACGGGCTGGATTAACTTCGCCTTAAGCAGATTCTCAATCGCCCCGTACAAGGTGCCAGCAGCCATTCTGACCTGTCCGCCGCTTAACTCCTCAACCTTCTGCATAATGAGATAGCCGTGCGCTGGCTCAATAAGAGCGAGCAGGATGTAATAGACCGTTTCCGTTAAGGGCAGGTTCTTATCTCTAATCACGCTGCAGCAAACCTCCCATCCACTAGTACGTACAACTATTCAGTAATACTGTATAGTTGTAGTATATACAGTATAGCTGTATAGTTCAAGTGTTTTTTTACGATGCATATTTTCGATGAAAATAGGGAGAATTTTAAGACAGCAAATCAAAGGTGGTCGTATATCCCATGGGGAAAAGAAAAGTGAAGCTATGGACAAACCAATATGTCATCATGATTTTATTGTCATCCGTCATGTTCGCTTCTTTCTATATGATTACAGCGGGCTTTCCCATTTTTGTTTCCACCATAAACTCAAATCCAGCGATCGCCGGGATCATGACCACCACCTTAATGGTAGCCTCCCTAATTACGCGTTTCTTTGCAAGTGTCGTAATCCAAAAAGTAAATATGAAGCTGCTCCTCATCATCTCGCTCCTGTATTTCATAGGCACGATCGGGCTCACATTTGTTAATATGTCTGTTGGATTTTTAATTGTCATTCGAGCGCTGCAAGGGATTGGATTTAGTATGCTTACGATATTGGTCTTCACGATATCCAGTAATATTGTGCCTAGATCTCGGTTAGGCGAGGGCATTGTTTATTTTGCGATGTCTACGAGCGTTGGGACGACCATGGGGCCGCTAATCGCGATTTCTTACCTGTCACACTTTTCATTTCGGTCGATGATGCTGCTAACGCTTGGTCTGATGTCCTTTTCATTCGTTTGCAGCTTCTTCACGAAGAATACAGTTAAGAAAGAAGAGGAGCGCACACAAGAATCAAAGAACGAGCCCTTCTATAAGTACATGTTCGATAAGCGAGTCCTGCTTCCAAGTATTCTGGTATCGCTCGGTTTTATGGCCATTGCAGGAACGGTCAACTTTATGGGGGCGTTTGGCAAAGAGATCCATGTCGGCGGGAAGATTTCGCAGTTTTTTATCGCGCAGGGGATTGCAATGGTAGTCGTGCGTGCTTTCTCCGGCAAAATCTTCGATAAATTCGGTCACCGTATTCTGATTATCCCAGGTGCTGTCGCGGGGGCTGGGGGTTTGATCCTGCTAGGCTTCTCCACTACGCTGTGGATGGTGTGGATCTCAGGGATATTATTCGGAATCGCCTTTGCCATCATTCAGCCAATCAACCAAGCTTGGGCATTAACGCTCGTTCCACCTGAGAAGAAAGCAACCGTGAATTCTATGCTGTTTATCTTTATTGACTTCGGCATGGCCGTTGGCTCTGTAGGTCTTGGATTCTTGGCGAAAGTGGTGGGGTACGGCATGACGTTCAGTTATTCCGCATCTCTTATGATCGTCATTTTGGTATTGTATCTGATTGGGAGCAAGAAGACGAAACCTGCTCCTGCCCCCCAGCCCTCCCCACAATCCTCTTAAAGTCGATTGAAGCCCACGTCAAGCTTGTGGCTTCAGCTCATCTCGAATGTGCTTCAGTTTGCCTTCGTCGATGTTCGTCGCGAACGTGCTGTCCGCGCGGACAGCCGAACCGAAGTGCACCTCCGTCACCCCAGTAGCCCGCACGAACTCGCCCAAGCCCTCCGGCTTCAGACCGTGGCCCGCTAAGATGCGAAGGTTCGTCCCTGCAGCGGCCTGAACCAGCTCGCGAATACGAGATGCCGCCTGTGGAGCAGGCTGAGGCCCGCCCGATGTCAGAATGCGATCGATCTGCGGATAGCGGGCCAGCGACTGCAGCGCCGATAATTGATCGGCAATCATGTCGAAGGCTCGATGGAACGTCACACTAAGCCCATCCGCAGCGGCGAGCAGACGCTCTAGCAGGGCAACATCGATCACCCCATCCGATGTCAGCGGGCCGAGCACAATTCCGCCAGCACCCGCGCTGCGGACGAGGCTGATATCCCGCAGCATGACTGCGACATCATCCTCGTCATAGACAAAGGATTGCGCATGCGGCCGGATCATAACCTGCACGGGCACCCGCCCTGCCGCCGCCACCGCTTCCTCAATCAGACCAGCGCTAGGCGTCAATCCGCCCTCGGCCATACCGGTTACGAGCTCAATCCGGTCAGCGCCGCAGCGAACCGCATCGCGCACATCACGGACACAGAAAGCAATGAGTTCAACGATCATGATGGTCACTTCCTATCGATTAGTTATTAACTACTAGATTATCATGGATTCTCCGGAGAAGGCACAGCCGGTTCACTCTCCCCGCCCATACGGCGGCGGGACGTCTCCATTCTCCCAGTGGCTGGAATATGCTCCGATACCTTCGCAAGCCCATACACCGGCATATTGCCGTATAAGCACTCATACTCGTCAGCTCGAATCTTATACGTTTCATGATAAATGCCAACCGTGCCATCCGTACCGACCTTGCGGTTGTAATTACGCCATGCGGTCAGATGCTGGCCTCCACGAGCATAGGTCTCCAGCTGTTCATACGTATCCCAATATTGGAGTAGATGAACGCTGCGCCAGCCCAGCATGTACTCCGATCCACGGAAGCCGAGCTTGCGATGGGTATACAGCTCTCGCAGCATAGGCCCCATTGCCAGTAAAGTCGGCAGCCATTTGTGTATGGCCCAGATCCGATTGATGCGCATGCCGATCAGGAAGACTACGAAATCACCCTCCATACGTGCTGTGTATCTTCCCGGTATGACTTTAGCCATTAACATTCATCTCCCTTAACTTTTAGTTATTAATTGATCAATAAATGAATTTTGAAAAATAAGAGAAGGTTTGTTACCCCTCCTCGCAGTAAGGTGAAAGCTCCAGTAGCTCTAATACCTCTGACATGACCGCCGTCATCCCGAGTCCGATGAAGCAAGATGCCTGAAAACCGGGTTTGGGGATCTGAGCTCGCTCGAATTTCTCCCTGACCACCTGATGAATATGGGCGAAGATTTCCTTGACCTCCTGTTGGATCAATGGCTCAGCCGTCGTGAATGCCTGCATCGACAGAAGTGTCTCGTCCCGGTGTCTCTCTAACAGGACATAGAACGCTGCGCCCATCTGATCAATCAGCTGCTCCCCCGGCGCCTCAACTGCCCTGAATACACCCGCAATGCGTTCAGCGGACTGTTGCAGCACTGCGACAAAAAGCTCTTCCTTCGACTTGAAAAAATGGAACACATACGGCTGTGTTATCCCTACTGCTTGAGCAATATCTGCGGTCGTCGTCTTGTAGTACCCTTGCTTGGCAAATACAGCTATGGCAGCATCGATAATTTGCTGTTTGCGGGTCTCTTTAGCCACTTCTGGTCTCCTCAAGGTTATTTATTAATTAATAAATAACTGATTATTGGCAAGTTGTCAATCTATTTCTAAAGCAAATAATGACAGATGCGAATTTATCAATTCGATATCTTCAGCATAATTCGAACTAAATGCAAGAGCGCATAACGAAGCACGTGCATGCTCCTCGAAATCCATGTTTACATACCGCTCTAAGCTTAGGGCGAATTCTTCCGGCTTATCTAGAGGGATAACTGCCCCCCCTCCCCAGCGGGCCGCCTCTCCCCATGGAGTACGATCCGAGATCAGAACGGGACACCCCGCCTGCATAGCTTCGAATATCGCATGACCGAACCCTTCCCCGAGCGTAGGAAGGAAAAATAAATCATAGCTCCCTAAAATCGCTTTGACTTTAGCTGGTGTTACCGCTCCTAGATAATTAACCTTAATGTTGCCTGGAAGCTCCCGGATTAAGTGATTACATTCTTTCCAGTAGAGTTCATCCTCGATTGGCCCGTATATGTCGAATTGCACCTCTCCTTTAATGTTTTGAAGAATGGCGATCGCGAAATTCAAATTTTTCATTCTGCATATTCGAGATAAAAATACGAGTCTTAAAGAACCGCGTTGTTTGGGCATTTTCTCGAAAACAGGCTCCTCGCTAAACTTGGATGAAGACGGGAAGTCCGGAGCTACGATCACCAGAGCTTTGGGCCCGAATACCTTGACGATCTCTGCTTCTTCTTGAACGCTTGAAGCTTGCCAGATCATATCTGAATAAATACCAAACCATTTCGCTAACGCGATGAATATCTTTTTCTTAAAGGGCTTCATAGTTAATGCGCCCTCGGAGAACTCTCCTCTCGGAGCCAATACGGTTCTCTTTAGGTTCACATTCATGTATTTATTCCAGATAACGGGCAGTATGGAGAATTTGAATGAGAAAAAACTATTCAAGTATAAGACATCGAAATTCGTTTCGCGTATGATCCGTATGAGTTTTGTTCCGTTTCGTCCCGATAAGTAATATCGGTCGGGGACTCCCGGGATCCAGCGATTTATCGGAACTGGATAGGCCTGTTTATCGCCTAAGTCTCTGTCAGAGGTCACGATCTTAAACTTTACTTTATGACATAAATGATCGACGGAATTACGGATTGTCGTAATCGGACCTCCCGCCTTAAATCCGGGTTCAAAGTACGGAACTAGCGTGAGTACCGTCTTTCTCATGATTTCCTCCAGATGGTTCGATTTACGATCGGAGTAAAGCTCTGGATGAGCTTGACCACTTTGCTGGCCACGTTCAAATCCGCATAATCGCCGACTAAGGAGTAGGCTTCATGGTTATCCCACATTTGCCTGCATAGAGCAACTGATTGCAATATTTCTTTTATCGAAATTCCACCTATGAGAATGACGCCCTTATCGAACGTTTCCTGCCGCTCGGTAGATGTTCTAATCGATACTGCCGGGAAGCCGAGAATGGAGGCTTCCTCTGGAAGCGTGCCGCTGTCTGACAAAACACAGTACGCGTTTAATTGGAGCTTATTGTAATCAAAGAATCCGAGAGGCTTCGTTGTTCTAACAAGAGGGTCGAAAATAAATTGTCTCTTTTCGATCATCTTTTGGCTTCTGGGATGCGCCGAATAGAGAATTGGGATTTGATATAAACGGGCGATTTCGTTAAGCGCATTCATCAAGGAGAGGAAGTTATCCTCGATATCGATGTTCTCTTCTCGATGAGCCGATACGAGAAAATAACCGCTGCCCTTAAGCCCGAGGCGCTCGAGGACATCGCTTTTCTCAATGTTATCCCGATGACTCATTAAGACTTCGGTCAGAGGAGACCCCGTGACGAAAATATGCTCGCTTCTGCACCCTTCCGCGATCAAATTCCTTCTGGCATTCTCTGTATAAGGCATATGTATATCCGAAATATGATCCACGATTCTTCGGTTAATCTCTTCGGGGAGATTCTCATCGAAACATCGATTGCCCGCTTCCATATGAAATACGGGAATCTTCAAGCGCTTGGCGGCGATTGCGGATAACGCCGAGTTCGTATCTCCTAGAATCAGTAACGCATCCGGCTTAATCTCCGACATGAGCGCATAGGATTTTGAAATCACATTTCCCATCGTCTCGCCCAGATGATCTCCCGTACACGCCAAGCAAAAATCCGGAGGCCTGATGCCCAGTTCCTCGAAGAACACTTGGTTCAGCGTATAGTCCCAATTTTGTCCGGTATGAACGAGAACGTGATCGAAGTAACGATCCATTTTTCGTAACGTTTCACTCAATCGGATAACTTCGGGTCTTGTTCCCACAATAGTCATTACCTTAAGGCTATGCATCACACATCTCCTTTCGCTCTCCATAATAATGCGGATACAACTCTTTATGTTGCTCCATCCATTTTTTCATCTCGATGACCATTGCTTCGTATGACGGTACCACAAATTCAAAGTCCGTCCTGTTGTTGATTAGAGATTTGTCTACAACGAGACTTTCGCTTGGATGAATAATTTTTTTGTTATCGGTGAAATGTTTATTAAACTGTTCTAACAAATCGAACTTATTAATAGACGTTTGATTAACTAAATGATAGATTCCGCTTAACTTAACGATAGACGCATTTTCTATCGCTTTCGCAAGCGTTAAAGTCGTTACTCCTGTCCAAATCGCCTTGACGAATCCGGCGATTTCCTTCTCTTGTTTCATGAACCAGTTGAATAAGCCGATACCGTCGGGGTTTAAATCCGGTCCAACCAAAGAAGTACGAAAGGTAAGATCTTTACTGTTTTCGATTTCACCAAGCGCTTTAGAACGATCGTAATAAGAAATTCCGTCTCTATACGAGTGTTCCGAATATCCCCCTTGAAGACCTGAAAAAACGCAATCCGTACTAACATGAATAACCTGCGTGCTCATATCCCTCATCGTATCGCTTAAGTGGTGGGGCAGAAAACTATTAACGAAAGCTGCTTCAGATCGCCGGGATTCGGCTTCGCGGTTAAGAATTCCCGCGCAATTGACGATTGTATCGTATTGATCAGCCTTAATAATCTCATCCAATCTTTTCAATTCTTTCACATCACAAACCGTATGAGGAGCAAACGACAGTGGGCGTCTGGCAATCGCGGTAACGGAGTAGCCTTGCTCTCTTAAGTAAATGGCAACCATGTGGCCGGCCATGCCTCCAGCGCCGATAATTAAGTATTTAATGACACTACCCCCAGTTGACCGATTGCTTCTTGTATACAATCCAATGTAAGTAATTTGCTTTTTATTTCACTTATTTGAAGACGTCTGGTGCTGTTTGAACAATATTCCCTATCCAGATAAGGAAGCCTGTCCCGGCTCTCGTAATCATTACAGTAATTCGACTCCTGATAATCGGCCGGAATTCTATAAAAACGATCCAAATCTTCCACGATCATTGATTCTTCATTCGTAAGTAACTTTTCATGCCACTTTTCTCCGTGCCTCGCTCCTGTAACGACAATGTCATTGCTCGCTTTCAATACATCTTTTATCGCAGTCGCCAAGTCTCCAACCGTGCATGCTGGAGATTTATTGATCAAGATATCCCCTTTTTTTGCGTGCGTAAATGCAAATAGAACTAAGTCAACCGCATCCTCCAAGCTCATCATAAACCTAGTCATATCGGGATGAGTCACCGTAATCGCACGTCCGGCTTTAATTTGCTCAATGAACAAGGGGATAACGGAGCCGCGTGAAGCCATTACGTTGCCGAAACGAGTACACCCGATAACCGTATTTTTCGACGATGCGTACCCTGATCTGGCAACTGCTAGCTTCTCCATCATGGCCTTGGATATTCCCATCGCGTTGATGGGATACGTGGCTTTATCCGTAGATAGACAAATCACTTTCTTAACCTCGTTCTCGATTGCTGCGTTTAATACATTTTCCGTTCCGATAATGTTGGTTTTAACGGCTTCCATCGGGAAATTCTCACAGGAAGGAACTTGCTTTAAAGCCGCCGCATGAAATACGTAATCCGCATCGTAGAAAGCTTCTTTAAAAGTGTGGGGATCTCTTACATCGCCAATAAAAAATTTTAGCCTTCGATCTTCGAAATGCTTCCTCATATCGTCTTGCTTCTTTTCATCACGGGAAAAAATCCGTATTTCTTTGATGTCCGACTGAAGTAACCTTCTCGCTACTGCATGTCCAAAGGACCCCGTACCTCCGGTAATGGCAATCGTTCTGTCTGCTAACATTCCCGTCTCCACCTTAACCATATTTTTGCAACACTTTATTCAGCCTCTCGATAAACAACGTTTTTGAGTAGTGACTATCATAATAGCTCCTAGCGCGTTGTCCGAATTGTTCATGCTTGTTTTTTTCGGAAGCAAACCTTCGGATAATCGACGCTAGTCCTTTATAGTCCTCCGCCGTCGTACAATATCCGCAGCCCGATTCTTCAATGACTCTTCTCGTCTCGCCATTGATAGCGCCTAATATCGGCTTGCTTGCAGCCATATAAGATTGAACTTTATTCGGAAGCGTGTAGGATAGCGACTTTTCCGCTTTCAGCGTGACAATCATGGCATCCGCCATCTTATAGAAGAATGGGAGCTCACCCAAGGAGAGATGTCCATAGAACGTCACATTAACTGCGCCCAAATCCTCGGCCAGTTGTTGGCACTGCTTGCGGGATGTACCACTTCCCACGATATGAAAGTGAATGCGTTTCTCATCAATTAACTCTTTAGCCGCATACAGGATAGTTTCGACGCTTTGCATCTCCCCAATGTTTCCCGCGAACACGAAATGGGTTTCCTCGCTATTTCCCTTATCCAAACCTATTCCTTCGAATATCGATTCAGCAAAAACCGGAAGATAGGTGAGCTTCTGCTCGATTCCTAATTCATTGTGAAAATAGTGCTCAAATTGTTTAGAACTGATGATGATTTCATCACAATTTCGGTATACCCATCTGCTCATCGTAAGCAGTAACCGGTAGAGTATGCCCCCATCCTCTATTCCCCCTGCGGAAGCACTTGCCGGCCATAAATCATGGCAGTAGAGAATGAGGGGCTTTCCTGTAAGCCACTTAAGAATAATTGCGGGTAATGCCATCGTGACCGGAGACAACTGGTAAACAATAATGAGATCGAATTTCCCCCTTAGAAAAATGGATTGAATGGAAGCCATTAGTGCAAAACTCAAGTAATTTAGCGATAATGTAATTCGATTACGACCCCGTCCCATGATCGGCACTCGTTTTACGGTAACCCCATGTATTTTCTCATTCCGTCTTTTGAGTCGCCTGTACGCTGAATGGATGATCCCCTCAGGATAATTGGGGAGACCTGTCAAAACGGTTACTTCAGATCCGCAGCGGGCCATCTCGAAGCACATTTCGTTCACTCTGAACTGTTCCGGATAAAAATACTGGCTAACGACCAATACCTTCACAAGAATTCCCCCTCTCTCCGATCAGCGCCTGCGTCCTCTCCAACCCCTTCTCTGTTTATCACTTTCTTAATTGTTAACAAAATAATCTTTATATCGAGCAAGGTGCTCCTATTTACGAGGTATTCGCCGTCAAAACCAACCTTGGCATTGTTAGAAAGCGTGTCTCTACCATTAATTTGAGCCCATCCCGTCAATCCTGGAACAATAACATGCACGCCGCAGCGTTCCCTTTCGAGAATCAAATCGTATTGATTCCACAGCGCCGGCCGAGGACCTACCAGACTCATTTCGCCCTTTAGAATATTAATGAATTGCGGCCATTCATCCAGGCTTGTCTTCCGCAAAAAAGCCCCGATTCTGGTTGTATGCTTGTGTATGTCATGAAGCAGCAAGTGAGTAGGCATATCACAAGGGGCGTCTACTTTCATCGTTCTGAATTTTAGAATCCTAAATGGTTGTTGATGCTTGCCTATTCGTTGTTGCTTGAATAACACAGGCCCCTTAGACTCCATTTTTATCAGAATAACGATGATCAGTGACGCTGGCAGGAAACAGACAAGAGCAATTATTGAAATTACGATGTCGATAACCCTTTTTATTACCGCATATGTCTTCATCCTTTATTCTCCCTGAACAGCATCCAGTATTTGAAGCTGCGCTTGAAGGTTGTCGTTTAAACCGAATACTCCTCGGCTCATTACGCGCTCAGTCTCAGGCAAGCGATCAATCATTTCAAATCTCCTGTTTATCTCACCCTCTAGCAACTTGGCCTCTCTTATATAATAGCTGCGCTTATCATCCGGTAGAGTAGAATCACTTCCTAGCAAGAGGCTAAGCTCGATGGCTTTCTCGTAAAATCCAATCGTCCAAGGAAATAGCTTGACGGCTCTGCTTATTTCCTCATAAGCGTGATCGAGGTTCCCAATATCCATACCCAGATCGTAATTTATCTCTACTGCTTTGATGTTATATGGATCACTAGCCTTTAACTTGTTCAAAGCGTACTCCGCAGTATTCGAAAAGCTTTCATCCTTCGTTTCGGAATAAATAAATTGATTCAATTCGGCCATGGTTAATAAATATCGGGAATGTCCAGGCTTCAAGTTCTCAGCTTGCTCAATTGCGGATTGAAAGGCCTCGTAGTTCCCCCCCTCGGCGAGCACGTTCACTGAGGATCGATAGTATTCATCCGCACTTAACGCAATCATGCACTTGTAAATCACGAATATCGCTGCCAAGAACAAGCCTGAGGCAAAGCCCTTCGTTACTCTTCCCCTGCTCGCTTTGCTCCAGATAACCGCTATCGGTCTATTCGAAATGGCCGTCGTAGCTCCCAAACTCAAAAAAACAAGGGAAGACAGATAAAAGTAGCTCATGTCAAAATCGACGATGCTATGCCCTAGAATAACGATAGAAAAAACGGGTAATATCAACCACCGAATGTCATCACTCGCTTCTCTGATCTTCTTCTTTACTAAACTGGTAAATAAGACGAACACGTAACATAGAATAGCAATAAGAACGATCACGCCGAACAATCCGGATTCTAAATAAGTTTCAATATAGAAGTTGTGAACTTTGGTACTAGAATAAGGATAACTTTTGTACGACTCGAACAATACCGACCAAGCACCGCCTCCGGCACCGAATACCGGGGAATCCGCTCCTGCCCTTATTGCGTCTTCGTACAATGTATTTCTTAAGAAAACACTAGTAGATTTCAGATTGAGCCCCTCCAGCCTGGCGGCAATTTCGGCAGGCAGGATCTTGCTGAATGGAAAGTTCGACATGATCAGAACATATAACGCCAAGCCTAACGAGACAAGAACGACCGGTAACACCAAACATACAGGGCTCCATCGTATGTCTGCTTTATTTTCTTCAAGCTTGCCAAGCCACTGCCTTACTCCTAGAACAACCAAGCTTGCAATCGCGGCTATTCCCAGCACGAGCAGCCATCCGCGTAAAGATATCTCTGGCGAGTAATTGTCTATCAGCTGTCCCCTTGTCTTAACTGAAAAACCATATACAGCAAAAGCAGCTATCCCGGAAATCCCTAGTTCCATAACGCTTATAAGTTGACGTTTCCAAGGGAGCAAGGCCAAATAGAAAATCAGAACGACAAATAGGACAAGCATCGCCCCTCTGGAGAGGGTAAGCAGTAAGGACAAGAACACGGGTACCAGCATAGAAGCATGGAAGACGAGAACACTCTTCTTCCGTGAGGATTGAACCATGATCAAGGCGCCCATCGCTATCGCGATTAAGTAGGCCGCATAAGCGTTCGGGTACTGAAAGACACTAGATAATCGATCCGCTAAAACCGCTTCATGATAATGAACGTTACCAAACCAGTTCAATAAACCAAATATGACGATCACATAGCCTGAACCGATTAAAGCGAACAGTAATAACTTAAGCCCAGCAGAATGACGCGTTATGAAATAGCCAAGAACAAAAAATACACCCCAACCCAATCTGACGAACGCTTCGATGAAAGCCCGCTCACTCGTTATCGCCTGTAGCGTCGCAATGAAATAGGATATTGGTATGACCCATATCAGAGCAACAAGAATATCCCCGTGAGAAGCCACTTTCCAATTCCGATAAAGATAGACACAGATGACAATTAGAGCTGCCAAGCTGCAAACCAGAGCGATATATAACGGTCTTTCGAAGGCGGTTTCATATCCAACGTACAAACCCTTACTAAATGGCGCAATGTACAAAAATAAAACGACGAAAATGGATGTAGCCGCGATGAACCAGCGATTATTGTCCCTATCCAGGCCCCCCTTCATCCCCCTCCTCCCTCGGTACTGGTGACCAAACTTTCCCGGGCTCGTTCCAGCCTGATCTTGTCCTTTGGGGAATAGTCCTTATTCGAAAGAACTCCCCCTACCCCATTGGCCATTCCGACAATTTGAGTTGGTTGTTGAATACGATCTACGATAATATCCCCCCGATTGCCTATGATGCCACCGGCTATGAAGCGAATGTTATCGGTAGAGCGCTCGCCCCGTACATTCATGTAGAAATTCAATACGTCCGGACTGGACGACAGCAGCGAGTAAACAAAGCCTAATCTGACATCCATGCGATTGCATATGACGCCATTCTCTCCACTTGCCTTCAGAAATCCCGAAGAAAAATTATTAATGCCCCCGTCAATCGCGATCCCGCCTCTCTTCACGAGATAAGCCATTTCCTCCCCAGCAACACTGTCAGCAGCAACGAAGGAAATGAGCCCGTCGAATACAGGATCATTCGGTAATCGTTCAATACCCTCAATAGAAGAGCGTGCGAATTTGGGCAGAATGGCATTCAATCCATCAACAACTGTCCTCGTTTTGCTGTAGTTTCTGGAAAGCATCTTTATACTGGCATTCCTTTCGCATAATCGCAGTGCCAGCTTCGCCGAAATATTCCCCGCGCCCAATATCAATATCGTTCTCCCGCATAATTGATCCTGGAAATGCTGCCTGACTAGCAAATCGGCAGCTTCTACACTGGCATCGTTGGGTTTATAAGCAACGATAGAAGAATGCAGGACATATTGGGTGGCGATCTCCATCAGATCCAAGCTCTGTTTCGCCTCCACGTCCACAAGCAGGATATCCACTACGCCATCTAATCGTTCAAAACAAAAACTCGCATCCTCCGGCCTTGAGACTAGAAAGTTGATACACTCAAAATGCTCATATGATCTCCTTGGCAGCACGAGAAACTCTGCCAGCAGACGGGAGGTCGATCCGACAGAGGCTACTTTTAGTTTTGACGATCTGCGGATACTATCGATCTCGCATAAGACCTGACCGGAAATTAAAGAATTCATCTATGATGTTCCCTTCTGAATGCGATTGAACAATTAATCCAAGCTTCCTAGATAAGCGTCGCACACGGAATCCGCATCACCAAAACGAACCAGCTCCCCTTTTTGCAACCATGCCGCTTTCGCACAAATTTTCTTGACGGATTCCACAGAATGCGAAACGTATATAACGCTGGCTCCACTACTCACAATCTCTGAAATTCGCGATTCACATTTTCTCTGAAATTTCATATCGCCGACGCTCAAGATTTCATCCGCGATTAGTATATCCGGTCTGTTGATCGTCGCGATCGCAAAGCCAAGCCGAGCTGCCATTCCGGAAGAAAAATTCTTTATCGGAATGTCAATGAAGTCCTCCAGTTCGGCGAATGTGATAATGTCATCGAAGCTCTCGTTCATCCTCGCTCTGCTATGTCCAAGGATGGCACCGTTCAGGTAAATGTTCTCGCGTGCGGTGAGATCATAATCGAATCCGGCGCCAAGCTCGATTAACGGGGCTATAGACCCCCTAACCTGTATCTTTCCTTTGGCAGGCTGTAACACGCCCGCGATCAGCTTAAGCAATGTGCTTTTGCCGCTGCCGTTCAATCCGACAATTCCTAACGATTCCCCTCTCATCATCCGCAGAGAGACATTCCGAAGAGCCCAGAACTCATCGATCGCCAGTCCCCCTTTAAGAGCGCGTATCATATATTCCTTCAGGCTATCAACCCTCTCGCGGCTGATGTTATATAGCATCGAAACATCGTCGACCTCTACAAGCGTATCGTGCATGAACACCTCTCCGTTCCATGTCTTACATGTATAGAACAAACCGATTATGCGTGCGGGTGAAAATAAACCAGCCTATGCTAAGCGAAACGATCCCGCATAGTAAACAAATGAGATTTGGAACGATTCCGGGCATAACGCCTTCGAGAATTAAAGATCTAAAGTAATCAATGTAGTAGTACATGGGATTCCATTCGTAGATCCAGGAATACTTATCCTGAATGATTGAGATCGGATAAAATATTGGGGTCGTATACGTCCATAAAAGCGCGAGTACTCCATACAAACTATTCACATCGCGGAAATAAACCGTCAGTGCGGATAAACCGAGTGATAGACCGGACGTAAATATAATCAGATAGAAGATCGGTATGAAGCTGAGCAACAAGGTAGAATGAAAGGGGGCTCCCGTTGCCAACATCACCAGCAGCAATGCTGTGAATGCGAATCCTAGATTGACTAATGAGGACAATACTCGAGAGAGAGGGAACAAATACTTTGGAATATATATTTTTTTGAGCAACCCGGCGTTGTTCACAATAGACATCGCTGCCGAAGTAGTAGCCTCAGTATGGAAGGCGAATAAGATGCTTCCGGACAGAAAATATACCGGATAGTTAGGCAAGGTGCGAAATAGCGCAGAAAATACAATTGTCGTTATGACCATGGTCAACAAGGGATAAAGCAACGTCCAGAGTAGTCCCAGCACCGATCTCCGATATCTGACTTTGATATCTCGGACCACTAGCTCCTTGAGTAAATGGTTATATTTCCAAACAACAGATTGTCCGTTGTAAAGCATGCGCACGGCTAAACCTCTCCCTCGATGATTATTCATTATCAAGCCTATCTGCCGAAGCGTCTGTGCCAATGTCCCCTTAGTTTAAGTGCAACCTTGGTTATCGTGGCGCGAAGTCCGTAATCCTTAACATGGTTTACTAGCTTTACGGTGAACGTCTCTATTTCATCCATTTGTCTACTTACCGATCGGGCTTTAGGCACAGCAGCAATCAAGGCTGCCGTCTGTTCGTATTCCTTTATAATGGTTCTGCAGAACGCCCTCTTGTTATCGACCTCGCCCATAAATCGTTCGGCTAAGATGCGATTGGTCTCCTCTTGATCCGAGTGGGATAACACGACCCGTATCAGCTCTTCCCAGCGAGGACCAACTTGTTCAATGGCATATCTACCGATCATTTCTCGCGCATTTCTCGACATTCTCTTCAATAATTCCTCATCATCGAATAATGCCGATATCCTCTCTGCCATTGCCCGCATATCATCTTGCGGAACGATAAAGCCGTTCACTCCATCCGCGATGATATCCTCTAAGCCGGGAATATCTACGATAACAGCCGGCAAACCGTAGCTTCCAGCCTCGCCCAGAACTAACGGAAAACCTTCGCTATTCGAGGTTAATACGAATACATCTCCTTGGTTATAGAAGTCTTGCGTCGCTGCTTGTTCCCCAACGAATCGTATTTGCGAGTCAGGTACCCCCATCCTCTCAAGCAGCTCGCCTATCGTTTGCTTCGCTTGCCGGGGAATTCTAGCCTCCAAATCATAAGGTCCCACGATAAGCAGACATGCATCGGGATGACTTTGCAGCAGATGGTGAAATGCGGTTAATACGCGATCCAGCCGCTTAATCGGATCAATAAATCTTCCAACGGCGATAACCGTTTTACCGCTTCGCTTATTGGAGCTATAGTCCGGAGTGGTGAAAGAGCTGATACCTTGCATGACCGCAGCGTTCGGATAAGCCATTCCGTAAGCGTTAGCACTGAATCGAGTCAGGAAACACGCCGCATTCGCCTGAGCTAGCGCCTCGCTTCTTGCAATAACCGATGAAGCCAGCTCTGGCATTCTGTGCGGAAAAAAGTAATATTCCAACGTATATGCAATCGTTCGGATTCCTGAGTTTCTCAAGACGGGGTATACAGCCGCTAACTCGGGTATGCTGTTATTGTGACCGATGAACACATCGGGCGATACCAGACCGACCAGCTTGATGAGCCTCTCGATTCTATGATCTGCCTCGCGTATAGGCATAAATACGATGGAAGAATCCAATTTGAAGCCGTCATTACGGATCGGCTCAAAAACGGCTACTATAACCCGATAGTTTCTGCTCGTCAAGTAATTAGTTAAGCCTGCGATAAGCCTCTCCGCACCTCCGAATTGCCATCCGTAAGCGTGAAAGAGCAGTACCGGCTCTTGCCTGACTTCGCTCATCATGGGCTGGATGACATGGATCAACAATTCCGATATATCGTCAGCCTTCGAGGTCCGAAAGATGGATTCATCCAACATTCGTGTAGCTTCTTGAATTTCAACAGCTGATTTTGCGAGTCGGCATGCGGCAATCAAGTTATTCATTATCTTGTTAACCTCTCGCGCGCCGATACATACATACGCTTGCACCAGCGCAGCGGCCTCGTCACCTTCCACGAGACGGTATTCGCGAACTCTTGCGCCGCTTGCTGATAAGCCTCCGCCTGAACGCTTAACCGGTAATTTTCATCGATCTCTGCTTGGATTTCCGCTTCGATTATCGAGTCATTGGACGGCTCGATTGCAGGCAGCGGCTCAGCCGCTTGGTGCGTCCCTTTGTTATGGATGAGTATCGAGAGGCTTCTTTCGTACTCGCGAATGACTGTCCGTGAGAAATCTTCGTTATCTGCTAGAGGCTCCATGAATTGATCGCTCAATAACGAATCGAGCTCGTCCTGGTTTTCAGCAGACAGAACGGTGTCTATGAGTCTATTCCACCTCTCGCAAATCCGTTCTCTACTGAATCGGTCGATCAACTCGTACGCACGGTTGCCCATTCGATCGCGCAAATCGATGTCGGATAACAATGCCGATACTCTGGAAGCCATAAGATCCAAGTCTTCCTGAGAAACGATATAGCCGTTCTCGCCATCCGATATCATATCTTCCAATCCGGTGATATTGCTAATGACGCAGGGCAATCCGAAGGTTCCGGCTTCGTTCAATACCATTGGAATACCTTCGCTCTCCGAGGTCAGCAGGAGTACGGATGCTTTCCTATAATACGGCTCGACGTTCTCTTGTTCTCCCGCGAATAACATTCTATCTTTCGGGATTCGTAAACGTGCAATTAATTCGCCAATCGTTTCTTTGGACCGACTGTCGGTTCGAATGTTTAATTTATAAGGTCCAACCAGAAGCAATTCAGCATCGGGATGCGTTTCCAGTACTTTGGAGAACACACTCAGAATCCGATCCAGTCGCTTGATCGGATCATTGAACCTGCCGACGGCGAGAACGACCTTTTTGTTGTTAGGTGCCTTTATTAGAGATTTAGTAAAGGTGCTAGGAGTCGGCAGTAAGGCGCTATTATCATTTAGCTGAGCGTATACATTCGCACTATACGAAGTAAGCCAAGTGACTGCGCTCGCTTGCTTGAAGGCTTCCGTGCGGCGTTCTAGGATCGGGTACAGATCTTCGATGGTATAGGGAAGAAAGTAATGACCGAAATTGCATGCGATGCTTGGAATGTCAAGCTCTCTTAATTTTCCGTAAATGGGAAGAAGATGAATGTCGTAATTCGGACTTGCCATGAACAGATCCGCATTGAAAAGTGAACATACAACCGCAAGCTGCTCAGATAAATGCTCCATCGTACCGACTCTTAGTCGCAATTGAGTAATCTCTTCCGGCAGGGGGAAACCTTCCTTATTCAGAAGATCATTAGACACGATAAACCAATCGTACTTGTCCTTTAACGTCTCGGTTATCGCGCAGAATACCCTTTCGGCACCGCCTCGAATCCATACCCCGCTATAAACCATAATTCGCGGTTTGCTCTTTTTCTTAGAGAGCAGGGGATGTAAATTCCGTTCCCAATTGCTCGGAGAGTGATTGATTTCCTTTAAACCAGCCTTCGTCTGAATCAAAGCCGAGACCCTCTCGATCTCATGTTGTGTCTTCGCAAACATCCACAAATGCTTCACCAGCCGATACGCCGAATTCTCGAATCCCATTTGTCTGAAAGAGTTGTACATGCGTTCGAGATGGGTATACGAATACTCGCTAAAAAGGCCAACTTCCTCCGCGCTTAAATCGCGGATCATCCGGCTCATGATGCGATCAGCTTCTAGCGCAAGTCCGTCAGAATACTTCTGGGTATCCTGTTCCTCGTGCTGACGGGAACGTACAAGCACCTCTTTAACATGAATGAAGGGAACAATGCCGGCCAAGCGGAACCACATATCGGCATCCTGGGTATATCGAAGCTCCGGATCGAACAGTCCAAACCTTTCGAAATACTGCCTTGGAATTAAGAATGCGCAGCCATGAAATCCGACTTGCTGTGAAATGGCTAACAAGGCGCGAGCATTGTTCGTTCCCTGGGGGGATACGCGAAAAGTTTGAAGCAATTTCCCCGCGGGGGAGATATGGCAATAATCGCTGAATACAACAGCTTCTTCTCCGAACTCTCGTAAAGCCCTTATTTGCTTTTCGATTTTATCAGGCGTATACATGTCATCATGGCTGAGCCACGAGAAGTAGTCTCCGGTCATCTTCTCGATACCGAGATTTAATGCCGTAGCCACTCCGCCATTCGCTTTGGCGAAGTAACGGATTCTGTCGCCGTAAGAGAGAGCGATTCGTTCCGTCTCTCCGCCGTCGCTTGAGCCATCGTTAACAACAACCACTTCAATGTTTAAATACGTTTGTGCCAAAGCGCTATTAATGGCTTCGTGCAAATAATTCGCACCGTTGTATACGGGAATCACAATGGATACTTTAGCTTCAGCAGACACGCGTTCATACACCTCATCATTTTCGCAATTCGATTCCTTCAAATAGCTCTTTCCAAAGATGATCGCTTTCTGTCCATAATTTATCGACGTGGGGAAGATTTACCGAACAAACTCGTTCCATAGACCAGTCATTTTCCTCGATCCCATCCGATGCGCCAGGGTTGATAAACAACAAAACATAATCGTTATGCACGAGATCGTCGAGCACTTGCTGCAATTGTTCGACTTCTTCGTATGTCCCGCCGCTGCGGACAAAGAGCAGCCTTTCGGACGTATCGACCTTCTCCAAAAATCGGGCAATCCGTCGGTCGTATTTGGCCTTGACGCTTGGATAGGCCTCGAGCAGCTCGGGGTCGTTCTGCGCGATAAAAAAGTCGTGATTGGAGAAAATATCGTAAGTCTTGTCTTGCACAAGATATAGTTTTCCTCCCGCCGTCCCAATGCACTGCAGCGTATGTCGATCCATGAAGCCCTCGAACCGATTCCTTAGCAACCGATTAACGTTGCTTAAGCTAGGTGAGCCCATCCAGTCCAAAACGCCAGAATAGGGCCTTATTCCGTTCTTCTCCAGTTGGATAGAAATATAGCACAGTTCCCCTAGACTATAGATGTCGTCATATTTTCCTTTGATGTCGGTAATTCGCAATGAGCCAACGCTCCTATCATTATTTAGATAGAACGGTTCCTTTAAAGCGGTACGGACCAATGATTCGCGCCCTCGTTCCCGACGATTTGACCGTCAAAACGTAATTCTGATGAGGGGAAGCTTCTTCCGTGCTCGCATCGATGTTAGTAAAAGCGCTATTGAAGCAAGTCTCTTGGGTCCATTCGACGATCTCCCCGGCAGCGTCTCCTCTTCGAATCATGATTTCCAAATCGCCCAGATCAGCGTGGATCGGTTTATCCCATCCGATTTGAATTTCTAACACGATCCGATAGGAAGGATCTAGATGATCTAACCATAGACCCGTAAGCACGACCTCCTCGTCTCCGATTTCATAAGGCTCGAAACTGCCAAGCTGAGCTTCAGAAGAGGTTGAGTATATAACCATATTTCACTTCCCCCAATTTCGACTGCGAAGGGTGCCGAAATTACCCCGTTCGACATTTTTCTACAAATAATAACATTAATCAACACTTTACACTATAGAATTAGCATCCATAAGAGACATTTGCAGTACTATGATATACAGAAATCTACAAAAATCCTCTGCTATCATATCACAGTAGATTAGCCTATCTATGAAACTTAAAGAAATCTTTAAGTTCGCGTTTGTAATACAACTGTGGATCGACAAGTCTTAAAACTCTTGTTATATGGGGTGCAGGGACAATGTATAATGGAATTAATCCGTGTTAGGTGAGGGATGGTAACGGAATGATGACTAGAGAGACTATTGTCGAGCTTGCTGGGGAGCTTATCTACGTTCGGTTCGTTCCTAATGTAGTTCTACGAGACACCTAACTCCACTGGGGATTACAATCGTGTCCCCCGCCTCCCCCATCTTACAATAGGAAAGCTGCTCATGCGGGTGACTATGTTCATAACCTTCCGCTCCGCCACTAGTCCGCGTATTTTTTCTTTAGGCTATCTGAACCCGCTCCACCGATTATCATCAGAGCTATTGGCAAGAAGTTAGATATGATTCGTAGTGACTTTCCCTCCGATACCAATATCTCGGTACCCGCAACATAATTTAAGCCGAATATAATTAACTTTGCCACTAACAGAAGTACTCCCAATATAAACAAAGTGTCAAAGAACGCTTTCCATTTCGGATGAGCCAGCTGCTTGCTATCTTTTATTACTTTTTCCTTCAACTCCTCATCACTCCTCAATAGTTCGTCTATCGTAATACCGAATAAATCACTCAGGTCAATGATGACTTCGATACTTGGATAGTTCTTTCCCGTCTCCCATTTGGAAACGGATTGACGACTAACGTGCAATTTCTCAGCAAGATCGTTCTGTGACCAGCCTCTATCCTCTCGTTCCTTCTTCAAGCGTTCACTAAAAATCATGTTAGTTATCACCTTCCTTAGTTCCAGTATTGAAGAAATCGATCGTGAAAGTAAAGATAGTTGTTGGTGCATCAGGGGGCAACCTCTTGTTGCGGCGGTTTAGTTGCGGCGGTTTAGTTGCGGCGACGGAACCACGCACACCCTGTACAAAAGACAAAAGCTGAAAGAGAGATGAACTCCGGCGTTCATCTCTCTTCACTTATTATTTTAATTACTATTATGAGTTATAAAGGTTCCATTTCTATAGTCCGAATATGCTTGGATGATCTCATCTTCAGTATTCATCACAAATGGCCCACGAGCAACAACGGGCTCTCTCAGAGGAGCGCCAGCGAACAGAATAACGCGTAATTGTTCATTTGAACTGACCTGAATACTGCTCCATTCTGCTTCATCTGCGGAGCTTAACCACATGGCCTGCCCCTTCTGGGCCTCGACTTTATTCTCCCCGAACACCCCTCTACCCTCTAATACATAGATAAAGCCGTTATAACTGCCCGGAAGATCTTGTAGCACGGAAGCACCGCTGTCCACGATCATCTCTACGAACGTGATAGGTGCGTAATTTAGCGTATTAGATACAACTTGACCGGATGAACCTGAATATACCCGAATCAAGGCGCCATCCTCCTGGCGAACGGGCATATCCCTGGCTTGCAGGTTTTGGTAACGCGGCTCTGTCATTTTATGGTTGCGCGGCAGGTTAACCCAAAGCTGTAAGAGATGAACGCTCTCTCCGTCGCCCGGCGATTCATTGTGAACGACTCCTCTGCCAGCAGTCATAAATTGCAGGTCCCCTTTTCCCAGAGTCTCACCATCGCCTGTCGCGCTATCGTAATGGTTAATCGTTCCATCAATACTTTTTTAATATCACGGCGTTTACTATAATCATTTAACAATTCCATGCACTAATCTATTGTCTCGTCAGGATATGGATTTAATCTTTGAATCGTAATATCGCTATACTTGGATCCGTCCTTATAGACTCTACTTATGCGATAAATTAAATCTTGATAACGATACTTCAGCGATGGTTCGGTCTCATAGGAATATATGTAAACCCAATCCCCGATAACATTAACATAATTAATCACTTTATCCAGAAGTAAAGTCTTTATTTTTGTATCTAGATCATAACTGTAGAGTCTCTCACCACTACTCGACCATCCACCGCCAATTGAAACTTTTCGATAAACAATCCTATCATTCAATATGCAGTAGCTCCCAACAGTATCATTCAAAACTAGCTTCTTGTTTGTTCCGTCCAATCCCATCGTATAAATGTTCTTACTTTTCGAATCTGTGAAGTACACTATGTCGTTGTAAATCTTAAAATTAACAATGTATTCATCTGTTATTTTGTTGATCTTTTTTGTTGTTGTATCAAACTTATAAAACCCGCTATTTAATGTGTAATAAATACTAAACCCATAAGGATAGAATTCAAATGGATGGTCATATTTTTTTGTGATTTGATACTCATCGGTTCCATCAGTATTGACAACAAATAAATGATCAGTAAATCGTACTGTTACCCCTATCTGTTCTGTAAAGTATATCTTCTCATTGATTACGTACATGAAATTAGCACTTCTCTTACTTACTATCGTCCTATTTGACCCATCATTCTTTACTTTATAAATACCCCCTTCAGGGGATTCCTCACTCACCTTTTTAGCATAAAATACCCAACCATCAATCACTTGTATTTGACTTACCGGATCATCTGAAAGTTTAACGTTTTGGGATCCATCTTCTGTCATTCTATAAAGTTTACTTTCATCCCCAATATTCACATAGTAAATCCATCCGTTTGAAAATATAACATAAGCGTTATTCTTTATATTTTGGAAGTCATTTCCGATCCCTTTATTAAATAAATACTCACTTTTATCAATACCAATGTTCACAGTTCTATTCTGTTCAATCCACTTAATTGGCAAACCAAAGACTTCTGAAATGAATCGTATCGGAACCATTACCCTTCCATTTTCTTCAATGACTGGGTATTCGATTATCTTAACTTCACCATTTATGGATGCTTGTTTCTCATCAACTCTCATTTTTATATTGTATTCCTTAAACTTAATCGATACTTCTTGGTACTCTTCATTCCACAATACTATCGCTTTTAGTTGTTCTGACATGTAGCGTATAGGGACATATGTTACCTTATATTCTTGATGTATAAATGCATGTGTATCTGGAAAAACCTCGATACCATCTATTGTTAACAAAACTCTATTTTCTATTTTATTAGAAACCGAATAAACTTCAATTGGGATACAACATATCATTAAGAGCACTATTATCTTTACAACAATTGTATTGTGATTCATGATCATATCCCCATTCTATGTATTCTATCGGATTAATTCCAAGGTACACTCCTTTCCCCCATAATCCTTACAGCATCCCCCTTTACAGCATTCATCATTTTCACAATCTGCTTTTGCTTGACTCCCCATCAATAACAATATAAAATTCTGCGGATAATCGAAAATAGACTTCATTAGTACAGAAGTCGCTTCAATGTACCCGTTCTCGATTGTTCGCCACCAAGTGATTTGGAAGGGTATACCAGTTTTTTTGGTTGTAGCGCTCTAATTCTGGTCCGAACTACAAATGAAACAAAAACAAAAAGATTAACCTATTCATTTCATGTAAGCTTATCGATAATGCAAAAGATCTTTATCATAACAATACAATACAAATCCGGGTTATCATCAAGTATTATACTATTACTTTTCTTCCGATTTGCCGTTGAACGCCTTGTCCATTTTGTTCTTCATTAATTTTGCCAGCAGGCACTGCCCTTTCTTTCCCCCAGGTACGTATCACCTCAATTTGTTCGGGGCTTGTTTGAGATAGTGGAACAACGTTCGTAAAAAAGTTTATAAAGGTTTCCTCTGTAATTGAGTCGTCCCCTTTAACAAATGCTTGCTTCACAACATCCCGAACAGCGGCCTCCAAGTCTGCTCCCGCAAAGCCATCTGAAATTTTCACTAAAGCATGCAATAATTCATTAGAAATCGACTTCTTCAAGCCTCTTTCAACATAAATCTTTATGATTTCCTCCCGCTCAGTCGCAGTTGGCAAATCCACAAAAAACAACTCATCGAAACGTCCCCTGCGCAGTAGTTCAGGCGGCAACTTGGATACATCATTAGCGGTTGCAACAACAAAAACTCTAGCAAGGCTTTCTTGTAACCAATAAAGGAATTGTCCAACTAGACGGATAGATGTCCCCCCATCCCCCCCTCCTATTGCACCAGCCAGTCCCTTCTCAATTTCATCAATCCATAATACACATGGTGCCACATGATCAGCAGTTGATAATGCTTCCTTTAAACGATTCTCACTTTGCCCCAAATACTGTCCATGTATGGTAGATAAGTCCAAACGGTACAACGGCAGGTTCCACAAGGAAGCGATTGCCTTAGCAGATAACGACTTTCCGCATCCCGGAACACCTACCAACAAAATCCCCCTCGGCGGACGAATTCCACGCTCACGCAAATCTGCAGTCAATAGCTCACGGTTAGCTTCAAGCCATATCTTCAGGCCATCTAACCCTCCAATTTGATAATCCTCTCTTACAATAACTCGTTCGATACCAGAAATATCGGCAAAAATCTTGTCCTTAGCATGCATAAGTTCTTTTAAATCTTCATTCTTAATGCTACCGTTTGCTAGTAATGTGGCAATAACATTCTCGGCCTCTATTTGACTTATGCCTGCAAGTATAGCTGCTGCCTGTTTCTCCTCGGCCTCTCTCCACTCAATAAACATTTCACTACGATAAGGGCTAATTTGATCCTTTATGATGATCAGCATTTCGTCCTCATTAGGTTGAGATAAGGAAATCGACATGCCAAGCCGTTGTAGCGGTCCCCAGATTGAATTGTTCGTAATAACGACAATAGCGCCACCAGTTTCTGTAGCCAGCATTACCGCATCCTGAAATTGCCTTGCAGCGCGAGTATCATCTTCTAGTTCTTGTACTTCAGTAAAAACAAATGTTTGATTCTGCAATTGACCAATTTTTTGCGTTACATAATCCAGTCCGCCGATGACCGAACGATCCTCATTGAGATGCCGATTAGTGGATATGTCCCTCATACCTTGGGACAAAGTATGGTAGCCAATGTTTAAATTTAACTTTGTTGATAAATGAGCTATAAAGTTAAGAGCACGAGACCGTTCCGCGGTACGTATAGAAATAAAAGGGATTCGTGCTTTCAAATATTGCTCCATAGTCTTCATGCTTGTTTGCAAGTCGCTCATTCACAATAGCACCTTTCTTCTAGATTTAAATGGATTAGTTTCGGGCTCCTTCTGTTCAATCGACTGATGGGCTGCCACTGCTTCGATTTGCCCCTGTGGTTTTATTATACTGTTATGTTTGATTGTATAAGCTAACTGCCCCGTTCGGTCATGCTTAGCACTCTCTAATAAAGCTTCCTGAGAATCTCCTACATACTTACTAACAAAATTCGTTAACGACTCCTTAATCTCATTAGGGAAAATAGGAAGGCGACACAGACGATAGAGCAAATTAAAACGATTGCGGGCGTTAATAATAGCCAATATCATTGCTGCTTCTTCGCCGCCTGATTGATCTAATTCGTGCTGGAATAGTCGCGTCGTCTGATTCATTTTAAATTGAATCACCTCATAGACACCATTCACAATTTTATCAGCCACACCAGATGTCCATTCTATTTTCCCATTTTCAAGGACAGAGATAATCTTTTCATCTTCCTGACCAAGCTGTTTTAATTGATGGAATAACTGCACCCATTCTGAATAATAATTAGGTGTCTTCATAGCAATTTTGAACTCCGTCTTCGAACTAATATAGCCGGCGGATTTAAATCCCAGGAGGGGAAATTCTCTGCCAATGATTGATTAATCGTTTGTTTCTGTAATTCTTCAATACTTAAATCCAGTTTTTCTTGCATGCTTGCAACTGGTTCTGTTGAAATGGTCTGCATAATAGGCCTGCTTCTATTTAGCATCCAAGTTTCACTCCCATTAATTTGATGAAATAACAGCTCTAGCAGAATCATAAGTTGAATATGTATATTGTTCTGGTGTCACTTGGTCAAGCAACCCTTCAATTTTTCCTGCTTTTGCATCTTCTGTTTCATACTCGCGGCGATAGTCAACTACATCACTTAACGCCGCAGTTAAAATTTGCTTGTAATTTGAAAATAGTTCTTCATAACTTTCTTCGATTATTTTTACATTCTTTTTTACACTCCTTAAACCATTAATGAAAATAAACAAGCATATGGCTGAAATAATGAATAGAAACAATGTGCTTATGCCAAATATAAAAAACAAAATTCCAGCAATTAATGAAAGCCAATGTTTAGCGCCAAGTTTATTTTTCTTTAAGGCATTCTCTTTTTTTAATTGAATATGCTCTTGTAAACTGGTGATCAACTCTTCCTCGTTGCTTCCATCCCTCGAAGCACCAGTCCAATCCTCCAATTCTATCTCAATATCGCGGGGAACTGCGTTTCGATTATCTGCAGTTAAATCATCATGAGCATGGCTAATCCATTCTTTTGATAAAGCTATGGCCAGTTTCTGTGACGCAATAGAAGCTTTAGACTCCGTCGGATACATAGCAAAGTTCGTCAGCAGTTGGGTGAAATCAAGTCTTTCCTCAACAACCTTCTCGTTGGCAAACAAACTCTGGGCCGCAACTTTGTCTCCATCTTGTTTTATAATTAATTCATTTAAGCGTTCGTCTCGGCGTAATGGCAGCTCTTCTTCATCGAATTCTCGAACTAGAATGTCGAGCAGTTGGTCTACTGCAAAAGCCAAATTCTTCGAAGGCACAATCTCTTGGGTAAGCATGAAGTTGAAATATTGGAATATAACATCATGTAGCTTCGCTCCCTCAAGCGCAAACTGTAGTCGCGGCCAAGTTGGGCTATATTTCTGCAGATAAGGAAATTTTGAGGAATCCAACTTCTCAGTACGCGATAATAGCGCTTTCTTCCACTGGTTGCACTGTGCTTCAATAAAACCCGCTTTTTGCGAAAGCTCGTCCAACCAGCTTTTAATTAACAAACCACATTTCGATCTAGCCTCTGGACCGAAAATTCCATTGGAAAAGCCGTCAATCAAAACAATGATTTCTCTCTTCAACTCACTTGGGTCTTGCTGACCAAGATACCTCTCTAACCAAGCTCGACTAGATTGAAAACGGCCTCCTCGGCGTGTAACCAACGCAAAAAACAACGATGTCTTCTCATCGTCTCTGCGCAATGCTTCTACCATAGCCTTTTCTGCCAGTTCCTTCTTATCACTAAGCCATGCTGATAGCGCAATTAGACACGGTGCCAACCAATACCGTGGAGCACCCAGCAACTGTTCCTCTGATGCGTTCTCAATCGTGTCCTTACGTACCAAACTGCTATCAATTGCTTGTAATATTCCAACAGCCCTTCGACGAACATCCTCGTAGTGGCCGTATTTATTTTCAAGTTCTTGTCTAACTTTTACTAACCTCATCTCTGCCAGCTGAACGTTTTTCATCAAAGCATCCTGCCGAACATATTCACGAAACTCTGTTGCTAGCAGTTGAAGATCGTCTTGCGTATCTTCTAATTGTTGCTCAACAGTAGCAACCTGTTGGTAAACTTCATTAATATTATTATTAATTGCGCTCAAGGAACTTTCAATTCTATTCAGATTAGCTGTTGAGATTACTCGATCCGCCATATTGCATCTACTCCTTAATAATCGATACTTCTCCAAATTTAGAAACTGCACAAATCATATTCGTATAGACCTCGATATAGGCATAGCTAGGGTGCATTGCAAGTCTTCTGGCTTTTTCCATTCCGTTAGGAATTACTTCACCTCTTTTGTAATGCTTGATAATCTCTAATCTAGCGTCTAGCGAATGAACTTCAAAAGGATTACCCAAGTAACACTTACTCACAATACCTAGTGGAAGTTGTTCAGCCGCTAGTTCAGGAAATTCACTTGCTATTTGATCAATAAGTTTTTGAACATTTTTCTTATCAGCAGCAACACCACTCACGTCAAGCTTGGTCATCGCATCCACAAGGGTGTTAGATCGTTTAGAACGCAACCTTTTATCTAATCCGACCCCTTCTAAGCGAACCATAGTTTGCTGCCTGATCGCGACATCTGGACTTGTATCAACCCGTGCATGAAGTCCTAATATTGGTCTTCGCATAGTACCTCCAACAACGATATTAATATTTAGGTATATTTTAGTATATCATGGAACATTAAGTAAGTATATGTTGAAATTTATCATTTATACAGATTCTCCGGGTGTGCAATATGCATCATTTTAAATTTCGAACTCCATTATAGTCCTGTAGATCATATACTCGATGAATTACTCCACTAAAGCGAGAAATCTTTGGTGTAATTGCCCACCGTCGGTTTCATCCAACGCAAGGACTGTTTCATAAGCACGAGTTCAAGTACGATGCAGAGCGAAATATGTATGTCTGTCCCCAAAGACAAGAGCTACCCTATAGCACCACAGACAGGCACGGGTACAGACATTACGTGTCTGATTCAAAGCAGTGTGCAACGTGCCCAATGCTAGCGAAGTGCACGCGATCTCGTAACCACCGTAAAGTGGTTACGAGGCATGTTTGGGAGGATAGTAGGGAACGCGTCCGGCTTAACCGACTAAGTAAGTCGGGCAAGAAACTTTACCGAAAACGAAAAGAGACGATAGAGCGAAGCTTCGCGGATGCTAAAGAGCTTCACGGGTTTCGCTATTGTCGGTTAAGAGGAATACGAAATGCGACCGAGCAAGCGCTCATGACTGCAACAGTGCAGAACATGAAGAAGATTGCCCTCCAGCTAGAAAGGAGGGAACTAGGGTAAAGTACCCTGCAATTTCTACTGAGTTTCTCTGGAAAATGAAGAAAAACCCTTGCGCCTTAAAAAAGACGGGGGTTTCTCGACGATCTGAGCCTTTTAACAAAGGCTAGGAAAGTTAGAGCTCATTATAGAGTTGAGGATAGTTATTGGATTAGTACGACAAATCACATTACAACAGAAACAATGACATTCATACTTTCATTTGTTTAACTTGCAAGTTAGCCTATCAAACTAGAACTAGATGAAGATGTTTGAAGGGAATCCTGAAAATACCTCCACAGCTTATACTACCTTTATATCCTCCCAATTCGAAGGGAAACCCATTGCACTATAAACATCATTAATCGTAATCGTCTTCAACTGCATTTCTAAACAAGTGATTACCGACTGGATCTCTGTGATCATCTTCTTGAACTCTTGTGAAGGGACAAGCACCTTAATTGCTATCAATACAGCTAACAGATCATGCTTGCCACAAATAGGTGTGCCGCTTTTACTCGGAATATTAAGGTTATGGTGAATAGGATTATTCAATATTGCGACTCTGGATCGGAAATTATAGAAAATCTCATCATGCGCACATTGATTACGACTGAGAGTAAGTACCTTTATGAGATTAATCATTTCATCATCTTGAATCGAATATAATCTGGATATCGTTTGTCTATCCTGTTGTGTCATATATTCATAGAAGAAACTGATTGTTCCAAGTGTTAATATGTTTACGAGAACCCATAGCGGTATGTAACCATGGTTACTGACATAGTGTTGAATTGATCTATTGTGGATATTCTTCGAAATCTGATGTTGGATGGACGAAATTAACTTTATAACTCCTTTGATCCTGTCCCGTCCTGCTTTGGATTTTGAAGATAGTAATTCAAAATTCGAAGTTTTTAAATAATTGTCATGACCATACCTCTTTGAGAAGTGATAGGCTATCTCACTCTTAAGTGTATTTTCTATTCGGAGAATTCTTTTAAGTATGATAGACTTCATTTCATTATCAAAGTTATATAACGCATATATTTCAGCAAATTCAGTACCAGTACGATATTGTTCTGGAGTGGTTTCGGTTACTGGTGTACTAATAAATAACTGGTTGTACCCATTTATCAAATTGTAGTAATTAACTTTCTCTAAGATTTGTTTAGGCATTCCATCCTCAGGTACTATCATGCCGCGATCTCTAAGAATCTCCAGTTGTTGATCATAAGTTTTAAATACTTTTGCATCCATTACTTCAAATCAACACCAATCCCATGAAATAAAAGGGCTCTGGGCCCGAAGGACACCAGAGCACGATCCGTATTTAAAACATACCACCATCAATAAAATATGTCAATAATAAACAACGAGTGAGGGCTCTGGGCCCGAAGGACACCAGAGCACGATCAATCTGGTGCGTATCGAAATACACACACTACTAGTATATTCTTCTACTGAATATTTATTCCCTACTCCACCGTCACACTCTTCGCCAAGTTCCTCGGCTTATCCACATCATTCCCACGCGCCAGCGATGCATAATACGCGAGCAGTTGCATTGGCACCACCGCCAGCGCTGGTGTGAGCAGCTCGAGCGTACGTGGGATGTGATACACCTCATCCACGCTCTTCGCCAGCTCCTCATTACCTGCATTGGCAATGCCGAGCACATACGCGCCGCGCGCCTTCACCTCGATGATGTTGCTCACCGTCTTCTCGAACACGGTCTCCTGTGTGGCTAGCGCAATCACGGGTATACCCTCTTCAATCAACGCCAGCGTGCCGTGCTTGAGCTCGCCAGCAGCATACGCCTCCGAGTGAATGTAGGAGATTTCCTTGAGCTTCAGCGAGCCCTCCTGTGCCACGGCATAGTCAACACCGCGACCGATGAAGAACAGATTGTCATGTGCCGCGACCCGCTCTGCCAGCAGCTTGAATTTCTCCGATTCATCTAATATATGAGTAACCTGCTTCGGCAGCTTCTGCAACGCGGCAATCAGCTCACGCGCCTCCCCTGCTCCAACAGTCTCACGCACCTGCCCCAGGTATATCGCCAGCAACGTGAATGCGATCAGCTGCGACGTATACGCCTTGGTCGAGGCCACCGCGATCTCCGGCCCTGCCCAAGTCGTAATCACGTCATCGGCCTCGCGAGCCACCGAGCTGCCGACCACATTGGTGATCGCCAGCACCTTCGCACCCCGCCGCTTCGCCTCACGTAGCCCGGCCAGCGTATCCGCGGTCTCACCCGACTGGCTCACCACAATGACCAGTGTCTCCGATGTCACGATCGGATCCCGATAACGATATTCCGAAGCCACATCGACCTCCACCGGCACACGTACCAGCTTCTCGATCAGCTGCTTGCCGACCAACCCAGCATGCATCGCTGTACCGCAGGCCACGATCTGAATCGCGCGAATCCCGCGCAGCACATCCTCGCCGAGCGTGAACTCCGGCAGCACAACCCGATCCCCACTTTCGCTGATCCGGCTGCCCATCGTATCCTGGTACGCCTTGGGCTGCTCGAAGATCTCCTTCAGCATGAAGTGGTCGAAGCCCGCCTTCTCCGCTGTCGTGATATCCCAATCCACATGGAACGACTCGCGGCGGATCGGATTACCCTCAATAGTCATCAGATCTACACCTTCACGGGTCAGTAACGCCATCTCCCCATCATTGAGAATGAACACATTCCGCGTGTATTCCAATATCGCCGGGATATCCGAGCCGATGAAGTTCTCGCCCTCGCCAATTCCGATAATCAGTGGGCTCGCCAGTCGCACCGCCACCAATCGATCCGGCTCCTGCTCGCACAGCACCGCAATCGCATACGCGCCTCGCATCCGCTTGACCGCCCGCTGCACCGCGACCACGATGTCTCCTTCATACAGCGATGCGATCAGGTGCGAGATCACTTCCGTATCCGTCTCCGAAGCGAACACATGACCAGCAGCCGTCAGCTCCTCCCGCAGCGACATGAAGTTCTCAATGATCCCATTATGCACAACAGAGAATTGCTGCGAATTATCCACATGCGGATGCGAGTTCACATCCGACGGCTTACCATGCGTCGCCCAGCGCGTATGCCCGATCCCGATCGTGCCTCGCAGCGGAGCTTCATTGAGGCGCGATTCCAGCACCGCGATCTTGCCTTGTGACTTCGTAACCTCCAGCGTCATCCCCGTATATACCGCCACACCCGCCGAATCATAACCGCGATACTCCAGCTTCTTCAGCCCGCTCAGCAGGACCTCCTGCGAATCTCTATTCCCGATATATCCAACAATTCCACACATATATAGTTAACCTCCGTTAGTTTCTCTCCCAAATTTGCCCAGCACAAATAGAACATCCAACAAGCGTCTTGTCCGCCCGGTTGCCCAGACGTTTTGCCCACTTGTTCACGGTAAGGATGATCTTACCGGGAGGCCCCCGCCGAACGCTTCGAACACCTCCACCTCGTCAGCTCCGCTCCGATTCCACTGCCGCTCCATCCGCTATGCACACGCCTCCGACATCCCGTCGAACCGCGCGAGCCGCTTCTGCAGCGATCGCTTCCTCATCACCAAGCTCTGGCGCTTACCTTGCCAATTCTGCTGCCCACCTCTCACCCCTAGAATAGATATTCCCATCATATTCATTTCTCGCACACCGCGCAACCATAATTTATACCAATTTATACTAGCCCGACGACCATCTTCGACGATACACGCTCGGCGACTCCCCATACTCTTCCTTGAACACTCTATGAAAATAAGGATAACTCCCCAGTCCGCACACATCGGAGATCTGCTCGAGCGTCAGATTGCTGTACTTCATCCGCTCAACAGCGATAGACAGACGCACCTTAAGCGCGTATTGCATAATAGATTCACCGAAGGCCTCCTTGAATAGATGAGCGGCTCTTGACGAGCTGAGTCCAACCTCGCGCGCCACATCCTCGACCTTGAATGAACGGGTCGCCTGCTCTTCAATGAATCGTTTCATGCGATAGACGGTGAAGCCGTATTTGGGCTCGGATACAGTCTCTGTTAACGCCCTATCGATATATAGACATAGCGTCTGCACTAACATGCGGCCCAGCTCGGAGGAGGATTGACCGGACCGTCGCTGCTCAACAATTAGATGCTTCCAGATCGTCACGACTCGCTCGTCCAGACCGATCTGTGCGGTTGTCGGCCGCTGCATACGCTCCCACCAGGACTCGATCCATGCGCCATTGCACATCATATAGTAGTCGCCGCTGCCAATCTCGCCATGCTCATCCTGATCGATACGCAGCTCATACACATCCCCCGGCTCGTACAGGAGCAGCTCGCCAGTCGCGATCAGCTTCATCTGATCACGCACATAAGCCCGGCTCGTCCCCTCGCTCTGCAAGCGGAATAGATAGTGCCCGAGCGGGCCGCGCCCGCCTGTCGTGAAGGGACGCATATGATAGGAATAGCCGCAACCGAGTATCTCTACTTGCATACTGAAATCACCTCACATCCGTGATCTTATAGCAGGATTGATTATGTTGCTATTGTATCGTGTATGTCACATTTATGCCAGATCCACTATAATTATTAGTATTAGATCCTTAGGATCAGATGAAACCTACGGGAGGTAACATGACGATGACGAAAGCAAGAATCGGGCTTCAATTGTATACGCTTCGCGATAATTTAGCGGCAGACTTCGAGGGCACGATCAGACAAGCTGCTGCACTTGGATACCAGGGCGTTGAATTCGCAGGCTATTACAACCGTTCCGCAGAGGACGTTCGCGCGCTGCTGGACGAGCTGGGTCTGACCGCAATCGGCAGCCATGTGGGTCTGCAGCAATTAACCGATGATCTGCAGGGCCAGATTGATTACATCAAGACGATCGGCGGCAAGCTGCTGATCTGTCCAAGCCTGCCGATGGAGGCGCGAGAGAGCGAGGAGGCTTGGCGGAGCACGTATGCCCAGCTTCAAGCGATCGGTGAAGAAGTGCGCAGACAGGGTCTGACGTTCGCCTACCACAACCACGCCTTCGAATTCGAGATGCAGGTTGACGGGGAGTTTGCGTTCGATGCGATGTACAGCGCTACAACACCTGAGGCGGTCCAGATTGAACTCGACGTATGCTGGGTGCAATTCGCGGGAGAAGATCCGCTCGCCTATATCCGTAAGTACGCAGGACGTGTGCCAACGCTGCATCTCAAGGACTTCACGAAGGATGCAGAGGGCAATATCGTAACGTTAGAGCTCGGTCAAGGCGATGTTGCGCTGCTCGATGTCATTCGCGAGGCTGAGGAAGCAGGAATTAACTGGCTTATTGTCGAACAGGATAGATGTCAGAACCCGCCGCTCGAGAGCGTCACGAACAGCATGAACTGGCTGAAGAGCAACAAGATCATCTAGGACGGCTGAAGTTGATTCACTACATTCATTATAAAGTTAAAGGAGAATGTTCACCCATGAGTAATCCAATTCGAGTAGCCGTAATCGGCTGTGGTTCCATCTCCAAGCATCGCCATATTCCAGAGTACGCAGCGAATCCCCATGTGAAGCTCGTTGCATTCTGTGATATTGTCGCAGAACGCGCTGAGGGCTATGCTAGCCAACACGAGGGCGCTAAGGCTTACACCGACTACAAGCAGCTGCTTGCAGAGGTGAAGCCGGACGCAGTTAGCGTTAACTTGCCGAATGCGCTGCATGCTGAGGTTTCGATCGCTGCAGCGAATGCTG
Source organism: Bacillota bacterium (assembly GCA_023441055.1). GTDB lineage: Bacteria > Bacillota > Bacilli > Paenibacillales > UBA4045 > JAEZQY01. The sequence goes on along the minus strand of JAEZQY010000062.1, from coordinate 22,721 downwards.
GCGCGCATGTGCTCGTAGAGAAGCCGATGGCTACTACGGCAGAGGAAGGCGAAGCGATGATCGCCGCCGCTCGCGCGAACAATGTGTATCTGATGGTTGGTCACAATCAACGTCTCATGAAGCCGCATGTGAAGGCGAAGGAAATTCTGGACAGCGGCGTGCTGGGCAAGGTGCTGACCTTCCGCACAGCGTTCGGACATCCTGGCCCAGAGGGCTGGAGTGTGGATGGACGCGGCAGCTGGTTCTTCCGCAAGGACGAAGCCATCATGGGCGCGATGGGCGACCTCGGTGTTCATAAGAGCGACCTCATCCGCTATCTGCTGAATGATGAAGTAGCAGATGTCGCCTCCTTCGTCGAGACGCTGCATAAGGATGACACGGCAGTTGACGATAACGCGATCTGCCTGCTGCGGATGAAGAGCGGCGCGGTCGGCACATTGACAGCCAGCTGGACCTATTACAAGGGCGGCGATAACAGCACCGTCATCTGGGGCGAGAAGGGCGTGCTCAAGCTGGACACCGATCCGGACTACCAGGTCATCCTGGAGCTGACAGACGGCACCGTTGAGCGCCTCAATGTAGGCGCAATCGCCACCAATGAGAAGCAGACCACCAGCTATGTGATCGATGAGTTCGTGAACTGCATCGTCACGAAGACTCCTCCGAGCATCTCCGGCGAGGAAGGCCTGCGCTCCCTCAATGTGATTCTAGCTGCATTCGAATCGCAAGCAACCGGCAAGGTTGTTAAGCTGAACTAATATGACCCATAAGCACAAGGCATGCCACTCGGCATGCCTTGCTTGTTCATGGCAGTTGTTATGCGGGCCACTCCTCCCAAAACTAGAGTACCTGTGGATAACTCGAAGACGTATGATTACTTACTGAACTGCCACTTTAACCACGACTGACCCCAACACACACACTACTGCCACCCGATCACTAACTAATTACTTACCAATCCTGCCACTTCTACCACCACCGACCGCAACACGCACCTCACTGCCACCAATCACCAACTTTCTTGTCGCCGGCCATCGGCTATCCTGCAAAAAGTACAGTTAAAATCCGACTTTACTGCGATTTCGGCCTTCATCATGCAAAAACTACAGTTATTTTCCCCGATTCCCTGCCACTAGGCTAGAACCGATAAAATTAACTGTAGTTTATACAGGGTGTTCCAAACTGTCTTATATAGTCCATAATTAACTGCACTAAATGCAGGATAATCACTCGTCCAGTAGCATAAGCCTGACTATCCACTCGTCCAGTAGCCATATGCCTAACTGTCCACTCGTCCAGCAGCACCATAATGCCTGACTGTCCATTCGCCATCAGTCATTCCACTGACAGCCGCCAACTGAGGCCTACACCTGCCTCACTCCAACACCACTCCTGCTACACCAGCTCCAGCTTCACTACGCTCACGATCTCATCCGCATAGCGTTGAATCTCGTCTTCCTCCGGCCCCTCGACCATGACGCGCACCAGCGACTCCGTACCGGATGGCCGCACGAGCACACGGCCATTGCCGCCCATGCGATCCTCTACACGCCCAATCGCCTGCTCGATCGCGAAGTTCCCGTTCAGCTTGCTCTTATCCGTGACGCGCACATTGATCAGCACTTGCGGATACTTACGCATGAGCTTCCTCAGATCGCTGAGCGGCTTCTTGGTCCGCGCGACTACCTGGGTCAGCTGCAAGGCGGACAAGATGCCGTCACCCGTCGTATTCAGATCGAGGAAGATGACGTGCCCGGATTGCTCGCCGCCGAGATTATAGTCGCCGCGGCGCATCTCTTCCATCACATAGCGGTCACCGACAGCTGTCTGAGCCGACTTGATGCCGATTCCCTCTAGTGCCTTATAATAGCCAATATTGCTCATCACCGTGCTAACAATCGTAGACTGCTTCAGCTTGCCCTGACGATTCATAGCATCTCCGATGATGCACAGAATATAGTCGCCGTCTACCTCTTCGCCCTTGTCATCGATGGCAATCAGACGGTCCGCGTCGCCATCGAAGGAGAGACCCAGATCAGCACCGAGTCGGCGCACCTCTTCCTGCAGCAGCTGTGGATGCGTAGAACCGCAGCCATCATTGATATTCAAGCCATTCGGCGCCACGCCCAGCTCATACACCTCGGCGCCCAGCTCGCGGAATACCTTGGGCGCGAGCCCATAGGCGGCACCGTTGGCGCAATCGAGCACAATACGCAGCCCCTTGAAGCTGACCTCCACGGTGGACTGCAGGAAGCTGGTGTAGCTCGTTGCCAACTCCGGCCGATCAGCCACCTGCCCGAGACCTCCGCCAATCGGGCGAGGCAGCTCATCCTGCTCCGCATCCATCAGGCGCTCGATCTCCAGCTCGGTCTCATCCGAGAGCTTGAACCCGTCTTGGCCGAAGAACTTAATACCATTATCCTCAGCCGGATTATGCGAAGCCGAGATCATCACACCCGCATCCATCCCATGCACGCGAGTCAGGTACGCTACTGCAGGCGTAGGCACAACACCGAGCCGCACGACATTCACGCCGATCGACAGCAAGCCCGATACCAATGCGGATTCTAACAGCGGACCGGACACACGGGTGTCCAGACCGATACATACAGTCGGCTTATGCTCGCCTCCCGCACCGGTCAACACATAACCGCCGCAGCGGCCAATCTTATACGCCAGCTCTGGCGTAAGCTCTGTATTCGCGACGCCTCTGACACCGTCGGTTCCGAAGTATTTGCCCATAAGCGCTCTACAACTCTCCCTAATTCATAACGAATAATAGAATGAACAGCCTTATTCCCCCTGCTCAGGAACCGGCAGTTGATCCGGCTCCTGCTCCTGATTCATCTCCATAACTTCCTTGATATCGACAGTGACGACTGCTGGTTCCCCTACGACACGCACATAGGCTGGCAGGCTGTAGGATACGGTCACCTGATGCGTGCCGATTGGCAGATTGCTCACATCTACGATCAGATCGATATCCTCCGACTTAAGCCGCGACAGCACCTCCGGTGAGCCCTCGAGCGTCACATCAATCATCTGCTCCAGCGGATCGACTACGTCAACTTCATACTGATCGCCGATCGACGATACGGCCAGCTTCACATCCTCGAAGGTGCGCTGAACAGACGGCACAATATTGATCTTGATCTCTACCTTGGTCGGCTCCACCTTAGATAATCCCTGCAGCACTGGAATATCCACCGTCACCGTGCGGCTCTCGCTGAGCCCAGTGATATCCGTCTCCACGCCGTTGTAGAAGTCCAGCGCGTTCAATCGCTGCTGATCGCCATATACGACGATCTCCGACAGACTCTGCTCGAACGAGGCTAAGCTGAATCCGCTCGCCGGTGTGCCATTGAGCTTCACCTGCAGCGGCACGACCTTGGAAGGCAGGTTAATCGGCACTTCAGCCTCTACGACGGATGGATCGATGACCGCATTTACAACCTCGCCATTCTCATTATATGCAACCAGCTTCACTTGCTTCTTCACATTTTCCTTAGCGCCCTCAACATCTATCTGCCCCTTCACCACAGCGACGCCATGCAGCGAGCTCTCCGGCACAGTGACATAGACGCGGTTCGGCTGCACGACCGGTGTGCCGACCACAAGTCCCGTAGCCGGATTGCCTGTCGTCTCTACCACGACCGGCATCTCCTTGGTCAGCTTCTCCTCCACAACCACCAGCACGTTGGCTGGAATGATCTCCACATCCACCTGGCTCGGGAAGCCCTCCGGCCTGAGCATGATCCGCTGCTCGCCCTTCACCACACCCGACAGATCGAGCTGGACCGAGAAGCTCTGTGAGGTAATCCGCCGCAGATCGGATGAGCGCCCGACCAGACGCAGCTTGACCTCCCTAGGCTCAACAGAGACGAGCGTGAACTTCTGGTCATCGAGTCCACCCATCGTTATGCTGACATTCTCGATCTCCCGTGAGGTCTCCGTCGGAGTGACGGAGCTGGTATTCTGTTGTCGACCCTCCATATGCACGACGATCCACACTAGAATGCTGAGCACTAGCGCAATAATTCGTATCACATTCGGATTGCTGATCCATCTATTCATCCTCGCGAGACCTCCACTTCCAGAAGGAGAATGTCGCGCGTTCCTTCGCCTTGTTATCTGCCCTCAGTTCATCATGCAGCTTCGCGATCAGCGACTCCTCCTTGATGTCTCGGACCACCTGTCCATTCATCGCCAGCGAGACTTGTCCTGTCTCCTCTGACACGACCACGCAGAGCGCGTCCGATACCTCGCTCATCCCGATCGCTGCGCGGTGACGCGTGCCGAGCTCCTTGCTGATGAAGGGATTCTCCGACAGCGGCAGATAGCAGCCAGCGGCCATCAGCACATTGCGGCTGATAATGACTGCACCGTCATGAAGCGGTGTGTTCGGAATGAAGATATTAATAAGCAGCTCGGAGCTGATCTTGGAGCCGATCTCCGTACCGGACTCCATATAATCACTCAGTCCCGTGCTGCGCTCGAATACAATCAACGCACCGATCTTCCTGCGGGATAAATTATTAACCGCCTTAATCACCTCGGTCACCCGCTCCGTGAACTCGCCGTTATCCTCGCTAGTCGCGCGCGTGAACAGCTTGCCTCGACCCAATTGCTCCAGCGCGCGCCGGAGCTCCGGCTGGAAGATGATAATGACCGCGAGCACCCCGAAGGTGAACATCTGGTTCATGATCCATTGCAGCGTGCGAAGCTCGAACAACGTACTCAGACCCCAGGTTAAGAGCACAACGAAGATACCCTGCAATAATTGCACGGCTCGAGTGCCCCGAATCAATTGAATGCCCTTATAGAATACATACCAGACGATCAGGATATCGATGATATCCGTAATGGTGATCTCTGACAGCAGCTCCATCAATGTGACTTCCCCCAAGTCTGTATAGGCCTAATCATACCATAAAACCAACTTCACGTGCACAATTCGGGGACCAAAATATGAAAAGCGCGCCAAAAAACAGGCAGCGCTTCCCAATTCTTATGTCCAATCATCGGCCATACGGCTTCCTATTGTCATCTTGTGAAGCCAGCGAAGAATTCCTTCACGCGAAACCAGAAGTAATCGATGCTTCGATTAATCGCATTCACATCTCCGACAATCTTCGCGGTTGATGCCATATAGTAACTGCCATCGACTATGGTCACATTCCCTAGAATCGTCCCGTCTAGCTGAAGCTTGCCGTTCTCGATCGTCAGGTCTCCGTCAATCACAATGCCCTCCGGCACGATCACCAGATCTCCCTGAATGACTACATCCTCTAGATCCGAGCCCTTCACGATCAGATTGCTCTCCCGATCCCACAGTGTGCCGAAGCTGCTCATCATCACGAGCAAGAACACCATAGCGACTACTGCGGCAGGATGATGCTTCACCCAGCGCTTGAAGGCGACTCGCCTGCTAGGTCTAGGCAAGGCTTGCATGACGCGTTCGCATAGACCGCTCGGCTCCGCAGGAGCCGGCAGTGTCTGTATGAATATATCCGTCTCTTCTAATTGCTCCAGCTGCTTCTGGCACTCGGGACATTCCGCGATATGCTGTTTCCACTGTGTCAGTACAGGCCCTGTAAGCGTGCCGTCCAAATACTCTTGCGTCCAGTGGCTCGCTTCCCTGCATTCCATGACCGGCAGCTCCTTTCACTTGCGCATAATTACTCTATACTACGTACAATCTATTCATTGCGTTTCATTATTCGTGATTATAATGAATCCTTGTGCCGCTCCAGCTTCTTGCGCAGATAATCTCGCCCGCGGTGTATTCTCGTCTTCACGGTAGATACCGGGATTTGCAGAATATCACTGATCTCCTGCAAGGATAGATCCTGATAATACTTGAGCGCCATCGCCGATTTATACTTCGCCGGCAACGCCGCCATCGCATCCGCGATCAGCTGCTGCCGCTCCGTGAGCACCAATTGCTCCTCTGGTGTCGGCTCATCGGCCTGCAGCGTGGAATATCCGTCTAGATTATCCCCATCCGATATGTCGGCGTCGAGTGAATACACCGCCCTTCTCTTGCGCAATCGATCGATGCATAGATTGGTTGCAATGCGGTAGATCCATGTAGAGAACTTATGCTGCTGGTCATATCGCCCGAAGTGCTCATACACTCTTAGGAAGGTCTCTTGTACGATATCCTCCGCTTCTTGACTATTGCCGAGCATACGGAAGCCCAGGTGAAACAATTTACCCTTATACATGTCCACCAGTTCGGCGAATGCCGCGCGATCCCCTTCGCGCGCCAGCGCAACTACGCTTGCTTCCATGTTCGTTTACACCCTCTCCTGCTCCATCTCTATTTAGGTACTAACTGTACGATCTGAATTAGCCTATGGCATGGATAGCCATTCCATGTCAGCTATACGAAAGCCGGCTTATCGGTTGTCTAGTCCGATAATCCGGCTTATGGGTTATGGTCTGTGATCAGCCCGTGTTCCGGAGACCCGCTGCGATCCCATTAATAGTGAGCAGCACCTCGCGGATAAGCGCGGAGTCATCCTCGCCTCGTTCGCGTGTCTGGCGCAGTTCGGTCAGCAGCTGCACCTGCAGATAGCTAAGCGGATCCACATACGGATTCCGCAGGCGAATCGATTCCTGAATGACCGGCGTGTTGTCGAGAATCTCATTCTGCCCGGTAATCTTCAGGATCAGATCACATGTCGCTTCGTACTCGTCATTAATTAATCCATAGATACGCTCCGCTGACTCGCGCTCCTGGTACATACCTGCGTATTCCTTGGCGATGCTCAGATCCGCCTTAGCCAGCGCCATCTGCAGACTGTCGATCACCATACGGAAGAACGACCACTCCTCATACATCTGCTTCAGCTCTTCCAGACGTTCCGGCTTGCCCTGATAATAAGAATGAATTCCTGTTCCAGCAGCATACCAAGCCGGGAACAGATAACGGCTCTGTGTCCAAGCGAATACCCATGGAATAGCGCGCAGATCCTCGAAGCGATCACTGCCCTTACGCTTGGATGGTCTGGAGCCAATGTTCAGCTCGCCGATCTCCGGCAGCGGCGTGGATTCCTTGAAGAACGCTAGGAAGTCCGGGTCACGGAACACCAGATCCTGATACTTGGTCTGCGCGACGGCAGAGATCTGATCGAACGCGCTCTCCCACTTATGCTCGAAGAGATCGCTCTTCGGATGCAGCGACATCGTCTCGGCTGTAATCAGCGCAGAAGTCGCTTGCTCCAAGCTGCGGTATGCGATGCCCTTCATCGAATAACGGGAGGAGAGCACCTCGCCCTGCTCCGTTATCTTAATGCCGGCGCCGAGCGTATGCGGCGGTTGCGCCATGATGCTGCTCTTGAGCGGCATGCCGCCCCGACCGAGCGCGCCGCCCCGGCCGTGGAAGAACTTCAGCTGTACGCCGAATTCATTGGCGGCTTCTGTAATATGGTTAAGCGCCAGTCGCAGCTCCCAATTCGCTGTGAGCATGCCGCCGTCCTTATTGCTGTCGGAATAGCCGAGCATGATCTCATGCACCTCATTATGCGAGGCCAAGCTAGCGCGGTAGATCGGCAACTTGAATAGCGTCCGCATAATATCCGGCGCTGCATGCAGATCGTCAATCGTCTCGAACAACGGCACAGCCTGTATCGTGCAGTTCACTGACCCGTCTGCCTCCACCACGACTAATCCCGCTTCCTTGCCCAGCAGCATAACCTCCAGCATATCCGACGCGCCCTGCGTCATACTGATTAGGTAACTGTTCGTACAGTTGCGGCCGAACTCCTGCTGACAGCGATACACCGTGCGGTACACCGCTAGCGTCTCCGTTGTAGATTCCGAATATTCAATATAAGGAGAGGTCAACGGACGACGATCCCGCAGCAGCTTGTGCAGCAGCTCAATCTTCGCTTCCTCCGTGAGCAGCGAATAGCTGTCGGTTACGCCTGCGCGATGCAGCACCTCACTGATCGCCGCCTCGTGCTCCTTGCTGTGCTGGCGAATATCCAGCTGCGCCAGATGGAAGCCGAACAGCTCTGCCGAACGGATCTGCTTCTTCAGATACGTGTCTGCCGCGTAGTCCGCGTAATGACCGCGCAGACAGCGATCGATCAGACGCAGGTCTTCGACGAATTCCTCGGGCGAATTATACTTGCCGGCATGATAACCGCTAGCCATGGTGCCTGTATTATGAATCTTCTCCAGCATATAGGTCAGCTTGATCCGATACGGTTCCTTCTCATTGCGCCAAGGCGTCTCATTCACCAACTCCACGCTGGCTTGGTCGCGCTTAATCGATTCGAACAGCTCATCACTGATCTTCACGATATTGTGGCTGAAGCTGAGCACCGACATCAATTGGCGCAGCGAAGCGGCATACTTATTCAGCACAACCTCGCGCTGAATCATCAGCGTCTCCCACGTCACCTCGGAGGTGACAGACGGGTTGCCGTCGCGGTCTCCGCCGATCCAGGAGCCGAACTTCAGATAGGAGGGCACATGCCAGCTCTCTCCTGGGTAATATTTGTCAAGGCAGCGCTCCAGCTCTCCATAGACATCGGGCAACACATCGAACAACGTCTGGTCAAAATAATACATCCCATTGCGCACTTCATCAATGACAGTCGGCTTCCGATCGCGGAGCTCATCGGTCTGCCACAGGATCATCACCTCATTGCGGACCGCCTCGGTCAGCTGTGAGCGCTCACGCGGTGTCAGCATGGGGTTGTCCATCTCCATGACGCGCAGCGCGATGCGCTTATGAATATCAAGAATCGCGCGTCGCATCGCCTCGGTCGGATGCGCAGTCATCACCAACTCGAGCGAGATCCCGTCGAGGATATGGCGCACTTCCTCAACCTGCATATTGCTGTACTTCAGCTCCAGAACAGCGCTCTCAATCGAGCCGGGTTGAATTGATTCGCCAGCTGTCCGCTCGTAATCCCGCTTGCGCCGGATGCGATGGTTCTGCTCTGCGATATTCACCAGCTGGAAGTAGATCGCGAACGCGCGGATCACCTGATGGCGCATCACCGGCGTAAGCGATAGAATCTTACTCTTGAACGCGTCGAATTCAGCAGAGTCGGTATCATTGCGCAGCGACTTGCTCATCTCGCGAATCTGTTCGACGGTTTCTAGCAACTCATTGCCGCCCTGATGGACGAGCACTTCTCCTAGAATATTCCCCAGGAAGCGGACATCTCTGCGCAGCGGATTGCTGGCGGAGGAATTTGACTGAACTTGATGCAATGTTTCAGACATACACTTTCACCTCAGGTTCCCATTCACGAATCTTGTATGAATCCGTGACTCATCATCTCACAAATTTACTCATTTCCTTATCATACTATAATTTATTTCTAAAGTCCTCTGTTTCGACGAAAAACTTGCGCATTCTCATGTTAAAATTATCCGCTCGGCACTCAGAAGTTAACCTTGACTTGCACTAGATCGATGATCGCGCCATCCTTGGCGCTTCTGGCGTATACCCACAACTCCCCACCCGGCGTCGCCGGCCGCCTGTCGAACAGTAGCGGAGTGGAGAATGTGCCGAATGCCGGCGCCCCCGCCGAAGTCGTCACATAGCGCTCATCTGCCACAATTCCTCCGACATCATCTCGAATCTGGTAATTCACATTCGCCTCGAACACGCGCGCCAGCCCTTCCATGACCTGTCCGGGCACAACCCTCGAGCCGGGCTGAGGACGGAACACAACGATATTGTCGGAGGATGGGAGCGGAACAATCAGATGATAGTTCGGATAGATGACATCCGGCGAGAAGCCCGGTCTGCCCTGATTAGCCTGAATGATCGCGTTCATCGGAATGCCCAGCAGCCGCGAGATCCGGAACAGACTATCGCCCGCCTCTACTTCATAGATCACGGCCGGCACGGCCAGCGGTGTTCCCGCATAGATCAGGTTCGGATTCGTCAGCAGCGGATTCATCCCTTGCAGCAGGTCCGGCGTGGCTGAATAGCGTCTGCTTATCCCGTACAACGTATCGCCCGCATGAATAATCGCCAGCACCGCATCACGCTGACCCACGCCCGCTTCGGGTATCGCCAGCACCTGACCCGGATAGATCAGCCCCGGATCGGTGATCTGCGGATAGATCGCATTCGTCTGCTCAATCAGATTCACCGTGCTCCCGAATCGCTGCGCGATCGAATACAGTGTATCGCCCGGATTCACCGTATAGATGTAATGCACACCTTCCATAATGGCCATCTAACCCTCACACTCCCATAATATCGACTAGTTATTCTTGTATTAACATATACGAGAAGTCAGGGAATGTGCCTATCCACCTTCCACATCGCATGTATCAGTCTGGATGCCACAGCACGATTGTGATGTAAAAAGTTTCTACATGAGCGGCGTTTCAGCGTGGGCGGGTCATTATAGGGCAGAGCGTAAAGTTACTGGTAGAAGCATACGGTTGCTGATAAACGGCGAAAGGCTACATGTGGAGAGTGTAAGAGTTAATAGATGATGTGTAGGTTACTGGAAGAGGGCATAAGATTGCTGGGTGAGAGTATAAGAGTTAATGGAAGAGTGCGTAAGGATGCTAGTGGCGGGGATGTGCTGTCTTGATGGCGTGTCGGTGGACTTGGCGAGGATCGCCATTGAGCTGTAATGGACTTGAGTGACGCTATTGGTCAAAAATACCAACCTTTTTTCATGTAACAGACCCAGTTGCACTTATTGTGTCGAGAACAGGGGTGTTTATCCCTAAAACTCGCGAATAGATGCATCTGGGTCCGTTAGAAATTAAAAGGTGGCATTATTGGTCATTTAGCGTCATCTGTGTCCGTTAGCAGAGGCGAGCTAACGGAAGACCTTCTCCGCCCCACTGCTTGATGCACTTCTCATCACACGCGATCTCATCAACCCGGCACCCTGCTCAATGAATCGCCATCTGAACATTATGCAGCCTGCTGTATACACCGCCCGCGGACACGAGCTGTTCATGGCTGCCCATCTCCACGATACCCTCTTCGTCAATGACGACGATTCGATCGGCATTCTGAATCGTGGACAGACGATGCGCGATGACCAGTGTCGTCCTGCCAGCGGATAGATCCGCAAGCGAGCGCTGGATGGCTGCTTCGGTCTCTGTATCCAGCGCAGAGGTCGCTTCGTCCAGAATGAGAATCGGCGGATTCTTCAGGAACATCCGCGCGATCGACAGCCGCTGCTTCTGACCGCCGGACAGCTTCACGCCGCGCTCGCCGATCACCGTGTCCATCCCCTCCGGCAGGCTCGCGATCAGATCAGCCAGCGACGCCTTGCGCGCAGCGTCCCAGATCTGTTCCTCTGTCGCATGCAGATCCCCGTAGGCAATGTTCTCGCGGATCGTGCCCGAGAACAGGAACACATCCTGCTGCACGATACCGATGTTACTCCTCAGCGAGACCAGCTTAATATCCCGAATATCGATCCCATCAATCGCAATCCGTCCTTCATCGACATCATAGAATCTGGGCAGCAGGCTGCAGATCGTCGTCTTCCCGGCGCCTGACGGACCGACGAAGGCGATCGTCTCTCCCTTATGGATCGTTAGATTGATCCCCTTCAGCACCTGACGGTCCGGCTCGTAGCCGAAGGCAACCTCATCGAACACGATGTCGCCATGCAGCTCATCTAGCTCGATGGCATTCGGCCGGTCGTCGATGTCCGGCTCTGTGTCGAGAATCTCGACATACCGCTTGAATCCAGCGATCCCCTTCGGATAGCTCTCGATGACCGCATTGATCTTCTCAATCGGACGGAAGAAGATGTTGGATAGCAGAATGAAGGCCAGGAAGTCGCCTAGCTCTATTTTGTCATGGATGAAGAACCAAGCCCCCACCACCATCACGAAAACCGTAATCAACCGCATCATTATATAGCTCAGCGTAATGCTCTTCGCCATCGTCTTATAAGCTTGCATCTTCGTGCTGCGGTATTGCTCGTTGTTCTCGGCGAACAGCTTCTTCTCGTGCTCCTCATTCGCGAATGACTGAACGACACGGATCCCGCCGACATTATCCTCGATCCGCGCGTTGAAGTCGCCCACATCACGGAACAGCTTGCGGTACGTCTTAGTCATACGTGTGCCGAATATAATGGTGAGCCAAGCCATCAATGGAATAATCAGGAACGTAAGAATCGCCAACTCCGGATTAATATTAACCATAATGGCGAATGCTCCCGCCAAGGTCATCACCGCGATGAACGCATCCTCCGGCCCGTGGTGCGCAACCTCGCCGATGTCATTCAGATCATTGGTAATCCGGCCGATCAGGTGACCGGTCTTATGATTGTCGAAGAAGCGGAACGATAACTTCTGAATATGGCTGAACATCTTACGGCGCATATCCGTCTCAATATTCACACCGAGCATATGCCCCCAGTAGGTGACGATGTAATGCAGGACGGCGTTCACCGCATAGATGGCTAGCAGTCCTACAGACGCGAATACGATGAGCCGCCAGTTCTCACTCGGCAACAGCTCTTCAACAAACGCACTTACCGCCAGCGGGAAGGCCAGCTCGAGCAGCCCGGCAATAATCGCACACGTAAAGTCCAGCAAGAAAAGCCCCTTATAAGGGCGATAATAGCCAAAAAATCGACGAAGCATAGCAACCTCCATATTGTGTTCGCTCTCGATGTGCGCAAGCGTGAATGATTCTTATGATAACCGACATTCATTATACCATAATGGGATCTTGCATGGACCCGCGCATACGTACCGGGAACTTGCTTAGCGCTGCTTCTTTAATTGCTCCTCCATGAATGCCTTCATGTCGGGCGACGGTTCTCTCTTCTGAATCTGAGCAGGGTCCTGATAATGCGCTGCATTGAAGTACCCCCCGCCCTCCCATATGTAGATCAAGTCAGGATGGTCCTCCTGCAGGCCCGCCAGGCTGGCCAGCACCTTCGCGTAATCAGGCTCCTTCAACGCATCACCTTGATACAGCTTCGATCCTGCGGCAGCCAGCCCCTCCTTCCACTTCACACCATAATCCTGCAGGTTAAAATAAACCCGATCCCCGACCTGCAGCGCGCGCATACCCTCGAATGTGGTTGTGATGACCTCACTATTGTCGACTGGACCGTCGGCGCTCGCCCCCTCCTGCGGCATGGCCTCAGAATCTAGCAATTCCGGGTCTCGCGCCGGCGTATTCAGCTCTACGGATCTCGTCTCCGGATGATAGACTACCTCCCGCCCAAGCGCATTCGTCGTAGCCCTAAGTGGCAGATACAAGGTTCCGTTACGATTCAAGATCTCTTCGCGAATCTCCAGCTTGACCCCATCCGCATAGATCGTAAAGTCAGAGATGATCAGCTCTACCCGATCCCCTATCGCTGCGAATGCACTCCCCGAGAATCCGATAATCAGTCCAAGCACTGCGCCAATCAGAAACTTCTTCATGATGGTCGATCGCTCCTTACCCATGAAATTTCCTTTATCATACATTATGTAAGAACAAAAAAGAACCGTATACGGTTCTCCTGGTTATTCATTATGGAGCGGGTGATGGGAATCGAACCCACGCTACCAGCTTGGAAGGCTGGAGTTCTACCATTGAACTACACCCGCATGTGGGTTGTTAAGGAATGAAGATGGTCGGGACGACACGATTTGAACATGCGACCCCCTGGTCCCAAACCAGGTGCTCTACCAAGCTGAGCTACGTCCCGACAATATTAATGAAGCAATTCATGGCGCGCCCTGAGAGATTCGAACTCCCGACCTTTTGATTCGTAGTCAAACGCTCTATCCAGCTGAGCTAAGGGCGCAGACTCTGAGTGCACCAATGAATGTATGGAGCGGACGAAGGGATTCGAACCCTCGACCCTCGCCTTGGCAAGGCGATGCTCTACCACTGAGCCACGTCCGCATGTTGTGAAGTCAACGAAATTTAGTATATCAGATCGCAATTCGAAAAGCAACAACAGAATGAACTTTTTTCGCGTGATCTGCTATGTAACACTTCGAAGCCGCAAGAAGTATCTTACACCATATCGCACTCGGATTTCAACTGGTTTCTTCAGGCAATTTTGGACAACTTTCTAAACGGGATTGCGATAGCACCGTAAACGTTCCTGATCCTCGCCACGCACCTTGTAGCTTCACTTTCCGGTACTGCACGCACCTGATCCCTCATATCGCACCCTGCAGCTTCAGATTCCGGCACTGCATGCACCATTAACCTCATATCGCACCTTGTAGCTTCACTTTCCGGTACTGCACGCACCTGATCCCTCATATCGCACCCTGTAGCATCACTTTCCGGTACTGCACGCACCATTAATCCGGTTCTGCCGTACCTTCTGCGCCACACTTCACTGCCAAGCCAAGTATCAGCGGACAACGCGCTTACAGCGCGTTACCCGCCTCCTCGGCGCGGCCCGTGTTGATAATCATATATGCGCGGTCGATCTCACGTTGTGTAGGTGTCTGCACGCCCTCGAGCTCATACGGGCGGCCTAGCTGCTCCCACTTATATACGCCCATCCGATGGTAGGGCAGAATCTCGAACTTCTCGACGCCTCTGAGCTTGCCGATGAAGCGGCCCAGCTCCATGAGGTCTTCATGTGAATCTGTGACGCCCGGAACCAGCACATGGCGGATCCACATCCGCATGCCGCGCTCAGACAGATGCTCCGCAAATCGCAGGATGCGCTCATTCGACTGACTCGTCAGTGCCGTATGACGCTCGGGATTCATCTGCTTCAGGTCGAGCAGCACCAGATCGGTCACGCTCAGCAGCTCCTCAGCGTAAGATGGCTCGCAGAAGCCGGATGAATCCAGCGCTGTAGACATGCCCCAGCGCTCCTTCACGGCCTTGAACAGCTCTGCTACGAACGGCGCTTGCAGGGTAGGCTCCCCACCCGATACAGTCAATCCCCCGCCGTTAGGTGTATAGTATGCGCGGTAAGGCTCAATCTCAGCCAGCACATCCTCTACAGTAACCTGTCTGCCGATTCGAGCATCCCACGAATCGGGATTATGACAATAGAGGCACTGCAAGGCGCAGCCCTGCATGAACAGCACGAATCGAATACCCGGTCCGTCCAATGTGCCGAATGTTTCCAAGGAGTGTATACGTCCCTTCATGATGTGCTCCTCTCCTTCCGATCCTTCCGATCCTTTAGATCCTTCCGAACTTCCAAGCGTGGCAACGACGGGCGCGAAGTTCTCGCTAGAAAACTTCCCCGAGGCAACCCTCCCGCCCGTCGACCCGCTTCTCTCTATATTAGCTTAAGAAGATACTATCATACATATTGGTGGAACGTGCGGTTAATTACATCCAGCTGCTGCTCTCTAGTCAGTTTAATAAAGTTAACCGCATAGCCGGATACGCGAATGGTCAGCTGCGGATACCGCTCCGGATGCTCCATCGCGTCGAGCAGCTGCGCTACCTCGAACACGTTGACGTTGAGATGATGTCCGCTATGCGTGAAGTAGCCGTCGAGCAGACTCACCATATTCTTATTGCGCACACCCGCTTCACGTCCCAGTGCCTTAGGCACGATTGAGAAGGTGTTGGAGATACCGTCAAGCGCACTCTCGTAGGGCAGCTTGGCTACGGAGGTCAGGGATGCCAGTGCGCCCTTCTTATCACGGCCGTGCATCGGATTGGCACCTGGCGCGAATGGCTCGCCAGCCTTGCGTCCATCCGGTGTCGTCCCCGTCTTCTTGCCGTACACCACATTCGAGGTGATCGTCAGAACCGACAGCGTATGCATCGAATCGCGATAGGTCGGATGCTTGCGAATCTTATTCATGAAGGTCTCAACCACACCGACGGCCAGACTGTCTACGCGATCGTCGTTATTCCCGTATTGCGGGAAATCACCTTCAATCTCGAAGTCAACAGCAATACCCTGCTCATTGCGAATCGGACGAACCTTCGCATACTTGATCGCGCTCAGAGAGTCCGCAACAACTGACAATCCCGCGATACCGGTCGCCATCGTGCGCAGAATATCCTTATCATGCAGCGCCATCTCAATACGCTCGTAGCTGTACTTATCATGCATGTAGTGGATAACGTTCAAGGTGTTCACATACAGACCCGCCAGCCACTCCATCATGTCATCGTACCGCTTCATCACTTCATTGAAGTCCAACACCTCGCTGGTGATCGGAGCCAAGGCCGGTCCGACCTGCATACCCAGCTTCTCATCGACACCGCCGTTGATCGCATAGAGCAGCAGCTTCGCCAGGTTTGCGCGAGCACCGAAGAATTGCATCTGCTTGCCGATCCTCATCGCGGATACGCAGCAGGCGATGCCATAATCATCGCCGTAGATGGGGCGCATCAGATCGTCATTCTCATACTGGATCGAGCTGGTCTCAATCGACACCTTGGCGCAGAACTCCTTGAAGCCCTCCGGCAATTTGGTCGACCACAGAACGGTCAGGTTAGGCTCCGGCGCAGGTCCCAGATTGGTCAGGGTGTGCAGGAAGCGGAACGAGCTCTTCGTGACGAGCGTCTGCCCGTTCAGCGCCATACCGCCGATCGACTCGGTCACCCATGTCGGGTCCCCGCTGAACAGCTCATTGTATTCCGGTGTACGCAGGAATTTCACAATGCGCAGCTTCATAATGAAGTGGTCGATGAGCTCTTGTGCCTGAATCTCGTTCAGCGTACCTTCCGCTAGATCTCGCTCAATATAGATATCCAGGAAGCTGGATGTGCGGCCCAGACTCATCGCAGCACCATTCTGCTCCTTAATCGCGGCCAGATACCCGAAGTACAGCCACTGAATCGCTTCCCTAGCTGTATTCGCAGGCTCCGAGATATCGAAGCCGTAGGAAGCGGCCATCTGCTTCAGCTCACTCAACGCGCGAAGCTGCTCGTTCAGCTCCTCGCGTAGACGGATGACATCCTCGCTCATCACATGAACCTCTTGCAGCTTGAGCTCCTTCTTCTTCTCCGCAATGAGGAAGTCCACACCATACAGCGCAACCCGGCGGTAGTCGCCGATGATCCGTCCGCGGCCATAGGCATCCGGCAGGCCTGTGATAATCCCCGCCTTGCGCGCGGTTCTCATCTCCTCTGTGTAAGCATCGAACACACCCTGGTTATGCGTCTTGCGAATCTCCGTGAAGGTCTTCACGATCTCGGGCGGCAGGTCGAAGCCATACGCCTTACATGCGTCGAGTGTCATCTTGATCCCACCGAACGGCTGGATGGAACGCTTGAACGGCTCATCGGTTTGAATACCGACAATGGTCTCCAAATTCTTGTCCAAGTATCCAGCGTCATGCGAGGTAATCGTAGAGACGGTGTTCGTGTCGATATCGAGCACACCGCCGTTCTTGATCTCGTCGCTCGACAGCTTCTGGATGATCGCCCACAGCTTGTTCGTTGCCTCAGTTGGACCTGCGAGGAATGCATCGTTTCCGTAATATGAATGCACGTTGTCGATGATGAAGTCGCGCACATTCACCTGTCTCTTCCATTTATCACCTGTGAAGCTTCTCCAATGTTGCCTGACGGCAGCGGGCTGCTGCCGTACTTCACTTTCCTTAATTGACATGATCGTCATGTCTCCCTTCCTTAGAATTTGCCATAGTAGGCGTTGCGATACACATCTGCGAGTTCTGTCACTAGCGGCATTCTAGGGTTAGCGGTCGTGCATTGGTCTTCGAAGGCCCGATCGGCCAGGTAATCCACTCTACCTTCAAAATCTTGCGCATCCACGCCGAGGTCTTGGAATTTCTCCGGAATGCCCAGCGCCTTGTTCATCTCTCGGATGCGGTTGATCAGACTGTTCACGCCTTCCTCAACCGTACTAGCCGGCAATCCCAGTGTTCTGGCGATTTCCGCATAGCGCTGATCCGCGATGAACGATTCGTATTTCGGGAACGATGTGAATTTAGTAGGCTTCTGCGAATTGTAGCGAATGACATGCGGCATCAGAATCGCATTCGTACGTCCATGCGCCGTATGATACTCGCCGCCCCACTTATGCGCCAGGCTGTGATTAATACCGAGGAAAGCATTCGCGAACGCCATGCCGGCAATCGTCGACGCGTTATGCATCTTCTCACGCGCTACCGGGTCAGCCGTCTCGAACGACGGGATCAAGTACTCATTCACCAGTTTGATCGCTTGTAGCGCCAGCCCATCTGTGTAATCATTAGCCATTACCGACACATAGGCCTCGATCGCGTGAGTAAGCACGTCCATCCCCGTATCCGCAACTGCAGTCTTAGGCAGGGTGAGTACATACTCCGGATCGACGATCGCCACATCCGGCGTCAGCTCGTAGTCAGCCAGCGGATACTTCGTGTTGCCATGGTTCTTATCGGTAATAACTGCGAACGAGGTCACTTCTGAGCCTGTGCCCGATGTTGTCGGAATCGCCACGAACTTGGCCTTGTTGCCCAGTCTTGGATACTTGTAGATTCGCTTGCGAATATCCATGAACTTCTGCTTCAGCGAATGGAAGCTGGTATCCGGATATTCGTAGAACAGCCACATTGCCTTCGCTGCATCCATCGGAGAACCGCCGCCCAGCGCGATAATGCAGTCCGGCTGGAAGTCCTTCATCGCCTTCGTTCCACGCTCTACGGTGTCTACGGATGGATCCGGCTCAACATCGGAGAACACTTCAATATAGACAGGTGTCTTGCGCTTGCGCAGGTAATATTCCACCCGTTCCACATAGCCTAGCTTCACCATCATCGCATCGGTCACAATCAGGATGCGGGTGATGTCTGGCATCTTCTCCAGATATTGCGTCGCGCCGCGCTCGAAGTATACCTTCGGCGGAACCTTGAACCACTGCATATTCACTGTCCGATACGCTACTCGCTTTACATTCACCAAATTCACCGCGCTCACATTAGCTGTTGTTGAGTTCGATCCATACGATCCGCAGCCCAACGTCAGGGATGGCAGATTCGTATTATAGATATCGCCGATAGCGCCATGCGTCGATGGTGAGTTCACAATGACACGGCCTGTCTGCAGCTTCGCTGAGAAGGTTTGGATCACCGCGTCATCATTCGAATGGATCACCGACGAGTGTCCCATGCCCCCGAAGCGCACGATCTCCGCAGCGCGTTCAATGCCAGCATCAGCGGTCTTCACCTTATAGCAAGCGAGCACGGGGCTGAGCTTCTCTGCGGACAGCGGATACTTCTCACCTACGCCCTGCAGCTCGGCCACCAGAATCTTCGTGTCCTTGGGCACTGTGATTCCGGCCATCTCGGCAATCTTCGCGGCAGGCTGTCCCACGATAACTGCGTTCACCGCACACTTTTCTGGATTGATCACGAGTGCGGATACCGCTTCTGTCTCGGCCTTGTTCAGGAAGTAACAGCCCAGATCGGTCATCAGCTTCTTCGTCTGTTCGTAGATGGACTCCTCGATAATTACCGATTGCTCAGACGCGCAGATCATACCATTATCGAACGTCTTGGACAGAATCAAGTCGGTTACCGCCTGGCGGACATTCGCCGTCTTCTCAATGAAGCAAGGCACGTTGCCCGGTCCTACACCAAGCGCAGGCTTACCGGTACTGTACGCCGCCTTGACCATGCCGGAACCACCGGTCGCGAGCACCAGCGCCACATTCGGATGATTCATCAGCAGGCCGGTCGCATCCAGAGACGGCGTCTCAATCCATTGAATACAATGCTCTGGAGCTCCGCAGGCTACCGCCGCATCTCGCAGCGTCTTGGCCGCTTCCATACTGGATTGCTGAGCGGACGGGTGGAAGGCGAATATGATCGGATTCCGTGTCTTGGTTGCAATCAGTGACTTGAACATTGTCGTGGAAGTTGGGTTTGTCACAGGTGTTACTCCTGCAATAATGCCAACCGGCTCCGCCACCATCCGATAATTCTCATACGGGTTCTCTTCAATAACCCCCACCGTCTTATCGTACTTGATGCTGTGATACACATATTCGGTAGCGAAGATGTTCTTGGTGATCTTATCCTCATACACACCACGGCCAGTCTCCTCTACAGCCAGCTTCGCAAGCGGCATATGTCGATCCAATCCAGCCAGTGCCATCGCCTGTACAATGTGGTCAACCTGTTCCTGACCCAGTGACAGGAATTGCTCCTGTGCTTGCTTGGCACGCTCCACTAACCGATTCACATGATCGGCCGCCGTCGTCTGCTCCTTCGGCTTTACTTCCTTTACCGCCATTACCATCGCCTCCTACCCATTCTCATCTGTTGAAATTCTTTCTTACTTTCATAGTAGATTTCAACCTTATTGTGAACAGTGACATTAATCACTTTCAAATTTGAACGAGGGTGAACAATTTGTGAAACATTTCACATATAACGCTTACATGACGAAAAGCCAGTCTACGGCCAACTTGCAGCCCTGGCTTTTCTGCTATTACCTGAAGTTGTAACGCTAGTTGTACTGCTCGCTCACTAACTCGGCTCGTCCGATACGAATCGCTGATAATCATCGCGATTCTTAATTGTACAAGTGAAGTTCGTGCTAATATCCATCGCCATGAACTGATCGGCATCCACCTCAGACCACTTCAAGAAGTGCAGCAGCTGCTCGGCGCGCTGTTCACCCGTATTAAGCAGCGATCGCACCGAATCGGTAACCGACTTATTATAGATGCCATGTAGCAATTCTAATCTTCCGTTAATTTTGGGTATAACTGCGTTTAAATGAAAGTCATCTTTGAAGTTCTTCATATAGGTTGCAGCTGCAGCCGAGATATTCGGCATATCACAGGCTACGATCCAGGCGCAATCATACGTCATTAATGTCAATCCTGCATGCATACCGCTCAGCGGACCTCTGCCGGGAATAAAATCAGTGATGATCCTGACAGAGGAATCCACTACGCGCAAGAACGGTTTCGGGTTATCAGTCACGATTATGATCTCATCGCATATCGAATCCATCTCTCGAATCTGCCTGTGAATCAACTTCTCTCCAGACAGCGGCAAGAGAGATGTATTCTCCCCGTTCATTCTCTGCTTGTCACCGCCAGCCAATATAATACCTGTCATCATCGGATTTCCCTCCTTTACGCCATGCATCCTTATTTATTCTTACTATACATCCCCATTCTTAATAAAAATGTTACTTATATCACTCACCATTTATAGTGATAACGATCACCTTCCTTGATTTTTGTCTATTCTGAGGCAGCCAATAACACAGCAAACAATTATATTTTATATTGTGATTTTAATCACATACCCCGATTTTCAGATCGTATACATTATAGACATGAAACGGAGCGCGCTACTCCAGATCCAAAATAAAAAATTAATCTAGGGAGTGTTGACTTATGTTCGTTAAATTCTTAAGAGAAAACAAATTCGCTAGCTACGCACTCACACTTCTTCGTCTCTATCTCGGTTATGACTGGATGACACATGGCTGGGCCAAGATTACCGGCGGATCCTTCAACGCAGCAGGCTTCCTGAATGGAGCCGTTGCCAAAGCCACTGGCGAGAATCCAACCGTTCAAGCCTGGTGGGGCAGCTTCCTAGAATCCTTCGCCCTGCCGAATGCGACCCTATTCACCTACCTGGTCATGTGGGGAGAATTCCTGGTCGGTGTCGGACTCATCCTAGGATGCTTCACAACCTTTGCTGCACTGATGGGACTGGTCATGAACTTCGCCTTCCTATTCTCGGGCACCGTATCGACGAACGCACAATTAGTTGTCCTGACCATCTTCATCGTAGTAGCAGGCGCCAATGCCGGTAAGATCGGCGCAGACCGCTGGGTACTGCCTTACTTGAAGGGACTGTTCAACAAGACAGCCAAGAAGGAAGCCGAAGTCAAGGCGACCGCCTGATCCGCACGGATTAGCTGAATACCCGCAATCGCACCCCGGCTGAATAGGTCGGGGTGCGATTTGTCACACAACGATCACGCTTTCCCAGCCGTGTTTGTGATTTATTTCACGAGTTAATCGGAGTAATCATTATATAGTTAAAGTTAAATAGGAGCAGTAGGAGGGATTCGCATGAGTATTGCAGAGATGAATACTTATCACTACAGCAACACGGAAGGCTTCGACCCGGTTAACCTCAATCGGCTTAAACAGACAATGTATGAATACACAGCATCTCCGGGTACCTATCTGTATTGGGAGGGCGACACCGCCGACAAGCTTTACTATCTAGTCAAGGGCCGTGTCAAGATTACCAAGGCAACTGATGATGGGAAGCAGTTGATTCTGTATATGCACCAGACGGGTGATCTCTTCGGCGAACTCGAGGCCCTGCATATCAGCAAGCATACCTTCAATGCCGAGGTGGCAGAGGACAGTGTGTTCGGGATTATCCAGCTTAAGGACCTGGAGGTGCTGCTCTGGCAGCATGGCGACCTCGCCATCGACTTTATGAAGTGGATGGATCAGATGCACCGGATTACGCAGACCAAGTTCCGCGATCTGATGCTGTATGGCAAGCCCGGCGCGCTGTGCTCCGTCCTCATCCGGCTTACGAACAGCTATGGCAAGCCGCACGGCCACTATCAAATCATACCGACGCGTATGACCAACTCGGATCTCGCCGAGATGATCGGTGCGACTAGAGAGAGTGTCAATCGAATGCTCAGTGACCTTAAGAAGCGAGATGTAATCGACTATCAAGATAATCTGATTATCATTAAGGACATGCAGTATCTGCGAGATGTCTGTCATTGCGAGGATTGTCCAGGACATATCTGCCGGATCTAGGCGGCGGATTAGCGGTAGTTATACAGGAGGGCCGACGTTCTACGG
>JAEZQY010000048.1 GCA_023441055.1 Bacillota bacterium | reverse complement strand
TTAATATATAAGACTTTATAAGTTTTCAACTTAAAGGTGCTTATATATCGACGATAAAACGGAAACGCCCTTGCTTACGAAGTAGTTTGCTACGCAAACTTGGAGGACGGCAGAGCCGTTTATCTGGGATTAGTTGATTAAGCGTTCAACGCGTTAACGGCTAGCGTTAAGCGCGATTTCTTGCGGGAAGCCGCATTCTTGTGAATCAAGCCCTTGCCAGCAGCCTTGTCCAGCTTCTTAGCTGCAAGAAGAAGAGCAGTTTGCGCAGTTTGTGCATCATTATTAGCAATAGCAGTTTCAACTGCTTTAATCGATGTACGTAGGGCGGATTTCTGAGAAGCGTTCAGCGCGCGACGCTTGTCGGTTTGCTTCACACGCTTGATCGCGGATTTAATGTTCGGCATTGCAATCACCTCCTGTGTTCCGTTGCAGACAGATAACTTTAAACATTCTATCACGCGAATCTGCAAAAAGCAATATTCGTAAAACGATTGTTCTGTTGATGTAACCGCTGTTCATTGACGGTATAAAACCGTAGGGACTTCCGCACAATATAGATAGAACAAGCAATCGTATTCATGGATGAAGGAGGCAGAGCATGGATAATCAATCGTTATCAGTCAGGACGGACTTAGCGCTCGAGGCGAAGGAGCTGGCTTCCAAGCAGATTGGCGATCAAATTCCAGGCATTGAAGTGAGCGAGACGGAGGATCAGGGCATTCGTGTAACACGGATGGGCATTCTTACTCAGGAAGGCGCTCATGCCATCGGCAAGCAGCCTGGCCAATATGTAACGATCGAGGTGCCGGAGCTTCGTAACAAGGACTCGGTGCTGCAGCACCGTGTCACAGCGAGCTTCGCCAAGGAATTCGAGCAATTCTTAAGACGCGTCAAGATAAAAACCGATGCCAAGGTGCTGATCGTTGGATTGGGGAACTGGAATGTCACACCGGACGCACTAGGTCCGATTGTGGTCGAGAATGTCTTAGTCACTAGACATCTGTTCGAGCTGATGCCCGGTGAAGTCAGTTCAGGCTATCGTCAGGTCAGTGCCATCGCTCCTGGTGTTCTGGGGTTAACCGGAATCGAGACAAGCGATATTATCCAAGGACTCGTCGATAAATCGAAGCCTGATCTAGTTATCGCAATCGATGCCTTAGCATCTAAGGCGCTTGAGCGGGTGAATACGACGATCCAGATAGCGGATACCGGCATTCATCCGGGATCTGGCATCGGGAACAAGCGGAAGGGGATCAATCTGGAGACGATCGGGATCCCAGTTATCGCCGTTGGCGTCCCCACAGTTGTATTCGCCTCAACGATTGTGAACAATAGCCTGGAGCTGCTGATGGATCATATGAGGAAGCAGACGCAGGGCGGGAAGCAATTGTTCGGCATACTGGAGACGCTGCCTGAGGATGAGCGTCTTTCATTCGTGCGAGAGGTGCTGGGACCGCTCGGACAAGATTTGCTGGTGACGACCAAGGAAATTGATGAATTCATAGAGGATATCGCCAATGTCATCGCCAGTGGGTTGAATGCGGCCTTGCATGAAACGATTACCCTAGAGAATATGAATGCCTACACCCATTAGACAGACAAGCTGCGCAGTGTAGGATCTCGTAGACAGCGGCATGGCGATAGCGCTATGCCGCTGTCTGACGTACCTGACAATGACGCCTTCACTCTCGCAAATTCAGTTCTATCTGAATGCTCATTCTCATAGAGTAACATGAGATAGATTGTAAGAGTGGGAGGCGTTCGATATGGGCAGCAGCGAATCGATTGCGGCAAGAGCCGCGGGGGCAGAGCAAGAGGGCGCGAAATCAGATTGGAACGAGGCCGCCAGGAGATTTATTCTCCTCTCCACTGTAACGTTCGGCATCCTGTTGTTCACCTTGATCGGATTGTGGCTTCAGCGTGAATGGGTGAAGGAGCCGATTATGTCGATGAAGGGCCTTGCCCCATCCATGTCCAGTCACTTCTTCGCAGACTTATTGCGCATGGAGGTGCCGGGATTGCCGGTTGATAAGCGTGAAGCTTATACGTTCTCCAATAGCAATGTATTCGGATTCCTAGTGCATCTGTTGACGGACGTGAATATCAGAGATACGAGAAGTTATGTCGCATCGCAAATTCCCGGTATTCGCGAGGATATTGTACCGCTGAAGGGGCAGGGCGGTCAGCCGATCTCTCCGGTTGATTACGCGCCATCGACGGATGGGACAGCGGGCGGTTCACCAAGCTCGGCAGATACAGGGGATGTCCATGTCGATGCTGGGCAGGAGCCGCTTGAGATCGTCCTTGAAGAAGAGCCGGACACGCCGACGGGCAATGGCGAGCAAGCTCGCGATCTTACTACAAGCGGGCGAAAGGTCGTCTTCATCTATCATTCCCATAGCAGAGAGTCATGGCTGCCGGAGCTTAAGGATAAAGGGATTACCGAAGCGAGATACGCGGAGGACCCAGAAATCAATATTACGATGGTTGGCGAGCGACTGGCCGAGCAGCTGGAAGAGCGCGGTATCGGCGCCTCACAATCGAAGATAGACTATCCGACTGAGGTGAAGGGCTATAATTGGAATTTCTCCTACAAGTACTCTCATCAGACCGTTGTTTCGGCGATGGCGGATAATCAGGACCTGACTTACTTCTTCGATATTCATCGGGATTCACAGCGCAGGGAGCTCACAACGACCGAAATCAACGGACAATCCTATGCGCAAGTGTACTTCATTATCGGAATGAGGAACAAGAATTGGGAGAAAAACGAAGCGTTCGCTACTGAATTGCACAATGCATTGGAGGAGAAGTACCCTGGATTATCTCGAGGGATCTGGGGCAAGGGGCAGAAGGACGGTAACGGCGAATATAATCAATCGCTGTCGGAGAACAGCGTTGTTGTTGAAGTTGGCGGTCCCGAGAACTCTTTGGAGGAAAGCTACCGCACTGCGGATGCTCTGGCTGAAGTGATTTCAGAATTATACTGGCAAGCTGAAAGGGTGAACGCAGATGGCTAACGCGTTAGGCAGACTCCTCCTGCTGGCAGGGGTCCTTGCGTTCGGCATATTCTTCGGGATTAGCCTGGCGAGCAGCGGCATTGAACAAATTCATGGACCACTCACGGCATCCTCCACCAAACCCGATACGATTTCGGAAGAGCAAGTGGAGAAGGAAGCGCTTGAGGAGCCTGGCCATGCGTTAAATCCACAGCAGCGGGATGCGTTATCCGCTTCTCAGATTGAGCCAGTTAGACCTGTTTCGGGCTCCTTGTTGAGTAAGATCTTCGATAAGTTAGGGAGTCTGCTCAACCTGCTCGCGGACTACTTTATTCGACTAATTGTGAAGTTGGGTGAAACCGTTCTTTCCTAATCCCTCGACTATTGCTATAATAATTTAGTTGAATAGTGGAAGTGTAGGAGGATCTAAATGTCAGACAACCATAATCGTCAGAGCAGAATTAGAAACTTCAGCATTATCGCGCATATCGACCATGGTAAGTCTACCTTGGCGGATCGCATTCTTGAGTACACCGGTGCGCTCTCCTCGAGAGAGATGCAGGAACAGGTGCTGGATAAGATGGATCTGGAGCGCGAGCGCGGAATTACAATAAAACTGCAAGCCGTGCGCCTGAATTATCGCGCGGATGATGGGGAGGACTACATCCTCAATCTAATCGATACACCAGGGCATGTGGATTTCACTTATGAGGTGTCTAGAAGCATGGCGGCCTGCGAAGGCGCGCTGCTGGTCGTTGATGCGGCGCAGGGAATCGAAGCGCAGACACTGGCGAATGTGTATCTGGCTCTAGATAATAATCTGGAGATTCTGCCTGTTGTGAATAAAATCGACTTGCCTAGCGCTGATCCGGATCGCGTAAAGCAAGAGATTGAAGATGTGATCGGCCTGGATGCCAGCGAAGCCGTGTTGGCCTCCGCCAAGGCGGGGATCGGGATTAAGGAGATCGTGGAACAGGTCGTTCAGAAGGTTCCCGCGCCTTCTGGAGATAGGGATAAGCCGCTAAAGGCGCTAATATTCGACTCCCATTATGATGCCTATAAGGGCGTCATCATCTATATTCGTGTTGTCGATGGAGCTATTCGGGCTGGCAGTAAGATTAAGTTCATGGCGACAGGGGCCACATTCGAGGTTATCGAGGTCGGTGCCTTCATGCCGCGAATGACGACCGTAGAAGAACTAAGTGCGGGTGATGTTGGATTCGTAGTGGCAGGCATCAAGAATGTGAAGGATACGCGTGTCGGCGATACGATTACGGAGCAGAAGAATCCGACGCCTGAGCCGCTGCCTGGCTACCGTCGCATTAATCCAATGGTCTTCTGCGGACTGTACCCGATTGAGACCTCGGACTATGATGATCTGCGCGAAGCGCTGGAACGACTCGAACTGAATGATTCCTCCTTGCGTTATGAACCAGAGACCTCTACAGCGCTGGGCTTCGGCTTCCGCTGTGGATTCCTCGGATTATTGCATATGGAAATTATCCAGGAGCGTATCGAGCGTGAATTCAACATACCGCTGATTACGACAGCGCCGAGCGTTGTGTATCATGTCACCTTGACGAGCGGAGAAGTGCTGTCGATCGATAACCCAGCGAATTATCCGGAGCAGGCTAAGATTGAGAATGTGGAAGAGCCGTTCGTCAAGGCAGCGATCATCGTGCCCAATGATTATGTCGGCACGGTCATGGAGTTATGTCAGGGCAAGCGCGGTGAATTTGTCAATATGGAATATCTAGACACAACACGCGTCACCTTAACGTATCATATGCCGCTGTCGGAGATCGTATATGATTTCTTCGATCAGTTAAAATCAAGCACAAGAGGCTATGCCTCATTCGATTATGAGCTGTCGGGCTATAAGTCCTCCAAGCTGGTGAAGATGGATATCCTGCTTAACGGCGAGAAGGTTGACGCGCTCTCCTTCATCGTTCACCGGGATCGCTCGTTCCAGCGAGGCCGTGTCATCTGCGAGAAGCTGAAGGAGCTGATCCCTAGACAGATGTTCGAGGTGCCGATCCAGGCGACGATCGGTGTCAAGGTCGTGGCGCGCGAGACGGTCAAGGCGATGCGTAAGAACGTGCTGGCTAAGTGTTATGGCGGGGATATCTCGCGTAAGCGCAAGCTGCTCGAGAAGCAGAAAGAAGGCAAGAAGCGGATGAAGCAGGTGGGTAATGTGGAGGTGCCACAAGAGGCGTTCATGGCGGTACTGAAGATCGATGAGTAATATTCACGCAGTATACATCCACATTCCCTTCTGTACGAACAAGTGCCACTATTGCGATTTCAATTCCTATGTGCTCAAGGATCAACCCGTTATGGACTACCTTGCAGCAATGGATCGTGAGATGGAGCTGACAGCTGCTAAGCTGCGGCCGGAGCGAATCGATACGATCTTCGTAGGCGGTGGGACGCCCACTGTTCTCACACCGGAGCAGATGGACTACTTCCTGCAATCCGTCCAACGCCACTTCCCGTTCGATGCCAGTCGGACTGAATTTACGATGGAGGCGAATCCCGGTACTACAGATGCGGATAAACTTGCTGTGATGAAGCAAGGCGGGGTGAACCGACTGAGCTTCGGCGTGCAGTCGTTCAACAATAGTCTCTTGCACCGCATAGGCAGAATCCATACAACGGATGATGTATACCGTAGTCTGGAGCTGGCTAGATCGGCAGGATTCGATAACCTGACGATCGATCTGATGTTCGGCCTGCCCGGTCAGACGCTAGATAACTTGGAGCACTCTATTGCTGAAGCGCTGAAGCAGGACCTAAGACATTATTCCATCTATGGATTGAAGGTGGAAGAGAACACGCTGTTCCATACGCTGTATCAGAAAAATCGGCTACCGCTGCCTAGCGAAGAGGAAGAGTTCGCGATGTATCAGTTGATTATGACAAGGCTTGCTGAATCGGGATACAGGCAATATGAGATCAGCAACTTCGCGCAGCCGGGTTATGAGAGCCGTCATAACAACACATACTGGCGCAATGAGCCATACTATGGAATTGGAGCTGGGGCTCACGGGTATGCAGCGCGTACCCGGCATGTGAACGTTAGAGGCGTAGCTGACTATATCGCTGCTGCCGCTGAAGGTCTGCCGCGGGCGGAGGAATTCGCCGTTTCAACGGATGAGGCCAAGGAAGACTTCATGATGGTTGGACTTCGCTTGCTAGATGGTATTCGGAACTCGGATTATCAGAACCAGTTCGGCGAGCCGATGGAGGTCGCATTCGGTCCTGTGCTGGAGCGATTGACTGCGAAGAGCCTTCTGGAGCCTACTGAAGATGGCTATCGACTGACCGCTGAGGGGGTTCTGCTCGGCAATGAAGTGTTCGGCGCATTCATCGGTGTGCTGGTTGATTGAATAAATGGCATGCACTGCGAAATAACTGTTGAGTTAACATGCAAGTTCATGTATATTTATCCGTATTATTGATGTAACGTACATGAACTGGAGTGAATGTGCAGATGAGTGTGGTCTATCGCAAAGCGGTGGCACAGGATGTGCCTGCTATTTATAAATTAATTATGGGTTATGCCGATAAGGGCATTATGCTTCCCCGTTCAGAGGAAGCTCTGATGGATATGCTGGATACATTCGTAGTCGCTGAGCTGGGCGGAGAATTGGTCGGCTGCGGCTCCCTGTGCCGTCTCGGTGATGATCTCGTGGAGATACGCTCCCTGGGACTTCATGAGAAGTATAAGGGTCATGGCTATGGCGGGGGTCTGGTTGCGAGTCTGATCGATGAGGCGAAGCAGCAAGGGATTTCCAAGGTCATGGCGCTGACGTATGAGGTCGCCTTCTTCGAGAAGAACGGATTCGTTATTGCAGCCAAGGAGATCTTCCCTGAGAAGGTATGGCGGGACTGCATCCACTGCAAGAAGCAATATTCCTGTGACGAGATTGCTGTATTGAAACGCCTGGATTGACTTGACAAGCGGATAGGCGATTTGATATTTTTGTAGTAGTCATTAGCACTCGTTCTTGTTGAGTGCTAATCACAACTCCAGTTTACTCGTTGAAGGGGGATGGATGTTATGCTGTCGGAACGCCAGCGATTAATCTTAAGCGCAATTGTTGATGATTACATTCGTTCCGCGGAGCCAGTGGGCTCTCGCAGTATTTCCAAACGCGGTGATGTCTCTTATAGTCCTGCCACAATCCGCAACGAGATGTCTGATCTGGAGGAGCTTGGCTATCTGGAGCAGCCTCACACATCGGCAGGTCGTATACCTTCTAATAGGGGCTACCGCTATTATGTCGATCACTTGGTGCATAATGGTCAATTAGAGGCGGTGGATCAATCCGCGTCCATATTCAAATCTGTGCTGGCTGATCGGCTCGTTCAGATTGAGCAGATTATTCAGCAAGTGTCGGATATTCTCTCCAATCTGACCAACTATACATCTATCGTGTTAGGCCCTGAGGTATTCAATGCTTCGCTCAAGCATCTGCAGCTGATCCCGCTAGGGGATAACCGCGCCGTTGCGATTATAGTAACGAGTACCGGGCATGTTGAGAATAAGCTGGTCACGATACCGGAAGGGCTGCCAATCTCTGAAATTGAGAAGACGGTTCGTATTCTGAATATGAAGCTGTCAGGTGTGCCGTTATACCACTTGAAGTCTAAGCTGTATAATGAAATTGCGACAGAACTGAGCAGGCATGTCACTCATTATGAAGAGCTGCTTCACTCCCTGGACAGCGCGCTTGTTGGCGAAGGGGAACACCGGGTATTCATGAGCGGCACCTCCAAAATATTGTCGCAGCCTGAATTCAAGGATGTAGATAAGGTGAAGCCGCTGCTTGACCTGTTCGATCAGTCGGATATGATGGCTAAGATGGTATCCTCAGATAAGGAAGGCATATTGGTGCGAATTGGGTCTGAGAACAGCATGGAAGTGATTAATGATTGCAGCTTAATTACCGCGACTTATTCACTCAACGGGAAGCCGATTGGCACAATTGGCATTCTAGGCCCGACACGCATGGAATATGGTCGGGTGATCCATTTACTCAGCCGCATCTCCAAGGATTTCTCGCAAATTCTAACCCAATGGTATAATTAACCGAATTACGCAACTATAATCAGGAGGTGAACTAAGCAGTGAGTCAAAGTAACCAACCTGCTGCTCAAGATGAAGTTCTAGAGAATCAGGCTGAGCAGGAGCACAGCCAGGAGCAAGCGCACAATGAGGAATTGAATAGGGAACCTGCATCGGAGTCCGTTGAAGCAGAGCAAGCTGAAGCTGCTGAGGTGACAGAAGATGCCCAAGTGTCAAGTAACAGTGAGGAGCTGCTCAAGCAGCAAGCAGATGAGCACTACCAGAAGCTGCTTCGCGTACAGGCCGATTATGACAATTTCCGCAGACGTTCTCGCTTGGAGAAGGAGGAATTCGCCAAGTACGCTTCACAGAAGCTGATCGAAGAGCTGCTGCCGGTTTATGATAATTTCGATAGAGCCTTGATCGCTGGGAAGGATAGTAAGGATCCTGACGCATTCGTTAAGGGCGTTGACATGATCTTCCGCCAATTCGCAGGTGTGCTGGAAGCGGAAGGCGTGAAGCCGATTGAGGCGGTAGGCCAACCATTCAATCCAGAATTCCACCAAGCGATTATGCAGGTGGAGTCGGAGGAGCATGACGAAGGTATCGTCGTGGAAGAAGTGCAGAAGGGTTATATTATGAAGGATAAAGTAATCCGACCTTCCATGGTCAAGGTAAGTTCATAAACAACGCGATTCCCATATTCATTCCAAAAGGAGCAAGAAATCATGAGCAAAGTAATCGGTATTGACCTTGGTACGACCAATTCATGTGTGGCAGTAATGGAGGGCGGCGAGGCAGTCGTCATTCCGAATGCGGAAGGTAATCGAACGACTCCTTCTGTAGTCGGCTTTAAGAAGGATGGAGAGCGAATTGTCGGTGAAACGGCGAAGCGTCAATCTATCACGAACCCGGATCGCACAATCATGTCCGTTAAGCGTCATATGGGTACAAGCCATAAGGAGAAGATTGAGGATAAGGACTATACACCTCAAGAGATCTCCGCTATTATCTTACAGAAGCTGAAGGCAGATGCCGAGGCCTATCTTGGCGGTCCGGTGAAGCAGGCTGTCATTACAGTGCCCGCTTACTTCAATGACTCGCAGCGTCAGGCAACCAAGGATGCGGGCGCAATTGCCGGACTTGAGGTGCTGCGTATTGTCAATGAACCGACAGCGGCCGCATTGGCGTATGGATTAGAGAAGAATGAAGACCAGACGATTCTGGTCTATGACCTGGGCGGCGGAACATTCGACGTGTCGATTCTGGAGCTCGGCGACGGTTTCTTCGAGGTGAAGGCGACCAGCGGTGATAATCACCTGGGCGGCGATGACTTCGACCAAGCCGTCATTGATTGGCTGTCCGCTGAGTTCAAGAAGGAGCACGGTATTGATCTGAGCAAGGATCGCGCTGCTGTGCAACGGTTGAAGGATGCTGCAGAGAAGGCTAAGAAGGAGCTCTCCGGCGTTCTGACGACAACGATCTCGCTGCCATTCATTACGATGGTTGACGGCGTACCTCAGCACTTGGAGATGAACTTGACTCGAGCCAAGTTCGAGGAACTGACAGCTGATCTAGTTGAACGCACGATGGGGCCTACAAGACAAGCGCTCAAGGATGCGGGTCTGACACCTAGCGACATTCATCGCATTGTGCTTGTCGGCGGATCTACCCGTATTCCAGCTGTACAGGAAGCGGTGAAGAAGCTCACTGGCAAGGAACCGCATAAGGGTGTGAATCCGGATGAGGTCGTTGCACTCGGTGCTGCTGTTCAAGCCGGTGTGTTAACTGGCGAGGTAAAGGATGTCGTCCTGCTGGACGTTACTCCGCTGTCGCTTGGTATTGAGACAGCTGGCGGTGTGTTCACTAAGATGATTGATCGCAATACGACGATTCCAACAAGCAAGTCTCAAGTGTTCTCCACTTACGCAGACAACCAGACTAGCGTGGAAATTCACGTATTGCAGGGCGAGCGCTCGATGGCGAATGACAATAAGTCACTCGGTCGATTCATGCTTGGCGATATTCCTCCTGCGCCGCGCGGCATTCCGCAAATCGAGGTATCCTTCGATATCGACGCGAACGGAATTGTCAATGTATCTGCTCTGGATAAAGGAACAGGCAAGAGTCAGAAGATTACGATCACTTCATCCAGCGGCCTCAGCGATGAGGAAGTGGATAAGATGATGAAGGAAGCCGAAGCGCATGCCGAGGAAGACCGCAAGCGCAAGGAAGCGGTTGAAGCGCGCAATCAGGCAGACCAATTGATCTATACGGTTGAGAAGACGCTGAAGGATCTGGGCGATAAGGTTGATGCGTCGGAGATCGACAAGGCGAACGCTGCCAAGGAGAAGCTCCAAGAAGCGCTTAAGGGCGAGGACCTGGAAGCAATCAATCAAGCGTCCGAGGAGCTAACGGAAATTGTGCAGCAGCTGTCTGTCAAGCTCTATGAGCAGGCCGCTCAGGATGCGGGCGCAGCCGGTCAAGGCGAGGATGCGGGTTCAGCTCCTAAGGATAACGTCGTAGACGCGGATTATGAAGTCGTAGACGACGAGAAGAAGTAAGGCAGTATCCAAATTTTAGATCGTGAATGATGCAGATAGTCAAAGTCGAGGGTATCTTGGCTTTGACTATCGTTGTGCATAGAATCGCACATGGGGGTGGGATAACAAGCGATGAGCAAGCGTGATTATTACGAGGTGTTGGGCGTTAACAAAGGCGCCTCCGAGGATGAGATTAAGAAGGCTTACCGCAAGCTGGCCCGCCAGTATCACCCGGACGTTAACAAGGCGGCTGACGCAGAAGAGAAGTTCAAGGAAGTGAAGGAAGCCTATGAGGTGCTCAGCGATGGCCAGAAGAAGGCAACCTATGATCAATACGGCCATGTCGATCCAAACCAAGGCTTCGGCGGAGCCGGTGGCTTCGGTGGTGATATGGGCGGCTTCGGCGATATCTTCGATATGTTCTTCGGCGGCGGCGGGCAGCGGAGGAATCCGAATGCGCCGCAGCGTGGCTCCGACCTGCAATACACCATGACAATCGAGTTCAAGGAAGCGGTATTCGGCAAGGAGACTGAGCTTACGATTCCGCGCACGGAGGAATGCGATCCTTGCTTCGGCACCGGGGCTAAGCCTGGGACGAAGCCGGAGACCTGCTCTACTTGCCACGGAACCGGTCAGCAGGAGGTTGTACAGAATACGGCATTCGGTCGAATGGTCAATCGCCGTGTCTGCCCAAGCTGTAATGGCCAAGGCAAGATTATTAAGGAGAAGTGCTCGAATTGTCACGGCAGCGGTAAGACCAAGAAGCAACGTAAGATTAGTGTCAAGATTCCTGCAGGTGTAGACGAGGGCGCTCAGCTTCGCGTTACAGGCGAGGGCGAGCCTGGACTGCGCGGTGGCCCGCCAGGCGATCTCTACGTCGTGATCCGCGTGAAGTCACACGACTTCTTCGAGCGGGAAGGAGACGACATCTATTGTGAGGTGCCGTTAACCTTCGCACAGGCGGCGCTCGGCGATGAAATTGAGATCCCGACACTGACGGAGAAGGTGAAGCTGAAGATACCTGCCGGAACGCAGACGAACACTTACTTCCGACTCAAGGGGAAGGGCGTTCCTCGCTTGCGCGGTTACGGCCAAGGTGATCAGCACGTGAAGGTAGTTGTGATCACACCGACCAACCTGACCGATGAGCAGAAGGATCTGCTGCGCCAGCTTGGAAATATAAGCGGTCAGACGACCAGCGAGAATCATGAGACGATCTTCGAGCGTATGAAGAAGGCTTTCCGCGGGGATTAATAGCAGAATGATGAATAATGCCGCGCTCTGTGCTGAATACTATACATGAGTTACGACCATGTAAGGGAGCGAGCGCAGTGGCAAAAAATAAAGAACGAAAAATCGCCATACAGCCAAGGTTTAGCAGGAATGAGGATGTCGAATTCAGCGCAGAGCAGGCTGACGTGGAGGATCTGGAAGCGCTGGCGCGCGCAGAGGCCGCTGAGGACCGTGTGAAGCGTGGAGCAGGTGAGACGGATGGCTGAGTACTTCACTGCGAAATTCGACACACTCAGTCAAGCTGAGGCTGCGGCGACGAAGATGAGAGCGATCCGCGCAAATGACGTAGAGATCAGTCATTGGAATCGGCCGCTAGGTAATACGGATGTGGAGTTTGCGATGGAGGATATTAACTATACCGGCTACGTGCCCTATGGCGGAAGCGGCGGGTTTCCCTCGAGCGTGGGCGGCTTCTCCACTGGCGGGACCATGTTACCCTATATCGCGAATGACGATTATTCGTATCGTGGAAGCGATAGCGGCTACCTGCTTAATGCGCGTGTGGACAACGGACAGCGCGAGCAAGCCATTCGAATCATTAAGGAGTGCGGTGGCGGGGAAATCTGATCTGCCGTACAGGTGCCTTACCAATATGGATAATTACAGAAGAATCCCATACCGGAAGTGGTATGGGATTCTTCTGTGTAGTACAATAGTCAAGAAAGTCGATCATAAGCATGCGGGAGGTACCTCGACAATGAATTGGACAGAAGTCACGATTACGATCGCCGAAGAGGCGATTGAGATGATAACGAATTACTTTCATGAGCATGGTGCTGGCGGTGTGACGATAGAGGAGTCAGGCAGTCTGAATCGGCCCAGAGACACATCGCTAGGCCAATGGTATGAGCTGCCGCTTAATAATATCCCTGAGGGTGAAGCGGTGATTCAAGCTTATTATTCCGATCCGTCCCAGGTTGCTGATATCGTGCAGGGACTGGAGTCGTTCGTGGCCGAGCTGAGAACGTATCCGATTGCTGTAGGCAAGGCGGAGATCAGTACGCGCGAAGTGAAGGAAGAGGATTGGGCGAACGGCTGGAAGCAATACTTCAAACCGGTTGCGATCACCGAGCGCATGGTCGTTAAACCAACATGGGAGGATTATCAGGCGAAGCCGGGCGAAATCGTGTTGGAGCTGGATCCAGGCATGGCATTCGGCACAGGAACGCATGCGACGACTGCACTGTGCCTGGAGACGCTGGAGCAGACGATCAAGCCTGGAATGAAGGTGATCGATGTCGGCACAGGCTCGGGTATTCTGGCGATCGCAGCCGCTAAGCTTGGCGCGAGCTCCGTACTAGCGCTCGATCTCGATCCGATTGCGGTATCCAGCGCGCTCGAGAATGTGAAGCTGAATGAGATGGATGAGCAAATAGAGGTTTTACATAGCGATCTGCTGCAGGTGCTTAAGGCCGATCCGGCCGAAGCGCTGACGAAGTTCCAGCTGCCTGCAAATCTGGTCGTCGCGAATATATTAGCTGAGATTATTCTGCTTTTCGTTCAAGACGTCTATGACGCGTTGGAATCTGGCGGTGTCTACGTCGTCTCGGGTGTCATTGAGAAGAAGCGCGACGATGTCCACGCAGGATTGGAGCAAGCGGGCTTCCGCATTGCGCAAATCAAGTCGGATCAGGATTGGGTCGTGCTCGTCGCTGTCAAGCCATAGCATGATTGAATTCCAGCTTGTCGAAATGGGGAGAAAATTGTGGATGTATTGAATCGGTTTTTCGCGTATCCGCTTGAGCAGCTGCCATTCGTATTCATTGCGCTGGCCATCTCGCTAAGTGTACATGAATACGCGCATGCGTATTCGGCATATAAATTCGGGGATATGACCGCCTATCGCGAGGGCCGCGTCACGCTCAATCCCCGCAAGCATCTGGATGTGCTCGGCACGCTGCTAATTCTGCTGGCCGGATTCGGCTGGGCGAAGCCCGTGCCGGTCAATCGCGGCCAGTTCAAGAATCCGCGACTGATGGGGATTCTCGTGTCTGCACTAGGTCCTATCAGCAATTTCTTATTGGCGGTCATTACGATCCTGCTAATTGTCATATTGGGCAGAGTCGGCTTCGATCCACATGCCAATGGTCTGAATGAAGCGATAAATGTATTCCTCAGCATCTTCTTGCAATTAAATCTTGTACTATTCGTCTTCAATCTCATCCCGCTGCCTCCGCTCGACGGGTATCGAATCGTGGAAGACCTGGTCCCTCTGAAGACCCGATACTGGATGCAGCAGCATATGCAGTGGGGAATCTTCATCTTCCTGCTCATTGTATTCATCCCGCCTCTTCGCGGGGTCACCATTCAACCGCTCATGGTCATGACACTGGAGCTGTCCTTCCATATCTTCCGATTGTTCCAGACGATTATCGGTTAATCACCGCTGTGTAAGGCAGCCCAGAGATAGGATTGAATTTCATATAGGAAGGCAGCGGTAGTGATGCAGCGATATTTTATTACAAACGAGCAATTTAACGAGCAGCGCCTGATCATAACCGGTGACGATGCTCATCATCTGGCGAATGTGATGCGAGCCAAGCCGGGTGATGTCATTATTGTCTGTGACGGAAGTGGGCGTGAGGCGCAGGCGGAGCTGGAGCATGTTAGTCGAACCGAAGTGGCGGCGATCCGCATGGAGGCGCGTGAATCCGAGGCGGAGCCGAACGTTCGCGTAACAATTGCTCAGGCGCTGCCTAAGGGCGATAAGCTGGAGACGGTTATTCAGAAGGGAACAGAGGTAGGTGCATACAGCTTCGTGCCATTCGTCTCCGAACGAACGATCGTGCAATACGACGCCAAGAAGGAGAGCAAAAGGCTCGAGCGCTGGGGGAAGATTGCGAAGGAGGCTGCTGAGCAGTCGCATCGTGGCCGCATTCCGTCAGTAGCATCGGTAATCAAATGGCGTGAATTGCTTAAGCTGGCAGCGGAGCAGGATGCGGCGTACTTCTGTTACGAGAAGGAAGCAGGTCTGCGGCTTCGCTCCCTGCTGGGCAAGCTCAGGGCTGAACGTGGTGAGCAAGTCTCGATTATGCTCATCATCGGCC
This sequence comes from Bacillota bacterium, assembly GCA_023441055.1. Taxonomy (GTDB): domain Bacteria; phylum Bacillota; class Bacilli; order Paenibacillales; family UBA4045; genus JAEZQY01. The sequence continues at coordinate 82,918 of JAEZQY010000048.1, read as the reverse complement.
CAGAGGGCGGTTTTACGGAGAAGGAAGTCAGCGAGGCCGAGGATGCGGGCTGTGTGCCGGTCAGCCTCGGACGGCGCATCTTGCGAACCGAGACAGCCGCGCTCGTCGGGTTAAGCGCTATTTTGTATGAATATGGGGAGATTGGGGGTAGTTAAGGGATGCCGACTGTCGCATTCTATACGCTGGGCTGCAAGGTGAATTTCGTCGATACGGAGGGAATTTGGCAGCTGTTCAAGAGGGAAGGCTATAAGCAGGTGGACTTCGAGGAGACGGCCGATGTCTATCTGATTAATACATGCACGGTAACGAATACGGGTGATCGCAAGAGTCGGCAGGTGATAAGGCGCGCTGTACGCCGTAATCCCGACGCGATTATAGCTGTGACTGGCTGCTATGCGCAGACCGCGCCTGCGGAGATCATGGCGATTGAAGGGGTCGATCTGGTAATTGGGACCCAGGATCGCGAGCGATTGTTGGATTATGTTAGCGCGCTGCGACAAGAGCGGCAGCCGATTAACGCGGTCCGGAATATCATGAAGACGAGAGACTTCGAGGATCTCGATGTGCCGAATTTCGCAGGGCATTCGCGCGCGTTCCTGAAGATTCAGGAGGGCTGCAATAATTTCTGCACATTCTGTATTATTCCATGGTCGCGCGGCCTGTCGCGCAGTCGCAGCCCGCAGAGCGTACTTGAGCAGGCTCGGCAGCTTGTAGCAGCCGGCTATCAGGAGATCGTGCTCAGCGGCATCCATACCGGAGGCTACGGGGATGATCTGGACGGTTATAAGCTGTCTGATCTAGTGCGCGATCTGCACGGCGTGGCGGGCTTGCAACGGATTCGCATCAGCTCGATTGAGGCCAGTCAGATTGACGATGATATGATTGACGTGCTGGGCAGCTCGGACAAGATGTGTCGACATCTGCATATCCCGCTGCAGGCCGGCGATGATGAGATTCTGAAGCGAATGCGCCGGAAGTATACGACAGCTGAGTATGCACAGACGATTCACCGCTTGCATCAAGCGTTGCCGGATGTCGCAATAACAACAGATGTGATCGTGGGATTCCCGGGTGAGACGGAGGAGATGTTCGATCGCGGGTACCGGTTCATGGAGGAGCTCGGCTTCACTCAGATGCATGTATTCCCGTATTCGAAGCGCACAGGCACGCCGGCCGCTCGTATGGAGGATCAAGTGGATGAGGCTGTGAAGCAACGCCGCGTCCAATCACTCATCGCGCTGTCGGAGCGGATGCAGCTGGCTTATGCTGAGCCGTTCGTCGGGCAGGTGCTGGATGTCATTCCTGAGCATCCGTCGCAATCGGATATCGAGCGAGGCGTACAGATCGGCTACTCTGATAACTATCTGCATGTGGAATTCAAGAGTCAGGAGAAGCTCGCGGGCCGATTGTGCCGGGTCAAGATTGTCGAAGCTGGCGTAAGTGCGTGCAAGGGTGAGCTGGTCCGTGTGCTGGATCGAGAGATGCAATTGGCCATTGGCAAATAGAGCCGCTCAGCCTGCCGCCGGCCGGCTGCAGTTAGGCATATGGAAGGGAGGATCATGCCATGAAGGAGATATCCGCAGGCGGTGTTGTATACCGGTATCGGGAAGACGAGCTAGAGATCCAGCTCATTCAGGATCGATACGGCAAGATCAGCTTACCTAAGGGCAAGATGGAGCCTGGTGAGACGGTTGAGCAGACTGCGCTCCGCGAGATCATGGAGGAGACGGGCATCATCGGTCGTATTGTGAGTCTTATTGAAGTGATCAAGTACACGTATGTTCATCAGGTTCATGGCGATGTGAAGAAGGAAGTGCATTATTATCTCGTTGAAGCCGTTGGCGGGGAATTGCAGGCTCAGGTCGAGGAGATTCGCGGCGTAGAATGGTGTGCGCCGGATGAGGCGCTTCATCTCCAGCGCACGAAGGGCTATGCCAACAATACGAAGGTTGTCGAGCAGGCATTAGCGCAGCTGGGGCTGGCTTGACAATGGGAGCGGGGGATGACAGCGGCATGGATCACATGCATACAGGAAACAAGCTAAGGCCAGAGGAACTGGCGGCCTATATTGATCATACTGTTCTGAAGCCGGATACGACGTTCGAGACCATTCGCAAGCTCTGTGATGAGGCGATTCAATTCGGCTTCTACAGCGTATGTGTGAACGGCATGTGGGTGGCGTTGTGCAGAGAGCTGCTAGCCGGCAGCTCTGTCAAGATTAGCGCGGTATGCGGATTCCCGCTTGGCGCGATGGAAGCGTCGGTGCTCGCCTACGAGGCGGACCGTGCTGTACAAGATGGCGCCGCCGAGCTGGATATGGTGCTGCCTGTCGGGGCGCTGCTGGCAGGCGATACGGCGACGGTTGAGCGACATATTCGCGCTGTAACGACAGCGGCGGGGGAATCTGCGATCGTCAAGGTGATCCTGGAGACGGGGTATCTGAACGACGAGCATAAGCGGCTCGCATGTCGCATCTCCGAGGCGTCCGGCGCGCATTATGTGAAGACGAGCACAGGCTTCGGACCTGGCGGCGCGACACAGTCGGATATCCGGCTGATGCGCCAATCGGTATCGGATGAGATTGGCGTGAAGGCATCGGGCGGTGTACGGGATTACGACACTGCGCTCACAATGATCCATGCCGGTGCCACACGCATTGGTACGAGCTCTGGGATTGCGATTGTGCAAGGTACAGCAGGTTCGAAGCAGTCGAGCTATTAGGTCAATCTTGCAGCGCAGTCTGCTTATCACGTCGGAAGACCGGCAGATAACAGAAGGGCAGCGCAATCAGGGAGCTAATCACATTGAATATCGTCTGAGCGTGCGCGATCTGTCCGGCTTCATTGGCTGTCAGCCAAGCGGACAGGCTGTGCAGCTGCTCAACGAATGGATAGAAGAGCGCAGCGCCTCCTACATTGAGCACGAGATGCGACCATGCGACATATTGACCGAAGCGGCTTCCGCCGATGCTGGCGACCATCGCGGTCGCGCAGGTGCCGATATTGCAGCCGAGCACAATGGCGATGCCCAGGTCGACTGGGATGACGCCGAGCGAGGCGAGTCCCATCGTCATCGCGATGGAAGCAGCGCTGCTGTGGATGACAGCGGTCAGTGCGGCCCCGGCGAGAATTCCCCACAGCATGCTGCGCTGCGCATGCTCGATGAACCAGGTAAGCAAGCCGTGAGCTTGCAGATAATCAACAATGGTCTGCATGATTTCAATGCCGATCAGTATGCAGCTGAAGCCTGCTGATGCCAGTGAGAGACAACGGAGGATACTCAGCAGTCTTGCGCTGTTGAAGTGCGCGAGCCACTTCGCTGGAAGCGGGAGCCACGTTGCGAGCCATGCGCCGGAGCCAATGAGCAGCACAGGCAGCATATTCCCGTTCATCCGCATGCCGATGAGCTCAGTCGTCAGGCAGCTGCCAATATTCGTGCCTAATATGATCCCGAGCGTATTCGGGAACGTTAATACACCGGCGTTAACGAAGCCGATCGTCAGTACGGTGACTGCGCTGCTGCTCTGCGTAAGCGCAGTCGCTCCAGTGCCGACAAGCAATCCATGCAGCGGTGTGCGAGTCAGCCTGCGGATCGCGCGCTGCAGGTAGGGGCCTGTCCACTTGAACAGCGCGAACTCCATAATCTTCATGCCGAATAGGAAGACAGCCAGTCCAACCAGCATCGGCAGGACGAGCTGTGTCAGTAGGGATAACATAGCAGGTTTACAGCTCCTAACTCATATAGTTGCGATATGATGTTGCACGCCGTTAAGCAATTGATTCATCTATATGTGAGTAGGAGATTGAACATGCCGTCTGCAGGCGGAATGTATGCTTAGGAGGAACAACAGATGGCAGCAGTCGTATTGACTCGGAAGAAGAAGTATCGGTTATTGGAAGGACATCCCTGGATTTATCGTACGGAGATCGAGCGTCTGGAGGACGAGCCGCAAGCCGGTGATCTTGTACAGGTTAAGAATCATCTGGGCGCCATATTGGCAGTCGGGTATTATAATCCGCAATCGATGATCACGGTTCGGATTGTAGCTTATGAGCCGATTGAAGTGATGGATGAAGCCTTCTTCTATACACGGATCGCGGAGGCATGGGCACATCGCTCACGCTTCCTAGGCGGGACGGCGGACAGCTGCAGGGCGGTATACGGAGAGGCAGATTTCTTACCTGGTCTAATCGTAGACAAGTATGCGGATACCCTGGTCGTGCAAATTTTAACGCTGGGGATGGAGCTGCGCAGAGCGGCTATTGTGGGAGCATTGAAGCGGGTATTCTCCCCGGTATGTATTTATGAACGCAGCGATGTGAGCGTAAGAGAGCTGGAGGGGCTGGAGCAGACGACCGGCGTGCTCTATGGAGAGCTGAACAATCCGGTACAGATTGAGGAGAATGGGCTGCTGCTGGAGGTCGATATCGTGAATGGCCAGAAGACGGGCTACTTCTTCGATCAGCGGGAGAATCGCGCGGCAATCGCTCCGCTCATGAAGGGTTGGGGGGGGAGGAGCGGTATTGCGTTGCAGCCGGTTGCGGTTGCGGGTGAGGGCAATCAGACATCGCTGCAGCCTGTCAACAATAATGGGAGTGTGGTTACCTTCCCTTATTGGGACGGAGCGACCGTGCTGGAATGCTTCGCTCATACCGGCAGCTTCACCCTACATGCCTGCAAGTATGGCGCGAAGAAGGTGACTTGCCTGGACGTATCCGAGCATGCTGTTACGCAGGCCAAGCGCAATGTTGCGTTGAATGGATTCAGCGATCGCGTTGAGTTTGTCGTGGCAGATGCCTTCGAATACTTGCGTGAGCAGGTTAGAGGGCTCGATGAACGTCGTCAACGGGCCAGCGGCAAGGCGGATACGTCGAAGAAGCTGACGCAAGCAGGCCGTACATGGGATGTGGTTATCCTCGATCCGCCTGCCTTCACCAAGTCCAAGGATGCAGTAGCAGGCGCATTAAGAGGGTATAAGGATATTAATCTGCAGGCTTTGAAGCTGGTCAATGAAGGCGGGTACCTGGTGAGTGCCAGCTGCTCCTACCATGTGCGCCCGGAGATGTTCATGAATACGATCCTATCGGCGGCGGTAGATGCTGGCAAGGTACTGCGCCTGATTGAATTTCACGGCGCAGGCAAGGATCACCCGCATATCCATGGGGTAGACGAGGGGCATTATTTGAAGTTCGCGATCTTCGAGGTGAGGAGCCGCGCATAGCAATTAGCGCTTGCGCCTAGGAAGAGTTGTTCCGGCGCCTCTCGGATTGTGATCTCCTCCCCTAGAAATAGCAGCCAATTCGTCATTTCGGTCAATTCCTCCGATTGATGAACATCGATATATGTTTTTATGATTGCTGTCGTTTGATACGGACTCGTATAGGAGATCGAGATTTTATAGGGGTGGTATTTTTTAAATTGGGCAATCGCCCTTGGACCGAGTTCAACGACCAGGTTGATTGCTTGTTCCTGTTTATTTAGTTGATCCACTATTTTTTTCTTGCTTATTCCTTTTTTCTCAGCGTATGGCTGGACATCGGTGAGATGATCGACAGCATAAAATCGCCTTACCCCCGCCTCTAAGTCTAAGCCTTCAAGCTGCCAGACGCTCTTCTCACGGTATAGGTGAAGGAAATAAATGGGATAAGACTTGACCTCGCTTCCTTCTTCAATCGAAATCAATACGTAACGGTCCACTAGCAGGAGCTGGATCAGTTTCTCCAGCATGGGATGAGGGAGATCGGACAGCTCCAGCAGGTCGGGATTGTGGGGGTTCGTTCCTTCGAACAGCAGGATTTGATTTAGTAGAACGAGGTCATCTTGCTGATTGAAGGACAGGAGGCCCAATATCTTCTCAGCTAAAGACTGGCGGCTCTTCAAATACGGAAGCTGTTGATTTCTTGTGGCCATAAAGGCGATAAACAGCGCTTTAATCTCATTGTCGGTAAAGCGGACAGTAGGCAGGACGGAATTGTTCATGACGGAATAACCCCCGTCTCTCCCAACCTCAGCGACAAGCGGCATGCCCATTGCTTCGATATCTCTGATATCTCTAATCGCAGTCGATCGAGAGATATTGAAGGTTCGCATGATTTCGGAAATCGTAAAGTGCGCGCGATTGTTAATATACCGCATCATGATATTGATCCGTTCAACTTTTTTCATCGGGTCACCTAATTGGTATCATTTTCTGACATGATTAAGAGGTATTATAAACCTATCAAGTCGACAGGTAAATGATTTGATGAAATAATAAGAGAAAGAAGGGTATCATGATGGTCAATTTTGCAATTCAGGAAAAGGACAGCTTTATCGTGCTAGGTGTTGGTACGGAGCTTAAGAGCAGCTACACCGATTATGCCGGCATAAACCAGGAGAAGCAGAGCTTCTGGCGCGCTGTCGAACAAGACGGAACGCTGGACACGCTGAAGGCCGTAGCCGCTAACGAGTACCTATTCGCTGTCAATGAAGCGGTGAATAACAAGATGATGTACTATGCCGGGGTTATGACAGATGTCCCGTTAGAAGTAGAACATCGGGTGATTCAATTCCCTAAGGGAGAGTACCTCGTTGTGAAAGGAGAGGCCAGGACCGCTGATGAATTAAGCAATAAGCTGACCGGTTTTGCGTTTGGTCAAGTGCTGCCGGAAGCGAAGGATTTCGCCTATGTCGGCGGGCCGAATACAACGGTTGAGATGGGACAGCGAGACGGAGCCGTATTCGGCGAATTGTGGATTCCTGTTGTGAAGAAATAAACGAGTGCATTGGGGGGATAGGCATGGCATATGTTGTTGATTTTAAGAATGTGTCCACTGTAGGCTTAGAATCTTCACCTGTAGCAGAAGCGCTGGCAGGATTACGCGCGAATGAAGCTCGTTACTTCATGAACAAGTATAAGCATGAATTTACGGTCGTACCCGCTGCAGAGAGCCAAGCGACCATTGATTATGTGAATCGCGTATTGAAGGAAGAACGTGATCTATCTTTTGCGGCCAAGCCTCTGGAGACATCGCACTTACAAGTGGACAATATCAATTGGGCTTTCGTCTTCTATGAGTCTGGACTAGCCATTAATGTGATGTACACGATGGATGACCCTAAGAAGCGGGCCGTTGGGTTTAAGCTTTCCGAAGGGATGGAGGAACCGAAAGAATTACTAGAGAAGAAGTTTAAGTTCGCTCGGCAGAAGTCCAAGCTAGCGGGAACCATTCGAGGCACCTTCTTCGTCATTAAAGGGGAATATCGGTAATTGGCTGATTAACATCATCACTTGACTCGGGGGAAATTGTTCATGTCGGTACGCTATATTATAGGACGATCGGGCAGCGGTAAGAGTACCGTATGCCTGAATGAAATTCGAGATCGCTTATTGGCACCGAATGACAAGGAGTCACTGGTGCTGCTCGTGCCCGAGCAAGCGACCTTCAAGGCGGAGCATGCGCTGGTGACATCCCCGGGAATATCGGGCTTCATGCGCGCACAGGTGTTGAGCTTTAGACGGCTTGCTTTTCGTGTGATGCAGGAATGCGGCGGTACAGCGCGTGTCCACATTTCGGAGAATGGGAAGAAGATGCTGCTGTACAAGCTTCTGCATCGCATGAAGAACGAGCTTAAGGTGTTCCAATACGCTGCGGACCAGACGGGCTTCATTGACCGGTTGAATGAGATGATGGTCGAGCTTAGGCGTTATCGGATTGATTCGGAGCAATTAGCTCAGCATTACGAGCGTGCGGCGGTCGCGCGACCTGATGGCTACACCACGGAGCTGACAGATAAGCTGGCGGATTTATCGCGGATATGCAGCTTATATGAGAATGAGGCTGCCGGCTTATATGTGGAAGCCGAAGATGATCTGGCAGCGCTGGGCGAGCAGTTCGGGCAATCTAGCTATGCAAGGCATACGGAAGTATGGATTGACGGATTTAACGGCTTTACCCCGCAGGAATTTCATGCGCTAAGCGGGATTATTCGACATGCCAGCAGGGTGAATATCGCACTATGCGTGGATCGGCTATATGAAGCGGAGGAGCAGCTCTCTTCCTATGACCTCTTCCATCCGACAGCCTCTACGTTAATCAAGCTGCGACAGATCGCGGCAGATTATGGCGTGCAGGAGGAAGAGCCGCTGCTATTAGACGATCGTGTGCATCCGCTGCCGCGATTCGCAGCTAGTCCAATGCTGTCCGCACTGGAGCAGCAGCTGACGGGCGGACAAGCTGCTCAAGCCACCACGACTGCTGTCTATGCGCGGGAGGATATCCAGGTGGTGTCCGCGCCTCATCGCCGCGCTGAAGCGGAGGCTGCTGCTAGACATATACTGGAATTGATTAGACAGCGCCATACACGCTGGCGAGATGTGCTCGTGCTTGTCCGTAATGTGGATGACTATCGGGATGTGCTGGCAACGGCCTTCAGCGATTATGGCATCCCTCACTTCTTCGATCAGAAGCGCAAGGTGATGCACCACCCGATCATAGAGCTGATTCGAGCTTCACTTGAAACGGTTAAGGGCGCTTGGCGGTATGATGCGCTATTCCGCGCGATTAAGACAGGGATGCTCGTCCAAGGCTCAACGCCTGACGAGCTTGCCATGGATCTGAATCACTTGGAGAATTATGTGCTGGCCTACGGCATTCATGGCTATCGTTGGACAGACGGCAAGCCTTGGACGTACCGTCCACAGCTTTCACTTGAAGCTGATGAGGCTGATCACACTGTGCAGCAAGCCGAGTTTCTCGAGCGTATTAACGACATTCGCGACCGTGTAGCGCGTCCGCTTAGTCAGCTGGATTCCGCATTGAAATCAGCTGCAACAGTAAGGCAGATGGCCGAGGCTGTGTATCAGCTGCTCGACGATACACGCGCAGCTGAGCAGTTAGAGCGGTGGACAAGCGAGGGGCTGCAGGATGGTCGCGCTGAACAGGCTAGAGAGCATTCGGGCATCTGGGACAGTGTGATGGATGTGTTGGATCAGCTTGTAGAAATGATGGGTGAGGAGACGGTCGAGCTCGATGTATTCACTGAGCTGCTCGAAACCGGACTTGATAATATCAAGCTAGGTCTCGTTCCCCCGGCGCTCGATCAGGTGTTGATTGGCGGGATGGAGCGGACTAGACCAGGCTCTGTTAAGCATGTGCTTATACTTGGCGCCAATGATGGTGTGCTGCCCTCAGCGATGAAGGAAGACGGCATCTTCAGCGAGCAGGAGCGTGAGAGGCTGGGTGAGAGCGGCATGCAGCTTGCTCCTGGCAGCTTGCGGCGGCTGCTCGACGAGCAATTCATGATTTATACCGCGCTGACGACACCAGCCGAATCGTTATTCATCAGCTATCCCATTGCTGACGATGAAGGGAAGACGCTGCTGCCAGCGGAAGTGATTCGTCATATGCTCAGACTGTTCCCCCAGCTGACTGTCCACCATACGGCGGGCGAACCTCCTGCTGGAATGATGGAGGAGTCGGCTATTGCGTATATGGCGCATCCGCGCGCGACCTTGTCCGCGCTAATGATTCAATTGAAGCGCGCGCAGAAGGGCCTGCCGATTGCCGAGAGCTGGTGGCATGCTTACAATTGGCTGGTGCGGCAGCCAATGTGGCGTCAGCAGCTAGGCGTTCGACGTACTGCGCTGTTCCATCACAATCAGGAGAGACCGATCTCGCCAGCGCTAGGCAAGCAGCTGTACGGAACGCCCCTGGCGGCGAGCGTATCGAGAATGGAGCTGTTCGCATCCTGCGGGTTCGCCCACTTCGCTTCCTACGGACTAAGGCTGAGAGAGCGTCAGATCTACCGGCTCGAAGCGCCGGATATCGGACAGCTGTTCCATGCGGCGCTCAGTCAGATCGGCCTTCAGCTGCAGCAGGAGGGCGTCCCCTGGGCAGCTCTGTCGGAGTCGGAAGGTATGGCGCGCGCGGCGGCAGTTGTAGATGCGCTGACGCCAAGACTGCAGAGCGAGATCCTGATGAGCTCAGGACGACATCGGTATATCGCTCAGAAGCTGAAGCAGATCGTCGGACGGGCAGTCGCGGTGTTGGCCGAGCATGACCGGAAGGGTCTGTTCCAGCCGATTGGACTGGAGCTTGGCTTCGGTCCGAATGGACAATTGCCGCCGCTGCGCTTTGAGCTCGATGACGGCAGCCAGATGGAGATTGTCGGACGGATCGACCGCGTAGATCGCGCTGAAGGCGCGGATGGACAATTATTGCGAGTCATCGATTATAAATCCAGTGAGAAGCGGCTGAATCTGGCGGAAGTATATTATGGATTATCTCTGCAAATCCTGACTTACCTGGATGTGGTCATTACCCACTCCAAGCATTGGCTGGGCGCTGAGGCGAAGCCGGGCGGTGTGCTTTATTTTCACGTGCATGAGCCGCTTATTCGTACGCACGCGCCGCTGTCTCCAGAGGACGCAGCGGATGAGCTGTTCCGCAGGTTCAAGATGAAGGGGCTCGTGCTGGCGGATGAATCGACCGTTCGGATGATGGATACCTCGCTTGAATCCGGTCATTCAACGCTCATACCGGTGGCGATGAAGGCCGATGGCACGTTCTACAAGAGCGCATCTGTGATGACTGGCGAGCAGTGGTCGAACCTGCGGCATCATGGCCGCTCTGCCATTCGCAGAATTGGATCCGGCATCACTTCTGGACAAGTGGCGATTGAGCCGTACAGAATGGGCGGGCAGGTTGCCTGTACCTTCTGTTCCTATAAGTCGGTCTGTCACTTCGATCCCGAGCTCGACAGCAACCGCTATGCGTCTAAGCTGCCTTATAAACAGGATGAAGTGTGGGAATTGTTACGCGCAAGTGCGGGTGAGGAGGGAGCTGAGGCATGATGGGTACAGTCATGGTTAAACCGCAGGGCAGCCGCTGGACGGATGAGCAGTGGCAGGCCATAGTGACACGCGGCGAGGATGTGCTGGTCGCTGCTGCTGCTGGCTCTGGGAAGACGGCTGTGCTGATCGAGCGGATCATCCGGCTGATTACCGATGAACATGAACCAGCGGATGTAGACCGCCTGCTCGTCGCAACCTTCACGAAGGCAGCAGCGGATGAGATGCGCCACCGCATGAGAGAGGCATTGGAGAAGCAGCTTACCCTGCAGCCTGACTCCTCGCACCTGCGCAGACAGCTGGTCTTAATTCATCGCGCTTCGATTACGACGCTTCATTCCTTCTGTATGGATGTGATCGCTAAGCATTATTACAAGATCGGGCTGGATCCGGGCTTCCGAATTGCCAATGAAACAGAGGGTGAGCTGCTGCGCCAGGATGTGATTGAAGAGCTGTTCGAGCAGTACTACCGCGATAGCGAGGAGAGCAGCCCGTTCTGGGGCTTGCTCGAGCGCTACGGCGGCGCTCGCAGTGACGATGCGCTGTTCAGCTTGGTGCAGCGGCTATATGATTTCTCGCGCAGTCATCCGTTCCCTGACGATTGGCTGCGCAGCGCGGCGCGTCAATTTCGCGAGTTCGATGGTGAGCCTGATCATCCCTTCCTGTATGAGCTGATGAAGACATACAGATTGACTCTGGAAGGTGTGTACGAGCTATTGGTGCAGGCCGCTGATTTGACGAGGCTGCCCGGCGGCCCAGCGGTCTATGCGGAGATGCTGCATGAGGAAGCGCAGATGGTGGCAGATGCGCTGCGCGCAGTTGATTCCGGCTCTTGGGACACGGTTCACGCGCTGTTCGAATCGATTGTGTTCGGCAAGCTGAAGCCAGCCCGCGGCGAAGATCTGGATAAGCGGCTGCAGGAGGGTGTCAAGGCGCTGCGAGATAAGGCGAAGAAGCAGGTCAGCGAGCTTCGTGAGCAGTTGTTCGCTAGAACGCCTGAGGATTATCTAGCGGAGATGCGGCTAATTGCACCCTATATGGAGCAGCTGGTCGAGCTGGTCATTGCATTTGGTGAGCGTTATACGCAGGCGAAGCTCGGGAAACGCCTAGTCGACTTCTCTGATCTGGAGCATTATTGTCTGCGCATACTGTGTGAGGGGGTTGATGCAGATGGCAGCTTAATCCCGACAGCGGAGGCGGAGCAATACCGCGCGCACTTTATAGAAGTGCTGATTGACGAATATCAGGATACAAACCAGGTCCAGGAGGCCATACTGTCCTTAATCGCTCGCTCCGGCTCCGGCAATCGATTTATGGTCGGCGATGTGAAGCAGAGCATCTACCGATTTCGACTAGCGGACCCCAGCATCTTCTTGAGCAAATATAAAGCTTACCATGCGGGCATGCCTGCACAAGGGGGAACTGCTATTGACCTGTCGCGCAACTTCCGGTCCAGGCAGCAGGTGGTTGATGGTGTGAATTACATCTTCAAGCAGATTATGGAGGAGCGCGCTGCCGAAATCACATATGATGAACAGGCCGAGCTGAAGGCTGGCGCGGGGTACCCAGCTCCGCCCAGTGGTGCGCCTGATCATGCGATCGAGCTGTATCTTGTGCATCGATCCAGCGCGGATGAAGAGCCGGACAGTCCGTCCCCGGCCTCTACAGAGCTATCGGACGAGTCGTCAGGCGCAAGCGAGTCAGCCATTGAAGCACATGAGTTGGAGACGGCTGAGCTTGAAGCGCGCTTGATCGGATTGAAGATCAGGGAGCTGGTAGGCGCTGATGGACAGAAGCCTTATCCGATCACGATTGACCGTGAACGCGGACTGTTCAGAGATGCGGTCTATTCCGATATTGTGATTTTGATTCGAGCGACCAAAGCATGGGCGCCGATATTCGTTGAACAGCTGAGGGAAGCAGGCGTGCCTGCTTATGCGGAGCTGTCGAGCGGATATTTTGAAGCCATAGAAGTAGATGTGATGTTGTCCCTGCTGAAGGTCATCGATAATCCGTTGCAGGATATTCCGCTTGCCGGTGTGCTGCGCTCTCCAATCGTCGGACTGAACGCAGAGCAGCTGGCTGTCATTCGGCTGCAAGAGAAGTCGGCTACTTATTATGAAGCGATGCTGCGCTTCCTAGAAGACGCAGAGCAGCCTGCATACGCGGAGCTGAGAGAGAAGCTGCTTCGCTTCACCAGTCAGTTAACCGTATGGAAAGAGGAAGCTAGAGTTGGGTTACTATCGGATCTGCTGTGGCGGATTTATCGCGAGACGGGCTATTACGACTATGTCGGCGGTCTGCCGGGCGGCGCGCAGCGGCAGGCGAATCTGAAGGCGCTCTATGACCGCTGCAGGCAATATGAATCCACTTCGCTGCGCGGCCTGTTCCGATTCCTGCGGTTCATCAAGCGCATGCAAGAGAGCGGCAGCGATCTCGGCGCGGCCAAGGCGCTGAGCGAGCAGGAGGATGTCGTGCGCATCATGTCGATTCATAAGAGCAAGGGCCTCGAGTTCCCGATTGTGCTGGTGGCGGGCATGTCCAAGATGTTCAATCAGCGGGACCTCAGCGGAGACTTCCTGCTCCATAAGGAGCTGGGCATCGGCCCGATGACTGTGAATACGACGCTTCGCAACAGCTATCCTTCACTTGCTCATCTAGCGATCAAGAATCGCATGCGCATGGAGATGCTCGCGGAGGAGATGCGCATCCTCTATGTCGCGCTTACGCGCGCCAAGGAGAAGCTCATCCTGCTGGGCACGACGCGCGATATCGAGAAGCAGCTGCAGAAGTGGGCAGTCTCGCTGCCTGGGCAGGAGCTGCTGCTGCCTGCTCATCTGGTCACGTCTGCGAGAACCTATCTGGATTGGGTAGGCAGCGCAGTGATCAGACATCCTGCGCTGCGCGAGATTCGCGAGGCGTGGCGCCTGGGCGACAGCAGACTGCTCCATGCAGAGCTGGAGCGATCCGAGTTCAAGCTGCATATTGTCCCGCAAGGGCGTATGGCGGCCATGCAGGAGGCGGCGCTCGGGCAAGTGCTGGTCGATCAGGAGCGAATGGAGCGAGTCGCGGCGTTAGCGCCTGTGGAGCCTCGTGCCCACTCCGTGCTGCATCTGCCGAGTTCAGTAGAATCTGCGGATGATGCGCTGCGTCGATCGGTGGAAGCGAAGCTGGAATGGACCTATCCCTACTCGCAAGCGGAGGGTTATTATTCGAAGACGACGGTCACTGAGATTAAGCGGCTCAAGGAATTAATGCTGCCGACTGGAGAAGAGCCGGATCCCGTTGTACAAGTGCCCGGGCATCCAGATGCAGTAAGATCAACAGGTGTGTTCAGACGGCCGAAGTTTATGGAGCGTAAGAAGCTGAGCGCAGCTGAGCGAGGTACGGCTTATCATGCGATCATTCAGCAGCTGCCAATCGGTGTGCCAATGACATCGGATCTGATTAAGGAAACGATGCAGCGCATGATCGAGCTTGAGATCGTACGCTCCGACCAGCTGGAAGCTGTTGATACGAGCCGGTTGATGGCCTTCTACGAGTCGGAGCTGGGTAAGAGGCTGCAGCAATCAAGCCATGTACAGAAGGAGCTTCCGTTCAGCTATGGCCTGTGTGCCGGAGAGCTGCATGCTGACGCGGAGGCTGCCATAGCGGATGAGACGGTCATTATCCAGGGTGTGATCGATTGCCTGTTCGAGGAAGAAGACGGGCTGGTGTTGGTAGACTATAAGACGGATCGCGTAATCGGCGATCCTCGTCATACCGCAGAGCGGTATTCGACCCAGCTGGAGCTGTATGCCAGAGCGATCAGTGATATTATAGGCAAGCCTGTCAAGGAGAAGGCGCTGTTCTTCTTCGACGGCGGACATGTCGTGCGGATGTAGCATTTGGAAGCAGGCATATGTATCTGGTATGATGATGGACGAACAATCAATATAAAGAGGTGTGGTCATGGCTGAGCTGAAGGATGATTGTCTATTCTGCAAAATTATTAGAGGAGAGCTGCCGAGCGCGAAGGTATTCGAATCCGATCGGGTGTTGGCATTCCGTGATATCCAGCCTGCAGCGAAGGAACATATTCTGTTCATCCCCAAGAAGCATCTGGCGACGATGAATGATGTTCAGGGTGAGGATTGGACGTACATCTCCGAAATTCTGCAAGCTGCCGTGCAGGTTGCAGGCGAGTTGGGGATTGCCGAGGACGGTTATCGTCTGGTCAACAACTGCAACAAGCAAGGCGGTCAAGTGGTGTATCATATTCACTATCACCTGCTGGGTGGAGAGCAATTAGGCTCGGTCAATGCGAAGTCGGAGTAGGCTGTATTTTCGCGGGACTGGTTGACCCTCTTGTTGACACTGGTCAAAAGAATAACATATAATATAATTTGATTAACCGTGTTTATTTGTCTTGGGCGTTATTGTCGGAGGGAGGGAAAACTGGTGTCTGAAACGAAAGTACGCAAAAACGAAACGATTGATGCTGCACTTCGCCGCTTTAAGCGTTCCATCGCAAAAGACGGTGTTCTCGCCGAAATCAAAAAGCGCAAGCATTACGAAAAACCGAGCGTAAAGAAGAAGAAGAAATCCGAAGCTGCTGCGAAGCGCAAGAAATTCTAATTCTTAGATTTGCCTTGGCCCTAACTTAGGAGGGTATACGTGCAATGAGTTTAAGCGAACGTTTGAACGACGATATGAAAGCTGCGATGCGGAGCCAGGATAAATTCCGGTTATCCGTTATTCGCATGATACGTTCGTCTATTAAGAATGTGGAAATCGATCAGCGCAAGACGCTTACCGATAACGAAGTCCTTGAAATAGTAGGCCGCGAGCTCAAACAGCGGAAAGACTCCTTACAAGAATTCGAAAAAGCCGGCCGTGATGATCTGGTTGTATCGCTGCAAGCGGAGATCGGCATCATAACCGAATACATGCCTGAACAGCTCACCGAAGAAGAAGTGACGTCCATCGTCCAGCAGACGATCGAAGAGGTCGGCGCTTCGACGAAGGCGGAGATGGGCAAGGTGATGGGTGCGTTAATGCCCAAGGTGAAAGGCCGCGCAGACGGCAAGCTGGTCAATCAGATTGTTCAGCGGCTGTTACAATAAGGTATAACCTACCGAACGTAAAAAACACTCTACGGAGTGTTTTTTATTATTTATATGTGATTCAGCCGGCATGGTGCCTCCCAGCATGCGCCGGGTTCATAAATCCCATTCGGACCGCATACGCTTGTAGGAGAGTCAGGAACACGCTGTTGCGGGAGGCTGCGAACTATTGATGCGAGGGTGGAGAAAGAAGATCCGTAGCTTAGCTGTGAATATGCTGGATATGCCGCAGGATCTGGTGCTCGACGTACCGCGCGTCACGATGATGGGCAGACTGCAGCTCACGATTGAGAATCATCGCGGCGTACACCTATTCCGCGATGATCTGCTCCGTCTTCAGCTGGCAGAGGGCATGCTCGAGGTGGAGGGGCAAGATCTGATCATCCATCGCATTATGAAGGACGAGGTACAGATCGAGGGGCATATTCGCCGTGTCGAGTTCGTCTAGCCTGATTCCGGAATTGCTCGGGAGGATGGGGGTAACCTGCTATGCATGCTAAGGGAATTCTTTATGTGCTCGGTTATGTAGAAATTGAGATTCATGGGGGCGAAATAGAGCGGTTCATGAATCTGGCAACCATGAAGGGGATAGCGATCTGGCAGCTGCGTCGGACAGGCCCTGATCGGATAAGCTGCAGGACAGATTTAAAGTCCTTCTTCCTATTGCGTCCCTTGCTTCGCGAATGCGGCTGCAAGGTTAGAACAGGCCGGCGTCACGGTCTGCCCTTCCTGCTGAAGAAGCTGGAGACGCGGGCGTTCTTCGCTGCCGGCTTGATCGGATTCGTCATCGTAATCTATCTATTGTCCCAGGTTGTGTGGAAAGTAGAGGTTACAGGCAATGAGCGAATCACAGAGGATCAAGTGATGGAGGCGGCCGAACAGCTCGGCATTCGCGCGTTGCAATGGAAGTGGAGATTAGGAGAGCCCCAGCAGCTGTCACAGCAATTGACCCGATTGCTCGATGGCGCGTCATGGGTCGGTGTGGCTTGGAATGGCACTCGAGTGAAGATCAGCATTGTGGAGCAGACCATACCGGAGGACAAGCCGCTCATGAATCCGCGTCATCTAGTCGCGGCCTTCGATGCGGTTGTCACAAGGATGCATGTAGAACAAGGAAAGCCGCAGGTGCGCGTGAATACGCGTGTGAAGAAGGGGGATCTACTCGTCTCCGGCATTATCGGCAGTCCGGACAATTCCGCTATTGTCGTAGCTAAGGGGGATGTGCTGGGATTAGTCTGGCATGAATTTGAGATCCGTTCGCCTCTAAGCTATACCTATCATAGTTATACTGGTGAGAGACGAACCCGATACTACGGTGTAATCGGCAGTCGAGCACTTCAATTAACCGGATACGGCAAGCTTGAATTCGAGGATTACGAGAAGCTAGTTCAGCGCAAGACGCTGTCCTTCCGCAAGGTGAAGCTTCCACTTGGCTATATCCGCGAGGAGTGGATGGAGACGCATGATACGTCGTCTGAGATCGGGTATGAGGATGCTAAGCAGATCGGCTTGACACGGGCTAGGAATGAGCTGCTGCAGAAGGCAGGACCGGATGCGGTAATTAAAGACGAAATAATTTTGCATGAAAAGTCTGAAGGTGGTAAAGTTTATATGAAAGTACTTTTCGAAGTCGAGCAACAGATTGCTGCAGAGCTTCCTATCATCTAAGGAGAATGAAGACTATTGACCGAAACCATCCAATTGGCTGTTGTGAAGCTGAATAACGCGAATGAAGGTCTTGCGGTATTCGGCACGCAGGACAAGTTCTTGCATCTCATAGAAAGCCAGACTAGCGTTAAGATCCATACGAGAGAAGCAGAGATTGTCATACAAGGCCAATCGGCTGAGGTGGATTCGCTGCATCAGCTATTCAGCGTCTTGCTGCAGCTCGTCAGATCGGGGTATACCTTGTCGGAGCGGGATGTGCAATACGCATTGGATCTATCCAGACAGATGCGGGCGGAGGAGCTGCTCGATCTGTTCAAGGGTGAGATCACAACAGGCTATAAGGGCAAGCCCATCCGTGTGAAGACGATCGGTCAGAAGCATTATGTGACGACGATCAAGAAGAAGGATATCGTATTCGGAATCGGCCCTGCTGGTACAGGCAAGACGTATCTGGCTGTTGTGCTTGCTGTAACTGCATTGAAGGAAGGCCGAGTGAAGCGCATTCTGTTAACCCGACCAGCTGTGGAAGCGGGAGAGAATCTAGGCTTCCTGCCTGGCGATCTGCAGGAGAAGGTAGATCCTTATCTGCGCCCGCTCTATGATGCCCTGAATGACGTGATGGGGCCCGAGCAGGTAGCTAAGGCATTAGAGCGCGGAATGATTGAAATCGCGCCGTTAGCCTATATGCGCGGCCGAACGCTGGATGATTCGTTCATTATCCTGGACGAAGCGCAGAATACAACGCCTGAACAGATGAAGATGTTCCTCACCCGATTGGGATTCGGCTCCAAGATGGTGATAACTGGTGACGTTACCCAAATTGATTTGCCAAGAGGCAAGCATTCGGGCTTGATTGCAGCCGAGGGCATTCTGCGGGCCATCGAGGAGATCGGTTTCGTGTACATGACGGAACAAGACGTTGTGCGGCACGCGCTCGTGCAGAAGATCATCGTGGCTTACAGCTCGCAGGATATCGAGAACCAGCGATAATCCTGTATTCGAATTGGCAGACAAGGAGGACAACCCGGTGGCCAAAGAGAAGGATCAAAAGGATCAAGCGATGTCCGGCATTAGTAAATTTCGAATTGCCGGCTGGAAGACTAGCCGCGGCGTTCGGCTGTTGTTGCTCGTGCTCTTCATTATCATGTTCTATGTGTCAACCTCACCGTACTGGATACAGGAAACCTATGACATCGAGCTTAACGGTGTCAGCGAAGCAACCATTGAGGCACCTAGAAGAGTCGAGAATCAGGCCGCTACACTGAGAGCGAGGGCCGATGCATCCCAAGGGGTGCAGCCGGTCTATTCGATCTTGTCGATGCGTAATGAAGAGCTTGCTGAACAATTATTCAATAAGCTGGAAATTGTAAATGCTGATCCACAGATTGAAACCAATGATAAGATAAGCATTATAAAGGCGGAGTTCCCGGAGATCTTCCACGAATTCTATGATACGCATGTGTTGAATATCAAGGATAGCTATAAAGAGAGTCTGCTCGAGGAAGTGCAGCTTCGATTGATCGAGAGCGAGTATCGCATCCCGGAGGAGACCTACTTCAAGCTGCCGCGCCTGACTGCGCAGGAGATCTCGGATATGGAGGCGGTCGCTAAGTCGATTATCCAGAAGCTGATGAATGATCGCATGACCGATACGCAGGCAGCACGGGCCAAGGTGCCCGAGCTTGTGAACGCTTCCCAATTAGAAAGCAAGACGGCTCGTGAGGCTGTTCAAGAGATTGTCAGATTCGCGCTGACGCCGAATCGATTCTACGACGAGGAAGCGACCAAGGAAGCGAAGATCCGAGCAGAGGAGAACACCGAGCTCGTCTATATCGAGAAGGGTGATATCATAGTAGCAGCAGGAGACCGCATAACCGATGAGAAATATGCGCTTCTGCAGGAGTTGGATCTATTGAAAAGTCGCTCGAACCTGTGGCCGAAGTTCGGGGCTATGCTGATCTCCGTTCTGCTTATGTTCTTGCTCTATGTCTATATTCATCAAACCAGGCAATCGCAGTTGATGGGGAATCCGCAGCTGCTTATGCTATTCCTTATTCTGATGCTGACGATCATAAGTATGATGATCGTGTCCCTCGGACAGCGGGAGGTGCTCCCGCACTTCGGTCTGCTCGCGCCTGTGGCGATGGGCAGTATATTGATCGCAATCTTAATGAATACCCAGATTGCCTATGTTGCCTCGATCGTGCTGAGTGTTCTAGCCAGCATCATTCTGGATACGAATGATTCGTTATTCGATTATCGCTACGGGTTCATTGCAATCGTCGTATGCTCCGTATCGATCTTCGCGATCAATCGCGCGAGCCAGCGCTCCTCCTTCCTGAGGGCAGGGGCTCTCATTGCTGTTTTCGGCTCAGTGTCAGCAGTCGCCCTGCTATTAATCGAAGATAACTATAAGGCAGGCGACTTCCTGTACTCGATCATCTTCTCATTCTCAGGAGGGATCGTTACAGCGGTGCTCGTCATCGGCCTGCTGCCGTTCTTCGAGCTCGCATTCGGCATTCTATCTCCGATGCGGCTGGTCGAGCTGTCGAATCCGAATCATCCGCTCCTGCGTAAGCTGCTAACGGAGACACCTGGTACATATCATCACAGCGTTATGGTAGGCAATTTATCAGAGGCAGCAGCTGAAGCGATCGGCGCGAACGGTCTCTTATGCAGAGTTGGCAGCTTCTATCACGATATCGGCAAGACTAGAAGACCCAGCTACTTCATCGAGAACCAGAATAATATTGAGAATCCGCATGACTTCATTGATCCTTCCTTAAGCAAGTCGATCATTATCGCACATGCCCGTGATGGCGTTGAGATGCTGCAGGCACATAAGCTGCCCAAGCAGATCTGCGATATCGCGGAACAGCATCATGGCACATCGCTGTTGAAGTTTTTCTATCATAAGGCGTTGAAGCAGCAGCAGGAATCTGGAGAAACCGATAAGAAGATCACTGAAGAGGAGTTCCGTTATCCCGGACCGAAGCCGCAGACCCGTGAAGCGGCAATTGTCGGAATAGCGGATAGCGTGGAAGCTGCTGTTCGTTCACTGCGCAACCCGACCCGCGAGCAGATTGATACGATGGTTCACAAGATCATTAAGGATAAGCTCGATGACGAGCAGTTCGCGCAATGCGATCTGACAACCAGGGATCTGGAGATGGTGGCGCGCACGATGAACCAGACGTTGCTCGGCATCTTCCATTCCCGTATTGAATATCCGGATGCTGCTAACGTTAAGGTAGAATAGACGAATAGACGGACAGGACCTCGAAGGGAGCTAGACTAGTGAGTTTGACACTGGAATGGAACAGTGAGCTGGATGAGGAGATTCCAGCTCATTGGATCGAGCAGCTGCAGGTGCTGCTGGGCAAGGTTGGGGAATCGGAGGATATTACGGACGGTGAAGTGGCTCTGACCTTCGTTGACAATGAAGCCATTCAGGCGCTTAACAGCACGTACCGCGGGCTGGATCAGCCAACGGATGTGCTGTCCTTCGCGATGAACGATGAGGTCGAGGATGACCTCGATATCGTGTTCGATGCTGAGCTCGAGATAGAAGCAGGTGATGTGCTGCTCGGCGATATTGTGATTTCGGTTGAACGGGCCAAGGAGCAGGCTGACGAATACGGCCATTCGCTGGAACGCGAGATCGGATTCTTGTTCGTGCATGGCTTCCTGCATCTGATCGGCTATGATCATCAGAGCGAGGAAGAGGAAAAGTTGATGTTCAGCAAGCAGGAGCGCATTCTGCAAGAGGCGGGATTAACGAGGTGACGTAAGCGATGCGTCTATGGCTGAAGAGTGTTCGATATGCCTGGCAGGGCATGCGATTCGCATTCCAGTATGAACGCAATATGCGAATCCATCTGGTGCTGGCCGGTATTGCCATTATATTGGCGCTTATCTTGGATATTACGATGATTGAGATCTTATTCATCCTGCTCGCTCTGACGCTGGTTATCATGAGCGAGTTGTTCAATACCGCGATCGAGAAGACATTAGATATTGCTCAGCCGCAGCCGCACCCGCTTGCTAAGGCTGCCAAGGATTGCGCTGCGGCGGCTGTGCTGATCTGCTCGATCTTCGCTGTTATCGTCGGCTTAACCATATTCGGAGCTCATCTATGGGAGGGGTTGACTTGGAGATGGACAGGGAAGCTCTGATCCAGTCTGCGGTGCAAGTGCGCAATCATGCGTATGTGCCTTATTCACAGTTCCGTGTTGGCGCGGCTGTATGCGATGAGCATGGTGTCATTCATGCTGGATGCAACATCGAGAATGCCGCATATGGACCTACGAATTGCGCGGAACGGACTGCGCTCTTCCGCGCAATTGCAGACGGTGTGAAGAGCGGCGGCTTCGTCGCGATGGCTGTAGTCGCAGATACGGCTCAGCCGATTACGCCATGCGGGGTGTGCAGACAGGTGATTGTCGAGCTGTGTCCGCCGGATATGCCGATCTGGCTGGGAAATTTACAGAATCAATGGGTGACGACGACCGTAGCAGAGCTCCTGCCGGGAGCGTTCACCAGTGAAGCGTTAAATACGGAGCAGAATAGGAGCTAGTCCGATCATGAAGAAGTCAGCATTCCGCAGCGGGTTCGCGGCGATTATCGGTCGTCCCAATGTAGGCAAATCCACCATGATGAACCAGATGCTGGGGCAGAAGGTTGCCATCATGTCCGATAAGGCACAGACGACGCGCAATAAGATACACGGGGTCTACACGACAGATGAGGTCCAGATCGTGTTCCTGGATACACCAGGGATTCACAAGCCGAAGTCCAAGCTGGGGGAGTACTTGAATAAGGAAGCATCCTCTGCGCTGGAAGAGGTGGATGTAATTCTACTCCTGGTCGATGCGGCAGATGGCTTGGGCGCAGGGGATAAGTTTATTATTGAGCAGCTGAAGGGTACGAAGACACCGGTCTTCCTCGTGCTGAATAAGATCGACAAGGTGCATCCGGAGGATCTGCTGCCCATTATCGCCTCTTATCAAGCCTTGTACGAATTCGCGGAATTCGTGCCGATCTCCGCGCTTAACGGGAACAATGTATCAACCTTGCTGAATGTAATCAGCGGATATCTGGATGAAGGACCGCAATATTATCCGGACGATCAAGTGACCGATCATCCGGAGCAATTCATCTGCGCAGAGCTGGTGCGCGAGAAGATTCTACATCTCACTCATGAGGAGATTCCGCATTCCGTTGCAGTCGCGATCGAGGACATGCGAGTCGAGGATAATGGCATTGTGAGCATCTCTGCTGTGATCTACGTTGAACGCGCTTCGCAGAAGGGGATCGTCATCGGCAAGCAGGGGGCGCTGCTCAAGCAGGTAGGCCAACTAGCGCGGCTTGATATCGAGCGTCTGCTGGGATCCAAGATCTTCCTCGAGCTGTGGGTGAAGGTGAAGAAGGATTGGCGCAACCAAGATCGCGTCCTGAAGGATCTCGGCTTCAAGAACGATTAATGCAGCTGAATACCGCATGATGCAAGTAATTCCAACACATACTTCTATTCGTATTGCCGCATCCTAATGGCTATGACAAGCATGCTGTCATGTCCAAGGGAGAAAGGATGGAATACGAATGCGATGGTTGTCGTGGAAGTATTTTACACTGACTGGAGATGTGGATGCTTATCTGCTGTATAAGGATATTCATCGCACAGGTGATGAGGATCAGGAGCTTGAAGAATGGTTAGAAGAAGAGGAAGAGTACGGGTCTGATACGATCTTATGACGGCATTTCAGTAGCTGATATGGGCTGGGGGAAGCGATCATCGTGTTATTCCGGGTGGAAGGCATCGTCATCCGCAGCACGGATTACGGGGAAGGCAATAAAATTATTACATTATTCACAGAACAGTATGGCAAGCTGGGTGTAATGGCGCGCGGGGCGAAGAAGCTGAACAGCCGCTATGCGGCAGCATCGCAGCTGCTCACGTACGGAGAATATGTATTCTACCGCACGGGGCAGCAACTGGGCAATCTGAATCATGCAGAAGTGCTCATCAGTTATCAGGGGTTGCGGGAAGATCTGTTACTATCCGCTTATGCGGCTTATATGGCCGAGATGACGGATCGCTTGACAGGCGAGCAGGATCCGCAGCCCTATCTGTATCGTCAATTCAAGCATGCGATGGCAGCATTGTCTGACGGCAAGGATGCTCAAGTGATTACGCATCTCTATGAGATGAAGATTCTAGCAATTGCCGGGTATGCCCCTAACCTGGATCGATGCGCAAGCTGCGAAGAAGAGACGGACTATCCTGTAATCGGTTATCAGGCAGGCGGTATTCTGTGCGCTCGATGTCAGAGCAAGGCTAAGGATTCAGCTCATGTCGGCGAGACCGCATTGAAGCTGCTTCGTCTGTTCAGTCGGATGGATCTGGCCCGGCTGGGCAAGATTGAGCTAAAGCCAGAGACGAAGGCCGTCGTTCGCGCGGTGTTGAGGCGCTGGATGGATACCCATGTGGGCATTCCATGGCGTACGCTGCAGGTTATTGAGCAGTTGGAGCGTTATGAGCAGTGAACCGACTTTGACTAGGACATCGGAATCATGCTATAATGCAATCTAGTCAATAAGATGTATACACAGCGCGTTGATGAAGAAGAGTACTTGACTATAACGACTACAGAGAGCCGGGATATTGGTGGGAGCCCGGTGCCGTAATGTCAACGAAGGCGCTTCTGAGTGCTGCTCATTGAAGAGTGGATGGGTGCTTCAGCACTCGTCAAGTAGGGTGGAACCGCGGGAGACAACTCCCGTCCCTATGTCAATTACCGACATAGGGACGGGAGTTTTTATGCATCGAAATGCGCATCCCTATGCCGATCTCACGGAGGAATGATCGTATGAATTTTCAACAAATGATCTTAACGCTGCAAGACTTCTGGGCTGGGCAGAATTGCTTGATTGTACAGCCATATGATGTGGAGAAGGGCGCGGGTACGATGAATCCAATGACCTTCCTGCGCAGTATTGGTCCTGAGCCTTGGAATGTGGCTTATGTCGAGCCTTCCCGGCGACCTGCGGACGGTCGCTATGGCGAGAATCCGAATCGATTGTATCAGCATCATCAATTTCAAGTGATTATGAAGCCCTCGCCAGACAACATTCAGGAGCTGTACCTGGAGAGCTTGGTGAAGCTGGGCATTGATCCGCTCCATCATGATATTCGCTTCGTAGAGGATAATTGGGAGGCGCCTACACTCGGTGCATGGGGACTGGGCTGGGAGGTGTGGCTGGACGGCATGGAGGTTACGCAATTCACTTACTTCCAGCAAGTGGGCGGGATTGATGTGAATCCGGTCGCGGTCGAGATTACTTATGGTCTAGAGCGCTTAGCTTCTTATATGCAGGATAAGGAGAATGTATACGAGCTTGAGTGGGTGGACGGAATCACGTACGGCGATGTGTTCCACCAGGCGGAGTATGAGCATTCTAAGTACACCTTCGAGGTGTCAGACGCGAAGATGCTGTTCCAGCTCTTCAGCACGTATGAGGAAGAGGCTAAGCGGGCGATGGCGGAGAAGCTGGTGTTCCCGGCTTATGATTATGTGCTGAAGTGTTCACATGCCTTCAATCTACTGGATGCGCGCGGCGCGATCAGCGTGACTGAAAGGACCGGCTACATTATGCGCGTGCGTAATCTGGCCAGACAGATCGCGCATACTTATCTAGAGGAGCGGGAGCGGCTCGGATTCCCGCTGGCTAATCGGAAGGGGGAGATTCGTCATGACTAGAACACTCTTGCTGGAGATCGGACTTGAAGAAGTTCCGGCTCGCTTCATTCGCGGAGCTGTAGAGCAGCTGGAACAGAAGCTGAGGAAGTGGCTGGAGGAATCGCGCATTCCCTATTCAAGCATACAGCTATATGCAACACCTAGGCGTCTTGCCGTGCTCGCAGCGGGTGTAGCTGAGAAGCAGGCGGATATCTCTGAGGAGGTCAAGGGGCCTTCCAAGAAGATCGCGCTGGATGATCAGGGCAGCTGGAGCAAGGCTGCACAGGGCTTCGCTCGCAGCCAGGGCGTAGATCCCAGCGACTTGTATGTGAAGGAACTGGCTGGGACAGAATATGTATTCGCGAGGAAGAGCGGAGTCGGCGAACGAACACAGGAGCTGCTATCAGAGGGTCTAACTTCGCTGATACACGCTATGACCTTCCCTAAGAATATGCGCTGGGGCGCGAATGAGATGAAATTCGCGCGCCCGATACGATGGCTGGTCGCCCTGTTCGGCACGGATGTTATCCCAATGACGATAACTGGCGTTGCCGCTGGCAGAACGAGTAAGGGACATCGATTCCTCGGAACGGATGTGGTGATCTCTGAGCCGGAGCGCTATGTTGAACTGCTGCGTCAACAATTTGTCATCGCTGACATAGACGAGCGTCGGCAATTGATCAGCAGTCAGATTGATCAGCTCGCCAGTGAGCAGGGATGGACGATCGCGGTGAAGGATGATCTATTGGAGGAAGTGCTATTCCTCGTCGAATATCCTACGGCACTATACGGCACATTCGATCCCGCCTTCCTCAGCATCCCGCAGGAGGTGCTCATTACATCGATGCGCGAGCATCAGCGGTACTTCCCGGTGCTGGATCAGCATGGCGCGCTTCAGCCTTATTTTGTAACGGTGCGGAATGGGGATGCGTTGTCTATTGAGCAGGTAGCACGGGGCAATGAGAAGGTGCTGCGCGCGCGTCTGTCGGACGCGAAGTTCTTCTACGAAGAAGATCAGAAGCTGCCGATCGATACAGCGCTTGGCAAGCTGGAGACGATTGTGTTCCATGAAGAGCTGGGCACTATCGCGGATAAGGTGCGTCGGATTGAAGGCTTGGCTGAGCGCATCAGCGAGCTGGCTGGCATCTCCGCTGATGAGAAGCAGCATGTGAATCGTGCCGCGCAAATTTGCAAATTCGATCTGGTGACACAGATGGTCTATGAGTTTCCTGAGCTGCAAGGCATTATGGGTGAGGATTATGCACGCAAGCTCGGAGAGCATGAAATCGTTGCGACTGCTGTGAATGAACATTATAATCCACGTCACGCTGGCGATAAGTCTCCGTCAACGATGGTAGCGGCAATCGTGAGCATCGCGGATAAGATGGACGTCATTGCAGGCAGCTTCTCGCTCGGTATCATTCCGACAGGCTCGCAGGACCCTTACGCGCTGCGCCGTCAGGCAGCCGGGATCGTACAAATTCTGCTTGATTATCAGCTGCCCATTACGCTGGATCAATTATTCGAGGAGTCTCTGGAGATCCATGCTCAGAGTAAGCCGCTCAAGCGGGTCAAGGCTGAAATTATCAATGATCTTACTGATTTCTTCGGTCTGCGCATTAAGAATGTACTCGCCGACAAGGTCAGGTATGACATCGCGGATGCGGTTATGGACAGCGGGATATCGGATGTGCCAGCCGTTATCCGGAAGGCGCATGCAATCGCATCCTTCCTAGAGGCTGACGAAGTCAAGCCGGTTATCGATGCTTGGACGCGAGTGTGCAATCTAGCTGCCAAGCATGAGACTGGGGATGTGGAATCGAGTCTGTTCCAGGAGCAAGCGGAGCATGAATTATTGAACGCGTGGCAGTCTGTACACAGTCGCTATGCGGATCTGCTTGCTGGAGGCGAGGCGCATGATGCGCTCCGTCTGCTCGCTACGCTCAAGGATCCGATTAATGCTTACTTCGAAGCTGTTATGGTGATGACAGATGACAGCGCGCTTCGGGCGTCGAGGCTGTCCCTGCTTCTAGCTATATCTAAGGATATACGCCGATTCGCGGATTTCACTCGAATCGTGTGGTAATCATTGCCTGCTAGTGATGCAAATTCACAATAATACAGGCGCTCAGGAAGGAATTTAGGGGCCACGTATCGTAATATAGTTAAGATAGGAAGAATTCCTCATGAAATATGGTGATTGCGATAAGTGCTGAGC
This sequence comes from Bacillota bacterium, assembly GCA_023441055.1. GTDB lineage: Bacteria > Bacillota > Bacilli > Paenibacillales > UBA4045 > JAEZQY01. Next base: position 55,357 of record JAEZQY010000048.1, on the reverse strand, counting down.
CGATGAAGATTATCGTGGACGCTGACGCCTGTCCCGTCAAGCCAGAGATTGTCTCTGCCGGCAGACGGTTCGGTGTCCCGGTCTGGATGGTCGCTTCCTACGATCATGCGATGCCAGAGATGGAGTCTGTCGTAGTCGTACAGGTTGACCGTTCGGATCAGTCTGTAGACCTGTACATCTCCAATCGCGTTAATCGCGGAGATATTGTGGTGACACAGGACTTCGGTCTAGCCTCTATCGGTCTTGCCAAGGGAGCCATTGCATTATCGAATCGCGGTCAGACGTATACGAACGAGACTATCGATTTCTTGCTTGAGCGAAGACACCACCTAGCCAAGCAGCGCCGCGGCGGCAAGTACGCCAAGGGTCCTCGCCCCTTTACAGCGGAGGATCGAAATAATTTTCTACAAACTCTGACAAAAGTTTTAGAACAGTTGCAGGAGAATGATAGTAACTAGCGAATAGTAATACGTGGCATTCAGGATGTAGGTGAGTAACGAATGCGATTAGGTAGAATTCCAGATGAAGTAATATCAGCTGTGCTGAAGCACCATGACATTGTGGAAGTCGTCGGCAAGTACGTACACCTCTCCAAACAAGGCCGTAACTGGATCGGGCTATGTCCGTTTCACTCCGAGAAGACGCCATCCTTTAATGTATCAGCCGAGAAGCAGATCTACCGTTGCTTCGGCTGCGGAGCTGGGGGATCAGTTATCAAGTTCGTGATGGAGGTTGAGGGCTACAGCTTCCCCGAGGCTGTCCGCGAGCTGGCTGAGGAAGCGAGCATCGTCCATGATTGGTCCGATGCGCCACAGGAAGAGACGGAGGAGCAGAGAGAACGAGACGCCATTATTAATGGGCATGAGCTTGCGGCTAAGATTTATCACTATGTATTGAAGAATACCAGTGAAGGCAATCAGGCTATGCAGTATTTGCGAGATCGTGGATTCACAGATAAGTGGATGGATGATTTCCAGATTGGCTATGCGCCGCAAGGCTGGGACACACTTGTTCGTTATCTGACTAAGAATGAGTTCCAACTGCCGCTTATGGAGAAGGGTGGATTGATCTCGGCTAGATCTGAAGGCGGGGGATACCTCGACCGCTTCCGAAACCGCGTAATGTTCCCGATTCATGATGCAAGAGGCCGCGTTATTGCCTTCTCAGGACGCAGTCTGGGAGATGCGCAGCCCAAGTACATGAATACATCAGAGACGCCGCTCTTTAATAAGAGCCGAACACTATTCAATTTGCATCGCGCCAGACCAGCTATTCGGAAGAGCGGATCGATTGTGCTGTTCGAGGGACATGTCGATGCAGTGCGAGCATTCGAGACTGGGACAGAGAATGGTGTCGCGACTATGGGGACCGCGCTGACCGATTATCACGCGAAGCTGATACGGCGTCTTGCGGAGCAGGTTGTGCTCTGTTATGACGGCGACCAAGCTGGACAGGCGGCTGCCAGCAAGAGCTTGACGCTGCTGGAGAAGGAAGGCTGTGAGGTGCGAGTCGCGCTGCTGCCGGATCGCATGGATCCGGATGATTATATCGGCCAGCATGGCGGCGAAGCATTCCGTCAGCAGATTCTAGGAAGCGCGGTTTCCGCGGTGAAGTATAAGCTGTTGTACCTGCGGAAGAGCTATGCGCTACATACCGATGACGGCAAGCTGAAGTATATTCAAGCGGCGCTTCGCATTATTGCGGCGCTGAACGCTCCAACAGAGCGCGAGTATTACCTGAAGGAGCTGTCCACTGAATATCAGTTCTCTATAGAATCTCTAAGTGAACAACTGCACCAAATTCGCCAACAGATGCAAAAAAACACCCCTCATAGGGATAATAACGAGATATCGTGGAATAATGTTATGCAGAGTGAAAGCGGTATGAAAGGCGTCCCCGCCTTAAAGCCCGCTTATCATAATGCGGAACGGAAGCTGCTTACGATCATGCTGGAGGATCAGGATGTCGCGTTATATGTACAAGAGCATCTAGCAGATCAATTTAATGTTGAGGCCCATGCAGCTATTGCTGCTTACTTATATGCCTACTATTCACAAGGGAATGACCCGGATCCGAGTCGATTTATTGCAGAGCTGCATGATGACAGATTAGCGGCAATCGTGAGCGCCCTCTCATTCACAGAAGCCGACGGTGGCAGCGACCTGCAAGTGATCGATGATTATATAAAGGAAATCCGGAAGTTCCCGAAGCAGCAGGCGCTCAGACAAATAAAAGAAGAGCAGAAGCAAGCGGAACGATCCGGCGACATGCGCAGGGCGGCACAATTAGGAATGGAGATTATTTCCCTGGAGAAAGAACTGAAATCACTCTAGTGGTTTCAGGATAGAACAGACAATTGACAAGCTGCCTACTTGCAATCGTCTGGAGACTCAGGGTGGAGGGAGTTTGAGGTTATGGCGAACGATCAGCATACTGATTTAGAAACGGAATTGACCCTTGAACAGGTAAAGGAGCAATTAATCGAGCAAGGTAAGAAGCGCTCGACCTTATCCTACAAGGACATTATGGAGCGGCTCAGCCCGTTCGATCAAGACCCTGAGCAGATGGACGAATTCTTCGAGCAGCTGGCAGATTTGGGCATCGATGTGGTCAATGAGAGCGAAGAGGAATTGTCGAATAATACGGAAGGCCATCGCGAATCTGACGAATTCACATTCGACGATGATCTGTCGCTTCCTCCAGGTATCAAAATTAATGATCCTGTAAGGATGTATCTGAAGGAGATTGGTCGTGTGCCCCTCCTCTCTGCAGCTGAGGAGATCGGTCTGGCTAAACGGATCGAGAATGGCGACGAGGAGGCTAAGCGTCGACTGGCGGAGGCGAATCTTCGTCTTGTTGTCAGCATCGCTAAGCGCTACGTCGGCCGTGGTATGCTCTTCCTGGATCTCATTCAGGAAGGGAATATGGGTCTGATCAAGGCTGTCGAGAAATTCGATCACGACAAAGGCTTTAAATTCAGCACATATGCCACATGGTGGATTCGCCAAGCGATTACGCGCGCGATTGCTGACCAGGCCCGTACGATTCGAATCCCCGTGCACATGGTGGAGACGATCAATAAATTGATTCGGGTTTCTAGGCAGCTCCTGCAGGAATTAGGCCGTGAGCCTACACCTGAGGAAATTGCGCAAGAGATGGAGCTCAGCACGGAGAAGGTTCGCGAGATAATGAAGATCGCGCAAGAGCCTGTATCGCTTGAGACACCTATTGGGGAAGAGGATGACTCGCATCTAGGCGACTTCATTGAAGATCAAGACGCGCTGGCTCCCGCTGACGCTGCTGCTTATGAGCTGCTCAAGGAGCAGCTGGAAGATGTGCTTGATACGTTAACTGAACGTGAAGAGAATGTACTCAGGCTGCGATTCGGATTGGATGATGGGCGAACCAGGACGCTGGAGGAAGTAGGTAAGGTGTTCGGCGTCACTCGCGAGCGTATACGTCAGATTGAAGCGAAGGCGCTTCGCAAGCTGCGCCATCCAAGCCGCAGTAAACGGCTCAAGGACTTCCTCGAATAGTAATTCTCTAACCGGGCTGATGTATTGGCCCGGTTTCATGCATGTTGGACTCTTATGGCATAGCCACGAAATAAGTACCTCTACATTCCTGAAAAAGAGGGTCCTAATTTCGTGACGAGCCTGGGCTCGGGAGGAGCTGCATATCATGGATCCAATGAAGCGGAAATTAATTCTAAAGGAAATTGAATATTGGCGTACGAGCAAGCTCCTTCCAGAACAATATTGCGATTTCCTGAGAAACCTGTATATCGATAATGATGCACCTGAGGTGACAATGCCTGACCGCGGCGAAGGCAGCAAGATTCGGCGAATTACCGGGAAGAGCGTACTCTATTTGATAGGTGCGATCTCCTTGTTATTACTGATTTACTTTTATTTTACATCCTTTCATCCTGTAATGCAAACGGCTTTAAGTATCCTGTTGATTGCGCTGCTAGCCGCAGTAGGCATCTCGCGGAGGGAAACGAAGCCGATGCTGGCGTTCGCCGCGCTGGGCGCATCTTGCTTACTCTCCATGTTTCTCGGACTTCTGATTTTGGAGGTAAACCAATTATCGGATCCGATATGGACAGTGAGCTTGATTGCCAGCTGCGGTCTGTTGTGGACCGTCATCGGAATAGCATCTCGTATATGGGTTCTGCATCTATGCGGACAGCTTGCGGTACTGCTGAGCTATCTATGGTTGATTCGGCAATGGCATCCCGACCCGGCTTGGATCACGTTGCAGTTATACGCGATACCAGTCAGTCTATTGCTCTATGCCATCGGTAAGAGACTGTACAGCGGGCTGAATTCCGCAGGCTTCATCCTGCTCCTGTCAGCTGCAGTCTATTGGGTTGTACCAGAGGTGTATGGGATTATCTTCACTCAGATTCCGGGACTACTTGTTCAACCTGCTCTATTCGTTAAGATGGTGATCATCGCTATGGTTGCCTGGTCGCATTGGAAGGGTAAGAAGGAACAGACAGATTGGTTGTCAGAACATGATTAAGGGGAATGGAATAACGATGGATACGATAGATCCTGTAAAGCTCTCTCGCCGGCTGCAGACCGTCGCGCAGCGTATTCCGCAAGGGAGTCGACTGTCGGATATCGGATCTGATCATGCCCTGCTGCCCGTATATGCGGTGCAACAGGGGCTGGCCATATCGGCGGTGGCGGGAGAAGTAGCGGCTGGCCCTCTGGACGCCGCTAAGCGGCAGATCGAGGCTGCGGGGCTAAGTGATTCGATTGCAGCTAGATTGGGTAATGGGCTTGATGTCATTGCGCCTGGCGAGGTTAGCGTCATTACCATCTGCGGTATGGGTGGATGTACCATTCAGTCCATTCTTGACCGCGGAGCTCAGAGACTGGCGGGGGTTGAGCGCTTGATCCTACAGCCGAATGTCGGCGAGGCCGCGGTAAGAAAGTGGCTGCTCCGGCATAACTGGCTGTTGATGGATGAGCAGATTGTGGAGGAGGATGAGCGATTCTATGAGATCCTGACGGCAACGCCGATTACGAATGCGGATCAGCAACGGGAGAATGAGGCGCTATATGAACCATTCGAGCGTAATGATTGTCGCATCGATCGGGAGCTGCTGCTCCAGATGGGACCGTATCTGCTTCGTCATCCAACACAAGAGTTGGAAGCTAAGTGGCTAGATGAGATTCGTAAGCGTGAATATATTATGAACCAGATGGCGATGTCGGCTTCGGAGGATGCCGCCCGTAAACGCGCCATCATGCTGACAGAGACAGAGCGCACCAAGGAGGTCTTGCAATGTATGCGAATGGACAGACGATAATCAGCTGTATGGAGCAATATGCGCCGAAGCATATCGCCATGCCCAACGATCCGATCGGCCTGCAGGTCGGGACACTGAACAAGAAGATTAGCCATGTGCTGATCGCGCTCGATGTAACGGATGAGGTCGTGCAAGAGGCTATAGATCGAGGGGCGGAGCTGATTATTGCCCATCATGCCGTGATGTATCGTCCGATTAAGCATCTGCGCACAGATCTTCCAGCTGGCAGATTGTATGAGCGTCTGATCAAGCATGATATTGCTGTATATATCGCGCATACCAATCTGGATGTGGCTGGCGGTGGTGTGAATGATGTGCTGGCAGATGCGATTGGCTTGAAGGAAACCAGCGCGATTCAGGATATTCACACGGAGAAGCTGCATAAGCTGGCTGTGTATGTCCCTGCCGAGCATCATGAGCAAGTGCTGCAGGCCGTATTCGCGGCTGGCGCGGGCGCAATTGGCGATTACAGTCATTGCAGCTTCAATGTGCAGGGGATTGGTACATTCCTGCCTGGCGATGGCACAACGCCATTCACGGGAGAACGGGGCAAGCTTGAACGCGCCCAGGAGATCAGATTGGAGACAATCGTGCCGGAGAGTGTTCAGCGCAAGGTGATTCAGGCTATGCTGAAGGCTCATCCATATGAGGAAGTCGCTTATGACCTGTATCCCATGGACCTTAAGGGGCGAGCATTCGGCCTGGGCCGGGTTGGCAGATTGGATGCTTCAATCACGCTAGGGGAACTCGCTGAGAAGGTGAAGCTGGCTTATCAAGTGCCGACTGTGCGTGTCGTTGGCGACCGCGCTCGTACGATGCGCAAGATTGCCGTGCTCGGCGGGTCGGGCAGGGATTATGTGCATGCAGCAAGCTATGCGGGTGCGGATGTGCTGATCACCGGGGATATTGATTATCATACCGCGCATGATGCGCTCGCCTCCGGGATGTGCATCATCGATGCCGGTCATAATATCGAGAAGCTGTTGAAGCCAGTTGTCGCTGACGTGCTGGGTGAGAAGCTGCGTGATGGCGGCTATAAGACGATCGTGATGGCTTCTGAAGTGAATACGGAGCCGTTCTGGTTTGTCTGAGCCGTTACAATTTTTGAGGCTTGAGCGAGCGTCGGGTGTCTGATATACTTCATATGTTACAGGAAAGTTTGTTGGACAATCGCTGGCGACTGAGCGCATCGCGCTTGGGAGCGAGAGGAAAGTCCGGGCTCCACAGGGCATGATGCTGGATAACGTCCAGTCAGCGCGAGTTGAAGGATAGTGCCACAGAAATGGACCGCCGATGGCCATCTTAATCGATGGATCAGGCAAGGGTGGAACCGTGGTGTAAGAGACCACGAGGATATATGGTGACTTATGTCCTGGTAAACCCCATCTGGAGCAAGACCTAGAGGAACGTAGTGCTTCAATGCACAGCCTTAGCCCGAGGCGCGTTCGGGTTGGTCGCTGGAGCTGTGCAGTAATGTACAGCCTAGATAGATGATTGTCGCTCTCGCCCGCGGGAGGATATCCGTATCCGCGATTACCGCTTGAGAGAACAGAACCCGGCTTACAGACAGACTTTCCTAGAACATTAAATTTATAGCTGAATCGTATTAACGTGGCGCATTGTATGTCGACACGCTGGCGGCCCATCCTGATTAGAGGATGGGCCGCTTTGACTATTCATGACCGACGCACTCCCCTAGCTGGACAGCCGCGATGCGCGGACTCGCTCGAGCTCGCGTCTGAACCAATCTGACAGCTGTCTGAGCAGCGTGTGATCGATCTGATTGTTGATTTCTGTTGGCTGAGCTTCGGTCACACTGTTCGCGTTCGCGCCAGACGCGGCAGCAAGTGCCGCATGGACGTCGATCTGTCCATAGCCGTACAAGGGATCGCGTCCAGGGGCGCCTAGATCGATTGCTGTGCTGCGCATCATATCCATCACCTCATCGTTCCGCAACGCCGGATTGACCGCGCGGATCAGCGCTGCAAGCGCCGCCGCATGCGGACTGGCCATGGAAGTTCCCGACAATGCCGCATACTGGTTATGGGGATAGGTGCTCGCAATGCTGACTCCAGGCGCAACGACATCTACATAGTCTCCATAATTGGAGAATGGCGCGCGGTTCCGCTGATCATCTACGGCAGAGACGGCAAGCACCTCCGGGTAAGCGGCCGGGTATCCAGGATCGCTTGTATTATCATTACCTGTAGCCGCGATGAGCACGACATCCCGTTCATACGCGTACCGGATTGCATCATGCAGGAACTGTGCATCCGCATAATTGCCCAGGCTCATATTAATGACCTTCGCGCCATGATCAGCCGCCCATATCAGGCCTTCGGCTACGGAATAGGTCGTGCCCGCGCCATCGGCACCGAGCACCTTGACCGGCATCACCTTGTCGTACCAGGTCATGCCCGCGATCCCTTCACCGTTATTCACGGAGGCGGAGATTACACCTGCAACATGGGTGCCGTGACCGACATCATCCAGCGGTTCAAATCCAGGCGTAACCAGGTTGGCACCCTCTACCAGTCGTCCGGTTAAATCCGGGTGTGATAGGTCTACACCGGTATCGAGCACGCCGATGATCACTTCGCCGCTCCCCTTGGAAATTGTCCAACCACTAAGGGTTTGGATCATGGGCAGATTCCATTGATACGCATCGAATAGATAATCATTAGGAAGCTCTTCACTTGTAAGATCTGATCGTACACTTGTGCTGCCGTTGGTCATATACACATAATGAGGCTCAGCGTACTCCACATCTGTTCGGCGCTCGAGGTATTCCAGCATCTGCTCGGCAGTCATCTGCCGGGACTCAAGCAAATACGTATGGCCAACTTGGCGGACTGAGCTTGCTTGCAGCTCTTGCTTCAACGTACGCCATGTCTCCTCGGATGGCGACGCCTTGAATTTCACAACAACCTGCTGCTTATGGTAATGACTGGCCCCGCCATTCTCCTCGCCAGAGTCGACATGAATATCCTGCTTGGTGTCCGAATCGACCGATTCAATCTGATAATTGCCTTCCGGTGGATAAGGAACCAGTCTAAGATTATTCCTCTGATGCTGCCTGACATCACTGAGAATAGACTGCTTCACTACGCTGGTGATTCCGCCTCCGCGTGGATTAGGCACGGTTAGGACGAGATAGTGCTCACCGTCAATGGTTATAGTCGGACTGGCCATGCCCTTATCCGCACCGGCAATCGACTGCTCAGAAGCTCGAATTTGCTCTGCCTCGCGCAGCTGCTGCTTCAGCGCCGCGCGCTGCGATTCGTCCAGCTTACCGATCTCAAGCTGCTGGCTGCCCCTAGCCTCACCAGCCTCCCAGATCAAGTGAATCATATGCGGATGCTCCTGGCGCAGCTGCGCAAGCCGCTCGCGAGCAACCTCCGGACGCTCATTATTCTCCAGCTGGCGCAGTAGCGTGGTCAGATCGCCGATGCACTGCCTCCTGCACAGCTCACTGGTCAGCGCAGTGTCCTGATCCACGAGGGCTTGCTTCTGCTTGGCTTCGAAGCGCGGACTTACGATCTCGGGCGCTGCGTCATCCGGCGCTTGCGCGTCATCGTCCAGCGCAGTGAACAGAATCAAGCCTAAGCCGGCGGCCAGCACGCCTGTCACAATCCAGGAAGATGTTCGTCTCATCATTGTACAGCCTCCATTCCAGCATTCGATATAGCGTTAGCATAAGGAGTTTATACCGGAAATATACGATAGCTGCGCGCTTGGACGAGGTCTATATTTTGGGCGATAATTATGTTAGGATGTGAGGGAACTAGTTCCACTTATGCAGGAGGGAATGACATGTACCCGGATCAAGTGAAAGCATTATGCGAATTAACGAAGGGGCGATTAACCGAGGCGATTGCGCAATTGGAGCAGTTTCTGAACAGTACGACGCTGGAAGCCCTTCTCGCGGAGCATGAGGAGGAGATGGCGGAGTTCTATTCCGGCTATCTGAGCGATCTGCGCCAGCTGCTGGTGTTCTCCGAAGTGTACTATGAGAAGCTGGGCACACAGCTTCGGAGGCCAAGCTTCCATGTGGACCAAGCCGAACGGGTGTTGTACGATACGTATCATCAATGTGTGAACCGCTTCTATTACCCCAAGAATGAATGTTACTCGGAGGAAGGGCGCTACGCCTATACAGGGCAGGACGCGATCCGCTTCCGTAAGAAGCCAGGCCGCGCTGCGCGGGACATCGTCATGGCTTGCTCGGAAATTTATGAGCAGCTAAGGGAAGAATTGGCCTATTATGAGACAGAGTACGTGAATCAACGCAGAATGCAGGGGGAACGCCTGTAGCGTCTGCTCGCCATGTATAAATGAAACCCCGATAAGACATCCTCCTAATGGGGGGTGATGGGATATGCCGAAGGTGGAATGCAGTGTCTCCAACTGCCATTACTGGGAGAAGAATAATCTGTGCGGCGCGGATGCCATTATGATCGATATTGATGAACACGCGCAGAAGGCATTCGACACCGAGTTCGCGGAAGAAATGGTTCGGAACGAGCATCAGGATCGCGCCGAGCGCGCGTCCAACACTTGCTGTCACACATTCCGAGCACGCAAGCAGGCATGAATATAATTAGTATTGAAGCGGGATGAATACAGGGAACAGAAGCCAGCGAATGAAGCTGGCTTCTTTCTATTGTCGACTTTTCGATGTAAAATAGGGAAGGCTGGCATACGCTGGCAAGCTGATGGAAGGCGGTGGTCGTGTTATGACCATGCACTACTTTGATCATGCGGCCTCAACGCCGCCTCATGAGGAGGTCATTCGCGCAGTCGCTGAAGTGATGCGCGATTATTACGGGAATCCGTCCTCGCTGCACAGTGCGGGAGTTGCCGCAGAGAAGCTGCTGAGGCAAGCCGCCGCAGTGATCGCTGCGTGCTGGAAGGTGCGCCCGGAGGAGATCGTCTTCACCTCAGGCGGTACAGAGAGCAATAATCTGGCGATCTTCGGGGCGGCGCAGGAATATGCTAGCCGCGGTAAGCATGTGATCACATCGCGTATCGAGCATCCATCGGTGTATGCATGCTTCCAGCGGCTTGAGGAGCTCGGCTATGAGGTGACTTATCTGGACGCCGACGCGAACGGCGCTGTGCAAGCAGACGCGGTTGCGCAGCAGCTCCGCGCCGATACGATACTTGTTAGTCTGATGGCTGTGAATAACGAGACCGGCTGCTTGCAGCCAATCGAGCAGGTGGGTAAGCTGCTCATCGATCGGCCGCGCACCATCTTCCATGTTGACGCGGTCCAGGCGGCAGGTAAGCTTAACCTAGACCCGCGGCGGTTGGGAATCGACCTGATGAGTGTATCCGCGCATAAGCTGCATGGTCCTAAGGGCGCTGGCGTATTGGTTGTCCGAGGCGGCTTGCGCATCGCGCCGTTGCTGTATGGCGGCGGACAACAGCAAGGGCTGCGCTCTGGGACCGAGCATGTGCCGCTGATCGTCGGTATGGCCAAGGCCATACGTATGGCCTCTGATCAGCTTAACGAGCACACGGCTCATATGCAGGGGCTTCGTAGTCTACTATGCGAGCGTCTAGTAGCAGGGGATACGGCCAACAGAATCAAGCTGACTGGACCTGTGGACGGGACGGGGATGGCGCCGCATATTATCCACTTCCGTGTGCCTGGTATGCGCGCAGAGGTATTGCTCCACGCACTCGAACAAGAAGGGTTTCTCGTATCCTCGCAATCCGCATGCTCATCCGGCGATAAGGAGCCTAGCCGGGTGCTGCTAGCGATGGGGATGAGCGAAGACGAGGCTCTAAGCGGAATAAGGGTTAGTCTGTGCAGGGATCATACTGTTACTGAGATCGAACAATTGGCAGACGCGATTCTGCGTGTGACCGATCGATTATGGCAATGGATGGAGTGAGAGAAGCATGGCCGCATTAATACTGGTTAGATTCGGGGAATTGACCCTGAAGGGCAACAATCGACCGCACTTCGAGCGCGCGGTCATCCGGGATATGAAGGTGAAGCTGAGGGATTATCCCAGTCTGCGCTACCATATCTCATTCGGAAGGGTCCTTATAGAGCTTAACGATGAGCCGTACGAGCAGATTGCCTCACGGCTGGATCATGTGTTCGGATTGTCATCGCATAGTCCAGTGGACAGCTGCGCATCTGAGCCAGAAACGATTCGAGAGACCGCGCTGCAGCTGATGAAGCGCTTGGAGCGGTTGCCGGACAGCTTCAAGGTATCTGTGAAACGGCCCAATAAGCAGTTTCCGATGGATACGATCGAGATGCAGCGTTATGTAGGCGGTTATGTCCTAGAGCGGCTTCCAGGGCTTAAGGTTGATGTCCATAAACCCGAGCTGGAGCTGTTCGTGGAAATTCGCGACAGGTTCACCTATGTGTATTGTGAAGTTAACCCTGGTCTTGGTGGATTTCCGATCGGGACGAACGGGAAGGGCCTTCTGCTGCTCTCCGGGGGCATTGACAGCCCTGTTGCTGGCTGGCTGGCGATGAAGAGCGGTATGGCGCTGGAGGCTGTCCACTTCCACAGCTTCCCGTTCACGAGCGAGCGTGCCCAGCAGAAGGTACTGGAGCTCGCTGAGCGGCTTGCTGTCTATTCGCAGAGGATGAAGGTCCATATGGTACCGTTCACGGCGATTCAGACGAAGCTGAAGCAGCATAGCGATGACCGTCTGCTCATTACCTTGATTCGCCGAGCGATGATGCGCGTTACCAATGCAATCGCGCAAGCCAATGAGGCGGGAGCAATCATTACCGGCGAGAGTCTCGGTCAGGTAGCCAGTCAGACGCTTCCTAGTCTTACTGCAATCGGACAGGCAGCTGAGCTTCCGGTGCTTAGACCGCTCATCATGATGGACAAGTCGGAGATTATAAGACGCGCGCAGCAGATTCGCACATTCGACATCTCGATCCAACCCTATGAGGATTGCTGCACCTTGTTCGTGCCTAAGTCGCCCAGCACGAACCCGAATATCCGGATAGTTGAGAAGATTGAAGAAGCTGCTCCGTGGCTGGAGGAGCTCATTCTAGAGGCTGTTGCTCATACGGAAATTGTGGAGGTCGGCGGCCGTAAGCCGATCAGTCACCTGGATTCCTTATTCTAATTCATCCGCTTGTCATGAGATGGATCATCCCACCGTATACTGATTACGGGGAGGGACTAGTCCATGAATGAACTACTGGTTTTATTCTTAGAGATCATGCTGATCAATTTAGTCTTGAGCGGAGATAATGCCGTGGTTATCGCGATGGCAAGCCGGCAGCTATCGCCGGAGAGACGGAAGCAGGCGATCTGGTGGGGTTCATTCGGTGCGATCGCATTGCGGTTAATGTTGACGGTAATCGCCGTTCAGGTACTCGCGATTCCATTCATCCAGGCGATCGGCGCATTGCTGCTGCTCTATATTGCGGTTAAGTTAATTTTGGAGAGCGGTAGGGAGAAGCAGGTGAGGGAGGCCTCATCGCTCGGCGAGGCGATACGAACGATCATATTGGCAGATCTGGTGATGAGTCTGGACAATGTGCTCGCGATCGCGGCGATCGCGCGCGGCCAGATGCTCATGATGTTCATTGGCATAGGGCTTAGTATCCCACTTATTATCTGGGGCAGCGCGATGATCATACGGCTGCTAGACCGCTTCCCTGTATTGATCTATATGGGAGCTGCGCTGCTGGGGCTTACAGCGGGTGAGATGCTATTGAGCGACCGCGAGGTAGGCCCGATGTTGATGGAGCTGCTAACGCGTACGCATCGGATCATTCCATTCATCTGTGCCAGTCTAGTCCTGATCACGGGTATCGTTAGACCTTACGTGTTCCATAGGCGGATTCGATAGCATGAATAGGAATCCTTATTTCGGCGGTGTATTGGTCATCCTAATTGGCGTATGCCTGCTAATGGGGAAGCTTGGGCTGTTCGCCCGGATGGGCGGCTATGTATGGCCGCTCTTCGTGCTGCTGCCCGGGGCATTCCTCCATTTCCTCTTCTTCACCAGAGGCAAGGGCGCTCATGTGCTTATCCCTGGCGGCATGCTGATCCTCTATTCGCTCATGTTCTTCTACAGCGCCATCTTCGGTTGGCACACCATGTCCTACCTGTGGCCTGGCTTCATACTCGGGGTGGCATTCGGCTTGTTCGAGGCGTACATCTTCGATTCGAGCAAGCCGCGGGGGCTGCTCACCGCTTCTACTACGCTGGCTGTCATCTCCGGCGTCTTCTTCGGGTTCACTCTCTTACTAACGAGCGGTGTATATGTGATCGCAATTATGCTGATTGGCATCGGAATCGCGATGATTTATCGCACGAATCGATGAGTCAGCGCGTGATAATGTTTGACGATTGGTCGACTTTAAGCGTATAATATCACTATCTGTCCAGCGTCGGTCAATTGCCGACGCATTTTTTGATGATCGGACGGGATTCGTATCAGGAGAGGAATAAGAATGATGCATAACAGAGATAAGCTGCGTAACATCGCGATTATCGCGCACGTAGATCACGGCAAGACAACGCTAGTAGACCAATTGCTCCGGCAGTCAGGCACGTTCCGCTCGAATGAGGCTGTCCAGGACAGGGTGATGGATTCGAACGATCTAGAGCGTGAGCGCGGCATCACGATACTAGCGAAGAATACAGCCATTCATTACAAGGACTATCTGATTAATATCGTTGATACGCCGGGTCACGCTGATTTCGGCGGCGAAGTGGAACGGATTATGAAGATGGTCGACGGCGTGCTGCTCGTCGTGGATGCCTTCGAGGGGTGTATGCCTCAGACCAAGTTCGTGCTGCGCAAGGCGTTAGAGGAAAACTTAACACCGGTCGTGGTCGTGAACAAGATCGACCGTCCGAATGCGCGTCCCGCAGAGGTTGTGGACGAGGTACTGGATCTCTTCATCGAGCTCGGCGCTTCGGATGAACAGCTTGATTTTCAAGTCGTATATGGTTCAGCATTAATGGGATTGTCAGGCACAGCGCCGGATCAACTCACAGAGAGCATGGCGCCGCTCTATGAGACGATCGTCCAGCATATTCCGTCGCCGAGAGAGCAGCTTGATAAGCCGCTGCAATTCCAGGTGACCCTTATGGATTTCAATGAATACCTCGGTCGAATCGCAGTAGGCCGCGTGAATCGCGGACAGATCAATCAGGGGCAGTCCATTACAGTTATTACAGCAGAAGGCAAGACCAGAACCGCGCGGATTGAGAAGCTGTTCGGCTATCAGGGGCTTAAGAAGATCGAGATTGAACGAGCTGGCGCCGGGGATATTATCGCAGTTGCGGGGATTAAGGATATTAATATTGGCGAGACGCTGGCGGATCCGAACCATCCTGAGCCGCTGCCGCCCCTCAAGATTGATGAGCCGACGCTGCAGATGACCTTCCTCGTTAATAATAGCCCATTCGCCGGTCGAGAGGGCAAGTGGGTGACTTCACGCAAGCTGCAGGAACGTCTATACCGTGAAATTGAGACGGATGTTAGCTTACGTGTTGATGCAACAGACAGCCCGGATGCATTCGTGGTGTCTGGACGCGGTGAACTGCATCTGAGCATTCTAATCGAGAACATGCGCAGAGAGGGCTTCGAGCTGCAGGTTTCCAAGCCAGAGGTCATCGTGAAGGAAATTGATGGCGTGAAGATGGAGCCAGTGGAGCGGCTGCTGATTGATGTGCCAGAGGAACATACGGGCTCCGTCATGGAGAGTCTGGGCAGCCGCAAGGCTGAGATGGTCAATATGGTGAATAACGGTTCAGGTCAAGTTCGGCTGGAATTCTTGATCCCAGCGAGAGGCTTGATCGGGTATCGCACGAATTTCCTAACCCTAACCCGAGGATATGGGATTATGAATCATGCCTTCGACAGCTATGCCCCGTATTATGGATCGGATGTAGGGGGAAGACGTCAGGGCGTATTGATCTCGACTGAGAACGGCGTGTCGACTTTATATGGTATACTCAATGTTGAGGATCGCGGAACACTGTTCGTCATGCCGGGAACAGAGGTATACGAAGGGATGCTGGTTGGCGAGCATACGCGCGAGAACGATATTGTCGTGAACATCTGCCGGGAGAAGGCAGTCACCAATGTGCGTTCGGCGACCAAAGAAGAGACCGTGAAGATGAAGACGCCGCGCCTGCTGACGATGGAGGAAGCGCTGGAATATCTGAATGATGACGAGCTGTGTGAGATTACTCCGAAATCTATTCGCATGCGCAAGAAGATCCTGATTAAAAGTGATCGTGAGCGCGCAGAGAAGCATCGCAAGCTCGCGGAAGTGAATACTTGATGTAAGTTGAGGTGTGAAGATTGGGGATCCAGGATTGGTTGACCGAGCATTTGCTGTTTACGTACCTGATTATTTTCGCGATGATCGCCTTTGTCTATAATACGGTGTTCCGTGTAAGCCGCCTACCGATTCTCAAGAATGTGGCGGTGCATCTGATCATTGCGGTTGGATCCGCATTGCTTTGGTTTTTTCAATTGGCGCAATTGCCGATTGTGCAGAGCTTGTCCGTGGCGATCGCGCTCATGGTGATCTATCGCCTCCGCGTATTCTATCTGGCCAGGACATCGAAATCCAAAACATCGGATAAAGGTGGGACAACATGAAGCTAGAGGATACGCTATTCAATTGGCTGCAGATTCAGATCGTAGCGAATGAACGCCCGGACGACAACGCTGCGCGGGAGACGGTAGAGTTTTTCCGCACAGCGCTTGCTGAGGATCATGGGGTAGAGGAAGTCGAGGTTATCGATATCAGCGAGGATATGCTCCAGGTTCACTATGCAGTCAGCGGCGAGAAGAAGCATCGCTCCTATGACCGCGAGTTCGCGTATCAGCTGCTCCACGACATTAACGGTAACCCGAGATACAATGATTGCATGTAACTGAATCAATTTCATAACGGCTTAAGCAGCTACGATGAGGACTATATATTGATCTGAACGATTCACTCAGTCAATACAGCGTAACCGTTAGCTAATCGCATAGCTCGGTTGTCGCATATAGTTTCTACTGAGAGGTTTTGCGTAGTTATGAAATTGATTCAACTGGACTTGTATATAGTTAGCATATAACAACATTCGAAGAGGCTATCATGGGACATAAAGGAACAGATCTGGAAATGAATCAACCGGTTGGGATGCCGTCCCGATCAAGTCGTCCGAAGCCGAAGAAGAGGAAAGGGCGAAGCCCCTTCCTCAAATTCCTGCTTGTCATCTTCCTGATAACCGTCCTATTGGGCGGCGGATACTTGGTATACTTATTCATGGAGCTAGATGACACATTAGGCGAGATCGGCGCAGACGAATCAGGCTTGCCAATTCCTAAGGAAGAGCGCGCGAGTCAGAAGCCAATGGTTCTGCTTCTATTGGGACTGGATACGCGAGAGGCGACCCGAAGCCGGAATACAGATGTCATCATGGCAATCGCGCTGCACCCGAAGACGAAGCAGGCCACGGTATTATCCGTGCCGCGTGATCTCTACATGCAGCCTGAAGGCTATAAGGCGCGCAAGGCGAATGCCTTCTATTCGATCTCTAGAAGCAATGGTGCAGATAAGCCTGGCGGCCCGGACGGCCTGGTCAAGTCGATGTTCGGTGACCTGCTGGATGTGCCGATCGATTATCTTACAGTGATTAATTTCAAGACCTTCGAAGACATCATAGATGCACTGGGCGGCATCGAAGTCGATGTAGATATGAATATGTGTTACATCGACAACGCTGACGGCACGAATATTCAACTGACGAAGGGACTGCATGTATTGAATGGCCATGATGCGCTGGGTTATGTGCGCTATCGGCATTCGACTTCGAAATGTGGGGATGGGCGCACAGCAGAGTCAAGCGATATCGAGCGTAACGCTCGTCAGCAGCAGGTGCTGGCGGCTATGCTCGATAAGCTTACATCGCTGGGAGGCGTGCTGAAGCTGGATGAGATCTTCAAGGCGGTAGGGAGCAATGTGCATACCGATATTCCGAAGAGCCAGCTGCGCATGTTCTTGACTACGTATGCGACGATCAAGAAGAGTGATATCGAGTTCGTCACGCTGGAAGGACAATGGCGCAGTCCATATATCCGAGTTACGGATGAGAATATGTCGAATGCGAAGAGTAAATTAAAGGATCGCATCGCGGGTATTGAGTCTGATAGCGCTGGAACACCATAACCTCCTTATGTTATAATTAAGCTATAACATGCATGCTATCATGTGAGGAGGCTGATTGGATGAGCGAGGCGCTGACAGCGTTGCCTGATAAGCTATTCGATAAACTTCAGAAGGAACCGTTCGTGATGCTGTCTACCATAGACGTAGAATCCGGGGGTCCGACCAATAATGCGATCTCTTGGGTTTATGCCGTAGATCCGACCACGATCAGATTTGCGCTGGATCGCAGGTCCAGGCTGCTGAGCAATATTGCGAGCAACCCGAAGGTGACTGCGACCTTCTTCGCCGAGCATACGGTGTATACGGTGTACGGCAGCGCAGTGATGCGGGTCGAGGCGCTCGAGGAAGTGCCGTTCAAGCTTGCTTGTTACGATATCACGATCGAATTTGTCAGAGAGAGCATGTTCTACGGTTCACGTATCTCCGTTGAGCCTGAGTATGAGAAAACTTATGATAAGCGAGCAGCAGAGAAGCTGGACAACCAGGTTTTCGCTGCCATGAAGAAAGCCTAGTTATGGTTCATAACTAGGCTTTCTCTATGAAGATTTCATGGAAGACGCTCGGTCTGGCTGCGCGTCTCCTGCTCCCCGTCCAAGGGGGTGATGTCTCTGGGGAGCTGCGGGATGATTCTGCCGATCATATCGGCCAATTCATCCGCGAATCCGCTGATGGGATGACCCAGCTGGATGTCCTGCCTGATCTCCCTCAGCCGGTGTCTCATATCGAGATCAGCTGTCACTATCGCGTATAGACCATGAGGGTCCTTGCGAAGCGCCTCGGCCACCGAGTACTTGATCGTGCCAACTCTGGCACGTTCAAGATCGCCCTGTACGTCAATCCCAACAATGGCTGTATTCCCGATCACTACACAAGTAGCATTCTTGACGTGAGGCACGGATTCAGCGAGCCGCTCCAGCCGCTCTGACACCTTCTCCGAATTATTAATTTCCGGCTTGGAAGGCGCAGTCTGCTCACTTCGAATCTGCTGCGTGGCAAGTCCGTTCGAATCAGTTGGAGAGGCGGGTTCTCCTGTATTCCCGCCTGATGCGCACCCTGATGTGAACAACGCTATGGCAGTTATCAGGATAGTCAGCAACAATCGCATAATGATCGTCCTTTCTGTTCCTTTTCATCCTCTAAGTTAGGATTACCGCAACGCTCGTTAACTATGTATAGTTCATGGCTGAACGCCGTAATTGATGAGGAGGAATTCATAATGGCGAAGATATTCGTGCTGGATACGAATGTTCTGCTGCATGATCCACATTCCATATTTGCCTTTCAGGATAATGAAGTGATTATCCCTGCAGTCGTGTTGGAGGAGATGGATACGAAGAAGCGGCAAGCAGATGAAGTGGGACGTCATGCGCGTTATGTGTCCAGGTTGCTCGATGATCTTAGGGAGAAGGGGCATCTGCATGATGGTGTTGCGCTGGACAATGGAGGGACACTGAAGGTTGAGCTGAATCATAGATGCTATACGCGAACACAAGAATTATTCGGCGAGATGACGAATGACAATCGAATACTGGCTGTCGCACTGAATTATCAGCTGGAGGAACAGGAGAAACGCAAGTCGAGGAAGAAATATCGGCCAGTTATTCTAGTGAGTAAGGATACGCTTGTGCGAATCAAGGCTGATGTGATGGGGATTACAGCTGAGGATTATCTGACGGATCATATTGTCGAGACCGACGAGATGTATACCGGCTACGTTACCTTATATGTTCATCCTGGTCTAATTGATGAGTTCTATTCGTACCGGTCACTGCCGATTCAATCGCTGTCGGCGCAGCATCACTTCCGCGCGAATGAATTCGTTATCCTGAAGGATGAACTCGGCACGACCAAGTCTGCGTTGCTTAAGATCAATAAGGATGTCAATAAGCTGGAGCCCATGTATCTGAGCAATGACCCGGTCTGGGGGATAACGGCTCGCAACGTCCAGCAGAGAATGGCGCTGGAGCTGCTCCTCAATGATGATATCCCCCTCGTTACATTAACGGGACGCGCTGGCACAGGCAAGACGCTTCTGGCTCTGGCAGCTGGTTTGCTGAAGGTAGAGGATGAACACAAGTATAAGAAGCTGCTGATCGCCAGACCCGTAGTTCCAATGGGTAAGGATATCGGGTACTTGCCAGGTGAGAAGGAGGAGAAGCTGCGCCCTTGGATGCAGCCGATCTACGATAATCTGGAGTTCCTATTCGATACGAAGAAGAATGGCGACATCGATAAGATTCTTGCTGGTTTAGGTAGCATTCAAGTCGAGGCGCTCACTTATATTCGCGGGCGATCAATCCCCAGTCAGTTTATTATTATTGACGAGGCTCAAAACCTGTCCAAGCATGAATTGAAGACGATCGTATCGCGAGTCGGTCAGGGAAGCAAGATTGTCCTAATGGGCGATCCGGAGCAGATTGACCATCCTTATCTGGACGTGCTAAGCAATGGACTTACGCATGTGGTAGAGCGCTTCAAGAATGAATCGGTCAGCGGTCATATCACCCTGGAGAAGGGCGAGCGTTCCCTGCTTGCTCAGCTGGCCACTGAGCTGTTATAGCAGTAAAATTACGTCTCGAAAATGATTCTCCTGAATGAATTTCTTATGGTACAATAAAAGTATGCGCTTTCGTAATTGGAATAAAGGAGCATGATTGTGTCTACACGTCGGAATGTGATCATTACGATTTCAATCATATTGCTGTGCATGCTGCTCGTTACACAGCTGGTTGGAGATCCCGGGCCTTCATCGTCAGCTCGCGAGGTCGCGCTGCAGGTGTCAGGCTCGGATTCCCTGGACTCAGGGGATCCGCTCGATCAGTACGTTCATCTCACCGCTATCGTACATCTGAATGATAAGGAGCTCAGAGAGCTGGAGTCGATGAATGCGCAATATCTGGAGAAGCGCCCTAATCTTCATGTCGATATTACCAACTATTCGTCATCAGACGCTTATTCTTATCTCAAGCAGCACGCCAGGCTTGGCGATAATCCGGATATCATGCTGTTAGACTATATTTGGGTGAATGAATTTGCATCGGCCGGTTATCTCTCCCATCAACTGGAACGATATATTAAGGTAAAGAACGGGAACTTGGATGAGCTGCTGCAATGGAATAATTACGTCTGGGCGGATCCGTATGCATCGGATCCGTATGTTGCTGTTGTGAATGAACGTGTTCTCAAGGACGAAGCAACAGGGCTTATTCCGAGCAGTTTATCAGAGTGGATGGCGTATCAACAATCTCGTATACAGGCTGAAGAGGAAGCAAACGTTAACCAGGAAGACATGGCGGATATGGATGACATAGAGGATGACGGCCTGCAGGAACGTGACACCGTTTCGACCGGTATCCTGTATGTGTCGCCCGAGGATCCCCTTGCCTTTATCTCGCTTATTTGGATGCTTGGGGGAGGCTGGGAGCAAGCAATAGGTGGTATGCCGCAGATCGCCGGAGACAGTGAACAGCTAATCAAGCAACTGTTCGGTCATCAGATCCTGCCTGATGATCAGCAGCCGGATCAGTCAGAGGAATCCGATCAACAGGAGCTGCCGGAACAATCGAGCAAGGAAGAGGCCCAGGTGCCGCTCCTCTATCAGCGGCAATTATCGAACGAGCAGATGTGGATGCGATTCGACGCAGGCTTGCTGCCTGTACTGATAATGAGGCAGTCTGAGCTGCTCAATCAGCGGCCGAGAATGATGGAATATCGTTACTCATTAGTTCGAACAGATAATGAACGCAGAGGCGGCTGGATTAGCGGTACAAGCCTTGCAGTGTCCGCTACCTCCCAGCATGCGGAAGAGGCCTTTCAATGGATTGATGCGATGACTAGCGGCATGAGAAGGGCCGACCCAGCAGATGCGGTCGGCCAATCCTTCAGGTCGGATCCTGAGCTTGCAATTAAGCTGGGTATACTTCAGCGCGAGATTATGGCCTTGTTCGAGGAATCGGAAGCAGCAGACAACTGGAATCAACGCTTGATAGACAGCTGGGATCGGCGCCCCCGCTAAATGATTCACTAAATGATCCCCTAAGGGAGCCGCACGCCGATCGTGAGCACACCCTGTTGCAATTCTACAGCTGAGAATGTCATTATGGAGGTCAGTGGGTGCTGCGCCGGATAGAACGTCATCTTGAACTGCTGTTGCATCTCCAGGCGGGTGGTATCAGGCAGTGTGAAGGCGTTATAGATGAGTTCATCCAGCATGAATCGGAGGGCTTCCTCAGGCTCATGCTGGATTTCGTAATGGCCTTTAATCTCGATAGCAGTATTGCCCAGCTTGCCGGTTATAATAATATGCTCATTGGTTAATGCATATTTAAATTGCTCGAATACGTCATCTTGCTCGCGCAAGAAGCGGTTCAATGCGTCCTCTTCGATATGGAAGAGGAAGTTCTTGCGATCTACAGCTTCAAGCGCATTCTCATTGTCGAGTAGATATTCCGATAAATTGGCCATCGCATCCGTCATCGCTTGGAGGAATTGCCTGAATACCGGCAGTCCGTTCGTGCGCCATTCGTTGTTCAGCTGCTCGATCTGGGCGATGAGCTCATCCCTGTTCGCTTGTTCGGCCAGCTTCTGGTCCAGCTCAGCTTGCAGCTTAGCCACTCGATCACGCTGCTCCAGGAACGCTTGTTTGACCTCAACCAGCTCAGTTCGTTGCTGCAGCAGCATCGCATGAAGCTCCTGCAGCTGTTGATAAGCTGTCGTATGCCGATCAATCGCGTGCCGATCGCTCTCTGCGATGACCTGCAGGTATTGATAGACCGACAGCGCATCTACGAAGCTGTTCGCCCGCAGGAGCAGCAGCCATAGACTGTCACGCTCCCCCATATAATACGAACGCAGAACACGACCGGCATGCTCACGGGTCGCTTCCACCTTGTCGCTCGCAAGTAATATGGAAGATTCAGTCTGTACAATCTCCTCATTCATCGCCAGCTCCTGCGCTGACAATCGTTCAACCTCACGATCAATTTCGGAGATCGTCAACCCTTCTTGCAATAGCTTCATCGTATCCTCGAGCGATAATTCCGCATGACTGTACGAGGCGAAAGCAAATATCAACAGGAAGCCTGCTAGGCTGGCTGTACGCATAATCGCTTGGCGTTTACTCACTGGACTCCGCCTTTCCCAATTGCAGCTTAATCCATTAAGCTAGAGCATGCTGGATTAAGGCTGGCTAGTCATGACCTTCAAAATTTCTGTGAACGGTAATGGTTGCTCAGGGATTTCCTTCGTGAACACCGGCAGCGCATTGATATCATCATAATAGCTGGTCGTCTCCAGCGTCCAGTCCTTGGATGCCTGCTGTTCGCCCTGCAGGGTCAGCGCCGCCTTCATGGACAATTGGCGAATGAAGCCGTCCGTATCGACGCTAGCCGATAGGACTGCCGGCTCGCGCAGCACAACCGCGCCTTCATGCTCGAGCCAATAGGCTTGCTTGTCTTGCGACATCGCCTGCTTCCAGCTAGTTGCGGCATCTGTCGTGAAGTAGGAGGCGTTCGTCAGCTGATCGAGAATGCGCGGCATGGCATTGAACCAAATCTGGACGGCCTCATCCGCCTGCTCTGGTTTAATGGTTGCGGTGATCTCTCGTCCAGCAATCTCGCCCTCAAGCTCAGAGGATTCGAAAAACTTAGGATCCATAGCGGATACGAATGTGGATCCGATCTCGCTGAACAGCTGTCCTGCGAGTCCCAGCTGCGCGGAGATGGTGTCGGACTTGCCTGTTAATTCACTGAGCGCGGCAAAATCAATCGCCATATACTGATTCTCGCTGTTAAGCGTTGGAATATGGATATACATCATGTTATTCTGAATAAGCAATGGAATTTCGTATACATGTCCGGATCCATCAGGCACAAGCGTCAGGTCGACCTCCAGCTGGAGCGGATCGAGCGAGGCGACCCCATTCCATACGAGCTCGCTATTCATGAGCAGCTGCGCCAGCCCAGCGCTGATCGGACTAATACCTGTTGGGCTGTCAGCCGTGTTCATATTCAGTCGGGCGGTGCCGCTGAAGCTGTACGACTGGATCTCAGCATGCCCCTTCAAGGCAACGGTCAAATCATTCTTAAGTTGTTCTCGATTCACGCAGCCAGTCATGCTGATGGCAACGAGGCAGGCAAGAATGAGAATAGTTAGGTTACGCTTCATCAAGGTAGGTAATCTCCATTCTAAGAGGACTTATACAATCAGCCCGCTTCCAAAACGAGGGCTGACTTCATCATTATAACGGTTCAAACATAACGGTTCAAACATACTTTGTCTAAATAGGAGAATAGTCATGTCAAACGAGATGCATGCTGCAGAGAACACGGCACTTATTCAGTTGATTAGAGAGCGGATGCGAGCTGAGCATACTGGAATGATTACATTCAGAACGTATATGGAGTTCTGTCTCTATCACCCGGAATACGGGTATTATATGAATAGTGAACCCAAGGTTGGCCTGCAAGGTGATTTCTATACTAGCTCACATATCGGTACGATCATGGGAGAGATGCTGGCTCATGAGATTGCTAAGTATTGGTCGTTATATGGCGACTTGAACAATTATCAGCTTATAGAATGGGGCGGCGGTACAGGACGATTGGCCGGTCAGATCCTTGACGAGCTGGAGAAGGCTTATCCGGACTATTATCGCATGCTCAACTACGTAATCATAGATAAGAGCGCCTATCACCGTGGTCTGCAGAACCAATTATCACATCACCATACGGGCAAAATAAAGATTTATACGCCACAGGATTGGGGCACATTCAAGCTGTCGGAGCGTGCTGTGATTCTCTCCAATGAACTGCTGGATGCCTTCCCCGTGCACCGGCTGCAGTATACGCAAAGTCAGTTCCATGAAATTATGGTTGGCTGGGATGAGGAGAACGGTCAATTCATGGAATCGCTGCGGACTCTCTCGCCTGAAGATCCTCTGTGTGAGCTGCTGCATTCCCATCGTGTGCCTGACGAATTGAAAGAGGGCCAGCTGCTAGAGCTTAACCCTGCTATAGCTCCTTGGATTCGTTCAGCGTCGGATGCCTTACATACTGGCATGCTGATTACGATTGATTATGGTGATCTAGCGGAACATCTATATGCGCCCAATCGGATGCGCGGAACGTACATGTGCTACTACCGCCATCAGGGGCATGACAACCCTTACCTTCATGTAGGCAGACAGGACATAACCGCTCATGTTAACTTTGATGCTTGTATTGAAGCGGGTGTTGCGGCTGGTCTGACAGATTGGACGTTCCGTTCGCAGCGTCAATTCCTCATGCAGGCTGGTGTTCTAGAACGGCTCACCGCGCATCAGGAGTCCGATCCCTTCCACCCGATCGTAAAGCGAAACCGAGCGATTCGCTCCATACTGCTCGGAGATGGCATGGGAGAGACATTCAAAGTGTTAATACAGAAGAAAGGCGATCCAGCCTAGACTGGATCGCCTTTCGCGCAAATTTCTTGTGTTCGTGAAGGTCATACGGCTAGATAATTGGATACTTCATCTCGAAGAATGACCAGTAGGTGATTCCGAGGAACGCCAGAACCAGGTATCCCCAGAATAGCAGTATGTAGGTCTTCTCTTTGAGGTTCATGTATCCGAGCAGCACGAACGCAGCTGTCTGGCAGAAGAACAGCAAGGCCATCTGCACCATATTACCGGCAAGTGCCATCAATGCAATGATTAAAGTCCAGAATCCAAGAACACGGAACATACGTCCCATTGCTAACCACCCTTTCACATGTTTCAATATCACACCTAGTTGTTGGCTACTGCTCATTATAGCGTGAGTACTCGGCATTGTAAATCTTTAATCAGTGGCGAAAATCGTAATCTTGCTAAGTTTACATCAGTATTCGCAGATTTAATTATTTCATGCGCCGAATTGAGAATGTATGAATTCAGGAGAAAGTGGATATAAAAAGTAGTATGAAAATAGATTCTATGATCTCTAGCAGTGGCATAGAATGAAATAGGAAAAAAGTTGCTTTCGTGTTAAGTTTGGAAGGAGGATCGGCTGTAAGATGTCAGCGATTAGACAAGATGCATGGAGTCCAGATGATGATCTCATTCTGGCTGAAGTTACGCTACGCCATATTCGGGATGGCGGCACGCAATTAAAAGCATTCGAAGAAGTTGGGGATCGGATCGGTCGAACAGCAGCCGCCTGCGGCTTCCGCTGGAACAGCTATGTTCGCAAGAAGTATGAGGAAGCGATTCAGATCGCGAAGACGCAGCGACAGAAGCGGAATAAGCGGCCCGTACTCGTTGCTGCGAACACCGCCGAGGCGGAGGTCGAGGAGGCTGGGCAGGTGCGATCAGATGCTGCAGGCGAGGCGATCTCTATTGATAGAGTAATTCGCTTCCTGCGGCAATGGAAGCATACCTATCAAGACATGAGCAAGCAGATTAGACAGCTTGAGAAGGAGAACAAGGAGCTTCTGGAAGAAGCGACTGTACTGCGTCAGGAGAATAGCAAGCTGCTCGGCGAGGTCAACGTTGTTCAGACGGATTATCGGACCATCAATGATGACTACAAGGCGTTGATTCAAATTATGGATCGCGCGAGGAAGCTCGCTTTTCTCGCCGAAGATGAGGATGAACAGAAGGCCAGATTCAAGATGGATGAGAACGGAAACCTGGAACGAATAGAATAGGTTGACGCTAAGGCCCTGCGCAGGAATGCGCAGGGCTTTTCTCGCGCTGTCAAACCATGCTATAGTCAACCTATGAAGATATCCATTATAGGCGCAGGATCAATCGGCATGCTGCTAGCTGCTAAATTGACCAATTGCCCGCCCATTGTAATTACACGCACCCCGGAACAATCGCATGCCATCTGTGAACAAGGAATCGAGCTATTTGAACAGGGCGTTCATAGACGCCGCCGCGTGCGCGCGTATAGTACAGAAGCATATATCCAGCAGTTGGAGACAGGACAGCTCGGGCCGGTTGACGTTGCGCTGCTGACGGTGAAGCAGGCGCACATCGATGACGCCTTGTCTGAGCTGTTGAATAAGGCGATCAAGCCAGGCGGCATTGTCGTGTGCTACCAGAATGGAATTGGTCATGCCGAGCGGCTGGCGGGCGTGTTAGGCAATGCTCGCGTAGCGATCGCGATTACAACAGAAGGCGCATGGAAGACTTCGCCGACGAGTGTCAGGCATACCGGAGCTGGGTGGACCAAGCTCGGTTTCGCGCATTCCGCTGGCGGAGACTGGTCGGATAGTCGCGGTAAGTTGCTAATTGCATTAGAAGATTGTCTGAAAGCAGCAGGATTTGTCATCTCGTTGTCGAATGACATAACATCTGATGTATGGAATAAGCTTATTA
This sequence comes from Bacillota bacterium, assembly GCA_023441055.1. GTDB lineage: Bacteria > Bacillota > Bacilli > Paenibacillales > UBA4045 > JAEZQY01. Next base: position 28,516 of record JAEZQY010000048.1, on the reverse strand, counting down.
TGAATGCCATCATCAATCCGCTTACCGCTCAATATGGCATAACCAATGGCGAACTTCTGAAATCTCCGTACCTGCTGCGCGTCATGCGTACCTTGTATGAAGAGGCCTTGCAAGTTGCGCACGCAGTCGGTGTACGGGTCGATCCTGTATTGTGGACGACCATCCTCCAAGTGTGCGAACGCACTTCCAGCAATCGTTCCTCCATGCTGCAAGATCGGGATGCAGGGCGTCCCACAGAAATCAATTGGTTGAATGGAAGTCTGCTCAGATTGGCAGAGCAAGCTGGATTGCGGCTGCCTGCTCATGAATGGATCGTCCATGCCCATTGCGCGAGCGTTCAATCCCGTTGACGGGTGGTGCGTTTGTTGTTCTTGCATATCTTAGAGATGATCAAGACCGGCTTAATCAATACATATGCCACACTGGCTCTAGTCGTATTCCTGATCTTCCCGGTAGTCGGACTGGCCGTCTACGCATTCGGCAATGATAAGAAGATCGCGGTGCAGCGCGCTATGGATGTGTCGATGTTCTTCCTCATTGGCACGGTGGCGGCTCTCTATGATGGAATATTCCAGACCAGCTTCCGAGGCATTTGGATCATTCTACTTTTCTTGTTATTGCTTACGGGCTTGCTCGGCAACATTCAGAACCGCAAGCGAGGCAAGATCGATTTGCCTAAGATTTTCCGCGCTGTATGGCGACTGGGCTTTCTTGTGTTAGCATTGTTCTATATCCTGTTTATGATAATCTCGATCTTGCAGAATATATTCACTTCTTAGAGGAGGCGTACAAACTATGAAGGTGCATAATATGATGGAGGGTTTAGTATTCGATTGCTTGAAGGAATTGATTACCCGGCATCCGGAATTGGACAAGCAACTCGATGATCTTAAGTTTAGCGATGTACTGGCAATCGCACTCAACAGATTGCCCACTAAATATGTGACTACGGAGAAGGGCGGAATTCTGACTAAGACGCAGCTTAGAACGAAGCATGAATCCGATGTGTTCCGTGAATTAACACATGCAGTAGAAATTGTCCTCGGGCAGCAGCGTCCCAAGGATTTCTAATTGATAGTCAACTATATAGCATTAGGATGATTAAGCCGGCCGCGCCGGCTTTTTTGTTTTGCCTGTAAACAGGCTGACATCTATCTGTGTGATTTAATTCACATTAAAAATGTTATGGATAGATTACTATTACTAACAAATCTATTCGGTGAGGAGAGACAGTTGTCCATTCCGTGCGTACACGATTGAAAGTGGCATCAAGATGTACATAACAGGGATTCATCTGGGGAACTTCTAACCTTATCAAAGATTCAGTCCTACAAGTATTACACCTAATAGGAGGGTTTCACATGCAGATGTTCAATCGTAGAATGCTGACGCTGTCTCTAGCCGTTGTCCTCGCTTTCAGCGCTGTACTTGCGGCATGCGGTGACAAGAATGAGAACAACAATGGGAAGAACAATACGGGAGGGGATAAGGCAGCCGAGCAGGTTTTCCGTATGAATTTGTTCTCTGAGCCGCCTTCATTGGATCCCGGTTTGTCGCAGGACAATAACTCGTTCACGGTGCTTAATGCAGCGTTCGAGGGTCTGACCCGACTGGATACTGAGGCGCAAGTTCAGCCAGGCATGGCCGAGAGCTGGAAGATCAGTGATGATGGCAAGACATACACCTTCACGATTCGCGAAGGCGCCCAATGGTCCAATGGCGACCCTGTGAAAGCAAGCGACTTCGAATACGCATGGAGACGAGTGCTCGATCCGAATGCGGAGCAAGTCGCGCCCTATGCGTATCAATTATATTATATCAAGAATGCCCAGGCGTTTAATGAAGGATTGATTACCGACTTCACTGAGGTAGGTGTGAAAGCGGAGGGCGATCATACACTAGTCGTCGAATTGGAGAATCCAACTCCCTACTTCCTGAAGCTTACCGCGTTCTTCACGTATTACCCGGTACATCAAGCAACAGTCGAAGCTAATCCAGCATGGGCAGCTGAGGCATCCACATTCGTATCGAATGGACCGTTCAAGCTGAACGAATGGCTGCACAGTGAATTAATCAGTCTGGTTCCTAATGAGAATTACTATGCCAAGGACGAGATTAATTTCACCGAAGTCCGTCTATCCATGATTGATAATTCCGCTACAGAACTTGGTATGTATGAAACCGGGGAGCTGGATTGGGCAGGGCGGCCGATTGGTGAAATTCCGACTGACATGATCCCTCAGCTCAGGGAAGATCCTGAATCCAATTTGCAGATCAAGCCGATTGCCAGCGCCTACTATTATGTGTTCAACACGACAGCGCAGCCATTCGCAAGCGCTAAGGTGCGCAAGGCGCTGTCCATGGCGATCAATCGCCAGCTAATCGTGGATGAGGTGACCAAGGGCGGACAGCAGCCTGCTTTCGGATTCGTCGGCGGTGTCAGCGGTGTGAGCAAGCCGTACCGCGATGAAGTGCCGGATGACTTCTTTACGGAGGACTACGCAGAGGCCAAGAAGCTGCTTGCTGAAGGGCTGCAAGAGCAAGGACTAACCGCATTCCCGACGACAACGCTTATTCATAATGCAGGGGAAGGGCATACGAAGGTTGCAACGGCGATTACCGATATGTGGCGCCAGAACCTGGGGATCGAAGTGAAGATTGAATCTCAGGAATTCGGCGTGCTGCTCAGTAATCGAACCAATCTTAACTACCAAATTGCAAGGGCTGGTTGGGGAGCCGATTATGACGATCCGATGACCTACATTGACATCTTCGTGTCTACTGGTGGCAATAATGATACCGGCTGGAAGAACCCGGCCTATGATGAGCTGGTCAGGAGCGCATACGCCGAGACCGATGCTCAGAAGCGGATGGATTACATCGCAGAGGCTGAGAAGATGCTGATGGATGATATGATTATTATGCCGATTTACTATTACACAGCTGTATGGATGAACAGAGATTATGTGAAGGATGTTATCATCGATTACGCTGGCAACATCGACTTTAATCGCGGCCACATCGCTGCGGAATAGATTTGAGATCATTGCTCGACGAAGTATAGAGGCGTATACACCGAACCCATCAGGAATATGCCTCTTTCCTATTCGGATCAACGATTGTGAGAAATGGTAATAATTCATAATAGACCTCAGCGAAATAGATTGAGTAAGATGAGGTGTAGAGGTTAGTAGGAGGGGATTAGCCGTGGTGCGCGCCATCTTAGTGAAAATTGGTTATACACTCATTTCTTTATTCATTCTTGCATCGGCTACCTTTTTCTTGATGAAAGCGATCCCCGGCGATCCTTTTCAGAGCGAAAAAGCGATACCGCCAGCAATAAAGGCGAATATAGAGGCCAGGTACGGGTTTGACCAACCGATTATGAAGCAATACGTCATGTATATGAATAATCTGCTTCACTTCGACCTGGGCGTCTCGATGAAGAGACAATACTGGACCGTTGAACGCATCATTAAAGATTCAGTCGGCTACTCGGCAAGACTCGGTGGATTGGCGGTGCTCTTCTCCGCTGCTGTAGGGGTAGGCTTGGGCTTAATAGCGGCGCTTAAGCATCGCAAGCTGTTGGACCATCTGACTATGCTGGTGGCGGTTATCGGAATATCAGTTCCTAGCTTCGTGCTCGCAACGCTCCTGCAGTATGTGTTCGCTGTGAAGCTGCGCATCTTCGATGTCGCCGGCTTGAATGATCCGCTGGATTATGTCTTACCCGTGCTAGCTTTATCGGCGATGCCCATCGCGTTCATCGCGCGATTGACCCGGTCGACGATGCTGGAGGCGCTGCATGCGGATTACATTCGCACAGCGAAGGCGAAGGGGCTGCCGGGCGCAGTGATTCTCGTGAAGCATGCGCTTCGCAATTCGATTCTTCCTGTTGTCACTTACCTGGGACCATTGACGGCTAATATTATTACGGGCTCTGTCGTTATCGAGCAGATCTTCGGTGTGCCTGGACTCGGCAAGTACTTCGTGCAGAGTGTTACCAATCGGGACTATACCTTGATCATGGGCATTGCTCTATTTTACGGTATACTCTTGATGGTTGCCAGATTATTGACAGACGTGGCCTATGTGCTGATCGATCCGCGCATTAAGCTCTCGAGTGGAAAGGAGGGGGCGTAAATGTCTGAGCAACTGAAGCCTGATGCCAAGCCGCTGATGACGTTGTCGATAGAGGACTTCGCTCCGGTCACAGAGAAGCGCGAGATGGAAGTGATCAGCCGTAAGAGTTTATCGGCCTGGCAGGACGCCTGGCAGCGGCTTCGGAAGAATAAGGTGGCCATGGCTGGTCTCTGCTTCTTGCTGATACTAGGCATTATGGCGATTATCGGGCCTTATATATCGGGCTATGATTATTATACGAATGATCTCATGAATACGAATAAGCCGCCATCCTCCGAGCACTGGTTCGGTACCGATGATTTCGGACGAGATATGTTCACGCGTACCTGGAAGGGTGCCTCGATCTCCTTGCAGGTTGGGATCTACGCAGCTCTGATCGATGTGTTCGTGGGTGTTGTGTACGGTGGGATTATGGGCTACTTCGGTGGACGTATCGATAATGTCATGAATAAGTTCGCAGAGATACTATATTCCATTCCGTACTTATTGATTGTGATTATCTTAATTGTTGTGTTCGAGCCAAGTATGTTCACGATTGTGCTGGCGCTTGGTCTGACTGGGTGGGTGAACATGGCCTGGATGGTGCGCGGGCAGATTATGCAGTTGAAGAATCAAGAGTATGTTCTGGCATCCAAGTCGCTGGGCGCTGGCGCTTTCCGTATCCTATTCAAGCACTTAATCCCTAATGCGATGGGCCCGATCATTGTTACCCTTACGTTATCCGTGCCGTCCGCTATATTCGCTGAGGCATTCCTCAGCTTCCTGGGACTGGGTGTACAATCGCCGGCGGCATCCTGGGGATCGATGATTAATGATGCGCTGAGCTCATGGCGGATATTCCCGTGGAGAATGCTGTTCCCTGCTGTTCTAATTAGCTTAACTATGCTGGCGTTCAATGTATTCGGTGACGGACTGCGCGACGCGCTCGATCCGAAGATGAAACGATAGGAGGTGTGTGTGCATGGAGACAATTCTAGAGGTTGAAGATCTGCGGGTGTCATTCCGGGTACGCGATGGCGATGTTCAGGCAGTGCGCGGCGTGAACTTTACGGTAGGCAAGGGAGAAGCGGTCGCGATCGTAGGTGAATCCGGCTGCGGGAAGAGTGTGACCGCTCAGACGATCATGCGTCTGATCCCCACTCCGCCGGGAGAGATTAAGCCCGGATCTTCGATTCGATTCAAGGGTACAGAGCTACTCGATTTAACAGATAAAGAAATGCGGCAGGTGCGAGGCAAGGAGATCGGGATGATCTTCCAGGATCCGATGACCTCACTCAACCCGACAATGACCGTAGGTAAGCAAATCACTGAAGTGCTGACTCGCCACCTCGGACTGGATAAGGGAGAAGCAGAAGCCCGGGCGATCGAGCTTCTGGAGCTGGTCGGTATTCCGAATGCGCCGTCGCGACTCAAGCAGTATCCGCATGAGTTCTCGGGCGGGATGCGTCAACGTGTGATGATCGCGATCGCGCTGGCCTGCAACCCATCGCTAGTCATAGCAGATGAACCGACAACTGCGCTAGATGTGACGATTCAAGCGCAAATTCTAAGATTGATGAAGGATCTCCAACAGAAGCTGGATATGTCAATCATCTTGATCACACATGATTTAGGCATTGTAGCGGATGTATGTGACCGCATTGTCGTCATGTATGCCGGGAAGGTGATCGAGACGGGTACGAAGTGGGAAGTATTCAAGAATCCGAAGCACCCGTATACGAGAGGGCTTCTGCGTTCGGTTCCGCGGCTTGATCAACGGAAGGATGAATCGCTGATTCCGATTCATGGTACACCGCCCGATCTGATCAATCCGCCTGTTGGATGCGGCTTCTACAGCCGCTGCTCCGAGGCAATGCGCATCTGTGACAAGCAGGACCCAGACTTCACGGATGTATCCGATACGCATCGCTCGAAGTGCTGGCTGCTGCATGAGATGGCCGCGGCAGCGAGCGACGGTGGAGAGGGGAGTGGAGCCTGATGGTCGAATCGACACAGCAAGTGCCATTAATAGAAGTAAAGAAGCTTGTGAAGACATTCGATCTTGGACGTGGCAGCGGGCTGAAGGCTGTCAATGATGTCTCCTTCTCCATTCAAGAGGGCGAGACGCTGGGACTGGTGGGGGAATCCGGGTGCGGCAAGTCTACAGTCGGACGTACCATGCTCAGACTGTACGAGCCGACTTCCGGTGAGGTGAATCTGAACGGGAAGAATCTATATACATTGTCGGGGTCTGAATTAATGGCTGCCAGACGCAACATGCAGATGATCTTCCAGGATCCGTACGCTTCGCTTAATCCTCGAATGACCGTTGAGGATATCATTGGCGAGCCGCTGGATATTCATAAGCTTGTAAGCTCACGTGCCCAGCGCAGGAAGCGGGTGCATGAGCTGCTGGAGCTAGTCGGATTGAACGCGGACCATGCTGCCCGTTATCCGCATGAATTCTCCGGTGGTCAGCGGCAGCGGATCGGGATTGCGCGAGCACTAGCGGTCGATCCCAAGTTCATTGTGTGTGACGAACCGATCTCAGCGCTGGACGTGTCGATTCAGGCTCAGGTTGTGAATTTGCTTAAGGAATTACAGAAGAAGCTGGGGTTGACCTATCTGTTCATCGCGCATGATCTGGCGATGGTCAAGCATATCAGCGATCGTGTAGCAGTGATGTATCTGGGCAAGATCGCGGAGCTGGCTTCCAGTGAAGCGTTATTCACAGAGCCGCTGCATCCTTATACGAAGGCGCTGATGTCGGCGATTCCGATTCCGGATCCAGAGGTGGAGGCGACGCGTGAGCGCATCGTGCTCGCAGGCGAGCTGCCGAGTCCGATAAACCCGCCGAGCGGCTGCTTCTTCCGCACGCGCTGTCCACTTGCCACAGAGAAGTGCGCACAGCTGGCGCCAGCGCTGGAGGAGCGTAAGCCGGGGCACTTCGTATCTTGCCATTATGCTTAATGATGATTCATTAACCACTTATAGACGTCCGTTATGACCTGCTCCCTGCACGCTTCCTGGAGCAGCTCGTGACGGGCGTCTTCGTATAGGTTGACCGTGATCTGATGACAGCCGATTCGTTCGTACATCTGAGCTGTCCGCTGTACCCCTGCGCCGAAGTCGCCGAGTGGGTCGCATTTGCCCGATATGAACAGCATCGGCAGATCGCGAGGTGTACCGCGCATATTCGCAGCCTGATTCAATCGGATCGCGCCGTCAATCATATCGCGATACAAGGCCGCGGAGAATAGCTTCAGGATCCGTGTGTCGGCCATATACCGATCAACCTCGCTCTCCACGCTTGAAATCCAGTCATGCGGCGTTCGGTTCGGTCGGAATGCCCGATTGAAGCCGCCGAAGAGCAGGAAGCCCATCCGTTTACTCATGGATCTGCGCCCAATAAGTCTGATCTCCAGCTTCGCCAGCAGCAGTCCGAGTCTGGCTAAAGCACCCATTGGCGCACTCGCCGCTGAATGAACGACAGCCCGAATGAGTGATCCGTGGAGCTGAATAAATCGACGAGACAGCAGGGAGCCCATGCTGTGACCGAACAGATAAATGGGGGCCTCCGGATGACTTCTCCTAAGATGCAGGACCAATTCATGAATATCCTTGATTATCCGCTCCCATCCATGCTCATCAGCCAGATGCGCGAATGGCGCGTCATTGGCAGCGGCTGTGTCCCCGTGACCACGCAGGTCCGGCGCATAGACGGCGAATCCGCGACTGGATAGCGCTGTCGCCATTGGCGCGTAGCGCTCGCTGTATTCGCCAACACCATGTACGATCAATACGACACCCTGCGCGCTAGCTGCAGTCGGCAGCCAGCTGTTGAGCTTCAACACATGCTCATCCGAGCAACGGAAATTCATCCGATTCCTTCCCCCTTATCTCACCTTATCCTATCCAATTGCTATAGGGTTATCGTACCATATTCCCGCATTCATATCCGCAGTGGACACGCATATACATAAAGTAAAGCCGCCATCGGACAGGTAGGCAGCGGTAGCACGAATATAACTAGGAGGTTATGCATGAGGATGAGAGGGTTAGCAATAGTAATGTCAATCTTGATTGGCGCGGCGGCGTTGTGGCCGCATCCTGCAACAGCAGCGCCCGACGTATCCACTCATGCGCAGGCCGCTGCGCTTATCGATGTAACTTCTGGTCGACTATTATACAGCCATAATGGCGATACGCCGCTAAGAATCGCAAGCTTGACTAAGATTATGACCGCAATCGTCGCGATAGAGTATGGTCAATTATCAGATAAAGTGAAGGTCGGTGTCCATGCATACGGTGTAGAAGGCTCCTCGATCTACCTGCGCTTGGGAGAAGAGATGAGTCTGCAGCATCTGCTGTACGGCCTTATGCTTCGATCAGGCAATGATGCGGCTACCGCGATTGCTGAGCATGTAGGCGGAACTGTGGAAGGCTTCGTCATGATGATGAATGAAAAGGCTGAGCTGCTGGGGCTGACGAATACGCACTTCGAAAATCCACATGGACTGGACGCAGATGGCCATCTCTCCAGCGCGAACGACCTGGCTAGGCTCACCGCTTACTGTCTACATAATCCGGTATTCCGCGATATTGTGAAAACCCCGTCTATTAAGGTGCCTAACAGCTATGAGAAGTGGGATCATCTATGGCGCAACAAGAACAAGATGCTCCATCTGTTCGATGGCGCAGATGGGGTAAAAACCGGCTATACGAAGACAGCCAGGCGTACACTGGTGTCCTCTGCTACTCGCAGCGGTCAGCAGCTGGCGGCAGTGACTTTGAATGACGGCAATGACTGGGCGGATCATGCGCGAATGCTGGAATATGGATTCAAGCAGTTTCCACTGCGCGCGATCTATGAGGCCAGATCTAGCTATCCGGGAACCGACCTGGTTAGTCCAGCATCTATCATGTACCCACTGTCGGATGAGGAGTATAAGCGAGTCACTTATGAGATTGTGGAGGAATCGGCAGACAGTGTACAGGCGCGACTAGGCATCAGGGGCTATGGGGTAATTAAGCTAGGCGACGAGTCGGTAGCCAGAATGCCGCTCTATGAGAAGCGGCATCCAGTAACGAGTCACTTATATGTGGAGTGGCTTGTAGTAATGAAGCAGCTAGCCGGCGCGCTCTTCACTGTATAAGCGATACGATCAAGTGCAGTCGGAGTTCGCTTATGAACGGCTTCCTGGAGGAGGAATCAAACTTGGTCAATTGGATCTGGCTTTTCTTCATCGTATCCGGGGTAATCTATGCAGGTGTGAATGGGAATATCGATGCGGCGACGGCAGCGCTGTTCGACGGCGCGAAGTCGGGCGTATCGGTCAGCATGGGGCTGATCAGTGTCATCGTGTTCTGGCTTGGGTTGATGCGCATTGCGGAGCAAGCGGGTCTGCTGGATAAGCTGGCTGCGCTGATTCGACCATTCATTCGCTTGCTATTCCCCGACATCCCTAGCGGTCATCCGGCGATGGGATATATTCTGACGAATATGAGCGCGAACATTCTGGGCCTGGGCAATGCTGCGACGCCTATGGGCATCAAGGCGATGCAAGAGCTGCAGAAGCTGAATCCGGACCCGAACACCGCGACTCCGGCAATGTGTACACTGCTGGCTATCAATACGTCCAGTATAACGATCATCCCAACTACGATTCTGGCGGTTCGATTGAATTACGGTTCCGCTAATCCGGCTGAGATTATTGGGACAACGCTGATCGCTACTGCCATAGCAACAGCTGCGGCGATTGCGGCAGATCGATGGTATCGTCGACAAGAGCGAAGAAGAACTGGAGGAGGGTAGCATGTTCAGCCTGATTCAAGCGATCTCGTCCTGGGCTATCCCGCTGGTCATTGTTCTTATTCCGCTATACGCTGCTTATAAGAAGGTACCGGTCTATGAGTCATTCATTGACGGGGCCAAGGACGGCTTTGACACCGCGATCAAAATCATCCCTCATCTGGTTGGTATGATGGTGTCGATCAGCATCTTCCGGGCTTCGGGCGCGCTGGATGCGATTATAGGCCTCATCAGTCCTGCTCTAGATCGATTGGGCGTTCCCGCGGACGTTCTGCCGCTTGCGTTGCTGCGGCCCATTACTGGATCGGGCTCGCTGGCCTACTCAGCGGATCTGATGCAGCAGCATGGTCCAGATTCCCTGATCGGCAGAATGGCCTCCACGATTCAAGGCAGCACCGACACGACCTTCTATGTATTGGTTGTCTATTTTGGAGCAGTCGGAATTCGCCGGACCAAATATGCATTGAAAGTAGGCTTGTTCTCAGATTTAGTCGGGTTTGTCGCAGCTGTAGCCATCTGCCTCCTTGTATTCTCGTAACTTGTGATTTCCTCCCCTTACGAGTATCATAATGGGTGAGGTGAAATGAGCGAATGGAACGTTTACAGAAGGTGCTCGCCGCGGCCGGTATCGGTTCGCGTAGGAAGTGCGAGCAAATTATACAAGAGGGCAGAGTTCAAGTGAATGGGGAGACCATTACCGAGCTCGGCACCAAGGTTACGCCAGGTACGGACGCCATCATGGTCGATGGGCGTCCTATTGGTTCTGAGAAGAAGGTCTATCTGATGTTCCATAAGCCGAAGGGCTGTATTACAAGCGTTACGGATCCAGGTGGACGGAAGACAGTTATGGATTTTATGAAGGATGTTAAGGAGCGGGTCTATCCGGTCGGTCGGCTCGATTACGAAACGGAAGGACTCCTGCTGCTCACGAATGACGGCGAATTCGCGAACCGACTGACTCACCCCAAGTTTCATGTCCCCAAGACCTATCATGCGACGGTCAAGGGCGTCCCCCATGGAAGTGTGCTCGAGCAGCTGGCTCGTGGCATCAAGCTGGAGGACGGCATGACTGCTCCAGCAGTGGTGGAATATCACGATATTGCCGCGAACGAACAGGAATCCATCATCTCGATTACGATCCATGAAGGCAGGAACAGACAGGTCAGACGTATGTTCGAGTCCGTTAACTATCCAGTAATTCGCTTGAAGCGTGTTCAGTACGGCTCGCTCACTCTGCATGGTCTGGCTCGCTCGAAGTATCGGACCTTAACGGCCTCTGAAGTGAAGGAATTGATGAATATCCGCGGAGAACGAGTAAAAGACACATAAATTTCGAAATTCCAGCATATCCAAATCGGCTATAATGGGAAGAAGTGATCCTTCTCACAAGGCAGGTGCAGACAATGAAACGTTATCGGAAACCTATGCAAATCATCATACTGATCGGAATTGTCGCCATCGGCGTATTCACATTGGCGACGAGCTTATTCAGCAAGACGGAGATTCCCAAGGCGGGTGATCGGGCGCCAGGCTTCACATTGCCGCTCATGCAAGGCGGCGAGCGGTCGCTGTCTGATTATGACGGCCACGTTGTCGTGATTAATTTCTGGGGGACCTATTGTCCGCCATGTGTTAATGAAATGCCGCTGATCGAGCAATATTATGAACAATATAAAGATCAAGGACTCGTAGTTCTTGGCGTCAATGAGAATGATCCACTCATTACGGTCAAGGCGTTCGTTAAGCAGTACGCGCTCTCCTTCCCCATCTTGATGGATCGTGATACGGTGCGCAAGCAATATGGGGTTACGGCCTATCCGACGACGGTGTTCGTAGACCGCAGCGGGAAGATCGTGGAGGTACGCGAAGGTGAGATGAATGAAGCTTACCTAAGTCGAATATTAGCATCACTGATGAGATCATGAAGCAGGATCGGAGGTGGTATCCTTGTTGCAGAATACCAAGTGTGAATGCGGCCACCAAAACCCGGTCGGCACACTGCTGTGCGAATATTGCGGAAAGCCGCTAGAAGATGAAGTCGGCTCCGGCCTTCTAGAAATGCGTTATGATGGGGTTGCGCGGAGATCCCAGAAGGAGCATCCATCTGTGGTGGACCGTGTTTGGCGTTTCTTCTCCTCCGTTCGCAATGCCGTCATTATTATTTTCATTACAACAGCATTATCAGCATTAGGCACCATTTATCCGCAAGAGAACACCTTCCTTGGCATTGATCCAGCTGAGTATTATGAAGGCAATTATGGAACGCTCGGAATGTGGTATTATCTCTTGGGTTTCTCAGATACATTCAACACCTGGTGGTTCAAGGTGCTGCTCTTGATGATTGGCGCTTCGCTAGTCATCTGCAGTCTTGACCGTGTGCTTCCTCTGTATCGAGCACTTAGCAAGCAGCAAATCAAGAAGCATATGAGCTTCCTAACCCGTCAGAAGGTCGTCTATCAAGGCGTTCTTCCCGAAGCGCGCTACAACGCATCTTCGGGAAATGCAGCGGGGCAATTCCTGAATGAGATTGCGCCCTTGCTTAAGAAGAAGAGATACCGGGTCCATGCCGAAGGCAGCGCGCTGCTTGCAGAGAAGCATCGATTTAGCCGGTGGGGCCCTTATATCAATCACATCGGACTGATTATCCTCTTGTTGGCGCTGCTGCTGCGCAGTTACCCGGGGTGGTATATGGATCAGTATCTCGGATTCCTAGAAGGTGAGCCTACACCGATTCCCGACACACCCTATTATTTGTTGAATGAGCAATTCACCGTGGAATTCTACACGGAAGATGATCTGCCTTCTGAATTCCGCGGCCAAGGGCGGGTCGTACCGAAGCTGTTCGAGACGAAGGCGGTGCTGTACGAGTGTACGGCGAATTGCGATGCAGGCAGCGGTGAGCCGGTCTTGCATGAGCTGCAACGACAGGATATACAGGTGAATAAACCGTTTAATTACAAGGGACTGCTTGCCTATCAATTCGATTATCGTAACACCCCTCAAATCACGGCGATTAACGCATACTTAACGGACCTTAAGACCAACGAGGTATATGGACCATTGGCGCTGAGTACGCTAAATCCAGAGGAAACCTATGAAGCAGGGCCATATCGATTAACACTTCGTGATTATTATCCGGAATTTGGACTGAATGAGCAGGGCTCGCCGGTTACGATATCTCGATCGCCTCTGTCTCCCGCCTACATCTTCTTGGTGGAGGGACCCGATCTGCCGGAAGAAGGAGAGATCTTCATCTACTTCCCGAGAGAGATCGACAAGGAGCGCTTCAGTCAGGACAAGCTTAATGGTGAACTGGCCGCCCGACTTGATCTTGGTGCGCAATCGATGGAGGATGTTAGCATCTCGCAGTATACGTCATATCTGAATATAAGAATTGATCGCGCATTGCCATATGTCTTGGTAGGCGGCGTCATTTTCATTATCGGTGTCGCGATGGGCATCTACTGGCAGCATCGACGGATTTGGATTAGAATTGACGACGGGAACGCCATTACAATTGGCGCGCATACGAATAAGAATTGGTTCGGAATTCGGAGCGAGCTAGCTGAAATTCTAACCAAGGCCGGTATTGAAGTCGACCAGAAGCAACTGAATAATGGGGGGATCTCAACGTGACGCTAGCTGAACTTAGCAGTAATGCGCTGCTTATTGCTTTTATTCTGTATATTGTCGCTTTCTTGCTTTTCGCGATTGGCCTGTTCGGCAAAGGCTGGAGTGGACGGGACCCGCAGCGGCATCAAGCGCGCTGGGGGCGAGGCGCTGTCGCACTGTTGTTCATCGGATTTATCCTGCATTTGATTTATTTTGTTACTAGATGGATTAGCTCCGGTCATATTCCAACCGCGAATATGTTCGAGTTTCTGACGATGCTGGCCATGCTGGTCGTAGCGGCTATCATCGTCCTTTACATGATATATAAGACACCGCTGCTCGGCTTGTTCGCACTGCCGATCACCATTATCTTGCTCGCCTATGCGGCTGTATTCCCGAGGGAAATTCAGCCCCTGATTCCTGCGCTGCAGAGTAAGTGGCTCTACATCCACGTTACTACCGCAGCGTTGGGAGAAGCTTTCTTCGCGGTCGGTTTCGCAGCCGGATTCATGTACCTGCTGCGAACAATCGATTACAGCAAGAAGGATAAGTCTACCAAGCGTAGTAAGAGGGGAATTGAATTTACCTTCTATGTCATCTCATCCGTAATCGGGTTTATTCTAATTACGAATATCTTCACTGCCATCGGTTATACCGCCAGCTACGATTATCCATTCGATGAGAAGGATGAGTTGGGTAATTGGGTGACCGTCACGAAATCTGTAAAATATGAACTTCCGCCGCTGATTATACCTGATCAAGCGACTGTCATTAACGCGGATGAATTTCTGGGCTTACAAGCCAGTGGTATAGAAGCGCCATCCTGGATGAAGGGACTTAATTCCGCTCGCAAGCTGAATACAATCGTCTGGTCAGCCTTGTCAGGACTCGTGGTCTATGGTCTGCTTCGTCTAGTGCTTCGCAGACCGATCGGTGTTGTCATGCAACGATGGATGGGAAATATTGAACCGGATGATCTCGATGAAATCAGCTATCGCGCGATTGCGATCGGATACCCGATATTCGCGCTTGGCGCACTATTGTTCGCGATGATCTGGGCGCATGAGGCATGGGGAAGATTCTGGGGCTGGGATCCGAAGGAGACGTGGGCATTAATTACCTTCCTATTCTATACCGTCTATCTGCATCTTCGTCTATCGCGCGGTTGGCATGGCCTCAAGTCCTCTTGGCTTGCCGTGATTGGTTTCTTGGTCGTTATGTTTACGCTAGTTGGTGTTAATCTGATCATCGCCGGCTTGCATTCCTATGCTGGCGTATAGAGGTGAATCGATATGAGTGATTATTCCAACCGCATACTTGTTGTCGATGACGAAGAACGTATTCGCAGACTGCTGCGGATGTATCTGGAGAAGGAAGGCTATGAGATTGACGAAGCGGAGGATGGAGAGACCGCCTTTAAGCTGGCGATGGAGCATGAATATGCGCTAATCGTCTTAGATCTTATGATGCCCGGCATGGATGGCAATGAGGTTTGCCTGAAGCTGCGAGAGCATAAGTCTACGCCTGTCATCATGCTAACAGCAAGAGGTGAGGAAGCGAATCGCGTACAAGGGTTCGAATCCGGCGCCGACGATTACGTAGTGAAGCCGTTCAGTCCCCGTGAGGTCATCTATCGGGTCAAGGCGATTATACGCAGATCCTCAGCTACCGCATATTTGTCGAAGTCGTATGCAGGCAGCAATGACATTGTCTTCCCACATCTGATCATTGAGCATGATGCTCATCGGGTAACGGCCGGTGGTGAGGAAATCAGTCTTACACCCAAGGAATATGAGCTGCTGCATTATTTGGCGTCATCGCCGGATAAGGTATTCTCGCGTGAGCAGCTGCTGAAGGATGTATGGAATTACGAATTCTTCGGCGATCTCCGTACGGTCGATACGCATGTGAAGCGGCTTCGCGAGAAGCTGAACAAGGTGTCCCCGGATTCTGCCGCGATGATTACGACCGTATGGGGTGTCGGATACAAGCTTGAGGTACCCAAGTAAGTGGGTTTATTCAGGAATGTTGTAGTCAAGCTGTGGGGAACAATTATCATTCTGGTCGCGATCGTTCTGTTATCGATCGGACTGTTCCTGATGCAGTATGTCGATCATACGTTCACGAATGCCAGCGACGTGAAGAGATTGTTCATATACGTCGGTATAGCTGGATTCACCCTTACTACAATTTTCGCTTTCTTCCTGTCCTCACGGATCACTAGTCCGTTAGGTCACATGAAGAAGGCGGCTGATCTTATGACTCAGGGCGACTATTCCACACGGGTTCCCGTCATCTCTAATGATGAGATTGGCCAATTAGCTAAGGCTATGAATCACATGGCGGAAGAGCTGGAACGCACAATCGTCGATTTGAGCCTAGAGCGTGATCGATTATCCAGTGTACTCAAAAGTATGACTGATGCAGTCATTACGTTCGATGCCGAAGGGACCGTGATCCTATCCAATCCGCAAGGGAAATCCTTACTCGATGAATGGGGGCAAATTCGCTGGAGCCAAGATGATGAGGAAGAAGGACGCGTATTGAATGGGCGTCTTCCTGACCCCTTAATGTCTGTCTATCATCAGGTGTTAGAAGGTCAGATGCAGGTCGCCACCAGGCTGAATGTGGGTAATGGCGTCTGGTCTGTTGTCATGGCGCCGCTATACGCGAGCCAAGCGCTGCAAGGCGCAGTCGCAGTACTGCGTGATGTTACGGAGGAATTTCGTCTAGAGAAGCTGCGGACGGACTTCGTGGCGAATGTGTCACATGAGCTGCGTACTCCGCTGGCCATGATGCAGGGCTATAGTGAAGCGCTGCTCGACGATATCGCGGACTCGGCCGAAGAGCGAAGAGAGCTCGCGCAAATTATTAATGATGAATCCATGCGGATGAGCCGTCTCGTTAAGGACTTGCTGGACCTGGCTCGTATGCAAGCCGGACGTTTAGAGCTCGTGCTTGGCGAGGTTGATGTGTCCGCGCTGCTAGGCCGCATGATTCGCAAGTTCTCGGTAATGGCGAAGGAGAGGCATATCGAACTTGTCTTTATACAAGATGAGCAGAGTTTGAAGCTGGCACTTGGAGATGAGGACCGGCTCGAGCAAGTGTTGACTAATCTACTTGATAATGCCATCCGTCATTCATCTTCTCATACGACGATTACTTTAACAGCTGCAGTATCAACAATGAATGAATATCCGGCTATCGAGCTTGTGGTGGCTGATCAAGGTCACGGTATCTCTGAAGAGGATCTGCCCTATATCTTCGAACGCTTCTACAAAGGAGACAAGGCGAGGACAAGAGGCAAGAACAGCGGCACGGGACTGGGCCTGTCGATCGTGAAGAATATTATTGAGGCCCATCGCGGTATCATTGAAGCGCGCAGCACAGTCGGCATAGGAACGACCTTCACGATTAAACTACCCACAGGCACTTTCACCTAGTGGTGTAGCGCTGTTAGCAAATGACATGGTATGGCGAAAGCTGTCCAAATCCCACTATTAATCTTGTTGTTCGTGAAACATAAATGTTGCTGCAAAGAAGACCGCTTGGTTACTGTTTATTACCAGTAACCAAGCGGTCTTCTATATGGAATCCCAATAGGTGAATTTACAGAACGACTTCCTTGATCTTAATGATTTCAGGCAGCTTCTCCAGCTCGTCGATGACCGTGTCGGATGCGAATTTATCAATCGATAAAATCATGATAGCTGACCCGCCGATAACCTTACGTCCAACTTGCATGGTGGCGATGTTAACATCATTATTCCCCAGCACAGTGCCCAGGCGGCCGACAATACCAGGTCGGTCATTGTGTGCGACCAGGATGAAATTGCCTTCAGGAGCTACATCTACTGAGAATTGATCAATCTGCACAATGCGAGGGCCGTAGCCATTAAGCAATGTTCCAGAGATAGAGCGTTCCTCAGACTTCGTCTTGAGCTTCAAGGTAACTAGGTTCGTGAAGCCCTTGCCAGTTGATACTGATTTATTCATTACGACATTCACATCACGCTGCTTGGCTAGATGCAGGGAGTTAATCATATTGACCTGCTCGGTGCCCAAGTGGTGGCTTAGAACGCCCTTGACAATGTATCGAGTCAGCACCATGGTATCGATTTCCGCGAGCTCCCCAGAGTAGCTGATGTTGATTTCTTGAACGGGGCCTTCAGCGAACTGGGCGAGGAACCGGCCCATACTGTCGCCGAGTACGAAGTAAGGCTGAAGCTTGCTCAAGGTGGCTGCTGGAACAGGTGGCATATTGACAGCGTTCTTGAACGGTTCGCTACGCAGAACGTGTAGAATTTCCTCCGATACGTCAATTGCGACATTCTCCTGCGCTTCAATTGTAGACGCGCCTAAGTGAGGCGTTACAATGATTCGTGGATGATGCAGGAATGGATGATCCGCAGCGGGAGGCTCCACCTCGAATACATCGAATGCAGCACCGGCTACAATGCCTTCCTCAACAGCCTCTACCAGTGCCAGTTCATCTACTAATCCGCCGCGCGCACAGTTTATGATACGCATGCCGCGCTTCATAATTTCGAATTGGTCCTTGCCGATCATATGGCGCGTCTCATTGGTAAGCGGGGTGTGGAGGGTCATGAAGTCTGCTTTGGCGCAGATCTCATTGACGGAACCGAGCTTGACACCAAGCTTCTCCGCGCGATCCTCCGTCAAGAACGGGTCATAGCCGATGATGTCCATCCCGAACGCTTTGGCGCGCTTCGCGACTTCACTGCCGATGCGTCCCATTCCGATTACGCCGAGCACCTTGTTGCGAAGCTCAACACCGAGGAATGTCTTGCGGTCCCACTCACCGCTAACGGTTTTCTTATGCGCTTGTGGTATATGTCTAGCCAGTGCCATCATCATAGCGAAGGCATGCTCACAGGTTGTAATTGTATTGCCGTCTGGCGCGTTAATGACTACGATCCCATGCTGTGTGGCTGCGTCCAGATCGATATTGTCGACACCGACTCCGGCTCGTCCAATTGCCTTGAGCTTGTGCCCGGCTTCCATAATTCTGCTGGTAACCTTGGTCTGGCTGCGTACGAGCAGTGCGTCATATTCAGGAATAAGCGCGACCAGTTCGTCCTCACTCAATCCGGTTTTCTTGTCCACCGTGACGTCTTCAGCATCGAAGAGCAGCTGTATGCCCATATCACTGATGGGATCTGATACCAAAACTTTATACATTGGTTTACCCTCCATAGCATTTAGAATTTTCTGTCTCTCTATGACTAATTATATTATCGCAATGGGCACTACTTCGCAATAACGAAGATCATATGATGATGGCCTCAGTGATGACGTAACCGGTTACTCGTTGAAGAAGGGGAGCTGCGGTAACGGCTCGCTCTTATAGAATTTCTCCTTACGCCTCAGGAAATCGCCATCGCGCACGGCATTCGTATCCACAATCATATTAATTAATGGTCGCAGCGTACTAATGGAATTGCGTGACGCGAATCCATCCACTATCATCTCATCGAGTCGAATGGTCAAATCCTGCGGGTAGAATGATTCGTAGAAGGAGTCTTCCATCAGGATACGGGAGACGAATTCGTTCTTGAGGTTAAGATTCATCTCGCTCCATTCATTGAATGTCAGATCAGACTTGACTGCAAGCTCAATACCGTACAAATTGGGCGCAAGTGTCTCGTTCCAGCGTGTAATGGAGGAGTAGAATTCTGATTGCGCGACCAGACCGAAGCGCTGAGCCTCGATAAAGTAGGCATCCTTGCGGATGGCTTCCAATATCGCTTGGCTGGACTTGGAACCGACTTGTGGACGGAATCGCGTTGTCGCCTCAGCGAACAGCTTCAGACTCTTCAGATAATTGCTGTGCGCCTGTTGCAGCATGGGGGAGGTGACCGGCATGCTCATGTCTTCGATAGCACGGAACTTCTCGTCTGCCAGCTTGCTGAGTTCCTTCATGACATCTTCCACATCAATGGAATTGCCTTGCAGCTCGACAGCGTCCATGCGATCAAACCACTTTTTCTGGAAATCACGGTATGGTAAATAAATAGTATGGTAGAATGATACTAAATATTGCTGATGGTAGGCGATAAGCTCAGTTGAAATCTCTTGCTTCTCCGCTATCAACAACTCATAATGTGCTGATGTCTTATCCTTGCCGATCTTGACACCGTAGAAGAAAGAGCTTAGCGCCGCAATTATGAGGAAGAGAATGAGGAAGGTGAGCAGATAATCAGATTTGGATAATCGTTTGTTCATAATTTAGCAAAACTCCTTATCAATCGTAAACTAAATCAATTTCATCATGCTGCGTAATCCTATTATGAAATTGATTAAGTACCTAAATTTTAGTATAGGCGAAGTCGTAATAAAAGGGAATATGTCGAAGGGAGTATTCGAATAAAATGAGCGACAATAAGAAGCTGGCGGAGATGATTGAATTACATCTGGAGCTCAAGGCTAAAAATGGAGAACGGGAACAGCGGCCAGAGATTGTGCCGGAAGTACCGGAAGCGGAAGGATTGCTCCCTCCGCGCAGCATGCTGTTTCCATCTAATAAGAAGCGGATTACGAAGATTTTCTATAATGCGTTATTCCTGTTGTTTGTGATCCTCGTGATTGGATTAATCTATTGGGGAGTGCGCATGGGAGAATAGCCGACAACTTATCGAATGTCCAGTTCAATGGCGTCAGGATGGACGAAGGTGTACCCAGCCTCTGTAATTTGCGTCAGCAGGCTATCCAGCGCCTCAGCGGTCCAAGATAGTTCATGCATTAATATGTTACTGCCAGGAAGCAATTGATCCATCACGGATTTGATGACGCCGTCCGGGTTGTTCTTATTATCCGCCCAATCCAGCGAGCCGTTGGACCAGGTCATGTAAAGCATGCCAAGCTCCTTAACTTTGTCGCGTATATAGGAATTGCCGGATCCGTGAGGGGGCCGGAAGAATACGGGAGCGGATCCGATGATGGCTTCGACCTCTGTTTGTACGCGAATGATCTGATCATCGATCATGTCTTCGGATTGCTTCTTCAAATCAATATGATCCCAAGAATGATTGCCTAGAATTTGACCGCGATCATAAATCAGCTCGACCAGATCAGGGTTCTGTTGTACACGGAATCCATTAACGAAGAATATCGCTTTCGCATCATGCTTGTCCAGCGTGTCGAGCAAGCTGGTAAGTAACTCGCGCTCTTTGGGGCCGTCATCGAATGTGAGCAGGACGACCTTCTTATCCGCATGCTCGTTGATTGGTTTAATGAAGTAATTCTTGTTCATATAATACATCTTCTCAATGGGCACCGTACTAAGGCTTTCTTGATCCGATGTTGCGTCCTCTGTCTTGCTATCCGCAGCTTCTTCGTTCAATTCTTCGTTCAATTTCTCTGCCAATACATCCGATTCATCTGGATCATCTAGCTCATCTGATCCAGATACATTCCTCTCAGGACTGCTGGCATCTCCACCGTCAGCTTTGCTGTTATCGGCATCTACATTCGTATCAGTTATCGTGTTGGCGCATGCGGTTGCTACAGCCAGGATAAGGATCATCAATGCCCATCTCATACTCGTTGTCAGCGTCTTCCTCATGTCATCATCTCTCTCGTATATTGTGGGTTGATTCGCCGATCGAGCGGCATATGTATAATAACACATTTCTTGCATGAATGTCTGAGTGAAGGGTTACACTATCAACGATGAACGAATGACATCTCAAATGCCATGAGGAGGTATGCGCCATGCGAATTAGCGGCTTCATAATCGGCGGAATAGTAGGTGCGGCAGCAGCAACATATTGGTCTAAAGGCGGCAGGATGCCGAAGAAGCTTTCTGATGTGAATTGGAATCAGGTTATAGATAAGGCAGGCGATGTCGCTCAGTCAGCGAAGAATATGTGGGATGGCCGAAATATATTCATTCCTGCTCAGAGTAAGGAAGAAGCGGAAAAAGCCACCCATCATTAGAGGATTATTATGCAAATTTAAGTCCTATGCGATTCGTCCAGCAAGTACCAAACGTGACCAACACCATCTTTCCTTCGGGAAGGATGGTTTTTATTCATTTTTGGTGTTTCATTGCCGGCGGCATAATGGTAACATTAGAGTATGTATGGCGGATGTCATTCACGCCATACAAATGCGATCATAAATTATTATATTCGGCTTCCAAGGGAGGATCCTGTCATGAAGATTGAACGATTAAGCCCAGATAAGATTAGGATTTTCCTAACATATGATGACCTAGTAGATCGCGGTATTCAGAAGGACGACATCTGGCGTGAGATCCCGAAGGTGCATGAGCTGTTCAGCGATATGATGGAGCAGGCCTACTCGGAGCTCGGCTTCGATGCGAATGGGCCGCTTGCTGTTGAAGTGTTTGCGCTGCCTGCACAGGGGATGGTCATCATCGTTACGCGCGGGAAGAAGCAGCCTTCATTCAACGGTATGGAAGATTCCGGCTATGATGTGGAAGAAGAAGTTTATGAGATGGAAGTTACGCTCGAGCAGAGCGATTTAATATCGTATGCATTCACGGATTTCGAACATGTCATTCAAGCGGCTAAGCTTGCTGGCAGATTTGTAACGGAGGGCGGGGCTTTGTTCGCTTATCGTGAGCAATGGATTCTGCAGCTTGAGCCGGTTGAACTGTCTGATGCTGACTACCAGACTCTTATATCCGTGCTGTCTGAATTTGGAGAAGCTACATCCGTTACGTCGACTGTTCTAGCCGAGTATGGGAAGACCATTATCGCGGAAGACGCGATTGCAACACTTGAACGTCATTTTCATTAAGAGAGGAGCCGGGAAGGGATGATCTTATTCTCGCTGCTTACAGCGGCAATAGCCCCCGGACTGGCATTGCTCGTTTACTTCTACCTCAAGGACCGGTATGACACTGAGCCAATCGGCAGTGTTGCGCGGCTATTCGTAATCGGACTGCTCATCGTGTTCCCGATTATGGTTATCCAGCGCGGCTTCGTCCTGGGCTTCGGCGAGAATCCGATAATGTTCTCCTTCGGCGTATCCGCAGGGATCGAGGAATTCGTTAAGTGGTTCCTAGTTTATTATCTCATCTATCGACAAGGCGCGATCAAGCATTCATATGATGCGATTGTGTATGCAACTGCAATATCACTCGGTTTTGCTACGATGGAGAATGTCATCTTCTCTCTATACTATGAACCAAGCGTGCAAGTGTTAATTACCAGAGCGCTGTTGCCAGTTTCAGGACACGCGTTATTCGGTGTAACGATGGGTTATTACCTGGGTAAGGCCATGTATCATCCGTTAACGGAGAAGCGTTACTTGTCATACGCACTCTTCATGCCAATTGTATGGCATGGCATTTATGATTATATATTGCTCACTGCGAGCAAGCAATGGCTATGGCTGATCATTCCCTTCATGGTATGGATGTGGACCAGAAGCTTACGCAAGATGAATCGCGCGCGCCGAATGCCTGTCCTCGCGTCCCACACGCAAGACAATGTTAATATTACTGAATCAATTTCATAATAGGACGACACGAAAGTCCGATGCATAAACCTCCCCCATTCAACAGAAACTAGTGCTAGGTCAGCTGTTGAACTAAAGGAGAGATAAACATGTATCGAAGATTAAGCGCCGTCATGTTCCCCCTATTAGCTGTAGCTTTGATCGGAACAGGTGTGTGGGGATACCAAGAGCATCAAGAGAAGAACGCGATTCTCATTAAGGCGGAGAACCAATACCAGAGAGCTTTCCATGATCTGTCCTACTATATGGATCAGCTGCATACGGAACTGGGGAAAGCAATGGCTGTCAACAGTGAATCGGAGCAGTTCCAGAAGCGCAAGCTGATTCAGGTATGGCGAATGACGAGTCAAGCGCAAGGTCAGATCAGCCAGCTGCCGCTGGGTCTGCTGCCCTTCAACCGCACAGGCGAATTTCTATCGAAGATCGCCAATTTTACGTACCGCGCTTCGATTCGTGATCTGTCCAAGAATCCGCTGAGCAAGGAAGAACTACAGACACTGCAAACCTTGTACGACCGATCCAAGCAGATGTCGTCTGAATTGCGGACAATTCAGGCCAAGGTTATGAAAGATAAGCTGAGGTGGATGGATGTCGAGCTTGAACTAGCATCTGAATCCAAGAAGACGAATAACTCAATCATTAGCGGGTTTCAATTAGTGGATGATGGCGTGGGTGGTTATGCGGAGCTGGATTGGGGACCGTCCGTACAAAGTCTCTATCAGCAAAGAACCATGAGCATGCTGCCAGGCGAGCCGGTTTCCGAGGAGGAGATTGTCAAGAAGGCGGCAGCGTGGATTGGCAGCAAGCAGACAGACGGGATGCGCGTCTCGAATAACGGCAGCGGAACGGAGTATTCGTCGGTCAGTGTTATACAAGAAACCGCTGATGGACGCACGCTGCAGATGGATTACTCGCAGAACGGCGGTCATCTGCTGTGGTATATGCACCCCCGTGAGGTTCAGGAGAAAAAGCTTAAGCCGGACCAGGCTAGCAAGAAGGCGGAGCAGTTCTTGAACGCGCACGAATATCCGGCGACCGTGCCGGTCAACTATGATGAATACAATAATATAAGCATCATCACCTTCGCGGATATGGAGGGAGATATTATCTATTATCCGCGGAAGATGACCGTCAAGGTGGCTATGGATAACGGTGAAATTCTCGGGTTAAGCGCACAGGACTATGTATTCGAGCCCAGACCGACCGGACTTGCACAGCCATCGATGAGTGTGGAGGATGCCGCGAAGCTATTAAGCAGCTCGTTCGAAACCGCCAACGTCAGCAAAGCCTTTATCGAGAATGATTTCAAGGAGAAGGTACTCTGCTATGCGTTCACAGGCAGGGCGAACGGTGGACATTACCGGATATTCATAAATGCGGATACCGGCGAGGAAGAGAAGGTGGAGAATCTGCTTCCAGTTGAAGCAAATTATGAGCAGAGCTGATTCTAAAACAAAAAGAGATGGCTGCCATCTCTTTTTTCACTGGGTTTCGACAGGATAGCATGATATAATCTGACTTGAACTGAAGCAGAGGAGAAGGTGCGTCATGTTACCGAAAATTAACGCTATCCTATTCATTCAAGTCGCTTCGCTTGACGAGGCAGAATCAAATCAGGAGCATAAAGCTAGAATTGCGGATATTAACTCAGAATCTATTGCAATGGAGATTCCGATCAATGTGAAATCGGGTAAGTATAAGCGTCTGTACACAGGGGATCAACTGTCCATTTATTATTTAACTGGCGATGGGGTCAAAAATTACTTCAATTCAGAAGTGTTGGGCTTCCGAGAGGAGAAGGAGATTCGTCTCGTGGTGATCAAGTCTCCTGATCCCGAACAGATCACCAAGGTGCAGAGGAGAAGCTACTTACGTGTGCCTGCCGACCTGGAAATTGCGGTGAAATTACAGGATAAGCTTCAAGTGACAGCTGTTACTGAGGATGTAGGCGGCGGGGGAGTCTCCTTCATCTGTGATCAGTATGTGCCAATTAAGAATAAGGAACTCATACAGTGCTGGCTATTGGTTCACTATAAGAATGGCGCGATTGACCATGTGCCATTCACTGCTCAGGTTGTACGGATCAAGGCGCTTGAGACCGGTAAGCAGCTAGTTATGTGCAGTTATGTTGAGATTGCAGATTATGAGCGGCAGAAGATCATTCGGTATTGCTTCGAGCGCCAAATTGACTTCCGTAAGAAATAAAAATTGGAGCTGATAGCTGCATGACTGCTGGCAGATCCCGAGAGTCCTCCTTATGGGACGACTTCATCCTGTTCTCAGATCGAGTGGAACGTTATATTCGTTATTGCCTGCTGACGCTCGCGATCCTACTCGTAATCTGTCAACTGTTGCTGCATCATCCGGGCTTGCGCCCTTACTTGACAGTGGTCGACAGGCTAGAAGGCGTGCAAGCAGAACGGAGATAAAAGAGCCTAAGGGACAACTGCCCTTTTGCACGTCCTATTTAATTGTGGTATAATTTTCTTCGGTCGCAGGCAATGCCTGCTTTTTTATTGAATATGATATGGCATGCGAACATCGTCATGTCGCGGAGCCTAAAGCGGAGGGATCATCGCTGGATGCAGTCTAACAGAATTAAAGTGGCGATCGATGGACCTGCCGGTGCTGGCAAGAGCACAGTGGCTCGCATTGTGGCAGATAAGCTCGGATATGTGTACGTAGATACTGGTGCGATGTATCGGGCAATCACCTGGCATCTGATGGATCAGAAGATTGATGCTGCTGAATCGGAGCGTGTTCTGTCTGCACTGAACCGTGTGAAACTCGCGCTGAAACCTTCGTCTGGCGGGCAGCAGATATGGATCGATAGCCAAGAGGTAACCGACTTCATACGCACGTCTGCAGTGACGCGACAGGTCTCGCTTGTTGCGCAGATTCCGTCGGTTAGACAATATCTCACAAGCATTCAGAAACAATTATCCGCTGCAGGGGGAATTGTGATGGATGGCCGGGATATTGGTACCGCTGTGCTGCCGGAGGCAGAATTGAAAATATTCCTTACCGCCTCAGTAGAGGAACGCGCCGAACGCAGATATCGCGAGATGCAGGCTGCAGGTACAGCGGTTGACCTGGATCAATTAATGCAGGACATCGCCGAACGAGATCGAATGGATGAACAGCGCGAGGTTTCGCCGCTCCGTAAGGCGCAAGATGCTGTATATGTGGATTGCACCTCCATGACCATTGACGAGGTGGTGGATCATATAGTTTCTCTAAGTTTATCGATCATAAATGGGGCGATGTCGGATTGATTTATTCATTTTGCAGGGCGATCTTAAGGTTCATCTATAGTACTTGGTATCGAAGTGAAATCATCGGACTAGCGCATATTCCAGACAGCGGTCCAGTCATCGTATGCAGCAATCACATCAGTACGCTGGATCCGCCGTCTCTGGGGATCTGGATGCCGCGCCGGATTCGCTATATGGCTAAGGCTGAGCTGTTCAGTATTCCGGTTCTCGGATGGCTGATTCATCAGCTCGGGGCATTCCCGGTTAAGCGTGGCGGAGTCAGCAAGGAGTCAATCCGGCTAGCCATTGATTTACTCAAAAGCGGTGAGCTGATCGGCGTATTCCCTGAAGGCACCCGGAACCGCGCCAACAGCGGAATGGGGAAGCGCGGCGCGATGCATCTAGCATTCAAGTCAGGCGCTACGGTTATACCCGCCGCGATTATTGCCAGCTACAAGCCATTCAGCAAAGTTAAAGTCATTTATGGTGAGCCTGTTGCAATCACCGAATATATAGAGCAAGGCACTTCGGAAGCACAGGAGGCGGCCACGGAACTGGTGATGAGCAAGATTCGCCAGCTAACTGCCGACCATGAATGGAAAAAGTAATTCGCTTTATACTAATGGAACAAGATTTTCGCAAACGGCATTAAAAACTATGCATGAGGCAACGATTCGAGGAGGAATTTGAAATGTCGGAAGAAACAAAGGTACAAGAGAGCACGGTAGAACAAACTGAAAATACAGCGGAAACCGCAACGCCTGCTGAGGCTGTAGAAGCAGCAGCGCCTGTTGAAGCAGCTGAGTCTGTAGAAGCTGCAACGCCGGTTGAAGCTGTTGAAGACGGGGCTGAAACCGTTGATATGAACGATGTCGTCATGGTGAAGAAAGGTGATACCGTACGAGGCAAGATCGTTAAAATCGAGGATAACCAGGCTTATGTGGATATTGGATATAAGTATGACGGGATTATTCCGCTCCGCGAGCTGTCCTCCATCTCCATCGATAACGCTGGTGATGCAGTAGCGCTGGGTCAGGAAGTAGAGTGCCGCGTAAGCAGCATTAACGATGCGAAGGAAACCTTGCTGCTCTCCAAGCGCGCTGTTGACAGCGTTAAGGCTTGGGATCAGCTGCAAGCGTTGCTCGACAGCGGTGAAGTATTCGAAGGTGTTGTAGCGGATGTTGTGAAGGGCGGTTTGGTCGTGGATGTTGGCGTCCGCGGCTTCATTCCCGCATCGATGGTCGAGCGCCACTTCGTTGATGATTTCAGCGATTACAAGGGCCGTACACTTCGCTTGAAGGTCAAGGAGCTGGATAAGGAGAACAATAAAGTAATCCTGTCTCAGAAGGATGTGCTTGACGCGGAATTTGAAGCGATCAAAGAAAAGCGGATGGCCGAGCTTACTGTTGGTGAAATTATTGAAGGTAAGGTTGAGCGTCTGACAAACTTCGGCGCATTCGTAGATATCGGCGGGGTAGACGGATTGGTGCATGTGTCTGAAATCGCTTGGTCACATGTTGACAAGCCGGCAGATGCTGTGAAGGAAGGCGAAGCCGTTACCGTGAAGGTGCTTAAGGTCGATCCTCAGAACGATCGTATCAGCCTGAGCATCAAGCAAGCGCAGCCTGGTCCATGGGAGCTGGTGGATAAGAACTTCTCAGCCGGGACGATTGTAGAAGGTGTTGTAAAGCGTCTCGCAGCCTTCGGTGCATTCGTTGAAATCGCACCTGGTATCGAGGGACTTGTGCATATTTCCCAAATCGCTCATCGTCATATCGGCACACCACATGAGGTGCTGAAGGAAGGGCAAACGGTTCAGGTGAAAATTCTTGAAATCAACGCTGGTGAGAAGCGTGTAAGCTTGAGCATCAAGGAAACCGAAGAAGCTCCGCCTCAACCTGAGCGCGCAGAGCGAGCTGATCGCCGCCGTGAGCCGAAGGAAACTGTAATTCCTGAAGCCTACTCGAATGACGGTCTGAGCATTACTCTCGGTGAACGCTTCGGAGATAAACTGAGCAAGTTCAAATAAATAAGCGTGCAAGTTAGGCGGGCGCCGATGTAGGGCCCGCCTTTCTCCTGCTTGCGTGCCCAGCTAAGCACGCATCTTCTAGCCGGTGGAAGTCCGGTCACAGGAGGGGCCAAGCCCCTGTGTAGCTAGGATACCTGCGCATGGCGAAATCTGTGCGTAGAAGCGTATCGACGAAAG
>JAEZQY010000051.1 GCA_023441055.1 Bacillota bacterium | reverse complement strand
GATCGCGATCCTTATCTTCAGTCTCACCAGCGCCGTCCTCGACTTCTTCGCACGCCAGCGTGTCGGCTCCTTCCACATCCCGCGCTGGCTGGCCACCATCGTGGCCATGCTGGCCATAGCCGCGACCCTGCTGGCGCTGTTCGGTGTCGCCACGACGCAGATCGACAATGCGATGGCTGTCGCGCCAGGCTACGCGGACCGGATCCAAGAGGCAGTCGCGGCTCTATTCGTCTGGCTCGGCGACGACGTCGCCCAGTCCGTGCTCGTCGCCTTCCAGGACATCGATTTCGGAGCCTATATCAGGACGATGGCCGGGCAGGCCGGGAACCTGCTGATGGCCACCATCCTCGTCATCCTCTATGTCGGCTTCCTGTTTGCCGAACGGTCATGGTTCGAGGCCAAGCTCGCGCGTCTGTTTCCCGAACCGGGCCGCATGGCGAGAGTCGACGGCATCGTCGCATCGATCAGCCACTCGATCCACCACTACATCCTGGTGAAGACGGCGGTCAGCGCCGTGACAGGGTTGGTAATCTACGTGCTTCTGTCATTGCTGGGGCTGGATTTCGCCGAGACCCTGGCGCTGCTGTCCTTCGTGCTCAACTTCATCCCCAATATCGGCTCGATCGTCGCCACGATCCTGCCGACCCTCGTGGCCCTGGCTCAGTTCGACAGCTGGGTGATGGTGCTGATCGTCCTGGGATCGGTGGGAGCCGTGCAGTTCACGATCGGCAACGTGATCGACCCGATGCTGATGGGACGTGCGCTCCACCTCTCGTCCTTCGCGATCATCCTCTCGCTCACCTTCTGGGGCGCGATATGGGGCATTGTCGGCATGTTCCTGGCTGTGCCCATCATGGTGATCGTGATGATCGTGTGCTCGCACGTGCCGGCCTTGAGGCCGGTCGCGATCCTCCTGTCGCGCGACGGGACCATCAATACGGGCGAGACGTCCAATTCAGAAGAGTCGCGTTAGGCAGCAGCGTAGCGCGGCGCGACGAAGGGTCAGTGGCGGTATTGCTGAATGCGGGTGGTCCGTAGCCCGGCAAGGCCGTATTCATCGATCGAGGCCTGCCAGGAGAGAAACTCCTCGACGGTCAGCTTGTAGCGGTTGCATGCCTCCTCGAGGCTCAGGAGCCCGCCGCGCACGGCGGCGACCACCTCCGCCTTGCGGCGGATCACCCAGCGGCGGGTGTTGGTCGGAGGAAGATCGGCGATGGTCAGCGGGCTGCCGTCCGGGCCGATGACATACTTCACTCGCGGTCGAACCAGATCGGTCATACTTACTCTCTACAAAAGACCACACAACGCAATGGAAGACAGACTAAACCGCCAGCTTTAAAAATTGGCTAAGCATGGCGTAACGAGTCGGCAAGGAAGGTGAATCGAGCGTTACGCTTTTCTGCCGCATTTGATTCCAGCCGCAACGGGCCATGTTCGCCCGCCGACATTGGCGTTGCGTGCCCTCTTCGCCTATATACGCGCCAGACAGCTGCAACCCGGAATTCCGCAGACGGTAGGATGATGAACAGCCTCGACCTTCCCGGCCGCCCCGAAGACACCCGCGTCGTCGTCGCGATGTCGGGCGGGGTGGATTCATCCGTGGTGGCGGGGCTGCTCGCCCGCGAGGGATATGACGTGGTGGGCGTGACGCTGCAGCTCTACGACCATGGTGCGGCGGTGCACCGGGCCGGCGCGTGCTGCGCTGGCCAGGACATAGACGATGCGCGCCGGGTGGCCGACACGCTGGGCATCCCCCATTACGTCCTCGACTACGAGCGGCGGTTCCGCGATGCGGTCATCAACCCCTTCGCGGAGAGCTATGCCGCCGGCGAGACCCCTATCCCGTGCGTGGCCTGCAACCAGACGGTCAAGTTCGCCGACCTGCTGCAGACGGCGCGAGACCTCGGCGCAGCGGCACTGGCCACGGGTCACTACATCCGCTCGCGGCCCAACGGGGCGCATCGTGCGCTCTACCGGCCTGTCGACGCCGACCGCGACCAGAGCTACTTCCTGTTCGCCACGACCCAGGAGCAGGTGGACTACGTCCGCTTTCCGCTTGGCGGCATGTCCAAGCCCGAGGTCCGACAGGCGGCCGAGGAAATGGGCCTCGCCATCGCCGACAAGGCCGACAGCCAGGACATCTGCTTCGTACCGCAAGGGCGTTATTCAGATGTCATCACGAAGCTCAGGCCTGAGGCCGCCGCGCCAGGAGACATCGTCCATATCGACGGCAGGGTGCTGGGTCGCCACGAGGGGATCCTGCGCTACACGATCGGGCAACGCCGCGGAATCGGCGTAGCGACGGGCGACCCGCTTTATGTCGTCCATCTCGATGCCGAGCGGGCTCGGGTCGTCGTCGGCCCCCGCGAGGCGCTGGAGACGCGCCGCGTCTATCTGCGGGACGTGAACTGGCTCGGCGACGGGGGGCTGGACGAGCTTCCCGACAACGGCATCGACCTTTTCGCCAAGGTGCGCTCGACCCGGCCGCCCCGGCCGGCGCGGCTTCATGCCGATGCGCGCGGCGTGTGGGTGGAACTGGCCGATGGAGAAGCCGGCGTGGCGCCCGGCCAGGCCTGCGCTTTCTATACGGACGATGGCAATGAGGCCCGGGTGCTTGGCGGCGGCTTCATCGAGCGGTCGGAGCGCGGCGTCGAGGCCGAAGCGATGCTGGCGCGCCTGGCGGCGATGCCGGCGGCCTGAGCCCGGATCAGTCGTGGCTGACGGAGCCCGCCGTCAGCACCTTCAGGACCCTTATCGCTTCGTCGCCGCCCGTGCGCGGCTCCTCGCGCGTCTCGACGCAGTGGATGAAGTGTTCAAGCTCGCGCGTCAGCGGCATGCCTTCATGAACAGGCACATAGGAAGGCTCGTTGGTGGTGAAGGCCCATTGTCCGCTGTCCTGCCAGACGGCGTGACGGTAGACGGCAAGCTTGTGATCCCAGGGTTCCACGTCGTCGAACACGGCCATCGCCTTGGTGCCCACGACGGTCAGCTTGCGCTCCCGGTAGGGGTTGAGCCGCGAGGTGAAGAGGTGGCTGCGCAGCCCGTTGGCAAAGCGCATGTGGAGGTGGGCGAAATCGCTCAGATGATCGAGCAGCGCCGCGCCTTCCCCGCGGATCTCCGCTGGCTCCTCGCCGGTGATGGCCAGGATCATCGAGAGATCGTGCGGCGCCAGATCCCAGAGTGCGTCATTCTCCGTGTGGAACTTGCCGAGGCCGAGCCGGTGGGAATGGATGTAGCGCACCTCGCCGAGTTCGCCGGCGTCGATGAGCCGCTTCATCTGCTCGAAGGCAGGATGGAAGCGCAGCACATGGCCGACCATGAAGACACGGCCGTTGCGCCTGGCCGCCTCGACGGCGCGCTCGGCATCGGCGACGGTCAGCGCGATGGGCTTCTCAACCAATACGTCCTTGCCCCCCTCGACCGCCCGTATCGCGGCGTCGGCATGGAACTGGGGCGGCAGCGCCATCACGATGGCGTCTATGTCGGGATGCGAAGCGAGATCGTCCGGCGCAATCGCAAGGCAGTTCTGCTCGGTCGCGAAGCCTTCGGCGCGCGCGGCATTCATGTCGGAGACGGCGTGGAGAGCACCCAAAGCCTTCAACGTGCGGATATGGTTCGAACCCCAATACCCGCACCCCAGAACTGCGATACGCGGCGTCATTGAATGATATGGCCCGGTGAATGGCGACGCTGTGACATAAGCGCCGCGGGCCATGAACTCAACCCCTGCGCCTTCCGGTGGGTCGTCGGTGGCCCATCACAGCTGCTACCGGCCTACGATTCAGCCTGCGCGTAGGGGCTCCGGCCGCGGCCGGGCGCGAGCCTGTCGTTTTTGGCCCAGCCCCCAACTCCCATCCCTGATATCGCCGCAAAAGACCGGTTCCTATACGATCAAAGACGCTGTATACCGTCTGCATGCAATCCAACCTGTCCCGGGAGTGAGGTTATGGCCGAATTCAAATCCGATATCGAGATCGCGCGCGGCGCGAAGAAAAAGCCGATCATGGAGATCGGCGAGAAACTCGGCATACCGCATGAGCATCTCCTCCCCTACGGGCACGACAAGGCCAAGGTTTCAGCCGAATTCATCAAGTCGAAGAAGGATGCCAAGGACGGCAAGCTGATCCTGGTGACGGCGATCAATCCGACGCCGGCGGGCGAGGGCAAGACGACCACCACCGTGGGTCTCGGCGACGGCCTGAACCGCATCGGCAAGAAAGCCATGATCTGTATACGAGAGGCGTCTCTCGGGCCGAATTTCGGTATCAAGGGCGGCGCGGCGGGCGGCGGCTACGCGCAGGTCGTTCCTATGGAAGACATGAACCTCCATTTCACCGGCGATTTCCACGCCATCACCACAGCTCATAATCTGCTCTCGGCCTTGATCGACAACCACATCTATTGGGGCAACGAGCAGGGTATCGACATCCGCCGCGTGGCCTGGTGCCGCGTCATGGACATGAATGATCGGGCGCTGCGCTCGATCGTCTGCTCGCTGGGCGGGGTTGCGAACGGCTATCCGCGCGAGGCCGGTTTCGGCATCACCGTGGCTTCCGAGGTGATGGCGATCCTGTGCCTGGCCAGCGATCTGAAGGATCTCGAGAAGCGCCTCGGCGACATCATCATCGGCTACCGCCGCGACAAGAGCCCGGTCTTCGCGCGCGACATCAAGGCCGACGGGGCCATGACCGTGCTGCTCAAGGACGCCATGCAGCCCAACCTCGTTCAGACGCTCGAGAACAATCCGGCCTTCGTGCATGGCGGCCCCTTCGCCAACATCGCACATGGCTGCAACTCGGTCGTCGCCACCACGACGGCGCTGAAGCTCGCCGACTATGTGGTGACGGAAGCAGGCTTCGGCGCGGATCTGGGCGCGGAGAAATTCTTCGACATCAAGTGCCGCAAGGCAGGCCTCAAGCCTTCGGCCGCCGTCATCGTCGCGACCGTCCGCGCCCTCAAGATGAATGGCGGGGTCAAGAAGGAGGAACTCGGACAGGAGAATGTCGAGGCGCTCAAGAAGGGCTGCGCCAATCTCGGCCGCCACATCGAGAACGTGCGCCAGTTCGGCGTCCCGGCCGTGGTCGCGATCAACCACTTCCATTCCGACACCGACGCCGAAATCCAGGCGATGAAGGATTACGTCGCCTCGATGGGCGAGGAGGCGATCCTGTGCAGGCACTGGGCGCAGGG
>JAEZQY010000039.1 GCA_023441055.1 Bacillota bacterium | reverse complement strand
AATGGGTGCTGACCGAAAACTTCCCCGGTGAGTTTCCGTTTGCCGCTGGTATTTATCCGTTCAAGCGCGAAGGCGAAGACCCAACGCGGATGTTTGCCGGCGAAGGTGGCCCGGAGCGCACCAACAAGCGCTTCCACTACGTGAGCAAAGGCTTGCCCGCGGCGCGCCTTTCCACCGCTTTTGACTCGGTAACGCTTTACGGCCAGGACCCCGACCACCGGCCTGACATTTACGGGAAAATCGGCAACGCCGGCGTGAGCATCCCAACGCTCGACGACGCCAAAAAGCTGTATTCCGGCTTTAACCTCGCCGACCCGAAAACCTCGGTTTCCATGACCATTAACGGTCCGGCCCCGACGATTGCCGCGTTTTTTATGAACGCTGCCATTGACCAGCAGTGCGAACTGTACATCAGGGAAAACGGGTTGGAAGCAGAGGTGAACGCGAAGATTGACGCGATTTATAAGGAAAAAGGCGTTAAAAGACCTGTTTACGGCGTCCGTAGGAACGCGCCAGAAGGCGCGTTCGAACAACCGTCGCAGGACGCGCCTCTTGGCGCGTCCCTACAGGCCCTACAGGATTCGGAATTGCCTGAAGGGAACAACGGCCTCGGGTTGATGCTCCTCGGCGTCACCGGCGACCAGGTGCTGCCGGAAGACGTCTACGCCAAAATAAAAGCCGACACGCTGAAGCAAGTGCGCGGTACCGTGCAGGCCGACATCCTGAAAGAAGACCAGGCGCAGAACACCTGTATCTTCTCTACCGAGTTTTCCTTGCGGGTCATGGGCGATGTGCAGCAGTATTTTATCGACCACGGCGTCCGGAATTTCTACTCCGTTTCTATTTCCGGCTACCACATTGCCGAGGCGGGCGCGAACCCGATTTCGCAGCTGGCGTTTACGCTCAGCAACGGCTTTACGTTTGTAGAGTACTACCTCAGCCGGGGCATGAACATCGACGATTTTGCGCCCAACCTGTCGTTCTTTTTCTCCAACGGTGTGGACCCCGAGTATTCGGTGATTGGCCGGGTAGCGCGGCGCATCTGGGCCAAAGCGATGAAGTATAAATACGGCGGCAACGAGCGCAGCCAGATGCTGAAATACCACATCCAGACCTCCGGTCGCTCGCTTCACGCACAGGAAATTGACTTTAACGACATCCGCACCACGCTCCAGGCGCTGTACGCGATTTACGACAACTGCAACTCCCTTCACACCAACGCCTACGACGAAGCCATCACCACACCCACCGAAGAAAGCGTACGCCGGGCGATGGCCATTCAGCTGATTATCAACCGCGAACTGGGACTGGCCAAAAACGAAAACCCGCTGCAAGGCTCGTTTATTATTGAAGAACTGACCGATCTGGTGGAAGAAGCCGTGCTGGCCGAGTTTGACAAAATCACCGAGCGCGGCGGCGTGCTGGGTGCGATGGAAACGATGTATCAGCGCGGGAAGATTCAGGAGGAAAGCCTCTATTACGAAACGCTGAAACACACCGGCGAGTACCCTATTATCGGGGTGAACACCTTCCTGTCGTCCAAAGGCTCACCTACGGTGATTCCGGCAGAAGTGATTCGTTCTACCACCGAAGAAAAAGAAGCGCAAATAGCCAACCTCCACGCCCTTTGGGAGCGCAGCGGCGATGCCGGAACCGAAGCCTTGAAGCGGTTGCAGGCCGTAGCCGTTCGCGGCGGCAATGTGTTTGAAGAGTTGATGCAAACGGTGAAATACTGTTCGCTCGGCCAGATTACGCAGGCCTTGTTTCAGGTAGGCGGGCAGTATCGGCGGAATATGTAAGGAGTAATGATAACCCTCTACCGGATTGTATCTGACGCAGAAGCGCAGGACCTTCAAACCCATGGTTTATTCCGTTGCCTGGACGGCGGAATGGAAGTCAAAGAGTTTTGGGAAACGGTAGAAGGTTATCTTCATTTTTTACGACGCGCACGCCTGGCCCAGCTAGCTCCGCCTTATACAAAACTGGTTATTGTGACCTTGGACATTCCGGAAATCTACTGGCCGCACGAGGTTATGGAGCTGGATTTTCGCGCTGCGATTGTTTTTGATTCGCAAGGCTTGACCCGGCTCAACGCGCACTGCCGCTGGAAAATAGTAGATTTGTAATAAACGCGGAAACCAATGGAACTGGCCTACACCTTTGACGCCGTTATTCAATTGCTGCCGACCCATATGGGCGGCCGGCGAACCGCCGTGCGCACCCATTACCGTCCGAACTTCAACTTCAATACCGAGCAGTATTTCTGTGGGGAAATTCGCTTTAAAGAAGGTGTAGAATGGATAGCGCCTGGCCAGAGTGCAGAGGCCACAATTGTGTTGCTTGCAGCACGTTTCATCCCTGGGGATTTAGTACCGGGCTATGCTTTTAAGCTTACCGAAGGAAAGCGGGTAGTGGGCACCGGCGTTATCCGGGAAGTTTTGAAACGGGAGGAAGTAGATATTGAAGAACAGGTAGTTGCTTAAAAACCGGTTTTTCACCTCAAGAAAGGTGTTATTAAGAGAAGCAAAAACGTAAAATACTACGACACCTACGGCTGACCGGAGCATTTTTGAATTCATGCAACAATCCTTTTCTCAGAAAATCGCCACCGCCATTGATGGCCTTTTGTATCTCAGCGAAAGCGAAGCGCCGGTAGAAATCCTGCATTGGCCCGATGTCTGCGACCTGTCCGCAGCAGGCCAAAAAATTGCAGTGCTGACCAACACAAGACCCGAAGACCAGACGCTGCAAACGCCGGAAGATTTCCGGAAACCCATTCTGCAAATGGCCGTTCCGGAAGACCCGGCCATGCAGGAATATGCCGAACGCTGGAAGACCGTTTTAACAGAAATGGAATGTGGGTCAGAAAACGTTCAGGTCATTACTACGCCGGTGCAGGATGCACAACAACAGATTTATATCGTTGGTTTCAGCGACTGCGGCGCGACTGTGCTGCACACGTTTGCCGTAGCCACGTAAGGGCCTGTTTAGGCTGGATTTTCCGGAAATTTATCATGCAATCCACGAAAGGGCGAACACATAGGTTCGCCCCTACGAATCCTCTCGTCTTTTGTCGCTTCACCGCTGCCCGTCCTGCTTTTCCTTCAATGCCACCTGCACCGCCGGGGGCAGATTGCTGAAAAACCGGTAGCCCGTTGCTGCTTCAATCGTGCTGACGGTGGTTTGGTAGAAATTCCAGTTGCGCGCGCTTACTTCCGGCACGTTGGGCATGTCTACCGCAATCACACGGGTGTCTTTAGTAATGCGCTTTAAGTCGTTCTCGCCTTGCGGCAACACCACCACAATTTTCCAGAACCGCGCTGGAACATGAACCTTTCCGCCAATCTCCTTCGCATCGCCGTTGGAGCCCACGCCGCCTTCGCCATAGCTTCCGGCGATGATGTACATCTCCATATCCCGCTCCGCCAGCCGACGGCAATAATCTTCCAACCCTTTCCAAGGTTTTTGGTTCAATTGCGGGCTCTGCGGCGCGATGTTGGTCATCAAAAATGTCGCTTCGTTGTCGGCAGCACTGGCTGAGCGGTCGGCGGAAGGGCAGAGGTGACCGCGGTCGAAGCCGGAACCGGTGTAATTGGAGGTCAGCACTTTTGTGAAACCAGCGGGCAGCGTGTTGTCCGGCGCAAAGCAGTTGCAACGGTCGGCGTCGCCGATCCAGGCCGCGCTCAGATGCCAGCTCACCCAGTTGGCAATGCCTTTGCTGCTGTTGTAGGAAAGCGTGTATTGTGGCTTGACAAGGAGATAATTGTCTTTGTCTTTTCCTGCCTTGCTGGGATTGCCCAGCGCCATATTATCGTCGCGACCGGGTGTCTGCGTTGGTGCAGAAGGCGTCGTTGTGGCCGATCTGCCAACCGTTCCGGAAATCTCCAGATCATCGAGGTTTAGCCGGCCTTTCCCACTGTTTTGGAAACGAATCTGAAGGGCTTTTTTTATCGGTACGGAGAAGGTAAAGCGCTTGAGTCCGGCATGCGCAGGCGCTTGTTGCCCGGCGGTTTGCCAATCCGGGTTATCGCTGGTGCGGTAATACAC
>JAEZQY010000018.1 GCA_023441055.1 Bacillota bacterium | reverse complement strand
GCATCACTTTCCGAAGCTGCGCGTACCAGTTACCTCATTCTGCGCCCTGCAGCATCACTTTCCGAAGCTGCACGTACCAGTTACCTCATTCTGCGCCCTGCAGCTTCACTTTCCAGCACTTACATGCACCAGTTACTGTTTCTAATCAAATTGCAAAGTTTACAGCATTAGGTGTTAGCACGAATTCATGAAATCGGTGTACTCCTGTTCCGACAGCGACGCACAAGCGATTATTCATCATTTTGCGAATCACTTGATACCCGGCAGTTTTACCGATCTGTAAGCAATAACATACATCTGCGACCTTGAACGGTCGATTCAATCTAATTGCATATCGAATCATCTCGCGTTCATACACAGATAACCTAAAGTAAGCATCATCATCGCAAGACGAGAATTGACGAATTAGTGTAGCTAGATATTGGCGACATTGTTCTGGCCGCTTATCTAAGTCATCTCGGGTAAATGGAATATATCGATATCCTTGCATCTGCATCGCACGTACCTTCTTCTTCTCTAAATCGAATCGCTCCCTAGTGATATTCTCTGCATGGAACATATACCCCTCACATTCTAGGGCAAATCTCAACGGGTGATACACTGCATCGATATATAAACGAACGCCATTTTCAATTATAATTTCAAATTCAAGACTTATGCCTTCAAATGATTGCAAGACTGGCCACACTACACTTCGAAGCAACTTCTTCTCGCTCGATAGTTCCTTTTTTAATAAAGCCAACCTTTGCCCAGATGCTTCTTTCTGCTGTCCCTCCAATAAGCTGCTAAGCGCCTCCTCACACCTAACATCTGCTGGTACCTTGCCATTCCAGTTGTTACCGATCTGTTTTCTCATAATCAATCTCCTTTTCTTTTTTAATTGACGTCTCATCTTGTGCACGCAGCATCACTTTTCAGCACTGCATGCACCAGTTACCTCACTCCGCACACTGTAGCATCACTTTCCGGCACTGCAAGCACCGCTTACCTCATTCCGCACCCTGCAGCATCACTTTCCGAAGCTGCACGCACCAGTTACCTCGTTCCGCACACTGCAGCATCACTTTCCGGAGCTGCACGCACCAGTTACCTCGTTCCGCACCCTGCAGCATCACTTTCCGAAGCTGCACGCACCAGTTAGCTCGTTCTGCGCACTGCAGCGTCACTTTCCGAAGCTGCGCGTACCAGTTACCTCATTCTGCGCCCTGCAGCATCACTTTCCGAAGCTGCACGTACCAGTTACCTCATTCTGCGCCCTGCAGCTTCACTTTCCGGCACTGCAACTTCGACCTCTCCTCCTCACATAACTTCCACTTGGAAACAAAAACGCCGTCCGCTCTCCACTTGGAAGAGACAGACGACGTGTGCTTCACGCAGTCGTAATCACTGTTATATAATCCACATAATAGCAAGACACTCTCATAATGTCTATATATTTGTTGCCCACATACTTTAATATTCTCCCCCCACAGCTTCCTATGGCAGGTTGGTATGTCCCATCAGATAGCGATCGACCTCACGCGCAGCGCCGCGCCCTTCGTTGATCGCCCAGACGACGAGCGATTGTCCGCGACGCATATCGCCAGCTGCGAATACACCTTCTACACTCGTCGTGTACTTCTCGTGCGCGGCCTTCACATTGGAGCGGCGATCCGTCGCCAAACCCAACTGATCGATCAAGGTCTGCTCTGGTCCAGTGAAGCCCATCGAGAGCAGAACCAATTGCGCCGGCCACACCTGCTCCGTTCCCGGAATATCTTCAGCATGACGCTCACCGCTCTCGTCATAGCGCCACCTCATGCGGACAGTATGCAATTCCTTCACCTGACCATGCTCGTCTCCCACCAGTCTCACTGTTCGGATACCGAATTCGCGCGGATCCAAGCCGTAGACCGCCTTGGCCTCCTCATGCCCATAATCGAGCGTCAGCACCTTAGGGAATTCCGGCCATGGATTATTCGTGGCCCGTGAAGTTGGCGGCGCACCATTATGCTGGAACTGCGTCACACTATTGCACCCATGCCGCAAGGCCGTGGCCACACAGTCCGTGCCCGTATCGCCGCCGCCGATTACAATGACATCCTTACCTGAAGCATTGATGTACCTGCCATCTGTCAGATTCGAATCCAACAGGCTCTTCGTATTCGCTGTTAAGTAATCCATCGCATAACGGACGCCGCTCAGATCGCTTCCTTCGATCTGCAGCTCGCGAGGCTTAGTCGCACCACCGCATAGCACAACGGCATCATACTCCTCTACCAATTGCGACGTAGCAACATCCTTGCCAATCTCCGTATTCGTAATGAACTGGACGCCCTCAGCCGCCAGAATATCGACACGTCGCTGCACTATCGCCTGCTTATCCAGCTTCATATTCGGAATCCCATACATGAGCAGACCGCCGATGCGATCGGCGCGCTCATACACCGTTACCAAGTGACCCGCCTTGTTCAACTGCGCCGCAGCGGAGAGCCCGGCAGGGCCTGAGCCCACAATCGCCACGCGCTTGCCCGTACGCTTCTTCGGAGGCTCGGGAACGATCCACCCTTCCTCGAAGCCCTTATCCACAATAGCCTGCTCGATCGACTTGATCGCGACCGGCGAATCGTTCAACCCGACCGTACAGGAGCCCTCACACGGTGCTGGACACACGCGACCCGTGAACTCAGGGAAGTTATTCGTCTTGTGCAGCCGGTCCAGCGCCTCTCTCCACAATCCGCGATACACCAAATCATTCCACTCGGGAATCAGATTATTGATCGGACAGCCCGAGGCCGCCGCCCCCAGCGGCAATCCAGTATGACAGTACGGCACTCCACAATCCATGCAGCGCGCCCCCTGAACCCTAAGCTTACTCTCCTCCAAATGGTGATGAAACTCCTGCCAATCGTGAATCCGCTCTAGCGGATCACGGTCGACAGGGAGTTCACGTGTATATTCCAGGAACCCTGTCGCCTTCCCCATGATTGTGATCCTCCTCTATTAGTTCCCGCCGACCCTGGCCAGATCTCTTGCATTCGCCTCGAACGCCGCCAGCAGCGCCTCGTCTCCGACCAGCCCTGTCTGCTTGACTGTCTCTATGCGCTCCATCATCCGCTTGTAATCCTTCGGAATGACCTTGATGATCTTCCATACATGCTCCTGCCAGTTATTCAAGATGCGCTCCGCATGCGGACTGCCGGTGAACTTGACATGGCGTCGGATCATTCCTCTGACCTCTTCCATCTCCGACTCTTCCTCCAGCCCCTCGAGCAGCACCATCTCCTTATTCACTTCACGGAGGAACCACGCTTCATCCGGCGGCAGCACATAAGCGACACCGCCTGACATACCGGCTGCGAAGTTGCGTCCTGTCGCGCCCAGTACGACTACACGTCCGCCCGTCATGTATTCGCAGCCATGATCGCCGACTCCCTCAACAACGACCCGCACGCCAGAGTTACGTACTGCGAACCGCTCGCCCGCTATGCCCTGGATGTAGGCCTCACCACTAGTCGCACCGTACAGGGCCACATTGCCGATAATCACATTGTCCTCAGCCGCGAATGTCGCATGCTCACTCGGATACACGACCAACCTGCCACCTGACAGCCCCTTGCCGTAGTAATCGTTCGCGTCTCCTTCAAGCGAGATCGTAACACCTCTGGGCAGGAACGCGCCCAAGCTCTGACCGGCGGAGCCGCGGAAGTGCAGCTTTATCATGTTGTCGGGTAAGCCCTCTGCACCGTAGCGCCTAGTGATTTCACTGCCCAGTACGGTACCGACTACCCGATTAATATTGCGAATCGGCAGAACAGCATGCACATGCTCTTGCCGCTCGAGCGCAGGCTCACAGATGCTGAGCAGCTCTTGTACGTCTAACGAACGGTTCAACCCATGATCTTGTTCAACCTGATGATAGCGTCCGATATGCGCGGGCAGCTGTGGCTGATGGAGCAGCCCGGACAGATCCACGCCCCTAGCCTTCCAATGATCAACAGCCTCTCTAGCCTCCAGCGCCGAGGTGTCGCCGACCATCTCATTGATCGTGCGATAGCCCAGCTCTGCCATGAGTTCACGAACTTCTTGCGCAACGAACCGCATGAAGTGCTCCACATGCTCCGGCCTGCCCGCGAACCTCGCGCGCAGCTCTGGATTCTGAGTCGCGATCCCAACTGGACAGGTGTCCATATGGCAGACGCGCATCATCACACAGCCGAGCGCTACAAGCGGCGCAGTTGAGAAGCCATACTCCTCAGCACCGAGCAATGTCGCCACAACGACATCGCGTCCCGTCAGCAGCTTCCCGTCCGTCTCCACCACAATCCGATCACGCAGATTATTCAGCAGCAGCGTCTGGTGCGTCTCCGCCAGTCCCAGCTCCCAAGGCAGGCCTGCATGCTTGATGCTTGTGCGCGGCGATGCGCCTGTACCGCCGTCATAACCGCTGATCAACACCCCATCGGCACGCCCCTTGGCCACGCCTGCGGCAATTGTGCCTACGCCAACCTCCGATACGAGCTTCACATTGATGCGCGCACGCGGATTGGCATTCTTCAGATCATGGATCAGCTCAGCTAAATCTTCTATAGAATAGATGTCATGATGCGGAGGCGGCGAGATCAGCCCTACGCCCGGAGTAGAGCCGCGCACCTCGGCAATCCATGGATACACCTTCTTGCCTGGCAGCTGTCCGCCCTCACCCGGCTTCGCGCCCTGGGCCATCTTGATCTGAATCTCATCCGCATTCACTAGATAATGACTGGTCACGCCGAACCGTCCGGATGCCACCTGCTTAATCGCCGAGCGGCGCAAATCGCCGTTCTCATCCGGTGTATAGCGGCGCGGATCCTCCCCGCCCTCACCGGTATTACTCTTGCCTCCGATCCGGTTCATCGCGATCGCCAGCGACTCATGCGCCTCCTTAGAGATTGAGCCATAAGACATAGCACCGGTCTTGAACCGCTTCAGAATAGCCTCCAACGGCTCTACCTCATCCAGAGGGATAGACGCGCGATTCCGCCGGAGCCGCAGCATGCTACGCAGCGTCTTCTTCGCTTGATCCTCTTCATTAATTAATCGACTGAACGTCTTGAACATCTCGTAATCTCCCGTGCGAACCGCCTGCTGCAGCGCATGGATCGTCTGCGGATTGTACAGATGATACTCGCCGTCACTGCGCCAATTGTACTCCCCGCCTGCCTCGAGGTAAGCATCACGCCCGTCCTGCAGCGAATATCCGGCTGCATGCTTCTCGATCGCCTCTCTAGCGACACCATGAAGATCAATCCCGCCAATCCGGGTCGGCGTCCAGGTGAAGTACTTATCCACCAGGGATTCATGCAAGCCAATCGCCTCGAAGATCTGCGCGCCGCGATAGCTCTGG
Source organism: Bacillota bacterium (assembly GCA_023441055.1). GTDB lineage: Bacteria > Bacillota > Bacilli > Paenibacillales > UBA4045 > JAEZQY01. Next base: position 288,841 of record JAEZQY010000018.1, on the reverse strand, counting down.
ATCGTGGAGATCCCCATTTTGGACAGCACCTTCACTACGCCCTTCGTCGCCGCCTTCGTGTAATTGTAGATCGCCTGCTCCAACGCAATGCCCTGAAGCAGCCCCTCGCCAATCATCTCCTCGACGGTTTCCAGCGCCAGATACGGATTCACCGCACTAACCCCATACCCCAGCAGCAACGCAAAATGGTGCACCTCCCGCGGTTCCCCCGACTCGAGTATGAGACTGGCCCGCGTGCGAGTTCCCTCGCCGATCAGGTGGTGATGCAGAGCAGATACCGCCAACAGTGCTGGAATCGGCGCCTGCTCCGCATTCACGCCGCGGTCCGACAGGATGAGCAAGGTAGCACCTGCTGCAATCGCCTGATCGGCAGCGCTGCACAGCGCCTCGATCGCCAGCTCCAATCCAGCTCCCGCTTCGACCGCCGGGAAGGTAATCGCAAGTTCAGCCGTCTTGAATGCTGCATGCGGATTGGCGCGGAGCTTGGCCAGCTGCTCATTCGATAAGATTGGAGAATTCAACTTAATGAGTCTGGCACTCTCTGCGGTCGGCTGCAGCAGATTGCCCTCGGCGCCGATCGTTGTAATAGTTGATGTGATAATTTCCTCGCGCAGCGCGTCGATCGGCGGGTTCGTCACCTGGGCGAACATCTGCTTGAAGTAGTTGTACAGCATCTGCGGACGATCCGACAGTACAGCGAGCGGGGTGTCGATTCCCATCGCCGCCATCGGCTCAACGCCTTCCCCAGCCATCGGCTGGAGGAGCTTTATTTTGTCCTCGTAGGTGTATCCGAATGTCCGCTGTCGCGCCACAATGTCTTCCAGATTCGTCTTCGGCAGCACATCCGCAGGGGCCAGCTCCTCCAGATCCACCAGATGGCGGTCGAGCCATTCCTGGTAAGGGTGCTCCGATGCAATCGCGCACTTCACCTCTTCGTCGGATATGATGCGGCCTTGCTCGGTATCGATGAGCAGGATGCGGCCGGGACGCAGACGGTCCTTCAGCACGATGTTCTCAGGTGCAATGTCCAGCACGCCGACCTCCGAGGCCATAATGATGCGGTCGTCGGTGGTCACGTAATAGCGCGCAGGGCGCAGCCCATTGCGGTCAAGTACGGCAGCGATCTGCCTGCCATCGGAGAACGCCATCGCAGCTGGACCATCCCAAGGCTCCATTAAGCAGCTGTGATATTCATAGAACGCCCGCAGCTCCGGATCCATGCTCTCATGCTTCACCCAAGGCTCGGGAATCATCATCATGGCCGCATGCGGCAGTGAGCGACCCGATAAGATCAGGAATTCGAGTACATTATCAAACTTGGAGGAGTCGCTGCCGTCCGGATCGATGATCGGCAGCACTTTGTGCAGCGCGTCGCCGAATACTTTCGACTCGATCACAGCTTGCCTTGCATGCATCCAGTTTTCATTGCCGCGGAGTGTATTGATCTCGCCGTTATGAATCAGGATGCGATTCGGATGCGCGCGCTCCCAGCTCGGGAACGTGTTGGTGCTGAATCTAGAATGCACGAGCGCCAATGCGGACTCCACCGCCGGATCGCGCAGATCCAGATAGAACGTATCCATCTGATCGGTGGTGAGCATTCCTTTATACACAATTGTGCGGGAGGACAAGCTGGTGAAGTAGAAGTATTGGCCGCCTGGCACGCCTGCCGTGAATCGAATGGCGCGCTCCGCCCGCTTGCGGATGATGAACAGCTTACGCTCGAAGGCCAGCTCATCGGTTACCGACAGATCGCCCGGCGCGATGAACACCTGGCGAATGTAGGGCTCTACCGATTTCGCAGATTCGCCGAGCAGCGTGTTGTCTGTTGGTACCGTGCGCCACCCAATGAGGCGTTGCCCCTCGTCGGCTATAATCGCTTCGACTGTTTCCTCATGCTGTCTGCGCTCCTCCGGATCTGGCGTGAAGAACACCATGCCAACACCGTATCCGCCAGCGTCCGGCAGTATGATATTCTTCTTCAGCAGCTCCTTGGCTAGAAATGTATGTGGAATCTGCAGCAATATCCCCGCTCCATCTCCCGTATTCGTCTCCTCTCCCTGACCGCCTCGATGGTCGAGATTAGTCAGAACGGTGAGGGCGTCGCGAATGATGTCATTCGATTTCTTGCCTTTAATATGAGCGACGAATCCGATACCACAGGCATCGTGCTCGAACGCAGGATCATATAAGCCTTGCTTCGGGGGAAGTCCATAGGATTTCATGGTGAACACCTTTCTTTGCAATAGAATCAATCCGTTTTCGTGTAACTTATTTTAACACCAGCTTTCTTTTTATGGCAAAATCAGATTTTTTATAGCCCCGATAAGCAATACCCCTGTGAGAAAAATCCTTTATCACGCTGTATAGATGTTTTTATTGGGATTAAATGGTCTTATGAGCATGCGAAAACGGATAGGCTGTTCGATCAATTTCTATTTATGTAAGATTATATGACATAATTCCAAGTGTTAGGATAATAGGAGGAACAAACTGAACATGAAAGGTGCTTACTGAAGCATGGAAGGTTAGGCGGGTAACTAGTTTGCGGGATGGGTAGCTGTAGGTGATAGTGAGGTGATGTTGGGGAGTGTGGAAGGTTGAACGGGTAACTAGTTTGCGGGTTGTGTGCTGTAGGTGATAGTGAGGTGATGTTGGGGAGTGTGGAAGGTTAGGCGGGAGTTGAGCGAACTTGGGTACGCTTAAACGTATGCGAAATTCGTTAATTCTGTGCGATATCGAGTGAAAAGAGGGAGTTGCGACTCGCGGTTCGCTTGAACGTACTCTAGGAGACGCTTGAGCGACCCGAAGTTCGCATATTGCCGCAAAACACTAAATTAACCATTCGCCCAAAGCAAATAATACGGCAAGACCTCATTAAATTGTCAACTCCAGCACACTGCGGTCAATTAGTACGACTAGGCCCCACTATCTCGCAGATCTCAACGCGCTGTGGTCAATTAGTACGGCCAAACCCCACTAATTCGCCTCGCACAACGCGCCGCAGTCAATTAATACGGCCAGACCCCACTAATTCGCCACGCACAACGCGCCGCAGTCAATTAATACTGCTCCGCCTCATTAAATCAGCCGACACTGCGACTCTCTCTCATTGATGCCACCTGGATCGGAACGGCTGACCGTCCCAGATGAGCTGGCTGACTGCTTCCCGACGTTTCACTTCTGGTTCCTCTAGGAGAAGAAAGAAGTTCTTGGTCGGCAGATCACCCAGCTGATGCTTCTCACACAGCCGGTTCAGGTAAGGACGCATATCGCCCAGATCATCAGACAGGTGCTGGCCCGAATCACCGAACGCATACAGCGCACTTGCCACCGGCAGACGCTTGACGCGGAAGCTATCGGCTACGCGCAGGAAGAAATCCCAATCCCAATAGTGGTACATCTCCACATCGAAGCGCCCGATCTGGTCGTGCAGACTACGCCGATACAGACAGCCTGAAGCGACGAAGGTGGAGAAGGCTCGCATCCCCTGCATATCTAACTCATAGGCGAATAGCCTGCGGCTGACGGGATATCTGACACCATCCTCAGGGCTAATGACGAAGTCTACAATCTCCACATCGCTGTAGACCAAGTCCGCATCTTCGGCGGCGACCAGCATCCGTTCCAGATGACCCGGCAGCACGAGATCGTCATCATCACAGAGCATGATCCATTCGCCGCTCGCCTCCTGCAATCCGCGATTACGCGCATGCACATGCTTCAGATTGGCAGTCTGATTCACTAGTGTAATTCGCAGCTCCGTGTACAATTCCACAACCTCATCAACCGGATCGCCGCCATCATTCACAATGATGACTTCGAAGTCGGTATAGGTCTCCTTGCTAAGTGCCTCCAGTAATTCTGCCAGTGTACCTAATCGATTGTAGGTCGGAATAATGATCGATATGTAGGGCTTCAAGGACGCCAACACTCCTTCTATTTTTCTTCGAATCCGACAGCGCGCAATGCCTGCAGACAGTCTGCGAACACCTCGATCGTCTCCTGTCTCTGACGGATAAGCGCTTCTCTCGGAATATCTCCTCTCCTGAGATCACCCTCGATCAGTCCCGCTATCCAGGCCGAATAGATCGTGGCGAATAGGTTATATCGAGCGCATATATCCTCGAAGCTTGTGGCAGGCTTCATCCGATCCTCCTGCATTATCAGCGCCAGTTCCATCCGGTCCCAGTAGCTGCTGAGCGCAGCCTCACGCTGTTCCTGTGTCAGTTTCACCTTCGCATAGCGATAGCTGGTAATATCCAGCAGGCAATATAGATCCCAGCATGGATGATTCCGATGGACATATTCCCAATCGAGCACGATCTGATCACCGTGCTGTATGGCAATATTGTAAGGATGGAAGTCCCCGTGCGAGACAACCTCGAAATCACCGATCCTCGTTACGCCGCCCTGCATCCATGGCTGCCAATTCTCTAGCTCGGCAGCATCCATATCCAGCCACCTGGCGATGTCCTGCAAGGAGGCGGTGCTGAGCGAAGCGACAACGTCCCTTAACTTCGGTGTATGTCCGGCGAATGTTGCGGGTACTAGCTCCAATGGCAGTCGATGCCACTGTGTAATCCAGCCCGCGGCTTTAATAAGTCCATCCGCTGTATGCGCATGATTGAGTGGACCGAGATCTTCATAGATGAGCCAGCTTGCGACAACCGATCCATTGCCCTCGATATCGGTTGCGCTAGAGGCCACAATCCGCGGAATACGAAGCTGAGACAGCGCGGGCACAATCTCCCGCTGAACCCACAGCTCACGTCCGATCGTGGTCGGATCGCCAATCGGCTTATAGATATAGCTGCCCTCATCATCCCTGAAACGCTCAACAACTGTGCCGTATCGCCCCTCGTACAGGACCTCACGTCCGTGCACACTTGCATAGCTAAGCGCGCCGCCAAGACGAAGCTCGTCCAGCCAACGCTTATTCGTAAGCTCTCCCATAGACTACCCTCCATTGCTTCCTCTTCCTCTCACATTACCAAAATAGCGCACCTCCCGCCATCCCTACATATATATAATATTGAAATGATATAGGTAGCAGCACAGACGAAAGGTGAGACCTCATGCATAAGAAGCATACCAAGCAGGCAGAAGCGAAGAACAATGCATGGCAGCTCGCGGAGCAATTTTTCGGCGGCATGCTGCCCTTCTCAGATATGGAGAAGATAAGCGGCCTGTTGAAGGATTCAAGCTGGCTAGATCAGCTAATCGAGGAGACGCTGCAGCAAGCCATGCCGACCAACTCGGCACAATCTGCCAAGAGCATGCACGCTCAGAGCGCAGACAAGCGATATGACTACGTGGATACCAAGGATATTATGGAAACCCACCGTTCCCTCATTATTCAGATGAAGCTGCCGGATAAATTTAACCCGCGCCTGCTTCGACTTTATGTATCTCCCCTGTCTGTCCGAGTAGAAGGATTGCCAGACGGCGCTAAGCGTAGTATTGAGCTGCCGCGAGAGATTCAGATGGTCGGCATCCGCTCGTCCTATAAGGACAATGTTCTCGAGATCCGTCTGCCCAAGAGACGCATCACTGAGCAAGAACGACAAATTACAATCGACATAGAATGAAGGGAGCCGTCCAAACATGAACGCTGTAAAGAAGCCAACAGCTGCTAGCCTCGCGCGTCGATTCGTCGATGCCCGCTACCCAGGCAGCAAGTCTGCCCTCCTGGTGGGCAGCGCGGTGAACGGCACCGTCCGTACGCATTCGGATCTGGATGTCGTCATTCTCGATGATGCGCAACAGAGCGCCTACCGCGAATCCGTTACGTATAGAGGACAGCCATTCGAGGTGTTCGTGCTCAGACAATCCGATATTCCTGTCATGTTCGCATCAGCGGCAGAGAGTGGCACAGGCGCCTTCCTGCGCATGTGCTCGGAGGGGCGGCTCTTGCGAGACGACGAAGTGGGATCAGGAGCAGCAATCAAGACCGCAGCAATCCGGGCATGGCGCAGCGGTCCGCCGGATTGGTCACTTGATGAGATTGACAGAGCTCGCTATGAGATCAGCGATGACCTATACGACCTGATCGACGCCAGAAGCCGCGGCGCGATTCTGTTCTGTGCGGTGAGTTTATTGCCTAAGACGGCAGGTTTTATCCTGCGAGTGAATCATCAATGGTCTGGTGTGGGGAAGTGGCAGCTGCGCGCGCTGCGCGAGTACGATTCCAAGGCGGCGGCTACGCTGGCATGGGCTGCGGATCAGCTGTTCCTGAAGAAGCGTAAGGACCCGCTCGTCCGATTCGTCAAGCAGACGCTCGCGCCATACGGCGGATTACTTCAAGAGGGATATCGCGAGTACGGGCAGTAATGAGTAGCAAGCTTGGAGAAAAAGCCTTCGCCCGATCCTGGGCAAAGGCGGCTTCCCCTTGTTCGCAGCAAACCTGTGCTGACTTACCCAACAAGGCTCCTAGGCGATGGCATCGGGTTAAACCCCGAAGAGACCTGCGCGGCTAACGATAACGAGAAGAATGAACAGTACCAGAATCACTCCAGTAGTCGTGAAACCACCGCCATACCCTGCAACTGCTGACATAAGCAAGCACCTCCTTGCGTTTGATCTGTACTTAATCTATGCGGTACCGCACCCATGCGTATAGACACTCGACCCGATTCCATACCAGAATATGAAAATAAGTCAAACACCTAGACGATTTGAGGGTGTATTTTATAGGTGAGATTGATTATACTTAATTTGTCAGACTTAATAGTAATAAGTACGATTTGTCCTAATCTCTGTTAGACCGGCATACAGTAATATTGTCCGGCATGTCCGGAAAATCCGTATGAACATCGTGAGGTTGATTATGCCTGCTAATCTAACTCGAACTGGTACATATGTAATCGCTGTTGTATGTATTGTCCTGGTGTTCCAGATTCTCTTCAATCGCCAGCTGCCGGATCTGACACTGGCATGGGATATTGAGCATCTGCAGAGCTTCAAGATCATGTTCATCAGCATTGTGCTCGAGGCGTTCCCGTTCATCCTGCTCGGAGTCGTGGTCTCTGCGCTGCTGCAGACATTCGTATCCGAACAGACGATACAACGGCTCGTGCCGAAGAATCCCATACTGGGCATCCTATACGCTTGCGTGATCGGTATCCTGTTCCCGATCTGCGAATGCGGGATGATTCCGGTGATGCGCCGCTTGCTCCGCAAGGGCATGCCGCTGTATATTGCTGTTGTCTTCATAGTGGCAGGACCGATTCTCAATCCCATTGTCTTTGCTTCCACCTTCATGGCATTCCGCTCGCGTCCGGATATCGCCTATTCTCGGATGGGACTAGCCTTCGCCAGTGCGGTTATGATCGGACTGATTGTGTATCGGTTTGTCAGACGTAATCCATTGCGGAGCGCCATAGAAGCTGAGCATGCACATAGTCATAGTGAGCATCAGCATAACCATCACGAACATCAGCACATCCAGCGGCATGCCGATCATCAACATAATCTTGTCGAACATCAGCACGTCCAGCAGCATGTCGAGCATGAGCATGTCCACCGGCACGGCGGCAAGCTGCAGACGATCATGACACACGCCTCTGAAGAGTTCTTCGAGATGGGCAAGTATCTGATCTTCGGCGCGATGCTCGCTGCATTGGTGCAGACCACGATGTCACGTGACTGGCTTGTCAGTGTCGGAACCGGCGAATGGAGCTCTCATCTGTTCATGATGGGCTTTGCCTATCTGATCTCGCTCTGCTCCACATCGGACGCGTTCGTTGCTTCATCATTCGCATCAACCTTCAGCACAGGTTCCATTCTCTCCTTCCTCGTGTTCGGTCCGATGCTCGATTTCAAGGCAACCATCATGCTCGGCGCGATATTCCGCGCGCGGTTTGTGGCGGTGTTGTCGGGACTTATTTTCGCTACGGTGCTCGTCTTATCGGTTCTGCTGGAACGGCTAACGTGAGCTTCAATCTGAATGCGTATGCACTAGGAGGCTACAGCTATGGCTGCACATACGAATGCGAATCAACGTAAGCTCGGGGTCCATCACCTCATTCGCGCTGGCATTTCACTCGGCTTCGCGATCTTCATCGCGTATCTGGTGAAGGCGGATTATATGACGTTATATATTGCGCCAAGAATGACCTTCATCGTCAAGCTGTCTGCAATCGCGCTCTATCTGATCGGCATATACGAGCTGTTCAGCGCCTATCGTTCGTTCTTCGGCAAGCGGCAACATTCGCATGACTGCGCTAGCTGCGACAACCGATCCAACGTAGTGGATAACGGTTGCGCTTGTGGAGATGACCATGCCCATGAACCGAAGGGCCCGGCCTGGAAGCATGTGGTGGTGTATGGTTTATTCGTATTTCCACTCTTGCTGGGCACGTTACTGCCGAATGTCACCATGGGTAGCGCAATAGCGGCCAAGAAGGGCATGAACCTAAGCGCATCCACTTCCGGCCGACTCAGTGCGCCAATCAGTGATCGGTCCGTCGATACGGTTACCCGTTCCAGCACGAATGGCAATTCGAACAGTTCGTCGGTGCAAGTCGATGATAATGCGACGATGATTGATGATAAGGCTGCTATACAAAATAACATAAGTGATGCAGAGCTGGATCAATTGTTCGAGGCGGACGTGTATACGGAGGACTTTGCCCGTCTGGCCAAGGAGCTCTACCGTCTGGATGTGATCGAAGTGCGAGAGGAGCTGTTCATGGAAGTTCTGACCGCCATGGATATCTTCGTCGAACCATTCCAGGGGCAGAAGGTGGAGATCTCCGGATTCGTCTATCGCGAGCCGGATATGAAGGATAATCAGTTCGTCATCGGACGATTCGCTATGGACTGCTGCTCAGCCGACGCGCTGCCGTATGGCGTGCTAGTGGAATACGACAATGCCAAGAAGTACGCTAACGACACCTGGCTGAAGCTGCGAGGTACAATTAGCAAGACAATGTATCGGGATTTAGAGATCATGATGTTCGCGCCCGACACACTTACTGAAATCGCGACTCCAGCATCTCCTTATGTATATCCGAACTATGATTTCTAGTTGTGCATGGTGCGATAAGAGGTAACTGGTGCTTGCGGTGCCGGAAAGTGATGCTGCTGGGCGCGGAACGAGGTAACTAGAGCTTGCTGTTTGGTATGAACGCTATGTATCGCATGATCATCGTAAAACCCTGCTGGCACGAGATGCATTTCTACATTTCAAATCGGGTTTTGGTACTCCTACGAGGTGTTTTGATGCATATCTGCAGGTAATTTATCCACTTATTCGGTTATCATCCCAAAACTGTCTAACTAAATGTAGATATGCAGGTCATCCTCATCATTCTTGCGATTTCACCCCATTATCATGCACAAATGCATCTCACCGGCAGATTGCCAACATTCAAACATCTTCTCCAAACTAGCTCCCTTCACCATGATGGCGCAGACAGCAGAACGCCCGTCATGCGACGGGCGTCCCTCCTTTCTGCAGCTCATACATCTTGTAGTAGCGACCTTGCTTCTTCATGAGTTCCTCGTGGGTGCCGCGTTCGACGATCTCGCCCTTATGCAGAACGAGAATCTGATCCGCGTCTCGAATTGTGGACAACCGGTGCGCGATGATGAAGGTCGTGCGGCCTTGCTTGAGTACCTCGAGCGCGCGCTGGATGAGCCCCTCGGTCTCGCTGTCGATCGAAGCTGTCGCTTCATCTAGAATCAGTATCGCCGGGTTATGCGCCAGTGCTCTAGCGAAGGTGATCAGCTGCCTCTGACCCGCTGACAAGGTGCTCCCGCGTTCAACAACTGGCTCATCGATTCCGCCTGGCAGACGGTCAACGAAGGTATCGGCCCCGACATCCACCAGAGCTTGACGCACCTGTTCCCGGTCAATGTCCGTGCTGTACATACTGACGTTGAATTTGATGTCGCCTGCGAAGAGGAATGGATCCTGCAGGACGACTGCCATATCCTTGCGCAGCTCTTGCTTCGAGATTCCATAGATATCGCGGCCATCCACCATAATCTTCCCTTGCTTCGTCTCATAGAAGCCTAACAATAAGTTCATTACCGAGCTCTTCCCTGAACCGGTATGACCGACGAAGGCAATCGTCTGTCCAGGCTTAGCTTCGAAGTTAATCCCCTTCAGCACGTACTCGCCCTCGTTATAGGCGAACCAGATGTCCTCGAATTTGACCTCGCCCTTCTTAGACGCCGCTGTATCCTTCCGTAGATTCGGGTCAACTTCACCTGCTTGCCTGCTAGCTTCACGTTCAGCGGCGGCCGCATCAACCTCCATCTCCGGTTCATCGAACAGATCCACCACGCGATCTGCAGCCACGAAGGCGCGCTGCGCATTCACCAGTTGGTCGAACACAGCGATCACAGGGAAGAACAATCGTCCCGAATAGTCCAGGAAGGCCGCCATGGCCCCAATCGAGATGGAACCCTGCAGCGATTGGCTGCCGAAATTCCAGATGACCCAAGCGGTCAGGACGGAGCCGGACAAACCGATCAAATTCCGAGAGATCATCGAGTTCAATCGAAGCTGCTTGTAATGATTCTTCATCCAGTCCTCATTCAACGCTTCGAATTCACGAATCGTCTCCTTCTCTCTGCGGAATAACTGCAGCACGGGCATAACCAGGATCGATTCGCTGAGCATCGTGTTCATATCACTGATTCTGGCTCGCATCGCAGTTAGATAACGATTGCCGTACTTCAGCAGCAGATACATAATGACCAGATAGAGTGGCAGTAGCAGCAACGCATACATCGCCAGATGCGAATCCACCACGAACATTAAGGTGAAGATGCCAGACACCTGAATCAGACTCACCGAGAAGGTGGCCATGAAGCTCATATATAGATCGCGTATGGATTCGGTGTCATTGGCAATCCGGTTCACCAGTTGGCCAATCGGTGTATTATCGAAGAATCGCACTGGAATGCGCTGCAGCTTCCTCATAATGTCCATCCGCATATTGAGTACAATGCGCAGCGCAGTCGTCTGCAGCAGATAAGCTTGCGTGTAGTTGAACACACCTGCCGACAGCAGGAGGCACACATAGAGCCCGACCAGCTTGATCACGGGGAAGAACTCGAAGTCAGGCTCATCCACCCGGCTCAGGTGATTATCGATGATCGATTTGGTGATGAGCGGCCCCAGCAGATCAGTACCTACCGCCAGGATCAAAATCAGAATAGCCGCCGCCAGTCTGAATTTATAGTGCGCTGCATAAGCAGCCAGCTTGCGCACCGTTCTCCAATTAAGTGCCCGCACCGTATTATTGTCCATTGGGATTCTCCTCCGAATGATGCGAGGCCTACGCCCCGCACCTCTACTCTAGCAGAGCAGCCTCGACCTGCTGGCGCTCATACTGCGTGCGATACCACCCGCCCAGCAGCATCAATTGCTCATGTGTGCCTTCCTCCAGCACACGTCCCTCTTCGAGGACGAGGATCCAATCCGCGTGGCTAACCGCTGACATCCGATGAGTCGCGATCAACGTAGTCTTGCCGACCCGCTCCCTGCGGATATTACCTAGAATCGCGCTCTCCGTTCTCGCGTCCACTGCGGATAGGGCATCATCCATAATCAGAATCTCCGGCTCGATGAGCAGCGCGCGCGCAATGCCGATACGCTGCTTCTGTCCACCCGACAGCATGAGACCGTTCTCGCCAATCATCGTGTCATAGCCGTCATTCATCTGAGCAATATCGAACGTCAGCGACGCCAGCTCAGCCGCCCGCACAACCTCATCGTGCGAGGCATCTATTCGGCCTAGCTTAATATTGTCTTGTATGGATCTAGACAGCAGCAGATGCTCTTGCGGCACGTATCCGACCCATTGCTTAATGGACTCGCTCGCTATGCGTTCAATCGGCGCGCCGCCAATGAACAGGGATTGTTCGGTTATCGGATACAGCTTCAGCAGCTGCTTCAGCAAGGTCGTCTTCCCGCTGCCCGTCTTTCCCACGATCCCCAGCGTCTGACCCTGCTCGAGACGGAAGGAGATGCCGCTAAGACTCTCCAGCTTCGACTCCGGATAGGTGAAGGACAGCTGGCGCACCTCTATGCTGGTCGGCACCGCGTCGCGAATCGGATCTAACGGCTCGACAATGTCTGATTTAACAGCGAGTGTATCCATAATCCGGTCTGCTGAGGCGCTGCCGCGCTGCATGATGTTAATGAATTCACCGAAGGCTATCATCGGCCAGATCAACATGCCCAGATAAATCTGGAAGGTAATGAGCTCCCCCAAGGTAATGATGCCTTCTGCGACCAGATACGAGCCGAAACCAATGCCGATCGAGAAGCTAAGCCCGACCAGAATCGAGATTGATGGCTGGAAGAAGGCATGAATCACAGATACCTTAGCATTCTTCATTCTCGTGTCCTCCGCCACCTTGCGGAACGACTCAACATCATCATCCTCCTGGACATAGGAACGGATAACGCGAATGCCGGAGATCGATTCCAGCGCCTGATCGTTCAGCTTGCCGAACGCCTCCTGCGCCGCCAGAAAGCGCATGCGCATCTTGGCGCCGAGCACGCGGATTACAACCGCCAGGAATGGCAGCGGTATGAGGGCTGCGATAATCAGCCGGAAATCTACGAGAATCACCATCATCGTAACGACGAAGAGGCCGCCGATAATCGTATGGCAGAGCGTCATAATTCCGAAGGCGGACGCCATATGTACAGCGCGAATATCATTGGTAGCCTGAGCCATCAAGTCTCCGCGGCTAAACCGGTGGAAGAACGAGGGCGACATCTTCGTGAGATGCACGATCATCCTGGAACGCAATAATCGCTCTACGTAGATTCCGTTCCGGAAGATGAGATTCACCCACACTACAACGATGATGTAGGCAGAGATCGTAATCCCGATCAGCGAGAAGACGCGTGTTTCCAATAGCGGCTTAGTCAGTTCACCGGTCTTGATCAGATCCACAACATTCCCGATAATAAGCGGAGGCAGCATCCCAAGCGCATAGTCGAGAATGATGAATAAGATCGCGAGCGAGTAAAACTTCCACCTAAGCTTGAAGTACCAAGACATCCGCAGCATAAACGCCATGATCAACTCTCCTCATACTGTCCCATTTCTTTGAAGAAATTCCTACAAGTATACTGGACGATTCCGAACACCGTCAACGGTTTCTTCAGGTAAAGTATAGTTAAAATCATCATTCCGAACCAGGAACATTTGTTCTAGATTATCACATGAAACAATTTACAGCAAGAGTTGTTATTGGTAGACTCGCCAGTACATATTGACTATACTGGGTGTTAGCCGCACATCTTCAAGACAGCGCAAGATTGGATAAGAAATGAACGTGAGGAGGCGCAACGGTGGATTCTTATTTTCGATACGATGAGCAAAGCTTACCCTTCCTATTCTACTCACCATCGCACATAATAGCACTGCTATTGATTCTCGGGGCGTGTCTCTTCCTGCTGTTGCACAAGCCCCTCAGACGCAAGAAGAACGCCGACCGCATCAGACATCTGCTAGCCGGAGTTCTCCTCCTGTTCGATATTCTCTTATTCACCTGGTATGTCACTGCGGACCAGTGGGATGTAGCGAATACGCTTCCGCTTCATCTATGCAGCCTGACGCTGCTGTTATCGATTATCATGCTTTGGACCAAGAGCTACCGGCTGTTCGAGTTCATCTACTTCGCCGGAATAGGCGGCGCGCTGCAAGCCTTGCTCACACCAGCCGCGATTCTGTCGGGGTTCCCGCACTTCACCTATTACTACTTCTTCGTCGCGCATGGCGGAATCATCGCCTCATGCCTGCTGATGATCAACGCTTATCACTATCGCCCAACGCTCGGCTCGATCGGACGCACGATGCTGGGCCTGAATCTCCTGCTCATTCCCGTGTTCCTAGTCAACCGCTGGACCGGCGGCAATTATATGTTCATTGCGCGCAAGCCGTCCGATCCGTCGCTGATCGATCTGCTCGGACCATGGCCGTGGTACATCCTGTCGATGGAGCTCGCTGCGCTGGTCATCTTCGCGCTGCTATACTTGCCGTTCCGGCCACGGCGGTCGTCCCGCGTCTGAACTAGCTCGAGCGGCCTACCGTATTCCTAAGCCTCTGACAGACTTGCCCGCTTCGCTTCCGGTGCAGCCTGAGCTACTGTTGTATTCGCTCTAACCTTATTGATATCCCGTCGAATAGCCAGAGAGGTCAGGAAGGCGATGGCAAGCAATACGGCGAAAATATAAAACGTAGCGTCATAGTTATTCGTCTTGTCGCGGATATAGGCCACAATCATAGGCCCGACCACACCGGCCATTGACCATGAGGTTAACAAGTATCCATGAATCGCGCCTAGCTGCTTCGTACCGAACAAGTCTCCTATATAGGCTGGTAGCGATGCGAATCCGCCGCCATACATCGTTAGGATCACGTAGATCAGCACTTGGAAGAGCAACATGCTCGTCACATTGGGCAGCATCAGGAAGGCAATGAGCTGTGCACCGAAGAATATCGTGAAGACATTCGTTCTTCCGATGTAATCCGAAAAGCTTGCCCAAGCGATTCGTCCGCCACCGTTGAACAATCCCATAATCCCGACCATACTGGCGGCAGCAACAGCGGTCATGCCCACCTTCTCTTGCGCCATGGGAGAGGCTACCGAAATGAGCATAATACCGGACGAGATATTGACGAACATCATCACCCACAGCATCCAGAACCGCTTCGTACGAACCGCTTCATTCACTGTGAGCTGAGCCAAGTCCTGCTTGACCGCTGTCTTGACCGCTCCCTGCGCGCTAGTCCCTTTCATATGAGCCGGAAGCCAGCCCTCCTCAGGCTTAGCAATATAGAGCGCCCCCGACATCATCAGTACAAAATAAGAAGCGCCAAGCACGTAGAACGTATTCGCAATGCCAATCGATTCAATCAGCTTCGCCGCAACTGGGCTGCAGATGAGCGCCCCTGCACCAAAGCCCATAACGGCCATCCCGGTAGCAAGTCCTCTGCGGTCTGGGAACCACTTCACCAGCGTCGATACCGGTGAGATATAGCCCACGCCCAATCCAATTCCGCCGATTACGCCATACGTTAGATAGAAACCGATTAACGATTCCATCGAAATCGCAAGACCGGCTCCTAATAGCCCGCCTGAGAATAACAAGGCCGCGACTATAGCTGATCTTCTGGGTCCATACTTCTCGACGAATTTGCCGAAGAATGCAGCCGATACACCGAGGAAGAAGATCGCGATCGTAAAGGACAAGGACACCTCCTGACCACTCCAGCCAAACTGATCCGACAACGGATTCTTAAATACACTGTACGCATAGGCAGAGCCGATCGATACGTGGATTGCAATAGCTGACAGAGCGATTAACCAGCGGTTCTTATGCGACATAAAGCCCACTCCTCATCCTGTTTATACGTTTGTTTTCATTTAATCAGAACCGCCCTGGAATGTATGTGAGAAATTTCACTGAAAAGCAACGAAAAAAAGACGCCAGCAGCTTCTTCTGCCTAGCGTCTATTTGCACGATCTCCGATATACGTTACTATTGCTGATCTATTGCTCGAGCACCGGCCGCCATCACATGCAGCGAGGTCGTATCGAACACCGGCAGCCGGCAATCCGACTGATGAATCAGCAGCATGAGCTCGGTGCAGCCAAGAATGACCCCTTCGGCGCCGCGCGCGCCCATCTCCTCGATGATCGCGCACAGCTGGTCGCGAGACGAGTCGATGATCTTGTCCTGTGCCAGCTCCTCGAAGATGATTCGATGCACCTGCTCGCGGTCCGCCTCCAGCGGGATAATCGTATCGATGCCGGCAGCAGCTAGACGCTCCGCGGCGAAGCCGTCCTCCATCGTATAGCGCGTGCCGAGCAATCCAACCTTGCGCAGTCCGGTTGAGCGAATCGCATCCGCGGTCACGTCGAGGACATGCAGCAATGGCAGGCGGGTCGCCGCCTGCACCGCATCGGCCACCTTATGCATCGTCACCGCGCCGATCAGCACGAAGTCCGCTCCGGCGGCTTCCAGTGATCGCGCTGCCTCTGCGAGCAGCGCGCCTGCTTCCTCCCAAGCGCCGCGCTTCTGCATCGCGACGACCTCCGCGAAGTCAACGCTGTACACGATCACCTTAGCGGAATGCGGCGCGCCTAGATGACCAGCTGCATATTGATTCAGCATCCGATAATAGACGATCGTCGATAGCCAGCTCATCCCGCCGATGATGCCAATCGTCTTCATGACTGCTGCTCCCCGCTCTTGAACAGCTCGCGATGCAGCACGCGTTCCAGCGGATACATCTCCTTGGGCTCAGGATGTACAGCCGAGTACCCTACCCCGATTACCGCGACTACGCGCATCGACTCCGGCACGCCGAGCAGCGAACGCACATAATCCTCTCGGCGCCTCGACTCCTCGGTATCCTCGGAATGATATACCGCTCCCCAAGCCGCGCCCAGGCCGAGCGATGTCGCTGTCAGCCACAGGAACGCGCCTGCGATCGAGGCGTCCTGCAGCCAATACTTGCTGAGGCTCTCATTCCCGATAATGGCCACACCAGCACCGGCATGCATCAGCCACTTCATATAAGGCGTCGTCGCGCTTAGCTGCTCGAGCTTCGAGCGGTCCGTCACCAGCACGTATTCCCGTGATGGCAGATTATTACCCGCCGGGGCGAGGTACAGCGCCTTCACAAGCTGGTCCAGCACCTCCTGCGGGAGGGACTCCTTCTTGAATTGCGTGATTTCCCTACGCTGCTCGATTGCCGTAATGACATCTACCATGTGAGGTCACCTCTTTATTTTATGATAAAAAATGGAATATCCCTCTCTACTCTACTCCTGCCTCTGCCTCGATGTCAAACCGTGTTCGGTACCCGCACTTCCTGCACAGCTCCTCGACCGCCTGCCTGCGAGAGAAGCCGTCGTACAGCGCATTCGCGCGCTCGCCCTCGACAATATCGGAGAAGGACTGGCGATTCACATTGCCTAGATTAATCACGCCTTCGCCGTCTAGACAGCAAGGCACGACTGTGCCATCTACCAGGACCGCCGCCTGATTGCGCAGCGCATGACAGAAGCCGACACCATCATCCTCTGTCTCCGCCAGACTCGGCCACTTGAATTCATAGTCCTGATTGATGTACACCCGCTCCGCCAGCTTCACCCCGCCGCCCGGGACGACCTTCTCCTCGATGCGATAATCCAGCCCGAACTCCTGTTCAATAATCGACAGCGTCTCCCGATTGCGGCTACGCGCAACATTCGTGCGATTATCCTGATCCAGATTCCACAGCCGGAACGAGAAGATCACCTTGTGCTGCGCCGCCTCCCGGACGAACGCCAGGATCTGCCGCAGATAGCCCTCGCGGTCCTCTGAGCCCTCATGCCCGTCGAAGCTGTGCAGGGAGAAGTTCATCTGACGCAGCGCCGGCTTGCCCAGCAGCTTGTGCCGGTTCTTATGAATCAAGGTGCCATTGGTCGTGATATTCACCCGTAGCCCCTTCTCATGGGCGGCGTCCAGCAGTTCGTCAATCCTCGGATGCAGCAGCGGCTCCCCCTTCACGTGGAGATAGATATGCCGGGTATGCGGCCTCACCTGATCCAGGATGGCCCGGAACGCGTCCACTTGAATGAAATTGGATTTGCGCTCCGTCGGCGGGCAGAAGCTGCAAGCCAGATTACAGACGCTCGTCACCTCGATATACACCTTCTTGAATGTCTTCACGCTGCTTGCTATCCCCTTCGCTTCGCGCCTGCGCGCGCTAATCTAACGGTGTATAGAATTTCTGTGTGTAGTACCAGTCGTACTCGCTGTCAGCGTCATAGGCGACTCCAACCCCTAGCATGGTGAAGCGGTCGCTCAGCATATTCTTCCGATGCCCCTCCGAATTCAGCCAGCCGTGATGCGCTTCAATCGCATTCCGCTGTCCTGCCGCGATGTTCTCGCCAGCCGTTCGATAAGCGGGAACACCCGCCGCGCTCAGGCGATCCCATGGTTCAAGCCCCGACAAGTTCGTATGGTCAAAATACCCCTTAACCGCCATATCCGCACTATGCCCTCTCGCCGCTGAGGCGACAAGATCATGCCAGGCTAAGGCGGACAGACCGCGCTTCACGCGGAATGCGTTCGTCAGGTCGAACACCTCTCGCTCATACGCCGCGATCAGCTTCGACCGCGAGTCGGAGTTGGCCAGCTGATCAACCTTCGTGACACTGCTGTGCTCGATCAGAATTGCATCCACCTGATCGGATTGATGCTTATCGAGGTAGACGGTAATCGACAGCCCGCTGTCCGAGTAGGTGTACGTCTCATCATCGATGGTGCTGGCTGACACCGCTGCGTGCTCCACCACCTTGGCCTTCGATGCGCCTGCGACTACGCCGCTCGCCGACTTCCATCCGCCAGCGTTGCTGTAGAGCGCTACAGCCTTGCCATCGGCGATGCCTATCTGAGCATACTGCGCATAATCTTGATTATAGATGTACCACGTATAGCTGCGATCCGTTATATCCTTGCGGCTTGGCTGCCCCAGCTTGGCGATCACCTGTGCCTCTGTATCTCCGATCGCGATGCCGTTCAGCGTGAAGTCCGCAGCGGCGGTTTCGGCGTCTGGCTCATCGCCCGCATGCACCACATTATAGATGAAGGTCAACGCCTCTGCGCGCGTGAGCGTGTCACCGGCGGCATAGCCCTCGATCGTCGCGCTCGTCTTGCCCTTGGATAATCCGTGGTCGAGCAGATACTGAATAGCCGCATTCGTCGATAGATGCTGGCCCTGCGTGGCTGCGATTACCCGCGCGACTTGGCCGCGTGTGTAGTCGTACTCGGCCAGCTTGTCCGATACTGGATAATTGAGACTGAGTGCCGTTGTATAGTAGGGATCATACCAGGCTTCACCAGCAGCAGGCGCGGAGACCTCCATGTCAGGATTCGCCCGGAAGACCATCGCCAGGAATTCACGCTCCTTAACCGGAACGTTCGGGCGGAAGGTGCCATCCTCATACCCCGCTGTAATGCCATGCTCCACTCCCCACTCAATGTACGCCTTCGCCCAGTGCGACTGCGTATCCGTGAACGTCCGAGTGGCGGCTTGTACTTCATGTATTATGCCTAGAGGAATTAATGCGATCATTAGCGCAACTGTCATACTCATCCATCGGGTCCATATCCGTCTAACGTTCATAAGAGCACTCTCCTCAACTTTGACTTCTTGTGAATGGTATCTGTGATTATTATCATACTAAAGTTCAGGGAACTCTACCATGACAAATCGAATAACCCTAGTCGGAGCAACTAGAGTTATCGAGATCGACGTATACAGTTATCAGTAAGCGCTCATCGCTCGTATTACTATTTTATGCAGTCTTATTCGGTATAGGAGCTTCATGGAACGGACTAAGCGGATAGAATACGGTACCGTCACACTTCTCGCATACTGTCTTATAGCAATCCGCCATCTCCACCAGCTCTTGGTGACAATCGCAGCATACTCTTGGGGGCAATACCTTGAAGAATTCCGTACTCGTTATCCCTAACATCACGCTCACTCCTTCAAGTAGTAATCTACCTTCATTCTAACAAGACAGGTAATCAATGTCATCCAGTATTTGATCAGCCAGCGGATAGATGAATTGCTCCTCCGCCTGGAAGTGATCCAGCAGCAATTGATGGGCATTCATCAGCAGCTCGATAATGCGCGTCGCGCAGCCCTGATAAATCGGAGATACCGAGTGCTTGAGCTCCTCGAGGAAGGCTTCAATATATTGTACAGCTAACTGATGATCCTCCTCCAGGACATCGATCACACGTTCATCCTCTTCCATATACATACGCACCGTCGGGAACAAGGTTAGATCCTCCTGCAAGGAATGCGCATCGAGCAATTGCAGGAATGCCTCGACCCGCTCCTTCAGATTGCGCAGCGTGCCATACCAATCCGTATTCGGCTTCCCCGCGCGAATGACTTCATCAATCATAGCGAATTCCTGCAGCTTATTCCGGAGTACCATATGTTCGGCCTTCAACTGATCCAGCGCTTCCGTAAATCGAATCATCGGATGTTCTACTGCAGTTGCCGGCGCCACTCCTGGCGCTCTATCCAACACAGCGTTAGTCATCTCGTTCTTCCTCCTGCCTATAACAATTTTCTATATACTCATTATAAAAAATGATCACCTATAATGATGTGATTAAATTCACAAAGTAAGGGGTTAGTTGTGAACAGTGATGTGAACTTGGCGGACAGTCACGCATCGGGGCACATGAGCAGCGAGGGCACCGCATCAGGACATGAGCACTGGGCGAACGAGCAGCGAGGACACGATTATCGAGCACACGAGCTGCATTTCTGCAGGTAAAACCATCTTATCACTATCAAAACTACTAATTACCTGCATTTGTACAGTTAAAACGACCGAAACAGTAGGTTTCAAGACGAAATCAACCTTTTAAATGCAGATTTGCAGGTCAGCCCTGTTATTGATGCAACATCGAGCCAAACAAATGCAGATTTGCAGGTCACGCCACTGACCCCATACAGATCTCCATTTACTACTCCGACACATCAACCTTGACTGCAGATTACTGATCAAACCTGCCACTCTCCCAGTATCGACCTTCGTTTACTACTCCGACACATCAACCTTGACTGCGGATTACTGATCAAACCTGCCACTCTCCCATTATCAACCTCAGCCTCGTACTTTCTAGTACAGTTGCTTCTAACGGCCATGTGCTGCGCAAACGCCAATGAAGGCCAACGATCCCTTAAGATCGCTGACCTTCATCGACAAGTTTAAGCTTCGTATACATCCGCCAACCTATGCTCTGCTCTTGTAGTAAGCGTGCAGCGGCGCTAGCAACACCTGATAGCCGTTCTCGAACAGCTGCTGGTAGCTGGCGTGACGGGCCGCATCCGGCTCGACATGGCGTGCTGCCAGTCCTACGGTTGCGTCACCGGCCGCTTCGGCAGAGCCGAATACACCTGCGCCGACAGCTGCACATAATGCCGCACCGAGCAGGCTGGCCTCATCAATCGGCGGCAGCGCGAGCGAGCAGCCGAGTATATCCGCCTTCACCTGTACCCAGAACGGATTACGCGTCCCGCCGCCGACGACCACTAGCCGCTCGATGCTGCGTCCCGCAATGCGCTCTGCCTCTAGACGAATCGCCTGCAGCTGGTAGGTGGTGCCTTCGAGCACGGCCTTGAGCAGATCGCCCTTGCTATGCGTCTTCGCCAATCCGATGAATGCCGCGCGCGCAGCTGCATTCGGCTTGGGCGCACTGCTACCGGACAGATACGGATAATAGAGAATCCCCGTAGGTTGCTGATCCACATGTGCCAGCAGGTCCAGTACCTGCTCATAGCTCAGCTGCGGCTCGCCTAGTATCCCGCGCAGCCATTCTACTGATCCGCCGGATGCGGGCTGCCCGCCCATCCAGAACATCCGATCCTTCGCGACATGGCAGCCATAAGACAGACCCGACTCGTACTCCGCGCGGCCGAGCTTGCGCTGAGTCAGCGTACCGACTAGGGTTTCCGCCGTGCCCATCGAGTCATAGACAATCTCCGGTGTAATCGCGCCCACAGACAGAGAGGCCACCACATGGTCATGGCCCGCAATCGCTACAGCCGCATCAGCCGCGATCCCCAGCCTGTCAGCGACCTCACTAGTCACAGCACCCAATGCTGTTCCTGACGGTGTCGCCTCAGGGAAGATCGCCGGATCGATACCGAAGTGCCGGATCCACTCCATATCCCATCTCTTAGCATGAATATCGAAGGCGAACGTTCTCGCCGCCAGCGTATAATCGAAGCCATACACGCCCGATAAGCGGTAAGCAATGTAGCCTGACGCCGACAGCCATACTGCGTTATTGAACGCCGTAGGGTCGCGATCCAGCAGCCACATCAGCTTCGGTAACCCAAGCTTGAAGCTGCTATGTATGCCGCTCACTGTAAACCGCTCGTACAGGTCCGACTCAGCGGCAATCCGCTTCGCCTGCGGACTGCTGCATGTATCGAACCAAGGCAGGAACACCGACTTCGGCTCTCCTGTATCTCGATCCAGCAGCAGGCCGCTCTCGGCCATACTCGTAATTCCGATCGATCTAACCTGCTTGCCAGAGCCCAGACCCTTGGCTTCAACCACATCCACAACCTCACGCATCGCCGAGACGATATGCGCCCACATCTCCTCCGGATCATAATAAGAGAATCCCTCCGGATTCGTATAGGAAACTGTCGGCCGCGCGGAAACAGCCAATTGCGTGCCATCCTCGCGGAACACGCCTACCTTCGTATTTGTTGTGCCAATATCGATACCCATCAGAAGCGCCATCTTGAACGAACCCCTCTCTTCTACATGTGTTTCATTTTATCACATTCATTCCCATCCCGCAGGATCCGCATTGGATTTGCGATACGCCGAGCCGCACCGTCCATTCCCGCCGCTGCCGGCGGCAAGTGAGCGCAGCAATATGCCGGAGATCGATGTGCGAGACGTGCATCGCTGGCGGCATGCCTGGCGGCAGAGCAAGGGCGGCGGCGCCAAGCTGTGGGGGAATGAGCAAGACTGAGCAAATAGAAGGACGGATCGAGCGCGCGCCCGATCCGTCTACTTGGTATCACGTAAGGCAGCCCTGCTCACTCATTCCGGTGCTAGCCGCCAATACAGATGCCCGTTGCCTGCTCCCAAGTATTCGTGTGGGAATTCTGTAATCATCCCTTGCCCCACATCCACAATCACGCCTCTGCTCCAATAGAAGGGCAGAAGATAACGTTCCCCGCTGAGCGGCACAGCCGGTCTGCTCAGACCTGACTCATACGGAGCCGCAATCTCCCCCAGCAGCACTCGATCCAGCGCATCTAGATCGATGAGATAATATCGTTCGCCGATGAAGGCATTCCCGTTCATCAACTGCTCGGACTGAACGATATGTCGCTGATCGAGGAATGCGAATGGGTGCTCACCCGAATCGAAGTCACGTCTAATATCTGTTGACAGCTCATACGAATAGAAGCTGGTCTTCATCTCTCCATTACTCAGCCTCCGTATCTGCTCTGTAACGAAGGCATCATCACTAATCGCGTGGAAGTAGCCGTAGCATCGGGCACCCTCACAATACCCGGATTGTACATCTCGGATAACACGAGGCTGCTGATCGCCGACATGCTCCAGGATGTATAGGTTCGTATCGTAACGGATAGTATAACTATCCAGCTCAGTGCGAACTTCCTGGATGAAGATTCGATTTCCGCCCGGCGCGACAGCTGGCCTCCGCCAGTGCAGTTCGCCCTCCGTAGACTGCTCTTCCGCAGGCGGCTCCCAGATCTGAACAACCTTATCCTCCCCTGCAAAATACTGAAAAATCCCCTGCTTCTCCGATGAATCTCCACTCGCGAACACGAATGATTCGCCATCAGCCAGCCATACCGGCTGTTCAATCGTGCTCGGGTCGAACAGACGGACTGGCCTGCCACCGTCAGTCATGTCCAATAGCGCGTATAAGGAAGGCCCCTGCTCGCTCTGCTCCTCCAGCTGCAGGAGCATCCATTCGCCCGATGGGCTCGGCACCATGCGATGCCACTGATAGACGCTGCTGAACAGCGTCGTCTCTTGGCCGCTCTGCAGTTCAGTCTGACCGATCACAGCCGGCATGATCGGATAGAGCGATAATACAGGTGCGCCGACCAATTCGTAGTCCGCCACATTCCGAATGCCATTGAAATCCAGCATCGTATGATAAGGCGGCAGATTGCGGTCGAGCGTGAAGCTCACTTCGATCTCACGATCTGAGATCCATTCGGAGCGCCAGCTCTGCGATTCGAACTGCTCTGCAAGCCGCTGTTCGACCTGCTCCCGCCTAGGCGCGGTAGAGAAGCGAAAGCTCACCTGATACTCCACGCCGTTAGCCGCATACCAGCTCTGGCCGGCAGCTGCTTGCGGATTCAGGTCTATCAAGCTTTTATATTCCGACATGCCTGGCAGAATATGCAGCGTGAACGGCTCCGTATAGCGCAGCTCGCGCTCAATATCCGGATAGCCCTCCTCGCTGGCTAGCCGGATGCGCAGGTCACGCTCAGGCGCCTGATGAATCATGATACGGATTTGTCCAACGTAATCGTTGTCGTTATTTTGCCGTGTATAGGCTACTGACTCCCCTGTCTCGTCGATGATCTCGATCTGCGGATACCAGCGCTGCACATCCGAGCTATTCCCAGTATTGTACATGTTGAAGTTGAAGAGAATATTCACATTCGGATCGGAGAATAGAATCACCTCGTCCTGTTCATGCCCGCGGCTGCCACGCTCTTCCACAGTATCTACCCGAAGCTGATGCCATGGGACTGCGGTCTCCTCCTCTTCCGCCAACGCCCCTACTGGATCCAGTACGCCTGCGGAGGTGATAATCGCATTGGTCGCGGAATGCTCTTCTGATTGATCCCCTTGGAACAGGAGCGTACTGAGCAAGACGGCGATGACCACTCCAATGATGATTACGATCACAGCTCTTGTTCTGTTGTTCACTTGCAGCTCCCCCTTATTCTGTCTCTTTCCATATATGACGCTCCTAAGTGGGAAAAGTTTCTAGGTCTTCCGTAGCGTTCACTTGCCGAATAGAGCAGGGGACTTTAGAGATACTAGAGATAGTAGCACATCAATTTCATTGAAGGGGGTGCTCGTCTATATGGCATCAGGGGAGTTCCCATCGCAGAAGCAAGAGGCCGCGCGCGCCGCACAATCGAAGGCTGACCGCACGGGTCGCGGCAAGAAGAAGTCCATCGCGCTGCAATCCGAAGCAGACACACTCGATTTGAAGAAGCACTAGGATGTAACGCTTATCTTATCGCTTCGGTTTGACATCACTTACCGGGGGTAAGAGAATAAAGCGGGTCGGGAGAATACCCCCGACCCGCTTTTATCCGATCACTTCATTAAGCTTAATCTTCCTTATACGAAGACGTGATAAATTATTGCCATCGCCTGGCTCTCCAGCACAGTACGCCAATAAGACTTCATCCTCCAGGAAGTGAATCGTCACATAGGAATAGCCGCCCTTGGCTTGTTCTGACTCACAATAGAATAGCTTCTCCCAGGTAACGCCTTCATCTCGACTAATCGCTCCAACAAGTGGCACACGGCCTGCAGAGAATGGATCAAAGCTTCTCGTCTGGTAGTTTGGAATGGGATTCCAGATCGCAAGCAAGTGACCGTTATTTGGGATACGCTTCATCGAGATCGGAGATTGTGGAGATGTGAATTGTGATGGAACAGGCTGACTCCAAGACATGCCTCGATCGAATGACTTTATTTCGTATTGCCGCCCCATGTCTGTTCGACTTAGCGACCAGAGCGAGCCATTGTTTAATTCGACAACAAGCGGCTCCTGTAATCCACTCTTAGATAGTGGTGCTGGGATCATAGCAGCATGATTCGCCTCATGCCAGCTCTGACCATCATCATCCGAGTAGAAGAAGAACACGGTCCCACGTGCATCCAAGCCATTACGCTTCACGTGCTCCTCTGTCTGGAATTTCCGCAGCGCAGTTGGCACGATCAGTCTACCACAGGATAGTCGTACAACACGATCGTTATTCGTTACATAATAGCCGGGATTAGGCACACAGCATATTGCATCGCTCCAAGTTTCGCCGTCATCACTCGAGCGGCGCATATGCAGTCTTGCTTCATTAAGATGCTGACGATTGATATAGAATAATCCAATATCATCATTCTGCATACGAAGTAACGAAACGCTCATGACATTGATGGCCCCATGGTCTTCTGGTCTAATCAGGATCCTCGGCTCGCTCCAGGATTCTCCTTGATCCATTGAATAAATTGCTGCGATGCAGCATTTGGCATCGTCAGCAGGAGATTCTCCAATATAATGGCTATAAGCAAACAGGAGCCTTCCATCTCTAAGTGTAATGAACGCACCTTCACTATTACGAGGATTCTTAGGCGTTGGAGCTTGATCATAAACGATTCTACCTATAGTACCATTCACCGCACATGTCCCCTCCTCTATCTAATTTGTAGCTCGGTCGATCGCATCTCGAAAGGATGCCACCTTACGCTCTAAACCTTCCGCTTCCTTCCCCGTGACAACCGCACCGATTAACAGTACTCGGACCCCGCAATCGATGAGCGCCTGCACATCCTCAGCCTGAATACTGCGTTGTGACGGCACAATAACAGGAAGCCCGGAGCGTTCCACCAAATATCGATACTTGAGCAAGTCCGCAAAGGTGAGCGGGGTTCCATATTCATCACCAGGCACAATGGCAGCTTCTAGTGCCGCTACAGGGAAATGAGTGACCACCTCCAGCCAACGATAATCATATTGATCGTCTATGCCAAAGGTTGGCGTTAGCTTCTGCGTGTGTAATAAATAGGAAGGCATATGTTGAGCGAATATGGAATAGAAATCAAAACCAATTTGCTCGAGCTGCTCGATTTCAGTTCGATCCACCTGAGCATAGCTTCCCGCAGGTACGATACCAAGCGGACCATCGAAGGTCGCCCGCAGCTCCTCGAACACCTGACGATAGGTCATGAGATCAGCAAAGGAGTTGCCACTGGCTCGATGACCCACATTCATGTGTACTTTCATTCCATCTGCGCCCGCACGAATCGCTGCTGCTGCCATCTCTAGATCATTGCTGGGAAGACTGACAAATAATTGCATCTTAGGCCGAGCTAATGCTAGTTGAAGTTTATCCACATCAATACCCTCTTGCAGTCTCGATATTTTCCTTAGCCCTTACATACAGCGCGCTTAAATCAGATGCTAGACTGAGTACCGTAATACCTCGCTCTGACCAATACTTTGCTTCTGCGGCACTGCCCAAATGAATGCCAACAGGCACGCCCTTCCCCTGACACTTTGCAATAATCCCTTCAATGGCTTCTACCATTTTGGGATGCTTCGTATCCCCAGGCACACCAAGATCGATCGACAGATCAAAAGGTCCAACCAGGATCACATCGACACCCGGCACTTCTAGGATCGCTTCCAGATTTCGTATGCCTTCCTGAGATTCAATCTGAACCATAATGATTCCCTTCTCGTTCGCATCCCGCAAAAACTTTGCTTTGTCTGGCTCAAATAACGTCATATAGCCACCGCCGCCTCGACGACCTGCAGGCGGATACTTGGCCCAGCTAATCATTTCTCGAAGTTGTTCAGCATACTCAACACGAGGAATCATGATCGAATCGCAACCCATATCCATGGCTCTAGCGAACAGGGAGTACTGATGATCATTCACACGAATAATGGATTGGATTCCTGCTAGTCTCGCTGTTCGAATATACGATTCTAAGTTTTCATAACTCATCGGAGAATGCTCCGTATCGAAAACTACAAAGTCGTAGCCATGATGCTTGAGGATTTCGATATAGCCTGCCCATCCAGGGTTCGCGATAAAGGAACCATACACTTTTTCCTTCTGCATTAAACGCTGCTTCACTTCTCCAACCTCCTGCATAGTTACGCTATATACGTGCTCACTTTACCTTGACATCATGCTTCAGGATCGGATTATTGTGATAGAAGGCCTCGATCTTCGCCTTCTCCTCCTGCGTTAATTGCTTAAGTGGTTGACGAATGGCAGGTGAAGCGATAACCCCTTGCAGATACAGTACATATTTCTCGTAAGGAAACACGTCATAATTAATTAAATCTACAATAATTTCGTTGACTAGCTCCTGCTGAGCTCGTAATAGCTGCCAACGCCCAGCCGCTGCATCTTGATGCAATTGTACAAAGGCAGATGCCATAATATTAAACGTGCTGCCAATGGCCCCATCTGCACCCATCAGCGCCCCCGCTGCATACACCTCATCATGACCGTTGAAGATTAAGAAGTCCTTCCCACAGATCGAGCGGATTTGCTGCATCTCAAATAAATTCATCGATGTGAATTTGACACCAATGCACTGCGGATGCTCCGCCATCGCCTTGTAGAAGTCAATTGTCAAGTTAACGCCTGTTGCCCCCGGGAAATGATAAACAATTAAAGGCAGGGAAACCGACGCCATAATTTGCTCATAATGCCTTTGAATATCACCTAGTGACAGCTTGTAATAGAAAGGCACAACCGCCGATATAGCATCGACCCCCAGCTGCTCTGCATGCTTCGCCAGCTTGATCGTTTCCTCCGTACTGATACACCCAATATGCGAGATAATCGTACCACGGCCGCGATTAGTACGGACGACCACTTCTAATACCTGCATGCGCTCCTCAGAGGTGAGAATAAACCCTTCACCTGTGCTGCCTCCCACGTAGAAGCCCTTAACGCCTAATTGAAGCTGATGTTCAATCAAGCTCCCGAGAGATTGGAAATCAACAGCACCATCTTCATGCATCGGGGTTACGATTGCGGTGATTATCCCTTTAAACTTAGTCGTATCGATAGTATTCGCAGATGTCATATGCGCGTGCTCTCCTTATAATTCCGCCAATGATTGTTCTATAAGAAAATCTTCTTCTTGAAGGCTATACCCTCGAATTTGGGCATTGGGTGCATCATCTACAATATAATTGACGATATAAATTTCTCCATCTTCGAATTGTACCCAACCGGAATAACCCAAATCAGATACTGGACTTCTATCATAATCAATTGGCATGATTCGGGTCCATTGCTGGCGGCGATCTACGGCTTTAACCGAATCTATATCCGTCACAGCGGAGAAGAAATTTTGTGTCCAAAAGCCTACCCAGCCCTTGCCGCCTTGAATAAAGCGATAAGTAATCAAGATTTTTCCGCAATTTAATAGGCCGGATACCGGACGATGACAGCCTGGAAGCGGCATACGATGAACAGGTGTCCAGCTCTCACCTGAATCATACGATATCGATTTATAACAATCCCAGCCTTCACCAGAATTCTCTCTCATGAACGCAACCAAGGTGCCATCGGGTAAAGGTAGGATCGACACCTCGCATAAATTCAGCCCCGTCTGGCTGCCAACCGTAACCGGACCAATCCAGCTTGTCCCTTGATCATCCGAGTACCACAGATGCTGGGATAGATAGCCTTCTTGATTACGATCGTGTGCCGAAAGGAGCCATCTGCCACTTTCTAGCTCACATAATTTATCAGGTACAATCCCCGTAACCGGGGTCTCGAATGGGCCTTCCCAGCGCAGACCTTCAGGATCGCCTAGCCAATAAACATTTCTACCGCCTGCTTCCCCCTCGCCATAAATCATATCCGCAACGACAACCAGTCTATTATCCTTGAGTTTTGAGATTCTCGCACAATTCCAATAGGGTCTACCATTGGTCCCTGCAGTGAATGCTTCCTTAGCAGTCCACGATCTGCCTCTATCATTACTTCTGGTAATGACAAGCCTGGTGAACGAGCGATCCCGATGATGTGTACACTCCGAGAAGATACAAATCAGCTGTCCGCCGCTTGTCAGCACAAGGTCTGGCCATGCTTCATAGATACTATCATCGCGACTAACCGTAAACTTCTGGATCATATGATACCCTCCTGTAGCCCGCTGTGTTCATTCGCATTCTCATGCCTGATGTGTTCCTGGAATCTCTTGGGGCTTTTTCCGATCTTGTTTTTGAAGATTTTACAGAAGTGACGGAAGTCATCATACCCCACCATAACCGCAACATCGATCACCTTATTATTGGTGTAAGTTAACAGGTCCATCGCCTTCGCTATCCGGATGTCGGTCAAATATTCAATGAACGTCATACCTATCTGCTGTTTAAAGAGTTTACTGAAATAGGTTGAGCTCATGAACGCCTTTTCAGCTGCAAGACTCAATGTAATCTTATCCATATAGTGAGCTTCGATAAATTCAATTGCATGTTGGAGCCCGCCATGGCTCACCTGAGTAGGAATCACCTTTGGTCGACTGATCAAAATTTGTTCATCCAGCTCCTGCTTGATTTTTCGGAATACCTCACGGAACTCAAAGGTTTTTGTAGGCTTTAGGAGATACGCACTCACCCCGTACACGATAGATTGCCTAGCATATTCGAAATCATTATATCCGCTAAGAATCACAAATTTGGTATTTGCATTATGCTTGCGAATTTCGCGCATTAACTCTAACCCATTCATTCCTTCCATCCGAATATCAGTTAGCACAACCGCAGGTTCGTGCAGCATAAATTGATTGAAGGCCTCAGCGCCGCTGCCTACATTAGCTACCACCTCAAACCCCATCTCATTCCAAGGAATATGCTTGCAAATCCCCATTCTGATTCGCGGCTCATCTTCTGCTATCAATATTCTGTACACCGCGTATCCCCCTTTCCTTGAGCGAGCAATGAGTCCTACAGTGCGATTGCTTCCCAGTCTACGATGCCTCCATGCACCCTAAGCTCTTCGCGCAATGCTTCAACATCAATCTCCTTATACGATAATCCTCCCTGCTGCAAGGCTTGAACAGTCGCTAGACCAGAGGCATGACCCATCGCATAACAAGGTCCTTGTTCACGCAGAGGACCAAGTACATCTCGCTCAACACTTATCGCTCTACCAGGGCATATCACATTTTCGATTGGTGCTGGCACCAAGCATCGATAAGGGATTGGTGTATATAATCGCTTTATTTGTTTCGACGCATCTTCACCAATCGGTTGGTGGCTTGGCCGACGTGGATCAGGTAAATCCCAGCCATATCCACTAAAACCAATCGTGTCGTCAAACTCCTTCTCTGCCAATACATCCTCAACCGTATAAATAAATTCACCCTGAATGCGTCTAGTTTCACGTATACCAAGTGACGGCGCGACACTCCGAATTCTTGCGTTCTCGAATCCAGGAATATACGCCCGCATGATGCTCATCAATTCATGCATTTCCTTACGCCCCTGCATCATACCCTTGCTGACCGATCGTCCATCGGTTCCATCAACATCACATATCCGAGTTGTATTGATCATCATAGTGCCCTTCTCATAAAGCTGAACACTAATGAAAATATCGTACGGGAAATTCCAAATGCCTTTGTCTCTTAAATCTTTGATAATTTCTCTAAATCGATTTGATTTTGTTTCATAGATGTATTGCTTGGTTACTTCCTGATCTACTTGATCGACGTGGAAAATTAAGGATGCAGGTGTCATCAGCCCATCTTCTGCGCGGCCTTTTGTTGTGATACAACCGCTCCTCGCGGCAACATCTGCATCTCCGGTGGCATCCACTACATATTGCGTCGGAACTGCGAACATTCCGCTTTTATTGAATAGAATGACGTGCGTTATTCGATTATTCTCTACGACTGCATCAACGAAATTCGTGAAATACAGCAGATCAACACTAGCATCCAACATCAGCTCGTCTAACAGATTAGCCATGGCAATTGGATTGAATGGGACTCCCTCCATTAACCCTCTGGACCACCCGAATGGGGGATATGCCTCGTCGGCTATGCTGCGAGGATCTATCGCTTCACCACGACGAAACAGCTCCTCAGTAACCTCCTTGAATAGACCTGCAACACATTGCTTTTTATTGTCACGTGTACGTGCACCTAGCAGATGACTCACACCTGCAGAGGTGCCGGTCCCCCCTAACTGGCCCGTTGATTCTACTAGCAGTACTTTAAGTCCTGCTCTGCTTGCACTTATGGCCGCGGGTATGCCTGATGGTCCGCCACCACAGACAACCAGATCATATTGATCAAGCACCTGTATATCTCTTGAGAATTGCATAGCTTCTCCTTCTTACTTTTGTTATTTGATAGAAATGGGGGAACATTCGCTCCCCCTTCACTGACGATCTTATTGCATAACTTCCTTATATTCAGCATTTGCTTTCTCGGTTGCAGCAGTACCGCCAGCCTTCATCCAGCGATCCACATATTGATCCCAGGTTGCATCAACATCTTCTTGTCCCACTACCGCTTTCCAGAAGTACTCTTTTGTGATATCATCCAGTGCTTGTTTATATTCCGAGTCAATTACAGGCTGATATAGAGGTGCATCAACAGTTGGGAAATCCTTAATTTCATCATATACGCCCATACGGCTAGGTACTAATCGCATAGGTATAGCCAAATCATTCAAGAAGTTTCTTAGGTAGAATCGTCTTGCTCCTCGCTCCGTAATCGCCTCTTGGGAGAATTGACCTTCTACCGGGTTGTAATAGCCATTCTCATCAATGGTATAGTGCTCGCCTTCAAGGCCGAATTCAACAAGCGCCAGAAGCTCCGGATCACTATATACATCATTCAGCATCCTTAGGATGCGTATCACCTTTTCATCTGAAGTGTTGGCGCCGAAGAACAGTCCTGGAGCACCTACAGGATTCGTGTTCATAGTAGAGGTAGCAGCTACACCGTTCTCACCTGCGACAGGTGGGATAAAGACATACTCTGCATTCGGATTCTTCTGCTTAAGCAGGAATAATGGAGCTGCTTGGTTACCTGGATCCAGCCACGAATCTTGCTCGAAGAAGCCCCCTACCGTACCATTTTCAAACTTAGAAATCAGCTTTGGACGATCGTCCAACACAATTTCCGGGTCGAAGATCTCCTTCTTGTACCAATCATTTAGAACCTTTAATCCTTCCTTAAAACCCGGATGAACCGAAGCATGGATCAGGTTACCTGCTTCTTCATGCCAGAAGCCAACTCGTACGCCGTACATACCGAAGATATATGGATTTACTAAGTCAATGGCATCTGTAGTTGAGGAGAATTTATTAAGTGCATACGTATCCTTTAATCCGTTGCCGTCTGGATCATTGGTTCTGATCTTAATGAGCAGTTCCTCAAGTGCTTGCAGCGTAGTCGGAACTTCAGATACGCCAACTGCTTCCATCCAGTCCTTACGCATCACCATTACTCTTGGTGTTAACCATGTTGTACTTAAGGTTGGGATCGCATAGAACTGATCATCGATCGACACCTGCTTCAACCATAGCTCTTGCGGAACATTCTTGTTGAGCGACTTTACAATACTTGGTGCATATTGCTCCATCCATTCGAACGGTACTGATCTAATAACACCGGAGTCGACCATTTGCTGAAGCGATGTTCCTACATAATAGATCACATCAGCTTCATCCCCAGATGCGAAGTAGATGTTCACTTGCTCCTTGTTATAGGTGTCCACCTTTACATTCTCAATGTCAATGTTGTAACGCTCTTCAATTATTTTTTCGATCAAGGTATCATCCTTCGGTAGATGCCCTTGTTCGTTAAAGCCTAACCACTTGATAGACAGACGCTCTGCATACGGACCAGACTGGTCTGCCGGCTGTTCTGTGCTTGCGCTCTGTTTATTATTCGTCGAGCTGGTGTTTGCCGATTTGCTCGAGCTGTTCGAACCCCCATTGGTCGAGCAACCTGCAAGTACTGTCGTGATAATCATTAATGCAGTTAAGAGTACAACTAGCGATTTCTTCAAGTAGTATCATCTCCCCTATATAATTGCAAACGTTTACATTAACTAATTATAATGATTGCTCGAATAGGAGATGTGGGAGGAATTATGCAAAAGCGTGTTTTATTTTGTGAACCCAAAAATAATCGCTATGCATAGGTAACTAACGTATAGGCAAATTAACAATTACTCGTGTTCCTTTTCCCCATTCACTATAAAGCTCTAATCCATACCCCTCTCCAAACTGCAGTTGAATGCGTCGATTGACATTGCGCAATCCAATGTGCTCGCTATTCAAAGTCCCATTGATCAGCTTGCGGACCTCCTCTAGCCGTTCAGGCTTCATACCGCCTCCATTATCCTCAATTTCGATTTGGATATTGCCGCCATCTTCTATCGCCTTTACAGCAATCTTCAAATTTGTCACCTTATCGCTCATGCCATAATGAATGGCATTTTCCAATATCGGTTGAAGCAACAGCTTAACCACCCGCTGCTCGACCAGACTCGGCTCGATATGCCAGCAGACCTCTAATCGATCTCCAAATCGCAACTTCTGAAGATCAACATAGAGCTGGGAGTATTTGATTTCATCCATCAGCGAAACCAGGCTTTGCCCTTCACTGACACCTAATCGAAATAGGTCACCTAGATTCTCGATCGCCTCCGCTGCCTCCAACTTCTCATCCCCAATCACCATCCACTTCAAGGTTTCTAATGTGTTGAAGAGAAAATGTGGATTGATCTGGGCTTGAAGAGCATGCAGCTCCATTTCCTTGCTTTCTTTGACAGCCTCAGCCTGCTGCAGCTGTGTTTCATACATATCCTTGGTCAAGTGTCCGATCTTCGATGCCATTCGATTAAAAGTACGACCCAATTGTTCAATTTCATTAATCCAGACCCCTCTACTAAAATTAGGAGCTGGCTGAAAGGCCTCCCACTGCACAATGGATTGCTCCATTCTATCGAAGGTATTCGAGACGACCTCCGAAATTCTGTAGGATAACCACATCACACATAACAAGGAGCTCAGGAAGAAAATAATATTCCAGATGAGAAGACGATTGTTATTCACATTCAGTTCTTTCGATGGATAGATGGCATGTAAGTACCAGCCCTTATCCCCTAGTTGTTCGTTAAAATAAATCAATCCCTTATCATCTGACAGCATGGATGATTCGCTGATACGCATGGTGTCTGTACTAGAGATTATCTTATTATCTGTTGTATACAGCTCGACCAAGCTGCCCGCAGTCGCGATATCCTTATAGAGTGATTGAATGCTCTTCTCCGTATAGGTAAAGCTAACATAGCCAATTGGTCTTAAGTTTTCCAAATCACTAATTTTAAAATAAAACTCAATACTTGGCCGCCCTTGACGATTCATACGTTCACCAATCCAGATACGCTTTGTTCTGGCATCATCTTGCATCATGGACAGAGCATTTACATCGATCGTTCGAGTATGCACAACATTAGCAGCAATACTCTCCCCTTGTTGATTATAGATGTGTACCTCGGCTGGCAAATCTAGATATCCTGTACTGCTATCCAACAATCGCAGAACCTCTTGAATCTGCTCTTCTGTGACCTCCTGCGGATTCTTCAACCAATCCTGAACAGTAGGATAGAAGGCTAGATTACTCCCTAATCTGTGGTTGATTTCTAGGAAATAATGGATATTATCTGCGGTTTGCTGTGTATTCAGCTTGTAGGTCTCTTCTGTCGTATGCGACAATACCTTGGTTACCGTGAAATAATAGACCATCCCATAGCTGATGAGTGGTACTGTAACGACAATGATATAATAGAATAAAACGATATCTCGGAAGCTTCGTCTTAGCCTCGCACCGCCCCAAGGCTCAATCCTTGGCCGATCAAATCGTTTGGCGATAGCCATCAGCTTATAGACAGGAAAGGCAACCCTTCTAGAAATTTGAGCTGAGAAGAGGAAGCTAATTACAAAGCTAATCGTCATCGCAATGAGTACATTCCGCCTAAGCTCAGCCAG
The DNA here is from genome assembly GCA_023441055.1 of Bacillota bacterium. GTDB lineage: Bacteria > Bacillota > Bacilli > Paenibacillales > UBA4045 > JAEZQY01. The sequence goes on along the minus strand of JAEZQY010000018.1, from coordinate 253,478 downwards.
TGGCTGATAGGTTTGATCCAAGTCCTTGAGTACAACCAGAAACCAGCCAGGGTTCTCCAGATATTGATACTGAATTTTATAAGCTCTGCCTGCTATCTGTTCATACATCTCACCTTGACGCTCATCCGAGAATTGCTTCATCCATTCCGCATTTACATTCAACTGCTCGAAATTCGTCCAAACAAGCTCCCGATTGTGATTGAGAACAACTAGTGGAAGCGCGGAGCTTGTCATACTTTCAAACCAACCATGCTCCATTTCCACTACCATTAGCGCTGGGGAAGCACTATTACTATACGGAATCAAGGTAACGAATACGAAGTCGGCTTCACTCTGAATCTCACGAATATCAAATAAGCTTGTCTCTAGGGCAACAAGCCTCGACTCGGATTGCATAGCATGTGCATATACCTGACTGCTCTCCACATCCGTGCTGATATACGGAATATTGCGCATACTCGAGAGTAAATCATTCTGAATATAGATATCTATTCGATAGATCTGTGAATAGAAAGTGGCTGAGCTCATGAGAAACTCTTGTATTTCTTTTTGCAATGTGCCTCGAAGTAAGACATCTTGGTCATCCGCCGCAAGATAATGCTGTAGCAGCTCCTGCAATCCACTGTGTTCTGCCAAATTAGTCGTGAATCGCTCCATCTCCTCCACTGTGAGCGCACTGCGATTCACGACCTGTTGCATCGTACTCTGATCTAATTCATCGAGCTGCGATTGAACGAGATTGGCTCCAATAGAATAGAACAAGAAGCTTTGAACTAACAAAAAAAAGACAGCAAGAAGGACACCTGAGATAAGCAGCATATTTCTCAGCTTCATCTTAAAGAAGAGACGCTTGAATTTTCTCTTGATTCCCATGTCACGGTGCCTCAATTCTTACAATCTCTTGTTTTCTTCTCTCTACAATAGATTGTTTGTCACGCTTGTTCCATGAATTACGTTCATATAATTGAATTAATTGTTAATTGATTTATATCCATTGGAATTACCCCTTAACTGCACCAGCCATAATGCCAGTAATAAAGAATCGCTGTACGAACGGGTAAATCAAGATAATGGGTCCGATTGCTACAAATACGATAGCCGCGCGTACCGACTCCTCTGTCATATTCGTATTAACATCAATCTCATTCATATCCACCATGGATGAGATCTGATTCTCTAATAGAATTCTTCGTAGCAGCAGCTGCATGACCATCTTAGCTTGATCCCTCGTATAGATCATTGCCTGGAACCATTCGTTCCAATACATGACAGCAGAGAATAAGGCGATCGTAGCTAGTACCGGAATCGACAGCGGCAGAAAAATTCTAAAACAAATCCCAATTTCGTTCGCCCCATCTAATAATGCAGATTCTTCAAGTTCTTCTGGCACCGAATATAGGAAATTACGCATCACCAAAATATAGAACCCGTTAAACAGTAGGGGGAGGACTAATACGGCATGGGTATCCAATAATCCCAACCCGCGAATCACCATGTAGGAAGGAATTAACCCGCCACCGAAGAACATCGTAAACAAAATAAGTAAAGTAATCAGGCGGCGAAACGGCAATTTCATGCGAGAAAGCGGATAAGCTGCACAGAAGCTGATCATTACACATAACGCCATACCAACGACTGTTCTGAATATCGTATTCAGGTAGGCCACACCGATGTTTCTTTGCTGGAATACTTCCTTATAGGCTTCAAATGAAATCTCAGGCGGAATCAATTTGATTCCCGGTTTCCGAACAAACTCTGGCGTACTGATTGAATCCACGAGTAAAGTCCAAAAAGGAAACAGGATAGATAACACAAACAGGATCATAACCGGATAGAGGATAGCGGTGATTAAGATATCTTCCTTTTTCTTTTTCAAGTCGTCCTTCCCCCTATACGCCGTATTGATTTAATTTCTTAGTTGAATAATTGATAATGAGCAGCAAGCTTAGACCAATGACATTCTTAAATAAACCAATTGCTGTTGCATAGCTGAAATTCATGTCAATTAACCCCAGACGATACGTGTACGTATCCAGTACATCTGCTACCGAGTACACCAACGAGGAGTACATGTTGAAGATTTGATCAAAATCGGTATCCATAATGTTTCCGATCCGCAGCAAGAACAAGAGGAAGATCACAGGTACGAGAGATGGAATGGTAATGTGCCAGATTTGCTTCAGTCTTCCTGCTCCATCAATTTGGGCCGCTTCATACAGATGTCGATCAATTCCTGCAATTGCAGCTAAATATATAATCGAGCCCCAGCCTATACTCTGCCATATATCCGTACTAATCAAGATTTGAACAAACCACTGCGGATCCACCATGAACATATGCGGAGCCTTGCCTAATAATTGACGCACATAATTTAGCGGTCCATCCATAGACAATACTTCTTTGAATACACCAGCTAGTACAACCCATGAAATAAAATGCGGCAAATAGCTGATCGTTTGTGCCACACGCTTGAACCACATTAAACGAATCTCATTTAACAGGATCGCTAATAGGATCGGGGCAGGAAATCCAAAGATTAATTTGCCGAAGCTAATCACAAAGGTATTCTTGAGCACCTGCAAAAACTTCGGTTCCGCGAACATTCTTGTAAAGTACTTCATTCCAGCCCATTGGCTCCCGGTTATTCCATCTGCAAAGCGATAATCCTTAAACGCAATTTGGATCCCATACATAGGTGCATAACGAAAAGTAAACATCAGAACGAGCGCTGGTAATAACAACAAATATAAATATCGATAGCGAAAGATATTCTTTTTTAGCTGCTTCCACTTGTCTAACCATGTAATCGGCATAGAAATACTCCTTTTGTAAGCGCTTTTATCTATTATTCATTATACTGATTGCTTGAAAGCACCTGTGTATGAAATATTAGTTGATTATGTGTGTTTTCTTGCTGTCGAACCAGAAGAGGAAACCCTGCAACCAATCGTTTCCATTGGTCGCAGGGTCCCCTGTTCCTTACATTAGCTTTTTATATCGCTTACGCCACCGACTCCTGGAGTCCGACGATCTGCTCCAGTCGCTGCATACGAGCGCGCTTGTAGTAGAGCAGCTCGTACATGACTGGCACCACGACGAGCGTGAGCAGTGTCGAGCTGGCGAGGCCGCCGATGACGACAACGGCGAGGCCGCTCGAAATGATGCTGCCGCCGCCGAGGCCGATAGCCAGCGGGGTCAGCGCGCAGATCGTGGCGATCGCGGTCATCAGAATCGGACGCAGACGCGTGCCGCCTGCTTCGATCAATGCCTCGCGAATCGTCGCACCGCCCTCCAATTGCTGCTGAACGCGCTCTACGAGCACGATGGCGTTCGTGACGACAATACCGATCAGCATGAGGAATCCGATCAAGCTGGAGATCGAGATTGGCTCGCCTGCGAACAGCGTGCCCGCCAACCCGCCGATCAGCGCGAATGGCAGCGAGAACAGTACCGCCAGCGGTGCGCGCCCTTCACGGAAGGCGATGACCATCACGATATACACCATGCCAACCGCGATCAGCATAGCGAGCATCATATCGCCCAGCATCTGCGAGATATCCTCATCGCTGCCGCCCAGCGAATACGTCACACCGTCAGGCAGCTTCAATCCGGCTAACGTCTCTCGCAGCTCCGCATTCACCTTGCTGACTTCCTTGGACGTAATCTTGGCGCTCACCGTCGCGAATTCCGCGCCATTCTTCAGCTGCAATGCGCTCGGCAGCTGCACCTCCCGCACATCGGCGATATCTCCGACTGTCACCATAGCGCCTACCGGAGTGTTCAGCGGCAGCGCTGCAATATCCGCCACAGCTTCCAGTGACCCGTCGCTCAGCGACATGTACAGATCGACCTGGCTGGCACCATCCGTCAGGCGACCTGCCCGCGACTCTGTTAAGAATGGACGCAGCATCGCAGACGCGCCTGCCGCGGACAATCCGTACTGAGCCGCATCCTCCTGACGCACCTCGATCGCGATCCCCTTGGTGCCATCCTGCAGATTGCTCGAGATCTGATCCGTTCCCTCGATACCTCGAATCGCGTCCATCACCTGCTCAGCACCAGCGCGAATATCCGCCATCGTGGGGCCCGTGACTGTGACCGCGATCCCACCGCCACCGCTCATATCGTCCTTGATCAGATTGAACTGCGCATCCACAGGCAGATTAACCAACGCATTCACCTCGTCAATGAACGCATCCAGATCGGTATCCGACGCCAGCCCGATAAACCAGGATGCCAGCGCGGTGTTATTGTCCCCGTACATCGAGCCGCCGATGGTTAGGTTGGAATTATCCACAGCCTTATGTCCGCGAATGACTTGATCCACCGGATCGGCCGCAGCTTGCACCTCATTCACATCCGTGCCCGCAGGCAGCTTCAGCTCAGCGAACAGATACTTGTAATCCGTCTCCGGCAGGAACACGACCCCGATCGCACCAGCGAAGATCGGCACCAGGCTGCCGATGAACAGCAGCGTAGCCAGCGTCAGCACCATCGCCTTATGCCCCAGCGACCAATTCAACACACGCTTGTACCCGCGGCTCATCTTGGACTCGCCATGATCACGCGGCGCATTCTTCTTCATCAATCCCCATGCCATCAGCGGCACAACTGTCAGCGCGACTACCAGCGATCCGAACAGCGCGAACCCAACCGTGAGCGCGAATGGACGGAAGAACTCACCCGTCATGCCTTGCAGCAAGCCCAGCGGAGCGAACACCGCAACCGTCGTCAGCGTAGACGAAGTAATGGCCCGGCCGACCTCCATCGTCCCCGACAGAATCAGCTCCCGCGAGATCCTCTCCTTCTGCAGCCTGCGCACAATATTCTCGATCACCACAATGCTGTCATCCACCACCCGGCCAGTCGCCACCGCGAGCCCGCCGAGGGTCATAATATTCAACGTCACATCGGTAAAATACTTCAAGCAGATCAGCGCGATCAGCATAGACAGCGGAATCGAGACGATCGCGATCAATGTCGCTCTGAAATTACGCAGGAAGAACAGAATCAGGATCGAGGCGAACAGCGCGCCCAGCGCCCCTTCGCGAGCTAGTGTGCTCACCGATTCCTTCACATCCGTCGCGCGATTGTACATAATCAGCGACTCGATATGACCATTCTGCTGCGCTTCTTCATAGATGCTCAGCACCTGATCGGATACGGCCACCGTATTCGATACGCTGGACTTTACAATATTGATAACAACACTCGGTACACCGTTGGTCGTGCTGATCACATCCGCATCCTTGCCTTGTGTAACGGTTGCGATATCAGACAGCTTCACCCCATTCATCGGATCGATGACTAAGCCTAGCAGTCCATCAAGGCTGTTCACGCCCCCTTGCACGAATACCGGCAGATTGCTCTTCTCCACCGTTACCTCGCCGAGCGGGATGCTCAAATTGTTCATCTGCAGCGTCATCATCACCAGGTCATAGGAGATGCCGCGTTCCGACATCTTCGCCGCATCCAGCTGGATATAGAGGCCATTGTCCTTCAGTCCGCTAACCTGTACATCGGTGACTCCCTCAATCCCTTGCAGCTCAGGCAGCAGCGTCTGCTGTACATATTGTCCGAGCTGCTCTGTCGTTACACCATGCGCTGCTTGCACAGTTGTATACATGATCGGCTGGCTGCTCGTGGAGAAGAACATGACCTCCGGCCGCTCAACCTCTTGCGGCAGACGCACATTAGCAAGCGCATCCTCAACGACTCCCTTCTTCTCCTTCATATCGTCGCTGTAGCTGAACTCCAGCTGCAGGAACGATACACTGTTCGCAGATTGCGATGTCACACTCTTCACGCCCTCGACATTGCGCAGGATCTTCTCCAGCGGCAACGTCACCTCTGTCAGCACCTCATTCGGTGCCGCGCCAGGATAGATCGCCTGCACCATAATGCCCGGGAACGATACCTCCGGCAGCTGCTCCTGGTTAAATTTCGTAGTTGCATATACGCCCCCCACCGCGATCAAGATCACCAGCAGCACGATAGCTACTGGATTACGCAGCGAGAAATTTGTGAAAGCCTTCAACATAACCATGTCCCCCTCATCCAAAAATAACCGTTTATTGGTTTCCCTCGCTAATTGTACGACCGATAGGGAACGTTATTAACCGTCTGCAGCATGCTCTTCAACCGAGTCTCGAGACCGAGAGCGGACTGGACCAACGTCGTAGACTCACCGGTTTACACATCAGATGCATATTCTAGGCGTTGTCGTGAGACAATTAATCTGAATTCATTTGTCAAATTTCCCAAAATGATTGTCCGTATGTCGCATATTGCGTCAGGTTCAGATATAATGGGAGATAGATATACTACGGCGCGGGGAGGGAATGTAATGAAGCAAGACTTTACAGATCCTGGAGTCGAACAGATTTATAGGGATTTAGCATCGCTGGACATCAATTCGCTAACCCCCGAGGAATCCAGCGCGACATGGGAAATCATTAAGAAGCTATATAAGGAAGAACGCCGACGCAAGCGCAAGGTCTATCTGCTGCGCATTGCCGCGGCATTATCCACAACACTGGTCGTCAGCACGGCCATCTTGTTCCTGTCACGCAGACAGACGAAGAAAGTAAGTGAATAGCACGCTGCATCTAAGTGAGTAGGCTCCTTCAAAGTAATGATGAGGGAGCCTTTGCCATGCCGCAGGACGCATCCACCGCAACTTTACGACGAATACGGAAGTCTATATAGTTGAATCCGAATACATTAACCATTCCAATTTGTCCCATAATCGAAAGGTGGACGATGTTCATGACCTTCAAGCTCCGATTACTGCGCACCGGATACGTGCTCGGGATTACGCTTATATTAGCTGCAATCATCTATTTCTTCGCAGCGAATTGGGGCGGCCTGGATCGCATTCAGAAGATCTGGCTGTCAGGCGGACTGATCGCCCTATTCTATGGCGCTTCCTTCCTGCCTGCATTGCTGCCCCGACTGGCCGCGCATCATCGCTTCCTGGGTCGGCTGCTCCTGCTTGGCGGACTGATTACCTTCGGCATCGCCGTGGCGCTGATCGGCCAGATCTATAACTCGCATGCCGACAGCTTCAGTCTGTTCTTGATCTGGACCGTGCCTGCTCTGCTGCTGGCGATTGTCTCTCGTCACAGCTGGTTCTATCTCACGACCTATGCGCTCGCGCATGTGACGCTCTGGTTCTATTTCTATCCAAGCTCGGTCTCGTATCAGTATAGTGATGGGAAGCAAGCCTTCATCTTCGGCTTGTTCGCCATTATCAATCTCGCGCTGTTCGCGCTCTGCGAGCGCAAGCTTCTGCGTTCACAGGCCGTGCGTTATGTGAGCTTCCTTATTTTCCACGTTGCCGCGCTCTGGCTCTCCAACTCCTTCATCCTGGATCGACTTGGCTATGTTGGGAATGTCGCTGCACTCGTTGCGGTCATTGGGAGCTTCTACTACTTCAGTCGGATAAACCTGGATAAGTGGGCGCTTAGCGTTACCGGTCTTGCCGCATCCGCCTTCATGGTGCTTAAATTCATTGAGCTCACAGAGGCTTACTATTCGGAATTCTTCCTAGTAGGCGCGCTGCTGTTCGTCGCGCTGCTGCTTACCGCTAATGTGTTCTTCTTCCGCTATGTGTCTAGCCTCGGTGATGATGGGAATGAACAGGCGGAGGCTTCCGAACCGGACGGTACCGAAGCTGCCCACACGGTCGCTTCTGACACTCAGACATCACGCCGAGATGCTGGCCAGCTAGCTGCGAAGATTGTATCCACGATTGTGACCATTGTTGGTGTGTTCATCGGCTCAATCGCACTCATCGGACTCATCTTCATGGTGTCCTTCGTGATCGAACCCGAGAATGTGCTGCTCGTGATCGCACTGCTGTTCACCCTCTCGATGATCTTCATCCCGAAGCTGAACAGCGTCATTCGTTATACCGTGCTAACGATTGGCTATATCGCTGGCATTGTGTCCATCCTCTGGCTGGATGAGCCAATTGTGTCGGTGTTGGTGCTGTTGCTTGCAGTTGCTGGCTGGATTCGGCTGAATGGACGCTATCAACGATTGTTCACCTACTTAATTATTAACCTTGTTATGGGAATTGCTTTATTCCAGACGAATAACGCTTCCGGCGTGCATGATTTTACGTACAATCTGCTCGGCCTGTTTGCAGCGAATGCAGCTGTATATGGGATCTCCTATCTGGTAAAGCAGGAGCGAGCGCAGCGTCAATTGCGGGGCAGCGGCCTCTACTTCGGGCTGATCGCGCTGCTCTGGCTGACCTTCCTACCAGATATCTTCAGCTATTCGCATCTGCTGGCGAATCTGTTGTATTTTGCGCTGAGTTCGTGGTTGGTGGTGCACTTCATTCGGCGGGAACAGCATACTGACAGCACGCTCAGCCTCGTATTCTGGTTCGCCTACGTCGCGTTCCAGTATTATGATCTCGTATGGAAGCTGCTGCACAAGTCCTTCACCCTGCTCGTGCTGGGCGGGATCGTGTTCGCCGTAACGCTGTGGTTCGAGGGGCGCCTGCGCGCCAAGTCGGGTGAGGCTGCTAGTGAAGGAGAGGACGAGGAGGCTGGACGCGGACTGCCTTATACGAAGCTGGTGCCGATTATTCTGATTATTCTGCTGCAATTCGGCTTTATCGGCTATCAGACGATGAGCAATGAAAACTTGCTGGAGAATGGCACCTCGATCAAGCTAGAGCTGCAGCCGCTAGATCCGCGCTCGCTGCTACAGGGTGATTATGTCCAGCTGCGCTATACGATCTCCTCGCCGGATCAGGCCCGGAGCGAGCTCGATCAGATGCATGGACAGAAGCGCGTGAAGGTCGTGCTGCGGCCGGGGGACAATGGCCTGCATGAATTCGACCGCTTCTACCGCGAGGGCGAGACGCTGCAGGCCGGGGAGGTCGTGATGACAGGCCGCACGAGCGGCTGGCGCTCGATTGTCTATGGCATCGAATCCTACTTCGTGCCGGAAGGCACTGGACTCGAGGTCGAGCGCACTGCCAGGTACGCGATCGTCCGCGTTGGCTCGGGCGGCGACGCCCTGCTGGAGAAGCTGGTGAGCGAGTAATTCTGCGCAGGTTGTGGCTTGGGGTTTGGAGCTTGGATTAATTACCTCGGACGAATTTCACGACCTGCCATTTGCCAGCTTGCTTCTTGACGTGGACAGACATTTCTGGGAACACCTTAATCTCCTCAGCTGTCTCGAAATTGCGATAAAGTGTAACTGGAATATGCAGCTCATCTATGTCCGGTGTCACGTCTTCCAAAATATACGCAAAAATAATCAGTTCATTATGGGCAAGATCAACAATCGTGTTCAGATCGATCTCGCGTAATAATTGCTGCTTGACCACATTACCTTCATCGACTCCCAATACAGGGAAGTACGGCTTGTTCGCTTGGACTGCGGCGAAGATCGAATGACTATGCTCCATTAGCATCACCACCCAATCCTCCATGCCAATCAACCGGTCCAGCTGCGACTGCATCGCCTGAAGCGATTGCTCCTTCGCATCAAGTTCATTCGTCAATCCAGCGATCTCGGCCTGCAGCGCCTCAAGCTCTAGCGGATGCTGCTCTTCGCTCTGCTTCGCCTTGCTGCAGGCTGATAAACTCATGCACAAAAATACGCACAGCGCAACAATTATCAATCTATTCAATCGATTCACAACCTTCTATTATTTTGCTCGAGAGTTTTATAGACCCATATTACATGTTTTTTGCTATAATTCAAATGGTTAAGATCTAGCTGGTACATACCATGGGATTGAGGTGCGTAGTAGCATGTTCAGAGTGGCGATATGCGACGATGAGGAGCAGCAACGACAGCTTGTTAAACATAGATTGACTGCCTTATCCGTAAAGACGAATATTGAATTTGAATGTGAGCTGTTCGAATCGGGCGAGCAGCTAGTTGCTCATTACGAGAACAAGTTAACGCCCTTCCATATGCTGATCCTCGATGTAGAGATGGGCGGGATCAACGGCATACAGACTGCTCGCAGCATCCGGAATCTCAATAACCACGATGAGCAGATTGTGTTCTTAACCAGCTACCCCGAGTATATGCTGGAGAGCTTTGACGTGATCACCTTCCAATACCTCATCAAACCCATTGCGCCAGAGATTCTGGAAGAGAAAATAATAAAGCTATGCCAGTACTTTCAGGCCTTAGAGAAGAAGTTCATGATCATCAAGTCAGGCTATGATGAATTCGTCCTACGTTATGATGATATCATTGCCATTGCATCAGCTAAGAGCTTAACCATTAAGAACAAGCTTCATATCATCACGACTAATCAAACCTATGAAAGCAAGGGCATTATCGCCGATTACGCGCTAACACTGAAGGACTATAACTTCGTGCAAATCCATCGCTCCATCATTATCAACCTGCTTCATGTGAAGAAATTCGCCAGTGGTGTTGTTCTGATGTCCAGCGGCTTGGAGCTTCCGATTGGCCGATCGAAGGTCAAGGAGGTCAAGGATGTGTATACCAAATTCATGATTATGAGGTTTGATTGATATGATTCATAATAACCCGCTTATCGTTATCGCCGTAGTCCTCGTGATGTGCTTTCAGAACAACTTCTTCTTCAACTCCGTGTTCGATAAATCCACGCGCAAGCCCAATCGCATCCTATATATCCTTTTATATATGGCATTGAATTACCTGTATCTAGTTGTGTATCTAAATCCGTACTTATCTTCCCTCTTAGCCATCATCGTCATCTTCTGTCTAGCGCAATCCTATCAGGTAGAGATGAAGACGAAATTCATCTTCACGATTCTGTATGGTGCACTCATGTCTACGGTTAATCTAATTGGCCTGTACATCTTCAGCGCGATCGATTCCGTTGACTTTAATAGCCTTGACTTGCTAGATGAGCAGACTCAGCTGCTCTTCACCAAGTCGATCTTCCTCAGCTGTATAATCATGTTCGCTGTCATTCTGATTATACGTCTCATTGCCAAGCGCAAGCGCTTCTCGCTTCATTATCGGTACTACCTTATTCTTCTGATCGTTCCATTGATAAGCATTTACCAGCTTAATCTGCTAACGAATTATAGTGAGAAGAATCTTTATTATTTTATCGCTGTGATGGGCTCCCTCTTCTTGAATGTAGGCATTATCTATGTGTTCGATACGATCGTCGAGAAGTTTCAAGTGGCACATGAGAATGAACAGCTCCAGGATCAGATGGACTATCAAGATGCGAATTATGAGAAGACGGTGCATAGCTTCAAATCGATCAAGCGGATCATTCATGATACGAATCAGCACTTGCTGTATATCGAGGCTTGTATTAAGCGCAATGAGCTGGAGGCGGCAGCCGAGCATATCAAAGTAACCCTAGGTAAGATAGAAGGCGCCTACCATCACGTGAATACAGGCAATCTGGTTATTGATGCGCTGGTGACGAATACGCTTAACATTGGTCAAGCCAATGGGATTCGGATCGATACGAAGCTGGGACTATATGAGCAGGATATCAGGATTGACCGTTATGATCTCTGTGTGGCGCTGGGGAATATGCTGGATAATGCAATCGAGGCTTCCAAGAAGGTGAAGGTGGCCGAGGATCGCTATATGCTTATCAAAATAACATCAGATGAATCTGCGCTGTACATTCACATCCTGAATCATATGGAGCATGAAGCCGTCAGCTTCAACAGTCAGAAACCTAACCCCGAATTCCATGGCATCGGTCTGACCAATATCGCAAGAATCTGTGACAAATACGGCGGCAACATGACGATTGAAGCCAAGCATAAAGTATTCAATAACATGGTTCTACTGCCGTTCTAGAAGAGATGATCCTTAAACCATTGCTGTTTAGGGATCGTTTTTTTCGTTTCAGGGTTATTTTCGTTGCGATGCTCCTCCTCGTTATATGATGCAAGCAAGCCAGACCAAACTTGAGGAGGAATTGACATGTTGAAGAAACTGTTCGCTGTGATCATTGTTGTCTCACTAATCGTAATCCCGATGAAGCCAATCTTCGCACAAGATACGGACGTATCCTATAAGGAGATGGCGAAGCAGCTAGCCGAGGTGATCGTCACCCACTATGGAGCAAGCGGCATCCAGTATGCCATTATGGACAATGGTGTTATCACGTTGTCGGACAGCGCAGGCTCAGCTGATGTTGCGACGAACGAGCCGATCACCGAGGACACGATGTTCGGAATAGGCTCGGTGAGCAAGATGGTTGTCACGGCCGCAACGATGATGCTGGCGGATGACGGCTTGGTAGACATCGATGCGCCGCTTACAACGTACATCGAGGACTTTGCGATGGCCGATGAACGCTACAAGCAAATTACACCGCGTATGTTGATGAATCATACGTCCGGTCTGTATGGCACGCATTATGCCAATACGACCTTGTTCGATGACAACGATACGAGCAGTCATGATGAATTGCTCGATCGCATGAAGCATGAGCGCCTGAAGTCGGATCCCGGTGAATATGCGGTCTACTGCAACGACGGGTTTCAATTGCTGGAGCTATTAGTGGAGCGAGTAACCGGCATCAGCTACAGCGAATTTCTGAATCAACGGATCAGCGCGCCGCTTGGTCTGACGCACACCAAGACTCCGCTGGATGCATTCGATCGCGAGCAGCTTGCCAAGACGTATTATCCCATGATGGACTATGCGCTGCCCACTGAGAACACCAACGTACTTGGGGCCGGCGGTCTCTACTCCACAGCTGAAGAATTAACGAGGTTCGCTGAAGTATTGATCGGGGAACATGAGGATATCCTGTCTGAGCAATCTGCTAGAGCGATGCAGCATCCAGAGTACCGGAATGGCATATGGGTGCCCGATGAGAAGAACACCTTCAACTATGGGCTTGGTTGGGATGCGGTCAGCTTGTCACCGTTCAGCGACTACGGCATTACAGCGCTCAACAAGGGCGGAGATACCAACATGTATCATGCGACGCTGACCACGATTCCGGAATACAAGATCACGATCGCAGCGCTGTCATCCGGGGGAAGCTCCCTCTATAACACCATATTCGCCTCGAATGTGCTGCTAGCCTACTTGGAGGAACAAGGGAAGATTAAGAGCATCCAGCCAGATGTAACCTTCAATCCTCCTGTGAAAGCAGAGATGCCAGCTGAGCTGCTGAATTATGCTGGATATTATGGGACAGTTGGCGGGACTACTACGATTCAAATTGTGGATGGCATGATTGACTTAGCCCCTCTGCTTGGCGGCATTATCCCTCCACAGCAGTATGTGTACACAGGAGATGGACAATTCACCAGCAATGACGGCAGTGCGATTATTAGCTTCGAGGAGCAAACGAATGGCTTAACCTATCTCAAACTTCGCGTTTATCTGACCTTTCCCGGTGTCGGTCAACTCCTGCTCGTCACCTACGAGCATCAGAAGCTGGATGCGAATCCGCTAGATGCATCTACTAAAGCTGCTTGGGAAGCTCGTAGCGGCAAGAACTACTATGCGGTGGATGAGAAGATTAATTCCTCCTCATTCCTAGCCTTGCCGCTCATGACGAAGCATATTGATGTGGACATTGAGCAAGGGTATGCGAATGGCACGCGGATTGTGGATGAGAACACATCAGTTAACGCTGTAGAAATTCCAGTCATGAACGGCAGAGATGCCTTCGACTTTACCTTCCACCGGGCAGGCACGAAGGAGTACCTAGTCATTGACGGTGAAGCCTACGTCAGCGAGGATACCGTTAAGCCGATCTATGGCGGCCATGCATCCACCTGCACCATTCAAGCCGATGGTCACGCCGTGTGGTTCAAGATCGACGAGCAATCTGCGAATAAGACGATGGCTGTGGATCTACCAGAGGGCGGCGGCTTCATTGTCTACGATACGGACGGGATGATCATCAACTTCTCTGCAGCTAGCCAGGACAATACAGCTGTGCTGCCGGCTGGTGGACTAATCGTATTCGGCGGGGATGCAGGGGACGTGTTCAAGATTCGTATGGTTAAGTGAAGACGTGCAAATCTGCATCTGAGCTCCACCACCATCTACACCCGCACACGCAGAGCGCCTAAGTAAAGAGACACCCTGCCATTCAGGTGAACGGCGACTCACAATGAGGGTCTTCGTTGCAGAATGATCAGGGTGTCTCTTCGCTATTCGCGTATCGTCTTAAACGGATTTCGCCACTCCATTAACGCAGCATAGTTGCAGGATTCCTCGTCCTCGAGGTAATTCTCCGATACTCCGATTGGCACGCGCCCACAGCGCAGGAGGAAGCTGATCACGGGATCGCTGCAGTCACCGCGCAGTACGGCATACAGATAGGCCTGTGCCGTCATCCGATGCGCCTCCTTGTGATAGCCTGACATGCGTCCACCACCGAGCAAGCGGTCAAGATTGTGATGGATGACGAGCTCATACATGGATTGCATGAGTAGCTTGCCGATGCCGAGCTTGCGAGCGGATGGCCGGACACTGATATCCACGATATAGAGTGTGTTGCCGTTAGGGTTATGCGTACGGATGTAGCCCTCATCAGTGACCTCAGACCAGCTGTGCTGCTGCTCGGCGGCATCCATCTGGACGATGAGCGCCGTCATGGAGCCGACGAGCTTGCCGCCCACCTCCGCGCAGAGCGCGCCCGCCGGGAACAGCTCGACATGATTGGCGAGCTGTTCCTCGTTCCACCAGAGCTCAGCGGGGAATGGCGGCGGGTAGCACTCCCGCTGCACATCGATGAGAGCTGAGAAATCGGAGTGATCATAGTTTCGGATGGTCACTTGAGCCGGACGGCCGTCTGGGGCGTGTGTGTATTGTATTTTGCGATAATGGGTCATAGTCCCCTCCCCCCCTGCTACGCCCAATCCGTGTATAAGTCTGTGCGGCGATCCCGCCAGGTCATGACGGAGCCCTTCTGGCGCACTTCCTGCAGCAAGGCAAGGTCGAAGTCACCGGTTACGATCATGTCCTGATTAGAGTCTCCTTCTACGATGATCCCCGCCGGCGGGAATGGGATGTCGTTAGGCGCGATGAGCGCAGCTTGTCCATAATTGAGCCGCATGAAATCTACATTCGGAAGCGCGCCTACCGTGCCAGTAACCGCAACATACACTTGATTCTCGATCGTGCGAGCGTGGCAGGTGTAGCGCACCCGGTAGAAGCCATGCTTATCGTCTGTGCAGGACGGACAGAAGATGACATCAGCGCCCCGCGCCCGCACCATGCGGACGATCTCTGGGAACTCGATATCGTAGCAGGTCAGCATGGCGATTCGCCCGAATGCGGTGTCGAACACCTCGAGTCCATCGCCCTCGCCCATCTTCCATTCCTCACGCTCAGTCGGTGTCACATGCAGCTTCTTCTGCACGGCGATACATCCATCTGGATAGAAGAGATGCGCGGCATTGTACAGCTGGTCACCCTCGCGAATGACATGGGTACCGCCTATAATATGCATATTATAGGTTGCGGCAAGCTTGCTGAATAGCTGACGGTAGCCTTCAGTATACTTGGGCAGCTCGGTGATCGGCTGTGCGCCGATGGAGAGCAGTTGAGTTGTCAAGAATTCTGGGAATAGCACGAAGTTGGAGCCGAATTCATCGGCCGTCTTCACATAATGCTCCACCCTGTCCGCGAATTGATCGAATGACGAGATGGTGTGCAGATGGTATTGAACTGCGGATACGCGTATCTTCATTGTAAGCCATAACCTCCTGTTGAGATGAGCATGAGTATATGTGGTGTACCTATCATCCATTGTGTCACAAAACCGGGAAAAGGGAAATCTCCAAGATAGCTGAACATTGACCTGCAGAAAATACATCTTAACTTCTTGTCCAACGGGAATTTATGCTTCTGACATGCAGAATCTGCAGGTAGATGCTGTAATTCGGACTGCGAATGCCTGTTTCGGGTGTTTAACCTGCAGTTACTGCATCTCATCCCGACTATTCAGCCATTAATTTGAGTTTGACCTGCAGATTCTACATCTCATCAGGCAGCGAATACCGGCTGTACGCTTGAAACTATATGGGAGAGCGAGTAAAGTACAAGATAAGAACAGTAACAGCAGTGTGTTGCGCGGAAACAGCAATTAAGATAAGGAATACCAGGAGGTAATGGATATGCAAGAAGAAGTAATCGAGAAGATTAGCGAGAAGATGCAGACACTGAAGCTGCCGGAGCTGAACGCATTGGTCATCACCAATTTCGATGAATGGCGAAAGGCGGTGCCCGTGAAGACCGATTGGAATCCCGCGGGCAATCCGACGCATGCGCATGATCTTATAGATAAGCTGCTCGATGACGGCCTGTTCGTTAATTTATTCGGTCGTCCGGAGGAATGGACCTGCGAGATCATGGACAATCACGCGGTCGTCTACGCTGAGGTAACATCCGCCACCATGGCCCGCGCGATCAGCGAAGCTGCGCTGCTGACCGTGCTGACCAAGTATGGCGAGATGCTGAAGGTATAATCGTAACAGGTCAAGTCCCTAAGCCTCGACTTCGCGATCACCGGATACGTATTTCTCGGCACACCCCATATCGCACCACTAAAAACCGGCTGCCGCTTCTCTAAGAAGGGGCAGCCGGTTTAGCTTCATGTCTTCAGATCAATCCCGCTTCGATCAGCAGCTTCTGAATCATCACAGCCACTTCCGCTCGTGTCACATAGGCCTTCGGTGCGAGTACAGAGCCGCCCCGACCTGTAATGAGACCGGCTTGCAGACTGCTCTTCACACCGTCGATCGCCCATGCCGATATACTGTCCGCATCCGTGAACGGTGCCAGCAACTCGTCATTCGCTTCGCTGACCTTCACCGTCATCCCTGTAACCCTCATCGCCCGAGCGAGGATATCCATCGCTTGTTCGCGGGTAATGTTCTCATCCGGACGGAAGCTGTCATCGCCGAATCCGCTGATCATGCTGAACTTATGAGCGGTATGCACCGCTGCATGGTGCCAGGCGGTTGCTGCTACATCGGTGAACGCGGCGCCTCCGCTCTCGAGCTTCAGTCCAAGCCCGCGAACGATAATGGCTGCGAACTCCGCGCGAGTGATCGCTCGATCGGGATCGTACAAGCCGTTGCCGATCCCGCTCACAATGAAGCGTGAGCCCATATCATTTACGGTCGACTTGCCCCAATGCCCCTCTATGTCCTTGAATGCAGCAGCAATATGCGAGATGACAGCGTAGGTGCTGTTCGTCCTGCTGTTCACAACTGCATAATGCTTGCCGTCTATCGTCACAACACGAGTCGGCACATGGCGTATGGCTCCATCCGGCTCGATCACAACAGCGGTTGTGATCTGGCTCGGATCGATGCCATCAGGTAATGCGATCATCCTCTCCACGTAGGCGCTAAATTGATGGAGCTCTATCGTCGCATCGCCATAGGAGGCTTTAACTGTGAAGTTAAGCGGCGGCACAACAAGTGAGAATCCACCTTCTTCGGCTGCATGCTCAACTAGCTTGATAGTGTCGGCTTCCGGCTTCGCAATCGCAATCTGGATCTTCAAATCCTCAAGCTGTACCCCAGTCCCAAACTGCTCCACTATTGCTTCTATGTTAATTTGCTGGGCAGGCATCTTATAGGTTGCATTCGCCGTCTGGATTTCCACTATCGCTTGCCTCTGCTCCATGCTCTTGACCAATTGACCGGTCAGCTCGCCAATCGCAATATCAGTCTCTGAACGGAACGGAATGGTGATGATCGCTCCATGACCGGCCGCGCTGAGCAGTTCTTCTTGCTTCACAGTATCAATAGCGATCGTAGTTTCCGTTCGGTCACCAACCGATGCGGTAGTAATTCGGCCGAGCTTCACCGCTTGACCATTCACCCGAAGCTCAACTGCAATCGGCTGATCCGCCTCCCCTGATGGAGCTTGCGGAGTCACGTCTGTATCTTCATCGTCGCCTGATCCCTCTCCGGTGTCCTCGCCACCGCCGGCAAGCGGCACAGCGCTCACCTCATTGGAATTCACACTATCGCCTGCGGAATTGGTCGCCCGAACAATATAATAATAAGTGCTGCCGTTCGTCAACCCTGCTGATTCGTACACAGTGCCCGTTACGCTGGTGGGCGGTTCGCTGTACACGCCGGATTCCGTGCTCTGGTACAGCTTGTATCCGGAAGCATTCGATATGCTTGTCCATTGCAAGCCAACCTTGCCATCACCGGATTCGGCGACTGTCAGCTGCGGTGCATCAGGCAAGAACACGGCTTGCCTCAGAGTCGGATACTTATAATCGCGGGTTATATCGATCTCCCATATCGCTTCGAAGTTCCAGCCTGCATCTGTATACAGCGATTCCGTCTGCATCTGGGCAGTTGTTCTCGCATACAACGGATCAGGGATTGCACCAGCCTTATCCGAATCATAGAAGCTGTGTTCCGCCACTCCAAAATACCCAGAATCATAACCATTACCAATCAACCCGTGCCCGTGTGCAGATGTATTGGCGCTGACCGTACCGGATGCGTAGCTTCTTGCAATCGATCTGGACCAATCCTCGCCTATTAAACCACCAATATAAAAGTCGCCTGACACATGTACCGCAGAGTAGCTGTCCTCCACGTTCCCGGTACTCGATTGATAGCCAATCAGTCCGCCAACGGCCCCAGAACCGCTGACAGTTCCAACAGCATGACTGCGTTCAATCAAACCAGTATGATAACCAACTAACCCGCCACTATTGTTGCTTCCGCTGGACACTGTTCCATCTACAGCCCCATGAATAATCGTCCCGTTATTCATACCGGCTAGACCGCCTGTAGAGTCGCCGCCAATTACGTTGACGCCCTCTAATCGAACATGTTCAACACGGGCGTGAGACCCCAGCGTTCCGAATAGTCCAGTAGCGGGCTCACTAGGTCTATTCACGGTCAGATTCGAGATCGTATGCCCTCTGCCGTTCAGCTTAGCCTCGAACGGCGCATTCCTAGTGCCGATCGGCTCCCAGCCTCTGCCCGAATCCGCTGAGGCATAGCCGCTCAGATCAATATTCCCGGCAAGCTCGTAATGAACATCGCGACCCATGTTACCTCTAATCAGCATAAGCTGGTCAGCAGTTGCGATCTGATACGGACTCGCTTCGGTGCCCAGCCCGTTCATCGGATCTGCGTAATAGATATCAATCGTATAGGTCTTCGATCTAGCACCGTCCGGTGAAGTCACCACAATAGGGACGCTACTCTCGTCAACAAGCTGGTTGACAGCAATCGGTTGCCCATCAACCGCGGGAATACCCCCAATCGTCATCGTTGCGCCATCATACACGCTGGCCGTTACAGTCACATTATCACTGCGCAACATTCTAACCGTATAATCGGTCGTCCACGGCATGAATGCGGAGCTCCAATCCCCGCTTGAGAGAGACAAGCGGCTGAGATCCGTATCGTCATAGGAATAGATCAATCTTGGACCATTGAACAGACGCAGCGGCACATTCGCCAGATCGCTTTGATCCATATGGAACGAGACGATTCCGCTCTCGGTGTAGGAAGAGAATCCGTCGGCTACCGTTTTGGAGCCTATCGGGTTTGTATCCTTAGCATCAGAACTGTAGAACGTAACTCCTTCCGCATGAGCGAATACTTCCTGCATCTTGTCTACCCGTTGGGAGTTGGCATCCAATACTTCGAATTTAAATTCTATATACGCGGAATCATAGCTGCTAGTCGCTTGTGAGACATATCTGGCATACATCGCAGGCCGCTCAGGCTTCGAGCTACCAGCTTCTAATACCTTAACACTAGAACTGTCTGGATATTCGTAACCCGCTAACCAACTCGCATCGCCTTCATTGAAGAATGCGCCGACGATTGTCTTGCCTAACTCGTTATGGATTTCAATCGAAGACTTGTTCGTTTGCGTGTCCGATGTTGTTGCCGTAGAACCATCGGAGAATCGAAGATGAATCTTCCTATTTTCCTCGACCCATTGATTCGACTCCCCATCGATGGTGAACGTCACGGACACGCTCTGTGAAACACATCCGCTTAAGACCAAACATATTAATAGTAGAACGAACAACCTTACTCTTTTGTTTGCACCAACCACACTGCCACCCCATATATGGATATTTTGAATAGACTGAGTCTAATTCTATCTATCCTTATATAAAATAAATATCCCCCGTTTGGGGGGGATCGCTTATCTCAGCATATTTAATTCCTTAGCCCGCCGCAGCACCTGCACGCGATTACCGACATTCAGCTTTCGATATATATTCTTAATATGCCACTTCACGGTTTCAGCCGCTATGTTCATTCGCTCCGCGATACCCTTGTTCGATAACCCGTCCGCCAGCAGCACGATTACTCTCATCTCCTGCTCCGTCAGCTTAACGTCGCCAACAGGTATTACATGTATGCCGCGGTGCTTCACCCTCAGCTTGTCCAATGTAACCGATACCCGCTCAGCGGTAACCGGCTTCATCAGATAATCGAGTGCGTTCATCTCGAACGCTTGAACCGCATAATCGTCATAGCCGGTAACGAATACAATATCGATGGCTGTGTTCTGCTTACGCAGCAGGTCGGATAACTGCACACCCTTGATCTCGGGCATGAAGATATCGAGGAAAGCGACATGCACCGGGTTCTCCTTCACGTAGGCATAAGCATCCAACGGATTCTGGAACGTTGCGCATAGGTGGATCTCTCCACTATCCGACAAGATTCTATTTAATCGCATGATACATAATTCCTCATCATCCACGATGATCGCTCGAAGCATGCATTCATCCTCCTATCTGCTTACTTGACCCCACGGGAATGTCGAAGGAAACCCTCGTCCCTCTGCCTTCAACGCTCTCAATACGCAGACTCTTGCCATACAGCAGCTGGAACCGCCGATTGATGTTCCACAAGCCGATGCCCTTCCTCTGCTGACCAGACTGAGCGGGCTCCAGCAGCGCTTGCCGCTTCCTCTCACTGATGCCGCATCCATTATCCTCCACAGCAACACTGATGCTCGCTGGTTCAGCCTTCTTGACCGTTATCTTCACTGTGCCCCCGTTCAGATTGGACATCAACCCGTGACCAACCGCATTCTCCACCAGCGGCTGCAGAATGAGCGGAGGAACCAGCTCCTCCAGATTGACATCAATGTCATATTCCACGTTCAACCTGGACCCGAATCGAGCCTTCTCAATGTTGAGATAAGCATGCACAAGCTTCATCTCTTGATCGATTGTGGTCAGGGCGTCCAGCTGCTTGAACGCCAGGCTGCTCCTCAAGTACTGCGACAGCTCCACCGTTAATTTCTCTGCCTTGTACGGTTCAACCATGCACAATTCTGCGATGGAGCTCAACGCATTGTTCAGGAAGTGCGGCTTCATCTGGGCGCGCAAGAATCCGATTTCCATATCCTTCACTTCCGACTGCAGCTGATGATTCAGGATGAACATCTCCTTCATCGTTTCCTTCAAGTAGATGAAGAAGAGTACACTTAACGCAGTAATCCCCAGATAAATCATCTGAACGAATATAACCTCGAGAGAGATGCCTCTGAATAGGATGGATGCACCTATACCCGCCGCACAATATAAAACAGCGAGAAAAAGCGCAATCTGCACCTTCCCCCGCTTATGAACTCGCCCGAACCTCCGCTGTATGTACAAGATAATCGGCATGCTGAATAATAGAGTCAAGACAGTTGTATACACACCCGTTTCAATCCCAAAGCTCATTCGGTATAGGACGATCACACCGGCCAAGAGCAGGCCTGCCGGCATGCCCCCGTATAAGGCGCCAATCAATAGCGGCACCACCCGAATATCCAAGCGGATACCATCACCCATATAGGCTGGGAATGTCATACAGAAGAGGATCGATACCGCCATTAGCACGAACAGCATCGCCTTGCTCCCGCGTCTATTCGCATTCCTCTCCGAGAAGAAAATCTCATACAGGAATAACAGCAGGAATGTCACCGAAACTTGCAGCAGAATATCTTTAACACTCTCGATCATGTTGGCATCCCCGAATCCGTATCCAGTCTACACCCATTCGCCGGTACATGCCCTCATGTTAACAGATTATCTTGTATCTCTACAACCTTGATCACATCGCATCACATCCATCACCGCACATCACTTCCCCGATCCCGCAGTATCATCCAGGCGCTGACGCCATATAGCAACCCGCTCACATAGAACAGCGCATCGATCGTCAGCCAATCGATTAACATACCGCCGAGCAGCACAGCGAATCCAGTCGCGGCAGAGGTCCAGAAGTGATACGATCCGATCGTCGACCCTCGCGCACCCGTCTGCGTACCATCCGCCAGCAGCACGCGCTCACTCATCCGCTGCATCGCATTACAGCCGCCCATCACAACCTGCAGCGCGAGCACCCACGCATAGGAGCCGATCCACGGGAATGCGAACATGCTCAGCATCATCCCCAGCGAGCTGCCAATCAGCATGCGGCGGCCGAATTGGTCCACTCGGGGCGCGATGAAATGCGCGAACGCTGCCGAGCTGATGGTGAATACAGCGAACGCCAGCCCATACTTGGAATAGGAGTTGCCTAGATTCTTCAAGAACAATAGATAATACGGATAGATCATCCCTGCCGCCAGCGTCACCACACTCTGCGATCGAATCAGCCACTTCACATTCATCCTCCAATACCCCCATACTCCTGTGCAAAATAATTCATAAACCGCCCCTCCGGATCATAGCGGCGCTTCGCCTCGAAGAACTCCGCTTGCCGCGGGTACGCCTGCTCGAATTGCTCGATGCTGGGGAATGCGGCATACGGCAGATAATACGTGCCGCGATGCGCGATCACCTCATCGAGCAGCCTGCGGATCCCTTCGCCCATCCGCTCCTGCGCGGCATCCGTCAGTGAGGTATGGAACAGGCATACGAGTGCCAGCATATCCTCTTGTGCATAGCTGAGCACCGCCTCCTCATCCTCATTCACATAACGCACCGTAATATTGAGCAGATTCAGCTCTTCCTCCAGCAGCACATCACCCATTCGCGCGATGAATGCAGCGAACTGATCCTTCGGGATGAAGTACTCCTGCAACAGATCATGGCTCCCAGGCTGCGTGTACACCATGAAGTCAGATTCAGATCGCATGGCGTTGTTTCGACTGATAAGCTGTCCCTCCTGCCCCGCTAGCACCTGCTTCTGCAGACGCCAGAATACATTCTTCCCCAGTTCTGAGCCTCGATTAATCTGGAAGAGCAGCTTGCTGATCGTCACGCCCTTCTCTCGGTGGCTCAGTCGATTATACTCCTCCAGCACAAGCTCCGGCATCGCACGGTAATTCATCGCATACATCTCCTGCATGTACCCGTCCTGCGCAACGGAGATTCGCGCGATATGCATGCGTATATCGGGGTCCGAGAGAATACGATCGTCCAGATACTCCACATAGTTATCCACTTGCATCGTATCCAGTTCCATCGCGTACACCTCATCCTCTGCCAGCGATAAGGTCACATCCAGAATCACGCCGAATAAGCCGAATCCGCCCAGCGCGAGGGGGAACAGCTCAGCATGCCCGGTGCGGCTAACCTCCAGCACCTCCGCGTCAGCGGTCAATAGTCGGAATGATTCGACGCTCTTGATCATGGAGCCGTTGCGAATATCGCGGCCGTGCGCGTTAATACTGATAGACCCGCCGACGGTGAATATATTCTGCGATTGCATCGTCTTCACGGCCAGGCCGTATGGATTGATGTGCTCCTGAATATCCGCCCAGGTCGCACCGGCTTGTACACGGATCAGCTTGGCCTCGGGATCGAAGAATAGGATGCGATTATAAGTTGTCATATCGACCACGATCCCATCCTCATAATACGTATGTCCGCCTTGGCTATGCCGCTGTCCAGCGATGCTGATCGACAGGCCCTGGTCCCGCGCCTCACGAACAAGCGCAGCCAGCTGCTCTTCTTCGCGCCCTGCTGTCACGCGCTCAACCTTCACAGGCCGTAGCCTACTATAATCGGTGATCAGATACGGGTCCTGCTCCGCGCCGTCGGTTCTTATATAGCTAATCACACATAGGGCAATCAGCACGAGCAGCGCAATACCCTTCTTCATATCAGCAGTGATCCCCCTCTGGTATGTTCAACTGTAGCGTATTCTACCATATCTAGCGTTATTCACAACACCGATTCTGTTATACTTATAGTAATGATTTTTCATTTCGGGAGGGCTGACTAGTGAGGACAACGAAGCAAACAGGGGATCAAGCAGTCATTCTATTCGACGGTGTATGCAACCTGTGCAACGGCGCTGTGCAATTCATCCTGCGCAGAGATCGAGCCGCCTACTTCCGCTTCGCCTCCTTGCAGGGGCAATCGGGGAGCGCGCTGTTAGCCGAGCATGGACAGGTCAACGACCTCAGCAGCATGGTCTTAATCGAGGATGGGCAGCTGTATACGAAGTCCGATGCAGCGCTTCGAATTTGCAGACATCTTGGCGCCGCATGGCCGATACTCACATTGCTGCGAGTGATCCCGCGGCCGATTCGCGATCTCGTCTACAGCTTCGTGGCCAATCGCCGCTATCGCTGGTTCGGCCAGAGCCAATCCTGCATGCTGCCGAGCCCGGAGCAACGCGCCCGATTTCTAGAGGATGATTGAGACGCTATCCTCATCAATATTAGCTATTTTATTTTATCCACTTTAAAATTTAGCTAATATATATTATAATTTAATGAAGTTAGCTAATTTATCGAGGTGACAATGATGAGAGTGCCGTCAACTGAAATTCAGAATAATTTTGGGAGGTACCTCAAGTATGCCGAGGCTAGCGAGGAAATCATAATCACTAAAAACGGGAAAGATGTAGCGACACTTACAGCCTTACGTGAACCAATCAGTGACTCGATTATGGAAGGAGCAGCGACTTATAGAACTAATGAATGGGTAACCTATGAGGAATTTCTGGTGTTGACGGAGCAATCCGAACAGCGTTATGAATTGATTGACGGCATCATCTATAACCTTGCTTCCCCTACCTACAAACATCAGCTTACGGTTCAAGTGCTGCTTGTCGCATTCTATAACTGGTTTAAAGGAACGTCTTGCACACCTTTAACCTCTCCATTCGATGTTACCTTCTTCAAGCAGGCAGACAATATTTGTGTTGTTCAGCCAGACCTTCTGGTTATCTGTGATAGAGAGAATATTGATCAGAAGGGGAAATACAAAGGAACACCCGCACTCGTGGTTGAGATATTATCTCCATCCAGCCGAAGCAAGGATCTAATTACAAAGCTGGATCTATACATGCGATGCGAGGTTAAGGAATATTGGATTGTCGATCCTATGAACGAGCAGATTTCCGTCTATACATTTGCAGATAATGATATTACGGATTTCAAATCGTATCATAAGCTTTCGCATACGTATGTTGAATCTGCTCATTTCGAAGGTTTAAAGGTTGCGTTCGAAGATTTATTCGAATAGCTAAGTTGCAAGCAGCATCGAATCCCGGCTGAGCATGCCTGGCGGCACATGGAATTAGTCCGTGCGCTCCTCGTGACAGCCTAATCCAGCCAGTACGAAGCGGCACGTCTCCCGTGCCAACGATTCGAATTCGAAGGGGAAGCTGGGAATAATCGGCTCGAAGTAATGGGAGCTGGAATGAATGAACAGCGTGCCAATCACCATCAGCAGCGTCTGATCCAGATCCTCGAAGCGGAAGGAACCGAGCTCGCGTCCGCGCTTGAGCAGCGTGCGCAGGCCCTCGAACAGCGGCAGCATATTCGCCTGCACAATCGACAGCCGCGGCGAACGCATCGCAATCTCAATATACAGGATCGATCGAATCTGCGGATCTACAAACCCCAGCCTGAGCACCTCCGTCAAGAACAGCTTGACGCCCTCGACCGGATCGCGCAGCGCATCCTCCAGCTCGTCCACTCTGCCCACCGGCACGAACGTGCGGAGCACCTCCTCGAACACCTTCTCCTTCCCTCCAAAATAATACGAAACAAGCGCAACGTTAGCGCTTGCTTCCTCACAGATTTGACGAACTGTTGTCCCGTCGAAGCCTTGCGTCGCGAATAGCCGCTTCGCAGCATATAGGATACGCTGCTTGGCATCCGCATCCTGTTCGTGCAGTCTGGACATCCTGTTCCTCCATTCATGAATTCGCTCAGCCGGCATGCAGCGGCAGTGGAGCGTGTACTTTGCGCAGCGCCGTGGCAGCAGCGCCGATTCCAATCGACACACAAGCAATTAATAATAAAGCATATACCGGTTCAATCATGCCTGCACCGCCGAACAGCACATTCATACTGCCCTCAACCGCGTATGTAGCAGGCAAGTAATCACCCAGCGTCCTATAGAACCCGGACAGAAGCTCCCTTGGCACCAGTGCGCCGGAAGAGACCAGCTGGGCGGACAAGGCGATGATGTTGAATACCATCCCGGCTTGGCCGAACACGAGCAGGAAGGTCTGGGAGAAAAATAGAAATGCGATTAAAAATAGCGATTGGAAGCCCCATGCGGCCAGGAAACCGCTCGCAGTCTGACCGCCGAGCGCGACGAGCAGCCCTGTGGCCATCAGCGCGATCACAATGGATGCGCTGATATTAATTATCGCACGCGCGCCTAATTTTCGCCATTTCGAAATCGAATGACCGATTATTCCCGAAGCTAGCTGCAAGTTCATAGACAGCAGCATGGCCCCTACATAAGAGGCCAGCACCAGCATCATCGGCACCATCTGATTATTCATGCCTTGAACGGGGTTGCTGATGATCACCTCCGAGGTTACACGTTCCGCCATCGCTCCGGCCAATACCGAAGTCTGCTCAGCCGACATCCCGGTTTGCGCCAGTACAGACTGAATACCTGCGGCTGCTGCTTCCTTATTCACCATAGAAGTAATAGTGTCGGCTGCGCTAAGCATAACATTCTTAATCGTCAATGCATTCGACTCATTCAGATAATAACGCAGCTGCGAGCCCTCGCCGTCCATCGTCTGCAGTCCTGCTGTGAAGTCCGCTGGAATATGCACGACCAATTGGGACTTACGCTCACTGAGCAGCGTCCTCGCCTCATCCAGCGATCCCTTGACGGTCACCTGGAAGGGCAGACTTGCGCTAAGCTTCGCAGAGATCTGCTCTCCAAGCAGCGGATCCTCATTCACAACAACAACACGAAGCTGATCAGCACGCTCCATTACCCCGTCATAGCCTGTCATCCATATCACACTGAATACAACCTGGAACAGCAGCGCGGTAGCAAGCCCCATCCTCGCAGCCGGTTGATTCAAGAAAGCCAGTATTGCATGCTTCATTCTTTTCACTCCTTCTAATTAAACGATCGTTTAAAACATATGTTTAATATGGATCATACAGGAGGTTCCATCTATTGTCAACAATAGAGGATGACTTGATTTAGTTAAAAAAAGCGCCCACATTACTAGCGGCGCGCTCCGATTATCGAAACACCATGCGTATCCAATTGTTGATATACTCCGCGGTATCCGCGCTCAGGAGCATCGAATCTTGACTGAGATTGCCTGGCAGCACATGAAGCTCCGCTTGCTTGCACTTGTCGAATAGCGGCTTGAACTGGCTGGCATCAAACTCCTCGTCCGCTTCTGAGATCAGCACCAGCATCGGCCGCTTGTAGGACAGCAGCTCCTTCTCATACTGAGCGCCCGGCAGTCGGCTGACCATCAGCCGATAGCTCCATTCCGGCGTGTCATAAGGCCCCATTCGATCCTCTGGCTTATTCACACGCAGCACTGGCAGATGATTGAAGCGGCGAATCCTGCATGCGTTCAGCAGGTTAAGCGCGATATATCTAGTCACACTAATTGCCGTTACTTGTCCAGCCGCGCCATGCTTCCGCTCAGTAGGCGCGCCGATTCCGACCATAGGCGCAAGCAGCAGCAGTCCATCGATCTGCCTGCCGTAGGAGGAGCTTGCCAGCTTAATCGCCGTCCCGCCGCCTGCGGCATGTCCGCCTACGAGCAATCTGCGCGGCTTATGCTGGTTCTGAATGTAATCGATCAGATCGCCCAGGTCATGTGTGATCTGCCCAATATAATCAATATCTCCCCTGCGCGCCGGATTCGTTCCGAAGCCGCGCAGATTGGGGACGTATACCTTAGCTAGACCGATCCCCGCTATATATCTGGCCATCATATGCAGATAACGGCCATCCCTGCTGCCGCCATGCAAGAAGATTAACACACGGTCAGACTCCGATTCATAGTATCGGTAAGGAAGATCTGCTCCGTCTCGAGCGCGATACGACTGTATGGCCGGCAATTCGGAATGGCTCGGCTGGAAGGGCGGCAGCTGCTCGAATAACGCAGCATTCACCTTCCGAGCAGGTGATACGAGCAGCAGCAGGAAGACAATTCCGAAGAAAACCATCGCCGCAATAGCGAGGAGCAGTACAAGCAACAATACGAACATCCACATCATCATTCACCCGTGTTTCCAAATTACGACACGGTTATACATATTCTACAAGAACCAATTATATCCTGCCGTCTTATAGCGGCAACAACTGAATTTTATCTCTTTTTTCCAATTCATGGACCATCTCCTGCCACTTGTCCGGCTTATTCTCCAGCACAGCATAATAGCGTTTGAGGAATGAGGTGATCAATGCTGCGTCCACGGTCTCTAATGTTTCATCTGTGCTGAGGAAGCCCAGGTCTAGCACCGTAACCGCTTCGCCGTCATTCTCCCAGGAGGGATGTACATAGGGGAAATCCAGTCGTCTATACCCAATGTGAGAGAGCACCTCGCGACGAACGAACGGGTCCATCGGCTTCACGCCGCCGAACGCATGGTCCTCTATGCGATACGGATCATATATCTCCGCGAACATCCCGAAGAGCTGCTGTCCAGATTCAGCTGCTAGCGCCTCCAAGTCCACCTGACGCTTGCGGTACAGGAATCTGCCGATCCCCAGGCCCGGCCGTCCAATGATCGTGAAATCCGTCATCGCCACATTCATATCCGCGTAATACCGATACTCCGTCGCGCCAACAACCTCCCCCTCATGCACCGCCACGAAGACGCGAATGCCCGGATCCTCCAGCGGCTCCTTCCACAACTGGAATTCCAGCACCTCCTCAGGCGGGAACACCTCTTGCATAAGCTGGTGCATCGCAGGGAAGAGCGGATCCGTAATTGACGTGATGCGTATGTAATCCATCATAATTCCTCCTAGTGTTCAATCGTCATGCTCTAGTGACCGCACAGCCGCAGCTGGGGCCAGAATCAACGTATCATATTTCAACAGGCGTGACAACGAAGGATAGAAGGATGGAATCAACTCTGCGTAACTACGCAAAATAAAAAAGACGAACCCGGATCACAGCCGAGATTCGTCCGATCGATATTTATCTCTTCTTGTTATTCTTAAATTGTGTCGGATACCCTTCGTGCTCGAGCTGATCATTCTTATACTGGCTCTTACGGCCTGACCGATGCTCTCCACCCTCCACCTTATCGATCCTCTGATTATTATTGTCATTCTCATCAATACCATGGTCGCGTGCGATCATACTTCCCCCTTCCTGCTGGTTGCTGCTTGCCCTGCTAGTATTCGAGATATTCAGATGAAATATTCGGTGATATTGTGCATAATGGGGAGAGATCACAGAGGAGGTTTGAAAGCATGACCACATACGGTTATCGTACATATAACGAACAATATACGATGATTGAGCTGACCGATGCAAGCACGAATTCCACGATCATCCTATGCCCAGAGCGCGGAGGAATCGCCGTCAGCTGCGTGCTGCATGGGCGGGAGCTGTTCTATCTGGATAACGCGACACTCCAAGATAGGTCCGCGAACATTCGCGGCGGCAATCCCGTCTTATTCCCAATCTGCGGCCCATTGACCGAAGGCCAATATGAGTGGGAGGGACACACCTATTCCATGAAGCAGCACGGCTTGGCTCGCCAGATGAGCTGGGAGGTGCTGGCGCTAACCGCGAATGATTCGGAAGCGCGGGCTTCACTTCGTCTGAAGAGCACTTCGGAGACGCTTGCGGTGTACCCGTTCGAATTCGAGCTCATCTTCGACTATGTGCTGCAGGATGGCCGATTACGGATTGAGCAATCGTATCGCAATACAGGAGCGAAGCGGATGCCGTTTTATGCCGGCTTCCATCCTTATTTTGCCTCGATTAATGGTGCAATTCCGTATCAGACCGACGCCACGCGGATCTATGATTGCAATGACGAGCTGGAGAAGCCGCTTCCTGAGCGATTCGAGGCGGATCAGATTGTGGAGTCCCATGTTCTGCTGGACCCGCGCGAGCCTGTCATCACATTCCAGCCCGCTCCAGATGTCTCGATCAAGCTGAGCTATAGCCCGGTCTTCAAGTACGTGGTGCTGTGGTCGATCCCAGGGAAGCCCTTCATCTGCGTGGAACCGTGGATGGCTAAGAATTATGAGCTTAATTATGGACGAGAACTTGAGTTAATTGAACCAGGTGATCAGCTCCAAGCTGTGTTCACTATTGAGAGAGCTCCTGTGAGCTAATCGAACGCCGGAATCTGATGCTGCAAGGTGCGATGCGAGGTTCCAGGTGCGCACACGCAAAAAAACAGCCCAATCCAGTTACCCGGATGGGCTGTTCCAGTGTTGGTCAGCTATTACAGCTTAACAACGTTCTCTGCTTGAGGTCCGCGGTTACCTTGAACCACGTTGAATTGTACACGTTGACCTTCGTCAAGGGACTTGTAACCGTCACCTTGGATCGCGCTGAAGTGTACGAATACATCGTTACCGCCTTCAACTTCGATGAAACCGAAGCCCTTCTCTGCGTTAAACCACTTTACTGTTCCTTCTTGCATATGAGCATGCCTCCTTCCTATGATCTAACATGTTCCCTTTTTTTATTACAAGTGAAGACAATAAAAAAATTCACACATTGAAAAAGGTTCCATCGCATAAAATGAACACCCTTTTCAATACGTGAATTCAGGTATCATTGCTATACTCAACTGCAACTTTAACATATCTTCATCTGAATTGCAATGACTATAGATAAAGTTTGTAGCCGCAGTAAGGCTGTGATTAAATCACAGCCTTCTTCTCCCGCGTGATCCAGATCAGTCCTCCGGTCATGAACAACGCGCCAGCAATCTGCAGCAGGGCTATCTGCTCATCGAACCAGAGCCAGCCCATAACCGCTGCAGCGACCGGTACGACATACCGATAGAAGTTGGCGCGTGCGGCTCCCACCTTGTACATGCAGGCATTCCATACAACGAAAGCAACTACGGTACAGATCAGTACATTATACACAATCGCCGTGTACGAGCCAGCGCCCAGCATCCCCCACTCTACCTTGGACCAGGAGCCCCAAGTGAATGGGAGCATGAACAGACTGCCGAATAGGATATACCAGGTGCTGATTCGTAGTGCCGAGTACTTCTTCATTAACGGCATGCAGGCCAGGTTGAACAAGGCGCCGATGACACTGACGATCAGCGCCAGCGCATTGCCCAGCATATGCTCCGACGATAGATTGATCCCCTCGCCCCCGCCCAGTATAACCAGCGAGACGCCAACTGCCGCAATCGCGCCGCCTACGACTAATCTGCGCGTGATGCGTTCGGAGGTGAACAGCGGCGCGAACAAGGCAGCGAAGATCGGCCATGGCGCTACATTGAGCAGGGATGCGTTCGCCAATGTGGTATATTTGATCGAGTACATGACGGCTATCTCTAGAATGGTCACCCCGACAAGACCGATGACCGCCAATTGAATCAACACCTTCAGTGGTAGCCCGATGCCGCCCTCGCGCAGCTTCAGGATAATCAGGAAGAATGGTACGGCCAAGCTAAATCTGAGAAAAGAGAACAGGACCGGGTCGAAGGTTTCCATCGCTAGCCGCGACACACCGAAGTTGGCCCCCCATAGGATTGACACAAAAATAAGTCCTGCATAATAGATCCATCTGCTGCCCATTGCTTCTACTCATACTCCTTCATGTTGTCATTACGCCCTCAGTTTGAATCTATTCGGTCAACTCCATCGCTCGACCAGCCGCATGCTCGACTAAATCAGCGTAATAGCCGCCCTTCATCATGAGCGACATATGGGTGCCCTGCTCCTCGATACGGCCGTCTCGCATGACTAGAATGCGGTCTGCATGCTTGATTGTGGACAGCCTATGCGCGATAACCAGCGTCGTCCGCCCTTCAGCGACTACCCGCAGCGCCTCTTGCACAAGACGCTCCGAGTGCGAATCCAGATTGGCAGTCGCCTCATCTAGGATGAGAATCTTCGGCTTGCATACGACAATCCGCGCGAAGGAGATTAACTGCCGCTCCCCCGCCGACAGCCCGCTTCCGCGTTCAGACAGCATCGTCTGGTAGCCATCCGGCAGCCGCTCCGCCAGCAGATCTACGCCAACCAATCGACAAGCCTCAATCGCTTCCTCCGTCGAGATATCCGATCGGAACAGCTTCACATTATCAAGAATCGAGCCCGCATACAAGAACGGCTCCTGCTGTACCAGCCCTACGATGCGATGCAGGTCCTTGCCTCTGATCGCGCGAATATCCACACCATCAATCTTAATACTGCCTTGACGCACATCATAGAATCGATTGAGCAGATTGACTAGCGAGCTCTTGCCTGCGCCAGTCACACCAACAATACCGACGAATTCGCCTGGTCGAATATGCAGATCCAATCCATGCAGGATTTCTCTGTTATCTCCATAGCCGAACCGAATATGATTGAAGTCCAGCTGCCCCCGTACCGATTCAATCGGCAACGACTGTCGCTGCTCCGGTTCAGGCTCCCGCACCTCTGGCTCCACCGAGAAGATTCGCCACAGCCGATCCATAGACACCATAGTGGACTGGAAGGTATTCCACTGCTGCGTAATCTGGTTGATCGGCTGGAAGAACATGCGAATATACGTAATGAAAGCATATAGCACACCGAATTCCATCTCAATCTGCAGCACGGCATTGCCGCCCAGCCAGACCACGAACGCTACCGCGAGAATGCCGAGCACCTCGAAGGAGCGATTGAATGTGACCGTGGCCCGCACCTCGCGCAGCGTATCCTTCAGATACTGTCCATTGCGCTGCATGAAGCCTTCCTGTTGCTGCTCTTCCTGATGGAACACTTGAATCAGACTCATACCAGCTAGATTCTCCGCCAGATAAGCGATCATTCGGGATAGCTGCGCCCTGGCCCGCTGGTATACCGTCCGCAGCCACTTGCGGAAGCTAATCGCGATCACTGCAATGATCGGCAGCAATAATAGCGCGTATAAGGCAAGCTCCACATCGAGCATGAACATAAAACCAATGATCATAATGAGTGACAGGCCATCGCGAATGACACTCACCAGCACTTGTGTGAAGAACTGGCTGATCGTCTCCGTATCGCTGGATTCATTCGTAACCAGACTGCCGATATGATGGCGATCGAAGAAGGACATCGATTGACTCGTAATATGCTTGAACAGGTCCTTGCGAATCTGCGCGACTATACTCTGTCCAACCCGCTGTACAAGATTCGCTTGCAGGAACGTGAACAGCATTGTAACGATCGCCAGCGCCAGATAGATTAGACCGATAACCACGAGCTCCATGGCCCTGCCTGTATCGGTGAGTATACCGTCGTCAATGATGATCTTCAGCAGATACGGCTGCAAGAGCTCCGCCAGGATCGCGAACATCGCGAAGCCGAATATCGCGGCGAACATGCGCCGATGCGGCCTGGCATACTTGAACATCGTGCGGAATGCCTCGCGCCGCTTCATACTGCCAGCCCCAGCCGCAGCTGCTGCATCCGGATTGACCGATTTGCTCATTCCAACACCGCCTCTCCCTGAATCTCGCACAGAGAAGCATAATAACCGCCAGCCGCGAGCAGCTGCTCATGCGTTCCTCGCTCGATGACCTCGCTATCGCCCAGTACAACTATCTCATCCGCATGCTTCAATGCACTGATCCGATGCGCAATAATGATCGTCGTCTTATCCTTGCGCGAGCGCCTAATATTGCGGAGAATGCTGCTCTCCGTAATCGCATCCACGGCCGACACACTGTCGTCCAGGATGAGGATCGGCGCGCTCTTCACTAACCCGCGCGCTAGACTCGTGCGCTGACGCTGACCGCCGGACAAGGTGAGACCTCGTTCACCGAGCAATGTATCGAACCGCTCGGGCATCTTCTCAATGCTGCGATAAATCTTGGCCAGCTTGGCCGCCTCCTCGACGCGATCCGCATCCATGTCCCGATCGGAGAAGGCGATATTATCCCCGATCGTTGTGCTGAACAAGAAGCCGTCCTGCGGCACGTAGGCGATCTGTGTGCGCAGACTCTCCAGCGACAGATCGCGGATATCTACCCCGCCCACGAAGATGGCACCGCGCGGGGGATCATACACTCTGAGCAGCAGCTTGACCAGCGTCGTCTTACCGCTTCCAGTCCGGCCGATAATCCCCAGCGTCTTGCCGGTTGGCACATGCATATCGATATGGCTCAGCGCTGCCCGGGACGCCCCGGGATACGTGAAGCTCATGCCCCGCACCTCAATATCGGCAGTCTCTGCAGCCAGCTCCGTAGGCACCGCCACATCCTGTATATCCGGAGCAACCGCCAGAAGCGCAGTCAGCCGATCCAACGAAGCGCGCGCGCGTTGCATCGTATTAATAACCTGTCCGATATTCTGCAGCGGCCCCATGATCATCCGCAGATACAGCGTGACCGTGACGAAGTCGCCCAGTGTAATGCGTCCCTGCGCAGTTAGATAGCCGCCATACAGAATGGCGACTACGAACGAGACCGCCCCGGCGAATGGAATCAGCGACTGGAATAACGATGAGCTTCGTACTAGCTTGAGCTGATGCTCAAGAATACGGTCCACCGTCACCCCGAATCGACGCTCTGCAATCGGCTCGATCGCGAAGGTCTTGGCGACCCGAATACCGCCGAACTGCTCCTCGGCCGACTCGGTCATCTTCGCCAGTGACTCCTGCACCTCTGCCGAACGCTTACGGATTCTAGGGCCGAAGTAGATAACCAGTAGAGGAATCGACAGCAGCGGCAGCACACTGGCCGCCAAGAACATCAGAGGCACCCCGCTGATCACCATCATCACGATCGCGGTCAGCAGTACAATAATCGCAGAGGTCAATTGATTAAGCGCATTCGCCAATAGCTCACGCACAGTCGTGACATCATTCATCACATAGCTGAGCAGCTTGCCGATGCCGTTTCTTGAGAAGTAGGCTTCGCTCAGCGTCGTATAATGAGTGAACAGCCGTTGTCTCGTGTTATACTCGAATGTCCGACCGCAGCGATGGTTGATATACTGCCCATAACCGAATAACACGCCATACCCCGTGCCAATGCTGAGCAGGAACAACGCATACCCCAGCACCGCTTCCTGCGTCAGTCGTCCTTCCTTCAACGCATCCGTAAACCGTCCGATCACTTCTGGATACAGCGCGTGCAGCATATGCGCGATCGACATCACGAAGATCGACCACAGGTATGTATACAGATGCGTTTGAATATGTGTACGGATAAGTCCTCGCCCTTCTGACATCCCGCTCCCCCCTCTGTTGAACAACGTTGTGATAGTCATCAGCAATATAGCTACCTTTTACCCTACATTCCCACCGACACTGACATGATCAACCGCAATTGCTTACCTTCACGGGTTCACAATCGCCCAATACGCCTCCTTCGCTCGCAGTCTCTCATCGAACAGCAGCGGCCAGTTATTCCGCTTGACCGGGAAGTCGGTCAGCCACGTATGTCCATCATCCTTCCCCCACAGCGTCACACTGTCGATCAGCTCCGCATTCCGCCTCAACACCTCGAAGATCGCGCGGTACCGCTCCGCCTGCCTCGCCGCCAGCTCCTCCGGGAACGTCTCATAGCGCTGCTGGCTGTTCGAGTGAACATCAATATCCAGCTCGGTCACCTGCTGCTCGACATCGAGGTCCGAGAATCTCGTAATGGCATGCTCCAGATTACTCATCGACGGCCATTCAATATTCGTATGGAACTGATGACCAACCCCATCAATCGGCACCCCCTTATCCTTCAGCCGCTTCACAAGCGCGTGGAGCTTCTCCGCCTTCGCCGGCACCTCCGTATTGTAATCATTAATATACAGCTTCACATCGGGATCAGCCGCTCTAGCATATTCGAATGCCTTCTCAATATACTCCTCGCCCGCGATCTCATACCAGAGACTGCGGCGCAGACCGTCCGGCTCATTCTCATCGATCACTTCATTGACGACGTCCCAGGCGACCATCTTGCCCTGATAACGACCCATCACAACATCAATATGATGCTTCATCCGCGCATAGAGCACTTCCTTGGTCACTAACTGCTTATTGTCGTCATAGAACACCCACTGCGGGGTCTGACTATGCCAGACGAGCGTATGCCCGCGCAGCAGCAGCTCGTTCTTCTCCGCGAATCGCACAGCCTCATCCGAATTCTCCCAACGGAACACACCCTCCGACGGCTCCGTGCTGTCCCACTTCAGCGCATTGCCCGGTGTCACACTGCTGAAGTGCTTGACGATCAGCGCCATATCCGGCTCTGTCAGCTCGTCATTCGTGAACGCCGTCCCGAGGATGAACGCATCCTCGAACACATCCTTCAGCGCAGGGATATCCTCTTCAATCTTGAGGGCCAGATCCCCGACTCGTGTCGTCAACACATCATCGATATAGAAATCTACACCCGCTTGCTCCCCCGCCAAATACAGCCACAACTCATCAGCCTTGCCCTCGTATTCAAAATCTCCCTCCAGCAGCGCCCAATCCTCTGCTCCCACAACACCGCTAGCGAGCGCTGCGATGTCTGTGGATTCGCCACTACTCGATTGCAGCATCAGCTTAATCGTCTCCGCGCCATCCGCAGCCAGTTTCACCCAAGCTCTAAACTTATAATGCGAATCCGGCACGACCATTGCGGTGATATCCTTGACTGCGCCTGATGAGGCATGCGCCCTGTCTGCAATACGCATGCTCTGCCTGCCGCTGTGCACCGCATCCGAGCTGAGGCTTAGCGTCTCCTCCCCCTCACGCGGCTCCCAGCCGTGCAGGTCCTCCTCGAAGCTGTCATGCGCATGGCTGAATGGCAGCGAGACCTGAACGATGGGCTTCTGTTCAACAGGCACTACCTGCGCATCAGCCTCCGTGGCGGAATCATCGACCTGCCGGGCCAGCTTCCACCCCGCGGTTATACCGAGAGCCAGCACAACCACCAGACTAATTAAGACGATCACCCATCGCATGCCCTTATTCATAAATGCCCCGTTCCCCCTTAGAATAATGGCACCATCGTCATGTGTTCTCCATCTAGCTGTCACAGCCATTATGAAATTCATTCAACTCTAGTCATTAACCTAGTAAATCAATTTCATAACCACGCAAAACCTTTCAGCGAAAACTATATATTGACAGAGTAAATCATTCAGATCAATATATAGTTCTCAATCGTAGCTGCTTAAGCCGTTATGAAATTAATTATAGTATAATCGAATTACTACCATAATTTAACCCTTCTTAAGGCTGCGTTCAGGATATATTCAGATTGCGGCCGTACAATGATCGAATACGCTACTCATAGAGAGGATGTCTGTCTTGACCGTAACCAATGAACACACCACTGCTAATCCGAACAAATCCTGGCGATCCAATCGCCTCTGGATGATCGTATCCGCTGCGCTGCTGATTACACTGCTGATCTATATCTTCACCAATCCCCCAGGGCAGAGCAGTCAAGAGACGGTTGCCACCGTCAACGGAACCAAGATTACGAAGGAGCAGCTGTATCAAGCATTAGTCATCACCGGCGGTGAACAGACCTTAGCGAATATGATCGAGCGAGAGCTGCTAAATCAGGAGGCCGATAAAGCAGGTGTGAAGGTTACCGACGCTGACATCGACGAAGAGCTTGCCTATGTGAAATCCTCCTTCGGCTCAGACGAGGAATTCGACTACACCATGATGATGTATGGCTTAACACTGGAACAATTGAAATCGGATCTATACATGGATATCCAACTGCGCAAGTTACTAGGACCGTGTGTCACGGTCACCGATGAAGAGGTAGAAGCTTACTACGAGGAGAATCTGGCGTATATGACAACGCCGGAGCAAGTGAAGGCTTCCCATATCGTGCTGCCCACACGGGAGGAGGCGGAAGCCGTCCGTCAATCCCTGATTAACGGTGCAGACTTCGCTGCGCTGGCCGCTGAGAAGTCGATCGATGAAGACTCTAAGGAGCACGGCGGCGAGCTGGAACTAATCGCGCGTGGAGATGGCGAGGAAGCCTTCGAGGATGCATTGTTCGCGCTGCAGGTCGGCATGCTCAGCGATGTGGTCGAGACCAGCGAGGGCTACCATGTGATCAAGCTGACTGAGCGCCATGCGGAGATCATTCCAACACTGGAAGAACAGCAGGATGATATCCGCGAGACGCTCATCAGCGATCAGATCAGAGAGCTGGCCGCCACATGGATCGAGGAGGTTCGAGCTGCAGCTGATATCCAGAACACCCTATTCCAATGAACCAAATGCCCAATCGCCTAGCGCCTGCAGATGCCGGCGCCTCTGGTGAGAGCTGATCTCATGACCGGAGAATGGATGCACATCCAGATGCTTATCCGTATCCAGTCGATTATAAGCGGCGAAGATCGTCTCCGGCATGCAGACCGGGTCCTTCAAGCCGACAGAGATACGTGTCGGTATACGAATGCGGTGAGCCAGATTCAGAATATCGAAGTGCGCGAGCGAATGCAGGACCGGCTCCAACAGATCCGGATAACGCTTCACATACGCCGCCGCCTCTGTAAGCGAGCTGGTTGAGTTCAGAATGCCGAAGTCCATATGGCACATATTCGGAATATCCGCAACGCAGTAAGACACATTCGGATGCAGGGCGGCTGTCAGCAGCGCTAATCCGCCACCCTGGCTGCCGCCCATCACCGCGATGCGCTGCGGATCGATCTCACTGCGAGTCAATACCCAATCGACAGCTTTATAGGCGTCGATACCAATCGCCATATAGTAGCAGCTGGATGGATCGGTTATATTTTGCGTGAGCCAGCCCTTCGTACCTCCATGCTCCAGCTTCAGATGATTCCCGGTGTCACCTTGCCCGCGCACATCTACAGCTAGAACCGCGAAGCCCGCGAGCAGCCACGCTGCATAGCTCTCCGGAAGATCGCGTGATCCTGTATAGCCGTGGAAGAACACGACACACGGGTATGTGCCCAGCTTCAAGTGCTCGGGAACCAGGTACCAAGCTCGAATCGGTGTATCGTCGTAGCCCTCGAAGCTGACATCATAGGACGCGACACCCCGCAGCGGTGTATCGATCTTAACTGCCTGATCATGCAGCGGCTTCGTCGCGGCTTGCGCGAGCGTCTCTGCCCAGAAAGCGTCCACTGCGGCTGGCGACAATGTCGCGGCTGGTCGGAGCTGGTACAGCTCCTGGATTCTCTTGTCAATTGCGTTCAATGCGATCACCCTACTCCCCACTTATGATAGCCGCTCTCATCTCTCATCTCTCATCCGAGAACGATGCGATCATCAGCCAGCTTATGGCCGCTAATCTGTTCGAACTCACCGAGCAATTGCTCGACCGTGAGCTGCTTCTTACGCTCCGGCGCTATGTCAAGAATGATCCGTCCCTTATCCATCATAATCAGACGGTTGCCCAGCCGTATCGCCTGCTCCATATTATGCGTGACCATCAGGGTCGTCAGCTTCGTCTCTCTAACAATCGCTTCCGTCAGCTTGGTGATCAGCTCAGCGCGCGCCGGATCGAGTGCAGCCGTATGCTCGTCGAGCAGCAGAATCTTCGGCTCCGTGAAGGTGGCCATCAGCAGACTGAGCGCCTGGCGCTCCCCGCCGGAGAGCATGCCGACCTTGGCGCGAAGGCGGTCCTCCAGGCCGATGCCGAGTCGACTCAGCTGATCGCGGAACATCTCACGCTTTCCTGGCGTCACGCCGAAGCGGAAGCCTCTTCGCTTGCCGCGCATATAGGCCATCGCGAGATTCTCCTCGATCGTCATGCGCGGAGCCGTTCCCGCCATGGGGTCCTGGAAGACGCGACCGATATGGGTACTGCGCTTCCACTCCGGCAACTGCTGTACCTCTTCGTCCTCGATCAGCACTTCGCCCTGATCGGGCCTCATACCGCCTGAGATCACATTCATCAGTGTGGATTTGCCAGCGCCGTTGCTGCCGATAATCGTTACGAAGTCGCCCGGGTGCAGTCGCAGCTGAATATCCAGCAGCGCGGTCTTCTCATCCAGCGTACCTGGATTGAAAAGCTTGTACACATCTCTAACTTCCAGCATCCGTGTCACCCCCTGACAGCTCTATCGCACGCTTGCGGGCAAGCCGCTTCTGATTCAGCGAACGCTGAATGGTCGGCACAACCAGCGCAACCACCACGATTAGCGCCGTGATGATCTTCAGGTCGGAAGCGTCGAGCCAATCCACCTTCAGCGCGAACGCCACGACAATCCGATACACGATCGAGCCTAATACCGCTGCCAGCGTTGCCCGGAACACCGTCATATTCCCGAATATCGCTTCACCGATAATAACGGAAGCCAGGCCGATTACGATCATCCCGACGCCCATCGAGATATCCGCGAAACCGGATTGCTGCGCAATCAGCGCGCCCGACAATGCCACCAGACCATTGGATAATCCGACACCGAGAATCTTCGAATTATCGGTATTCGCGCCGAGACTGCCGATCATCCGCGCATTATCTCCCGTTGCGCGCAGCGCGAGACCGAGATCCGTCTTGAAGAAGGCATCCAGCAGCAGCTTCACAATGAGCACGAATATAATCATGAAGGGGATCGTA
This sequence comes from Bacillota bacterium, assembly GCA_023441055.1. GTDB lineage: Bacteria > Bacillota > Bacilli > Paenibacillales > UBA4045 > JAEZQY01. The sequence continues at coordinate 212,645 of JAEZQY010000018.1, read as the reverse complement.
GGCAGCGAAGTGAAGACCGTGTCTATCTTGAGCAGCGAGATATTCGGCTTGCCCATGATTCTCATGTTAATCGAATATAGCGCGATCATCATCAGAATCCCGGACAATAGACCATTCACCTTGCCCTTGGTATGCAGGATCCCTGTAATTGTACCCGCGATCCAACCGCCGATCAGCGCGACAATTGTAGCCAGCCACGGGGAATAGCCTCCTGCGATCATAACAGCTGCAATCGCGCCGCCAGTGGCGAAGCTGCCATCCACAGTCAGATCAGGGAAGTCCAAGATGCGGAATGTGATATAGACGCCCAGCGCCATCAGCGCGTAGAGCAGACCCAGCTCAACCGCACCTATAATTGAATACATAATGCGTCCCTCTTTCTCAGCATAAAGTAACGTAGAATGGGGATGAACCCATGACAGCGCCCATCCCCAATTGATCTATTCGATAATATTCGTCGCCGGATCCTTCACAGCAGCCTTCATGCTGTCTGTGACAGTGATGCCTTGCTCAGCAGCCGCATTCAGATTCAGAATCAGGTCCAGCTTATCTGGAAAACTAACAGGCAGCTCGGACGGCTTCTTGCCGTTCTTCAGAATCTCAACCGCCATCTGGCCCGCCTGGTAGCCATGGTCATAATACTTGAATCCGACTGTCGCGAACGCACCAGCTTCAACCGAATCTCTATCGCTGGAGAAGAACGGAATATCATTCTCATTGGCTACCTGAATGATGGACGCCACACCGCTGACAACCGTATTATCGAGCGCGATGAAGATCGCATCCGCGCGACCGACGAGCGATTCCGCCGCTTGCTTCACCTCGGATGTATTCGTCACTGCCGCTTCAATGACGTCAATTCCATATTCGGCCAGCTTCGACTTGGCATTGTCGACCATAATGACCGCATTCGTCTCACCTCGGTTAATCACAGCGCCTACCGTCTTCACGTCCGGGAAGTGTTCCCCGATGAAGGCCATCAGATCCTGAACCGCAACGGGATTCGTATCTGCCGCGCCCGTCACATTACCGCCAGGGCTCTCGAGGCTCTCCACCAGCTTATCCTGGAGCGGATCCGTCACGGCAGCGAACAATACTGGCGTATCCTTCACATATTGGGCAACTGCCACAGCCGAAGGCGTCGCAATCGCCACTGCCAGATCATGCTTATTGCCCGCAATCTTCTGCGCGATCGACAGATTATTCGTCTGATCATTCTGTGCAATATTCACATCAACAGTCAGATTCTCGCCTTCCACAATACCCGCGTCCTTCAGCGCATCCAAGAAGCCCTGACGTGTTGCGTCAAGCGATGGATGCTCCAGGATTTGCGAGATTGCGATGGAATAGCCTGAATTCTTGCTTCCACCACATGCTGCTAGTGTCAATACCATGACTGCTGCTAACACTAATAATGTCCACTTCTTCATTCGATAAGACCCTCCTCAGTAATCTCTAGTTAGTCTCCGCGCCACTCTCGAATCCGCAAACATACATCACCCACCCCATCTAGTTCGAAAGTCTTCTCTGGGTGGTCATCCATCTATATTAATAGCGGTTACAACAATTCGTCAATAGTCGACAACCTTCTACCTTGTGATACCGGGCGAAATCGAATAGGATAATGGTAAATCATAACAATGGAGTGAGGGGACCGCATGGATACCACGAAGTTGGAACAATTAGAACGACGAGTCGCCAACCTGGAACGTGAACTAGCCCTATTGCAAAATAAACCCGTTACCGCTCAGCAAATCGAGCCGATAACAGCAGCACCGCCAGCGGCGGTTCCTGCGACAGCGACGCCTGAGCTGACAGCTTCGGCAGAATCAACTCCACCTGTAGTGTCAGCGCGGCCGCAAGCTCCTCCGAAGCCGCCAACTGACCCCATTGATTGGGAGCATCTGATCGCGCGCGTCTGGCTGCCACGCATCTTCATCGTCGTATTCCTGATCGGCGTCTTATGGGGCTTCACGGCCGCTGTGAATGCAGGCTTCATCACGGAGCCCGTACGCTGTCTGATCGGCGTGGTCGTCGCAGCGCTTATGTACTGGCAAGCGGAGCGCCAGAGTGCCCGCAAGCGGCAAGCGCTCGGCCAGGTGCTGCATGGCGGTGCGATCGCAGTCCTCATCCTATCTCTCTCAGCCGCGCATCTCATGTATGATTTGATTCCGGCAGCGCCTTCATTCATTCTCTATATCCTGGCCATCGGAATTGGACTATACACGGCATTCCGGCATCGCTCGCAAGTATTAATTATTATTATGATGACTGCCGGCTATCTCATTCCATTCTTAGTCGACTCGCAGGATCCGAACATTCGTGTACTTGTTGCCTATGAAGCCATCTTCTCCATCGTGATGCTGCTGCTGTCGGATCGATTCCGATATCGCGTGGCAATGTATGGCGCCTATCTGCTCCTGCATCTGCCGCTGCTGATGACCTATGCCTTTAGTGAAACCGAAGAGCGTCTGATCTTCTTCCTAGCTATTGTGCTGCAGCATATGGTCCTGCTGGCACTATTCAGCTTCCGAGCCTATTGGAAGGAAGGCCATCGCGCGGTTATTCTCTTCACCAGCTTCGGACTGCTGGCCGCCTGGTGCGGTGGACTATACAGCGATCATGTCTACTTATATACACTGACACTCTCGGTCTCTGCTCTTGTTTATGGACTGCTGACCTTCGCGCTCTACAGACGCGAGCGTTCCTACGGCGTTCACCTGTCCATCGCCACATTGGCTGTATTCCTGCTGCTCATTGATCTACTGGATGTCGGGCAGCTATCCGCTGCGATGATTGTGCAGGGGACGATCGCGATTATTCTGGGGCATGCGCTGAAGAGCTTCCTGCAGCAGTTCACTGGATTTTCCATTCTATCGATCGGTGCCCTGTTAACGATTGGCTGGCCGATTGAAGAGGTATGGTCTGAGCCTACATTCGCATGGCTGGTCCTCCTGGCTGCGATCCTCGCGCTTTATAGCTGGATACGCCGATTGCCTGACGACTCGAATTATAAGCAGCTGAAGAGCGCGCTATTATGGATCGATGCAGCGCTTCTGCTCATCTTCGCTACGCAGATCACCTCGGTTGCGACGGAAGCCTTGGGCGAGGATCTGCGCAGGTTGATTCTATCTGCGGTCTGGCTCATCTACGCCATCGCCTTCATCCTCGTCGGCGTGGCTGCCCAGCAGCGCAAGGCCAGACTCGCAGGCGTACTGTTCCTGCTCATCACCCTGCTCAAGGTCATCTTCGTCGATCTGCCGGATGTGTCCACCGCTGTGCGCGCTGTCCTGTTCCTGGCGCTGGGCGGCATCGGTGTCGCCGTGTCACGACTGTTCTACAAGAGTGACAAGAAGACTGAGCAGGAATAATCGACAAGCAACAGTCCCTGTCTTGCGGTAAATCCACAAGGCAGGGACTGTTTTCTCGGCACGCGACTACGACTCTTTTAATACGGCTGCACCGTTACTCCTCAGGTATGGTCCAAGCTAGAAGGGGGCAAGCACAGGACTTGTATGAATTATCATACAAAGTGGTCACAATTGCGGCATGAATTGCTGGACTTGTACGAAAAATCATACAATACAGCTGATGAAACGGTGTGAAACGCTTGATTTGTACGAAAAAACGCACAAAGCTCCAAAATCATTACCGTGAATGCGGGTGGATGTACGAAAAATCATACAAACCCAACTGAGATAACAAATTGGGGCCTCCAGACCAGACCTAAGTAGTAACGGCCATACCCGACTACTCACTCTCCAAACGCTGCTGCGACTCATTGCGAACAAGAAAAAACCCCGAACTCCCTGTGGAGATCCGAGGTATACCGAGAAGCCATTATTCTTTGTTCTGGCTTGGGCTGGTATTCACAACGACTGCGAGCTTCTTCTCGCCCTTCGTCATATCTGATCCGCATTGCGGACAAGTGGGTACCGTTGAGAAGGTAAAGTTGTCTCTCATCCAACCCTTGCATGACTTGCCCGTGCAAGTCCAGACAGTTGTAACTTCCTCAGGAACATCCTCCAGCAGTTTTTTACGTGAATTGTACATGAACAACCCTCTTTTCTCCTGAAATTGACCTGATCCATTCCATACTGCCGATTCCACATCTCCGCGATTAGAACACATTCATTCGTTAATATTATAGAATGAAAGCCCCGAACCGATGGTCCGGGGCGTCAGTGTCGGCTATTACAGCTTTACAACGTTCTCAGCTTGTGGTCCGCGGTTGCCTTCAACTACGTTGAATTCAACTTGTTGACCTTCGTCTAAAGTCTTGAAGCCTTCGCCTTCAATTGCGCTGAAGTGAACGAATACATCGTTACCGCCCTCAACTTCGATGAAGCCATAACCCTTTTCTGCGTTAAACCATTTTACTGTTCCTGTTTGCATAATCCAACTACCTCCTAGTGATGTTGCGCGACCTCTGGGCACATATACATAAAAAATTCACACCTTGCAGCAGGTTTACGTCAAAATAATAACCCTGAGCAGTATGTGAACTGAGGTCTTAATTTCAACAACGTTATTTTACCATATCGAGCGATTAAAAGCAAACCCGACCTCCGGTGCAGTTGGCGGAAAGATGTGCTAATTCTGCTCGCTAAGCCCCATTTATAAAGTCTCTAAACTTCTTTATATACCGTCTGCTTTAACAAATGCTCGATGATGTCGCTACGACGAATAATTCCGATGAAGTGATCCTGGTCGTCAATCACTGGAACGAAATTCTGATGAACGGCCTTGCTGAACAAGTCCTCCACTTGCGCATAGATGCGTACGGGTTCGATATGCATCCGCCGCGGGACATCTAGAACCGGAACCTTATTGCAATTGTCGAAGGTCAAATTCGGAGTACCCTTCAGCTTCCACAGCAGGTCGCCTTCCGTGATCGTTCCTACATATTTGCCGTTCTTATTAATAATCGGTACTGCGGTGTACCGGTGATATTCCATACGCTCTAGCGCCTGTCTCATCGTCGATGTCTCATTCAAGCAGATGACGTGTTCTTTGGGTAATAGGAAAAAGGCAATATTCATGCTTCTGCTCCTTCTACAGGTGATGGGTATATATACGGCTTTCTAGAGACAATGTTCCGAAAAGGGTACACTTTGATCATACTAGGTGAATGGTAGATCGACAACGATAAAATCTGAAATTACAATCGTATTATACCATGTAATCTGGTATGATTAATTATAATTAAAGGAGGGATGAATCATGACAAGCTTGAAGACCCATTCATTAGCTGCAGATTCTTACGATTGCGTAGATGAAGTGCCCTTGCATCGCGTGCGCGCGAATCAGATCGGCATCCTGATCTCGATTATCGTGATGATCGCAACCGGCCAATACTGGATTCTAGCGATCCCGCTCCTCATCCAAATCATCAGCCGAGCCTACGGCGTAAAGGTGAATCTATTCGTCCGCGTCATCTCGCCGATCCTGCCCAAGAGTAAGAAGACGGAGGCCAGAGAGCTACTCCGGTTCAACAATCTGCTGGCGATTCTGTTCTTAGTGGGCGCCATTCTATCATTCAGCTTCGGCCTGACGCTCACCGGCTACATCTTCACAGGCATGCTGACGGTTGCCGTTGTGCTTGCCTTGTCCGGCTTCTGCCTGGGCTGCTTTATCTACTTCCAATACAAGCAATTCAAGGCTGGCCGGGTTTCTAGAGGTTAGTCATGAAGCAATCACACATCGTTGCTATTCCCCATCTGAAAGCGATCCTGTTCGAACAGGATCGCTTCTTTGCTTTTTCCAGTATTATCCTAGCCATCCTGCCTTAATTCCAGTAATCTACTCATAAATCCTATCCGTTGGGGGCTGCGTCAAGGTTGAGCTATTACTTTGAGATCTGTGCGTCTGAGATGTATCAGGTCAAGTATCTGGATTATCTTCTGAGACATTATCCCAACCTCGGTCTCAGCTATCCCTTCCCGGTGGCTCTTAGTTATATCGCCAGCCTGTTCTCATGGAGAAGGAAGCGATTCTAATCTTCAATGATGAGGATGAACTGGTCGGCGCGATCGGCTATATTCATGGCACGGGCGAATACAACTATGAGAACAGAGAGATCATTCAGATCCAAACCGTATTCATTGATGAAGCCTACCGCCATACACGCCTATTCTATAGAGGACTTCAATTCCTCGCACAGCATCTGCAGGAATCTGCACAACCGATCACAGAGCTTCGATTCTGGGCTCCTGCACATGCGGAGCTCTATCAGCTATTCAGCAAGTTCGCCGAACGAACCGCCACGACCGATCATGCTGCATTCGGATTGCTCGATGAGTATCGGATACGATTTCTTGAACTCCTCGCATATACGAATCGAATGAAAGGAACGACTCCATGCTAAGAGTAATCCGCAGCATCTTAGACTATATGCGTCCCTACAAGAGAAGATCCGCACTCTTCTTCCTCACATTGGCGCTGGACCTTGCCTTCCTGTCGCTGGCGCCGCTCAGCTTCAAGTTCATTATCGACCATGCGATTGTTCCGCAGGATATGCACTATTTTATCAAAATTGTCATTGTGCTTGTAGGTTTCGGCGTCATCGGCCTTACTGCTGGTGTAGGGAGCGATTATCTGCTGGCCGGTCTCCATGTACGCATCCAGCGTGATCTGAAGCTGCGGGCGTTCAAGCATATTCAGCGTATGAACATCGGCTACTTCCAGCGGTCGCGCTCTGGCGATATCGTCTCTACCTTCTCTGTCGATCTGCCTGCTATCGAGGGCGCGATGTCCATCATTCTGACTACCGGTATTCAATCCACAGCCGTCGTGATCATTACGACCGCCGTGCTGTTCTATCTGCAGTGGACGATGGCGCTATGCATTCTGCTCGGAGCTGCGGTCATATTCATTGGGCCCTATCTGCTCCACAAGCGCGTTCATACCACGAATACCGAGTTCCGCGAACAGTTCTCCACCCAGATCAGCGAGATTCAGGAGAATGTGAAGGCACAGCGGGTAATCAAAGGCTTCAGTCTGCAGCAGGCGGCCATTGCGAAGTTCAGCGCAAGATTGCATACCTTCTCTCTAATCCATTATAAGAAGAATATTCTCAATACGCAGCTCGAGCGTATCCCGATGATCAGCCTGCTCCTGATTAACCTGACGATTATTATCCTCGGTTCTTACCTCGCGCTGCATGGCCATATCACTGTCGGGGCGCTCGTGGCCTTCTTCACGATGTACACCTCAATGGGGAATTCGGTGTTCAATCTAACCTTCGCGATTCCCGCCTTCGCCGAAGCAGAGGTCAGTCTGGACCGTATAGAGCAGCTGATGAGCGAGCCCGAGGAGGATAGCGGCGATATACCAGTGGATCCAATCAGCCGAGAGCACTCGGATATTCAGTTCAATACGGTTACGTTCGGCTATACAGAGGAACAACCTGTTCTGCGCGATATACAGCTTCGCATCGCACCCGGGTCCACTGCTGCGTTCGTCGGCTCCAGCGGCTCAGGCAAGAGTACAATGATCCAGTTATTGCTCGGCTTCTACACGCCTGATCAGGGAGAGATCCGCATTCATGGCAGAAGCTTGAGCGAGCTGAGTTTGGACACTGTCCGTCAGCAGATGGGTGTTGTATTCCAGGATAATTTCCTGTTCCATGCCACAATCTATGACAATATCCATATCAGCAGCCCGAACGCGGCTATGGAGGAGGTTATTGAAGCGGCCAAGCAAGCCGAAATTCATGACTTCATTATGAGCCTGCCGGACGGCTACAACACAATGGTGCTCGATGAGGGCAGCAACTTCTCTGGCGGACAGCGTCAGCGGCTCGCGATCGCTCGAGCGATTATGCGCAGCCCGCAGATTCTGCTGCTCGATGAGGCGACGTCCGCGCTCGATCCGATATCAGAGGCTTCGATCAACCGCACCTTCGAGGAGCTCTCCCATGATCGCACTGTCATCACAGTGACACATCGCTTAGCGGCAATCGCAGGCGCAGATCAGATCTTCGTGTTCGATCAAGGTCAGCTGATCGAGAGCGGCAGTCATCAACAGCTGCTGGATGCGAGAGGTTATTACCGCCAGCTATGGGACAAGCAGAATGGCCTAACCGTCTCCTCTAGCGGCCAAGAGGCTGATATCGATGTGCAGCGGCTCGCTCGATTGCCCTTCTTCGAAGGGATTGATATCGATGTGCTCAATGAGATTCGTACACTGTTCAATACGGAGAACTTCGCGCCAGGCCAGAGCATTATCCAGGAGGGCGAGCAGGGAGAGAAGTTCTATCTCATCGCCAGGGGCAGGGTAGAGGTTGTGAAGCAGCTGGCGAGTCCTGATGGTGAGCGCAGCGCTATGCGGGTAGCCGTGCTAGAGGATGGCGACCACTTCGGCGAGATCGCGCTGCTCGCCAATGTGCCGAGAACCGCCACCATCCGAGCGATCAGCCATTGCACCTGTCTCACCCTGCAACGTAAGGTGCTCGACTATGTGCTGACGCATTATCCAGACATCGACGCCCGCGTTAGACAGACGCTGCAGGATCGCATGTCATCCTAGGGAGGCTAGTCGTACAAATGAGCGAGCATTATCGAATGTGTGAGAGCGATGAAGATTATGCGCGTTATACGCAATTCTACATCCGTCATTACCAGAACTTCAGCAAGAGCTACACACTGACAGATGCCTTGTTGCATATACTGGGGACCGTTAGCGAGTCACGGATTATGCTGATCCTCAGCGAGTCGGAGCAAGTGATCGGTTGGGGCCAATATCGGTTCCTCGATCAGGCGGAGCTGGACAATTCGCTGGGCGCAACCGTATTCATCGATTCCGTAATCGTCGATTCCAGCAATCGCAGCAACCGCTTATTCGTCAGAGGCTTCCGCCAGCTGCTGCAATTCATTGAGCAAGACAATCCCAATGTACAACATATAACCTTCAACGCCCTCGCGAATAACGATTATCTGAACCGACTATACGCCAAGTTCGCTACAGCTGCCGGGGTGCGAGAAGACACGGATGAACGCGAGCATGTGTTCACAGCCCGCTATGACCATGTGAAGCAGTATCTTCAAGCATTCTAAGGACTGTTGAATTTCGAAGACTAATCAATCAATTTCATAACGGCTTAAGCAGCTACGATGAGGACTATATATTGATCTGAACGATTCACTCAGTCAATATATAGTTTCTACTGAGAGGTTTTGCGTAGTTATGAAATTGATTCTAATGAGTTTCTATATGTCGAAATTTGTTGAATGTCAGAATGATGTATGCTATCTTAGAGGAAATTATGAACGTAATAGGGAGGTTATGACATGTATCCTGCAAAACCGTCTATCAAAAAAGATATTAGAGGACCTATCCTAAAGAAAATCTCATTCAACGATATCCTAAGGAGCAATGAGCAAGTAAGAACTGCTCCTGCTAAGTAAGCCGTATGTTAGAAAGCTCTCAGCCCCATTCGGGTTGGGAGCTTTCTTCATTTATATCCATACCTAATTGTAAAATAGGAAAGGACATTAGCCGCTAGAACGGGAAGAAGAGCGGCAGCACCGCTATCATCACGACTGCCATAATAATCTGCAGTGGCAGGCCGACCTTAATATAATGGCCGAAGTTGTATCGCCCTGCAGACATGACCAGCGCATTAGGCGGCGTGGAGAACGGAGAAGCGAAGCAAGCGCTGGCGCTAATCGCTACCGCGAACAGGAAGGCATACGGGCTAACTCCAAGCTGCATCGCCGCCGAGAGTGCGATGGGCGCGAATAATACCGCACAGGCGGTATTACTGATGAACATCGTCAGCACCGAAGTTGTGACATACACCCCTGCCAGCAGAGCGAGCGGACCATAACTGCCCAGCGAGTTGACCAGACCGTTCGATAACAGCGCGGCGGCACCAGTCTTCTCGATTGCGGTCGACATCGGGATCATTCCGGCGATCAGCACAATACTCTCCCAGTTAATCGTCTTGTACGCCTCTTCCATATTCCGCACACAGCCGAACACCACCATCAGCACAGCTGCGATCATGACCGAGACAACCGCCGGAATCCACCCGCTTACGAGTAAGATGATCATCAGCAGCATAATGCCTGCGGCGATCGGCGCCTTATGATCCATAGTCACCTTACGCGCTTCCTCACTCGGCCGCCCGACCACAACCACATTGTCCTGCTCCTTAGCCAGCAATGCGATATCCTTCCATGTGCCCTGCACGAGCAATGCGTCTCCGAAGCGCATCTTCTCTTCCTTCAGATTATTGAGCAGGAATTGCTCCTTGCGCTGAATGCCCAGAATATTCACCCGATACTTCTCTCGGAATCCGGAGAACTTCACCAGTTGATCGATCAGTTTTGAATTCGGAGTCAGCATTACTTCTGCGATCCCGACATCCGCAGTCGCGTAATGCTCTGCGCCATCGCCATTGCTGCGCTCCGCAGTCTGATGATCGATCAGCGTCAACCCAAATTCCTCAGCTAACTCCTCAACATGGGCGAATGATCCATTCACATACAGAATATCCCCTTCCTCGATATTCGTGCCTGGGCCTGCGATCTCTTGGTTGATCGTCTTGAGGAATTGATTCTTGGCTGAGCTCTTGCGTCGAATCTCAATCACATTGAGCTCGAATTTAGCCGGAATAGCCAGCTCAGATAAGGTCTTCCCATGGATACGGGCCTCCGAACCGACAAGCGCGCGGAATAGATTATTAGACAGCTGATACTTCCTAGCCAGCTCGACCGGCGATCGGCTCGATCGGTTCTTGTGACTGCTCCCCTCGTTCTTCGGCAAGAACCGCCGGAGGAAGAGCATACTAACGACGCCGACGAGCAGAGCGACCAATCCGATTGGTGTGAAGGAGAAGAAGCTGAGCTCCTTATACCCCGCATTCGTGATCGTCTCATTGATGACCAGGTTCGGCGGTGTACCGATTAAGGTCAGCATTCCGCCCAGACTGCTGGCGAATGCCAGCGGCATGAGGAGTCGCCCCGGATTAATCTGGGCGCTCATCGCCAGACTGACCACGATCGGCATCATCACGGCAACAGTCCCCGTATTGCTGACCAGCGTGCCGATCGCTGCAGTCGCCAGCATGACCGTGATCAGCAGCTTCGTCTCATTCGTGCCAGCCAGCTGCAGCAGCTTGCTGCTCGCCATCTTGGCTAGACCCGTCTGGAAGATCCCGCCGCCAACAACGAACAGGCCGATCATCATAATCACGACCGAATTCGAGAAGCCGGCCAGCGCCTCACTAGGCGTGAGTATATCGAACAGCAGCAGCGCAATTAATGCGCCTACTGCCACCAGATCGGAGCGTATCCTGCCAGTGATAAATAAGATAGATGCAACTGCTAGAATGATTAGGGTGATGAGCATTGCTGTGTTCACAAGTGTGCCTCCCGAATGTGAAACTAATTGCATTCCTATTCTAATACCGAATTCGGGAGGATGCAATGAAGCAGCCCACATACAGGTTCAAATGCTTGATGAGAACACGCAAAGCATTTGTCCACTCATTCTGGCTCTTGCTTGATTGACGCATATAACATTTGAAGAGATTCGTCTTGCAAGGGCTGATACGAACGGTCAGTCGCTTAAGTGTCACACTTAGTTCAAACGAAATATGTCCAATCCGATCTTCCTGCCACAATTTTCTCTAGAGCCGCATTCCTTTTCATAGGTACGTTGAAGTCCAACTGCATTACTGCATTAGGATTCAACAAATTCTGCTGTTTAAAGGTTATGAGATGCATATCTGCAGGTAAACCACCGAATTAGCGCGAAATCAACCAAAGATGGACCACCCAGATGCAGAATTGCAGGTAAACGCCATCCTGGATGCCAATTAGCTCCGAAGAGATGCAGATATGCAGGCCAACTATACTAAGAATTAGCCCTTCGGCACATAGACACAATTCGATGCACGAAGACGCACGTTGCAGATCAGCCCAGGTCTAGCTCCCCCAACTATCCGCCGCACTTCAACCGCAAGTCGCGGGTCACACCCCCCACTACCCCTGCAGTCGCAGCGTAAACGTGACGCCGCCGACATCGTTGCGTGTCACCGTGATGCTGCTGTCGCGTCCATAGGTCAGCCTCACGCGCTGCGCGATATTGATCAGCCCGACGCGATCATAGCTCGCCAGCACCTCATCCTCTGTGCTATTCATGACCCGGATCAGCGTCTCGCATTCCGCCTCGCTCATCCCCTTGCCGTTGTCGCTAATCGAGATGATGACCTCTGATTCCGCCCCCTCCACGGCATGTATCCCAATTCTTGCATCCGAATCCCGCTCCGAGAAGCCATGCACCACAGCATTCTCCACGATCGGCTGCAGCAGCAGACGCGGTATCGTGAATCCGCGCAGATGATCGGCCACCTCCAGCTCCAGCTCGACGGCATGATCAGTCCTCAGCTGCATCACCTCCAGATACTGCTCAATCATCCGGCATTCCTCCTGCAAGGTCCAAGGCTCATGCACGCGCATATAAGCGCGGAGCAGTCCCATCAGCGAATCCAGCCCGCGGCTGTACGCATGATCGCCGTTCATGACCATCTTCAGCTTCATCGAATTGAGCGTATTAATCAGGAAGTGCGGCCGGATCTGAGCGAACAGCGCCTGCAGCTCGATCACGCGCTTCTCTTCCTGCTCCGTCTCAATATTCGCAATGAGCGTCTGAATCTGATCCAGCATCGCATTGAACGCACCGCCCAGCACAGCGAATTCATCCTTGCCCCGCGCATGGAAGCGCACCGTCAAATTGCCGGAGCCGAATGTATGCGCCACCTGCATCATCGCGTTCAGCGGACGGTTCAATCGCTTGGCCATCACAACGGAGATGATCAACAACAGCACGATACCGGCTGCTACATAGACGATGAACATGAGGAAGGTGCTGGTGATCCGCCCTGTAATCTCATTGCTGGAGATCTGATGCTGAATAGTCCAGCTGCGCGCATTCACATGCTGCTCCGAGATAGCGACTTGCCCTGATGTGAACAGCTCACTCGCGAACTGGGCCACAACTGTCCGATTCCGATCAGACAGCGTGACCTGTCCAACAGTAATAACCTCGAACGTCTGATCGAAGTAGGTCTTGGGCAGCCCGATGATCAGTGTTCCCAGATACACATGCGTATCCGGATGCCGGATCACTCTGGCGACCATATAATCGCCGAATTCCTCATCGCTGTCCGATCGCCCGAGCCATTGCATGGTGCTAGTGTTCGTGTAATCAATCCGGTCGTTGATCCAGCTCCAGTCACGCTGCATCTCCGGCATCGTATAGTAGCCCGATGAGATCATGAAGTCACGCGGATTTACCAGGAACATCCTGGCCCGCAGATGGAGCATATTCACATGAATCAGGTTGAAGGAATCGGTAATACGATTATAATGCGTATAGTCGGAGAAGGAGTTCAGCCGATCGGTATCGCGAAGCCCGAACAGCGCATCATGGAACACCCCATCACTGGCAAAATAATTCGCAACGAATGTCACATCATCAATCGCCTGGGCCAAATCCGCACCTACGGCGCGGACGACCTGCGCGTTCGACTCCCGAATTCGATCCGTTACCTCGCGGGTAATGATGAAGTAGGAGATGACGGATACGATGAAGATTGGCAGCAGGATGAACAGCATGAGCAGAATCTGCACCCGCTTATAGAACGTCAATTGCCAGAAGCTTAGCAGTGTCGCCATACACGCATCTCCTATTCCTCGTCTTTTCCCTTTATCATACAACAAGCGGCTGGCAGCCTGCAGAATTTCCTGCCAGCCGCCAGCCACTTGCTATTCCATGTCATTATTGATTCTGCTTAATGATCTTATTCGCTTCACTCACCATGTAAGCCTTAGCGTCAGCGGCGCTGGTGTTATCGAGGATAAACTTGGCGAAGCCTGCCTCGAGCACCCCGGACTTCATCTCCGAGCCGTAAGCGATATTAATCTCGCCTGTATTCGGAGAATGCACGTGTTCATTGAACAAGGTGTGCTTCAAGCTCTCCTCATCGTAGAGGTTCGGATTCTTCTCCAGCATTGCGCTGATGAAGGCTTCGCTGTTCGCCCCTCTCCAGCCTGAGATCGCGCCTCTCTTCTCCGAGCCCTTCGTAGACAGGTAGCGCAAGAACTTATACGCTTCCTCTGGATGATCGGTGCTCTTGGACAGCGCCAGGAACTCCCCAGCAACATTCGTGCCGCCGATCGGCGACTGCTCATTCATGCGCGGCATTGGCGCGAATGCGGTAGTGAAGTCATGCGGATAAGATTCGACGTTGCCAATGTCCGCAATTGTCCAGCTGCCGATGAAGATCATGCTGGCCTGCTCATTGAAGAACTCTGTACGATAGTTCAGCTTGGAACCGATAACGTCTGAATATGTCTTAACCGACTTGTCTTCCTTCTCCATCGCTCTGCGAAGGTCGAACCAGTAATCGAAGGAGGCATCATCGAAGATCGACGTCGTCTCATTCAGCATGTAAGGATTGGCCTTCTCTGTATACAGCATCGGGTTTGCGAATTCACCCCATGTGTGGAAGTAAGTGCCGTACTGCTTGCTCGGACCTTCGCCCTTGGTCATCTTCTTCGCATACTCGCGGTACTCATCCCAAGTCCAACCGACCTGAGGAACGGACAATCCCGCCTCATCCAGATGATCCTTGTTAAGCATCACATACCATTGATTAACGAATTGCGGTACCGCATAGACGTCATCATTGTATTTGACACTTGTCAGGTAATCCTCGTCCACATCTACACCGTCTTGCGCGAAGTAATCCGTCAGCGGCAGGAACATACTATTCGCCGCCCGGAGTACGGTGTACTCCTGATTCGGAATCGCTACGACGTCAACGTCCTCGCCAGTTGCCATCAGCACGTCCAGCTTGGTCAGGTTATCATCCGCGCTGCCGCCCGGCACAAGAACCTCGGACGATACCTTGATGCCCGGATTCTCCGCTTCGAAATCTGCAATAATCGACTTGATCGCATTTTGATCCGGATCCCAGTTATAGAACTTAATCGTTACATCCTTCGATCCGCCTGTACCGCCAGTGTCTCCGGAATTCGTGCCTGCGTTGTTCGCATTGTTGCCGCATGCAGCCAGCAGTGTGATCGCCATCAGCAAGGCCAGCACGCTTACCCAAGATTTTCTCTTCATACTCGCTATCCCCTTTATACGTATAATGATTGTCACAGCCCTAGTATACGATCGTCACGATCCATAAGGCTGTGCCATCTTATGCCCTATTCGTGCAAGATTTTGACCCTGTGCTCATGTGCCGATTTATTACACTTACCCCTTCACACCGCCGAGCGAGATGCCCGCTATGACCTGGCGCTGAAGAACGACGAATACGATGATCAGCGGTACGATGGCAGATAAGGCGGCCATCATCGTAACCGAATAGTTATCACTGTACTCGGTCTTGAAGTATTGCATCCCCATCGTGATCGGATACAGCTTCTCATTGTACAGGAAGATCAACGGATTCTGATAGTCATTCCAGACCCAGATGAACTTGATGATTCCGACCGTCGCGATAATCGGCTTGCTGAGCGGAATCATGAGCTGCCAGTACACCCGCATATAGCCAGCTCCGTCAATCTTCGCGGCCTCGATGAACTCGTCATGCACCCCGGCCATGAATTGCCGCATCAGGAAGGTGAAGTAGGTCGAGAACATCGTCATCAGAATAATGCCTTCATGCGTGTTGTACAAGCCCAGCCAGTTAATCATCACATAGCGCGGTACGAGCGTCGACTGCTCCGGCACCATGAGGAAGATCAGCAGCAGGCCGAATAGCACGCCCCTCCCTGGATAGCGCAGCTTCGTAAGGGAGTAAGCCGCCATCGAGGAGAACAGCAGGGTGAACACGGTCGCGATCCCTGCCAGCTTGATCGAATTCACATAGAACATGCCGAACGGTGTCTTGCTCATCCATACCGCCTTGAAGTTGGCGATGAAGTTCCATCGCTCCGGAATCCACTGGATCGGGAAGAGCATGACATCACTCTCGAACTTCGCGGATGCCGAGAGCATCCAGATCAGCGGGATTAGGAAGATAATCGAGATCGCGCCCAGCAGGAGCGTCGCGATGAAACGGGACGGCTCGGTTTTTATTTTGGCCAGCATAGTCGTATTCCTCCTATTCCTTCTTATTCTGGAACTTCCACATCACCAGCGTCAGCGTCGCCACGATCAAGAACAGAATCCAGGAGATGGCGGAGCCGTAGCCCATACGGAAGTTTCTGAAGCTCTGCTCGTAGATGTAGTAGACAATGACGTTCGATGAATGATTCGGTCCGCCGCTCGTCAGGAAGGCCACGAGGTCGAACACCTTGAACGAAGACATCATCTGTGTGATCGCCAGGAAGAAGGTCGTAGGCGCCAAGAGCGGAACGGTAATCTTGATGAACTTATGCCAGAAATTCGCGCCATCGATGTCCGCCGCCTCATACACATCATTATTGATATTACTGAGTCCCGCGATGTAGATGATGACGATATAACCGACCGAGTGCCAGATCGCGATAATGATGATCGCCGCCATAACCGTATCTGTACTGCCCAGCCAGCGCGGCGGGTCGTCAATCCCGATGCTCATTAGGAATTGATTGATCGGTCCGAAGGACGGGTTGAACAGGGCTGCCCAGATCGCCGCCACCGCTACCTGCGTAGAGATATACGGAATGAAGAAGACGACCTTGAAGTAATCCTTGGCGAACGCCTTCGCATGAATCACAACCGACAGGATCAGCGCCAACAGCATGCCTACTGGAACCGTGAAGAAGGTGTATAGCAGGTTGTTCTTCAGCGCGAGCATGAACTTGTCATCATCGAACAGCCTTATGAAGTTATCTAGACCAACAAATTTGATTCCCTGTACCCCGCTCACTAAGTTCCACTCCGTGAAGCTGAGGTAGAGGGTGAACACTAATGGGAATATCCCTAACAAGACAATTCCTAGGAATTCGGGAGCCAGGAATAACAGGCCTGCGGCTGCTTCTCTGCGCTTCTCGTTCCAGTATACTCTCCTCACATCCACACCCCATTTCCTTATTGTTACGACGTCTATGGATCAAGTATAAGGAGTCGGCTGCCGCTCGCCTGCGAACGATTTTTACTGAATTGCACGTTAAGGTCAAAATAATGCACACGACCATCAAAAAAAACGGTCGATCTGTGACATACTACCTTCTATACTGGAATTAATAGAGAAGTCATCTGGCTGCTCGGCTAGACCCTAGCACCGCAGAGGGAGGATAAACCATGTATAAGGTTATGATGATTGATGATGACATGCCCGTATTGAAGTATCTGCAGGATTTAATTGATTGGCAGGCGCTGGGGTTCGAGGTGTGCGCATCCACCTTCTCCAGTGTAAAGGCCTTGCAATTATTCGAGGAGCATAAGCCGGATTTGGTCATTACAGATATCGGCATTCCGCAAATTAACGGCATTCAGCTTGCCGAGAAGTTCAAGCAAGATCAGCCGGATGTCGGCATCATCTTCCTCACCTGTCATGAGGACTTTCACTATGCCAAGCAGGCGATTCAGCTCGAGGCTGAGCAGTATCTGATAAAGGATGAGTTGACAGCGGACACGCTGGAGGAATCTGTGCGCAAGTACGCTAAGAAGATTACGGCCATGAAGGATATGCAGGGATCGAGTCTGACGCGTAACACCGTACAGCGGAACATGATTCTGCTCAAGCAATCCTTCGTCGAACGCATTACCAAGGTGAATGCCGCGGACACCTTGCGTGAATATGCCAAGGAATTGAAGATCGATTGGAAGCATCCTCACTATATGATTGCTATAGCTTCGATCGATTATACAGCTTTCGCCAGACGGTATACGTACAAGGACACCACCTTGCTCGAGTATGCGGCACTCAATATCGCCGAGAATGTATGCCTGGAATACGACGCATTCAGCGCCTTGATTGATAAGGATTCGAATCTGCTGCTGGTGTATAACTTCTATAATAAGGCGGGGCATAATCCGATTGGAACCTTCGAGCGATTCCTGGAGGAGCTGCAGCTGAAGGTGAGTCAGTACCTGGGGCTGGAGCTGACCTACACATTGACGAAATCCGCGCATGAGCTCACGGCGATGGGTGACCGATACCAGCTGTTGCTCCAGGATCGGCACAATCGCTTCTATGAGCCGGAGAAGCTGTTCCATGTGATGGATCGACCGACATCGGCACAGTGGAGTCTAACTGGCGCGGAAGAGCTGCAATCGATGGAGGAGGGGTTTCTATCCCTGTATAGGCAAGGGAATAAGCCGGCTGTTCTGGCGGAGCTTGATCGCGTGCGGCAGAATTGCGCGCAATGGCGCATCGAGCCTGAGCTGCTGAAGAACAGCCTGCTGCAGTGGCTGCGCATCCTATGGCGGACAAGCTCGAGCGCGTCCGACTTCGAGCGCTGCGCCCTGCGCATTATGAAGGTCGACATCTTCTTCGAGCTGATCCGCTTGGAGATGGAGGCCAGATTCGGGGACGCGGCCAGCAACGCGCCGAGCGAAGGCACGAACAAGAACCCGCGTCTGCAGGAGATCGAGCAATATATTATGGAGCATCTATCCGAGAATATTACGTCTGTGACGATGTCGAATGTGCTCCATCTGAATCCCAGCTACTTCTCTCGCTACTTCAAGCGGCTGAAGGGCGAGAACTTCACAGACTACCTCCACAGCTTGAAGATGCGCATCGCGGCCAAGCTGCTGCTGGAGACCGATGAGACGATTGAATATATCGGCCATTCACTCGGCTACTCCGACCGCACGTACTTCTCCAAGGTGTTCAAGAAGTACAACGGCATGAGCCCGAATGAGTACAAGAACCAGGCTGCTCGCGGCTGACGGTAGGGACAAGTGGTGATGATGCGAAAGTGCTGCGGTAGTGAGAGAGCTGCGGTGGCGCGGCGTATGTGCAGAGACTTGGAAACTGTTGTGGCGCGAGAGTTACAGAGGCGAGGGATGCGATAGCGTTAGAGCTTGCAGAGGTACGAGAGCAGTGACGTGAGAGCTTACAGCGGCAAGAGCGACTGAGGCTCCTGACCTGGCAACGCTAACGGACCCAGATGACGCTAAACGTCCCCGATTTCCGCTTATTAATTGCTAACGGACCCAGTTGCACCTATTGCCGAGTTTTCGGGGATAATACCCCGATTTCCCACTCGATAAGTGCAACTGGGTCCGTTACAGATTTTACTGGTGGTTATTTCGACCAATAACGCCTCTCCGGTCCGTTACCAGTACCCGCGATGCCCCCGTTCCAGACGCATCAACGCTTCCAGGTAGTAGTAGTCGCCCCAGATCACAGGATCATCCGGCGATACGCCCTTGCGCACATTGTAGGAGCCGCGATTGAGCAGTCCCTGGGCGTCCGGCTCGTTCATGGTCGAGTAGTTCGCCACAAGACTGCGCATCATACGGTCTACACCTTCCTGCAGATAGGTGCGCTTCGGATGATCAGCTGGCAGATGCTCCAGCAGCTCTAGGATTCCGCATGCTGTAATCGCCGCAGCCGAGCTGTCCCGCTTGGTATCCGGCTTGATCGACGCATCGAAATCCCAATAGCTCACATCATCCTCTGGCAGATGCTTCAGGAAGAAGATCGCCATACGCACTGCCGTATCGAGATAGTCGGATTTCTGTGTATAGCGATACGTTAAGCCGAATCCATACACGCCCCAAGCCTGGCCCCTCGTCCAGGTCGAGCCGTCAGAGTAGCCCTGATGCGTGCCTCCGCGCAGCGGCTCACCTGTCTCCTGATCGAAGTAGAACGTATGATACGAGGAGTCATCCCCTCTGACGAGATAACGCCGGCTCTTCTCCGCATGCGTAAGCGCTGCATCATAGTACCGCTGTTCACCCGTCTGTTCGTACGCCCAATAGAGCAGCGGCAGATTGAGCAAGCAGTCTATAATGATGCGTCCGCCATTATTCGGATCGCCCTCGGCTCCCCATGCTTGAATCAGCTGCGACTTCTCGCGCCAGCGCTTCATCAGCGCGTCCGCTGACGCTATAGTCAGCTGCTTGGCCGCTTCGTCCTGCAGCAAGAGCCACTGCGCCTTAGCCGACAGGATATATAGGAACCCGATATCATGATGATCCATGACCACATGGTTGTCCAGCCTAGATCGGAAGCTCTCCGTTGCCCGTCGGCCAGCATCTCGAAACATATCATCCCCCGAGTACTCATAGCATAGCCACAACAGACCCGCCCAGAATCCATTCGTCCATTCCGTATTGTCATTCAGATGATAGACACCATTCTCGCTCACATGGGGGAACCGATCATCGAACCGGGCGATATTGGCCTTCGTCTTCATAATGGCATCCTCAATAGCAGCCTTCCACATTACACAATCCCTCCTGTCACATGGTACAAGTCTATACCAAGATACCACGTATGATACTTCAGGAACGGTGTCTAATTCAGACGAGAATGTGTGCAAATTTGACCACAAATTGATACAGGTGCCTGTTTTATGGAGAGAGCCGTCCATTCGACCGCAGTTGATGCATACGATAATTATTATGTCAGATGGGAGATGTGATCACGTAAATGGGATACCGCAGCACATCGAAGAAGAGTAAGTGGATTAAAACCAAATGGCTATTGCAGAATCATGAATGTGAAGACCATATTCCACATACCCTGCTCTTCAATGAGGAGAACCTGACAACGATGCTGAATGCTTATTCTGTTGTCTATTTCAAGCCTACGAAGGGTTCCGGCGGGTCCAACATCATCCGAATTAAGAAGCGGAAGCAAGGGTACCAAACCCAATACAAATCCGTCAAAACCATGTATCCAACCGTAGGTAAATTGTTCAACGGCTTGAAGCGATATTCCAAGCTTAGATCCTACTTGTTACAGAAGGGGATCACGTTAGCCAAGACGAACGGGCGGCCCTTCGATATTCGTGTTATGGTTCAGAAAACGAATGATGGCAAGTGGGTCAGTACAGCGCTATTTACGAAAATTGGACGTTCTGGGAAGGTGGCAACGAACTATAATCAAGGCGGAAAAATCGGCTACTTCCGATCAACCTTGCTCGGGGCGGGATATCACGCAGCTGCCATCACGCGGAAGGAAGCGAAGCTGAAGCAGATGGGCGTGACTGTGGGGCATTGCTTCGATCGTCATATGAAAGGGCTGCGAGAGCTTGGTCTGGACGTTGCTTTGGATACGGAGGGAAAGCCCTGGATTCTGGAGGTGAATACGAGGCCTCAGTTCTACCCGCTGAAGAACATGAAGAATAAGCGGCTGTATCATCGCATTGTGTCGTATGCCAAGCAATATGGGAGGAAGAGCTGACTACAGCTCCAAATAAAGACGGAGTGCTTCTCTTATCTGCTCTCTCACTTCGTCTTTTTCGATTCTGCCGCATTGTTGACCCAATCGATCCTTGGATATCGTTCTGATCTGGTGGAGCATCGCCACAGAATCCCGCGGGAGTGATGAGACAGCTTGTGTAAGAAGCACTTCCGTCACATAGACGCGCATTCCTGGTTTAATCGAAGAGACGGGGATGACCGTAATCCACATTCCTATCATTTATTACCTTGCCAAATATTGCCGAATGAGCGCTGTGAATCGCTCGCCATATCGCTGCAGCTTGGCCTGTCCCACTCCTGAGACGGTCAGGAATTGCTCTGCATTCTGCGGCTGCTTCACACACATATCCCGCAGCGTCGCATCGGGGAATATGACATAGGCCGGCACACGCGCCTCACTCGCCAATTGGCTGCGAAGTGCCTTAAGCGCTGTGAACAAGCCCTGGTCCAGCTCAGCCATGGCCTGCTGTCGGCTTGCCTTGCCTGTCCTGGACTCCTTGCCCGGCAGAGTCGCCTTGGGCAGCTTCATCTTGATGTGAGCTTCGCCTTGCAGCGCATCCTCTGCCCGCTCAGACAGCCGGATAACCGGGAACTCATCGCTGGTGACCTGCAGGTAATTGCGTTCGATTAATTCATCCAGAATCATGCGCAATCTGCGGGCCGGCACGGTCGAGAGCGATCCATAGGCAGGCAATGCCTCCAGTCCCATCCGCAGCAGCTTCTCATTGCGGCTGCCGCGCACAATATCAGCGATCATCGTCTTGCCGAAGCTGCGCCGCTTCTGTTCCAGCTGCTGCACACAATGCACAATCCGCTCAGCTTCAACTGTGATATCCACCGTCTCGTAGTGAGTATTGCAGCTTGAGCAATGACCGCAATAGTGATCGCTCGCCTCGCCGAAGTAGCGCAGGATATAGGCGCGCAAGCAGTCTGTAGTCGTGCAGTAGAAGGTCATCGCCTTCAGCCGCTCGCGATCCTTACGCTTGACCTCCTCCTGCATATCCTCCGTCATATCCTCATTCACATCTCGATTGTTATCAATCAAGAACTGATTCGTACGCACATCTTGACCACTGTAGAGCAGAATGCAATCCGCAGGCTCGCCGTCTCGGCCAGCCCTGCCCGCCTCCTGATAGTAGCCCTCCAGATTCTTAGGCATATTATAGTGTACGACATAGGAGACGTTGGATTTATCAATGCCCATTCCGAATGCATTAGTCGCGACCATAATCGTCTTGCGGTCATAGAGGAAGTCATCCTGATTGGCGTGCCGCTCCGTATCGCTTAGTCCTGCATGATAGCGTGTGGCGGCATACCCGCTGGCCTCCAGCGCCTCGCATACCTCCTCCACCGTCTTGCGTGTCAGCGCATAGACGATTCCGCTCCTGCCGGCATTCGCTCTCAGAATCGCAAGCAGCTCCTGCAGCTTGTTCTCGGGCTTGCGCACCTCGAAGGCTAGATTGCCGCGATCGAATCCTGTGGTCCGCACCAGGGGCGCCTTCAGCTGTAGAATCTGGATGATGTCCTCGCGAACCTCCTCCGTCGCCGTCGCAGTGAATGCGCTGATAGTCGGTCGATACGGCAAGCGGTCTGCGAACTCCATGATCTTCAGATAGCTGGGCCGGAAATCCTGCCCCCACTGCGACACGCAGTGCGCCTCATCGACGGTAATCATCGCAATTCGCACCGATTCAGCGAACCGTATGAATGCATCGGTCATCAGCCGCTCGGGTGCCACATAGATGATCTGATAGGCGCCATTGGCCGCCCTGCGCAGCGCCTCCGCGTATTGCCCGGCAGTCAATGAGCTGTTAAGATAGGCCGCCCGAACCCCTGAATGCACCAGCGCGTTGACCTGGTCCTTCATCAGCGAGATGAGCGGTGAGATGACCAGCGTGACGCCTTCCATCATCAGAGCCGGAACCTGATAACAGAGCGACTTACCTGCGCCAGTAGGCATAATCCCGAGCACATCGCCGCCAGCCGTTATATGATCAATTAGCTCCGCCTGGCCCTCGCGGAACGTCTCATGTCCAAAATACTGCTGTAATACATCAACCTTGTTCATGTGTGATTAAGCTCCTAACGTTATATCTAGGATCAGTATATCATTCCTAGATATGATATAATAATAGAGTCGCGCTGATGAGAGGGTGACTCTGTTTATTTTAGATATAGAAAGAAGAGGATTTACATCATGAGCAAATCGCTGTCACAACGCATCCTCCTATTCGTGCTGGGTATGTTATTAATGAGTATCGGCATTGTATTAGTGACCAAATCGAATCTAGGCACTTCGCCAATTTCCACATTGCCTTATCTGATGAGCCTTCTTACACCAATGTCCTTCGGCATGCTAACGCTAATCATCAGCATGATATTCATCCTTATCCAGATCACCATCATGGGGCGCGCCTTCCCCAGGTTTCAATATACACAGATCTTCGTCGGACCACTGTTCGGTTTATTCATAGACCTCAGTATGCGACTATTCGATTTCGCTCTTCCTGCTGGCCTGCTGTCGAGAGTCTTAACCCTAATAGGAGGCTGCGCCGTATTGGCATGCGGCATACTCCTTCAGGTTCGAGCTAACGTTGTCATCAATCCAGGTGAAGGCATTGTCAAGGTGATCGCCCGCAAGGTGAACAAGGAATTCAGTACAGTGAAGATCATCTTCGACTGGTCACTTGTTCTAATTGCAACACTGATCTCGCTAATCGTCTTCCGTGATCTCGTGGGGATCGGCATCGGTACAGTAGTGTCCGCATTCCTAGTGGGCTACTTCGTTAAGTTACTGGCAGCTCTCATCCCTCGGAGATCGCAATCACTAGCTTGAGTATTTATTATTTTTCAGGCTGTGTTTCCGAGTATACCCTCACATTGCTACCATTGGTGACAGTCGCTAATTTAACATCACGGATATTCACATGAGCAGGCGCTATCTTGGTCTGCAGCCAATCAACATCCTTTCCGATTTCCTGAAGAAAGGACATGTCTATTTTCCCATCAATGATGATCGGCCTTGTGATTGCAAACGCTGGAGTCTTCAATTGCATTACCGCCGCGGTAATAGGTTGGTATGGGGTGTCCATGAAGATGGATATCGTTCCGCCAGGCTCCCATAAGGCCAGTGATACGTATTGTATGTCCTCTACCTTCTCTTTTCTTAGCTCAGCAAATAAGAATTCAATTGAAATTCTCGCTTTCGCTAGGTTAGGAAATTGGATATGTCCGTTTTTAATTAGTGTGATCGGCAATGGATTTAGGTAATGTTTGAATAATGGCCACTTCAGGCTCAGCCATATAGTCGCGACATAGAGTACAATGAGAGCCAATGTGGTAATCATGGACCCCTTAAGCCCCGTTCCCTCACTCGAAAGCGGGTGAGCGATAATATTGCCGATCGTGAGCGCCAGAATGAAATCGAGAAGCCGTAATTGTGAGATGGAACGCTGTCCCATAATTTTGGCTGCAAGAATAAGATAGATATAGCTCACAATAGCTCTCAAGATCCATTCAATCGTTGTAAGTGATTCATTACCTTTAAGAAAATCCAAGCTCATTCAGCCCTCCGCCTCAGCTGCCAAGATATACAATAAGGTCTCCCCCTATTGGTATCTTTATTCTGATCTACTTTAACGGTAGGCGGCCATACGAACAAAGGCGAAGAAGTCAATGTCGACTTCTTCACCTTCATTTAACCAATGAAATGGACGGTTATATGTACAAGCTCTGAACGGGTGCCAAGTCGTATCGGCGGACCCCAGAAGCCGTAGCCTGAAGTAACAATCGAATGGAACGCCCCCTTCTGCAGCAGGCCCCAATCATTCTCATATATCGCCTTCGTTATGAGATGCGCCGGAGCAATCTGGCCGCGATGCGTATGACCGGACAGCATCAGGTCGACTCCCAGATCCCTCGCTATATCAAACTCATAGGGCTGGTGATCCAGCATAATAATCGGCAATTCCGTAGATACACCTGCCATCAGATCAGCTAGTGGCGCTCTGTCCCGCTCCATCCTGTCCTTACGCCCGATGAGCGTCAATGCATCCTCGATGACAATCGTCTCATCGTACAACACATCCATGTTGCTTCGCTCTAAGGCAGCAATTAGCTGCTCCATATCGCCTCGGTACCTGTCATGATTGCCGAGCGCAGCATATACGCCATATTCCGCCTGCACATTACCCATCACTTCGTCGATCCCTTTATTCAAGAACGCGTCCAAGTCATCATCAATTATGTCACCCGGATACAACACGAGATCAGGCGCTAACGCCTCAATCTCCTCCACCATACGCTCGGCATGCTTCCGGCCGGATAGCAGTCCGAAGTGCATATCCGCTGCCATCACAATGCTCAGTTCTGTGAGCTGGCCTGCCTGCTTATCAATATAGACGTCATAGCTGCGCACCACTGGGCTGTATGCATTGAAGGTGCCGTAGAGGATGAGCGAGACGATCGTCACGAGCGCGACAGCCCCCGACCACTTCTGAATCGAATCGCGACTCAGCCGCATTAACCTAATCAACAACAGCGCTAAGTGCACAACCGGCAGCACGAGCAGCGATAGAGAGAACATGGCGAGCCAATACGACCCCATAATACTGAAGAATGGAACCTCCGATACGACTCTGCCCCAGATGAATGAGCTGGATAGGAACAAGAGCGCAGCCAGATAGAACCACTTGAACCCAGCCGGCACGAGCGGCTTCATCCAACGCCACCCGCTCCAGCCAATGTAGAAGACGAGCAACCCATATAGAAGCAGCATCAGGATGAATATCAGAATGAACATGATAGGCGATAAATCTCCTCTGTCAGAAGTTGTCTGTTACTACACGTAGTATATGCATGTATCTGCAGATATACCAAGTATAGACCAGCTGACCGAGGAATCAAAACGAACCACCTATCGTTTCACTCTCCAACGCATATAAGCTAATCCACCGCCTACTAACGCCGCTATCGCCGCACCCACCCACACCAGTGCCGGCATCCCGCCCTCCAGCTTCTTCATCAGATTGACCTGCTCAGTCGGCGCATTCCCTCCACCGAGCAGCATCAGATCCTCCTGCGCCGCCGCGACCTCACTTGTGCGATCACAGATGATCGATGTCAGCAACTCTTCCCCTTCATACATCTTGGAGTGCTGCGCGTAGACGAGATAATCCTGGCCCGGTTCAAAATAAATCCCGCAATCCCCACCGCCGCTTCCAGTGTGAATGATGATCTGCGACTGCGTGCCGCCCTTCCAGATCCGATCCACCTCGAATAGCGCAGCCTTCGTAACACGTCCACCCATGCTGCGCTTCTCCTGAACCTCCAGCACCTCGCCAACGAACACCGCTTCTGAGCGCTCGAATTGCGCCGATACGGATAGCGGCTGTGCGCATGAGCAGGCATAGACTGCTGATGGTGATGACAGCACCATTATGCCGAAGCCTAAGCATGCCATTAGGATAAATGCGATTAAGCGTTTCATCTATATCCCCCTATCTGCAACGTCTGTTGTAATCTTAAACGATCTATAGGGTGTAGAGGTTGCAGGGTGGGCTTATTGTGATCTTCTGTCTGAGCATCCGCGGGGGATGCGACTCTCATTGACCAAGACAAAAGCACAACTAGAGCGAATTTCAATCCACGCATCCGCGGGGGATGCGACCAAGCGCAGATAGCTTCAGAACAAGTTTGTCCGTCACTTTTCGTGCCACCCTTGCCATTCTAGTCGCAATACCGCAGCAATAGATAATGGTTTCTTTTATTCCAATATGGATACAGTAGTATTAGACTCTTATGCATAAGGTGGTAATTTCAAATAAACGAATTTCAACAAGCAGCAGACCTTTGGGTAAAGTATCTCGGGCACGAATCTCAATCGTTGCAGGAATGTTATAGAAAAGCACACGTAACGAACGCATGCGTAATTCATTCGTTTTTTCACTTTGACTAATCGTACTTATTTTGATGAATTTGTCTCCACAGCTCAGCATGATCCAGATGCAAAACAAATGCTGTATTCCATCTACTTTCTGATGGCAAACCCACTTTAACTTTCACCGAAATGAGTAAGTTCCTCATCAGCTTAGTGCGTAGAAGTGAATTGAATAATCGACCACAAGACCCTCAGAAAAATGAGTATGTTGGAAAAGTATTAAATGAAAACTCCTACGACAACCTGTTTGTAAAAGTATAAAGGCGCTATCCTGTAATATGGATGAGCGCCTTTATATTATTAAGTATCTTTATCTCTCGTATCCCTTATCCACTACTCTCGATTTATCCGGAGCATCCATTGTTCGTTCTCTCCCGCGGGCTGGAGGAGTACATTCTTTTATGACCACAGCTAATTCTCTTGGATCATTTTTAGATTTAACGCTTGCTTCAAAAACACGTTCTGGGACAACTCTTCGCCAATCCAAATCAAAACCAGCTTCCTTGGCCAGTGACCGAATGAACTCTCTAGTCGTCCTTCCATTTCCCTCTTGGAATGGATGCAATACGTTCCTGTCGGCCATAAGATCAGCGTCTTTTGTTCCAAATTGATCTAAAGAGGTGCTTCGTAGATAATCATTGCTGCGTAGTTCTTTCGCGAGTCGTTCACCATCTGGTGTTATAAACCGTGAATCTGCAAACAAGAGAGAATCCTTTGCTATATTTTCAGTCCGAATCTGGCCAGCAAACGGGTAAACATCTTGAAATAAATAAGTATGTATGCGTTGCATGTGAGCCAAATCAAAGCTACCCATTATTGGATTCACTTGTAGAACCCTAAGTCTCTCAGTAGTTACAATCTCCTCATAAAGGGGTAATTCTGATTGCACTCTGATACCCGCCTGATTAATAAGAACATCTGTACCTGGATAGCGGATAGCAGTATTTGCTTTGTTGCTCCCCCATACTCACATTCCCGAAACTATTTCTTAGAGGTAGCCAATTCCTTAGCACGCTCTAGAAACTGTTCGTGCGTGATCTCTCCACGTGCTTTTTGCAAAATCAATTTACGATCCTCAGAGGATAAAGACCCCCCTTCGATTTTCAAGCTCGCCTCTGCCCGATCCAAGCTCTCTTCATATTTGTCCATAATATCCCTCTCTTCCTTATCCACATTATACCGTAATTTCAAATGAAAAGGGTGATAATATGGGTTAATCAAACGCAGAGAACCCAGGAGAATAAGCTCCTGAATTTTGTAATGTTAGTTCCATTTATGTGTCTCAGCACTTATTCATACTTACTTTTAAATATCCAATTACTTGCTATGCAGTTCTCAGAAGAAGGTAGCGCGGCATTAGAGACGATTTT
The DNA here is from genome assembly GCA_023441055.1 of Bacillota bacterium. Classification (GTDB taxonomy): domain Bacteria; phylum Bacillota; class Bacilli; order Paenibacillales; family UBA4045; genus JAEZQY01. The sequence goes on along the minus strand of JAEZQY010000018.1, from coordinate 184,001 downwards.
AAGCGGATGTTAGCGGAGACTCATATAAACGATTAAATTCATAGCAATAGAGCGATAGCTAATCAAAACCTACAAGTCGTCTCCGCGCGGGACCTACATATCTAGTCGTCGCACAACGCAAATAACCATCCGATAGGATGCCCTCTCTTTAGCACGCAGCAGATGTTAAGCCGCCGAGACGTTTTTAACTCATAAACGAGTATACCAACTATTCCTCGGTTTTGTCCTCTTCCTCTTCTTCTTTTTTTCGTTTCAGCGCCTCTTGCAAGTCCTTCTCTTCCTTCTCTAGCAACTCCTTATAATATCTTTCCTTGTTCTCTTCGAAATTCTTCATCAGCCTATCCATTTTCATTTTATCATCTCCTCTGTGCATTATCATAACATCTAACTACACACGTTTTACCTTGTACTACTAGCGTGATAAATCCACTTTTAGAAAGATCATTTCTGTTATCCGCATAGCAACGCGAAGGGCACCACCCGATAGATGGCCTCTCTTTAGTTGCTGCAGATGTTAAGCCGCCAAGACGCTATTAACTCATAACCGAATCGAGCATATAAACTATTCCTCGGTTTTTTTCTCTTCTTCTTTCATGCGTTTCAGCGCCTCTTTTAATTCCCTCTCTTCCTTCTCTAGCAACTCCTTATAATATCTTTCCTTGTTCTCTTCTACATACTCCATCATCTCATCCATATTCATTTAATCATCTCCATTGTACACAATCATAAAATCTAACTTCACATGCTTCACCTTGTACTAGCGTGATAAATCCACTTCCAGTCCCTTCTCTCGCCCATATTCTTTATCAATGGAGGATTGAAGATTGCGCAGTGTGTTGAAATCATTTAGTTTGATTAGAATCAATACATCTCTCTCTCTGCTTTACTCATAGACGGTACATGCTTAAGACTAAATTGATTAATCATATTGTCCCCTTGTAGCTTATACTCCAAGATCTCTTCCTTAATCTGCGCGTCTTTATTAGTAATCTTATACCAACCAATATCCATATTTAAATGGTCGTTCATTAATTTGTTAGGAACGTACCGAGTATGTTCCTTGATCACATCAGAGAGCGTGAGAACTTCGCGCGCCATCTCAACCGGCTGACGTTCATTATACTTGGCATAGAATTGTTCCATTCGTTCATCATCTCGCACAATTGTCCGATCATTTTCCTTCTTCACATAAAAAAGCTGTAGACCCTCAGTCGTATCATAGAGATAAAATGAGTCTTTGGACTTAATTTCAAGTAAGCCAGCTGTCTAGTTGAAATGATCCGCTCAGCACGCTCTAATTCCCCTGCATCCTGGATCCCTAGCCTATTGATCAGCACATCGGTTTCTGGATACACGTACTTGGACTCCCTATCCATTACGCGCTATCTCCACTGCTCGCTTAATAAACTCTTCCTTAGAAATATCACCGCGAAGACTTTGCTTAATTAATGCCTTTTCCTCATCGGTAGTATACATACCTTCTACATTGAGGCTTGCCTCCGCATACCTAAAAGCCTTCTCAATCTCTGAATCACTACGGTTATCAGTCATTACAGCTACCTCATTTTTAATCATAATCCCTCCTTTCATTATACTGTATAACCTCAGTAAATGCTTGAAAAAATTGTAGGTAATGGTAGATAATAATCTCGTAAGGGCGGATGCATTGGTTTTCAGTCCACATGCTCATTCCACGCATCCGCGAGGGATGCAACAGCGATTTCCTAAATCTTCAACACTAAAGTGACGTAGAAAACTGTCGAATATCGCAATTTCACTCTTAATCTAACATATTACAACTGGCCAATCAGAGTTAATGTACTTTTTTTCCATTCTACAGGTGCGAAGATTCCAGGAATTTCATGTTAGCTTCACCTTCGCACCTGAAAATCACACGCCACACTCTACTTTATATACACACTCCCGAACGGTAGCACCTCGCGCAGGAGACGCTTGAACCAGCCGTCGCCGGTCAGCTTATCCTGCAGCTGGATATCCCGCGATCCGGTCTGGATCAGCACGGGTCCGTGTCCGCGCAATTCCCACTGCACATTCATGCTCTGGCTGGCCAGCTGATTCCCGTACACTGACAGCTCAATCTGCGCATCCTCCGGATAGGCCACGAGCGCGCTCTTATCCACATATAAGGGTCGATCCGGGTCGAGCTGCATCGAGGTAATGTCACCAACGGTGATTATCCCTAGCTGACCGGGGCCGCTGAATTTCATCCGCACCAGCTCTCGCGTGATCCAGGCCGTCTGAAGCTTCAGGATCTTGCTCTTATAGGTCATCCCGTCTGAGAAGAAGGCGACATGGCGGAAGTCGAACAGCAGATTGCTCTCCGCCGGCACATCGATGGTGAGCAGGGAGAAGCCGGCAGGCAGGCCGAGCAGGAATTCCGATGGTCCCTGCAGCTTGGAGCGCACCCACTTCTTCTTGCGGTACATCCCGCCGAAATCCATGAAGCGGTCCTCTCGACCGCGCGGGTCGCCCTGATAGGCGATGATTGATCGCGAATGAAGGACATGGAGTGTATCCTTGTCCTCCAGCGTGATGCGCGCATGTCCAATTAGCTCAGGCGCCGTTATCTTCATGAGCTGCCCCGCTCCTCATCGATTCGATGCTCCACCACGAGCTGGCCGGGCTCCGCCGCTTGACCATGCTCAGGCCGCCCCTGCCGCCGCCAGACCAGATACCGCCAGACGCGAATGGATGCCGCATACGCCAGGAAGAGCGCAATGAGCCCGCCGACGGTCAGCGCCAGCGTGCGCAGCCATTGCCTGCGATCGGCTTCAATCTGCTCCATCCGCTGCAGAAGCTCCGCATTCTGCGCAGCCAGCGCCTCGCTCTGCTGGCGGTACAGCTCGCTCTCCTGCCGATAGAGCTCACTCTCTTGCTTATACAGCTCATTCTCCTGCATATAGCTCTCATTGAGCCGCTGCAGCTCCTCCTGTCGGCTGAGCAGCTCTTCGGCCCGCTCTTGCGAGGCTTCCAGTTGCTCACGCTGCGCCTCCAGCTCGCTCTGCAGCGCCTGCCGCTGTTCAACGAGCTGACCCTCCAGCTGCTGGCGCTGCACCTCCAGCTGTCGCATCGAATCTGTATATATGTCCTTCAGCTCCTCGACCTTCTCAGGAGCCGTATAGATATCCTTGATTCTATCCCATAGACCGGCTTCAGCCTCATACACGGGGAATAGCACCACAACGAACAAAAGGGAGTACCAAGATAAGTGCCTGATCGGCTTCAAGGCTGATCACCTACTCTCTTAATCTCCCATTATTCTATCATATTAATGTCAGTTGCTGTCGATTAGAATTACTAACCGCGACCCGCCACTCTAGTGATTTCGCTTATAATACGTAATCGCGAGCGCCAGCGCCAGCACGGAGCCCTTCACGATATCCATCGCATAATACGGCACGGACAGCATAACCAGACCATTCGACAGCAGTCCGATCAGCACAGCGCCCGCGAACGTACCGATTGCATTCGGCTTGCCCGCGCCAAGTACAGAATACCCGATGAAGGCTGCCGCGACTGCATCCATCAAGTAGGACCCGCCCGAATTGACCTCCGCATTCATGACACGAGCGCCTAACACAATCCCGCCGATGCCGGCGAATACGGCGGAGATCAGATATGCGGTCAATCGATATCGGCTTACCGCGATCCCGGACAGCTTGGCCGCCTCTGGATTGCCGCCGATCATATACATATAGCGGCCATGCTTCGTATGGTTCAAGAAGAGATGGACGAGCAGCACCGCGATGAGCATGATGATGATGATCCACGGGGCTTGGCCCAGCTTCTTGAACAGGGCCGGAATTGTACCCGTAGCGAAATCGCCGCTAGGCAGAATCATATTTTGCGAGACGGTCGCCCCTCTGGTGTAGGTTAATGCAGCCCCCTGGAAAATAAACATCGTAGCCAGCGTCATCAGCATATCCTGAATCTTGAAGCGTATGACGAGGAACGCATTAATGAGCCCCACGACCACGCAGAAGGCCAGCGTAATCGCCAGACTGATCCCGACATTATGACCATGCCAGACGAACATGGAGATGACCAGCGCATTCGCGAGCGAGGCCGTCGAGCCCACAGACAAGTCGAACCCGCCGACGGACAGCGACACGGTAAGTCCAATCGCGATGATCGTCACAATGGAGATGGAACGCAGGATGTGGATCAGGTTGTCCTTCGTCAGGAAGTTATCCGTCACCGTCCCGAACAGGATGATCAACAGCCCGATCGTGATCAGCGTCCCGTACTTATATAGAATTACGAATAGTTGATTGCTCTTCGTCATGCTCATAGGCCTGCTCCTCCGGTGCTATACAGCAAGATCTCTTCCTCACTCGTCTCCGCTGTACTCAATTCACGCTGAATCCGTCCATCATACATCACATACATCCGATCGGTGATCCCCATGATCTCCGGCAGCTCGCTAGATGCGTACAGGATGCACTTGCCGCGCGCCGCCAAACCTGCAATCAGCTCATAGATATCGCGCTTGGCGCCTACATCGACGCCCTTGGTCGGCTCATCGAAGATATACACATCCGCGTCCGCCAGCAGCCACTTGCCGATCGCCACCTTCTGCTGATTGCCGCCAGACAGATTCCGCACACGCGCCTGCCCGCTGGGCGTCTTAATCCCGAGATCCTGAATGAGCTTATCCGCAGCCTTCCGCTCCCTGGATCGACCAAGCCAAGCTCCCCACCGTGCAAAATTCCCCAATACCGCAGCCGTCAAATTCACGGTTACTGTCTCCTCAACGAACACGCCCTCTCGGCGTCGTTCTTCCGGTACGAGGGCAAGGCCGCTCTTCACCGCCTGATGCGGTGAGGCGATGCGCAGCCGCTGCCCTCGAAGCAGGAGCTCGCCTGTCGCAGACGGCGATGCGCCGAACAGCGCGCGGCACAGCTCCGTCTTGCCCGCGCCCACGAGCCCCGCGAGGCCGACGATCTCACCCTCGCGAATGGTCAAGCTGGCATGCTCCACCTTGCCAGGGTCATGGATATCGCGCGCCTCTAGGACAACCTCGCCAATCGTGCGCTGTACGGCCGGAAACTGTGAGGCCATCCGAGCCCCCAGCATATGCTCGATCACCTCGTGCTGCTGCAGCCCGCCGAGCTCGCCCGTATGCACAACCTGACCATCGCGCATGATGGTAATATCCTCACAGATCTCGTACAGCTCCGGCAGACGATGCGAGATGAAGATCACACTGACGCCTTCAGCCTTCAGCTGACGGACAAGCCGGAACAGCTGCTCCGTCTCATGATGGCTGAGCGGCGCTGTCGGCTCATCCAGCACGAGGATGCGGCACTGCATCGAGACCGCCCGCGCGATGAGCACCATCTGTTTCTCGGCTAGCGAGAGATCATGCACCATTTTACGAGTTGGGATATGAACCTGAAGTCGCTCCATAATGCCCTGCGCAGCCTGATGGAGCTTATTCCAATGCACGAGCTGGCGGCCGCCCATCTCATGCACGAGGCGCTCCAGCATAATATTCTCGCCCACGGTCAGGCTCGGAATCAGCGCCGTATCGACCTCCTGATAGACGACCTGAATGCCTAGCTGCTTCGCATCCTTGGTCGTTCGGATCACCGCCGGCTCATTCGCGATGCGGATGTCGCCGGTATAGTGGTCATACGCGCCGGCCAGCACCTTCATTAATGTGGATTTGCCTGCGCCGTTAGCGCCGATCAGCGCATGCGCGCGTCCGGGTGCGACGCTTAGATCTACATCAAGCAGCGCCTGCACACCAGGGAAGGCTATTGAAATTTTCCTCATCTCTAGCAATGGTGCATCTTCCTTCCAGCACAGGTTCGAACGCCCCTATCCGAGGTGGATAAGGGCGCCTAGTAACTGCTTAATAAATCCTATTTAACCTTATTTACTATTAGCTTCCTTAAGTGCCTTGATCCAATCTTCTTCGAATGCATCCGTAGTGCCCCATCCAGGAATGACTTCGCTCAATGTTACTACATTAACTGGTTCAGCGGATTTATTCAAGGCTTCTTGATCGATCAGCGCTGCTTCCAAGTTATAGGTGTCCGGTGTTGCCTCACCCGCGAGCTTCTTCGCCAGCAATCTAACGTTTACCGAGCCGATCATCTTGGCATCTACTGCGGCTGTAGCTACCCATGGGCTGTTCTCCTCTTGCATGACTTGCAGGTCAGCATTCGATACGTCAATGCCATAGATCTTGATTTCTGTACGTCCCGCTTCGATCAGCGCTCTCGCCGCTCCGATAGCGAATGCGTCCCAGGTTGCGAAGATGGCGTCAATCTCACCCTTCGGATACTTGTTCAAGTAGGAGGCTACCGCATTCTGTGTGTCCACCGATGTATTCTCATTCGCAACACCGAAGCGCTCTAGCTCCTTCAGTCCAGGGTTCTTCGCGAGTACATCTTGATACACGACGTTACGACGAACCATTGGCGGGAAGCCGTCTACCCACAGGTAGATGATGTTCCCATTGCCGCCTGTATCCTCTACGAGACGATCAAGCGCGAATTGCGCAAGTGCTTCGTCGTCTTGAGAAGTCAGTGTCACACCTTCTACTGCGCTCAGATCGCCGATCGAGTCGAAGGTTACGACCTCAATGCCCTTGTCTCTTAGCTTCTGAACCGCAACTACGGTAGCTGGATCGTCGCCGTGTGAGATCACAACCCCGTCCACATCACTGTTCGCCGCTTGCTCGAGCGCGTCCAGGAACTTCGCTGTATCGTTATTCGCTGAGAATGTATCGACCTTAAATCCAAGCGCCTCTCCCTCTTGCTTAGCGCCTGCGAGGAATTGTGCAGTATGATCATCGCCGCCAATCTTGCGGATGACCTTGATGTTGACCGGTTCCTTCTCTGTGAGCGCTGCAGGAACGCCTTCTACCTGCTTAGCCGAACCTCCGCTGGAATTGCCATTGTTGTTGCCGCAAGCTGTTACCACTAGCACCAATGCCAGCAGCAGTCCTAGAATCGTGTGAAGCTTCTTGTTGTTCATGTGGTTTCTCCCCTTAGTCCATTATGTAAGTTGAATTAATACAAGTAATCCTATCGGATTTAAAAATGAATGTCAAGCAGCATCTTTCCGATGTCTGATACAATCTCACCTCATCATCCATTCTTCGTAATCCGATAAGCTACGCTCGGCACGATCCTATGCAGCAGGTAGAGCAGCTTGGTCTTCCCTATGTGAAGAACATCGCGATTTCGCTCCACCCCTCTAATCATTTCGCTCGCGAAGGATTGCGGACTTATTTTGCCACGGCCTCTGCCTCTAGTCATATCCGTATCTACAAGCGGAGCCAGCACGTCGATCACCCGAATGGAGGATGACTCGAGCTGGTATCTAAGCGACCGGGTGAAGGTGGATAAAGCCGCCTTCGATGCACAATAAATCGCTGCCCCGGCCTTAGGCGCGATTGCCAGACCGGACGATATATTGATGATCGCCGCCTCCGATTGCCGTAGCATAGAGGGGATAAGCAGCGAACTGAGTCGTACGGCTGCCACGAAATTCGTCTCCATCTCCTGGTGAATGTCCGCAAGCGATGGCGGTTTCTCATCGAACCTCGCCTGATATTGAATGCCAGCATTATTAATTAATATCGATACCTCGCCATATTGTTCAGCTATCAGCTGTACTAACGCTAAACGGTCATGCTCCTTGCTGATGTCATAGGATAGGGTTCGTAATCCAGGCAGCTCACGCCTTGCTGAAGCCAACTTATCCGCGTTACGACCCACCACAATTACTCTGTTATTCCTGCCAACCAACTGCTGCGCAAGCGCAAATCCAATACCAGACGCGCCGCCAGTGATCAATACCGTATGTCCTGTTATTCGCATGATAAAAACCTCCCCTTTCTCAGCTTAGTGTAAGCCAGATTGGAGAGGCGTTCATTAACATAGGTTAAGGTTTCAGCTGACTGAGGCTGCGGCTAATTCGACTAAGCGAGACGGGACTAATGCCCAGATACGAGGCGATATGATATTGCGGTATGCGTGCTTCCAAGCCGGGATACTTCGTTCGGAAAGCCAGAAGCCGCTCCGTTGCGCTGAGATACAGCAGCTCTCGCTCTCGCTCCTCCTTCTTCCTGTATAGCTGCTCGACACAGCGCCGCATCAGTCTCTCCCAGGCATGACTGCGGTCTGTTAGCTCCTGCAGGAGCGAATAAGGGATCTGAATAACAACGGAATTCTCCAATGCCTGCACGGCAAAGTACGACCTCTCCCCGCTAATCATCGCGCCATAGGAAGTGATGAATTCACTGCTGAGTGAGAAGCTCTTCGTGAATTCCTTGCCATCCGCTAAGGTATAGTACAAGCGGAACAGGCCTTGATTGCAGAAGAACACATCATTCACCAATTCCCCTGCCTTCACTAGATAAGCGCCTTGTTCTACGTGCCTTGGCTGTGTACGCGCAAGGAAGAGAGCCCACTCCTCATCACTGATGGAGGAGGCGCTCACTATTCCCTTAATCGATGCATACTGATCTTCCTTGCCGCTCATATCAACACTCCAGCCTACCAATTTGGACTCTCGCCATGAAGTAACCGAACCCTATTCAGACATGCCGCCTATCGGCAAAATATGAAACTCGGGCTCTTCCTGATCCGTTGACTCTTGTTCCTCCGGCTCTTGTAACCCCGGATCACGATCCGCCGAGTACACAATGCGATCCTCCGGCACCTTGAGCGGTATGATCAGCTGATGCTCTTGACTGCCGTCCTTCGCGCTGGAGACGAACAGGATTAGCATCATATTCGGCTGCGAAGCGATCTCATAAGGAACCGTAAACTCAAAGCTGCCCCATGCTGGTCCGCCAGCCGCTGCCATCTCATGCCCCTCGGACAGAATGTTATGCCCATCCTCCAGCTGCCAGCTGAAGGCGGCTTCGAACACTCGCGCATGTCCGCGAACGGTGAAGCCAGGCTGCTGAGTCGAGCCAGGCTCAGGCTCATAGACACGGAATGCCTGGTTCTCCGCCACTGGTTCAGGCAAATGATCACCGGTGTAGGCATCTATGTGCAGAATGATCGGCTGGTCAACACGAGTGGCCTCCACTAATTCGACTTGCCAATATCCTGCGTCCGTTAAGAATTCAGCCCGCTTCACCGCGAGCGGGAAGCCTTCTACCGCTGCGGTAGATGCCGATTCCAATGCATGCCGTACAGCCTCCGAACGGCTGACCTCGATGTACACATCATCTTGGTCGCTGTCCGAGGCATTGCCCTCATCGAGCAAGATGATTCGGGCAGCTCTAGTCTGAGCAGGGTACGACTCTGCGACCACTCCGATGTTCCATGCCTCTACCGTTGCACCTACTGCTATATCTGCGGCTGTTAATACTCCTCCGCGCTCATCCAGCAGCTCCGTATCTGCGTCGATGCTCATCCAATAGGCATCCACATACGGCTGTCCGCTGCGCTCCGCATAAGCTGTGAACAGCCACCTGCCGTCCGACTGCTGAACAACTTCCGCGCGTTCGAGCAAGCGAACAGGCTCGGACCCTTCTATCGTATTCCCATCTGAATCTTCACCGCTTGACTGATCCTGGCCATTCGCCGTGTCACCTGCTCCAGCCGGATCATTCGCTTCATTGCTGCCGCAAGCTGCCAGCACCAACATGATCGCTAACAGTAGAACACTTATCTTTAGTATGGTTAAACGCATAGCATTCCCTCCTCCTTCTGCACCAACAGACGAGCGAGGCTTCCAGAAAGTTGCATACGAGCGTATAGCGCGATGTGCCAACGGTGCGAACTTGAATACGCTGCTGCGCATTCAAAATTCGCTGAAATTTGCGAAACTGCTCGATTTTCAAGGTTGAACGAACTTTGGTTCGCTCGAACGCACTAGATGAGTGCACTTGAGCGAACCAAAGTTCGCTTCTTGCCATTATGGGCGATGATTTCTCCAATTATGCGAATTCTCACGACGCTCGAGCGTTCTCATTTTCGCCCAGCAGCATCCGATACCGCGTTCTAAAGCGTAAGCGCTCCTACTCCTCCCGATAATCCTCGACCAGCATGTCCAGCTGGCCCGTGTGCGGATCCATGACGAAGCCGTGGACGGGAACCGCCTGCGGGAACAGCGGGTGCTTGCGGATCATCTTCACGCTGTGCATCACGCCATTCTCGGCGCTGTCGAAGCCGCGCAGGAACTTCTCCATGCGGATGCCCGCATTCTCCAGCGTTTGAATCGCTAATGGATCGATACCTGCGTCCGCGAATTTACTGATCATCCCCTTCGCATCCAGACCGATCATCCCGCACTCATGGTGGCCGATGACCAGTACCTCGCGCGCACCCAGCTCATACACCGCGATCAGGATGCTGCGCATTGCACTGCCGAACGGTTGAGTCAGAATCGCGCCCGCATTCTTGATGAATTTGGCATCCCCATTCTTAAAACCTAGCGCCTTAATAATCAGCTCGACCAGCCGCGTATCCATACAGGTCAATACAGCAACCTTCTTATCCGGGAATTTATCAGTCAAGTACGCCTCATATTGCTTCTCCTCGACGAACTTCTTATTGAACTCCATAATTCTAGGGATAATTGACATTCGTGTACCTCCAGCCTCTCCAGTTTCTCAGTTCTCTCCAATAACACTATCCTATTATAGCTGAAATTTTAGAAATTACGATACTTGACAAGACACCTCACACCCTCTATTCCACCATCAAATTAAAGCGCCATATCATCCACCTATTGACATTCCATTTACACTACCTTACAATTCGATTATTAGATAATTATCTAAATATCGAACAGATCGAGAGGAGGCCTGACATTCATGTCAATCAATCTGGCATTCAAGGCATTAGCTGACCCAACCCGCCGTGAAATCCTCGACATGTTGAAGCATCGCGACATGACCGCCGGTGAGATCGCCGAGCACTTCAATATGACCAAGCCGAGCATATCCAACCATCTGAATATTCTCAAGAACGCGGAGCTCGTCTGGGATGAGCGCAGAGGCCAGACCATCGTATACTCGCTGAATACAACCGTATTCCAGGACGTGCTTAAGTGGATTATGGATATCCAACAATCGAAGGGATGATGCAATTATGAGAAAATGGTTACTACCCGCAATGATCATTGCATGCGCAGTACTCGTCAGTATCGTGGTGTATGCGGATCTGCCGCAACAGATGGTTATTCACTTCAACAGCCAGAATGAAGCGGACAATTGGTTGAGCCGGCCACTAGGTGCATTTTTACTACCAACAATTGCGGTCTTCATCTGTCTCATCATCACTTTAGCGATGAAGCTGGAGAGAGACGTACAGAAGCGACAGCGCAACGAAGCTTCACTCGGCACCTTGCTATCGGCCATCTCGTTCACCCTGCTGCTCGTGCATCTCTTTATAATTGCCCATAATTTAGGATATGCGTTGTCTGCCGCTGTCGCCGCCTGTTTACTCTCAGGCTTCATCTTCATCGCACTCGGCAACACATTGCCTCGGCTCACCCAGAGCTCATTCAATCGCCCAATGTTATCTCCGACAGCAGAGCGCAGATTTTCTCGGCTCATCGGACGGCTGATGATTGCCACAGGAATCCTGTTCCTGCTGGTCGCGCTGTTGCCGCAGTCGCTCATCTTTCCGATATTCTTCGTGCTCTTGGCCACCTTCATCATTCTGATGCTGAGCATACTATTCCGTTATAGTCGAATGCATGCCGAGTAGACAATCCCGACTCTAGCAGATCGGTGTGATCACTTTACTAGATTTATTCCGACACGTAGATTACAATAATAGTAAGGAGGTGCTTACCATGACCAACAAGATCTTAGTACCATTCGACGGCTCTAACAATGCTCAGGATGCGCTCCGGTATGCGATTGAGATGGCAAGTAAGTACAATGACACATTGATTGTGCTCTATGTAGTCGCTACCTTCGAGACACCGAACACCAAGTTATTCTTCAACAAGGCCACGATCGCTGAGTATCAGGACACCCTGTTCGAGGAGACGATGGCAGCCGCCAATCCGATGCTGGAAGGCATCGACGTTGCTTACGAGACCAAGATGCGCATTGGCGTGCCGAAGATCGAGATCTGCGAGGAAGCCGCAGAGCAGCAGGTGAGATGCATCGTAATGGGCTCACGGGGTTACAGCGCATTCGTCTCGAACGTGCTGGGCGGCGTCAGCCAGGGCGTGCTGCACCGCGCAGATTGCCCGGTCATGATCGTCCCAAGCAAGGTAAGATAAGCTAGCATAAGAATAGGCAGCATACAGGCTGAATTCAGCCAGGTATGCTGCCCCTTTTATTTGCGCGAGCAAGACTACCTCTGCCCGACCTTCTTCATATAGCTCACGAGCGTAAGCAGTCCCTTATCGAAGTTGTCGAGATTCAGATGCTCATCCGGCGCATGCAGATTCTCGTCCGGCAGCCCGAAGCCCATCATGACGACCGGTACCTCCAGCACGCGCGAGAAAGTCGCGACTACTGGAATCGATCCCCCATCCTTGGTGAACACCGCGCGCGTGCCATACACCTCTTCATAGGCATCCGCTGCCAGCTGCAGCATCGGATCGGACGGATCGCAGCTGAACGCCGGCGCCTGGTCGCCCGGCCGGAACTCCAGTCGAGCGCCAGGCTGCAGATGCTTGCGTAGATGCTGCTCCACCCGCTCCATAATTTGCGCAGGATCCTGCGCGCCTACCAATCTGCTCGTCAGCTTCGCATGCGCTTCCCTCGGGATAACCGTCTTCGTGCCCTCCCCCTGGAAGCCGCCGTACAAGCCGTTGATCTCCAGCGTCGGTCTCGCCCCCGTTCGCTCGGTGAAGGAGAAGCCTGCCTCACCGTACAGCTCCGTCAGCCCCAGCTCTGCTGCCAGCTTCTGCTCATCCGGATTGTAGCTCGCAAGGTCCGCCTTCTCCAGCTCGGACAGCTCCGGCACGCCTTCATAATAGCCGTCTACGCCGACTCGTCCCTGCTCATCATGCAAGGTCGCCAGCAGCGCGACGATCGTATGCAGCGCATTCGGCACAGCACCGCCATATAATCCAGAGTGCAGATCCGTCCGCGCTGTCGTCACGCTGATCTCCATCGAGCAGATGCCGCGCAGTCCCGTACAGATCGACGGCTTGCCCTTCTCCAGCAGCGAGGAATCCGAGATGATCACCGCATCCGCGGCCAGCTTCTCCCGATGCTCTTCCAGGAACTTCGGCAGACTGACGCCGGACACCTCCTCCTCCCCCTCGATGCAGAACTTCACATTGACAGGCAGCTCGCCCTCCTGCCGCAGCAGCGCCTCGACTGCCTTCACATGCAGGAACAACTGCCCCTTGTCATCCGTCGCCCCCCGCGCATAAAGCTTGCCGTCCCGCACCTCAGGCTCGAACGGCGGCGTTGTCCACAGATGGAGCGGATCCACCGGCTGCACGTCGTAATGTCCATAGATGAGCAAGGTCGGCTTGCCGGGCGCGCGCAGATGCTCGGCATACACGATCGGGTTGCCCCCCGTCTCGTGAATCTCCACCGTCTCCATGCCCGCTCGCTCCAGTGAATCAGCCAGCCACTTCGCGGCAGCTTCTATATCCGGCTTATGCGCAGACAAGGCCGATACGCTCGGAATACTGAGCCATTCCTTCAATTCATTCAAGTGCGCCTCTCTATGCGATGCAAAATAATGCTCCAATTCGCTCATACCACTCGCTCCTTCATCATTGTGAGACCCTGATAACCATGATTTTATCACTAATGAGGGGCAATTACACTTTCACCCAGCTTCTCTCGCGTCGCCAGATAAACGATCATGCGCTGTTCACGCTCGTTCTGCGCAACAAAAAACGTACATCCCCCCGCTCGTATGCGTAGGTGAATGTACGTTCGAATAAACATGCTAAGGCTCCATTGTAACCCGCTCCGTATGCCGCAGCTGCGAGCCGTCCTCGAGTCGGATCCAGGTGTCGAAGTCTCGCTCGCCTGCGGTCAGTTGAATGACTCTCGCCCCGCGCGGATACCAGGACAGCCCGTACGTGTTGAACCCCGTGGATCGCCCGTAGCATAAGCGAATCCCGTGCCACTTACCCTCGAAATCATTACAGTGATCATGCCCCGCGAACGTGCCGCGCACATCACCCATCTCGACCATCGCCGCATGTAGACCAGAATTAACCGGTGGACAGCACACCTGTTCATACTTGCTGCCGACACATTCGCCTAAATCCCATACCAGCTGGTACTCAGGCAACGGAATATGGAAGAACGCCAGCGCTGGCAACGGCTCGCCGCCATTCCCGGCGGTCAGCTTGCGCGACTGCTCCGCATACCAATTGACCTGCTCACGGCGAATCCAGTCATAGCCCTCCACACCAGCAACCATCGACTCATTCCCCGAATCCATAAAATAAAGCGCCGCCGCCGTCCTACCCGCAGCATCATCGACCTCCAGCACATAATTGCCTGTGCCTGGCAGCTCAGCTGGTCCAGCCGACGCTACAGTGCCGCTATGCTCCAGCACGACATCCATCAACTGCTCCCGCGTAATCTTCGACTCCGTATCATGATTGCCGAAGATCACCGCCCAGGGCACACCGCTCTCTTCCACCGCCGCAACGGCCTCCCGGAACGAACGCAGCGGATCATCACATTCCCCGGCAGAGATAACATCGCCAGAGAACACAACGAGATCCGGTTCCTCCACTCGGAGCACCATCTCCATCAGCTCACGTGACCGGGCATTGCCCTCCTCCGCGGTCTTCACCTTCTTCTGATATGTATTGAAGGTATCATTCCAATGCACATCAGTGAACTGTACAATCTTGAATGTCTGATCCTCTCTAAATCGCAGCTGCTTCGACAACAACCATACCTCCGCTTCGCTCCCGTATACGTATTACTCATCAACCGCTCTCTCACGTCACGCTCACATACCTACGAGACTCATCAACGGTTAACCCTGCTTCAGCTCCCGCACATATGCCGCCATATCGACCGTCTCCCCGCTCAGCCGCGACTTCTCTGCCGCGAATGCGAGCAGATGACTCTGTGCGGAGATCGCCGGGCTCGTTCTCGCATTGCTGATCTCTCCCGCATGCACCATCCGCAGGAACTCCCGCATGACGCCATAATCGCCGCCGCCATGTCCGCCCTCCTCTAAGGGATGCGCGATGACCTCCTTGTTCCCTGCGAACAATTCGACCGTCAGGTCATTGCGCTCCGAATGGCCGCGGATCTCTCCCTTGGTGCCTAGAATCTTGAAGGAGCGATGATCCTCATTCGTGAACGCCGCCATCGTGAACGCAACCGTCACGCCGCCTTCAAATTCCATATTTACAACCTGATGATCTACCACATCATTATCGCAATGGAAGACACAGCGACCGTACGGCCCTTCTTCCAGCGCCTTCTTCCGAGCCTCCAATGTCGGCTCAACGGTCACCACATTCTGCGGCCAGCCAGGCTTCGTGTTGTAGTACCACTTAATCGCGGAGTATGGGCAGGAATGCTCCACCGCGCAACCATCCGTACAACGCAGCGTCGAACCCTCAGGCGCGTTCCCTGCATGGAAGTACTTCAGACCGCCGAACGACGATACCTTCCGCACGGGCGCATCGACCAGCCACTGAATCATATCCATATCATGACAGCACTTCGCCAGAATCATCGGACTCGACTCCGCCGCGTTCCGCCAGTTCCCTCTCACGAAGCTGTGCGCCTGATGGTACCATCCGACATTCTCATTCCATTGGATGGTGACCAGATCACCAATGCGCCCGCTCTCAATCAAGCCCTTCACCGTCTCAAAATAATTCACATATCTCATCGTATGACAGATCATTAAGAGCTTGCCAGCCGCCTCCGCCGCCTCGGCCATCCGTATCGACTCCAGCGGATCCGGTGACATCGGCTTCTCCAGCAGAATATGATAGCCTCGCTCAAGGCCTAATAGGGTCGGCTCATAATGACAATTATCTGGTGTGGCAATCAATAGCGTGTCCGCCAGCTTCGGCTGAGCGAGCAGCTCCTCCCAGGTGGTGAACTGACGCTCCGGCGGGATTCCGTGATCCCGAGCCAGCTTCAGACGCTTCTCCTCATTCGGTTCGGCGACAGCTGTGAATTGCACTTCATGCGGCTTGCTCAGCGCATAGGGACCGAAGGCATGCATACCTCTCGATCCAGCACCTAATACGGCCATCTTAATCATGTTGTTTC
Organism: Bacillota bacterium; assembly: GCA_023441055.1. Classification (GTDB taxonomy): domain Bacteria; phylum Bacillota; class Bacilli; order Paenibacillales; family UBA4045; genus JAEZQY01. Next base: position 167,815 of record JAEZQY010000018.1, on the reverse strand, counting down.
TCCCTCCATGCTAATTCTTGTTGAAGAAGAAGGAAGGTCGCATAGAAGCAACCTTCCCCCATCATAGTTGAATTATTGCTGTGTCTTCGCATACCACTCTCTAGCTGCCTTCGTAACTGCTTCACCGCCGGAGGAATACCATCTATCTACAAATTCATCGAACTTGTCAAGATCATAATCACCAAGAACAATCTTCGTGATGTACTCGACATACAGCGTACGGTTCTGAATGTCTGGATAGTCGGAATATACAGCGGCTGGCAAGCCATCGCCTGCTAGTGCCTTCACGTACTTCTGATTCTCAACTAGGTTGCGTATATCTTGTGAATTGGCCCATTCCCACTCTGGATCTGGGTTGTCTGCATAGAGATCCTTGGAGAATTGGACAGTTCCGATATCATAGTAAGGAGTGAGCAGGAGGTTCTGCATCACACTCTTATCTTCGGACATCTTCACCTTAAGGCCGTCCTTAGTCTCCCAGTGCATGCCTTCCACGCCCATCCACATATCAATCCATTGGGATTCATCTGCATAGCTGTCGAGCAGCTTCATAACAGAATCGATCTTCGCTTGATCATTTGTATTCTTGACAACCCATTGTTGACTGTTGATACGCTTCATCGTAGTGAAGCCTTCATAGCCAGGTGCGTCGATCTGCGGGAGGACAGAGAAGTCGCCCTTAATGCCTGTTGATTCATAGATGTCTGCTAAGAAACCACTTGCAGAGCTTACCCAATAGAAGAATACACCGACTTGATTGGAAGATACTTTGCCTTCCCAAGCTGACTTGCTGTTCAGGAATGTCTCAGGATCGATTAGCCTCTCCTTATAAAGATCACGTAGGAAAGCGATTGCATCCTTCATGTTAGGAGAAACTGCTGAATAAGTCAGCTCGCCATTATAGATATCCCAATCCGGATATCCCTCATGCATAGCGATTCCATACATACTGAACAGATAATCCATCCAACGCGCTTGCTCGCGGCCGCCTGTTGGGAGCTCGTCCTTCAACCCGTTCTGATTTGGATCCTTATCGCGGAATGCGCGCAGCACATTAACGAATTCCTCTTGTGTTGTCGGCATCGATAAATTCAGCGTGTCGAGCCAGTCTTGACGAATCATGGGACCCGTTCTTCCGAAGCTCAGGATACTCGGTACGGAGTAGATGCGACCCTCACCATTAGGATCATAGGACCTCACAACATCCCATACATCTTGCGGGATCAGATTCCACAGTCTTGGCGCCTTCTCTGGCAACAGATCAGTCAGATCAAGCAGAGCGCCATTCTTCGCAAGCTCATATTCCATTCCGTTAACTGGCAGGAACATATCTGGCATCTCGTTCGCAGCAATCTTCAAGTTCAATTGCTGTTGGTAGGTTGTGCCGCCATTCCATTCTACATACGGCTGAATAATACCTACTCCAGTCTTCTCCTTGTAGAAGTCGTACAATGGACTTCCCTTCGTTACTTCTCTGTAACCGCTATTCGTTGTCCAAACCTCAATATCTACATACTCCACCGGTTTAGCTGGTTCTTCTTCCTTAACGGCAGGCGTTGTATCTGTTGAATTACTTGCCGCCGGTGTGTTGTTATTCGTAGATGCGCTATTGTTATTCGTGTTCGAAGCGCAGCCCGAGATAACAGCAATCACCATAACCCCTATTAAGAGCATAGCCATCCATTTTTTTCTCAAAGCCATTTTCGTTCCTCCTCATGATTGTCATTTATTTTTAAGGCTTTGGCCATTAAAAATCATCCTTCCACTGATCATTTTTAAGGCTGATGCCATTAAAAATCATCCTCCACTGATCATTTTTAAGGCTGATGCCATTAAAAATCATCCTTCCACTGATCATTTTTAAGGCTGATGCCATTAAAAATCATCCTTTCACTGAACCAAGCATAGCTCCCTTGACAAAGTACTTCTGCAAGAATGGATATATCATAATCATAGGAACGATAGCGAAGACTACCGTTGCTGCTCGAAGTGTCCGCTCGTTATAATTGACGAAGGACGCTGTCCTCAGAGCAAATTCGTTGCCATCCACGATGTACTGCTTGATCTTCATCTGAAGAGGGAACAACGTCTGATCTTGAATGAATAGCAGCGGCGTCTGATACTGATTCCATATCGTAACCCCATAGAGCAAGCCAACAGTAGCAATCACGGCCATTGATGAAGGGACTACAATTTGGAATAGTGTTCGGAACATGCCGCAGCCATCTACTACAGCAGACTCTTCGAGCTCCCTCGGAAACTGTTTGAAGGAGGTTCTCATAATGGCTAGGCAATACGCGCTAACCACGTGAGGAATGACCAGCACAAGCGGATTATTGAATAATCCAATTCCTCTAACCGTTAGAAAGTATGGCACGATTGGCGCCTTGAAGATCATGGTGATCACAACCGCCAGCATCAGATACTTGCCTAATTTAAACTCTGATTTGGACAGCGGATAGGCCATCAATGCGGTTATGGTAACCGCTAGGAATGTCCCGATTGCCGTCGATGCTGCAGTAATCCCGAAGGACAGCCAGAGATCCTTACGGAATAGGAGATATTGCCATGAATCTAATGTGAATTGTACGGGCCACAGCTTGACAGTGTTCATGTCGACTGCCAGCTTAGAGCTGAACGATGTCGCCAGTACCGATAACAATGGAACCAAAGTAGCTGCGGCGAATAACAGGAGCAGAATTAGGTTGATCGCACTCGCGACCCTCTCGCCCGATGAGTAATATTTCATCTACCACAACCCGCCTTCCGAGGTCTTATTGGCTATTCGATTGAAGGTATAGACCATGATGAAACCAATAACAGACTGGAATAAGCCGACCGCAGTTGTGAAGCTGTACTGCGCTTGTAATATGCCTGTCCGATACACATAGGTATCGATGACATCCCCGACACTGTATGTCATTGGAGTCAGCAGGTTGAATATCTGATCGAAGCCTAGATCCAGGAAATTTCCAATTCCCAGCAGGAATAACGTAATGATCGTCGGCATCATCAGCGGGAGCGTCACATGCTTCATCTGCTTCCAACGCGAGGCACCATCGATCATAGCCGATTCATACAAGGAAGGATCAATCGCGCTGATCGCCGCCAGGTAGATGATGGTGCTGAAGCCTGCTTCCTTCCAAACCGAGGTAATTAAGTAGATCGGTCTGAAGTACTCTGTCTTCTGCATCGCCAGTATAGGCTCGAGATCAAACCACCCTCTAACTTGATTGAACAGTCCATTCAAGCTCAGCAGATCGAAGGTAATACCCGCGATGATGACCCAAGAGAAGAAGTGCGGGATGTAGATCACCGTCTGAATGGATCGCTTCACCAGCGTTTTCCTTACTTCATTGAGCATGAGGGACAGGATGATTGGCACTGGCGTCAAGATGATTGTACTGAGCATGCCCAGAATCAGCGTGTTCTTGAACACGCGTATGAAATCCTGATACTTGAATAACACTCGGAAATGCTTGAACCCTACCCAATCACTGGCCAAGAAACCTTTGAAAACGTTATAATCTTTGAACGCAATGACTGAGCCGATCATCGGAATATACTTGAAGACGATGAAGAAGAGTACACCCGGTACGACCATTACATAATAGGGCCAATACTTGCGAATGTTCTGCATCCAATTGGACGTTGCATCCTTGCTTGTTATCGTTGTAGCGTTCGTGATGTCCCTGACCTCCCATCCAGTTATATCTGTACTCTTATTATCAGGGGGAGGTCAGGTTATTACAAAGGGGTGATTGCAGAAAAAAACAGGTCGAATTATAGGGGTTGCAAACGATTTCAATTAGCGGAGATTCTTCTTGTATTCCGAGGGGCGACAGCCAACTAAGCGCTCGAACAGCTTGCTGAAGTAGTTCGTGTCCGTATATCCGACCGCCTCGCATATTTGGTATATTTTCATATCCGTGGTTTCCAACAGCTCTCTTGACTTACGAATCCGCAGCTTCATTACATAATTCATGTAGGTGTCCCCAGTCTTCTCCTTGAACAACTGGCTGAGGTAGTACGGGTTGAGGTAGAAGATCGTCGACAGCTCATTCAGGCTAATATTCTGCGTGTAATGCGCTGCAATATAAGCTTTCACCTCTGTAATGACATCCCGCTTCCCGTAGGTATCGGCAGTCCCGTCGCTTATGTCCTGCGCCAGCTTCTCCCCGCGCAAGCTCGACAGCGAATCACGCATGTACGCGAGTTCCTCTGCCCGCTGCTTCTCCGCTTCGATCTGTCGGATCGCCTGATGCAGACTCTCCCGCAGTTCCTCCTCCTCGACCGGCTTATTCAGATAGAATTGCGCGCCCAGCGCCATCCCCTGGCGGGCATACTCGAAATCGGCATAGCCGCTGAGGATGATGAACTTCGCCTTGCAGCCCGCTTCCTGCAAGCTGCGAATCATATCCAGACCGCTGACCTGCAGCATGCGAATATCTGTGATAATGATATCCGGCTTAAGCGTCATTGCCGCCTCATAGCCCTCCTCCCCGTCGAATGCCGTTCCCACCACCTTGCACGACTGCACCATGCGCTCGATTAGAATCGTCACTCCCTTGGTGATGCCTATCTCGTCGTCCACCAATAATAATCGATACATGCCGTCTCCCCCTCTTGTAGTTAGATTGCAATCTGCACCTCTACGACCGTGCCACCCTCTGGACGAGGGTCAATCCGTACCTCATACTGCTCCCCATACTGCAGCTTGATCCGCTCGGCTATATTGAGCAGTCCGATGCTGCTATTGATCTGCTCCTCATGAACGGCTCCCCCGCGCTCTCGCGCCCCTTCACTCGAGCTGAGCTTAACGGGCTCCACATCCCTCAGCTTGGCGTTCAGCTCCCCCGCCTTCTCCGGAGAGATCCCGATGCCATCATCGCTGATTCGCAGCCGCAGCGTATCACCTTCGGCAATGCCGTCGATCACAATATGGAGCGTACTGAGGCGATTATAATAGCCATGGGAGATGCTGTTCTCGATGATCGGCTGGAAGACGAGCGGCGTCAGCTTAACATCCCAGTATTGCTGATCGAGCTTGATATCAAGCGCGAAGCGATTCTCATAGCGGATATTCTGTAATTGCATATAGTTGATTGCATAGTCCAGCTCGTCCCGGATCAGATGGGTGTCCTTCTCCTTGCCGAGCGACAGCTTGAACATCCGTGAGAGAATCTTGATCATGTCCGCAACCTCGTCATCCTGATTCACAATCGCCTTCATCCGAATGGATTCTAATGTGTTGTAGAGCATATGCGGATTTATCTGGGTCTGCAGGGCCAGATACTTCGCGTCCCGCCGCCTGATCTGCGCCAGATACACATCCTCGATCAGCGAGCGAATGCGTTCCATCATCTTGTTATAGCTATGAATCAGACTGCCGACCTCATCACGACTCCTGCTCGGCTGGATGGGGATGTATCTGCCTTCCTCCGCCTGCTTCATACTCGTACGCAGCCGCTTGATCGGCTTGGTGATGCCGTAGCTCAGCATGAAGGAGATCCCAATTACAATGGCGATACACATCGAGATGGCCAGGAAGGTAATCAGCTTGATCTGATCGATATGCGAGAACAGACGCTGCCTCGGAATGCCGGTGTGAACGAGCAGGTTCCCTCTGGCTGACTCATTCGACAGCATGATCATATCCGGGTCCGTCAGCCAATGGCTGGCCGCATCCGGATCATTCAGCAATACATCCCACGAGCTCTTGCCGCTGGCCGTATCGGAATCATAGACGATGCCGCCGCCGTCAGTCGTCACCAGCAGCTTAATATGGTAATCCTCTGTCGCTATCAAGAACTTATCATTCAGCTTGACTAGACTTGCAGGATCCACATCCATGAGCAGATGTCCCGCATAGCGCCCGTCGTAGGTGAAGACAGCTCGTCCCACTGTGAAGACAGCGCTGCCATTCTGGTTCGCATAATACGATCGATCATGCAGCGGGGAGACATACAGCGTCTCCTCTGATGTCAGCATCTTCTGCAGCCAGGGCTGCGTTAGCAGGAGATTCTCGTTCACGCTGTCATTCGTACTGTAATAGGGATACAGATCATTCTTATTACTAATGAAGAAGATCGTCTCAATATCCGGCCGCAGGGTGCTGATGCGCATGAGCAGGCGCTGCATAATCAATCGATTGTCAATCAGCTCATTCATCGTGGCATCGCGGCCTGTATTCAATTGATTCAGAATATCATTATCGATCAGCACCGACTTCGTGACGCTGTCAATCTGCTCGACGAAGTCGTCGATCGTGGTGACGATCTGCGAGCTATAGATCGTCGCGAATTCGAGTGAGGTTCCCTCCAGACTGCGGGATGCCACATGATAGATCGTCAAGCTCACGATCAATAACGGGATCACGCATGCCAGTAGGTAGCTCGCCATCAGCTTCTTATGCAGCTTCATATTGCGTACGATTCTCCACATCTTCTCACATCGCCTTCCGATACACGCTAAGTTTCCTCTAGAATAAGTGGGATTCGAGCAATCGAACAGGTAATATATGCCGAATAAGTCAAGAGACCACTCTTGACCTTCATACCCCTCTATTATCTGCCTTAAGAGAGCGGGAAGACCAATGACGAATTCAAGAAGTTTATAGGTGTATTTTAAGAAGATTATGAGACAGCGCTATACCATCCATGTATTTATTAGTGATAGAATGTAGGTAATATGTAGGATATGAAGCTCGGATGACCGATCAAGGAGGAGCCGCAATGGCCTTTGTTAGCGTGAGGGATACTTATAAGCGTTACCGGATGGGGGAGACGATTATCGTCGCCAATGATGGGGTCACCTTCGATATTGAGAAGGGCGAATTCGCGCTGATTGTCGGACCGAGCGGGGCCGGCAAGTCAACTGTGCTCAACATCCTTGGGGGAATGGACACGGCGGATGAAGGACAAGTCATCGTCGATGGGATCGACATTGCCGCATTCACGAGCAAGGAGCTAATTGGCTATCGGCGCAATGACGTCGGCTTCGTCTTCCAATTCTATAATCTGGTTCCGAATCTAACCGCGCTGGAGAATGTAGAATTAGCCTCGCAGATTACGCGCCAAGCGCTGAGTGCCGGGCAGGTGCTGGCCGATGTGGGACTCAGCGACCGCCTGGACAACTTCCCTGCGCAGCTGTCCGGCGGCGAGCAGCAGCGCGTAGCGATCGCCCGAGCGCTGGCCAAGCAGCCGAAGCTGCTACTATGCGATGAGCCGACTGGCGCGCTCGACTACCATACCGGCAGACAAGTATTGAAGCTGCTGCAGGACACGTGTCGGCAGACCGGCACTACTGTCATCATCATCACGCATAACTCCGCGATCGCACCGATGGCCGATCGAGTCATTGAAGTCAACAACGCTAAAGTTCGCCGAGTCACGATCAACCCGAGTCCAGTCTCGGTGGATGAGATCGAATGGTGAGACGAGGACGAATTGCAAGACATGCTCGACGAGTAATAAGATACGCCCGAATAGCAAGACATGATCCAAGCGTAAGGAGATTAGCCTGATGAAGAAGGCATTATGGACAGATCTGTTCCGGGAGATATGGCGCACCAAGGCGAGATTCCTGTCGATCTTGGCCATTATCGCGCTGGGCGTCGGCTTCTATGCCGGCATCAAGGCGACCGGCCCGGATATGCTCGCCACCGTAGACAACTATTATGACGAATACAGTCTCATGGATGCCAAGGTGCTGTCCGCACAGGGCATCACGGCGGATGCGCTGGACAGACTGCGGCAAGCGGACGGTGTCCAGCATGTCCAGCCCGGATACAGCATCGATGTGTTCCTCGGCGAGAGCGGACGCATCGGCAAGGTATTCTCGTATGAGGCCGAGCAACCGCTCAATCGCTATAAGGTAATTGAAGGCCGCTTGCCTGTCGCCTCCGGTGAGATTGCGATCGATGACAACGCCTACATCCGCGGGCAATTCCCGATCGGGGAATTCGTGACGTTCATGAATCCAGATTCGCAGCTCAATCTGGATCAGATGTTCCATACGCTCACCTACGAGATTGTCGGCTATGTCAGAAGTCCGCAATTCATCGACAATGTGGGGCGCGGCAGCTCGCATATCGGCAAGGGAACAGCGGATGCATTCGTCGTCATTCCCGACGCGGACTTCAGGCTCCCTGTCTATACGGAAGCGTATGTGTCATTCAACGGAGCCAGCAAGCTGGCAGCCTATTCCGACCGCTATGAGGAACTGGTCGAGACAGGCATAGCGGAGCTGGAGCACGCGTTAAGCGGCGAGAGCAGTGCAGAGAACAAAGGAGCGGGCAATGCAAGGGGTGACGGAGCGGGCAGTACAGAGAACAGCGCGGCGAACGGGGTGGGGCTGCATCGCTACTACGTGATGGATCGCAGTATCAATCCGGGCTACGCAGAATACAGCGATAATGCCGAGCGGCTGTCGGCTATCGCTACGGTGTTCCCGGTATTCTTCTTCCTGATCGCGGCGCTCGTCAGCCTGACGACCATGACTCGGATGGTGGAGGAGCAGCGCACTCAGATCGGCACCTATAAGGCGCTGGGCTACAGCAACTGGGACATCATGCTGAAATTCCTCGTATATGGAACCATAGCCAGCATCACCGCCTCCGCCGTCGGCCTGGCGATCGGCTATTCCCTGTTCCCAGTGACGATCTACGCCACATACGGCTCCCTGTATAATCTAACGGAGCTCGAGCTATTCACCTATGCAGGATACAGCCTGACCTCAATAGCGGTAGCCTTGCTCTGCACGACATTGACCGCAGTCATCGCCACAAGGGTGGAGCTGCGAGGCAATGCCGCGATGCTGATGCGACCGAAGGCGCCGAAGATCGGACAGCGCATGTGGCTGGAACGCATGCCATTCATCTGGAGACGGCTCAGCTTCATCGGGAAGGTGACCGCGCGCAATCTATTCCGGTACAAGCAGCGCATGTTCATGACCATGTTCGGCGTAGCGGGCTGCATGGCGCTGATCGTGACCGGCTTCGGTCTGAAGGGCTCGATCAGCGATATCGCGGACCTGCAATATGGCGAGCTGATGAAGTATCAGGCGACCATTGCGCTGGGCACCGTCAGCCCACCGGGGAAGGAGAATGAGCAATCGCTGGCCATGTGGCAGGCCTATGACGATGTGATCAGCGGAACGCCCGGCATCACCGGCACTTTGCGGGTGGCGCAGGATACGTGGCGGACAACGCCAACAGACGACCAGACTGACGCGCTCGATCAGAATGTGAACCTGTTCGTCCCAGAATCAGCGGATCGGCTAGAGCAGTTTGTAGCGCTGCGCGATCGGGCCAGCGGTGCCCAGCGGCACCTGACAGACGATGGTGTAGTGGTGACTGAAAAGCTGGCCAAGTTGTATAAGCTGGAGGCGGGGAGCACGTTAACCCTGGTCGATCTCCAAAATAATCCCTACCAAGCCACTGTATCCGGCATCACCGAGAATTACGCCATGCACCATGTGTACATCTCGCCAGCTTATTATGAGACAGTGTTCGGCAGGACACCTATCTATAACACTGAGTTGCTCCTCTACCAGGATACGAGCGAGGCATACGAGGATCGGCTCGGGGAACAGCTGAACAAGCTGGACCTGGTGCGTCTGGTCAGCTTCACCAGCAGGCTCGGGTCTGGCTTCGCCAATACAATCGAGAGCCTGGATATGGTCGTCATCATCCTGATCGTATCCGCTGCGGCGCTGGCCTTCGTCGTGCTGTACAACCTGACGAATATCAATGTGTCCGAGCGTATTCGCGAGCTGTCGACCATCAAGGTGCTGGGCTTCTATGATAAGGAAGTCACGATGTACATCTACCGTGAGAACATCTCGCTCACGGTGATCGGCATCTTGCTGGGCAGCTATCTCGGTGTGCTTCTGCATGGCTTCGTGCTCGTCACCGCTGAGATCGACATTCTGATGTTTATCCCGACAATCCAGTGGCCCAGCTACGTCTACTCAGCTGCGCTGACCTTGCTGTTCTCTGGCATCGTCATGCTCTTCATGCACCGCAAGCTGAGGCGCATTGACATGATCGAAGCGCTGAAGTCGGTGGAGTAGCGGCGTAAAACTCGGATGCGATGGCTTATGATAATTAGAGAGGTTGTTGGTTGGATCTGTTTGTTGGATGTTGATCGCTAGAGTGCAACGACCGGCGTCGATAGATAGGACTCAGTGGCCCGATTGTTGCAAAACTCCAACAATCAGTGCCGTCTCACGCCCAAAAAACCAAAATTGTTGCGGATATCCATCATTTCTTTATCACGCGTTGCAAATTGTCAACCATCGAGTGAATTTGTTGGATATCCGCAACAATCGACCGCGAAACGGTAATTCAGGCCGACAATTGTTGGATTGTCGCAATATTATTTTTACTTAGTCAAACGCGCGCGTCATAATCTTACATTATCATTATTTCGATCAACCATACACAACAACTCGCAGCTTCCCAATCCCAAACGGCATCAACGTGTACTGCTCCGTATACCGTGTTTCATCGACAAAAGTTCTCGGTCCGATGCCGATCTCTTCTTCGATCCCTTCTATGCGGTGAGGGCCAAGCAGATTAAAGGAACTCGGCGCTGCCATAACCGCGATGTCATTCCAACCTTCCCGAACAGCATGCGTCACATCGAACACCCAAGGATTCCAGTAGCAACTGCCTACGTTAATGCCATTTACCCGCATGTTCAAATAAGCTGCCTCCACATCCTCAATAAATAAATAACTCTTTGGATGCTCCCTATCTGTACACACTGGTTCTTGAATACCTTTCAATGCAATGCGTGTATGAAAGTTCACATTTCCTGCATAGAACGGAAGTCCGGAGATACTCAAGTTTCTCGCTTCCAACTCCCGCTCCTCCATGCTGCCGTCGATGTAATAAAGCTGCGAAGCCGAGGCACCATTCGGAGCAAACGGACGCGTAACTTGATCGTGAACAAGGAAATCCCCCACGATGTAAATGCTCTCCACCTCGGTCGGCTCGTATTGTTCGCAATCCGACACAGCCGTATGCGCCCCCACTCCTGAAATGTTATTGCGCTTTCGCCCTTCCAGCACGAGCTGATTGATGCCATGGCGAACCAAGCCGGTAATGTCCACTTTCGTAAACGAAACATCCTTCCAGCATTGCGACTCATCGAATCGGAAGGAATCCCCGCTCTTTCGCAATACTTGCAAGGCTTCACCATTCAGAGATAGATGATCCAGGTTTTCCGCGGTCTCAATAACGGCATATAGCTTCCCGGACGGAATCGTCTTGATATCAAATGCGTACATGACTCGGAAGGGTGTCCCTTCAGCAACAGGATAGAAATGCTCATGCCAAGCCTTCGCCACATACGCGTCCTGCAGCACGATGTTCCCATCCATCTCCAGCGTCACTTGATGAAGCGGCAGCACATTGCCTTCACAAAGTTGTACATGCCAATCGCCTGACCACTGCATATCCGCAAGCTCTTCGCCAACCTCACTACTCCCAAGAAGAAAATCTGACGTATCCTCGGAAGACGCAAACATTTCCCCCAAAAGTCCTTTGGCAAATGCAATGCCGGATTCTAGGAAGGCAGGTGCTGACCGCTTTTGCTCACTGCAGCTAGGAACATGCAACAGCAAGCTCCCAGCCGCGTACATGCGAAGCTCCATTTGACAGCGTCCGTCCTGCACAACGACGGGTGCCACTAGCTGTTCGCCGCTCATCAAATCAAGCACAACCGGAACGATAGACGACTGACTTCCCGTTTCCGGATCTACGATTAAATCGAACGCCACCCTCACATCCACATCTTCCGTTTCACTTGTATTACAGATGAACAGCAAACTGCCAGAACCACTATTGTTGCCTCCATTACCCGACAGCTGTCGTTCATGACACAGCACTGTTGGAAGATTGCGTCCGGTTCTCACACAAGTGGTACTGATACGCCTGCTTGCATATTGTTCAGCCAACTCCACTGCTTCTTGTACATGTGTTGCCCCAATCGCTTCCTTGGGCCATGCCATTGCGACAGCACGACCTTCTACCCGAACAGGCGCAGCCCCGACACAGATCATCACATTCCCTCGTCCATGTCTTACAAATGCCTCCAATAGCTTGACGGTATGCGTACGCAACTGGGTGATCGGCGGTACAATGACGATAGAGTATGCATGCTGTCCAACGTAAAGTTTCCCTTCTTCTAGCCTACCGTGCTCTTCCATGATCATCTCGTCCCCATAGTGGAAATCCAGATTCCGCTGCATCAGAAGCTCGGATAGCTGCGCAAAGGGACCTTCGATCTGTTCATTCAGCGCGGCGTAGTTCCCCTCCTTTTGCAGAGGGGAGTATGCGCCCCATACACTGGCAACAGGATGGATCACCAGAATGTCGACCATGCGCCTCCCTGTAGATAGCGCATATGAGAGTCGCCCCAAGTAATCAGACAGCGCCTTCTCTTCTTCCCACCAAGGCTGCTGATAGAAAAAGTTTGGCGGATAATCCCGCTTGCGTTCTCCACGCATCGAATACAATGAAAGATGGTGATTAACGAATGTTATGCCCAGCGCAGCTTGCCAATCTGCAATCCATTTACGATCAAAGAATGTCGTCTGATGTCCCATCACGCCGAATGCTTCACTGAGCGACCGCTCTTTACCCAATTGATCGCAAACAGAAGTGAGTTGCTTCACCGCCACCAATTGCCTGCTGCTGATTTCCCTTCTCAGCTTGTCAATGCCAGGCCATTGCATATGGGCATAATGCGGCATCACTGCGCCATTCCACTGTGTCTGCCAGATGAGCGACTCTTCCCGCATGTAATGGCCCGTCATGATCAAATTATGCTCTGCACACCACTTCGCATACGGCTTGGTAAAGTTCTCCACAAAAAGGCGTGTCGCCACGTCATAAAAATCAAAGCGAACCCGGTGGAAATCTCCAACGTCAAAAAAAAGCGCGGGTAAATGTTCAAGAACATCGTAGTGCTTCCACTTCATAAAAGCACCCGGCAAATAATCAGACCAGGGCACAACCGGAACCTCATAATCCCACTCCATCAAATAACACGGCTCATCGGTGAAAACACCGAGAATCTCCCGACCAAACGCTTCCCCGCAAGCCTCAGCGTATCGTTCATGCGTAGAGGCAATGAAAGCTTGAACCGCTTCCGGGTTCATCAAATCCGTATAGTTGGCGCCGTTGAACCACACCGAGCCGAGCGGAGAGATCCGTTTGCAAATCAAACGCTGTCTCGTTCCATCCTCATATACATGCAGAACCGTATCCTGCTCCGTGACCTCATCGCGCTCCAACAAGACCAATGCCCGGCTGCGGTAAGCTTCGTGCTTTGATACTTCTCCGCCCGCAAAACCGGAAGGCCACTTGTCTTCATCATACAACCAAGCTTGCAACCCGGTATCTCTTGCCTTTCGCACACAGCCCTTCACCAGTTCCATCCATTCCTCTGACAGATAAGGCGTGACCAAGCCCACTCTGGCATGCATAAAGAAGCCGCCCCAACCTTTATCCGCCATTTCTTCAATCTGCCGCTCCAGTTCTACCAGCTCCAGCTTGTCGTTCCAACTCCAAAAGGGCGCGGGACGATACGTTGCAGGCGGATTCCGAAAAGCCGGCAATGCGAATCCATTCTGCTTCTGTGTCATTCATAATCCTCCGTCAACGGACTCACGCTGTCTCGTGTATTCACCACCGCGCCCTCCGGCATTGTCACTTTCCCGGAAAGCAGCGGATCATTCGTTTCCTTCATCCATTCATCAAGCGCCTCTGATAAAGACTGATGAACCGCTTTATAGCGCGGATCACCGATACGGTTAACTCGTTCCATCGGATCAAGATACAGATCAAACAACATCTCGAGGGGTCTAATCTCGGACAGAAAGCCATGCTGCAAGAGAAAATCCTTACTTGGCGCATCATCAATATTTGCAAGCACCGGACGAGGATCATCGTCGTAGAGACGAATCAGCTTATGCTGCTTCGTCCGCACACAACGCATAGGCTCATAAGCCGCATGATAGTTGACTTCCGCGAACACGAATGTGTTCACTTCTTTATCCATGCTGCCACGCAACACAGGCAGCAAGCTGACGCCTTGCAGCCATTCAGGAGGTTCAACCCCCGCTATATCACATACGGTCGGGAATAGATCCAAATGCGAAACCAGCATGTCGCATACCTGGCCTTGACGTTGATTACCGGGCGCCTTCACAATCAACGACACACCGATACCGCTATCCTCCAATGAACACTTCATACCTGGAAAAGCGATACCGTGATCTGTCGTGTAGACGATCAAGGTGTCCTCTTCCAGCCCCGCAGCTTTGACCGCATTCAGCACGATTCCGACGCAACGATCCATCCACGCTGCAGAGGACATATATCCGGCCATATCCGCACGATTTTCCGCCGTATCCGCAATAGAGGGGGGCAGTAAGACGTAATTCCCCTCCTCAGGGTACGTCTCCACAAACGGACGATGTGGGAGAAACAAGCCGCAGAACAGAAAGAACGGCTTGTCCAGCACAGCTCCCGTGTCACGAATATATGCTGCCGCTGCTTCGGCATTCATTCTGTCGGATGTTGCAAAGCCGCACCCTTGCTGCTCCCCTTTCTCCGCTCGCAATATTCGGGAATAACCGAGCTTTTCCGCCTGATCCGCCTCATGCTGAATACCGCACAATACAGTTTCATACCCTTGCGTGCGTAAGAAATTCGCCATATGACGCCCATGATCATTGAGAGCAAACCCACGGTGAGCAAGGCCAAGCATCCCCGTGCTGTGCGCACACATCCCCGTCAGCATCGCGGCTCTGCTGGGCGAACAAGTCGGCCCCGCACAATATGCCTGACGAAACAGCGTTCCCTCCCGGGCTAACTGAGATAAGTGAGGCGTATCCACTTGATACCCATACGGCGCAATATATTTGCCCGTATCATGACTATGAAGCATGACGATATTCAACCCAATCGCTCCCTTTCCCCATTTCCTTACCTAAAGGCCGCTATCTGATCAAAATAAGTATCCGCATTGCTGCTGAACAAACCCATTTTCCCGCCCGTCAGCACCGTACTGTTCGAAATAGCAAGTTTCTTCCGTCCATTGACGTACAGCTCAATTTTTTCATCCTCCGCAGCAACCTGCACCAAATACCATTTATCTGTTTGGGGGAAAGTTGAATCTGTAGTAAACGCAAGCTTGCCGCTGTCAATAAAAACTTTAGATGCATGAGCGGGATTAACATAATTCCACTGGCTTAAATCGGCGCTAAAATCATCCATGAACAACGAAGCGATCTGAAAATCATCCAAATGGAAGCTGCCTGCAGGCGAAGCGCTGTTCACACCAACCAGCTTCACGCCCCCGGTGCCGCTGGATAGACCGGAAGCCGTTCCGACTACATCATATCCCGCGGCTGTTTCTTCTTTGACATACACTTGCAACTGCAATCCTTTTATTACTAACTTGACATCGAAATATTCCCCATCGGACATATCAAACTGACCAATTTTGTGACTTTCGCTAAATGCTTCCGAACCGGTATAGCTGTATAAATTCGCTGTCGTCCCCGATGTCTTGATCAGGAAGATCGTGCTATTCGTATCAGTTACATGCCTGAAGTACAATCTCAAATTCCCATCGCTGACAGTGAACTTTTTCAATTTGAACGCGATCGTGCCATTATGAAATCCGGTAATGTTCGCTTTAATTTGAGGAAACTCAGCGTCCGTCGTTACCTTCAACATTCCCTGGTCCACGTAAATTTTTTCATCATCATTGGGATCCACATAGCTCCACTGGCTCAAAGTACCGCTGAAATCATCTGAAAACTTGATCTCCCCCGCGGCCCATACACGCGAAATCGGACTTGTGAGTACAATCATCGTCAGCATGGTCACTGCCGTGAATAACGAAATCATCTTTTTGAACAACCTTATCAGTCCCTTCACAGATTTATGATTTCTGTAAATGCAGCTGTTTCAAACGCATCGCAGCATCGTATGTTCCTGTCACTTCCCATCCCAGATTAAACGATTCCACGTGCAAATCGCTAAACGCCGCATCCCGTAAATATCCTCTCGACGCAGCCGTCTGCACTGCAGTCCGCATATGAGGAAGCAGATCTATATCAAGTGAATGCCACTGTCCGTCATGAACCGGTCTTTCCCATACCTTCCGACCATCCAGCGTATAAATAAACTTGTTTGTAGCCGTTGCTTTCCCAGCATCCTGTGCCTGATAGCCGGGGAATATGTCATATCGGGAATCGTAAATCGGGATGCCGAACCAAATGTAGTCCCCCCAGCTTGCCGACGCCTCATTCTGATTCTTTACCGCAAAAAAAGCGGATACCTTCGCGGCATGCAGTTCTGGGTCATATTCATCATGTGTCATATGATCCTGGATAAAGTCCAGCTTGACTTCCACATGGAATCGCAGACCGCGCACACTTGCCAGAGACATACCCGGTGTGAATTTTTGTTCAATCAACAAGTGCGGCCATGGCTCATTATGACGGCGCGGGCGTTCATATTCCTGGCTGCCGGCCACTTCTAAATACAGCTCACCATTCGGATAGCGCACCACCTTCTTGCCCGGAATGACATACCCGCTGACATTGGGTGCCATCTTGAATGGCTTGACGCCCTCCAGACTATGCTTGCTCCACCACTGAGCAAGCTTCCAGCTTGGTTCATTAACGATGATCCCGCCCCCATGCTTGACAGGGTCCGCATCGAACAACAAAGTGTCCACAATGATGTGACTGGCATGCAATGTGGATAATCGAAAACCGTGATCAAAACCAGGGTCGCTGAACACTTCAGAATCATCCGAAGATAGCCCAGGCATCCATCCATGTTCTTGCAGGAATTGGATCAGCCGCATCAGAGTCGTCTCGTAAGCTTCCCCATAATTGAAGAACCCGTGTCCAGCTTCATCAACGGAAACCATCGTGCAAGAATTCCCCCTCTCGACCATCGCTTGGCAAAACCGTTCGGAATGCAAGATTGGCACAACGTCATCCGCTGTACCATGAAACAGCAACGTATCCGGCAAACCGTCTGTCATATGGTGGATCGGAGAAATTTCTTGCAGACGGTCTGCGATCATGCCAGACGCTTTGTTCTGGTACCCAGTTTCCGTTGTATCCGTCACCGGATTGAATAAAATCAATAGATCCGGACGCGCCAAACACTCCTCCTCCGCCATGATAAAACCGGGAACCATCGCTGCGCTTGCAGCGAGATGCCCCCCGGCAGAAGCGCCGCACACCGCAATTCGCGCAGAATCGATGCCGAGTTCCTCTGCGTGCTTCCGAACCCAGCTAACAGCCGATTTCGCATCCTCTACACTCTCGATCGGCGAAGTTTGATGACGGTTAAATACGCGATAGTCCACCGTGACCGCTACAATTCCATGTGCCGCCAAATATTCAGATTGCGGCTTGAATTGATCCAAGTTACCATCCACCCAGCCTCCGCCATAGAAAAATACAATAGCTCCCAACTTGACCTCCTGTGATAATAAAGTGTCATCGCCATGCAGCGCGGCATTCTCTCGAATACGAGTCGGCGCATATACCTTCAGATGTAGGGCTTCTCCTGCTAATTCCTTGTATGTGTACATCTCTACAGTCACTTTACTCCTGTTCGACACAATCGCTCCCCCTAATGAAAACACCTGCGGGATGCTATTTTATTTAAGCCCGCAGGTGAGTTTAGATTATTGGTTGTTCCAACGATCGTAAGCAATTTGGTAAATTTCAACCAAGCGATCGACTTTCATATTCTGCAAGGTGCCCACGTAAGAGTCCCATTTGGAGAGCGGCTCTTGACCGATGACGAACTTCGCTTCCATCTGTTCCACATACGTTTTGATATCCACGGTGAGGTTGGTGATTTCCTGCTGTTCTTCCTCCGTGAGAATGACTTGCGGATAAGGCTGCTGCGCATACGGCTTCATCAATTCCGCTGTCTGGGCATTTAAGTATTTGTTCAGAGGCGCATCGGCTTTCTGCTGAATAATCTCGCTATTGTTATTTAAGCCAGCAAATGGCGTAAAGTGCTTTTGCGCATACACGGCTTTGGCTTCACCTTCCGGGATTTCAAGAACATCGTCAATCCGCGTATTCGGATCATCGATCCAAGCTTGATCTACCTTCACGCCTTGCGTCATCAAAATAGAGCCTTCCACCGAGTACCAGTAGTCCGCCCATCTCATCGTGGCCTCCGGATACTGATTAACACTTGTAATTGCAAAGTTCCCCGTGAAGACGTCTCCCGCTACTGGATATACCTTTTCTTGATTGAATTCACTTGTCAGTACAGGCAGCATCGGATAGCTTTCGTCATACATCACTTCTTCAGGGAAATTCATGAAAATGCTTGGAGAGAACGCCTCAAATACAGCAACCACTTGTTCGCCTGTCTTTGCTTTGAATTGCGCAAATGTATGCGAGAAGATCTCCTGATCCAGCAGCTTGTCTTGATATAACTTGTTCATATAGTCCAAATAGTGCTTGTAGCCTTCGGACATCGGTACAAAGGATACGACATCTTTACTGGCGCGAATGCCTTCTCCGTTCATGATTTCGCCGAATGCAGCCAGAAAAGGCGTGCGAATCGTCTTCAAATCACGTCCAGACAACGGGATCATTCCGGATTGTTTAAAAGCAGTCAGCATCTCACGCAACTCTTCCGTTGTTTCCGGCATCGTATTAAAACCATGCTCCTTGAATGCCTCCCAATGCGGATACAAACGTGCGCCTAACTTGGCATGGGTGAACACCGTTTCAATCCGCGGCAAGGAATAAATATGTCCATCCGGCGCCGTGATTGACTTGCGAATATCCGGATTTTCGTCGAGAATCGCTTTTAAGTTCGGTGCATACGCATCAATTAAGTCCTCCAGCGGAATCAGGATGCCCTGACTGCCGTAATTGGCTTCATCCGCAGCCGATAGTTGCCCAAGGAAGAAGAAGTCCGGCAATTCTCCACTGGCAAAGGCAAGATTCTTTCGCTCCGGATAGCTTTCCTGCGGAGGCGTGTCAAAGCTGAGCTCGATATTGGTCATGCTCTCCATTTCTTTGAATGCCAGCATTTCTTCCCACAGTCCATGATTCGGGCTTTTAGCCCCCATCACCGTTAGCTTGATCGGCTCCTGCACGATTGGATATCCGTTCAGATTCAAGTTCTCCGGTGTCTGTGAAGCAGCTGCTCCGCTTTCATTGCTGTTTACCGCTTGATTGCTTCCGCTGTTGCCACCGTTGCCAGTGCTCTCATTATTTCCATTGTTCGATGCGCATCCCGCTAACAGGGCTGTAATCATCACAACTAACATCAATCGTAATCCGATTTTTCTCATCTTTCATAAATCCCCTTCCCATTTTTTATTCGCAACCTACATGTTTTCTGATATCTTATCGATAAGCATCCCCCCTTTCAAGCAAACCTCGCCCTTTTCGGCATTAACCTTTCAGAGATCCTATTAATACTCCCTTGATAAAGAACTTCTGCAAAAAGGGATACACGATTAATAATGGCAGCGCCGCAACAATCATCACGGCATACTTAATCAGATCGGAAACTCTCATTTGTTCCGCTACCGCTTCAAAATCCATCCCGCCGGACAGAAGCATATCCGTCATTTCATTCAGCACCAGAATTTCCCGTAAAATCAATTGCAGCGGATACAAGTCCCGGCTTTTCAAATAAATCAATGCTGCAAAATATTGATTCCAGTGTCCTACACCATAAAATAAAGACATTACCGCAATTATTGGCAGTGAGATCGGCAACACAATACGGATAAACAACCGTAATGTTGAACAGCCGTCAATTTCCGCCGCTTCTTCAAGCTCTCTAGGAACGGAACTCTGGAAAAAAGTTCGCGTCACGATAATTTGGAACACTCCTGCAGCATTAGGCAGTAATAACGCCCATATCGTATTGACCATGCCCAGATTCTTGACCAGCAAATATGTAGGGATCAGTCCGCCACCGAAAAACATCGTAAACACAATAATGAAAGTAAACACATGCCGCCCAACCAGATCCGGACGAGATAATGCATACGCACCGGGAAGCGTAAATAACAAGTTGATCAGCACCCCTGCGATCGTATAAAAAATCGTGTTGCGATACCCGATCCAGATGTCCGGATTTTGAAATACGCGCTCATAGCCTTCTAAGGTGAAGCCTTTGGGCCATACATACATTTGACCGCTATTGACATATTGCGGATCACTGAAGGATGCGCTGACAATGAACCATAGCGGATAGAGGACACTTAGCGTGATGAAGATCACAAACGTGTAATTTGCAATGATAAACCAGCGATCAGATGCGGATTCCCTTACCATGTCGTTCCCCCTACCATAAACTGTTTCCGGTTCGTCTTGCCAACCGGTTGAACACAACCAGAATGATGAAATTGATTACATTGTTAAATAACCCGATCGCCGCGGAATAACTGTATTGCGCCTGAAGAAGTCCGCTTCGGTAAACATAGGTTTGGATGACATCAGAGGATTCCATATTCAATTCATTTTGCAGCAAGTAAATCTTTTCAAACCCCACTGCCATCATGTTCCCCATACTGAGAATCAACATGATCATGATAGTAGGCATAATCCCGGGAATGTTGATATACCGAATGCGCTGCAGTCTGCTTGCGCCATCCACTTTAGCCGCGTCATACAATTCAGGATTAATGCCAGCCAACGCAGCTAGATAAATGATGGCGCCCCAGCCCAGGTTCTGCCACTCCCCGGAAAGAACAAATATGGACTTAAACCACCCTGGCTCAATCATAAAAGAGATCGCCTCAAACCCCATGGTCTCGATTAACCGATTGACGATACCCGTTCGTGGATCAAGAAATGTGATGATCATCCCAACCATGACCACGGTGGAAATAAAATGCGGCGCATACGTGATCGTTTGCACACCCGATTTGAACTTCCCATTCTTCAATTCATTCAATGATAAAGCGATGATGATGGAAATCGGAAAAAGCGCGAGCTGGTACACATTAATGAGCAGCGTATTCTTGATCAACGTCCAAAAGTAATATGAGTGAAAAAATCGGTCGAAATGCTCGAAGCCAAGCCACGGACTTCCCCAAATTCCTTTTGACGCTAAATATCGCTTGAACGCAATTTGCAATCCGTACATCGGCACATAATGAAATACAATAAAATAAGTTAATGTAGGCAACAAGAACAAATAAAGCTGCCACCTCTTTCGTACGCTGCTCAAAAAAAGGTGTGAACGGTTCATGGTTTCTCCCCTTTCGTCTGTAGGCACAGCTTACCGCGATCGCCCCTCCTTGCCTACAATCAGAATGCGCATACACTGTGCCAAAGACTACATCGGGCACTATGCCGTATCCATTTGCGGTATGCGAAATCGTACAATCATAACAATAAAAAAACGCATCATGTCCAAATTCGACACAATGCGTTTTATGATAAGACATTACATTTCGGCTTCTCCATTAATATCATCAATCCCGCTTCGTGGAGGCATACAGCGTCCGGTATCGCCCCGGGGTAACTCCCTCAAGCGCCTTGAACTTGCGTATGAAGCTGGACATATTTTGATAGCCGACCCGTTCAATGATCTCCTGAATCGTCTGATCCGTGTGGATCAAACTGTCCTTTACTTCCTCCATCTTCAAATAAGTTACATAATCCATGAATGTATATCCGGTTTGATCTTTTATAAAGCGCCCCAAATAGGAGGAGGATACGCGGAACTGATCAGAAACCTTGTCGAGACTGAAATCGTATTCTTGAAAATGCTCATGCACATAGTTCAAAACCGAATTGCGCAATGACAAATTGTTGCTCTCCCTTATCTGCTCGACATGCCCGCACACGATGACAATCAAATTCCGTAACTTCTGCTCCAAATCATCCAACGATGCCGTCGAAATGAGTTCCTTGGCATACCGCGAGTAATCCGGCACACTTAATTCACTCAATGTTTTCATAACAGTATTAATCATTTCAGAGCTAATACTTTTTAATAATAAGAAAGAGCTAGCATTCGTTTTCAAATCCTCAATGATTGCGGAGAGCATCTCACCGGCCACTACTTGATCGCCTTGTCTCAGGCTTTGCAAGAAACGCAGCTGATTCTCCACCGGATACCACTCGTAATTGTTGTGCATGGATTTAATGTCATCGAAGTAAATTGGCTTCTCCTTGCCCAGCTTCCAGTGATACGAATGCGCGGCAGATGCCTCGATAAAACCACGATTCACTGCAGCTAGACGTTCATACAAGTTACTGACTCCGACAATCGGCCGCACCCGGGCTAGCTGCTCCATTCGCACATATAACTGGCTCACTACCCGTTCTTGTACAGGGCGACTCTTCGCCATCTCACCGCTGATGCTGATAATGAGTGAAATCACATGCTCTTGAGCCAATTCAACCCCATAAGCCGCGCCCCTATCAACCTCCACAAAGCTAAGAGCTCTTACAATTTCTTCATAATCGCCTGATAAAGTTCCAGACGCAGCTTCATCCCATGATACGTAGAGCACAAAATACAGAGGACCAAGCATTTGAATGCCATTTGCTAGCAAGGATTGCCGCAGTTCCGCCTCATCTCGGAGCGTCCCTTTCAACAACCGAGTCAACATTTTCTCGCGGACAATTGGCAATTGCTCCTTCATCTCAGTTTCCAAACTCCGATGTTGCGCAATGGCGTCATCCAATACATGACGTATATGTTCAAACTCACTCGCCCCCCTTTCTGTTGAGCGAGAATCTCCGACAAGCCGGGAGTAATGTGTCAGTTCACGAATGGGACGATAGTGCAAACGAGAGATCAAAAATGCGGTACTAAGACCGGCAATCACCAGAATCGCAATAAGCCCGTAGAACAATGTCCTCACTTCCATCACTTTTCCAAAGAATTGTTCCGTTGGCATCATAAGCAGCAATGTCCAGCCAGTCATGTCAGATTGATTGACCGCAACCGAGTAACTCGCTCGATTCCAGGTTTGCTCAGACAATCCGGAGGGCAAGGGTGAGGCCACAAGATGATCGATGGCCTCCTCTTCCATGTAGCCCGCACTGCTTTTCGCCACAATATTTTTGCCTTCGTCCACAATATAAACTGCACCCGTATAATCACCCAATACATTCTCAATCAGTTGCTTGATCCGCTTTTCATTGATCACAAACAGGACACTTCCGTATGAGGTGTGGCTTTTCACAGGAACCGGAACCATGTAAGAAATCATATTCTGATCCTCATCGTTACCGAATATGATGCCTCGTTCCGCTTTCAGAACTGTTTGCGAGGAATCCCGCAACTGCTCAACCAACTCGGAGGCTCTTGAAGTTAAATACATATTATTCGTAAATGTAGTTAAGGAGGAGGAACCTGTGGATGAATAAATGAAATCGTCCCTCTTCAAATATAAGAACAGTTCATCTGCAAAAGGACTGTTGATTTTATATTTGCCCAGTTCATCAATCGCTTCTCGTTTCGTGTAAGCATTTCCCGTTACCATATAAGGCGTCAGACGCGGATCAAAGGACATTTTCCCTGCGGTTTGTTCAAGACCGCGCAAATCTTCCTCCAGTGTCAACTTGATCTGACTAAGCTTGTCCAGATTCAGCGCTTCAATTTCGTCACGCAGTTCATGAACCGCATTCCAATACAACATAGCACCTAAAACGAGAACCGGAATTAAGTATACGAGAAAAAACGAAATGAAATATTTTACAAAGGTGCGATTGATTTTCTTCATGGTTTCCTTTTCCTCCCGCACAAACCATTATCCTGCTAGACCATGCACTGCTACATTCCCATTATACCTCCTTTGTTTGCATCTGGTGAAGGGATACGGACTCACGAGTTGTTGTAATAAATCTACTCTACAAACCTAGTCCAGAACCGCTAACGCGGCTTGAAGCGTATGCTCGAATAGCGCGGTTAGTTCAATATGCTGTAGATGCTCCAGGATATCCTGCGTTGATCCAGAGTCGTCGCCAGCTTCCAGCCACTGAATAAGGTCAACGAATGTAGAAGGCGTCCAAGCGGCAGCATCTCGGTATGTGCGCAGCGCGCTCAACACTCGCCCTTGCGGGATTGAAGCTTCGTCCCATACATCCCGGAGCCACTCAGCCACCCCCTGCTGCACTGTTGTCATAACAGGATGCTTGCCCGCGCGCGTAAACCAGTACTTCGCATTGGAATAATCCCCCTCCATCCGGTGCATAATCCCATGCCAGTAAGCGCCTGTAGCGTCATGCTCAATCTCCTGCGCATAGGTATGCGAGCGATCCAAGCTGTCATTCCTCAGATGAAGTCCTGCGATAAGTGTAATAACCGCTGTATGGTTTCGCTTGCCTACCCATTCCAGACGCTCAATCGCTGGTTCCAGCTCTGGCTCCCATGTCATCGTCGGCGATAGTGGTTGCAACTGGTCCCGCGCATCCAACCTGTCCAAGATAGACTTCAAATGATCCTGCATCATACTATCTCCTCCATGCTTTCATTTATATCTTATAGAGAGTTTATCATACTCAACATGAGAATCGTCATATTCTACTAGTCACCCATCGAATTTCCAGCTATAATTGATTCCAGTGACGAAGCACGTCCTGCTCCATTCTTCTGGAATGGCTGCGGGGCGTGCTTGTTTTATTTTGATGAGGGAGGATGATTGGTATGGATTTCGAGCGTGCACATGGGGAGTTCATTGCGCAACACTTAGCACGGAGAACTGGGGAGAGGCGCGGACGATTGGAGAGAGGGCATAAGGAAGCGGAGAAGCTGTTCTGTCACAATATCTGGTGGAAGCTGCGCGGGAACTTCGACCAATTGCACCCTGAATATGAGGTGATCGATTGGCGAGGTATCCCTTATTATTGCGATTTCGTGTGGATTACTTGGATTGTGCGGCTAGTTATTGAGATCAAAGGCTACGGTCCGCATGTTCGCGATATGGATAGAAGGCAATACTGTAAGGAGTTGAACCGTGAGACATTCCTGACCGCTGCAGGCTATCAGGTGATCTCCTTCTCTTATGATGATGTCGCGCACAATCCCGAACAATGCATCACGCTGCTACGCATGGTTCTCAATCGGTATCAAGCCATAGCTACACCGATTGCGATAGACACGCTCGTAGAGCGCGAGATCATCCGATTGGCATGCATGCTGGTTAGACCGCTGCGCCCTATCGATGTCAAGCGTCATCTGGGCATTGACCATCGCACCGTCGTGCGCGCGCTTCAATCCCTATGTGCAAAAGCCTGGTTCCATCCCATCATGGGCGAGGAAGGCAAGTACACGGTCAGCTATCAGCTCCATCCGAGCGCGTTGCAGGGGTTATTGGCTTAAGCGAATGCGAGGTGCTGTGCGATATGGCGCGGGCAGTCAGCAGACGTTAACTGATAGGAATGTTGCAAGAATCCAACAATCCGAACGCTGAGTCGGACCAGAGCTGTACATTGTTACGAATATCCAACATTCTCTGCCTCTAACCCCCCTTATCACGCTCAAAATAGAACTATTGTTGGATCCTCGCAACATTCATAGCTCAAAACGCTAAATTGAAGCGATTTTGTTGGAGATTTGCAACAATCGCCTCTCTGAGTGCATCACCTCACTATTCCGCGCTACCTGCTTGATCCGCGCCACCTTCTTGATCTGCGTGATCTGCATGATCTGCTTGACCTGTCTGAACCGACTTCTCCAAGCGCTCAGCCTTGCGCGGCAGCGATAAATTCTGCAATGAGCTCTTCATCAGCGCCTTAATCGTCTGCAGCAGGAATCTGCGCGTGTCAGCGTCGACGGTCTTCATTGCTGCAAGGATAGCCAGAGCGCGCTTATGCCAGTCCTCGGAAAATTCATAGATTGTCGAAGCATTCGACATTCCGATCATCTGGAATAGCGTATCGACGAACAGCGCAAGCTTCTCATCCGTGAGCGTACCGAGCCAGTGGTTGATCGTTCGGTTCATATAGAGCGCGCTGCTCGACAATTGATTCACATAGCGAAAGTCATCTCCCTCGACCACCCAGGAGAATGGGTCATGCTGTGCAAGCCCATATCGCAAGCTCTCGACAATCCGGAACTCCTCCTGCTGCTGGAGCAGCATACCGACAACCGAGGACTGCGGCACTGTCTTATGGACACGATCAGCCATTCTCCGGTAGGCATTGCTCTGCAACAGCCCTGGCTTGAAGCCCGGACCATCATGACTATACACGCCGACAATCCGATCCTGCACCGCCTCTGACGCATGAATGGCGGCATACCCCGCGATGTTGCCGCCCTTGGAGTGCCCGCCAATCCTCAGCTTGTTCGGAACGAGACCGGCCACCCCATTCAGATAATGGACCCCCTCTTCCTGTGAAGGAACCGGACTGACGAAGGCCATATTGAAGTCCTCCTTCCAGCCGATGAAGGTTGCATCTGTACCGCGAATAGCGAGATAGGCGGTTCCATCCTCCAACAGAAAGGTGACCGCAGAGAATTGCTTCTCCGTCCGCGCATCAACCTTATTCACATAGCAGCATAGCTTCATCTCTCGAAATCGCGGGCTCGCCGCAAGCGCGAACAACAGCCTTCGATTGTTATCCGGATCACGTACGTCTCGGAACATCTGCGCGAACAGCTCTGCCCGCAGCAACTCGCCGATCCGGACCGGTACCATAAGCCGCGAGGGTGCCGGAACCACGTCATCCAAATATAGATAAGCGAATTGTGACAGCACCAGACTATCGACCAGGTTAAAGCTCTTGTCTGCCAACCGCGCCAATTCCCGCTCCACATATTCAACGATATTCATCCCATCTACCTTCCCTCATAGCGTTCATGGGTTACATTCACGAGTAACATTCCCAGGTAACACTTCTGCCCTGATCGATGCCGCCTATCTTCCATTCTATCGCATAAGTGCACACACTTGTATCTCGAATAGCCGATCTTACTTGCATCGTTCAAAGCCAATATGTCACAATTGAAGAGTAATCTATTCCTGTCCACCACTATATGTTGGAGGTTGAGTAATATGCGTACGATGAAGCTAGGAACCAGCAATCTGGAAGTGCCCGTAGTGGCCGTCGGCTGCATGCGGATCAATGGCCTGGACAAGGCAGAGGCAGAGCGCTTCGTGCGGACTGCTATGGAGCATGGGGCGAACTTCTTCGACCATGCGGATATTTATGGCGGCGGAACATGCGAGGAGATCTTCGCTGACGCGGTACAGATGAATGCCAGCATTCGTGAGGGGATGATCCTGCAATCGAAGTGCGGGATTCGCAAGGGCATGTTCGACTTCTCCAAGTCACATATTCTCGAGTCCGTTGATGGTATTCTACAGCGGCTGCGGACAGATTATCTGGATGTTCTGCTCCTGCATCGCCCAGACGCGCTAGTAGAGCCGGAGGAGGTTGCGGAGGCCTTCGATATCTTACATAACTCCGGTAAGGTTCGCCACTTCGGTGTATCCAACCAGAAGCCGATGCAGATTGACCTGCTCAGACGCTATGTCAAGCAGCCGATTATCGCCAACCAGCTGCAGCTCAGCATTACCAATGCGACCATGATCACGAACGGCATCAATGTGAACATGGAGAATGACTCTGCGATTGATCGGGATGGCAGCGTGTTGGATTACAGCCGACTGCATGACATTACCATACAGCCCTGGTCGCCGTTCCAGTATGGCTTCTTCCAAGGCGCGTTCCTAGGCAATCCAGTCTTCCCAGAGCTCAATCAACAGATCAATACAATCGCGGCCAAATACAACGTCAGCAACACAACGATAGCCATTGCCTGGTTATTACGCCACCCGGCACGCATGCAGCCGGTTACCGGTACGATGAATCTGCAACGCATTCAAGATTGCATCCGGGCAAGCGAGATTCATCTCACGCGTGAGGAATGGTACGCCATCTATCGCGCTGCCGGCAATGTGCTGCCATAAGTTCACTCTACCTGCGTAACACTAATAGAGTGCTGCAACCAAGCAGCGCTCTATTGGTGTTGCACACGCAACAGCTAGTGCACCTTAGCAGGTGACATGTTTTATTTTCCAACGGATAAGCTCAGGCTCACGTGAAGATGCTCTGAAGGCAGCGTCTATAGGCTCGTTGCATACATGAGTGCATGCGAAGAAGACCACTGCTCCCAATTGAATAGTCCGCACTCGTCAGATGAAGTCTAACAAGCAGGGGCCAATGATCGGCGGGCGATGGTCTTCTATATAAGATTAGTATGTGAAGTAAATTAAACTATAGCTTAGTCACTCGCGCCTTGAGCGCGTAGATATCCCGATCATGCTCTGCGATCTTATCCAGCTGATACTGTCTAAGCTCCTGATCACGCTCTTGCCACTCTTCGATCCGCTCAAGGCGTGTGTGGATGGACTTGATGTCTGACTTGATGCTGAAGATATCTGTCTTCATCTCCGCGATATCCGTCTTCATCTCATGCTGATCCTTGATGACTGTCCCAACCATGCTAACCAGTTGTCCAACCATATCCTCGATCCGCTCAAGTCTTGCTTCAGACATCTGAATCCTCCTTCAATTTGCGACTCCACCCATATTATAACAAACATGTGTTCGTATGACAAGCGAACAGAGTCATTTACTTGTACCACTGGTTGAAACTCAAACCCTATCTGCGTCGTACTATAAATCATAATCTACATGATCGAAGTCTATGATACGAGGAGATGATGGGATGAGGGACCATACGATGGCAAGACTCGAACTATTCGCCGCCAATATCCAGCAGATGAAACATAAATTTAAATGGCAGAACAGCATGTTGAAGCGGCTAGCCGCCATGCTATATGCACAGCAGAACAAGACGATTGATATCGAAGCGATTCAGGTTAGCTATGATCGCATCAAGCAGCAAGCCGGTCTATTCTCCGCCTTCCGCGGCAACTCTCAAATGACCCTAGCCACATTGCTCTCCCTGCAGCCTGATTCGGAGAAGCTACTGACAAGCACCATTCACGTCTATGATCTGATGCGCAATGCCAAATTCAGATCTTCCGACTTCCTAGTGATCTCCGCTTATCAGATCGCCGCCAATACTCAGCCGGAGAATTATGCGGAAACAGTGAAGAGGTCGAAGGCATTCTACGACGGCATGAAATCCCAGCACCGCTTCATCACAGGACAAGACGACTACATCTACACCGCCATGCTGGGGCTGACCAACATGGATGTCACATACGGTCTTATGCGAATCCAGCAGCTGCACACAACCTTCAAGCGTGAATTCCGTTCTAGCAACGCCGTTCAAGCCCTATCCCAAATCTTGGTGCTCAGCGGCGAGGAGACACCAGTCGAATCGCGACTGACCGCATTGCGGGACACCTTCCGTGCACGCAGCCTCAGAATGGACAAGGAGTATACTTTACCTTCACTCGGTATCTTGTCGCTATTGCCGGCCGAGATCGATGATATCGCAACGGCAGTATCCAAGGCGATCAACGATCTGCGCCAGCAGCCGGGCCTAGGCAAGTGGTCGATCACCCAGCAGGAGCTGCTGCTGTTCGCCGCCTTACTAATCGCGTTCGATTACGTCGATGAGATGAAGAGTGGTGTAGTTACATCGACACTCTCCACCACATTGACGAACATCGTCATTGCACAGCAAGCTGCCATCACCGCTGCAGCTGCTGCCTCTGCAGCAGCCGCAGCTTCAGCGTCATCCTCTAGCTAATATAAGGAGGAGTGAGCTGGAGGATGGCGCTTAGCGACAGATTCAGCCCATCAACCTGCATATCTA
The DNA here is from genome assembly GCA_023441055.1 of Bacillota bacterium. Classification (GTDB taxonomy): domain Bacteria; phylum Bacillota; class Bacilli; order Paenibacillales; family UBA4045; genus JAEZQY01. The sequence continues at coordinate 138,018 of JAEZQY010000018.1, read as the reverse complement.
CATCTCCTCGAAGCAAAATCATAAGAATGCCCGGGATGACCTGCAAATCTGCAGTTAAATGGTCCATTCCATGTCGGAATCACTCTTTTTAGGCCGTTAACCTGCAGATTTACAGGTTAACGGCCTAAAAAGGTGAATTTCCTACAATCCTAATGTAAAAATGCAGTTCGCCGTCCGTCAAGTTCAACTACATCAACCACCTACACCGACCACCTAAACTACTTAAAATACCCTAACCACCGAGACTATCCCAACTACCCCATCTATCTCATCTACCCCAAATACCCCAACTACCCCAACTATCCCATCTATCCCATCTATCTCATCTACTCCAAATACCCCAACTATCCCAACTACATCGACTATCCCATCTATCTCAACCTAATCCCGCATCCCAATTCCTCCGCCAACATGCCCACACCACGTTATGTCCATCACTGGTCGATAATCGCGATCCGCTCACGGATGTCGGCGCGTTCTACTGGCGCCGGCACATGTTCGGGGTACCCGAGCATCAGCGTTCCGACGATCTTCTCGCCAGGCTTGACACCCAGCGCTTCCCGGAAGGCGGGTTGATAGATGTAGTCGTTCGTGCGCCAGATCATCCCGATCCCTCTCTCCCAAGCCGCGAGCTGGAAATTCTGGATGAGCGCGGAGACGGCGCCATAATCCTCATCCCACTGCTTCTGCCGAGGATCCTCTGGCATGATCACGATCAGATGCGCCGGGATATCCCGATAATACTGCGCATTCAGCCGCGCCTTCTCCGTCAGCTTCCCGTCTACCTTTGGCTGTGCGCCCAGGTACGCCTCAATGAATCGCTCCTTGCCCGCTCCCACATACAATTGAAACCGCCATGGCTCCGTCAGCTTATGATTCGGTGCCCACTTCGCCACATTAAGCAGCGCAACAATGATCTCCGGGTCGATTGCGTCCTTCTTGAATCGCTTGATTGAGCGCCGGTTCATAATCGCTTGTTCAATGGCATTCTGGCCAATCTGTCTAGTCATCTATCTGTACTCCCTTCTATTGATGTATCATGACCTGCAACACTAACGTACAGCTTCCACCCGTCCTGGTCATCCTCATCCAGTCGGAAGCTCAGTCTATCCCAGAGCACATCCATCGCCTCATCCGGCTCATAGATGACCCATGTATTCGTGTTCATCGGATCGCTGTAATCCAGCATACAGTCCGCCGGGAACCGCGAATCACCGCGCTCGGATCCTCTGAACAAATAATAGGTGATCAGCGGCTGCAGGAGCGCGCGATGCCCCTGGAACGGTGACAACGGCTCGTGATTGCTAATCGACGCACTAATCTCCCCGCTTCGTCGAAGCTCCCAATAGTCCGCAGCCAACCGATCAACCTCTTCTATCCCTATATGAACCTGCCGGCATACTTGTTCCAGCTCCGCTCGCGACAGACCGTCCATAATGACCAGCGGCCGGTTCGCCAATGCATGTATCACATATCCGACGTCATTCAGATAGATATCACTCTTGGCGTCAACCGGCCGCTTCCTAATGCCAACGCGCTCTGCCAACGCGAGCAGCTCCTCCTCGCTCATCCGGCTCAAGGTCTGCGCGCCTAGATCATCCGGCAGCTCCGCATACTCCCTCAGGTACCCAACATTTCTGATCCGTCCTTGCATCGCCCCGCGATCCCGTACCAGCACCAACATCAGCTTCAAAAGACAATCCTGCATCTGTGCCCTATTCATTCCGCACGTCTCTTCATCATACGCAGCGCCAGCACACATGCAACACATGCCAGCAGGCAGCAGCCGGTCACGATGAACAATGTCTCGATGGAGCCCGGCAGCAGACCTAACCCCGAGGAGCCGACGACAACGCCAATTGAGAAGAGCGCATAGAAGTAACCGTACGCCTTACCTCGATTCTCCTTCACCGTCCCGTGCGCAAGAAGCATATTGATGGCCGGGAACAGGAAGGCGAAGCCGAAGCCGTACAAGGCTAGAATCATATACAGGATAACCGTGCTGCTATTCTGTCCGATCAGAATTTGACTGATCCCGATCAAGCCTAACCCGAGCGCTAGACTCGTCACAGGTGAGATGCGGTCGAACAGCTTGTTCGTCGGCAGGATGAACATCAGCACAGCGACAAGTCCGAATGTACTGAGCAGCGTGCCGCTAAGCTGGGAGTCATACCCCAAATTCTCCACATGCTGCGGCAGCAGATAAGCAAGCGCTCCCTGCGAGAACATCAGGAAGAACGCGCCTGAGAAAGCCATAATCAACAGACGATTCAACTCTACCTTCTGGCTGACGCGATTCGCCTTCTTGACCTGCTGCGTATGCGTTCTTAAGAACAGCACGGTCACAGCGAATAAGAGGAACCCCGCGATCGCGATCGTCGTGAAGACGAACGGCACCGAGGTGCGACTCGCCATAATGCCGCTGTACGCCGGACCTATTATGGCTGCCATGCCGACGAATGCGCCTGTAACAGCGCTGCGGCTCCCCTGCTTCTCGCGCTGGGTGTGATTCGCCATATACGTGAAGGCCGCCGGTACGATTAGTCCGCCGAGGAAGCCGTGGATGAATCGAACGACCAGCAAGGTCGCAACATTATCTACGATGTTGTACAGTAATAGGGCGATGCTCGCCAGCACCAGCCCTAGGCTGATCACACGATATGCACCATAACGGTCTGTGAAGATACCAGATAATATATTGCCAAGCGTATTGGTCATGGAGTACATGCCCACGGCTATCCCGGCAACCATCGCGCTTGCCCCTACAGACAACGCGTAGGTGCTCATGACTGGCAGCTGGGTGAACAAGTCGATGAAGGTAAAGAGGATAATGGCGTAGACCAACCAAGACTTGGACAGCGGCTTAACCGTGAATCTCGCTTCATGCCGCTTCAGATAACGCTCCAGCACGAAGTTGCCGGCCGGAATGAATGCCGCGGCAATCGATAGCAGCGTCCAGCCGATATGCCACCGCACACGAATCTGGGCATACAGGACGGCTAGCAGATACACCACGAATATACCGCCGTGTATCGAGCCTACGAGTGTGACTGCGTAAGGCAGATCCGCCCAATACTTGAGCGGCATAGCTATTAAGAGCAGAATCAGCAGCGATACGCCGTCGATAACGCCGGTAAATCGCGCTAATCCTACAGGATGCAACAATAATCTAAGGGATTTCATTCACTAGGTCTCCTCATCAGTCAGCTAAGCCTATTATACTATGTTGGGGAGCGATTAGTAAGAGACGCGGGATCAGCCCGCTGATATTGCGTATAATAGCAGGATATAGTCCAAGTAACTGCGCGATCATTATGTCGAATAAAGGAATGAATCTAATGACTATCCACACCTTATCAGATGCGGTTGAACGCTATGAGCTCAGCAGCTGCATCATTCATAGCCGCGGATCACTGATCTATCATGGCGAGCGTGTTCCCTATGCCTCCTCCCAGCTGATGCCAATCAATTCCTGCACCAAGAGTGTGCTGTCGGCGCTGATCTGCATCGCCATGGAACAGGGGCGGATCCCGCCGCCTGACACCCCGATTACGCAGTTCTTCCCGCAGCTGATCGCCGATCCTGATGAGCGCAAGCAGCGCATCACCCTGGAGCATCTGCTCACACTCAGTCCAGGCTTCCGTTGGACTGAGTTCGGAGGCTCAAATTCCTTCCCTAAGATGTCGCGATCCGCGGACTGGGTAGCCTACACGCTCCAGCAGCCGATGTCTGATGAGCCAGGGGCGAAGATGATCTATAACTCAGGCGCTTCACAATTGCTGGCAGCCATCCTGGCTCAATCGATCAGCACCTCGATCGCGGCATTCGCCGAACAACAGTTATTCGGCCCGCTAGGCATCGCGCAATATAAGTGGAAACAAGATCCGCAAGGCATACATACTGGCGGCTTCGGCCTGGAGCTGACTGCCGATGACATGCTGAAATTCGGCCTGCTCTTCCTGCATGAGGGGGAGCACGCGGGCATACAGCTCGTATCAGAGGCGCTGACAGCGCGCGCCACTGCACCAGCCATCGCGGCAACACCGCCTGAGCGCGGCTGGTACGGCTGGCATTGGTGGTGCGATCGCGTGTTGAATCTGCCTTACTATTACGCGCGGGGCTTCGGCGGACAATTCATCTTCATCGCGCCCGAGCTGGAGCTCGTTGTCGTTATGACGCGTGAACAGCAGAAGAGAGGCTCATCGCCTCTCGATCTGTTCCGTGATCATATTATTCCGTTGTTGCTCGATCAGACGACCACATGACGACTGCTGATCAAACGTATAACGGTAGCTGTCGATTAACTATAGAGCGGTTAATTGTTCAGTCAACAGAAGAATAGCCGAGTGCGTTTTGTACGTTTTTTCGTACAAAATCATTATTTCGGCAGCCTCATGAGCCTCTTGTGTACGGTTTTTCGTACAAAATCAGTACTTTGGGGGCCACTCGAGTCTATTTTGTACGGTTTTTCGTATAAAACGAGTATTTCAGCAACCACGTGAGCTATTTTGTACGTTTTTTCGTTCAAGTTTGGTTTGTGTCCAGATAATCGTCAGCTACGAACGACTACTTAGCGACGACCGTGCAACCGCGCTGCAGCCGCTACGAGGCCTCCTCAAACTGGCTGTTATACAGCTCGGCATAGAAGCCGCCCTTCTCCAGCAGCTCCGCATGATTGCCGCTCTCGATAATGTCCCCGTCCCGCATCACCAGGATCAGATCAGCATTGCGAATGGTTGACAGCCGATGAGCGATGACGAAGGAGGTTCTGCCGACGGTCAGCTTATCCATCGCTTCCTGGATGAGAATTTCGGTGCGCGTGTCGACCGAGCTGGTCGCTTCGTCGAGTATCAATAGCGGTGCATTCTCGATCATCGCGCGGGCAATCGTCATGAGCTGCTTCTGACCGGCTGACAGATTCGCCTTATCATTCAGCACCGTCTCATAGCCGTTCGGTAAACTCTTAATGAAGTGGTCGAGACCGACTGCCTTGCAGGCGGCTTCCACCTGCTCATCGGTGACGCCCTCCTTGCAATACACAATATTCTCCCGAATGGTCCCCTCGAACAGCCACGTATCCTGCAGCACCATGCAGAACAGCTCGTGCACATTGCTGCGTGTAAGCTTGTTAATCGATACGCCGTCAATGAGGATATCCCCCTCGAGGATCTCATTGAAGCGCATTAACAAGTTGACAATCGTCGTCTTACCTGCCCCGGTAGGACCGACAATCGCAACCTTCTGGCCCGGCTTGGCGTGCGCGGAGAAGTCCTTGATCACGAGCTTATCCGTCCCTTCGTAAGCGAACTTCACATGACGGAACTCAACATCCCCTCTAGCCGTCTCCAGATAATCGGTCTTATCCCGCTCATCCTCCATCTCCGCTTCTTCGAGGAATTCGAATACACGCTCGGCCGCAGCTGCGGTCGATTGTAAATTCGTCGCGATCTGCGCGAATTGCGTGAGCGGATTCGTGAACAGTCGAATATAGACCATGAAGGCCACAATCGTACCGAAGGTAATGACATCGTTAGTCGCAAGCAGCGCGCCGACGACACACACGACCAGATAGCCGAAGTTGCCGACGAAGAACATAACCGGCATCATCAGGCCGGACAGGAACTGTGACTTCCAGGCGCTGGTATAGAGTCGCTCATTGATCTCGTCGAATGTGCGCTGGGCATCTGCTTCCCCGTTATAGACCTTCACCACAGGATGCCCCGCGTAAATTTCCTCGACATGGCCATTGATCTTGCCGAGCTCTTGCTGCTGCGAGCTGAAGTGCTTCTGCGACTTCTTCATGATCACCATCATGAAGAAGAATCCGACAATCGTAGCGAGAATACCGGACAGCGCCATGAGCCAATTAGAATAGAACATCATGACGGTGGCACCTAGGAAGGTCGTGATCGCCGTGATGAAGCTGCCCAGGCTGTTATTCAGCGTCTGACCGATCGTATCGACGTCATTCGTAACACGGCTGAGCACATCGCCCGTGCTGTTGCGATTGTAGTACGACAGCGGCAAACGGTTTATTTTACCCGAAATGTGGGTTCTCAGCTTCTTGGTAATACGCTGCGTCACAGTCGCCATGATATAGCCTTGTACATAGCTGAACACGAAGGACAGCCCATAGAGCACAGCCAGGAAGGTTGCGACAGCCGTGACGGCGTCCAGATCGATCTGGGTCAACATCCCCGCTGTGATGATGTCCGTAATCTCGCTCAGCTTATCCGGGCCGATGACCTGGAAGATGGCGCCCGCGCAGGCCAGCGTCAGGGCGACTAGAATAATCGGGACATACGCGCGGCAATACGCGATCAAGCTACTGATCGTCTTGCGGAAGTCCTTGGCCTTGCCGCCTGCCATCATCGGTCCTCCCGGACCGTGACGGGGACCTCCCATGCCAGGCTGCCGCGTCTGCGTCTGCTTCTCATTATCGCCTACCGTATACTCATTCCTGCTGCTCATCAGCCAACTCCTCCTTCGACAGCTGCGAGTATGCGATCTCCTGATAGGTCACGCAGGACGTCATCAGCTCTTGATGGGTGCCCATTCCGACAATCGCGCCCTCATCCAGCACAATGATCTTGTCCGCATCCCGGATCGTGCCAATACGCTGTGCCACAATCAATGTGGTCGCGTCGGCGGTCTCTCTTCGAAGAGCGCTGCGCAGCGCTCGGTCCGTCTTGTAATCCAGTGCAGAGAACGAGTCGTCGAAAATAAAGATCTCCGGATTCCGATTCACAGCCCGCGCAATCGAAATCCGCTGCTTCTGACCACCGGACAGATTCGTACCGCCTTGCGCGACTGCCGCTTCATATTGCCCTTCCATCTTCTCCACGAAATCCGTACTCTGCGCGATGGCCACGGCTCGTCTGACGGCAGCCTCATCAGAAGCGGCCTCCCCGTTGCTGCCATAGGCTACATTCGAGGCAATCGTGCCGCTGAACAGCACGGCTCTCTGCGGAATATAGCCGAGCTTATTGTGCAGCGCCTCCTGCGTGTAGGCCTTGACGTTGACACCATCTATGAGGACCTCGCCTTCGGTCGCGTCATAGAAGCGAGGGATCAGATTGATGAGTGTACTCTTGCCGCTGCCTGTAGCGCCGATGAAGGCAACTGTCTCACCCTTGCGCGCGGTGAAGGAGATCTGCTGCAGCACATCATCCCCTGCGTCGGGATAGCGGAAGCTGACATTGCGGAATTCAATCTCGCCAGTCGCCCCCGACTTACCCATGGTTTCACTTCCGTCCACAATCCTGGCCTTCGTATCCAGCACTTCGAGTATGCGCCGCGCGGCCACAGATGCGCGAGGCAGCATGACGAAGATCATGCTCATCATCATGAAGGCCATAATGACCTGCATCGCATAAGCGGTGAATACGACCATATCAGCGAATAGCGGCAACTTATCCATTGTACCCGCCTGATTAATCAGGAATGCGCCGATCCAATAGATCGCCAAGCTCATGCCTGACATAATGAGACCCATTCCCGGGAACATCACAGCCATCACGCGATTCACGAACAGATTCGTCGCGGTCACATCCTCATTGGCCCGTTCGAACTTCGCTTCCTGATAGCGCTCCGCATTGTAAGCTCGCACAACGCGCAGACCGGTCAGATTCTCGCGCGTCACGCGGTTAAGATTGTCCGTCAGCTCCTGAATCCGCTTGAACTTCGGAAGCGCGAATAGGATGATTGCGGTCAGCATGACGAGCAGCACTGCGACTGAGGCTGCAGTTGCAGCCGTCCATGCCCAGTTCTTATCCGCGATCTTAACGATTGCCCAGACTGCAAGGATCGGCGCCTTCACAATGACCTGTAAGCCCATCGCGACAATCATCTGCACCTGTGTAATATCATTGGTAGAGCGTGTAATCAAGCTGGCGGTAGAGAATTGGTTGATCTCCTCCATCGAGAAGGACATCGTCTTCTGGAACAGCTGTCTGCGCGTACGCCTGGACAGCCCTGCCGCAATTCGCGCAGCGAAGTAACTCACGATCATCGAGGCGATCATACTGCCGATCGCGCATAGCATCATATATCCGCCATTGCGCATAATCCCGCCCATCGCGCTGCCCTCAGACTGCACGAGAATCGTAATCTCGGTCATATAGCCCGGCAGCTTCAGATCCAGCCATACGGTTACGACAATGAACACAATACTGCAGAGGAGATACATCCATTCCCGCCTCTGCAGATATCTAAGAATTCTGAGCATCTTCCTATCCCCCTACTATCGTTTATGCGTGCGCTGCATCCGTTATTGCGATGATGCGCTTCACGATGCGCACCAGCTCAGCAGCATCGTCATCACCGAGTGCTCGAAGCACCTTGACCACCTCCGCCATCGCAGCCTCATGCTTCTCGGTCGCGACTTCCCTGCCCGCATCGGTTATATAGACGAGTACCTTCCGCTTATCGCTCTCATCGCTCCGTCGCTCGATCCACTGCTTCTTCTCCAGACTGTTAAGCGCAGTCGCGACTCGTCCGGTCGTTATTTTCAGAAACTTGCTTATGTCTCCCGAGGTTATGCCGTCACAGACGAGATTCAGGTATACGAGAATGGCGATCTCTCCCTGCGAGACGTCCCGCTGGGTCTTCTGGAATGGGGACTTCGAAGACCTGTACAGGCTATAGACCAGCTCATCTGCCAAACATCTGTAGTCCAATTCATTCCCTCCAGCATAATTATCTTACACTGTAAGATATGTTAACAAAAAAAAGGAGCTGATGTCAATCATCCGCATCAGCACCTCTCCGGCTATTCGGCTAGGACAAGCTTCACATCATGCTCCTTGAAGTACGTGAGAAACTCCGGCGCCGGTTCTTCGTCAGTTACGACATAATGAATATGATCTAATCCGCAATACGTAATTAAACCGTGCTTATTGAATTTATCCTGATCCACCAGCAAGAATACCTGGGGACTCTTCTCCACCACGGTTGACTTGATCTCGCTCTCCAGCGGAGACGCATTCGTAACCCCATTAGTGAGCGAGATGCCGGTCGATGACATGAACGCCTTGTTAATATTATACGTCGTTAACAAATTAAACTTGACGCTGACGAAGGAGTTCGTGTTGCGCTCCAGCATCCCGCCTGTCGTAATGACATTCAAGTTCGGATAAGGCTGTGCTCGGAAAATAAAATCCAGATTATTCGTAATAATCGTCAATGACTTCGTCTTCAGCCCGTCGATAATCTCCATCGTCGTCGTGCCTGAATCCAGGAAGATGACATCGCCATCCTCAACGAAATCGGCAGCCTTCATCGCGATACGCTGCTTCTGCTGTTGGTTCCTTGTCTTCCGATCGCTGAATGACACCAGGGTGGAGTCGTTCACCGCCACACCGCCGTACACCTTCCGAATCAGGCCAAGCTCGAACAGCTCTTGAATGTTCCGGCGGATCGTATTCTTCGATACGCCGAACACCTCACAAAGCTCGTCCAGAGACACCGTATGGTGCTCATAGATATACGCCTGGATTTGTTTGATCCGCTTGGACTTAATCATGTCTGTCCTCTCCTCGCCAAGTCTACACCCGCCGGCTAGACTTGAATAATAGCATCTTCTCCTTAATCGTTGCCGCGATGGCATCCCTGCCTGCATTCAGGATGGGCCGTGGATCGAACAAGTGCTCATCAGCGGTGAGCTTATTGCGCAAGGCACCGCTCCAAGCCTGCAAGCATTCCGTATTCACATTGATCTTGGCATGACCCAGCTCGATCGCCCTGGCAATCTGATAATCCGGAATGCCAGAGCCGCCATGCAGAACAAGCGGAACCTGCGTCAACTCCGCGATTCGCCGCATCTGCTCGAAGCCCAGCTTCGGCTCGCCCTGATAGAGGCCATGCACGGAGCCGAGCGCGGCGGCCAGCGCGTCAATGCCCGTCTCGCTCACCAGGCGCAGGCACTCATCCGGATCCGCATATCGAACCTCACCGCGCAGCTCATCCTCTGTCCCGCCAATCGTGCCAACCTCAGCCTCCACGCTTACACCTCTGGCATGCGCATATGCGATAACCTCCTTGGTCATCGCGATATTCTCGGCAATCGGGTCATGGGAGCCATCGATCATAACGGACGAATACCCGGCATCGATCGCTTGCCTGCATCGCTCTGCATTCTTGCCGTGGTCCAGATGCAGGGCAACCGGAACCGTGATATTCATCTGTCTGATCATCTCTTCGGTCATCGCTGCGATCAGGCGGAAGCCGCCCAGAAATTCGACGATGCGATCCGAGGAAGCGATAATGACAGGGGATCTCTCTTCCTCAGCAGCCTGCAGGGCAGCCTGAATCCATTGCAGACCATAGATATTGAACTGACCGACCGCATAGCCCTCTGCTCTGGCCTGACTGATCATCTCCTTCATCGAGACCAGTCTAGTTCCATGTATCGAAATTGACATTGCCTGAACACTCCATTCGAGATGAACCTTGATGATCCTTGATGAATCTTGTTAAGTCTGATCGCTTAGCGAACCCGCAATACTTGCTCGTCAATATAATTCCGCGCCTTAATCGCATATTCCAGGGGATGGGCGACAGCCGGATCCTGCTCCGCCTCGACCACGATCCAGCCGCGATAGCCCTGCTGCTGCAGGAACTGGTAGATGGGCACATAGTCGATGCACCCGTCGCCAGGCACGGTGAACATCCCGCGCAGGAACGATTGAATGAACGACTGATTCTCCTGCCGGCACGCAGACAGCACATGTGGACGAACATCCTTGAAGTGAACATGCGCGATGCGCGAGCTGTGCTTGGACAGCAGCTCCATGCAGTCGCCGTCTGACACATGGATATGCCCGGTGTCATACAGGAGATGAACCAGCGCAGGATCCGTGTCCGCCATCAGTCTGTCCACTTCCTCGAGTGTCTGAACACCGGTTCCCATATGATGATGATACGCCAGTTTCAGACCATGCTCGATGGCGATCTGTCCGAGATGATTCAGACCCTCGGTCAGCACTGCCCACTCTTCATCAGTGAACACCGGCTTATCTACGAACACAGAACGCGGCATGGACTGAATGCTATGCGACTGCTCCGATACGACAGCAATGTCGGCGCGCACCTCGCGCAGAAATGCGCAATGCTTGCGGAAGGCAGCCGCTGCCGCCTCCAGACCATCGCGTATGATATAGCTGCTGAACCATTGCCCGGCGATCCTCAGCCCGCGCAACTGCAGCTCCTTGTTCAGCACATCGGCCTCAGGGAAGAAGCCGCCAACCTCCGTACCTTCGAAACCCGCCACCACGATATCGCTGAGCAGATGCGACAGCGTATTCCCGGCGCCGATTTCCGGCACATCGTCATTGCGCCAGCCGATCGGCGCGATTCCCCAGCTAATTGTCTGATCGCTCATGCGTATCACGCTCATTCCTATTTTAATATTGCTTAATGGTGTTCAGCACTTGCTGTCTGGCTTCATGCGCCTTGCGGATGTCCGCCTTGTCTGACACTGCGGCGACGCCGACATTCCACCAGCTCTCATAGCCGTCGGTCATCGTCTTGGGCAGCACCTTCATCTCGATCAAGGTCGAGCGCTCCTGCTTCTTGGCATCCTCGAGTGCAGCCTGAAGCCCCTCGATCGTATTCGCGCGATAGACGACGGCACCGTATCCCTCCGCCACCTTCGCATAGTCGATATTGAGGATCCGGTTGTCATGCGTGCGGAATTCGCAGTTATAGCTGCCCATGCCATGACCCATCTGCAGATTGCTGATGCAGCCCCAGCCCGAGTTATCGAACAGCAGCACATTGATCTTCTGATTGTATTGCAGAGCCGTGATCAGCTCCGAGTGCATGAGCAGGAAGCTGCCATCTCCGACGAAGCTGTACACCTCACGATCGGGATCTGCTAGCTTAACACCGAGTGCGCCGGCGATCTCGTACCCCATGCAGGAATACCCGTATTCCAGATGGTAGGTGTTCGTCGCCTCCGAATGCCACAGCCGCTCTAGATCGCCTGGCAGCGAGCCTGCTGCGCACACCACATTGCTCTCCGGATCAACTGTATCGTTAATCGCGACCAGCGCGGTCGTCTGCACGAGCTCGGTCTGCAGCGCGTCGGCATATTCATTGAGCACCGCTTGCGGGAATTGACCGCTGATCTCAGGCTGGAAGCTCTCCCTATCGAAAATAATACTTCCCAGCCGTTCCCGTTCGGCCTGCCATTCCTGCTTCCACTGCGCGATGGACTCGCCGAACGCGGTCTGATACCCGCCCAGTGCTTCCTCCAGCGCCTCCAGCATCAGCTTGGCATCCGCCACCACCTGGAAAGCGTCCAGCTTATATGCTTGCAGACGACTGACATTGATATTGAGGAAGCCCGCATCTGGATGGAACGCCGTCTTGGAGCCTGTTGTGAAATCTGTGTATCTCGTGCCAATCCCAATGATCAGGTCAGCCTCGCGCGCGGCCTTGTTCGCGGAGAGCGTTCCGGTCACACCGACGCCGCCCAGGTTATTCGGGAAGCTCGACTCAACCGTGGACTTGCCAGCCTGCGTCTCCACCAGCGGAATATGGTGCTTCTCCGACAGCCGCATCAGGACATCCCGCGCGCCCGAGTATCTCGCGCCGCCACCCACGATAATGAGCGGCTTCCTGCTCGCCTTAATCCGCTCCACAGCGCCATCGAGCTCACGGGCCGTCGGCGGCTTGCGATCCAGATAATGCACGCGCCTCTGGAAGAACGATTCATCATAATCGAAGGCCTCACCAGCTGTGTCTTGCGCGATGCAGATCGTTGCTGGGCCAGCCTTGCCCGGATCAGTCATCACCTCGAAGGCGCGAATCAGGCTGGACATCAGCTGCTCCGGACGCGTAACGCGATCCCAGTAACGCGACACTGGCTTCAGCGCATCATTAGTCGATACCGCTGCGCTGTACTCCTGCTCAATCTGCTGCAGCACTGGGTCCGGCTGGCGCGTCGCGAAGGTGTCTGCCGGCAGCAGCAGCATCGGAATATTATTCGCTAGCGCGGTAGCTGCCGCCGTTACCAGATTGGCGGAGCCCGGGCCGACTGATGTCGTCACCGCATAGATCTTGCGGCGCAGCGACTGCTTGCTGTAGGCCATAGCGGACAGCGCCATGCCTTGCTCATTCTTGCCTTGAATGACCTTCAGATGGCCGGGGTCCTGCTCCAGCGCCTGCCCGATTCCCAGCACATTGCCATGGCCGAATACCGCGAAGACACCTTCAACGAATGGAAATTCTTCGCCATCCACATGCAGATACTGCTGATTCAGAAACTTGACTAACGCCTGACCGGCGGTCATACGAATTCTTGCCATGTCCTCCACTCCTCATATCCGAATTCAATCGCGGCTTAGGACGACTGCTCAGCAATCAATTGTTCAATCTCGGCCACAGTCGGCATGGCCTCCGAAGAGCTGTGGCGGCTGACCACAATAGCGGCTGATGCGGCGGCGAATTGCAGCGCCACTTCAATCGCTCGACCCGACAACAGAGCATATAGGAATGCAGACGCGTAGGAATCGCCCGCCCCGAACGTCTTCAGCACTTGGGTGCGATACGCCTTGCCTCTGAACACCTCACCGGAGCGCATATAGGCGTATGAGCCATCCACACCATGCTTGATTACAACCATATCCGGGTCATGCTGGAAGAGATACGCGATCGTGTCCTCATTGCTGCCCTGCTGCTTGTTCTCGAGCAGATCGAATTCGTCTCTCGTACCGACCACTACGTCTGAACGCTCTGCGACCCATTGATAATAGATAGCCGTCTCTTCTTGCGACACCCAGGTATACGGGCGATAGTCGAGCTCGAATACGACCTTGACTTTATTCCTCCTCGCGTAACTGACAGCTTGCAGCACAGCTTCACGCGACGGGCTCTGCGACAGCGCCGTACCCGATACGAGCAGCATCTTGGCCCTGCTAATATAGTCCTCGCTCACCTCGTCCGGCGTTAGGTACAGGTCAGCTACATTATCGCGGTACATAACAATGCTGCATTCCTCCGGACTCAAGATCTCTGTGAATGCCAGTCCAGTCTTGCGCCCCTCCTGGTCAACCACCATATTCGAGGTGTCGATGCCGACATCGCGCATATAGCGCTCGATGAAGCGGCCATGCTGATCATCGGCCAGCTTACCGATGAAGCCCGCCTTGAGGCCTAGCTTCGAGCTGCCAATGGCGATATTAGCCGGAGAACCGCCCACATACTTGGTGAAGGTCATCGTCTCTTCCATCGGACGGTTATATTCATTCGCATTCAGATCAATACAGGCGCGGCCAATGGCGATAATATCAAAGTCTCTAGCTTCAGGAAATATATACTTCACAGGATTCACGACTCCTTATCGATTGATTATCCATTCATGCTCAGGTTCATTGTGGAACTTCCATATCCGGGTCGGTCCTGCCATCACATTCAGATAGTAGGAATGGTACCCGTCAGGAACCCCCACCGGATGATAGCCTGCCGGCACTAGCACAACATCTCCGTTCTCGACCGCCATCGTCTCATCCAGGCGGCGGTCATCCGTATACACACGCTGGAAGACGAAGCCCTGCCTCGGATTCATCTCATGGTAATACGTCTCCTCCAGGAATGATTCCGCAGGAAGATTGTCTTGATCATGCTTATGCGGCGGGTAGCTGGACCAGTTCGCCGTGTCCGTGAACACCTCCACGACGAGCAAGCTGTTCGCAGTCGGATCGGAATCCGGCAGTATATTGTGGACGAGCCGCTGATTGTTGAATTTCCCACGATGCTCGATCCCATTATCTGCAGCGCGGATGAGTCTGGTCGGGAGCTGCTTGTCTGACGGCGCATAGCACAGCACCACACGAGCGCTGGTAACTGCTGTCACCTCGAAGCTGCGGTCATTGGAGATATACACACTGTCTGTCGGCTTCTTCTCGAACACGCTCTCACGTGTACCCAGCCGTTCGAAGGTCTGTTCATAATCACTCACACGAATCACTCCGGTTAATACCACTATGCAGCATTCCTGCCCGGTGAGTGTTCCAGCGTATCGCGCTCCGGGTTCTAGGTCAATAACCGTTAGCTCCACATAGGTTAATGGGGCGTTCTGCGCCGTAACATGATGGACAATCGTAACACCCGGCGAAGCTTTCAGCTGGAGCGGCTTTCTCAGCAGCTTAGACATCCTAGTTCCTCCTCATGTGTCTATTCGAAGTCAGGCGCCTTGTAACGGGCGGTTACAACCTTCTTGCGCGTGAAGAAGTCGAGGCCGTCCTTGCCATTGGCATGCAGCGTGCCGAAGAACGAGGACTTCCAGCCCGAGAACGGGAAGAATGCCATAGGCGCTGGTACGCCGAGATTAACCCCCAGCATGCCTGCATCGATATGCTCGCGGAAGTAACGAATGGCTGATGCATTGTTGGTGAAGATGCAAGCGCCATTGGCAAACTCGGAGCGATTGGCGATCTCGATTGCTTCCTTGAGATTCTTAACGCGAATAATAGACAGTACAGGCGCGAAGATCTCGTCACGCCATATCGTCATCTCGGTCGTGACGCCCTCGAAGATCGACGGTCCAACGAAGAATCCGTCCTCCCGCACACGCTCACGGCCGTCGAGGACCAGCTTGGCGCCTTCCTCCAATCCCTTCTCGATATAGCTTATCGTACGCGTTTTATTTTCCTCACGAATAACAGGCCCTAAGAATATCCCGTCATCCAGCCCATTGCCAATCTCGATGGATCGCGCCGCCTCCACAAGCTTCTCCATGAATGCGTCATAGATGCCCTCCTCGACGGTTACAACCGCTGTCGCCATGCAGCGCTCACCAGCCGAGCCGAATGCCGATGCGATGATATTCGTCACCGTATCCGGCAGATCCGCGTCATTCAGCACGGTTACATGGTTCTTCGCACCAGCCAGTACTTGCACGCGCTTCAGGTTCTCGCTTGCTCTCTTGTATACATATTCGCCAACAGGCTTCGAGCCCACGAATGAAATCGCCTTAATATCCGGATGATCCAGCATGCCGTTCACGACATCATGCGCACCGTATACGACATTGAATACGCCCTTCGGCAGGCCGGCCTGCTCGAATAATTGGGCGAACTTCTCCGTCAGCAGCGGAGTCTTCTCAGAGGGCTTCAGAATGAATGCGTTGCCTGTGGCGATCGCCATCGGGAACATCCAACAAGGCACCATCATCGGGAAGTTGAAGGGGGCGATGCCGCCAACGACGCCTATCGGATAACGATAATTGGTCGCCTCAACATCCGTTGCAATGGTTGGCAAGGAATCGCCCATCATGAGGGACGGAGCACCGGCTGCGAACTCCACATTCTCCATGCCGCGGAGAACCTCGCCCCTGGCCTCAGTCAAATTCTTGCCGTTCTCAATGGTGATCAGTCTTGCCAGTTCCTCCGCGTTCTCCTGCAGCAGATGATGGAAGTCGAACAACACGCGGGCGCGCCTCTGAACCGGCACTCGCCTCCATTCCTCGAACGCAGCCTGCGCTGCTCTCGCCGCTTCTTCCACATCTTCTCTCGTGGAGTGGGGCACTTGCGCGACTATCGCTTTAGTAGCCGGATTGTAAACGTCTTCATACTTATCCGTTGTACTCTCCACCCACTCCCCATTTATATAATTTCTCAGCTTTCGAACTTGTGTCTGTGTCTCGGCCATGACTGAATCCTCCTGCTTCGTATTAGAGCGTTCGCTCTCTTCACTCCATTTTGTCACCTTTTAGTATCTTTTTGGGTAACTGTTGGGTATGTTTGAGTAAATTATACGAAGATAAGAGGATTCAGTCAAGATACTTTTCGTGCCAGTACTGATTTTATGATGGGTAGATTGGAGTCATGTTAGCGTGGACGTGCGAATGCAGGGTAGACGGTTGCTTTATTCGTGAGTTGATGATGGGAACGTGCGAATGTGGGGTAAAAGGTTACTATATTCGAGCGCAGATGGTGGAGACGTGCGAATGTGGGGTAAAAGGTTGCTACATTTGAGCAAAGATGATGGAGACGTGCGAATATGGGGTAAAAGGTTGCTACATTCGAGCGCAGAGGACGGTGGCGTCTAATTGTGAGGTAAAAAGTCACTATATTCAATCGCAGAGGACGGATGCATGCACTGGCAGGGCAGTGCCTGACCCAGCGCCTCGCCCGGCATAAGTCATTCCTGCCGGCACAATGCTTCCGCCTTCTGTGAACCATCATTAAGCGCCACAGTGATCTGGCTTTGAAGCTCCTCGACAGTCGGGATCGTTCCCTCGGCGGGGTGCGAGTCAATGGGCGGGCCGAAGTACACCACATTCCTCGAGAACGGCAGCGGAATCAAGTGCTTATCCCACCGTTTCTGAAGCCTTATCCCCTTGCTCGATGCCGCTGAGGCCGGGATAATCACAGCCTTGGTCTGCTGGCTGATCACCGCGATCCCTGGCTTAACCTCATAAGCGGGCCCGCTCGGACCGTCTGGCGACAGTAGGGCGCAATGTCCATTCCTGATCTGCTTAATCATCGATACCGTCGCTCTCGCCCATTGAGAGGGCCCGAGCTCAGCGCCGACCTTAATCACTTCGATATTCGCTCTAGTACCGAAGTATTCCATGATCCGTCCATTCGAACTGTCCGGCACGATAATGACAGCTTTGAAATAAGTATGAAAATAGGCATAATAAGAGAACATGGTTAGGAAGTTGTCACCATGCCACCCTGCGAATACGATCGGACGGCCTTGCTTGATGCTCTCATGGACATGTTCTTCACCATGAATCTCCCATCTGATGATCCTCGTCGCCAGCTTCGTTGCCCCTATTAGAAGCTGTCCAGCAATGATTGACATCCAACGGTTCATCCTCTGCCGCATGCCAGCTCCTCCTCTCATTCCATCCCTGATTGTACACGCTGCTAGACAAGTCACATTGAGAACTTATCATAGGTGGATTTTGAATTGAATGGGTATAAAGTCCTAAGTGCTCATTCTCGGGAGCAGCAGCGAGAAGCAGGTACCTTCACGTGTGCTCTTGGACAACTCAAGCTGTCCGCCCAAATTCTGTGCGATTAGCCTGCTGAAGGGCAGACCGATGCCCAGACCCCGAACTGCCATCTTCTTCTCCTTACCGCGATAGAAGGCCTCGAACACCATCTCATGCTCCACATCCGGGATCCCCTTGCCGGTATCTTCAACCTGCACGACAAAATGATCACGATTAGTGAACATGCGAACGATGATCGTCCCGCCATCATCCATGGCATCCCTCGCATTATTCAACAGATTGATGATAATCTGCTCCAACCGCTCCAGGTCTGTCATCGTCATCCAGTCGCGCGCCTCGTCCTGAGCTTCCAGTATAATCTGTATGTTCGACTGTTCCTCGGTAAGCTGCCATCGGGTGATCACCCCCGTGACAGCATCCCTCAAGTGACAGAGCTCGAGTGTCACATGAATAGACTTAGCGGCGAAGCTATTGAAATCCAACAGATCATTGACCATCTTCTTCAATCGATTGCATTCCAGAATGCAGTATTCTAAGAACTCGTCCGCTTCTTCGCCAACCACCACTTTGTCCTTGATTGCCTGAGTTAACCCGCTGATTGAGGTGATCGGCGTCTTGAGCTCATGTGTCACACCGGCCAGCAGCTGTGCGCGAAGCACGTCTAGTTGGCGCAGCTGCTCAGCCATCTCTTGGAAGGAGCTCATCAGCTCATGAATTTCCTTCTCCTTATACGTCTTGCCGCTCCCAGCTGTATATCTGCCTGCGACAACTTGCTTCGCTGCCTCTGAGACCTCCCGGATCGGTCTAACCAGCTTTCTAATTGCCGTATAGACAACTAACCACCCCAATATCATCAGCAGGAACCCAGTCAGCAGCCGCGAATAACCGAACGTAACGAGTACCTCCACCATACTATGCTTCGGGGCCAGGTAAATCGCATATCCAATCCGCTCGTCTTGAACATGGATCGGCGCTGTGACTGCTAGGAGCATAATGTCGCGATCGGATTCCAACTCGAACAGCTGCCTGTCTTGCTTCATGATAGCAGGCAGATGTTCGTCCAATGCGTCCGCATGCACCGGTATCACCGCAGGGTATCGCTGCACAGCGCTTCCCTCAGCATCGAGAATAAGCAGCATCGGACGATCACCCAGCTCATACTGATCAGCTCTGTCATCCAGCCAGCGCTGTAACGCTGCACTATCGAGCGGAATCACGCCTCCACCTGCTTCCGCAGCGTGAACAATATCGTCTATGATCTGCGCTAATCCGTTCGTCTGCTTCCGCTCATACATAGTGCCTACACCATAAATCATAGCTGACGCCACGACTACAAGGGACAGGAATAGCAGCATAAAGTAGCGTATCGACAGATGATATAGCATGCTCTTACGTTTACGTATTGTTGACACGGAACTGGTACCCCACTTTCGTCAGGGTAGTCAGACTACCTTCCTCTTGCGGCCACTCAGACAGCGCCTGGCGGATGCGCTTAATCGATAGATCGACCGCCCGGTCACTCCCTTCATAATCGATGCCCCACACCTCAGCGATCAGCTGCTCCCGGTCGAACACCTGATTAGCGTGCTTGGCCAAGAACATGAACAGAGACAGATCGCGCGGCGACAGGAACACCTGCTTACCGTTCAGATATACTTCATGCGCTGCATAGTTAATCTTCAATGATCCATAGGATGCCATATCCTTGATTTGGATATAATTTGACCGTCTCAGCACAGCCTGCACGCGGGCAACGACCTCCTCCCCGACGAATGGCTTGCTGATATGATCATCAGCTCCCCCAGTCAACCCCTCCACCTTGTTCTTCACATCGCTGAGCGCGGTCAGCATGATGACTGGACAAGTGCTCTTCTCTCGAATCGCCTTCAGAATGGCGTAACCATTAAGCCCCGGAAGCATCACATCAAGGATAACCAGCGAAGGCCGCCGCTGCTCGAATATCGCCAGCGCCTCACGACCATCGAATACCTGATCAACCTCGAAGCCTGCCTTCTGTAGATACGCCTTCAGGACCATGGATATGCTCTTCTCATCCTCAACAACCAAGATTCTGTCCATGGGTTTACGAATCCTCCCCATCCGTCCAATATAGCCCATATTCCTTCAAAGTAATAACTTCTGCTTACTGTTTTCGACAACCTCTTTCATTTTCCTTTTTTTAGGCAGCGGTTCCTTGCCCCAGCTTCGCGATGACCGCGACGCGTCTGCACGCGGCAATGCGCGACGTCAACAGCCCGCCCCTGCTTCAGGGGCGGGCTGCTAATCGGACTGTCATAACGTCAGCTTTCTTCTATCCCAGAACTTCTTGTCTTCTCAAGGTGACTGCGATCCTCTTCTTCTCACCGGTCAGTTGGATACGGAAGAATGCCAGCTGCCCTTCGATGATCTTGGCGTCAACAATGCCCTCTGCGCCGCTGATCTCATACTCGTCCAACGCATCCCAATACGTCAGACCGAACGGCATCGGCTTCCAGTGGCCGATCTCATACACGATCTCAATCGCATCTGCGCGCTTCTCATACTTGGTCACGAATACGGGCGGCACAGCTTCTTCGAAGTCATCGTTCATGTCCCATTGGCCGACATAATTACGGAGCATCCGGGGCTTATTCTCCCCTCGGAGGAATGCCATCTGGCACTCCTTGTCATAGTAGAAGAATGTATCCGGCCACGGTCCAAGTCCGACTCCTCCGAGCGTCATCGTATACGCGTTCTGACCGGGACGGATCTCAGGGTCCTGGGTCAGCATATAGACGGGCGCTGTCTCCCGATTCTGCTCATGATACAGCTTGATTGCTTGCGGCAATGTTGTAATCGTGATCGGGAACTGTCTGATGTGCTCGAAGAACAGCGCTTGCATCCGGTCCGTTGCTTCGATGTCCGCTATTGGCCATACGGCATAGGAGGAGGTGAACTCCATCTCATGCGCTTCCTGATGCTGAAGGAAGTACACCTGCTCATTGGACGCCGTATTGCGCAGGTAATCACCGAACAGCTTCTTCCAGTACGCGATATCCTCCCCTGTGCACAAGCCAGCCCGCAGCACATCGTTGGGATCGGTTGAATAGATGACCGGACTGGACGTATGATACGCCTGGTGCAGATCGCGAGCCGTCCATTCACAGGCTACCAGCTTACCACCCTCTGGCTTCGGTACCTTATACCGATCGCCATCAGCGTACCAGAAGCCCCACGGTGCGCCCTTGTTCGTAATGCCGTCCCACCATTCCTGCTCCCAGCAGTAGCCCCACATACCCTGGAATCCGGCCTCCTCCAGCACGCCCACCACTTCGCCATCGACGACGCCGCTGCCTGCCACCTTCGTCACTGCCCAAGGGAACGCATCCTGGAGGATTTCCCACTCCCGTTCCAGCAGCGCTTTGAGCTTATCCTTCGACCGCCCAGCATCTACATAATAGTTCGGGCATTTCAGGATCACATCATCACCGAACGCATCATGCCATGCCCGAATCCGCTCGCCCAGCAGCTTGATCGACTCGCTGTTCACGATCCAGGTGACGGGAATCTTGTATCGATGAGCTGTCGCAGCGGTGCGCTCCACACCTTCTATGGGTGTACCATTGCCCCACGACTTCTCGTAATGGGACGCCATGCTCACGTATGTGTAGACTAATCTTTCCGGCTTCAAAATTATGCCTCCTCCATCTCCTGAGCTGTATGTCTTGAGAGCAGCCTATATTCATTGGGTGTAATGCCCTTATACTTCTTGAATACACGCCCAAAGTAGCTGTTGCTAGTAAAACCGGTATCACTAGCGATCGACGCTATTAATTTGTCCGAATCCTGCAGCATGCTGACTGCCTTCTCGATTCGCACCTCATTGATATAGTCGACCACTGACTTGGATGTATATTTCTTA
Organism: Bacillota bacterium; assembly: GCA_023441055.1. Classification (GTDB taxonomy): domain Bacteria; phylum Bacillota; class Bacilli; order Paenibacillales; family UBA4045; genus JAEZQY01. The sequence continues at coordinate 116,149 of JAEZQY010000018.1, read as the reverse complement.
ATAAGACGGCCGAGATAAACGGGGGACATATTCAGCGCATCTGCGATGCTGTCCAACCCCAAGTCTTCGTTCATGAATTGTCTGTCGATCATTTCGGTTATTCGACGCATCAGTTCATCGTACTTGGCATTCTTCCTCACATCCATTCGGCTCTCCATCTGCGCGAACAGCTCGGTGAACTTCTCCTTCATGTCTTGAAGCCGTTCCAGCTCGGACAGCTCGGCGAACAGCTCATGGAACCTCACGTCGAAGCCGAAGCCAGAAGCCTTCTCAAGCGTATCCGCTACCATCTGGATGGAGAAGAACAGACGGAACATGGTCAGGTGAAGATTCCGGCACGAGCTGCCTTCTGTCGATTCCAGAATGGATAGACAGAGACTCCGAACCTCACCCATGCGCCCCAGCATTAATGCATCGGTCATCTGCTCCTCCTTATGGACCGGATATCGATAATCAGCTGCCTCCAGCTGTTCCGTCTGTTCGGCATAGAGTACCGCCCCCCAGCCTGCGAACACTCTGTAAGCTGAAGCCTCACGGCATGCATGGTACAGCCTTCCCGCTTCGGATAACCGATTGCCCCGCTCGCTGTATACAGCTGTTACAGACAGCTTCAGATGCTTGAGTACATTCAGCTGAATTTCCTGTGCCCAAGCTTCTAAGTCATGCGGCCTGTCATCATGGAACAGTATGACGAGGTGATCCTCCGCCGCATCGATCGTCTCGCATCTCGTTCGCGCCGCAACCACCTCGGCCGCTATATTCATAATGCCGAATCGCAGCAATTCCCGATCCCGTAAGTTGTACTGCGCCGCGAATGCTTTGGTTCGATCTATCATCAAGAGCAGCATCCGAACCGGTTCATCCGGTTGCAGCTTGCACCCGAACTCCGTCAGCTTGTTCTGGACTCCGTTCGGCAGCGCTGTTCCTTCCGCTGCGAGAAGCCTGCGTAGCATCTCTTGCCTGCCCTTGTAGGAATGCTCCCGGATCGTATCGCTCTGCCGCAGCAGCTTCGCAGTCATATACGCCACAGGCCGGTTCAGTCGCCGGGAAGTCACATAAGCAAGCGCAAGTCCCGCCAGGAACACGGCAAGCGCAGCCAGAATCGTCCTCGTCCGAATCCGGCTGATCTCTTGAATGGCATCTTGATAAGGTGTATAGCGTACGAATTTCCATCCCAATGCTTCGGAGGAAGCATAGGTGACCAGGGAACGCGTGTTATCCACATCTCCGATGAAGTGGCCCGATATATCTCCTGATTGTAGGATGGTCTGGGCGAACTCCTGTCGGTGCACATTGCTAAGCGTCTGATCCTTGTATATACTGCTGACGGGATTCCCGCCGGCATCCATGATGAAGATGCCGCCCTCCCGGCTCTTATCCATGGAGGAGATGGCATTGATCATCCAGCTGTCTGTAATGTTCAGCACAATCGCATTCATGCTGTCAGGACCCATCGATTCCATATGGATGAACGTGAAGACCGTGTAATCCATATTAGCGAAGCTGGTCGAGTTGTGAATGGTGCGTGTAATCGGCTTGAAGTTTTGCGAGGGATCGAACGTTCGGAGTAATTCCACGATGCCTTGATCATCGAAGCCTGCGCTTGGAATCTGTGCCCTCTGGTTCGTGTAGAACAAATCCAGCTTGCTATTGTACAGATAGACGGAGTGCAGGAATGGCATCGAACCAATTAGGTTGAGCCGTTCCCCTATTCGTTGCAGCTCCTGCGGCTCAGTTTCCGTCAGATAGAACGCACGGGGGATTTCCTTATCCAGCAGAATTTGTGAGGCCACCATCTTGACGTTCTCGAGCATGCTGTCAGCCGTCGTGCTAATCTGTGCCAGCGACTCCTCGGAGTGCTCATATATATTTCGTTTCTCGATGTCTACAAACTGCACGTACAGAACATACGACACTGCAACAATGACCAGCGACACAAGCGTGGAGAAGGTGATGAGCAAACTTGAAAAAAATTGTTTCTCCGGCACCCATCTGAGCATCCCCATCATCCTCTCCTGCTGCATTGTCCTCGGCTGGGGCTGCCATCCCTTGGACAGCAGCCCCTACACCAAGTTATAGAATTTACTTGTTGTTCTCTACTTTCCATTCTTCGTACTGTTTGTTGATTTCTTGAAGCACCGTATCAATTCCTGCTGACTTTAGCTTTTCTTTGAATTTAGGCAGATGCTCGTCTGGATTCACCGAACCGGTCTCCAGCGTCATACGGAATTCCGTCTCCACGTTCTTGATCGCTGCGATCTCCGTCTTGAGCTCAGAGCTGTCGAAGTTAAAGCCCAGGTTAGGCACAGGCTCGGATTCGCTGTTGAACACCTTGAACTGCTCCCAGATGTCATCCGGCTCTCCTGGAACGAGGTACGTCAAATATTGATTCCCGTAAGCCCATGTCGTGCCCGGATTATAACCAGACTTCGCGCCATTGTCCGTATCTGGAGGGAACTCGATCCGCTTGTCGCCCGTCTTAATATAGTGCTTCCCCTCAATGCCGCGGCCGACCAGATTGATCAGTTCTTCATCATGGTACATCATGTTATAGAACATCAGTGCGCGATCCGGGTCCTTAGAGTTAGTCGGGATGCCCATCATCGATCCGACTAGATCATTGGTTGTTGTGACCGGCTTGCCGAAATGGTGAAAAATGAACGGCGCGCCGTACTGATTCGATACCTGAACATCCACATAAGGCTTCAGCTGTGAGAAGGCAAACGCGCTCTTCGCATAATCATCCTTGCTGATCTTCATGACCGCAGAATCCTTACGCAGATAGCCCGCCTGGAAGTACCGGTGCATCGTGTGGAGCGACGCGATATACTCCGGCTCATCCAGCACCAATGTGTATGCGCTCCCCTCCTTGTTCAGCACAAGCGACTGCACCGGGGATACGTTCCATAGATGACGGTTTACGATATACGGAATTCGCGCATTGCCCGAAGCCAATATCGGCGTAATTGACGGCTCGTTCTCCTTGATAATCTTAAGTGCAGGCTCCATATCTTCCAGACTATTGATTTTCGTAATGTCAATGTTGTACTTCTCCATCAGCTCTTTGTTCGCGATAAATCCGAGCCAGGAGCCCTTCTCCTTATAAGCTGCAAGCGTATACACTCTACCCTTGATCGTACTTGCCTGCAGGAAGCCTTCCGACAGAAGCGCCTTCGCTTCAGGCGCAAGCTCGTCGAGCTTATCGGTCAGATCGACGAGTCCGCCCTTGGCGACCAGGTTGCTATAATTCATATTCCCGTTAGAAGTGAACATCAGGTCCACCTTCTCACCCGTAGCGAGCAGCGCGGTCATCTTCGTGTCGTAGTCGCCGAAGGGGATGACATGCATCTTCACTGTGGCGTTGATGCGCGGCTGCACGATCTTGTTAATTTCCGCCTCCACCAATTCATTATCAGGCTGCGGAGACGTACCGATAATGTACCAGTCGATGACGTACGGATCCAGCTTCTTCTCTTCCGGCACGGCCGGATCTGACTTAGTCCCAGCTGCGTCTGGCTTGGCACCAGTTGCTTCTTCCGACTTAGTACCAGTCCCGCTCGTCTCCTCGCCCGCTGTGCTGCAGCCGGCCAGAACGAGCGACAACCCCAAGAAAACCATCATGCTTAGCAGAACCCACTTTTTTACCTTCCTCATTCGTGACAACCTCCAATAATGTTCTATATACTAACCAGTATAACTGGGGTTAGCCCTTCACAGCGCCTACCGTCAACCCTTGTACAAAATATTTCTGGAAGAACGGATAAGCAAGCACAATCGGCCCGATTCCGACGACGGCCAGTGCCATGCGGAACGTTAGCGCAGGGGGCGAAAGCTGAGCGATCGAGCCCATATTCTGAACGCTGGCGTTGGATAGATAGTCGGCGAAGCTCAGTGCCTTATACATCAGGTATTGCATGTTTAATAGCTTGTCGTTCGTGATCAACATGAGCGGCAGCCACCAATCATTCCAGTACACAATCGCGCTGAACAATCCAATCGTTGCGAGTCCCGGCAGAGACAGCGGCAGCACGATCGTCAAGAATGTGCGGAATTCTCCGGCGCCGTCGATTCTGGCCGATTCGAGTACAGGATCCGGAATCGTTGTCTGGAAGTATGTCTTCATAATCAGAACATACCACCCGTTGAACAGATGCGGCACGATGAGCGCCCATATGTTGTTCTTGAGCTGCAGCACCTGTGTTGTCACCAGATACCAGGACACGAGACCGCCATTGAATAACAGTGTGAATACGACTAGGAACAAGAATAGCTTCCGGTAAGCGAAGTCCTTCCTCGTCAGCGGGTAGGCGAACGTAGCGATAACCGCCAGGCTGAGAATAGTGCCCACAACAGTGGTGAACACCGTTACCGCATAGGCATTGATGATCGTGCGCCCCTCTTGCCACAAGTAGCGGTAAGCGTCCAACGACAGCTTCTCGGGCCAGAACCGATACCCTTGCACGGCCACCGTCTGTTCATCAGAGAAGGAGACAGAGATCACCAGCAGAAGCGGCACTACGCATGATAAGCTGATCACGATGAAGAGTGCGTGAATGACGGCATTCGCCGTCGGCGATATGGCATTTACTTTGTATTGGCCATCCATTGGGTTTATAGTTCCTCCTAGAAGATCGCTTTCTCAGGATCAATTCGCTTGACGATCCAGTTGGACAGCAATACCAGTATGAAGCCAACGAAAGCCTGAAACGTACTGGCCGCCGAGGACATCCCGATATCACCGCTATTCATCAGCGCCCGGTATACGAACGTATCAATGACATTCGTTACATTGAAGATTGCGCCTGAATTCATCGGCACCTGATAGAACAAGCCGAAGTCGGCGAAGAACATGCGCCCTATGCCAAGAAGCACCAATAGCGTGATGACTGTCGATAGGGAAGGGATAGTGATATGCCGAATCTGCTGCCACTTGCCCGCACCATCCAAAGCCGCTGCTTCATAGTAGTCATTGTCTATTCCGATAATGGCGGCGAGATAGATGATGCAGTTATAACCGGCATACTTCCACACATTGGCGAACACGAGGATATAGGGCCAATAGGTGCTCTGGTTGTACCAATCGATCCCCTCGAAGCCAAGCGGCTGAAGTACGAGATGGTTCAAGATGCCCTTGTCAGCGCTGAGAAACCCGAAGAACAAGTAGCTGACTGCGATCCAGGACAAGAAATACGGCAGTAGAATTGTCGTCTGATAAATTTTCGCCATTCTGCGGTTTCTGAGCTCGTTGAACGCCACTGCCAGGAAGACGGAAATCAACGTACCCAGGAAGATGAATGCCAAATTGTACAGGATCGTATTCCGCGTAATAATAAAGGCATCAGGCGTTTTCAGGAAGAACTCGAAGTTTGCAAAGCCAATCCAAGGACTGATCGCGAAGTTCCGGAAGAAGCTCCCCCCCGCGTAACTGTAATTCTTAAATGCGATCAATATCCCGCCAATCGGTAAGTAATGAAGGGCGAGCAGCAGCAGCAGGCCCGGCAGCGTCATAATAAGCAGCGCTCCGTTCTTGTATAATCGTGCTAATCTAGTCATTGTCTGCACCTCCTTTTGTTGAGCACACCGCGCTGAATGAACACAATTTACCATCGCTTAGCAGTCGGCGTAAATCGCAAATTTGCTCATATATGCGTACTTTTCCGAAGCTTCCGGTTCGTACTTTTTGTACCTTTTCGAACTTTTTCAATTATGCGAATGATAAAATAAAGCAAGGGAAGCCATTGTCATGGCTTCCCTTATCTGGACCGTACGTTATCAACCGGTATTATGAAATTGCAGCTTGCTGGCTTCTAACCGTCCAGCTACCTCTGACGCTCTCGGTACATACTCGGGGTGATCCCCTCAAATTTCTTTGCGACGCCATGATCAAGCCCGATAACCAGTATGATGGCGTCCTTCGTATTTGGGATATTCGCAATTCCGCTTGATTCGTACCGAGTATAGCTAGAGCCAAGCGGCCTGCACAATTCCCAAGTTATGATTCAGTAAGCTTGAACTGACAATGTCATGAGATGCGAAGTCATGCACAGAATGAAAACTTATGCTAATTTCGCTGCGACCTCCAAGATTGCATAAAAAAAGGCCAGCCATAAATTCTGGCTGACCTGATCGATCAAAGTGGGAACCTTCTATTATAATATCGTTAAACAATCACATTAGCTGCGCGGTCAATCTCATCTATGAAGGTCTGCAGCGTGTTGGTAACATAGGCTTCCTTGCGCCTGATGAATACGGTCGAGACAGCTTGGAATGGGTCTGGAATCTCGTGCGCGTAAACTTGCTCCTCAGCAACATACTGCGTGATCGAGGATTCCGGCAGAATCGTAATCCCGATGCCAGCTGCAACACTGCCGATAATCGTGCCGAATGTGCCGAACTCCATAATTTGCTTTGGAACGATTCCTTCTACGCTCATCCAGCTCTCTAAGCGTCCTCTGTAGCCGCAGCCTTCATTGTACAGCAGCAGCGGCTTCCGTGTGAGGTCCTCATAAGCAAATTGCCTGTCCCTCGTTACAAGCATCAGCCGCTCTTGAATGACATCCATCTGTTCAATCAGCGGATGGGTAATCGGCCCGCTCACGAAGGCGCCGTCCAGCTTCATCGCCAGTACATCCTGCAGCAGCTGCTCCGTTACTCCAGTCGTCAATGATAATTCCACATTCGGATATTTGCTGTAGTAAGCATGCAGAATGCCCGGCAACGCAATTACCGTCTCTATGATGCCAATATCCAGTATGCCGCTCGGCGCATGCTGCGGCGCGAACATCTGCTTCACCTCATCCACCTTATGCAGAATGTCGCGCGCATGCTCAAGCAGCCGCTTGCCGTCTGTATTCAGAACCATGCCGCGCTGATGGCGCTCGAACAGTGTTGTCTGCAGCTCCTGCTCCAGCCGCTTGATGCGCCCAGTCACATTGGATTGCACATAGCTTAACTGCTCGGCTGCCTTGCTGACGCTGCCATGCCTTGCAACTGCTTCGAAGATAATCAAATCATTGATTTCCATAGCATCACCTCATTCCACTGATCCACAATCTTAGCTGTGTATCTTCATGATATCATTATTAATGATACATTTCATTATTTTTAATCATTTTACCTAGGATGAGGAGTCGACTATGATAAATATTACATAGAGAGATTTTGGATTGTAATCCAATTAGGAGTGGAGTACAGATGTCTATCAAGCAAGCAATAGCTGGGGTAATGCTCTGCCTCGTAGCAAGTATGTCCTGGGGAGCTATGTTTCCTGTCGCACATATCGCGATGCAACAGATCGATCCATTCTACTTTTCCTTCATTCGCTACTTCTTCGTAGCCGTGATACTTAGCGTCCTTCTATGGATGAAGGAAGGCCGGTCGGCCTTTAAATTGGAACGTAAAGGGATCCTCCTGACGGTGCTCGGCACCTGTGCATTCACCGTATATAATATGTTTATCTTCCTTGGACAATCCATGATGGGTGAAGCCGGGGCGATTGCTGCGTCCATCTCTGAAGTGCTTATGCCGATGATAGCCGTCGTGATTGTGTGGATGATTACGAGGAAGGCGCCTAAGCGCTATACAATCTTGAACATTGGTCTAGCTCTGATTGGCGCACTACTCGTCATTACGAATGGCAAGCTGTCCTTCTTCCTAACTGTCGGAGAGAATCTTCTTCCGCTGTTCATGATGCTGATCGCTGTGATCGGCTGGGTCATCTATTCCATGGGAGGCAGCCGCTTCAAGGAATGGTCGGTGCTGCGCTACTCCACATTAACCTGCATCCTGGGCAACCTGGTCTCACTAATTGTCGTGGCATCCGCCTCAACAGCTGGTGTATTGCCTGTTCCGAGTCTGGACACACTATGGTCGATTAAATATGAGATGGCCTTCATGATCCTGCTGCCAGGTCTAGCAGCGCTGCTCTCCTGGAATCTTGGCCTGAAGCTGCTCACACCGGTCAACGGCGTACTGTTCATCAATGCCGTGCCGATCACCACATTCATTATTATGGCTTTCCAGGGCTATTCGATTAGCACATTCGAATTATACGGTACTGCATTGATCATATTCGCACTAATCCACAATAATGTACAGCAGCGCAGGGAGATGGCATCTGTTAACGACAAGCGGCGAATCGGAGCTCCTGTTACGAAGGTGTAGTCTGCTACGCTAAGAACAATCCGTCCACAACCTTACACGGTCGTGGACGGATTGTTTATTTGCCAATCAATCTCTCGAAGTCCATGCTCGCGCAGGAACGCGTTAGCTCGCGAGAACGGCTTGCTGCCGAAGAAGCCCCGATGAGCTGACAGCGGGCTTGGGTGCGGGGATTGAATGCGCATATGCCGCTCGTTCGTAATGAGCTTCGTCTTCTTCTGAGCGTGGCTTCCCCATAACAGGAAGACGACTGGCTCGTCCTTGCGATTAACCGCCTTAATCACGCTGTCTGTAAACGTTTCCCAGCCCTTGTCCTTATGCGAATTCGCTTCATGCGCCCTGACAGTGAGGACGGTGTTGAGTAGCAGCACCCCTTGCTGAGCCCAATGTAGCAGATGGCCGTGATCAGGAATGGAGCAGCCCACATCATCACGCAGCTCCTTAAACATATTTTGCAAGGAGGGAGGTGTTCTGATGCCTTCCTGGACAGAGAAGCTCAAGCCATGTGCCTGTCCAGGACCATGATAAGGATCCTGCCCGAGTATGACCACCTTCGTGTCAGCCAGCGACGTATAGTGCAGCGCATTGCATATATCTCGCTTATCCGGATAGACGGTCTGCGTCCGGTACTCATTCTCGAGAAATGCCTGCAGCTCTACGAAATACGGCTTTGTAAACTCCTGCTCTAATTCAGCGGCCCAGTCATTCTTCCATATCGTCATGTCCAGTTCTGCCCTCTTCTTAGTCATTTATTTTCACTTAAACTGAAAGTGCCAATATGAAATTGATTCGTATCTCTCACATTTTACAACAGGTTTGTCTCTACGAACAGCATTTAAGCCCAATGATCAGCAATCACAATACCAGCAAGCTGGTCTCACCACCGCTCACCAGATACATATTCCGGGACACCGGATATGGTATGCACGCGAAGCTTCGATTCACGACCTCAGTAAACTTGGCTCTCTTCACAAGACGCAGTGCACGCTCTATCGTATTCATCTGTTCAGTCGAGTAGAAGACAAGTGTCTGTTGACGATTCGTGTAGGCAATCACATATTCATCAGGTAATTCTCCTGCGGCCATAAACGGACTGGTAAATTGACAATCAATCGGATGCGGGGGATCCATGTAGACCTCTACTACACAGGTGGGACGAGTAGGACTTCCCATAGTGAGGGAGGGCGGATGCCAGCCTGCTACTCTGAGATTCTTATGCGCGAGGTGCTTCACCTTCTCCTCCGTAAATCGAGGATTATGCTGCAGCAAGCTCTCTCCAATCAACTTACAGCAGTTCCCTTTAATCTCCATGTAGATCTCCCTCAGCCCCGGCAGGAATGGCGTGGATACCAGCTTGGCATCGCGTCCCGCTTCTAAAACATACCGTTCATCTCGAATTGCTGGGAAGATGTAACCTGCATCCAGCTTCATAATCTCCGGGTTGGCTTGGACGCTGGAAGAAGTTCGTACGAGATCATTCAAGCAATCAATTGCATGGTTAAGATCCCCGCTATTCATGTACGTGTAGAAGGTATTGTGGAGACTGACTTGAACATGACTATTAGAATCCCCTGGATCTAGATAGACATCTAACAGCAGCGGTTCTTCCTTGTTATAACTAACACTAGTCTGCATGCTCTCGATCAGTTGTCGTCCCATCATCTCTGCGAATTGCTCTGGTGTATCATACAATCGAACTGCGCCCATCATCATTCCTCCTAGTTATATGCCGAGGAAAAACAAAAACCCCAACTTGCCGTCATTGACGACAAGTCAGGGTGTGCTTCACCTCTGCTATTTCCTACAGTATAACTAGAATATTCGTAATATTCAACCCTATATTTACAAAATATGTATCACTATGCCTATCATCTCTACTTCAGCATATGGAAAACCTGCTCTACGTCCTTATCACCACGACCAGACAGGTTAATGATGATGATCTGATCCTTATCCATCTCCGGAGCAAGCTTCTTGGCATAAGCAATCGCATGAGCACTCTCAAGCGCAGGTATAATCCCTTCAATGCGGGACAGCTCCTGGAACGCGGCTAATACCTCTTCGTTGGAAACCGCCACATATTCGCCGCGGCCGCTCACCTTCAGTTGGCTGTGCTCCGGTCCAATGCCCGGATAATCTAATCCCGCCGCAATCGAGTATGTGGGTTTCGGATTGCCTTCCTCGTCTAGCAGCACCAGACACTTGAAGCCATGGATAATGCCTGGCACTCCTTGGGTCAGCGTAGGCGCCTGGTCCGGCTCCACGCCAATTAATCGCACAGATGGTTCTTCTATGTAATGCGCGAATGCGCCAATCGCGTTGCTTCCCCCTCCGGCACAAGCAATGACCGCATCTGGAAGGCGACCTTCCTTCTCCAGGATTTGACGCTTGGACTCTTCACTGATGATGGATTGAAAGTGCTTGACCATCGTCGGGAACGGGTGCGGGCCTACAGCTGAGCCTAACAGATAGAAGGTATGCTTGTAGTTCTGCACCAGATCACCCATAGCCGCGTCAACCGCGTCCTTCAATCTGCCTTGACCGGCAGCGACAGGGACTACTGTAGCTCCCAGTAATTCCATACGGAATACATTCAGCGCTTGCCGCCGCGTATCCTCCGCGCCCATATAGATCACACATTCCATATTGAACATCGCGCATGCCGTAGCCGTTGCGACACCGTGCTGACCTGCGCCGGTCTCCGCAATGATACGCTTTGCTCCCATTCGCTTGGCGAGCAGAATTTGGCCGACAACATTGTTTATTTTGTGCGCGCCTGTATGATTCAGATCTTCCCGTTTCAAATATATCTTCGCCCCGCCCCACGCTTGCGTGAGCTGCTCGGCATAGGTCAGCGGATTCTCACGGCCGACATATTCCTTGAGATAATATCGGAGCTCCTCCTTGAACTCAGGATCATCCTTGAACTTGTTGAACTGCGCAGTCAAGTAATCGAGCACTTCCTGCAATTCTGGCGGGACAAAGCTGCCCCCGAATTCTCCGAAATAGCCAGCTTGCAATTGTTCATCACCCATAATGAAAACCCTCCCGATTGAATGGAATAATAAGACACTCATTACAGTTCATCATATCACAAGCGCTTACATTCCAAAATAAGAAAAACGGGCCTGATATCCTCCTGCTAATCCGGCATCAGACCGCATAGTCGCAGCGTATCCTCCCAGTTCATTGCAGCGCGTATACTTTCATCCTCGATAAGCTCTTCGCCGATGCGGATCTCAATGATCTGCAGCATGCTGCTCGCCCTCACAGCATGGTCGACTCCGCTAGGAATTTGCAATACATCTCCTGGCTGAATGTCCTGCTTCACGCCATTGCATATAAACTCGCCATCCCCGGCAAGTACAGTCCATACTTCCTTTCGGTTAACATGCCGATGATAGCTTGTATATTTGCCCGGCATGAATTCAACCTTCCTGATCGTGCTCGCTTGATTCGCACTAGAATCATCCAGTACGCGGAGCGTGCCCCATCTCTTCTCTTCATACATCGGCTTCCGCGTCTCTTGGTACAGCCTCTTAATCTGGTTGGACTTCTTCTTATCCGCTACTAGAATCCCGTCTGGACTAGCTGCAACAATGGTATTCGACAATCCAATTACGTATATGGGAATCTCATTCTCATTAATAATATGAGTATTGCGGCTATCACTTGAGACATACCCGTTGCCAGTCACGGCCTGCTCCAGAACACTCGGGAGCACGCTCCAATCGCCCAGATCGTTCCATATGTGGTCGTATGGCAATACGATACATTGTGGCGTCTTCTGTGTGACCTCTACGTCGAAGCTCTGTTCCGGATAATCCTCGTATTGCTCTAGCAAGGCGTCGAATGCCACTGGCAGACCTCTCTTAATCATACATGCGAGCATGAATCGCATAGAGAAGGCGAATATACCGCAATTCCATAACGCATGTTCGCTAATGAGCTCAGCTGCCAACTCTTCACCTGGCTTCTCGATAAATCTAGTAACTTGGTAATAGTCATTCTGGTTTGGCACTTGTACCTGCGGAACAATGTAGCCATATTGTGTAGAGGGGTGGCTCGGTTTCACTCCGATTAGTGCCAACTCTGTCCCTGACTCCGCAAGTAATCGCGGCAATCGGTGAAGCATAGCGAATAATTCGGATTCCACGAATGAATCAACTGGAAGCACACATATCGTCTCATCCACTGCGACTGACAGCTTCGTATGAAGATAGCTCGCGGCTGAGCAGACGGCCATGAATGTGCCTCTCTTGCATGGTTCGATGACAATAGGAATATGCTCGCCGATATGGTTTCTAGTTATCTCAACTTGGCTTTGATTGGTCACAATCGTGGTGGCAGACAGCAGTCCGGCCTCGTCCAGCTGTCTGCACACCCTCTGGATCATCGATTCTCTGCCACCCTCTTCAGTTGGCAGATATCGTAGGAATATCTTAGATCGCACTTCATTGGATAATGGCCATAGCCGCTTGCCTGAACCTCCGCATAGCAGAATAATCCGCACATCTATTCCCCCTTGGGAGATTGGGCATGCCCTATCTCTTCATGACCTGTTCGATTACCCGCCTCAGCGAGCGCCCTGCCCGATTCCATGACAGCTTAAGCGCATCACTCCTTGCACGCTGTCCCTTAAGCGTGCATAATTTAGGATTCTCATACGCCCTTCTCATCTGCCGCCTCAAGCTTCCAATATCCACTTCCGCCCATAACTGCCCCTTCTCCGCGAATAGATGGCGGAACGGTCGTGAGATAGACGACTTACGATTCATACTGCTGGCAGGCGGCTGCAACTTGTATGGAACGAGGAAGGAGTTGCTGCTGGTGATGAAGTCCATCTGTCCGCCCCAGCTTGTGGTGATGACTGGTATGCCGCTGGCCATCGCTTCCAAGAACGGCAGTCCCACTCCTTCGCCTCGCGTCGGGAGCACGAAGGCATCCCCCTTCGCATATAGACCTCGAAGCGCCTTGGTGCCTAGATGTCCGGTAATAATCTGTAATGGCGCTGTCTGTTTCCGAATATGGAGATTGGCTTTATAGGCTTGAATCCTCCCGCGTATCCAGCTGCCATTCTCACGTGCCGAATACCCGCTCGTCTTGATAATCAGCTGGACGCGGTCCGCAGCGTCGAACTCCTCCCAATACGCTCTGAGCAGGGCCTCGGGATTCTTGCGATGCTGGAAGCCGAATACGGATAGGAATGTGAACGTCCTCTTCTTGCTGTCCGCCTGCGGCTTCCGCTTCCTCGCGGTGAATGTCTTGGCGTGTACGCCGTGAGGGACAATATAGATTGGTATCTTAATCCCACTGTTCCGAAGTGCTCTCACATTGTGGTAGGATGGCACACATACAGCATCCGCCTGATTAATCGGCTTGATCCAACGTCTAGGAATTCGAGTCGTCTCCCACACAGTGTTAATAATAATCGTCTTAAACTGTTTTCTTTCTTTCTTGATGTCAATGGTATGGGGGGTATGATGGTAAATGAGTACTTTATGACGATTACGATGTGTTCCGCCCTTGGCGGACCCGATGTCAGTCTGAACACCTTGACGCCTGAGCGCCTTCACATACTCTCTGCTGGCAATGCCCATGCCTGACCTCAATTGGACAGGACCCTTCCACACCACTTGATAGGTGGTGATCATATCGAATTCACCTTACCTTTCTGACATAACCTTTACGCTCATGGAAGGATATCGATCTGTATGATCGGGCCAGCTGCCTGAATTTCATCTTACTGATTTGTCCTACGTTTGCTCTTATGCTTTTATTTTTCGCTCTTCTGATTACGATCCCGGCTCGATTAGACGCATACATATAATTCCCATAGGTCTCAAATTCGGAGAAGGCATATTTTTTAGATTTGTCCATGCTGCGTATAATCGCTTTATACCAGCTGGTATGGTGCTTGGCTTCAATGGTTCGCTTCAGCTGCGCGAGCTTCGATCTCTCGAACAACATATAGTGGGTAACGAAGGAGGGTCTGGCCGGTTTCTTGCCAAGCAGCCTGCGGTACGTTCTGAAGTATTCCGGCTGGCTCCAATCGCGGCAATAGAACACCGTCTTATTACCTACTCTGAATACATGGGGACGGATGAAGACCGTATCCGCGTCCAGCACCAGAAAGTACTTCGAGGTGCAGAGCGTATCCCCGCTAAGCTTCAATAATTGCTGGAACAGCCAGCCGGACAGCTCCCACTTGCTGGATCGGTATTGCATATCTCGCTTCGTGACTGGAAGAACGTGATTCTCATTGATGAATACGCAATTCTTCACTCTGCACAACTCGATCATCCGTGTACTCCATGGCGCAATGATCCGTATGTGTCCAATCGGATGCTTCACTTGTGCCCTAGCCGCATCAATGACGTGAGGGAGTGTACGGAGATCCTTCTCAATCGCAGGAATTAGTATATCGATTCGAGCATGACTCGAGCGACGCTTGGATTGGACAGGCATGCAATTCCCACTCCATTCCTGAATAATAAGTTAAGATATGCCGCTGCCATACGGGTGGAAACCGACATCTAACCACATTGGATACGTAAAAAAAAGAGGCTTGTCGCCTCTTCATGGACTTTTTTCAACTTCACCTTATCTGGCTCGGTCTTCCGTACTCACATCACCATAGAATTTAATTGCGTATATGGCGCAGATGCCAACGATGGTGTAGATGACGCGCGCTAGCGCAGAGTCTTGTCCACCGAAGATGGAAGCCACCAAATCATACTGGAAGAGACCGATCAACAACCAATTCAGCCCCCCCACAATTAATAATGTGAGTGCGATTGTATTAAATGTTTTCATCTATGTCAGTTCAGCTCCTCGTTCGTTTAAAATTAATATTGTCCATTCCTAAGAATGTTATGCAGGTAATTAGCAAAAATAAGACTGCCCCTTCTGGGACAGTCTCGTCGTATTGTTCTTCTTAATTCTGTATAGGCTTATTCTGTATAGGATATGGAAGTATCAATGCCTACTTGTCTTGTCTCTGCATCCCATGTTACGCCAATATCCAATGCTTGTGCAATATCTCTAAGCTTGAAGTAGTTGTTCCCGTTAATATTGTAAGCGATTAGCTCCAGAAGCTCGCCATCCAGATACAGCGTTGCAGACGTTGGTTTAACTTCGACAGCTGTAACAACATCAGATATAGTAAGGTCGCCATCAGCTACTGTGTAAGCTTGTCCAGAGATTAGATTGATTGCTCTCTTCTCTGCATCCCACGTTACTTCGAAGTTCTTGCTAGACCCATTAACAGCAGCAGCAAGGTCACGAAGCTTGAAGAAGTTATTATCATTGATGTTGTACGCTTCGAATACCGTACTAGTCCCATCAACAACCACGTCTGAAGTAGTCGGTTTAGCGGTTACAACAGCAGGTGCCTCAGGAGCAGGTGCCGGTGCTGGCTCTTCAGTTGCAGGGGCAGCTGGAGCAGCTTCTTCGCCTTCCCCAAGAATGTGAATGATCACAGAGTCACCCTCTACAGCCAGGGCCGATCCCCACACCAAGTAATAACCCGGCTCTGTTAATGTAGCAGTAGCACCAGCAGGGTAACTAACTTCTCCCCAAAATTCACTATCGAAGGAATCCAGCACTACCCAATCTTCTGTGGAATCGATCTTCTCTCCAGTAAACTCCTCGTATTCTTCGCGATACACGTTATACTTCTGATTATCTAACGTGAGGTATGTAAATTCCCCATCCATTGACCCATCAGACAACTTGCCATCAACGGAGTATTCGACATATTGTCTTCCCCATAATTCACCTTCGAAGGTTACAGTTACAGGACCTTCAGCGACGTACACAGGTGTGGACACAAAGCCATATAAATCGACGCTGCCCGTATCGTCTGCTATATTCGTGAACGTAAAGGATAACCCCTTACTATTCGGCAAATCATAACGTTGTTCATTGGCTGCGAATGCAGAAATCGCAGTACTGAACATGAGGGCCATTGCAAGTGTGAGCATAATGGACATTCTCGTAAATCTTGAATTCATTGTAAAAAACCTCCTAAAAATGGTTGATGCTAGAGCAATTACTCCAGTTATCATATATGAATGAGGGGGTTTTTGTCAATTTATGAACCAGTCAGGATCGTTCTTTGATAGATTATGCAGGATTATGCTATCATTCCATGTAATAAGACAAGCAGACGGGGGATATCCCATCCATGACGCAACCACTTCTATTAACCAAACAACCAAGCAGCGACGGCAGAGACCCCGCGTGGCACTCGATCGGGCCTGTTACTCTAGCTCAATTTCCATGGCCGCAGAACGACTTCCGGCCCGAGGTACAGGTACGCGCCTGCTATTCCGAAGAGGCCATCCATGTTCAATTCCGCACCTATGAAGAAATTCCGACCGTCAACTATTATCAACGTAATGAAGCCGTGCATAAGGACAGCTGTGTAGAGTTCTTCATTCAACCGTATCCGGAGGGGGATGTTCGTTATTTGAACTTCGAATTCAACGCCGCTGGAACGATGTATCTTAGCGTGGGCAAGGACAGGTACGACCGCGACAGTCTGCTGAGCAACGACGATTCCATATTCGAGGTGAAGGCTGCGACTGGCCTGAAGAGCCTAAGCGATGATCGGATCTACTGGGAACTGGCGTTCCGGATTCCCTTCGAGTTCATTATTGGCTTATTCCCTGGCTTTCGCGCTGTGCCGGGTGCGATGATGAGAGGGAATTTCTACAAATGCGGCGATGAGACGCCGCTCCCTCATTATGCCACATGGCATCCGATGACATCCGAGGCACCTGATTACCATCAAAGCCGAGATTTTGGCGATATCATATTGGGTTGAAGTAATAATAAGGAAAGAGATCATCAGAGCATTACACTCCGATAATCTCTTTCCGCAAGCCTATTACCAACGCATTATCTTGTACTTGCGTACCATTCATTCGCTTCCTTCGTCAGTACTTCTCCACCGGCGCTAAGCCATTTCGCAACAGTAGCATCATAAGTCGCATCAATGTCTACTTCGCCCAAGATCGCTTTCAAGATATACTCTTGCAGCAATGCATTAAGATCATTATTCATCGAGCCAGAAGGCAGAGGAGCCTTCACCGCATTGCCAATCCCCGTGTGATTGGTAATTTGCTTAGTGATCTCATAACGCTGCACAGCACGAGGACCGCCGAAGGCTGCTAGGAAGTCCGGATTCGTGTTGAACAATAAGTCGAAGAACAAGCCGGTTCCCAGGTTTTTGCCTTGTGGATGATATTCCGCTGACTCTGTCCAGCCTTCCTTGAAGACTCTCTGTCCAGCAGCATTATATTCCCATACCTTTCCTTCTGGACCAAACTCAATGGCAACGAAGAACTCCTCGTCCGATACAAGCGTGTTGAGAATCGTCAGAAGCTTAGCCATCTTCTTCTCATCCGTTCCAACCTGCTTACCGAACACGATGAACCGAGACAGCATATTGTCAACATATGCGCCGGAATCCCCTTGAGGACCAGTAACCGGTGCCATATTCACATAGACAGGCTGAGGTCCTGAATTAGGAACCGAATAGAATGGCTCCGTCACGTACGTATTGGCAGGATCGCTGAAGAAGGCTTGCCACTCTGGATGCTGCGAAACCCACTTGGCGTTCAGATGCCCATCGTTGTCCCACTGATGATCATCATAGGAGATATTATCTACATAACCGATACGGCCCGCTGCGAACTTATAGGAAGTATCGTCTTGTCCGCTCGTTCGATTCTTATCCGTAAGGAACTCTGGATCGATCAGGTCCATCTTCTTCCACTTTGCTAGGAGCTTCAGTGCCTCTTTGGACTCGTTCAAGGTAATGCCATGCGCTAGCTTACCATCGCGCTCTAGGAAGAGGAACGGGTTGGTATTGAATGCGCCGAAGATTGAGTTAAACCAGGCAGCGCCTCCGTCACTAGGAGTCGACAACGCATACGTATTCTTCTTGCCGTCCTGATCCGGGTCATTATTACGGAACTTCACGAATACTTCTTCCAGCTCTTCCAGCGTTCTTGGAACATCACTCCCGACATTCTTGAGCCAATCTCCTCGGATCGCAATTCCCTTAGGTGCAGTTGCCGCGTCTAGACGAGGCAGACCGTAGAGGATACCATTCATGCTGCCATATGTGAATGCATTCGGATCTTGATTAATGATAATATCATAATAATCTGGCGCGTACTGTTTAACCGCATCCAGCGGGATGCCTGCCAGCACATCGTTCTTCACAAAGCCGTTCAAGTCACTTATACCAATGTACATGATATCCGGGATATCACCGCTGGCCAGAAGAAGATTAAGTTGTTGCGTATCATCTACTCGTACTGGTGTAATCGCAACATTGAAGGTCTCTTCCATCAACTGCTGACCATACGTATTATCCTCGAACGGATAGTTCGGTCCTTGCCACTTCAAGGAAATCGTCTCTTCGACTTCTTCGGCCTTGTCAGTGGAAGCCGCATCATCCTTGGGTGTCGAGCTTCTATTCGAGCTCGTATTAGTACTGGTATTCGAGCTTGTATCGTTCGACGGCTTGTTATTCCCGCACGCTGTAACCAATAAAGCTAAGACCATAATAATCGCAAGCACGATATTCGCTTTTCTATTCATTGACATATTCTCCCCAATTATTGAATTCATTAACCTTTAACCGCGCCAACCATAACACCCTGTACAAAATACTTCTGAATAAATGGGTACACGCATAATATTGGGATGATAGTAATCATAATCGCTGCAGCGCGAATTGATTCAGGAGCCGGCAAGTCCTTCTTCTGAACAGAACCCAGGCTGCTAATCAGCTGATCATTCATGGCTGCATTCTGTTCGATTACCAATCGACGAATGTGAACACTGATGACATGCTTATCCATCGAATTGATATAAATCAGGGAGTCGAACCATGCATTCCAGTGACCTACAGCTTGCCATAAGCCAATGGTAGCAATGGCAGGCAGCGAGAGCGGAATGATGATCTGCGTGAATATCCGGATATCGCCTGCTCCGTCTAGGCGAGCTGATTCTTCAAGCTCCTCTGGTATACTCATGAAGAAATTACGGATAAGGAGCAGATAGAACGCATTGACCATCGGTCCTAATACGAGAATCCAGATATTGTCCAGCAGCCCAAGGTTACGCATGAGCAGATAACCTGGAATGAGACCCCCGCTGAAGAAAATGGTAAAAATGAAAATGGTGGTATACACATTCAAATGCGGCAGGTACTTCTTGGATAACGCATAGGATGCCGCTGACATAACGATTAATGATAACGCTGTACCGACTACCGTCCGGAATACCGTCACTTGATAGCCCGAGTAGACATAACTCATCGACAGGAACTTACGATAAGCTTCCAGCGTGAAGCCCTCCGGCCATAAGAATAATGCGAAATCTCTGTTGTACAAGCCTTCTGACGTGCTGAGGGACATATTGATCAGGTACACGAATGGGTACAGGATGGACAAGCAGAATAAAGTAAGTCCAACATAGTTAATAACATCGAATGTAGATACGCGTTGTTTCCTCACAGCTTGCCTCCTCTACCAAAGTCCTGTGTGACCCATTCGGTTGACGATCTTATTCGCCACCAAAACCAGTAATAATCCAATGCCATTCTTAAATAAGCTAACCGCTGTGGATAAGCTGTAATTCCCCTGTTCTAGTCCGGCACGATACGCATAGGTATCTAGGATATCGGCCACCTCGAATACCTTGAAATTATAGAGATTGAAAATCTGGTCAAACCCCGCATTCAGAATGCTGCCTACCTGCAGAATGAGCATAATCGCCACGACATTGGCAATGCAGGGGAGCGTAATACTGAACATCTGACGGGCTCTCCCCGCGCCATCCATCTTCGCTGAATCATATAACTGAGGATCAATGCCACTAATCGCTGCTAAGTAAACGATCGAGCCCCAGCCAACACTCTGCCAGATATCCGACGCTACGAGAATGGCAATAAACCAATACTTCTCTGCCATAAAAAAGATCGGTTGTCCTCCGAATAACTGAATGATCTTATTCACGACGCCAGTGGATGGAGAGAGCATCTCCAGCATAATGCTTCCAATAATGACCCAGGACAAGAAGTGCGGCAGATAACTGATGTTCTGTGTAATGCGTTTGAACACCTTATTGCGAATTTCGTTGAAGAACAGCGCTAGCAGAACCGCTCCGCTGAACGTGAACACCATCTTCAAGCCGCTGATCACGATTGTGTTGCGCAAGATGCGAGTGAAGTTTGTACTTGCATTGAACAACTGAGTAAAGTGGTCGAATCCAACCCATGGACTAGCCCATACTCCCTTGGTAAACGAATAATCCTTGAAAGCGATAAGCACGCCATACATAGGTCCGTAGCTAAATATAATGATGTAAATTAATGCCGGGAAGAGCAGTAGGAATAAGAATCTATGCTTCACATATGCCTTCCAGGTTACTGCACCCATATGTTCACCCCCTTTTCCGTAACCGCTTTCACGCTTTCGACATCACTTTAGGACATACGGGTTCGGATCACAATCTCAATAATTTGAGATCCCTTCACTTTCTTATAATTGTGCGAGATGAAGGGGGACATAGGGAAACCTTCACTTTCTTATGATTCCTTCGATTCCTTGGATTCCTTAATTTCACTGAGACGAACGTGCTGCTTATACTGATTCGGCGTCATACCGAACCTGCGTTTGAAGCGTGTGATGAAGTAGGTGCTATTGGTCATCCCAACCTGTCTGGCTATCTCCTCTATCTTCCAGTTGCCGCTCTGAAGCAGCTCCTTCGCTTTCTCCATTCTTAGGTCGGACACATATTCGGATACGCCGATATGGAAGGTCTTCTTGAATAAGGCCGAGATGTAGGAGGCACTGATGAATGTCTTCTGAGACAGCAGCTCTAATGAGATTTCCTCATCGTAATGGTGATCGATATAGTTCTTCACATTCTGCATTAGGATATGGTTCGTGTTCTCATCTACCTCCATGGAGAAGAGATCACCAACGAGTGACTTCAGCCACTCTAAGGCCTCGAACACATCCGCTTTGCGATAGAACTCCTCCGGCACATTGCGGTAGACCAGCATGCTCTCACCGCTCTTGGGTTCTATCTCCATCATCTTCTGTGTCACCAGCTGCATCATTTGATGAATCACCAGCTCGACGCTTTCCATGCGATAGCTTCGCTTCGTCAGCTGCGCAATTAAACTATCAAGCAGTCGATAAATTTCCTGTACGTGATTAACCTCGAAGGCATGAACAAGCTGCCGGTACAGCTCCGGTATACGAAGCTCTCCTTGATTCACGAGATCTCTGCTATATAACACCAGCGATTTATCCTTGACCAGAAAGTGCTGCTTCAGCGCTCTAAGCGCCTGATTACAGGAGTCGTGCAGCTGTTCAACTCCTTGGACAACCGTTCCTGCACCGACACAGATCGGAGATGTTAATGTGGCCGCGAATAGGGTGCTCACCCGTTCAATCCTATCCAACACGACCTGCTGGCTTCCTCCAAAGTTTATAACGACGACAATAATATCCTTCGTATATGAAGTTACCAGCACTTGATTATCCGACATTAAGCCTGATTCCACGATTGCGGATTTCAGTCGCGTGAATACGCTTTCATTAATACGAGCTTCTTTCAATTGGAAGGCAACAACGATACAATACTCTTCATGCAGGAGGTTGCTGATTTCTGAATTGCTCTCGTCATCAATGATGCCTCGCAGCAGCTGATTCAATCTGCTCTTATTCACCAATATACGAAGCGCATTAACAGGCTTATATTGATTGATCGTTACGAATATGGCGAATAGAAGGCCGACGATCAGCGCGCCTAATGATACGTAAATAATGATGTTCTGAATATAGCTGGACACACGGAAGAAATCATTCATCGGCATAATAAGGGTATAGGTCCAGTCATTATAACGCGATGTGTAATTCAGGAGCATCACTTGCTGTCCATCCAGCTCCCGCATATTCAACTGTGCATCAGCTGTCTGACCGGTCTCGAATACATCCTCAACCATCGACTTGGCATAGCTGGCAGAAGAATTGGATTGCACGACAATTTCATTCTCATCATTGTGGATAATGATCGCTTCATTCGTATGTATCAATTGACTCTGAAGGATAGTCGAGATGTATCTGCTGTAGAGATTTATATAGAAAATAAACACAGGCTCCTCATTCTGCTTCAGAGCAGAGGCTCCGGCATAGCTAATTATATCCCCTGCCCTGTCGAAGGTGGGATTAGCCTCTTCGTTGAATAGAAACCATTTCTTATGTCCAGCCTGATCCTTGGTAAAGGCAGAAGTTAATTCGCTAGTATCCATAGCCTCATAGTCATATTTAATTCCTCTGCTCGAGATCAGCATCCGGTCCTGTGGATAATAGATATTCAACGATTCCACGAAAGGCAGCAGAGCAATCAGCTTCCTTAGCTGCAGATGCGTCTCCAGATGGCTATAATGACTCCGTACATCCAGATTCTGTGGCATGAACAATTGCTCCAGCACAATGTTCTCTGCCGGCTGCAGCACACCGAGCTCAATGATTGAGTTCACATAGGTCATGCGTTGAACATGAATATCGGACATTTCCCTCTCTACCATATTGGTGATCATACTTACCAGAACCAACCCAATCAAGCCTATGATCACGACAATCATTAATACATTCCAAACGAAGTACTGCCTTAGAACACCAAATTTAAGATGAGTTCTCATTGGGCCTCCTTGAATAAGGATCTTTACGCCCTCAACCGGGGTTGAGGGCGTATTGGGCTGGCTATTCTAAATATGATGACAATAACGCAACGGTTATACGCGCAGAATCGTTCCTCCAATATAACGGACACCGATCGGATCGCTAAGATCATGATAATAATAGGAGGCAAGCAGCTCACCGGGACGAACTTCAACAGCACGAGGATAGCCCAGATCACGGCTGCCCCCGTCATCACGCAAGATCATCTCATTCCCCCATGTTCTTCCGTTGTCCTCGCTGATTCGAGCCCGCACGCCAAATCCGGGTCGTCGGTAGCCATATACCGCGAACAAACGTCCATCTGCCATCAGGGTCAGATGAACCGTATCCCCATGCTCATTGATTCGTGAGACGAAGCGCCATGTTAATCCACCGTCATCAGACGCATAGAGCTCATCCCAAGCTGCAATCATATCGGGCTTACATCTAACTGCAACCAGAATCGTACCATCCTTCAATAATACTGGAGAAGGACAGATCATACGATATTCATTACTATTGGGCATTAATGAAATTAGCGTCCAATTCACTCCATGATCGAATGAAGCAAAAACGACAGGGCGATCATGCGGATTATTCCTCGGCTGAGCAGTCAGGAATAACAGCACCACACCATCCGGACGAACAATATAGGATGGTCTTCCCTGATATCTAGGAATCCCGCACATGGGAAGCTTAGCAGCCTGGTCCCAAGTTTCCCCGCCATCTGTGGACATCTTCACCCACGCGAATGAATGGTCTTCACCTGAATTCGGGGCACTCCAGCATTCCAGCAGTACATTAGGATCATTGAAATCAAAGCCCTCGGTATATTCGAACTTCCTTCCAAACTTTAAATCATGGGTCGTCTGGATATTATCCGCAATTACCGTGGCCTCACTCCATGTTAATCCTCCGTCTCTGGTACGTACAGACTTTATTTTACTGTAAGTTTCAACTCGCCCATGATGGAGATTGCTTGGGATCGAGTAATCGCACGGTATATTCATGAAGCCTACTACAATATTGTTATCATTAATCTTCCACATGCCTGCATTGAACGGCCATGAGCTGAACTCCTGCTCGTTTCTGTAGATCGTGACATGCTCCATGTTAGTCGGGCGAATAGGTTGGCTATAATTCATTCACTATCACTCCTATATAAATTGATTGACGACGGCATGCTATAGCAAACCTTGATTCTCATACTGCTCATACACGAGCTGCAGCTCCCTCTCCGCCTCCGGAGTTAGCGCGAGAACTGGCTTTCTTGCTGGTCCGGCAGGTAAGCCTATCTTATTAGCGAACGCTTTGAGCACAGAGGGAAGCGTTCCTAACTGGAATGCATTCCGAATGGCTCGAAGCACCCTCTGCGCTTCTTCAGCACCCGAATAATCTCCCTTCTGCCAGCACTCATAGATCGCAACTACTTGCTCTGGGAAGATATTGGCTGTTGATGCAATTGCACCACGGCCTCCGGCCATCAGCGTTGACAAAATCAAGGAGTCAGTCCCCGCCAGTACGGAGAATGAAGCTGGAGTCTGCTCGATATACTGCAAGATCATATCGTAGCTGCCGCTGCTGTCCTTAATCCCAACAACATTGGGAAGACTCGCTAATTTAGCAACCGTCTTGGGCTGAAGGGCATTGCTGGTTCTCGCCGGAATATTGTATAGCACAATTGGAAGCTTAGTCGCCTCTGCGAGACTCTCATAGTGATAGAAGAGCTCATGCTGTGTATAGCTGAGGAAGTACGGTGTGATGACGGACAGCGCATCCGCTCCTGCTGCTTCCAGCTGCCTCGCCAATTTAATCGTCTCTGCTGTAGACGCACACCCAGCTCCCACATAAACCGGAAGCCTTCCAGCTGCTTCATCAATTACAATCTCTGCAACTCGCAATTTTTCCTCAACTGATAAGGAGAAGAACTCTCCATTGGTCCCTAAGCAGAACAGTCCATGGACCCCAGCAGCAATAAACCGATTCACCATGTATCGAATCGCAGCTTCATTAATTTGTTCCTGATCATCCATCGGGGTTATCATTGCGGGTATTATTCCTTCCGTCTTCCACACACCCATCACCTCTTCTTCCAATATTCACTTCTCCCCATATTACTTACGAGGCGATAATTCAACTGCTGCATGAATGGCCTCTAGCAGACTTCTTTCATCAGCAAGATTCTTGCCAGCAATGTCGAAGGCAGTCCCATGATCGACCGAGGTGCGAATGATGCCGCCGTTCAATCCGACCGTAATATTCACACCCGCATCAATGCCGAGTACCTTGACGGGTGCATGACCCTGATCATGATAGCAGGCGACCACGATGTCGAAGTCACCGCGCCTGGCTCGGAAGAATAAGGTGTCTGCCGGATAAGGTCCTGTCACATCAATCCCTTGTGCCGCAGCCTGTTGAATTCCAGGAATAAGTTTCTCCTCCTCCTCGCCATTGCCGAATAATCCATTCTCCCCTGCATGCGGATTAATGCCGCATACCGCAATTCTAGGGCTTGCATAACCCGCTCGCTTCAGCATGTAATAGGCAAGTTGAATCACATGGTTGGTACGTGCTGGTGTTATCAGCTCAATTGCTTTCAATAATCCAACATGCGTCGTCAGATGGATAACCTTCAGCTTGTCCGTTGCCAGCATCATCGCATAATCCTTCGTATCGGTGAGGGCCGCTAAAATCTCGGTATGTCCTGGATAGCGATGACCTCCCAGCTGGAGCGCTTCCTTATTCAACGGGGCTGTGCATATAGCATCAATTTGCCCCTTCTTAGCTAGTTCAACAGCTGTAGCCACGTAATGATAAGCCGCATCGCCGGCTGCTGCTGAGAGCCTGCCAAACGGGAGCTTACTCGTTAGAAGTCCCAGATCCAGACAGTCAATTTGGTTGTATTGGAATCGCGCATCCCTTCGATCTTGAATGCTTGCAATGCGCATATCTCCAGCTTGTACAACCTCAGCAGCTCTCTCCAGGATCTGAGCATCGCCAATGACAATAGGTTGGCAGATCTGATAGATCGATTCATGCCGTAAGGCCTTAATGATAATTTCGGGACCAACACCAGCTGCATCCCCCATTGTTAATCCGATTATTGGTTTGATAGGCTTTCACCACCTGTTAACGTTCTCATAGCGCGCAGCAACACTTCATCATGACCGAAGCCCCCAGCTTTGGTAATCACATAGATCTCCCTGCCGACTGATAAGCTGCCGACGGGAACACCGTCTTCAATCTCCGTTATCAGCTCGATTGCTCCCGCTCCCAGATGCAAGCAAACCTGCCTGGCCGTATCTCCGCCAGTGAGCACTAGGTTGGATACACCGCTGTCTCGAACCACTTGTGCAGCAATTGCTCCTAGCGACTTGCCTATGATATCACTTACTTGATTCGCAGCCATACCCAGTTGTATCCCTCGGCTTCGAGCGCTCTTCATTGTTTCCGGCCCAGCCGATGAATACAGCACGACATGCTTCCGTTCATCGAGCAACGCTTGCTGCGCAGCATAAGTAATTCGCTCCAGCTCTAATTGTTGTCCCTCTTCTGTCAAAGCTAGAACGGCGTTCAGCTCGAGCCCCCTGACATTCTCTTGCCTCAATACTACATCCAGCTGACGTCTGGAGGCTGTGTTCACACTGCCCACTACAGCTATAACCAGCTCAGATGCTGAGGCACGATGCACATGATTGATTGCATAGCCTGAATAGTAGCTTGTTAACGCATTAGCTAAGCCTGCTGATCCGGACCAAATCACCTGATAATGTTCATCCTGGAATATAGCTGCAATAGCCGCTAGATCCGCATCAGTCTCAGCATCGAACACCAGATATGGAATATCCTTTTGATACAGCTCTTTGATTCGCCCGGCCAGATGTTCTCTATCACCTCTCAGCAGCTCCGTTGTGACTAGCGCATATGGCCTGCTAGTCTGCTCCTCTATCAATTCCAACAGACTGGAGCTTGTTGACGGATTCTTGGGATCCTGCGATAGGGCTGTCTCGTGAAGCAACCCGCCATTCACCCACATGCTTCCGTTACGCAAGACCCTTCCGGCCTTCGGATAAGAAGGGGCGATTACGATAAAGTCTGGCTGGAACGCTTGATAGACGGCATCCCATTCTACACCTAAATTGCCTCGCAATGTAGAATCAATCTTCTTATAGATAATCTCGGGTACCTTTTCTTGTTGCTTGATGTAGTCACATACCTCGTGAACCTGTTGATAGGCTTCCTCTCGAGAGGAGGAGCGGCTGTCTGTATCTAATACAACCACCTCCCGGTCACATGAAGGCCTCGAATTCAGATCCAGCAATACGGTGGTGGACAGCCCTATGCGAGTGAACTGAACACCTGTATCATTCGCTCCTGTGAGGTCATCCGCTATAATCCCAATTCTCAAGGCTCCATCTCCTTATCCCTTTAGCTTTCTCCACATCGTCGAACGACTAATACCTAATCGATTCGCAGCTTGAGACTGATTCATCCCCTCCTGCTCCAATACGATCTGGATGATATCCTTCTCTATCTCATCAAGCGGTCTATGAATATTCAGTGCTATAAGATTTGAAGGATCCACCTGTAGGGTTTGATCCCGCAACTTATGAAGAATGGGCAGCACATTCGTATCGATATATTCACCAGTAGTATGTTGGACAAATTGCTCCATAACCGATCTGAGCTCGAACAAATTCCCTTCCCACGTATGTTGATATAAAGCTTCTGCTACCTCCGGTCGAATACCGACAATTTGCTTGCCATACTTCTCATTAAGTGAGATTAGAAAAGCTCGGATATATTCTTCCAAATCCGCTCTCCTCTCGCTCAGAGGAGCAATGTACACCATTTGTTTTCTGAAGAGGTTGTAGAGCTTCTTATCGATTCGCGCTTGCTCTGCCAGGATGGCTGGATCCTCGAGGAAGGAGAAGACCGTTCGGTGCGCGACCTGATCTAGCGCAAGCGAGAGCTCCTGTTGCAGGATAAGCGATAAGCGCTCGATTCCGGATATATAAATCAGTTGATCCTCATCGATTAAGGAGATGAATGCCTGAAGCGCTTTAATGGATACCCCCGTTGTTCTGAATATGCGGATCTCGACCATGCTCTTCGCACGCTCTGATAAGCTGCCCAGTACATATAACCGCTTCCCAACTCCCTCCTTGCCGTAAACTGCCATAGGGAGTGTGCTGCTGGCCTTCCCCTTAGCACTGACGGTCTGTGTCATAATAAATGGCGGAAAGCTCGCATTCATTCCAGAAGAACAGACGACATGGATGTCTGCATCCGCTTGCATAGCTTGTATAACTTTCACAACATACATCTTCGTATCGCTAACCGTCAGGATCGCGTCTGCTGTCAGTCCGAGCTGGCCTTCCTGATCGACCATCAACAGATGCTGATTCAGCTTAAGCCCCTTATCTATACAATTTAATAGGGTTTGGTAGAGGGGATACCCTTGAAATAGATTGGATTGCGACGCTTCTATTCGTAATTGCTCTCTAAAAGATGGGTTGGCATATTGGATTAGTCCCTCTTGATCAACAATCGCGCATCCGCTCTCCACTGTATCCAGGAGGGCAGAGAATGCCTGATGTTGTACTTTGTGCGTTGCGGTTATCTTGTATATTTGTTTCGCTTGGGTGAACGCCATCATGAGCGATTCGCGGCCTGATGTAATCAATACACCCTGCAGGCCGTAGTCCGCTGCTTTCTTCACTGTAATATTGTCGCCGACGATCATTTTTACGCCTTTTGCCTTAGCTGTGTGAAGGGCATGATCGACTTCACCCTCATGATGAATAATGGTGTAGGTAACTTCGGTTTCCATCAGAATAGAGACCGAAATTATCCCCTCTATTACATTCCGAAAACCAATCACCTCGACTGGCGCCTGAAAGTCTCTGACCATCGTCAGCATCCGTAATATATCGAATCCGGATACCTGAATATCAATCACGGGTAGGCGGGTGTGCTTACTAAGCAATGTTGCCGTTCCCCCGCGGCTGATTATGACATCGAAGTCTTGAAGGTGGAGACGATCGAGCTCCGGGAGCACCTCCTGGAGGTCGCCCTGTATGACTGTCAGATTAAATTCCTTTAGTTCAGTCTTTAAACTGTTTGTCAGCTCTGCTAATCCGGCATAGGGTGCCACGACTAAAGCATTGATTCTCATAAGATCACACCTCCTCCACGCTATACTAGTAGCTTTCTGTATATTCGTTCTATATCTTCGATTTTCACTGGCTTGGGATTATTGTTCATTAATCTTGTCACTTTAGATGCGGCTATGGCCAACTGCGCTACATCCTCCAGCTTCACCCCATAGCTTGATAAGTTTTGTGGAATGTTCAATTCCTTGGTCCAGGCTTCGATTTGTGCTAACACGCTCTCCGCAGCGTGCTGGGCTGATTTCCCCTCACTTCTTGCAATTCCCATCGCTGAGGCGACCGCCGTCATCCTGTCCGCTATCACATCCAAATTGAACTCCGTCACATGGGGCAGCAGCATCGCATTCGCTACGCCATGCGTCACCTGGAATGTCCCGCCTAATGGATAGGCCATCGCGTGAACAGCGGCCGTGCCCGCGCATGTCAGCGCCATACCGCCATACATAGATCCGATCATCATATTCTCACGAGCGCCTAGATCATCTCCATTGTGATAAGCCTGCTGGATACTGCCAGCAATCTTGCGGATGGATTCAAGCGCGAACATATCACTGAAGGGATTTGCTTTATTGGAGATATAGGATTCAAAAGCATGTGTAAAAGCATCCATTCCAGTCGCAGCCGTGATCGCCTGAGGCAGGCCTATCGTAAGGATTGGATCAATAATCACTAGCTCAGGCAGAAGATACTTGCTGACAATGCCAATCTTTACTTGCTCCTCCGGTATGGTAACAATGGCGTTAGGCGTCACCTCTGAGCCTGTGCCCGATGTTGTTGGGATCAGCAAGGTCGGAATGCCTGGGTTCTGAACTTTATCAACACCAAGCATGTCTCGCAGTGATAATGGATTGGTGCGTAGAACGGATAGTAATTTCGCAGCGTCCAATACGCTGCCGCCGCCAATCCCAATGATGAAATCGCAGTCGTTCTGTACAAAGCTTGAATAGATCGCTTCTATATCCTGAATGGTAGGCTCGGGCTTCACGTCCATATTCCACTCGACTGAGAAACCCTTTCGCCTCAGCTGATTTAACAGCGAATCCAGGTGTCCCAGTCTTTTTATCGTTGGCGAACAGAGCACATAGATGGATTTCACTTCATCGAACCCTTGCAGATAATCGGTTAGCTGTTCAAATGAATGCGCGCCAGAGATAATTCTGCGTGCTGTCTGAAAGTAGTATGGATTCATATTCCTTCCCCCCATAAAGCCTTAACCATATTAGTGTACTATTTTGAAACAATTATTATCAAGTGGACGTTAGCACCTTTAGTATATCTCATGAAAATTATATTTAACAGACTAATTATTGATAATAGGTGTGTCATTTTGAAACGTTTTCCTATAAATTTGCGATGTGACCGCACTAAAGGTCGGAAGTTCTTGACAAGCTAGTACGCATGTTGAATAATGAGGCAAAATCGTAGTCGAAGGAGTATCCCAATGAATCAAATTATCATCGATACAGATATCGGGGACGATGTGGATGATGTGCTGGCACTGATGTTCGCCTTACGCTGCGCGCATCTGGACGTTAAAGCCATCACAACCGTAACGTCCCAAGCAGATAAGCGCGCAGCCATTGTCAAGCACTTATTGAAGCTCAGCGGGAAACCGGACATTCCTGTCGGTTCCGGCATCCAATTACCCATGCGAGGTCTGTCAGACGAAGAGCTGGCGAGGATGACAAGCAAGAAGACGTTAAATCAATATGAAGCAGTTCCGCTTGAAGCACGCGAGCGGGAAGAGGAAGTTAGGAGCGCAGCGGAGCTGATCATCGAGACGATAGAGCGGCACGCGGGTAATATCTCGATTGCGGCGATTGGGCCTCTGAGCAATATTGCATTGGCCCTGCGACTTCGACCATCCATCGCATCCAAAATCCTCGGTATTGCCCTGATGGGCGGCGAGGTGCACGTCCATCGTCAGGAGCACAATATTACTTGGGATCCAGAATCAGCTGATGTTGTACTAACTTCCGGCATTCCACTGTTCGTCGGCACATGGAGCGTTACGCGTCAGTTTGTACTAACCCCAGAGGATTGTCGAAGAATCGAGAATAGCCATGCCGAGCTTGGCCCATTCATCGGGGACTGTATACAACGTTGGTGGCCGGGCAAGGGAGACAAGCCAGGTCCAGTGATGTACGATCTCGCACCGCTTGTCTGGTGCTATGACCGCTCCTATTTCGAGACCAATCCCATGCATCTGCGTGTAGAGACAGCCGGTAAGCTCACGAGGGGGATGACTGTGGTATCTAAGCAGTCGCCGAATGCGGAGGTCACTGTCGGGATGAGAGCCGAAGCACTTCGCACCTTGTTTATGCAGACGGTTTGCAATTAGAATGCCCCTCGCCCATCCTGCATGTACAGGAAGGGGAGGGGCCTGGTTTGAATGGGAAATTAAATTACTCCTTCACGCCTCCTAATTGAAGCCCCGCAACAAAATGACGTTGCAGGAATGGGTATACGACTAAGATGGGTACCGATGCGACAATCGTTATTGCCGCGCGAATCGATATTGGAGTAATCATAGACGCAATATCACGTGCTGCCGATGAGGTTAAGTTCGGGTTAGCATTAAAATTCGTCGACGAGGAAAGGAGCTTAATTAACTCATATTGCAACGTACTCAGCTCCTGCCTGGAAGA
Organism: Bacillota bacterium; assembly: GCA_023441055.1. Classification (GTDB taxonomy): domain Bacteria; phylum Bacillota; class Bacilli; order Paenibacillales; family UBA4045; genus JAEZQY01. The sequence goes on along the minus strand of JAEZQY010000018.1, from coordinate 84,412 downwards.
AGCGAAGATGAACGTATCGAACCATGAATTCCATTGCCCTACAGCAGTGAACAAGGCAATAGTTGCAAGCACTGGTGCGCATAGCGGAAAAACAACACTCATGAATGTACGAAATTCTCCTGCTCCATCCATCCTAGCTGATTCGATCAAACTCTCAGGAAGCGTATGGATATAGGTCCGTACGACCAGCATGTTGAACGCGCTAATTAATCCGGCTGACGCGCTAGGGAATAAAATGTAAACGAGGAACGAATTCAATAGATTTAAATCTTTAATTAGAAAATAGGAAGGAATAAGTCCTGCGCTAAAATACATCGTTAGTACGAATATAACCGTTACAAACTTCCTGAATATATATTCCTTACGACTGATCGTATAAGCCAACATAGCCGTTAATACGACACCGAGAAGTGTACCGATGACCGTCCGAGCGACCGATACCCAGAACGCATCGAACACATGCCCCGTAATGAATACGGCTTCATAGTTTTTGAGCGTCCATACTCTAGGCCACAGGTAGATACCGCCTCGCGTCGTATCTACTCCTGCGTTGAATGAAACAGCTAATGTATTGAGGAATGGATATAGCGTGACAATCACAAGCATCGTCATAAAGATGTAATTACATGTGTGGAAGAATAGCGACTCCGTATTCATCCGTTTCTTAGCCATTTGCATGCGGAGCCCCTCCTTAAATCAATCGTTCTTCGTTCAATTGTTTCGCTATTGCATTGGCGATGATCAGCAAAATTATACTGACTATTGTCTTGAATATACCTGCGGCTACACCTAATGAATAGTTACCGATCTTAAGCCCATATTTCAGTACAAAAATATCGATCGTCTCCGACCAATCGAGCACTTGACCATTACCTAGGAAGTATTGAATCTCGAATCCTCCACCGTTCAGGATCCAGCCAATATTCAAAATGAGAAGAATGACGATAACCGGCTTAATACCGGGTAACGTGATGTGCATGATTTTGCGATAGCGCCCTGCACCGTCTATCTCTGACGCCTCATATAAGGATGGATCAACGGATGCAATTGCAGCTAAGTATATGATCGTGTTCCAGCCAACTTCCTTCCATACATTGGATGCGCCTACAATTCCCCAGAAGTACTTCCCTTCTCCTAACCAGAGTACCGGCTCCTCTATCAGATGAAGCTTCATTAAAACAATATTCACGATGCCATCTTGAGTAGATAGTGAAGTCGCTACTATGCCTGTTACAATAACCCAGGATAGGAAGTGGGGAAGGTAGGATATTGTCTGGATCATACGCTTGATGCCTGTTCTCTTAATTTCATTAAGTAAAATCGCGAGTCCTATTGCGGTAACGAAGCTGAGCACAAGTGAAATAATACTCATCGCCAGCGTATTCCGAAGCACTCTTAAGAAACGGTCATCCTCAAATAGAAATCTAAATTGGTATAAGCCGACCCATTGCTGATCAAGTATGCCAAAGCCCGGCTTAAATTGTTGAAAGGCCATCAGCCAGCCCCAGATGGGGAAGTAGGCAAAGATTAACACATAGATGACCATTGGAATCGACATGAAGATCAGCTGCCGCTGGCGTATCATTATTCGCCAGAAAGGTTCAGTTGGTCGTTGCGACCGAGGTGCTGCTGTTTCTTTGAGTACTGTCCCCTGATGCATCGGTTCCGCCTCCTGATAAGGAGAGACGGAAGGCTGTATATAACTTTCTACCTTCCGTCTCCATCATTCTTTATTCTTTATCTGCCCCAGTTCTCCTGGCGCCACTTCAATTGCTCATTGATACGATCCAGGTAGCTTTCAGGATTTGTCTTATTGACCTCATCGCCATACTCTGCCCATACACTATCGAAGTCTTCTGGCTTGCTTAGAATCGCCTTAGGAAGATACTTAAGGGCTAGGTCCTTCATCTTCTGACTGGAAATTCTAGCTTCTGATCCTTCAATTAAATCAATATTCCATGCAGGGTAAGACAGTCTGTTCTCCGGCGGTGAAGAGAAGAAATCCGTCCAGACCTTGTAGCCGTAAGCTTCTAATACTTCCCTGTCGATATCCTTCAAGTTCGCGAAGAACTCATCGGGCTGATTACCCGCGCCTTCTGCATTACCATCGGGATACTTACCCTCCAGCTTCGGTAATTGACCGTACAATGCTTCCGCCTTGTTCGCCTGCTTCCAGGTGACATCCTCTTGCTGTGAACGTTGTTCAGCTGTCCGGTAGTATAATCCGTTATCACCAACTTGATAATCGATGCCCTCTTCACCCCAGGAAAGCAGCTTCTGCCATTCCTCACTCATGATCGTGTCGAGGAATTTGATGATCTTCTCCGGATTCTTGGCATTCACCGTAATACCTAATCCATTATTCAAATTGACCACAGGTCGATCGAGATAATAATCGGTTGTATTCGCATCATAGACTAGAGGCAGACCCACATAAGCCCTTTCCGGCTTACCTTGCGAGATCAAGGATTCTTCCCCTTGCTGGAAGTTCCAGCGCTGGTCGAACATGCCGAGCACACGGCCGCTTGCAATCTTGGCCAGATATTGATCGTAGTTCTGAGCGAATGCCTCTTTATCCATGAGTCCCTTCGCGTTAATTTCATTCAGCTTCTTGTAGTAAGGCTTTGCAATGTCTGTGCTCTCGAAGAGCCGCGCGACATTCGTTACAGGATCGACGACAACGCCTCCATCGTTCGGATGACCGATCAAGTGCTGCGGCGCATTCCGAAGGCCGAAGTCACGCCAGTCAAAGGCAAGCGCTGTGAAGCCCATTGTTGGTTGCCCGTCAATCTCAGGATATTTGGCTTTATAATCCTCAATTAGCTTGAAATACTCGTCCAGTGTCTTGATCTTCGGATAATTATATTCCTTAAGCACAGCCCGCTGAATGAAGAAGGCGGGACCATAATGTTGGGTGGATGCGAATTCTCCTTGATATACACCATAGTTCGGCAGCCAATAGATATGGCCATCCGCTGGATCTTTAAGCATGTTCCACACTTCACCATAGTGCTTCTTCAAGTTCGGCGCATGCTGTTCAATTAAATCCTCGAGCGGTATTACCGCATTAGCTGCTGTAAGTTTGACATTAGCGGTGATTATATCTGGATAATCGCCGCCTGCAATCATAACGCCCAGCTTTTGTTCCAAATCTCCAACCAGATATTCTTCTTTCATGGTTACGCCCAGACCGTCTTTAATTTTCTGGTAGATTCTATTGTTGTCTGTTGGAATGGGACCTGGAACTCCTAGAAATGCGGAAATGGTCATTGGCTCTATCGCATCAGATGATGGCGTAGAAGAATCAGAATTGCTTTTCGGCTGCGAGGTCTTAGTACCGCTGCCCTGATTGTTGCTGTTGTTGTTGTTAGAGCATCCTGCTGCGATGACACTAAACACCATAATAAGTATGAGCAAACCGAAAGCTGCCTTCCTTGCATGTACCCCCATGTTGAAACCTCCTAGACAATAGTAGAGTAAGACGATGCGCATTCGTCCTACATAAATTAAGAATAGAGGACATTGTATGCGGTTACAATTCATAAATTAAATGGATAACCCCCTGATAAATATGTTCAATCCAGACCCCTTTCACTTGCCCGATACTCGAATGGTTTCATCCCTGTGCGTTTCTCAAATTGCTTCAAAAAGTAATTATATTGTGCATATCCGACCTTCTCGGCAATAACTTTGAATATATGGTCAGTCGTACGCAGCAGTCTTCGGGCTTCTTCTATTCTCAAATCATGGAGTCTGTCGAGCAATCCAAGTCCGAACTTCTCATGATAAGCTTTACCCAGATAGACAGGGTTGAGATAGAACCGCGCTGCCACTTGCTTAATGGATAGGTTGCTTCGATAATGTTCTTGTACGAATTGGTCAATGTCGAGCATGACACTTCCTTGTATCCGTCGGTGATTCAACTGCAAGGAGTCGATGACTTGGTCTACAAATTGAACAAGGGCATCCTTCATGCCCTGACCTTGATCCTTCTCCTGCTCCTGTTTCAAAGCGATCAGATGATCATTGTATATTTCGCTTGGTTGTTGATCAAGCTGCTGGAGCTGCTTCATACACTGAAGTATCAAATGATTAATTAACGCGGCTGTCCACGCGACAGGCTTATCTCTGATCTCATCGAACAGGCGATGGATCAGATCAGCTGACTTCTTCCTGTCCAGCGCTTCAATCGCCAGAAGGATCATTCGAACTTCACGGACAGCCTCAATTGGTAATCGGGTGGTCTTGCGAGCTTCCAAACTCTTATGAACTTGCCGGAGCACGTCAGATGCTTCCTCCTCTATTACAGGTTTCAGCAAATAGTGGCGAACCCCTAACTGCAGCGCGCGTCTGGCATACGAGAATTCACTGTACCCGCTGAGCACAACAATCTCAGGAGGTGTATCCATCTTCTCATGCAGCCGTCCGATCAGCTCCAGTCCATCCATTATGGGCATATGGATATCCGTAATTACGATGTCTGGCGGCGTTCTCAAGATCAGTTCTAATGCATCCTGACCATTGTCACATGTGCCGCACACCTGGAATCCAAGCTGCTGCCAGCGCACAAAGTGCAGGAGGCCTTCAATGGCATGCGGCTCATCATCAATCAACAGCACCGAGTACATGATTCCCACTCTCCTCGTTCGTATGCCGAGCTGGTATACGAAAGCTTATCGTCGTGCCTTGATCCTCTCGACTCGAAATATGCAAATCAACACGATCACCATAATGCAACTGTAATCGCTTATATACATTCCGCAATCCGATACTCTCGTCGGTATCCAATCGACCGCCTAATTGGCTTCGAATTTCGTTAAGTCTTCGCGCATCAATGCCCTTGCCGTTATCTTCTACTTCAATCTGCAAGAATGTGTCAACCTCACGCGCCCTAATCTGAATATGGCGCTGACCCTTAACCGATTGCAGGCCATGCTTACAGGCATTCTCTACGAGCATCTGAATACACATCTTAGGTACCAAGAGCAGCAAGACTGATTCATCCACATGGAACGTATAGTTGAAGCGATCAGCGAATCGGAATTTCTCGATCTTCAAGTACATTTCTGTAAAATGAAGCTCCTCCTTCAACGTGACTAAATCATCTGACCAACTGATCATTCTTCTAAGCAGCTGGGACAAATTCTTAATGATATCCGTGACTTCAGAGTACCCATTCTTGGCACTGACAACGAGCAGGGCATTCAATGTATTGAATAGAAAGTGCGGATTCATCTGGCTCTGCAACAGCTTCAGCTCTGCGCGTATCTGTTCAAGCTGCATGTCCTTCTGCTCAATCTCCAATTTATACACATCGTTAATCAAGGCTTCAATCGTCTGTGTCATTCGATTGAAGCTCCGAATCAAGCCGCCTATCTCATCCTTCCCTTCCGGCAATTCAATCAGATCGAATTTCTCATTCTTGGCTTTATCCATATGACGAGATAGCCGTTTGATTCGATAATTATACGACCGCAGGATGACGAAGATGAGCGATGTCGGAATGAGAATGCTAATGACAACGATAAGCCAGATGAATCGCCCAGAATCCTGTAGTGCTGCCTTATACAGATGCTTATCAGCCAGACCGCGCAGCTCCCAATCGTGAACATAGGAAGCATTGCCGAGCTGGCTTTCGAACTGCAATAATTCACCCGCAGCTTCCCCCGGCCATTTCTCTTCTAATAGAAAGTAGGGAGATGGGAACAAGATGTCACCTTGTGGATTCACCACACGCAACGCCATATCTTGCGTCTCTTCGCTGAGGATATTATCAATGCTCAAGGCCTTAATATCAATTTTCAAATACTTTTCGTATTCATTATAGATCGAAAATTCATTTAATTTACGAATAATACTCAAGTAAGCTTTGTCCGAGCTCATGTTTATCGGATCAGCATCTCTATAAATCATCACAGTCACTGCTGAAGGAGAACTCGACGCCTGCTTATACCAGGGCTTATCCTTGATCTGCTCGTCAAGAATGAAATAATTCCCGCCGCCAGCAATCGTATCGTTAGCTGTATATACAGAGATATTCTCGACATAGGTGTATGCGGAGAGGAAGGGCTTCATCTTACTACTAAGCACATTGGAGTGCACCCCATAGAATTCAACCAGGTCCGAGTAACGCCAATCCAATTCCTCATACAGAGATCGATCTGTTGCAACAGAGTGACTTAACGTAACACCGCCTACAATAATATCTGATATCTTCTTAGCAGCTCGATCTAGCGTCATCTGCAAGTTATTCTCTTCACTCGCTTGGACGTTCTTAGATACATTGTGGTAGAATAATGCGTTAATACTAATAATGGGGATAAGTACACAGAGAAGATAGATCAACGTGAATTTCCAAGTGAGAGGAATATCGTTCACTGAACCTAGCCTGCGCATAAGGTTGCCTCCTTAGCTCTAACTTTTCCTGTACTGGGAAGGGGTAATGCCCATATAAATTTTGAATTTATAGGTGAATTGTTCTGGATCCGTATAACCGACTTTCCGCGCTACTTCAGAGATGGTTAGATTCGTTCTTCTCAGAAGCTTGCTCGCTTCCTCAATGCGGATTCGATGAAGGTATTCTATAAAGGACATACCGACCTTCTTCTTGAACAGCTGCCCCAGATAAGCGGGTTGGAAATGCAGTAACTTAGAAACTTCTTGAAGCATGAGCGGCTGATTGTATTCCTTACGGATATATCGCACTACATCTCCCACCGGCCCCTCACTGACACGTTGATCCTCTAGAATCGATGCATTCTCCTGGCATAATGAAGTTAATGCGAACAGCCATTGTTCATAGTCGAGATGCAGGAATTGGTACGATGCGGGCAGGTCTGATTGCACATCTCCTCGCATATCCGACCCGAATAGCTGCCATCGGAGCTCTAAGAGAAGGCTTTCCAGGTACTTCCTTCGCAACTCTATAGGCTCGAAGGCCTGCTCCATCTGTTGATAAAGAGCAAGAACAGCTGAATCAATCTGTTCTGTGTCATGAGCCTCAATCGCGCGAAGAAGACGATCCTCTGCCGCATGCAGCTGCTCGGTTTTAGCTGAGTCCGGGAGTTCCAGCAGACTCACATCCGGCCTATCTGCTTGTAGCTTCTGTGTCCATTGGGCTTGCAGCTTCCCTAATGAAAGATGGATCTCATCCGTATTGATCGGCTTAAGCCAATAGTCTAATACACCGAATTGCATCGCTTGATGCGCGAAACTGAATTCTTCATGACCGCTCAATATGACAAATCCACAACGAGCTCGCAGCGTATTCTTGGATTGCTCGATCAATTGCAGACCATCCACAATTGGCATGCGAATATCCGTCACGACCAAATCGGGGTCAAGCTCTCTAATTCGATTGAGCGCATCCTCGCCATCGCAAGCCTCTCCGCAAATGTGAAACCCATAACTCTGCCAATCTACCATAAATCTTAGCCCTTCGATGACGAGCGGTTCATCGTCCACTAGCAGCACAGTAAGTATGACGTCCCCCTCCTATAGCAATTAAAGTATATTGTAGCATAGTCATACAATATTAAGAACAATTTACGAACAAGGACGCATGGCTAAGAATAGGTTGTACCCATAAGTGGATTATGACTAAGAGATGGAGGAAGTCAATGAAGCAAGGACCGTCAGAGAATTAGTCTCTAACGGTCCTTGCTTGTAACAATCGGGAGCAGCCTTCAGTGATTACTGGCGCGCTTAGCAGCCAGCGCCATCGCGGCGACATGGCCGGAGCTCCAGGCCCATTGCAGGTTATAGCCGCCGCAATCTCCGTCCACATCCATCACCTCGCCGGCTAGGTAGAGCCCGGGCACGAGCTTGGATTCCAGCGTCCCTACTGTCAGCTCCGTTGTATCGATACCGCCAGCTGTCGTCTGTGCATTCGTGAAGCTATTGGTATCGGTCACGATAAACTCCCAGCGCTTCATGATTCGGAATAGGATCATCTTCGTCTGCCAGGACAAGTCCTGACAGAGCAGATGAGGCTGATCATCGATCTTCGCTTCCTTCAGCAAGATGGGGATCAGCTTCTTGTTAATAATACCGATCAGGGAGTCCGCTACAGTCCGATGTCCGAAGATCGCCCAGTGCGTCTCCAGGAAATCAACTACTTCTTCTTCCGTGCGATTCGACATCAGATCCACCGATAGGGTTACAGCTTCTCCTTGTCCGAGATTATACGCAGCCTTCCTGCTCAGCTGAAGGATGGGCGGGCCAGAGATGCCATAGTCCGTGAATAGAATCTCGCCATATTCGGTGCGGATGACTTGATTATTGACAATAATATGAGCCTGTCCCTCAAACTTAATGCCTGCCAGATCCTTCAGATGCGGGTAATCCAGCTTCAATTGCACGATGCCCGGCACAGGCTTGATCAGCGTGTGTCCCAGGCGCTCCGCAAGCGTATAACCAGAGCCGTCCGTCCCCGTCTTGGGAGCGGTTAGACCGCCTGAACATAGGAATAAGTATTCGCTCGTATAGACAGCCTGCTCCCCGGACTCCGTCTGGCTGATCACCGTGAAGCGCGGATGATCAGTCGACACCTTCACATCCAGCACCTTAGTCTTGAAGTAGATCGGAACATTCCGATCCTCCAGCGCAAGCCGGTACACCTCCAACACAGAGGCTGCTTGCAGCGACATCGGATACATCCGACCATCCTCCAGACTTACAACCGGTAGCCCAATCGAGAAGAAGAAATCCAGCGTTTGGCGGACGCCAAATTGCTGCAGGACAGGCAGAGGAAATTCAGCCTGACTGCTGTGATACTTACGTGACAGCGCGGCAGCCTCATCCGAGCCCGTAGCCGTGGATTCATTCGTAATGTTGCAGCGTCCATTGCCAGTCGTTAATATTTTCTTCCCAATCCGGTCATTGCCTTCAATAATTGCTGTATCAATACCCAGATCGCTCGCAGTAACAGCAGCCATTAACCCTGAGGCGCCTGCACCGATAATGATCAGTTCGTGGTGCACAGCATTCTGATTCTCATACATGATTAGTCGATGCATCCTTTATCCAATAGATTCATTATAGTTGCTTGGAAAGCGCCATCGCAGCTACATAGCCGGAGCTCCAAGCCCATTGCAGGTTATACCCGCCGAAGTCCCCGTCCACATCCACGACTTCACCGGCTAGGAAGAGCCCTGGCACAAGCTTCGATTCCAGCGTTCCCTCGATTATCTCAGTCGTATCTATGCCGCCGGCTGTCACCTGCGCATTCTCGAAGCCATTGGTATCGATCACTTTAAACGTCCAATTCTTCAGTGTTCGATAGAATCGATCCTTGGTCTTCCACGTTAAATCCTGACATAGCAGGTTCGGCTGCTGATCGATGCCAGCCTCCTTCAGCAGAACCGGGACCAGCCTCTTATTGAATATACCGACGAGGGAGTCCTCTACAGTTCGGTATCCGAACGTCCCCCACTGGATCTCCATAAACTCGATTACCTCTTCCTTCGTGCGGCCCGGCATGAGATCAATTGATACGCTCACGGCTTCCCCTCTTGCCAGATGATAAGCAGCTAGTCTGCTTAACTGAAGAACGGGCGGACCGGAGATGCCATAGTTCGTGAAGTGAATCTCACCACGTTCACTTCGCATGACTTTGCCATTGATCAGAATATCGGCCTGTCCCTGCAACTTAATGGTGGACAGCGCCTTCGTATGTGGACTCTGCAGCTTCAATTGCACGATGGCCGGTTGAGGCTCAATCATCGTGTGCCCCAGACGTTCAGCAAGCGTGTACCCCGCACTATCCTTCCCGGCATTCGGGCCAGCAAGACCCCCTGTACATAAGAATAGATATTCGCTGGTATAGACAACCTGCTCCTCTGTCTCCGTCTGGCAACGGATCGTGAAACGCGGATGTTCTACTGAGACCTGCACATCCAGCACTTTATGCTTATAATAAACCGGAACATTCCGATCCTCCAGCGCAAGCTCAAAGATATCCAGCACCGCCGCAGCCTGCAGCGACATCGGATACATCAGGCCCTCCTTCAATGTGGTAAGCGGAAGCCCGAGCATAGAGAAGAAATCGATGGTTTGATGGATGCCAAATTGCTGCAGGACCGATAGCGGAAATCCGGCCTGATTGCCGTGATACTTGTGTGATAGCGCGAGCGCTTCATCCGCCTCCGTCAGCGTGGACTCATTCGTAATGTTGCAGCGGCCATCACCTGTCATTAATAGCTTCTTACCAATCCGATCGTTGCTCTCCAGAATGGCGGTATCGATACCCAGATCCCGTGCAGTAACGGCGGCCATTAGTCCTGCAGCGCCTGCGCCGATAATCAACAGCTTATGGTGCATGGAAGTCTGATGCTCATTCATGATTGGTCGATACACCCTTTGTCCATATTTATCAGTAAGCTCTGTTGCATTTATTGTATTATAGCATAATCGGAAAAGCGATTTTTGGGGGGGAAATTGCTGAATGTATAATCTTTTCAGCGTTACTAAAATCCACAACCTCATACGTTTATGGTTTTATGTTTGTAATTCTTATTTAACGAGTTAAATCACTCTTTATCCCACTCTTAACAACTAACTGGACATAAAGCATGCTAGTTTCCGATTCAACATCTTCTTCCAACAAAACAAACAATAAATACGGACATTGTTTATATATAAGATGGCTTGTAATCATTTCGTTTAATCATCAGTTCAAGAATTCTTCTTATATAGGGTTTTAAAACCCAATTTTGGGATTATTGGCCAATCCCTAGTCCATCCCTTATTGATAGAGATGCATTATGGATTTCAATTAATATGCCTATAATACCGTGGAATGCCAACATAACATTAATGAAAAAGAGTTTATTTATTTCAAGTTAATCACAATTGTAATATACTTAATCACTAGTCAAAGCTCTATGCATATAGCGGGATCGTTAATTAGGATAAGTTATGCTATTATGAATTTAGCTATAGAATATAAATTGGAGCTGAACAATATGGTTTTAAATAGAGTATTAGTTGTGGATGATGAGGATCGAATTAGAAATTTACTTCGATTGTATCTTGAAAAGGAATCGTATCAGGTCGAAGAAGCAGCAGATGGCATTACCGCTTTAGAGATGATCCTAGCAGAAGATTTCGACTTGGTAATTCTAGATTTAATGCTCCCAAATATGGATGGGATTGAAGTATGCAAAAAACTGCGGGAAAGAAAATCAACACCAGTTATTATGTTGACTGCAAAGGGTGAAGAAATCGATAGAATAAATGGATTCGAAGCGGGAACTGACGATTTTATTGTTAAACCTTTTAGTCCAAGAGAAGTCCTCTTAAGAGTTAACTCTGTTATTAGACGTTCGGTAGATACTATACATCTAAGTAACTACCAGCAGACAAATATCCTTAAATTCCCAAATCTAGTTATAAACTTTGAAGGACATACAGTTACTGCTGGAGGTATAGAAGTCCAATTAACCCCCAAAGAGTTTTACTTATTGCACCATTTAGCCTCTTCACCTGACAAAGTTTTCTCAAGAGAGAGCCTTTTAAAAGACGTCTGGCATTATGATTACTTTGGTGATATAAGGACAGTCGATACACATGTCAAACGACTCAGAGAAAAACTTAAAGAAAAATCACCAGAAGCAGCTGAATTGATTCAAACCGTTTGGGGGCTTGGTTACAAATTCAACGTGAAAGTATAGTTTACAACCCGTCTGTTAATGTATTCCTATTCTTTGCATTCTGGATAAAATCTTCAATATAGTTTATAGTCTTATTAAAATCCGCATCCAACTGGTGCTCCCACACTCTAAGAATGTTCCACCCTTTTGATATATAGTACATCGTAACCTCATTATCCCTTTGTTTATTCCTTGCTATTTTATTTTCCCAATAATCAGTATTGCTCTTAGGTAACCTACCATGGAGAGTGCATCCATGCCAGAAGCATGAATCAAGAAAAATCACAACTTTATACTTTTGAATAGCGAAATCTGGTTTGCCGGTAAGCTTTTTTACATTTCTTCTATATCTATGCCCTCGACACCATAATTCTTTTGAAACTTTCTCCTCAAGATTTGTTTTTTCCGAACGAATTGCTTGCATATTCTTTTTCCTGTTTTCCCTTGAGATATGATCGACCATCAATCAATTCACCTCTGCAAAATTAATATACCTTTCCCGTTTAGGGATATATAAATAATTGCAATGGGAATATTGTAAGAAATATGACAGACAGTTCTTTAGTGTAATGAAACAAGTGCATTCATAATGGTGTTAATTTACGTTAAAGTACATAATACCGTCAGGAAGTTTAATATTAGGTATCCAGATCCTATTCCCGCCCCATCCTTTCGTTCCAGTTACTCTATACATAGTCAGTACAATTTCATCGCTAAAAGACATTCCCAATCTCCTATCGTTCGGTGATAGGAGTGTTCCGGTACCTTTTGTGATATCTCTATCTCTCCGAACAATTAATCTACCTTGTGTCAATGGGTTTTCTGCGATATAGGAATTAATAATCTCGATAAAGTTATTTCTATTCCAATCAGTTAATTCAGAACCAATCAGGTTCAAAATTTTCACAAACACATTGAGACTGACAAGATAATTTTCATCCCTAAACACAGACAGCATATCATCCAATGATTCGTATTCAATATTTACTGGGGAAAAGGGGAAGTAATTTACTCCACCGCTTAGTATGTTAATTGCCTTCTTATCTAATACATTTTTTCTGGTCGGATTTAATCCCTTTGGATAACGAATCTTAATATCGTTATGACCGCCAAATTTTTTTATTTGATCTATCAAGGAATTATTCGTTGTGTTAATATCGTAAAAAAGCTTATACAACATTGGTGGCATAAATACCCGAACCAACTCCGGGTCTCTGTCATAACCAAACATTCTTGAATGTTGCCACATTGTATCAGCTTGAGGGGTTTTTGAAACACGACAATAATAGATTGTCTGTAATTTAGGAAAGGTAACTCCTCGCCCTAGGCTATTACCTCCAATAATAACATTAACACCAGATTCATACTTTACATTATCTTCATAAGACGAGTTTGAGTTTATAACCAATAGATTGACATTGTCATTTTCCAATAATTCTTTTATAAAAGAAATGATGTCTCCAAATGGATGTATCTCGCTTTTTGTAAATTTCACATTATTATACGCTGTCCGAAATGCTTCAATTACATCCTCTTCATCCATCGAGCTACTAATTTGATTCAAGTACTCTCCAATCTTCTCGGCAAACTTTTCATGATCATCTGTCTTTACACTTGGATGAATCAAGAAGTTACTAACTTTACCACCATTGATAAATATGTGGGCTGACGTTATAAGATGTGTAATCAAAGCCAATTTCAATCCATTCTCAGGGAATTCATCATCAACTAAGATTTCTTGGGCTTCATCATTATCCGTAAAAAGTATATATGGCGACTCTTCATCACCAAAAAAGAAGTCACCACCTAAATATCCTTTCCCTGGATCGAAGTAATAAATAAAATATGGTTTCCAATTACTCTGCAAAGTCTGAAGAAATATTGATTGAGGGGTTCCAGTAACTTGAACATAAATACTGCTAGACGAAGTGTTTTTAATCTCTTCTAAAATTCTATTTATGGTGCTCCTTTTGTTTTTATTTATCATCGTATTTAAGCTAGCGGCATCAGCTTCGTCATCAATAATAAAGAGAGGGTTACCCGCGCAAAAATTGGTTGAGCTAAAATTATTTTTCCACTGGTTGAGTACTCTGCTGTTCTTTTTTAAAATAATCAATACAGGTTTACGCATCGCATTGCTAACAAAATTCAGATAATCATTTTCATCGCATACGCAAAAGGTTGTAAGATCTTGCTTTGCACGATGAATAGTTTGCTGTTGCAATAAGATGTTATCAGTAGTTAGCAATACAAAAATACCAAAACCCTCATCTGATGCCGCCGAAATCACTCCAAATATATGACTTGTCTTCCCACTTTGCACATTGCCCATTAATAAACTGACAACATGATCCTTAAATGAGAAGTTTCTTATGTATTGAGGTACAATATCATCCGTTGTTTTTTTGATCGCTTCTGCTAACCCGGAATTTCCCCTTGAAGAGATTATATTAAAGTAATTATCTAAATAACTCATGAATTCACCCCAAAGTCAAGATACCACAAATTAGGATAGTTGGTTTTAGTTAAGGTAAATGTATCTCTTCCATACATCCTTAATGTATCCTCTGTTACAGGCTCACCCACTCGCAATACACCTTTATTTTCAAGACGGCCCTTTAACCACTTCCCAAGAATTTTAAGATCATTTTCCGATCGAAAATTCTTACTATAGTCTCCGCTAACTTTACATTTAAACTTCCACCCGTCATCAGTTACTACACCAAAAACCGCTTCGTCTGTTTTACTTTGAGGATAAAAAGGTTGTTCTGTAACTATTTTGGGAACTATGAGTTCCGCTTCATACCAATGACGTGGCTTTACAAGACCATTTTTCCCTTCTCGCCCCTTCCCAAAAAAAACATTCAAATTACTTTGTGGCGAGATCTCAGCTCCTTTAATAGGGATATGAAACGAAATATCCGTTAGACCGGATTGCAGTTGGATAAGTTCATGAGGTCCAACCTTTTCAACGTGCTCATGATTCTCAAGCAATGGATTTTGCTCTTTAAAATCGCTAATACTTAGATTGTCAATAATATCAGTAGACGATTGGTTCAATTCTTGAATAAAATCATACATTTGGGTCGCATAAAGTCGATCATCAACCAAGAATGAAGCTTCATAAACTCTTCTATTACTTTCAATAATACTGCTTAAATTATTTGATCCAATTATACCCGCAAACGGCCCCTCATTGTCTTGATACGAATAAAGCTTGCCGTGAAATTTGAAGGGAGTAACTAATCTAACACTGCCAATATTATTTGAGGTAAGAAAATTATTTAAATCCATTGCAGATCTGTACTCTACTTCTGTAAACTTCTCAAAGTAGTGCATCCCTATTGTTAAATTCATGTGTTCAACATTATTTAGTTCGATTGTCTTTTTTAGTTCAACTAATGAATCGGCTGTGACATATCCTACTGCTATATCCAGACTCTTAGTTCTAGGAAGCAAAGAATAAAATGCATCAGTAAACGTGTTTGCCCTTGTTCGAAGTGGCGGCAGATTGGAATACAAATACTCCATAGTTCAGCTCCTTATATCATTTCGCTCGTAGCAAGTTCAAGTCTTTCTTTAACAGTCAATTTCGACAAGTTTCGATGTAATTCGTAAAGATCAACCTTCTCGTAGTCTCCAGTAAAGAGCGGTTTTAATCTCCTTGCCAGTGCCCGGACTCCTTCAGGAGGCACTGCATTGCCGATTTGCCTCCGGACCTCAGCAACACTTCCAATAAATCTAAAATCATCAGGGAATGATTGCAGTCGGGCCCGTTCTCTATTGGTTAGTGAACGTGGCTCTGGATAGTGATATCCCCATGTACCTCCGCCTCCAGCAGCAATAATGGTTTTTGCAGGCTCATCACGCTTAATCCTTCTGTAAACATGACTAATCATACCTTTAACATATAAAGGGTGGTCTTTCGGGATATCTGTAAAGTTACCACCTTCTGGTATCAACTCTAGCATCTTCCGTGTCTTCTCTGCACTATTTATTTGCTCATTGTTATGCTCAACATCCTCAACACCTATCAGTGCCTCTCCTGCAGTAACATATGATTTATTAGAATTGGGACCATGAGTAGGTTTAGGATGTATGAAATTAAAGCCAGTATCTACTCGAACCCCAACGATAAGTACTCTTTCTCTAAATTGAGGAACGCCATATTCCGCAAAATTATATAAATGTACTTTTACTACATATCCCGGTGAAATGCTTTCGAAATCTTTAATCATTGTTTCGATTGCTTTTCTCTTATTAGCAGTCAAAAGTCCCTTAACATTTTCCGCCACAAAAGCCTTTGGTTTTTTTGCATCCACAAATTCAAGGAAATTCCGATAAAGACCACCTCTTTTTCCATTCAAACCAGGTTGTTTCCATATCACCGAAAAGTCTTGACATGGAAATCCCCCTAGGACCAAATCACAATCTGGAATGCTTTTATTATTATATGGATCAATTTTGGTAATATCCTCGTATACAATAACATTTCCTAAGTTTTCTTGAAATGATTTCACCGCCCACTCAGAAAAATCGTTTGCCCATACTGTCTCGTAACCTTCCAAATGAAAACCTAGATCTAGTCCACCACAACCTGAAAATGTAGAAACGATTTTAGGAATAGTATTATCTTTGTGGATTTCGCGATTCAATATTGTCTACCTCTTTCGTATTAAATATAGTCGTATCTAAGAAAATTCCCTAGTTAATAGTACAAAGTTAACTAAATTAATCTCTCTATAAAATATCGTTGACATCACAATTGAATAAATCGCACAATTTGTCGATAGTCTCAGGTCTATCCCTGTGGCCCTTCATTATATAGATTCGATACATTAT
Source organism: Bacillota bacterium (assembly GCA_023441055.1). Lineage (GTDB taxonomy): Bacteria > Bacillota > Bacilli > Paenibacillales > UBA4045 > JAEZQY01. Next base: position 67,919 of record JAEZQY010000018.1, on the reverse strand, counting down.
TACGAGCTAATCATAGCTTCTCATGAACATCCTTTATCAAGTAGCGTTTCTCGTCCGATAATGTTGACAGTGCACTTTTAATCGCCATTTGACACACACACCTCACAATACTCAACATGTCTCACATTATATCATATATTCTATTCACTATATGATCTTTGTTATTTTTTGTTGGATTGATATATCGATTTGCTTGTGTTATCGAATGTTAGCCGCTGCTATCAGCATAGCGTCATAAAAAATGCTCTGAAGATCAGTCAAGTCATCATGCTTATATAAGCATAAACTTACTTAAATTAAAGAATTAGAGTTGTGGATTAAATAGTGATAAGTCGATTTATTGACGGTAAAATGGAGCTAAGAGGAAAATCTCCACCTAGTGTCGAAAACACTAGGTGGAGATTAAAGAACATGCTACATACTGTTGAATAGTCAGGCGCGAACCAAATACTTGTATTCATGAAGTATAGCGATATACTTATCAATAATGCTGCAGTGAAACTTCCCCTTACCAACTTTCAAAAATGGCACATATGACTCCAGTGAAATGCTTATAACAGATAATCAGAGGTGTCAATATGTTTAAATCAGGATTCCCCTTGAATACTCTCGAACAATTCCAAGCAGTTATTCATAACAAGAAACCAGTTATGATTATTCAACGAGGTATCATGCTAGAATACTCGGGTGTGATCGCGTCACAATCAGAAGAGTCCGTTACTTTAGAAAATGGTGATAAGTACCTGAAATCCACCTGCCAGTTCCGAATCCGATAATTGATTCGAATTGCTGGAATAGACATTCATCCCACGGATGATCGCTTCAACCAGAACATCGCACTGACGCCTAGCAAGACTGCGCATAGCCAATAGACGATGTCGACACGAAGTGAGAATCCGACGATCGGGCCGATGGCTGCACCAATATCCAGTGCAAGGGTATACATCGTAATGACCAGCACTTTGTTCGTTGCTGACGCTTGCGCTGTGACTAAGGTGTCCATTAGGGTCGCCAGCAGGGTAGCCAGCAGCATAATCCCGATGATGATGAGGATCCAGGCCAACAATGGCAAGGACAGCGGGACCAGGATGAATAGTAAAGCTACGACGATCAACGTAATCCACAGCACGCGTGTCCGATTCGTAGAGATATCAAATTTACGGCCGAGCCAAGGAGAGAGCCACGGCCCCCACCCCCATCGCATCGCTTGCAGGAAGCCTGCCGCGCTGGATGCACCGATCGTTACCCCGAACAAGACTAGCGGTGAATAACTCGTCTCGATCAGCAGGCTTAGCGTAGAAGTGAATATGCCTTCACAGATCATGGTGATGAGCAGTCCGGTAACAATCAAGTACAGAAGGTCCCGCTTCTCCTGCACGAAGGCAAGAATTGATCGAACATTGGTCTTCTCTGCTACGGAGGACTGCTTCACCCTAGCGGTCTTGGGTGTGTTAAGCATGACGATCGGCACCGAGATGAACGTCAGCAGACCTAGAACGATCGCAACAGGCCGCAAGCCGAAGATGTCAGCTAATATTCCACCGACGAGCACACCGAACAAGCTGCCTAATCGATAAATTCCCGTATAGGTGCCATAATAATTCCCGCGATTCGAGTCGTCCGACAAATCCAGGATCGCTAGATAAGCGCCGATGCGCAGGAAGGTCCATGCGACGCCCCATAGACAACGCATGGCGATCCACCACGCGAATCCGGTAAGTAAGCCGTAGGATAGTGTCGAGATCGTCGCGAACGTAATGGAGAGTAGAAGTCCTAGACGGATATTCATCCTCGCATATAACCAGCCTACAATCGGACTTAAGGGCAGTCTCACCAAGCGATTAATCGACAGAAGTAGGCCGACCTCCCATAAGGAGGTCAATCCTACCTCTTCCCAGAATATCGGGAGCGCAATATATAACATCGAATCGCCCATCAGACATATTGCCGTTACGACGGCAAGCAGCTTGACTTGCTTAATCGATCCACTCTTCACGCCTTGCAAGGTTTCTCCCATCGCTTAACCGATTTCCACAATGAGTCCATCATAGGCCGCTATGATGTTGTGCTCGAGAAGCTGCTGCTCCAGCTCATCATGAGGCGGTGTATCTTGATGCGAGAAATGTGCAGCGATACATAGCGTAGTGTCATCGATACAACCAAGCTCGGTTAATCTTCGTCTCATCTCCATATATTCTCCGATCCCAAGATGAATCTCGCTTCCAGCCTGCAGCCCGTACGTCATCTCCATGACGACCATGTCCATCCGTTCTCTCTCTATATGCTGCCATGATGATTCATCATACAGCCCGGTGTCGGTCGCATACAGCAATCTGTGAGCGCCATCCTCGATTATATAGTTCATCGCATCGCCAATGTCCAGAAGATGCCTCGCTTGAATTGCTTGAATCTCATAAGGAGATAGACTTAGCCGGTCTCCTGGCAGAATGGGGTGTCTGACTATGTCTTGCTTCTCTCCATCCCCTGATGTATGCATGGTCCACAAGGTCTGAACAGAGGGCCCGCCAATTAGCTTAAGCGCAGGGAGTGTTGTAGATCGTCGGAACGCCTGCGGACGGAAATCTAAATTCCCGGCATAGAAGTGATCAGAGTGACTATGAGTCACCAGCAAGTATTGTACAGGAATCATAGACAACCCAGTCTGCTCTAAGGATATATAGATGTCGGGACCGAAGTCAATCATCAGATCATCATTGATCAGGACGGCCTGTCTCCTCCGCACATTGCGTCCCTTGGCCGCTCTAGCATAATCGCATGTGCGACAATTGCAGAACGGAGAGGGAATTCCCTCTGCCGCTCCGCTTCCCAAGAATGTTAATTTCATGTCGCCTCGTTATTTTTGCACCGTTTTATTGTAGACTTCGATTTTTGCGGTGATCTCTTTGGCGGCTTGATCCAATGCATCCTTTATTGGCTTAGTGCCACTGAGCGCATCTTCAAGAGCGATTTCTGTCAGTTGTCGCGCTTCTGGGAACACACCAATCACAGCTCCTTGGGTCGCTCGGTTCAATGTAGTCGCATGCAGCTGATCGACGGCTGTCTTGAATTGCGGGTAATTCTCCATATTTTCCTTAACTAGAGGCTGGTCATATGCGGATTTGGTAACTGGGAAGTAGCCCGTATTCACATGCCAAATCGCCTGCTGTTCAGGTGACAGAACAAACTTGATAAATTCGAATGCAGCATTCTGTTCGGCTTCCGGACGATTGTTCAGAATGTACAAGCTGCCTCCGCCCACCACAACTCCTCCATCCTTGGCATTATCCGGCTTCGGCAAGAATGCAGTGCCTACCTCGAATTTCCCTTCTGCGCTGGTTACAAGAGCACGCAGCGAGGCGGTTGTGGAGAAGATGATGGCCACTTGCTCTGCCGAGAATGCTTTTCTCGCATCATCTGCCTTACGGCCCAGATTAATAGCGACCTTCGAATCGAGCAGATCCTTCCACCATGTAACCGTCTGGATCGCTGCTTCACTATTGACGACTGACGCCGTTGCCGGTTCATCGCGCCCGTTGCCATTATTAACGAACTCCGCTCCCTGATTAGCAAGAAGCTGCTCCAGGTTCCAGCTCTCGATCGCGAATGAAATACCGGTCACACCATCCTTAGTCAGTGCTAGGCCTGCTTCCTTCATCTCATCGAACGTCACCGGAGGATTCTCTGGATCAAGCCCCGCATTAGCGAACATATCCTTGTTGTAGTACATGATGAGGTTGGAGGTGTTAAACGGCATCGAATTCAACCGCTCGTCCAATGTGTAGTATGCGAGTATATTCTCTTCGAATTGGCTTAGGTCAAAGTTGTTCGCATCAATGAAGTGCTGCATCGGCGTAATGGCCCCGGAATCAACCATATAACGCGTACCGCCGTCATTAGCCTGCATAATAGTCGGACCCGACTTCGAATCCATGGACGCCTTCATCTTATTCAGCGCTTCATCATAGGTGCCTTGGTAGATCGCCTCGACCTGAATATCTGTGCGGGAAGCATTGAAGTTTTCAACTAGTGTATTGATAGCTTCACCTAGTCCACCGCCCATATAGTGCCAATATGTCACTTTAATCGGCTCACTCGAAGTCCCGGATGAACCTCCCGATTGACTGCCGCTGTTGGTAGCTGGTTTATTCGAGTTCGAGCTGCCGCCGGAGTTGTTGCTGCATGCTACCGTAAAAATCATAACTAAAGCCAAGAACAGAATGCCAACTTTCCGAATGGATATTATATTCATTTAATAAACCCCTCTCATATTCGTGGTTATCCTTTTAATGCTCCTGCCGTAATTCCAGCAACTAATTGTTTAAGTCCGAACACTAGAAGAAGAATGGAAGGAATAAGAGCAAGCGTAACTCCAGTCATGACTAAGTTCCATGATTGGTTCTCCTCCCATTGCAGCATGGATATCCCGATTTGAACGGTTCTCATCGTATTTGTATTCGTGATGAGTAACGGCCACAGATACATATTCCATGCATTGAGGAAGCTGTAGATGCCAAGTGTGGCCAGGATCGGCCTTGATAATGGAAGTACAAGCTTCATGAACGTCTGACCAATCCCGCAGCCATCAATCTTCACCGCATCGAATAGCTCGGTAGGCAGTTGAAGGAACGACTGTCGGAGTAAGAACACCCCGAATGCGCTAGCCATAAAAGGTACTGTTAATCCCAGGTAAGAATCCATCCAATTCCATGAATGAATAAGCAGATAATTCGGAATGATCGTCACTTCCCAGGGGATCATCATGGTCGACAGGAACAATAAGAATAGTGCGGCCTTGCCGGGAAAGCGTAAAATTGCAAAAGCATAAGCTGCCATGGAACAGAAGATTAACTGTCCAATCATGATTAGCGTCGCCACAATGAATGAGTTAAGAATGTAGCGCAGGATGGGAACTGCTTTGATCGTGTCCACAAAGTTGCCTACATACAAGCTCTTCGGAAATAGTGGAGTCGGATAGCTTGCCAGCTCCTTCGGTGTCATAAACGCTGTTGATACCGCGAAGTAAAGCGGATACAAAATAATGACCGAAATGATGACGAGCGCCAAATAATGAAAGAAATGAACGAGATAACGATTCATTGATAATGCACCTTCTTCTCTGCAAATCGAAATTGCACGATTGTCAGCAGCAAGATCATCCCAAACAACACGAGCGCCTTCGCACTGGCGGTGCCAAATTGGAAGTTAATAAACGCTTCCTGATAAATGTCGAATACGATTACATCGGTCGAACGGGAAGGTCCTCCCCGGGTTAGAATATAGATTTGCCCGAATGCCTGGAAGGAACCGATGATCGAGACGATCGTCAGGAAGAAGAAGGTCGGCGACAATAAAGGCAATGTAATGCGGAAGAACGAGTGAGTCGGTCCTGAACCATCAATCATCGCACTCTCATAGATGTCATGACTGATTCCCTTCATTCCACCAAGTACGACGATATAAGCGAAGCCGATATTCATCCAGATGGTGACGAGCGAGACCGAAATCAACGCCCAATCTTTATCCGACAGCCAGAACACCGGATCAAAGCCAAGCAAGCTCAGAAAGTAGTTAAACATGCCGATGCTCGGATGGTACAATAACAGCCAGATAGTGGACCCTGTTGCAACCGATACAACAACCGGCAGGGAAAAAATCCACTGGAAGGCTTTCATACCGCGCTGCTTGCCGCCTGAAAACGCTGCCATAATAACGGATATTGCAATACATGTCGGTACAGTAAATAACATGAATAAGAAGGTGACTTTCAAGCTGCCGTAAAATTGTGGTTGTGAGAAGAGATCCACAAAATTCTCAAACCCCACAAACATGGCGATTTTCCCGCGCGGATTCGTCAAGTGCAAGCTAAAGTAAATCGAGCGCAGCATCGGATAGAAAATAAATATGCCGAACAGGATTAGGGAAGGAAGTAAAAACACATAAGCGTAAAGCGATTCTCTCCATTTCTGTTTCCGCAATGACAAAAACCGTGCACCCCCCTGTGATGTAATGACAATTGGCTAGAAGATATTCAGGGCTAGTCACTACCCTCCTCCAACTCATATTTAGGACTCGCCCCAAACGATAGCCCGGGATGCACTTATATGACAATAATCACTTATTGCGAGGGATGCGGTTAAAGATAAACCGAGTACAAAAAAGGATAACCCACTAGTCGGAATGTTAGGATTCACGCGATTGCTTGCGGTACTCCCCTGGAGGAACTCCGGTTATTTGTTTGAAGATTCGAGAGAAGTTTTGTACATTCGTATAGCGCATTTTGTCAGCAATATCTTTAATTGAAGTGTCGGTACTCTCCAATAGCTCCATCGCCTTCTTCATCCGGTAGGAGATCAGATAGTCGCTGAATGTCTGGTCCGTTGTCTCCTTAAAAATTCGACTGAGCTGGTAGGTAGACAAGTCAAATTGATCAGCAACATGCTGTAAAGTGAGATCCGTATCGTAATTGTCGTGTAGATAATACATCACTTTATGCACCACATGCTTATGCTTGGAATCAAGGTCATTCTCTAAACTCGCCTTGATGGTCGGGAAGACGGACTCCGATAGCCAAACCTTCACGCCTGTGGAAGTAGATTTGTTGTAGAGGGTCGAGTAGATGTCCTCTGGGAACAGGTCGTGAATGTTGACATCCATCTCATGCAATAGGTACTCCAGTTCGCCTAGCAAGTAAGAGAAAATGCCTAACATGGATTCGGATTTATACGAATGCTGCATGATCGCCATACAGAGCTCGTCCAATTCCCTCGCAGCGCCATCCAGATCACCCTGTACGACAAGTCGAACGATTAACTTCTGCTTGCTGCTTATTTCTCTTGTAGGTTTCTTGAACGTTGATCCGATATCGAGGTCGGACACCGTCACGTTATCGCCGAGAATCACCTTATAGTTGAGCAAGGATGACGCTTCTTGGTAGCTTGTCGACATGCTGGCATAGCCTGGGCGCCCCCGGCTAATCGCGATGCTGACTGTGAATGGGAATTGCTCCTGAACCTTGTCACGGTATTTATCAGCGAGCGCGGCCATGACCTTGTCGCGGTTTTCCATTGTTCTGTTCATACCGATCATGAGTACGATCAAGCCGTGTCTTGGCGTATAGGATATGCAATCGACCATCTCTCCGAATACATCCATCCCCACTCTGCGCAAGTTGTGATGAATAAGCACCTGTTCATTCTTAACAGGAAAGCGCTCAAGAAACTGAATGTAATCATCGATTGTAACGACACCAATATAGAATAAATCCCCAGTTAATGGAAGCTTCAATCGCTTTACCCGCTCTACGAGCTCAGCCTCTGGCAGTTCCCCCCACAGTAAATGCTGGAACGTACTCAGCTTTAAGTCCGGAATAAAACCATCCAGCTGGCTCTGCAGCTCGTTGTGATCACCGACCAATTGCGCGATAAAACGGTCGAGGATGAAGTGCTCATCCCTCTGCGAGGAATCTGAAAGCCTATACTTGCGAATCAGCTCGACCAGCGGGCGGCGAAGCCCGCGCCCATAGAAGTAGGCGATTACGATTAACAACACTGCTGCCCCCGAAGCTACCGCAGCAGCACTTAGCCAGATTGGACTCAGGATCACCTCAAATCCGTTCATCGGACTCAGAATGACTAGCGTATATCCACTAGAAGGCAGTAGGACGGAATTAACCAGATATGTCTTATCATGAAACTGAACCGTGCCCTTGTTGCCGGGCTCATTCCAGAATGGATATAAGACCGAGCCCGGCTGCAGCAGCGGATCCTTCGACTCGTCCGTCGTTCCGATTACCGTTCGGCCCTTGTGATCCAGCAGCCATACGGATTGCTGAGGCGCATACTTCCAAGTTTCGATCAATCGCTTAATTTCGGACAGGTCAATATGCAGCACCAATACACCATCCAGGTAGAACGAACCCAGTGGCAACGAACGAAACAGCAGCAGCTCATTACGTTCCGAATAAGGAGATGGGCTTGTTAACAGAAACTGATCATCTCTTGGAACCTCTCTCTTCAATATGTCATTGAAGTAGGAGAACGGCTTCCCCGATTGTGTGAACGCCAGCTGCCGCTCGCGACTAATGATTGTCACATCGAACGGAATCGGTGTGTGATGCTTGTAAGCCTGCACAATTTCTCTAATTTGCTGCAGTGCGAGTGTTGTATTCCGATCATCCTGATTCGGGATCGTGTTGGACAGACGCTCATTAGCGGACAGGTTGACCGCTACCATATTTAGGGAGTTAAGAGTGGCATCGAGCTGGTTATGTAAGTACAGCAGATCCAATTGGTTGAGATATGCGGTGCGCTCTTGCTCGCTCTTCCTCGCGATTCCATACAAGCTCAGAAACATGATACAGATGATGATGATGCTGACGCCCAGCCATATGACTACTAGTTTCTTCCTCGTCCCCATTCGCCAAGTTCGCAGTTTTCGCTTCATTATGTCCACCACTCTCTCGAAGTAAGTGAACATAACGATAGCAAGAGTTCAAAATTATTTCAATCTTTATCTTTAATCGTGGACACTTATCTTTATTCGCAGGAAAAATGATAAGAGATTATTGCGAGATAAAAGTCCGCTCTTGTACATTCAGTTGTAAAGGAGAGAAGATGACTATGCTAGAGTTTCCAAACCCAATGATTATTGGACATCGGGGAGCTGCTGGAGAGGCCCCTGAGAATACCATTGCTTCGTTCTTGCTCGCTGTCGAGCAAGGAGCTCATGCCATCGAATTAGATGCGGTATTATCGAAGGATGGCGAGCTGATTGTGTTCCATGATGATACGCTGGATCGAACCACGACAGGTAAGGGCGTTATTACCGATCTGACATGGAAGGAAATCCAGCAGGTCGATGCGGGGTTATGGTTTCATGAACGATTCGAGGGTGAGCGGGTGCCTTCACTCGAGGAAGTGTTCGCCAAGCTGCCGGCCAGCACGATCATTAATATCGAATTAAAGGGCATGGCGGAGCAATTAGAAGAACGCTTAGTTGATTTGCTGGTCCGGTGGGATCGGGTTGAATCGGTATTCTTATCATCCTTCCAGCATAAGAAGCTGGCCAAGATGAAAAGGCTGATTCCTGAAATCCGCGTTGGGGTCGGTTATACAGCTGATGTAGTCGATCATATCGCATTTGCCAAATTATTCGGCGATGGGTTGTTCTCCCTGCATCCCCATCACCAATTGATCGGCCTAGACGAGATTCGTCAGGCGGTACAAGCAGGGATTCGGGTGTACCCTTACACCGTTAACAAGCCGGATGTCATGCAGTCCCTCCTGCAAGCTGGCGCGAGCGGTCTAATCACCGATTTCCCTGGGAGAATGCATACGTTATTGCAGCGTTTTAGATGAGAGCTTCGCAACGGGTGTCATTCATTGTACCGCTCGAGCCCAGAACGACAAAGCGTCGTTGGGTGATGGCGGCGATCCTGCTCGTGACCTTCCTAACTGCGATCGAAGGGACGGTGCTGAACACGGCCCTGCCAGTAATCGTAGGTGAGCTGGGCGGATGGGACAGCATGAGCTGGGTTGTGTCGATCTATTTATTAACGACAGCGATCGTTACCCCAATCTCAGGCAATCTGGCCGACCGATTCGGCCGCAAGCCGGTGCTCCTTATCGGAATCGGGCTATTCTTATTCGGCACTCTGTTATGCGGGTTTGCCGACTCTATGGGGCAGCTTATCTTCTTCCGCGCCTTGCAAGGATTAGGCTCGGGTTTTATTGTACCGATTACGTTCACGATCGTGGCGGATATTTATCCCTTTGAGCTTCGCGCTCGTGCACAGGGCTGGATCAGTACGGTCTGGGGGGCATCGGCTGTGATCAGTCCGTTCACCGGCGGCCTGATCGTCGATTATGTATCTTGGCGGTGGATCTTCTTCGCGGGCATCCCGATTGGCCTGCTGGCTATCGTCTTGATGTGGCGGTTCTTCTTCGAATCGGAGAGAAAGCAACAGCATTCGATTAGCATTCCCAGCATCGTATTATTCGTTATGGCGATTGCTTGCTTCATGTATGGATTGAATGGAGCTGGTACAGACGTCGACACTGCAAGCTGGACTTCGATACCGCGCTCGATCTATCTGTCCGCTGCGTTCATCTGCTTCCTATTATTCCTACGTATCGACAATCGCTCGCAGTCTCCGCTAATTCCATTGCGGTTTATGCGCAATCCGGCGATTCTCGTACCGAATACGGCTGACTTTCTCCTCAATGGCATCTTAGTCGCGATCAATTTCTACATCCCGCTATGGGTGCAGGGAATTCATGGAATCGGCGCGGTCGGCTCGGGATTGATACTTCTGGCGATGTCTGTTGCTTGGCCGATCAGTGCCGGAGCATCAGGGATGCTCATCAAGCGATTCGGCATGCGTACCGTTTCGCTGCTCGGCCACATAATGATCGCAATCGCTTCATTCGGATTGATTTTCCAGGACCTGCGTATGTCGCTTGGTATCCTAGTCGGGCTGCTTACGATCATGGGGTTCGGATTCGGCGTTACCTTCACCGTACATATCGTATCGGTTCAATCCTCCGTACAATGGCAGGAACGGGGACGCGCAATCGCGTCCAACAATTTAATGCGCCAGATGGGACAGGCTATCGGGATTTCCACGCTAGGCGTCATGTTATCCAGCAAGGTCGCCGTACTACTTGGTCAGAGGACAGAATCCGAGGCTGTCGGGCTGAGCATGGATGACTTATTCCATTCCGCTGCCTTATCGGAGCTGTCGGATTCCAGCATTCACTTACTTAGGCAGGTGCTTGCCATGGGGATGCAGCCCATCTTCCTCGTGCTGATTGTCCTTGCGGTATTATCGTTGCTGTCATCCTTACGACTTCCTAGAGCGATCACTGAGCAATAAATCTCTGAATCGCTTCGTTAACCGAAGCTTGCTGCTCCAGAATGAGACAGTGCCCAGCACCGCTAATCAGAGCGACCTCTGCATGGGGAATCGTCTCTCTGACAACGTCCATTACTCTTGCTGCATCGTATATTTTCTCTTCATCCCCGACAAGAAATAGGACAGGGGCGGTCAACCCGCTCCATGCCTGCTTCTCTAGAACAAGAGGAACAACAGGAAGCTGTGAACGACCGAATGTATAAGCCGCGATGACTAGATCCATCACAGGCGCAGGCAAGGAGTAGCCTTCCCTGCAGAACCAATCCCACGCCTTACGTATTCGAGCTGGCCTCGGCCACAGCATTGCTGGATATATTTTATATAGAAACTTCAGGAATGGGATCGGCAGGAATGTCGCCACAGGAGCAAGCAGCACCAAGCGCTCAATTCGCTCTGGCCGCTTAGCAGCATAGTTGGAGCATAGCCATCCGCCCATAGAATGACCGATGAAGATCGCCTTCACAAGCCCTAACGCATCCATCACTTGATCCATCCATTGAACAGCATCTTCAGCTGTGCGTATCTGCTTCGTCACCTTACTCTTGCCGAAGTCTCCAGGCGTATCTACACAATACACGCGGCAATGTTGCAGCGCCTCCACCGTCGGGTACCACATCGCTGAGTTGCTAGTCATCCCATGGAACATGAGCACGGCTTCCCCGTCTTCAGGTCCGCTCACAATGACATGACATAAACCAAATTCCGTACGGATCTCGATTGTCTCATACGGGCAAGGCCAAAGTGACATCAACTGATCATACGTTTGGTTAAATCTTTGGACACCTGCTTCATTTTTAAATATGGGTATCACTTGCTGTGCCGCGTTATTCATACGTTCTCCTCCCTTTCATTGGCCATCAGTATGGATCTGCAAACCGTCTTCAGAAATTCGAATTGTTTAGCTGCGTCTATATTGTCAAAGCCATTGATCATACTCTCCAGAAAAATGCCATCTAAGGATGAGATGAGCCAATGAACAAACGTATCCACTGGCTGTGACAGGCGAAATTCCTCTCTCTGTATGCCATCATTTATTAGAGCTAATACACTTCCGTACACCGCCTGATAGCGTTCCTCGATCAACTTGCGTCGGCTCTCCTCTCTACGCCCTACGATAAAGTATTCGTACATACAAGCGGCTAGTCCATTCTCCACCTCTCTAACCCGGATCTCCTGTTCGCCAATGAAATGAACGAATGCGCTCCACGCGCTATTCTGTACCCTAGATTCTAGCTGCGAGCCCATAATCTCAAACTGTTGACGAAGCAATTCAAGGAATACATCTTCCTTGTTCGCGAAGTACAGATATACCCCTCCGAAGCTCCTCCCTGAGCTAGTGACAATATCCTTCATTGAGGCTGCTTCATACCCCTTCTCAATGAAGACCTTTCTTGCTGTATGTAAGATGGACATTCGGATTTCATCTTTTTTCTCTTCTGTTATTTTTGGCATAAAATAGTCCCTCCTTGAAAAACAAGAACGTTCTCTTTTATAATAAAGAGAACGTTCTCGTTTTTCAAGCTTTATTTTCCAACAACGCCGCCGCCTCTAGTAGAATGACGCCACATAACTGGGTACTCAAGTCCACGGGTTCGCTCGGCTGCTGATCCCAATGCGCACCGAAGAGTGCCGTCCTCGGGCTGCGCCCGGACCTCCACATCGTTGCGGCATTGTTCAACAACACCGCTGTGATTGCTTCCCCTTCCTTATTCGCAAGGGCAAGGGCAAGTTGTGCAGCATAACGGGCGAATATTCCCTTGAACAGCCCCCCGTCCCCTTGTCCTTCCGCTGGGAACAGCCCACTCTCTGGCGACGTAAGCTCGTCCAGCGCTGCCTCCCATGTGCGGGCTGCTTCTGTCAGATACACCTGCTCCCCCGTTGCACGGAACATTTCCACAGCGGCTCCGATGTACACGCCTTGGCAGTACGTAAACTTCCAATCCTTATCAATCACGCCATCCCCTTGCCGATTAACCCCGTCCCATACGAACCCCGTGACCGGATCGACCAGCGTCTGCTTCTGCCATTCGAAGATCTTGTTAGCCCATCGCAGATTATCCTGGTCCCCGAATGCGCGGTATAGACGCGCGGCAAGGATAACCGCAGGCGCATTGGCTGGTGTATTCTTGTAATCCAGCTGGGATTTCTGCCAGGCAATGCCCCCGCCCATATGCTCATTCCAACCCGTCTTGATGTCCGCCCACAACACGAGCGCCGCTTCCTTATAGGCTTCATCGCCAATCGCTTCATACGCCCGTAACCACGCCAGCGCCATCCATTCCATATCATCGTACAGCGCATTGGGCCATTCGCCGTCATTCCTGGCTAGCAATCCGCGATACAGCTGAGAAAGCCTCTCCTTGTAAAATATATCCCTCGTTCGCTCCCAACCATCCGTCAAAGCCTCGACTGCATGCGCCATCCACCAATAGTGAAAGATCGTATTACAGTCACCGTTCGGACAAGGCGTTAAGATATCGTACATATTCAGCGAAGGATTCCAGTATCTCGCATCCAATGTGCGTTGTGCTTCCTCCGCACTCTCTGCCCAGCTCTGAATTCTGCTATCCATGATCTCCACGGTCTCACCTTCTTCTCTGTCTATTCGACTAATACACCGATCCGCTCGAAGCTGGCTAGCTGCTCCAGCAGCATAACCGCACTTAGTTGTGTGCTCAATTGTACGACATCATCGGGCGTCTGCGCCCATGAATTGCTGAACAGCGCCTTCTCGGCATGCTTGCCATACTCCCACAGACTCTCGCCGTTACTCACCATAAGCTCCGTCAAGTCGCGGAATCGTTCCGGGTCTTCCTTGATCAATTCACCTAGGTATCGCACCAGAATGCCCTTGAATAGCGCGCCGTCATCCCCGCCCTCTGAGGGCAGCATGCCGGTGAAGGGGCTGGCCAGCTCATGCTCGATGATAGCAGCGGTTCTGGCTGCGTCCTCGAGATAAGACTTGTCGTCTGTCACTCGGTAAAGCTCGAGTCCCGCTCCGATGTAGACGCCCTGTCCGTAAGTGAAGATCCAGTCCTTATCGATCTCTCCATCGCCTTGCCGATTGATCCCGTCCCATACGAGACCGGACTCCGGATCGACCAAAGTTTTCTTCTGCCAATCATAAATATTGATCGCCCACTCCAAGTCAGCAGGGTCGCCGAAGCGCTGGTACAGCCTGGCAGCCAGAATGACAGCCGGAGCATTCGCAGGCGTATTCTTATAGTCCAACTGCTCCTTGCGCCAAGCGATACCGCCGCCCATCGATTCGTTCCAGCCAGTCAAGATATCCGCCCACAGCGTCAGCGCCGCATCCTTGTAATCCGCTTCGCCGGTCGCGTCATACGCTCTCAGCCACGCCAATGCCATCCATTCCATATCATCGTAGTACAGGTTAGGGAATACGCCTGCATTCCGATTTAGAACTCCTTGATACATCGAAGCAATCCGTTCTCTGTATTCGGGATGCTCGGTTCGTTCATACGCGTCAACCAGTACATCCAATCCGTGGGCCTGCCACCAATAATGGAAGGGATCCGTGCATAGCTGGAGCATACAAGGCGATGCATTGTTAAACAGTAATCGTCGCTCATCCCAGAATGAAGCTCGCAGCTCCTCCTGCGCCATCTCCGCCCTTTCGGACCAGTCCATGGATTCCGTCTGAATGGAGCGCATATACAGACTGACAACCACAAGGCATAGCACGATCACAGCTGCACTCGCTACCATTATCTTTTTTCGACTCATTGCTTTATCCTTTCACACCGCTGAACGCGATGCCTTGAACGAAATATTTCTGCAGGAAAATAAATAGAATCAGAATCGGCAGAACAGCGACCAGCGCGCCTGCCATCATGGGACCATAATCGGTCTGATAATTGTACGAGAACGCCTGAAGTCCCATCTGAATCGTATGCTTGGCTGGATCATTCAGAATGATCATCGGCCACAGGAACGCATTCCAGCCAGCCTGGAAGGTGAAGATGCCCAGAGTCGCCAGCGCAGGCTTCGTGAGCGGCAAGTAAAATTGCCAGAAGATTCTGAACTCTCCCGCACCTTCGATTCTCGCCATTTCCATCATGTCGTTCGGCAGACTAAGGAAGAATTGTCGCATGAAGAATACGGCGAATGAACCTGAGGCCCCGGGAATGATAATGCCCCAGAATGAATTGAGCAGCCCATTGCCCCCTTGGCCCAGCAGATCATTCCCTCCGATAAGCGGAAGATGCTTCAGCACGAAGAAGCTGGGAATGAGCGTGACCACACCTGGGATCATCATCGCCGCGAGCAGTACGGTGAACAAGGGCTTGTTCAGCTTGAACTTCAGCTTCGCGAACGCATATCCGCTGAGTGAGCCGAAGAATAGATTAGCCATAACTCCTGCTGTAGCCAGGAAGAATGAATTCCAGTAATATAAGGCGAATGGCACGGTTGTGAAAGCTGTCTTATAATGCTCAAATGTAAGTCCATCTGGAATCCAGCGAATTGGAATCGAGAAGATGTCTTCATTCGGTTTGAGTGAGGTGAGCAGGCTCCAATAGAACGGCAGGAACATCACCAGCGCGACCGCTAGAGCAAGCGTATAAAATAGTACCGTTCTAACGCCCGATCTCATCGTTATCTCGTTCATCTCATCACCTTCTTACAGGATAGATTCTTCGGCCTTAGTTACTCTCATGTTAATAATAGAGAAGATCAGAATCGCAATCGCCAGGATGAACGCTTGGGCAGATGCGTATCCCATCTGAAGCTGATTAAACCCTTGCTGATAGATCAGATATACGGGTGTCTTCGTTGCATTCGCCGGACCGCCCTGGGTCAGCACGAAGGCTTGGTCGAACAGCTGGAACGCCCCGATGATCGCAAGCGTACTAACGAGGAAAGTCGTCGGCTTCAGCTGAGGCCAGGTGATATATCGGAAGCAATCCAGCTTATTCGCGCCGTCTAATCTGGCGGATTCATACAAGAACTCGGGCACACTCTGCAGCCCCGCCAGATAGATAACCATATTCGCTCCGATCGACTGCCATAGGGTAACGAGTATGATCGACAGCATCGCTGTCTTAGTGTGCGCGAGCCAAGCTGGACCCGTCACTCCAAAATAAGAGAGAATCCCGTTAACGAGCCCGAATTCCGGATGAAGCAGCCATAACCATACAGTAGCTGCTGCAACAGCTGATGTCAGAGTCGGTAAGTAGGCCAACGTTCTGAACAGCTTCACGAAAGGCCTCATCCGGTTCAATAAAAGTGCGATAAGCAAGGAGCATGTAATATTCAGCGGCACGAAAACAATGGCATAAATGAATACGTTCTTAAAGGTCTGCCATAACAGCGAATCGCGGAATACCCTCTCGTAATTCGCTATACCGACCCAATCCATCCTGCTGAGCACATCATAATTCGTAAAGCTTAGATAGAGCGCCATGAAGACTGGAATTATAGTAAATACAGCAAAGAGCAGCATCGTCGGCGTGATGAATAGATAGGCCATTCTAGCTTGATGTCTGCCAAGCTTACTAATCTGATGCAAGAGATCCCTCCTCTCTGTATCATACGCTTATCTTAAATCTGCACCCTCATCCCGCATAGATCAAGGACGAGCTCGCAGAACATCATATTCGCCCAAGAGAACCATTCACGGGTATAGAGCATAGGGTTATCCTTATGGAACCCTTCATGCATCATGCCCTTGCCTGCATCCGTATTCAGCATGAGCTCCAGCATCCGCTCCTTCTCGTCGCGGGTTTGCGCGGTCAATCCCTGAATTGCCAGTGCGATAGGCCAGATATAGTGTTCAGGCGTATGCGGGCTGCCAATCCCCTCTGCAGCAGTACCTTTATAATAGTAGGGATTCTCTTGACTAAGCAGAAAGTTCCTCGTATTCATATAGACTGGGTCGTCTTGCGAGCCATAGCCAAGATAAGGCATTGCCAGCAAACTTGGGACATTCGCGTCATCCATCAGCAGAGTACCGCCTAATCCATCTGTCTCATATGCGTACATCTCGCCATACTCCGCGTGTATGACCTTGCCATGCTGCTCAATCCCTGCACGGATTTCCGTTCTGAGTGCGAGAGCTTCTTCCTCAAGCTGCGAATCCTTCAGAATTTCACTTGCGATCTCTGCCAGATATCCCAGCACGACAACTGCAAACATATTAGAAGGAATAAGATAGCCGTAATGACAGGCATCATCACTTGGACGGAAGCCTGACCATGTCATACCCGTATATCCAGTTAGCGTTCCCTTGCCTTCACGCAGCAGCGTATCGCTGGGCGCGCCGTCCATTCGCTGGAATCGATAGGGCGACAAGGTTTCATGATGCTGTTCGGTTCGCCATAGCGCTAGAATACTTCGTACACCTTGGATGAATGTTTCGTTGAATTGATCCACACGCCCGCCGTTCTTCCATAGCAGATAGCTGAGCTGGATCGGATAACAGAGCGAATCGACCTCATATTTTCTCTCCCAGATCCCGGGCTTCATCGCGGTCAGATCCGTCTGATGCCCGCATCCGTTATCGGTTTCATTAAAGGCGTTAGCATAAGGATCATACAGAATATAGCGAAATTGCCGTTCGACCAGACCCCTGATCATCTCAGAGATTTCATCATCCTCAGCTGCAACCAGCAAGAATGGTCTCACTTGTGCTGCCGAATCTCTAAGCCACATTGCGGGGATATCACCAGTAATGACGAACGTCGTTGCGTCCGGCATTGTTCGGATCGTCGTATCCAGCGTGTTGCGCATGCAACGTTCGAACATCTCGACAGCTCGTGGCTGGTTTGGCATCCGCGCTGCTACATCTTGGACGAGCTGCTGCACACCAGTCTTCATCTTCAAATCTTGTTCCATCCTCTTATCCCCTTGATGAGAATCTAAAGGGAGGACGAAGCCTCCCTCGATTCGATTTTCTATTTCACTTCTGCGTTCTCCTCCAACAATCGGTCACCCTGCTCCTGTGCCTTCTTCAAGGTTGCCGCGGCATCTACCCCGCCTTGCATGAACAATTGAAGATTCGGCATTAAGCCGTCGACCTCCATGACCGAATATCCGGGATGCTGTGGACGAATCTTGGCAAATTCCAGCGTCTGCAGGAACGGCTGCCATAACGGATCATCCTTGAAGAACGGATCCTCAAGCGCTGGCTTGAAGGGTGGAATATTCATGCTCGTCTGAGCCCATAGCATCATATTCTCCTTATCAGCCATCCACCATTTGACGAATTCCCATGCCTCGTCCTTGTGCTTGGAGCCTTCCGGTATGACTAGACCGAAGCCGCCCATTACGCTGCCTTTGCCTCCGTTAGGTCCGGACGGCGGAGGCGCCACGCCAAAGTCAAGATCGGCCCCGTATTTCTTATAAGTACTAAGCATCCATGGTCCGGTGTAATGCATCGCCAGCTTACCTGTAACGAAGGCATCCGTCCCTTCTCCGAGTCCCGACTCGAAGCCGACCTTATACACCTTGTCTTCATTCATCAATTTGTCCCAGAAATTCAGAACAGCCACGCCCTGCTCATTACTGAAATTCGTCTTGCCGTCCGCAGTAATCATCGTTCCCCCTGCTTGCTGCAGGTACATATTGAACAGCCCGACATCGCCTAGTGAGAAGCCCGCCACTTCAAGCTTATCTCCGTTCCATTCGGTTAGCTTGCGTGCCGCATCAGCCAGTTCGTCCCAAGTTGTCGGCGGCTTGACACCCGCATCGGAGAGCAGCTTCTTATTATAAAATAATGCCCTTGCATCTACTGTCAGAGGAAGCCCGTATAATTGGCCATCGTAGGATAATTCCTTCAACGATTCATCGTAGTAGTCCGATGCGTTGATGCCATCTCGCTGCATATAGGCATCGACCGGGTGCAGCACGTTCTTAGGCGCATATAGGGAGGTTCTCCAGCGGTCCCAGAACAAGATGTCGGGTGAACCGCCCGAAGTTGCCGCCGTTAGAAACTTGGTGATCATATCCTGCTGCAGCACATACTTCACTCGGATACGATCCTGCGATTTATTGAAGGCATCGACCATTGTCTCAAATTGCTTCTGACCTTCTCCTCCCCAATCCCCCCAGAATGTCAACTCAACTGGTTCTGATCCTTTAGCAGCAGGTGGAGTTGAATTGGATGTTCCGCCAGGATCATTAGAAGCTCCTCCGTTCCCGTTATTGCTGCAGCCTGAGATGATCAGAATGGCCGCCAGCATGATCGTTAGAACGGTTGTCATCGATCTTTTCATTTGAAACCCCTCCGTTATTGTATAATAAGCGCTTACAATTAGTATATTAATATCATTGTATTGATATGTCAACATGTCATATTAATTTATTTTCCTTATGTATACAAAAATAGCTGCCGTCAAACGGCAGCCAGCGTCGCTTCGCTTGCTACGGAAGTGTAGAGTCGCCTATTACGATATCGTGAGCGACGATATTATTCAATTTGATCTCTTCCTTGTTCCACATCGCTCTCAGAATCTCTAACGCCCTAATCCCCATCTCGCGCTCATTCTGCCGAATATGCGTAAATAGAAAATGACCCAGCGGCTGATCTGGAGAATCGAAGCAAGCGATCTGACAATCCTCCGGAATCCGCTTGCCCATTGACAGCAGCACCTCGCGCAGAACCAAGGCCAAATTGTATTCCGCTGCAACAATGGCGGTTACCTCGGGATTCATCTCAACGTACTTGCGGACACGTTGGATATCCAACTCGATGTTCGAGGTGTCGAAGGACTGCGGCAATGAGCTGTACAAATTCGTCATGATGTGCTCCGGCTTCGGTGTCCACCCCCGTTGTTGACATGCATCGATAAACCCGAGCAGTCGATCCTCGATTGTTGATGTATGCTCGGCAGGCGCGGATAGAAACCCGATCGGACGGTTGCCTGTTGCCAGCAGCATATTGGCGAGATCGAATGCGGCTTTACGATTGTCTGTATAGACCGCGCTTGCCGCTATGCCCTTGAGATAACGATCGACGAACACAATCGGGAATCCATCCAACACCAGCCTCAGCAGCTCGGAATTGTAATGCTCCCCGTGTCCAGGGAAGATGATAATCCCGTCCACACCCAGCTTCACGAACGAGCGGATGGCCGAGGCCTCATCTTCTCGGATATCATAAGTCAGCTTGGTTAGCATATGACACTGATGTAACGCACATGCCTCCTCGATGCCCCTTAACAAATCAGCTCCGAATGAATCGGCGAAGTCTGGCAGAATGACACCGATCATCTTCCATTCATCGTCTTTCTGAATGCTCGCATTCGTCCCCTCCGAGCGCAAGGCCGTTTGAACGATTTGCAAGTCAGGCAAGCTGTCAGCCACGAACGTCCCTTTCCCTTGGATGCGCTCGACTAGCTTGTATTGAGACAACAGCTCCAATGCCTTCTTCGAGGTAATTCGGCTCACATTGAACTGATCCGCAAGCTCCTTCTCCGAGTGGACACGATCGCCAGCTTTCAATTCGCCCTCTTTTATTTGATTGAATACATGGTTGAATATTTGCTCGTATAATGGTATATCCATAACAAACTTCCTCTCGGTTGTAATACTTGATATATCAACTATACAACCTTATATGCATGATTTCAAGAATAAAAAAAGGAGCACCTTTTCAGATGCCCCGGAACATACGCCCCTATAGCTCTATTACTTTCAGAAGTACGGTAATAGCTTCCGCTCTAGTTGTCTTGCCAAGGGGGTCAAATTGGTTTGAGCCTTTGCCTATTACTAGGCCAAGCTGATGCACAGCTCTCACCGCTCCTTTCGCCCATTGTGGAATACGATGATCGTCTGCGAATGTTGTGGACGCACTCGCATCTAGATCTAATCCTAATGCACTTGCGATCATGGCTACCATCTCTGCACGTGTAATCTCGGCATTCGGCCTGAAGTCCCCGCCCTGAAATCCCCTAATGATCCCGGCGCGTACTGCTTTGGCGACAGCCTCCTGCGCCCATTGTCCGATCTCATTCGAATCTGAGAATGTCAGTGGAGCCGCTTCTGCTTGCAGCTTGATCGCATGGATCAGCATCACTGCGAATTCAGATCGTGTCGTATTTCGATTCGGTCGGAAGGATCCGTCCCCATAGCCTGATACAATTCCCTTGCTTACCGCCAGCTTAATCTGTTCCGCAGCCCAATGGCTGGATACATCACTAAAGCTGATACTCGACACTTCATCGGGCAGTTGGATTCCCGTGTTCGGTGCTGCTGCAGCGTTGGGATTACCATTCTGACCGTTGCCTCCGCTGACGGGTTCATTTTCAACGCCGTTGGCATTTCCATTTTCACCACCTGCATGATTTCCTGTATTGCCGCCTGTATTGCCGCCTGTATTGCCGTTGTCTTCAGGAAGGTTGCCGGCCCGCCTCACCGTTACTAGATACTGCTGTATCGTGCCGTCACGCGCCGTAACCTCGATCATAATCCGGTTATCACCAACAGCAAGCCCAATCCCGGCGCTAGCCTGTGCGTTCATGAGCGATTGTCCGTTCACAGTCATTGTAGCCTCTAAGTCTAATGGGGTTGCCGTAACAGTAACACTACTAACCGCATTACCAACATTCGCCTCGTAGGCTAGTGTTCCAGAATCAAACTCGGGACTTATCGCACCGCTGGATAACCTAAGCGCAATCAGACTCGCATCACGATTCAGCCATATCGCGTACAGTACAATGTCACCTATTCCCATGGGGAACGCATCGTCCGGCTGAAAGGACACCCCGCTTCCGTCAAGCTTCGTATTCCAGCCTGCGAATGTATAGCCTGACTTCATCAGACTGCCGCTGGCCGGCACAACGACCATTGAATCGTAATCATAGCTGATGCTGGGCACACTGCCTTCCGTGCTTCCGTTCCCATGGAAGGACACTATATAACGATTTATCTCCCACTTCGCATAGAGTGTCACGCTGCTCGTGATCGGTTCACTAAATCCATATTCCAAGGCATAATCCTGCTCCGTATACCAGCCATCGAACGTATACCCCGTCTTAACTGGATCGATTGGCTTAACGGCATGTCCTCCATGGGCGATCACTTGACTGTCTATTGCAGTCCCGCCGTTGCTATTGAAGTCAATCGAATATTGGTTCAACGTCCACAACGCATACAACGTCACTCCGCTCTCACCAATCGTGAACGTATCCCCTTCGGAATAGGTCGTCCCACTGCCGTCCGCCTCCGTATTCCAACCACTGAACGTATAGTTCGGCTTAACCAGGTTTCCTGTGTTCCACGGGACAGTAACGATTGTGTTGTACACATGACTGCTGCCGGCCGGCACGCTGCCTTCTGTATGTTCATTGCCGTTGTAAACCACGCTGTAACTGTTAATCGTCCACTTCGCATACAGCGCGATATGGCCTGCTCCGATCGTGAATGTATCTCCTTCGGTATAGCTCGTACCGCTTCCGTCCGACTCTGTATTCCATTCAACGAAGGAATACCCTGTTCTCACAAGACTGCCCTGCCCCGGAATGGTGACGAGCGTGTTATAGTCATAACTTTCTGTACTGGGCGCACTGCCTCCCGTGCTTCCGTTCCCCTGATAGGACACCGTATATCGATTAGTCTCCCACTTCGCATACAGCGTCATGCTGCTGGTGACCGGTGCTGTGAATACATATTCCGAAGCAAAATCATGATCCACATACCATCCGTCGAACGTATACCCCGTCCTGACAGGGTCACTTGGCCGAGCAGCGAATCCGCCATAACTGACCGTCTGCTGATCGACAGCCGCACCGCCGCGACTATCGAAACTTAAGGTATACGCTTGAATCTCCCATTTCGCATAGAGCGTCATGCTGCCCATAACCGGTTCACTAAACACATATTCCGAAGCAAAATCTTGATCCGTATACCACCCTTCGAATGTATACCCCGTCCTAACTGGATCGCTCGGCTCTGCTGCGAGGCTGCCATGACTGACCGTCTTTTCGTCTACCTCCGAGCCGCCATTGCTATTGAAGGTAACCGCGTAGCTGACCAGCTCCCAATCTGCATATAACGTCATATCCGTTGCGCCGAATATGAAGGCTTCAGCCGCATCATAATGCGTCCCGCTACCGTCGGGCGCCGTATTCCATCCCGTGAATATATGGTTGTCCTTCTGAAGATGGCCTGTATTCGCACTCGCTGACACAACCGACTTGTGGTAATGATTGCTGACAGCAGGTACACTGCCGCTCGTACTCCCGTTCGCATGGTAGGTAAGCGTACGATTCACAGCATATCTCATAACAACCGTTTCGTAATCATCCTTAAACGAAACATAAGGCATCCCATCATCTTGATGGATCGAAGTATGGGATACCGCATGATTAGATAACAGGGTGTTGCCCAACGTCTCCCATTGTGCGCCATTGAAGTATTTCACAAGGGCATGACTTGACAAGCTCTCATCTAGATAGGAGACATAAGGCGTCCCGTCGCTCACAAGTAATGAGGTCGCGGCAACCGGACCTGCAGAGAATCCTGCGGCGCCTACCGTCTCCCAGCTGCTGTCTATAAATTTCATAACGGTAGCCCGATTGGAGATGCTTCCATCTCGAAACATAACGTAAGGGATGTCGTTATCTACATATAACGATATCTGACTACTGGAACCAGGCGTGAATCTAACACCGCCTATTATGTCCCAGCTGTTATTCGTATACTTAATGACAGTGAGCCCGCCCCCTCTATCAATATCCGTATATGCGACGTAGGGCGTCCCATTGTCTATATACAACTTTGGTTCTCCTATATGATCTGCAAAATCTGTATTTCCTACCGTCTCCCAGCCGTCTTCCGTATACTTCTTCACCACGAGACTTCCCAATCCGAACCTGAATTCCCTGTATGCGACATAAGGGATGCCTTCGAATACATAAACAGACGGTTTAGCACCACCATCTGCTGATATCTCCGGATCACCCACGAATACCCAGTTAGAGCCATCAAACTTCATCATGCTAATCTTCAAATCGAGCTCACTATTTTGATAGGCCACATAAGGAACGTCATCATACACGAATAGTGAAATGTCAGATATGAATGTCGTTGTAAAGCCTGGATTCCCAATGGTCTCCCAGTGGTTATCCACATATTTCTCAACTGTAACGCTGGCATGTCGATTATTATCTGTATAGGCTGCATAAGGGATGCCATTATCAACGAATGTCTGAATATTCCCATTCCATATGGAGAACTCAGCGCTCGTCACATGTTCCCATCGGTCAAGCGACCACTGCGCGAATAACGTAATATGTCCAGCGTCCATCGGGAATGTCTCCCCTTCAACATACCGTGTACCGCTGCCGTCTGCATGTGTATTCCAGCCTGTGAACGTATAGCCTGTCTTCGTCAGGCTGCCGCTGCCTGGCACCGTGACAGGTGTAAGATAATCATATTCGGCAGTCGGCACACTGCCGCCTGTGCTCGTATTCCCATCATAGGTAACCGTGTAGCGATTGGGCTCCCAGGCTGCATACAGCGTGATATCCGCAGCTTCCATCGTGAACGTTTCGTCTTCTGTATAAGACGTTCCGCTTCCATCTGCGCTCGTATTCCATCCTGCAAACGTGTAGCCAGTCTTCGCCAGATGACCAGGATTGCCTGGCACAGTTACACTTGAATGATAGTCGTGTTCGCTGATTATAGGCGCAGTCCCCTCTGTCTGGTCATTACCGTCATAGTTGACTTCGTAACGATTGATCGACCACTCTGCATAAAGGACCGCTGTCGTTAGGCCAGTGAGGAATGAAGCTCCAATGCCATAATGAGTCCCATTGCCATCGGCAGCCGTATTCCATCCTGCGAACGTATAGCCCGTCTTGTACAAATCTCCGCCGCTTGGAACGCTGATACTCGCATTGTAGTTGTAGCTCCCGCCTGGAACGCTCCCGCCTGTGTGCCCATTACCGTCATAGACTAAGCTGAGCGGGGCAGATCGGACAATGGTGCCGCCCTCACCTGCGATCATGTAAGTCCCATTATGATAGACGATGCTATTCAGAACATTCGCGGTTACCGCAGTATTCCTCGTCCAGTTCGCCCCATCGCCCGAGGTCACGATCAGTCCGGATTGACCAACCGCTATAAATCGATCGCCGACATATTCGATATCACGCAGTTGTTCATCATAACTAAAGCCAGCTGTCCAATCTGATCCATTCGATGAAGACCATAACATGCCGAATTGATCGATCGCGACATACTTTCCATTACCGAATGCCATATGCTTGGAGTAATTCAGGTTCGTCGATGTCCAAGTTACCCCATTATCGGTACTCCTGAGCGTGTTGGGATAGAAGCCCTGCACGTAGAAGGCTCCATTCACATAATCCACACTTGAGAGAAATTGAGCGTCAGCCAGTGAACGATCTGTCCAGCTGACACCATCGCTCGAGGTCAACACAGCGCCATTGTCGCCAACGATCATGAACATTCCATTGTCATATGTAATATCTGCGAAATGGCTCGAATGAATGGTTTGACTTGACCAATTCACACCGTCTACTGATGTTATAATTTGTCCAGATAACGACACAGCAATATATTTGCCGTTCCCATATGCAACGCCATTTAGATTGCTTATAGTCGGCTGTACCATCGACCAGCTGTCGCCCAGCGGGGATCGGATTACAACTCCGCCAATACTTACTGCAACATAACCATTGTTTCCATAGATGATATCTGTAACAGTGGCTGCTGTCGGCGTACCCGTAACGATCCAGTTCGCAATCGGCTCAGCAGATGCATGGACAGAGTGAGCCCCTGGCATAAAATAAGTTGGAATGCTGCCTGCTATAAGAATTAATGCTAATAACATTCTGAAGGACCGTCGTAACATCTTACATTTCACTCGCTTTCTTGTCGATAATGTTCGCCGCCACGGACTTTATCCTCCGATGTCATGGCTATTCTATTAATTTACCAACGGCTACTATATACAGACTGAAAAGAAAGCGCTTACAACATTAAAAGTCGGTTTTTATCAGAAAATAATACTAGAGCAGCTTCACTTGTTAAAAAAAGGAGGCCGGATTTGCAGTTATGTGCGAAAATTCCAACAAAATCAATTGTTCCCCGCGACCTAGCGATTCCTGCACCTTCCTATATTGCCTATGCGCGTCTTTATCCCGCTTCAAGAGCAGCAGCAGAGCGATCATCCTTGCTTGAATTCGTTCGTCGAGCGGTTGCAGCTGCGCCAGCTTCTGCATCGGACCGAGCGCAAGCTCACATCGATTCTGCCTGACATAGACGTCTACCATTGTCCCTAGCAGCTCTGTATAGGTAAGCTCAAGCTCAGCCTGTCTAGGCGCGGCCCACGCATAACCGCTTCCAGCCAGAAACCCGTCTCCGTATACCTGTATCGCTCGCAGCACATACGTCAGTGAATGGTCGCTTCGATACAGCTGATAGGCTTTCTCGTATGCTGCAACATCATCGTCTACGTCGGTGCTCCAGTGCACGCTGTAGCTGCCCCCGGCTGTCTTAGAATGATCAACTATTCCGTGCAGCCCGCATGCCTCGAGGTCCTTCCTAAGCTGATAGACCGTTGAATGCAGATTGACCTGTGTCCGCTCGACATCATGACCCTGCCATAGATCATTCATGATCTGGGATTTACTAACCGACCTCTCTGAATGATAGTGCAAATACGCGAGCAGCTCCCTGCTCTTGGAATTGCGGAACCATACCGCTTCGCCTTGCTCCGTGAAGACAGAGAAGGGTCCGAAGCTGTGAACAGCAATCCTTGGCTCCGAATCCGCCTTAGCGATCTCTGGATGTTGACTGCGCTTCTGAGCTCGCTTGATTGTCCTGACCAGATCATTGCTGATGATCGGCTTAAGCAGGTAATCGATCGCCTCCACGTCGAAGGCGTCACGTGCATATTCGTCGTAAGCCGTCAGGAAAGCAATCTGAATTTCCGGTCGAACCTCACGCAACCGTTCCGCCAGCTCTAACCCATTAAGTCCGGGCATCTCCATATCGAGAAGCGCAAGGTCAATCGGTTCTGTTGATGTAGTCGCATACTCAAGAGCCTGTCTGGAGCTGTCGAACACACCGTCAATCTGCACACCATCCATGGCTTGCAGCAGCTTCTGCACGCGTTTGAGCGCGGGCTGTTCATCGTCTACAGCGATAACTCGAATCATCCGGGCACCTCCTCTTCCCTAATTGCCTGCGGTATGTGAATGGTCACCTTAGTCCCATTCCCGACACTGCTCTCAATGCTGAGCCCCCTGCCGTACATCCGCAACAAGCGCTGGTGAATATTCCGCAGACCGACGCCGCCCTCACCTTCGGATTCCTTGGTAAGCATTGTCTGCGTGGCTGTCGCCATGCCCACACCATCGTCCGCCACAGAGATAACGGCATCTGCACCTTCAGCGCGAACCTGTATGGTGACCGTTCCGCCTTCTTCTCTTCTCGTCACCCCGTGCCTTATCGCGTTCTCTACCAGAGGCTGCAGCGTCGTCGGAGGAAGCATACAGCCTGTTATCTCCGCTACTTCATAACGGATACGCAGCCTATCTCCGAATCGCGCGCGTTCAATTTCACAGTAGGCTTCCACCAGCTCCAGCTCCTTCCGAAGAGGGACCAGCTTCTGTTTGTTCTTGAAATCGAAGCTTCCTCGCAGGTAGCGGCTAAGATGGATCAACAGATCATGTGAAGTATGGGGCTCATCGATAGACAGGGAGATGATCGTATTCAACGTATTATATAGAAAATGGGGCTTAATCTGCGCCTGCAAGAACGCCATCTCCGAATGAATGGCCTCCTCCGCAGACCGTTTCATCTCGAGCAGGCTGCGCGCCCTCGCTCGCAGCTCATGCGGTTGAAAAGGCTTTATAAGAAAGTCATTCGCCCCGGCGTCAAACCCGAGCATTAAGTCCTCCGCCTCACTCCTTACCGTCGTCATCAGCACGGGCAGCTCAGGAAGCGCATACTTCTCTCGAATACGTCTGCAAGTCTCGTACCCGGACAATCCTGGCATCATGACATCCAGAATGACCAGCCCGATGCTGCCAGCATTGCTGACCAGTATATCTAGCGCATCCTGCCCGCTCTGAGCTGTGATCACTTCATAAGGCTCGTCGGCGAGTACAGACATGAGCACCCGCAGATTTACCGGATCATCATCGACAGCCAGAATAACTTGCCCCTTCTTCTCCTCGCCTTGTCGTTCAAGTGTCACAGCAGGCTCCGTCCAGTTGGTTCGTAAATGTACAGCTCTATCCAGGTAATCTGCCTTGAGCCTGCTATCACTCTTAACCATGCTGTCGTCTGCTGCGGCAGGAACAGTGAAGGTAAAGACAGAGCCTTCGCCCTCCTTCGAGCTGACCGTAAGCTTGCCCCCATGCAGCTCAACAAGCCGTCTGCTGATGCCTAGTCCAAGTCCCGCTCCTCCATATTCCTTCGCGACGGAGGTTCCTGCCTGCTCGAAGGATTGGAAGATCACATCAAGCTTATCCTCTGGAATTCCGATGCCTGTATCCGCAACGGCTATATGAATCATAGCGTCTTCCAATCGTGCCGAGACCGTTACATTCCCCTCCTGTGTAAATTTAATCGCATTTCCAATGAGGTTGTACATAATCTGCAGCAACCGGCTCTCATCAGCAAGGGCATTGGGAAGCGAATCCGGCCACACCATATGAAGTCCTACTGGCTTCGTCCCAATATAATGGCGGAACACTTCTTCCTGAGCAGATACAACAGCTCGAATATCGACACTCTGCAGCTGCAGCCTGATCTCATTATGCTTCAGCAAGGATAAATCGAGAATGTCATTAATCAGATTGGACATGCGCCTTGCCACCGAAACAATCACCGTGAGGTGCTCCCGCTGGGTGTCGTTCAGCGACCCATACTTGCCCTCAGACAAGGCCAAGGTCAGATTCTGTATGCCATGCAGCGGTGTCTTCAGCTCATGTGATGTATTGGCAAGAAACTCGTCCTTCATTCGGCTCATTGCGAGTAATTGATCCGACATCATTCCGATGGTCCGGTAGGCATTCGTGAATCTTCGGGCAAGCTCTAACGCTTCGATAAACACGAGGAAGATAAATCCGTAAGGAACAAGCTGCATATCTAGCCCAATCGTCCACCCCTCGCTGTATGCAATATCATGGGCGGCTGCAGCTACGAAAGCAGTCCAGCCCAATAGCTGCAGGAGTGCGCCGTCTCGACCGCGCCACAGCGCAATTGAGAAACCATAAATCAAATACATGAGTGCAGCTAGCGATACCCATTTATACATGCCGATAAAACCTGTGTAAATCTCGGTGGGCAGCACCAATACGGTGACGCTGAAGATCGCCCCAACTCCAACAAGCAGCTTCGTTATTAAACTGCTGAATTCATTGGGATACAGCTCTCGGACGAACAACATAGCCATCGTGACCCCGCCGTAATAGGTCAGATATTCAAGCATGATTAGAAGCTCGATATTAACGGCTGGATAAATGTGCGCAAGATAGACTCCACCCACCACCCATTGGCGGATTGCGCCTAGCAGACAACAGATGCCGAAGTATAAGGTGGATCGATCTGTGCGTCGCAGCCTGTATACCGCTATCTGATATAGTCCTAACAGAGCACTGCCCCCGAACACCGCCATGTCCACGAAGGTTCTCCGTTGCTCTTGAGCCAGCATCACCTGCTCAGTACCAAGCGTCAAGCTGTACCAGATGCCCCCTTGCGGGTAGAGCTCGTTAGCAATCTGAATAAGGATATCGAACTCACCGGAATCGGGGGTAAAGGTTACGGTTTGCGGCAAGTAAGCGGAATCCACCTCCTGCTTATCCTCAGCAACTCTCCCATTGCCTGCTACGTACTTACCATCTGCATAAATGTGATAGGCTGGCGCGATCGCCGGTATATGCAAGCCAAGCGAACCGACATCGTCCGATGTCAGTACCTTAAGCCGGTACGTTGCATAACCGCGCCCCGACATCCCATAAGGTGTCCATATACCAGGAACCTCTGCAAGCCTTTCATCCGCAGCGATTGCCATACTTGAGCGATCCGGTATAAGCAGCTGCTCGGGATAGAAGGACCAAGCGCCGTTCAGCTTGACCGCGCCATCCTGATTCAAGCTCCAGCCTCTCAGATCAAGCACGCCGTCCTTCGCAGCAGGCATCGCACGGCCGGAAGGCGGTCCTATTATGGACATCATCAACAAAGATAGTAATATAACGATTATGGCAATCCCTATCGAAACTCGGATCCTCCTGCTATTAAGCATCAGCTTTATGCGGAGCCCGGTTAACTAGATATACAACAAATAGGGTCCACTGTAACCACTTCAACCTCATGCTCATCTCAATCGCTCTCCTCTGATCCATAAGCTGTATTAGCAACTTCATCATACAACACCAAAATATTGATGGGAATAGGATTTATGAGGCCGTATATTTGCGTATGGCAGGCGCGGCACAACAACGCATAGGTGACTCCCTCTCTCCTTCGGGCAATGTGACGCGCGCCTTCAGGCGTGACAGCGCAGTACATATGCCGCGCCAGCATCTCTTCACTATGGACGAGCATCCTTACGTTGTAGGTTCCGATCAGATCGAGGTCATAGGTCCGGAACTCGTTGCCCTGCATGAACTTCACTTCCCGAAGCGATCTGTAATCAGGTGAACCGGACATCTTGAAGTGCTCCCCATGATACACATATTAACGAATTAAAGCCTTTATCTATTGTTCTTTCGCTTCCTTGTCCCGTGTCCTCTTCGCTTCCCTATATCGTTTAAGCAGTTCCCTTTCTTCCTCATAAGGAATCGGCGCTCGCTGATTGCTCTCCCACATGGCTATTCCTCCCGACTTCTGAACTGTCGCGCACGCTTGGAGCGTGACAGGGTGTCACACTCCCCCTTCTATAATAAAGCTATCTTAACGAAAAGGGGAATATAAAATGAACATGAATTTCAACTGTCCTACACTATCCCGATCCCCTCCGGCGGCAATCCGAAAAACAGTAAGATTGATCAAGTGAAAAAGGAAGATCCATCATTCTCACCCAATCAGAAACCGGTTTATAATAACGTTTGTAAGCAGGACAATCATGGAGGAGGAGTACAATGAGCCAGGATAAACAGTATGATATTGTCATTTACGGAGGAACGGCTGCAGGCATTGCGGCGGCAGTTCAGGCCAGAATAATGGGTAAAAGCGTTATAGTGATCGAGCAGAGCCAGCGAATTGGCGGATTAACCAGCGGAGGACTTGGAGATACGGATGTGGGGATGAAACAAGCGATCGGCGGCTTAGCCTTAGCTTTTTATCAACGAGTAGCCCGTAAATATTCACAAGAAGGGCCTTGTTGGCTTTTTGAACCCAAAGTAGCGCTCGAAGTGTTGCAAGATTGGGTGGTGGAATACAACATTGAAGTCGTCTGCGGGGAGAGACTTGCGCTGGAGGATGGAGTTCTCAAACAAGGATCAACAATCGTCTCCATTCGCCTGGAATCCGGGAACGTCTATAGCGGACGGGTGTTTATTGACGCCACTTATGAAGGGGATCTAATGGGCAACGCCGGCGTATCCTATTTTGTCGGCCGGGAATCCAATTCACAATACGGGGAGACTTTAAACGGTATTCGTCCCGGCAATGAGCTTCCCGGCGGAATCGACCCTTATGTGGTGAAAGGGGCGCCTTCAAGCGGCTTGCTTTTGCGCGTCAATTCGGACCGCGGCGGCAACATCGGCGATGGGGACAACAAGCTTCAGGCCTATAATTTCCGCATGTGTTTGACGAACAACCCAGACAACCGCCTGGAGATTGAAAAACCCGAAGGCTATAACGAAGCCGATTATGAAATTCTATTCCGAGCCATTGAGCAAGGGCAGAGTTCGAAGTTTTTTAAATTGAACAGAGTAACCTCGGATAAGACGGATTCAAATAACAACAGCGGCATTTCCACGGATTACAACGGCATGAATCATAACTACGCGGAGGCGGATTATCATACTCGGGAGCAAATTCGGAATGCCCATCGCCTCTATCAGCAAGGTTATGTCTGGACTATTCAGAATCACCTGCGAGTTCCAGAGGACATTCGGGCATTCTACAAGCCTTGGGGACTGCCGCTCGATGAATTTGTCGAAAGCGGCCACTGGACTCCCCAGTTGTACGTTAGAGAATCCCGCAGAATGATCGGCGATTATGTGGTGACGGAGCATGTGGTCAGACTTGAAGACCCGGTGCGGGATTCCATAGGTATGGGCTCCTTTGCTATGGACTCGCACCACACCCAGTACTATGTCAACGAAGACGGGCATGTGAGCACGGAGGGCGGTTTTTATGTCAAATTGGCAGCACCTTATCCGATAAGCTATCGGGCGATTGTGCCGAAACGGACGGAGTGCACCAATCTGATTGTACCGGTATGCGTCTCCGCTACCCATGCAGCCTACGGCTCGATCCGGATGGAGCCCGTATTTATGATTCTGGGACAATCGGCTGCGACCGCAGCCGCACTGGCGCTTGATGTAGACGGCATCGTTCAGAATGTTAAGTATGATCAGTTGCATGCCATACTCGTTCAAAATAATCAGGTTTTATACACAGAAGTCTAACGCCTGCATCAATCAGGATGAAAGCCGAATCCGAATTCGCGCCGATATTGTCCCGGAGGATATCTGAATCGCTCACGGAACACGCGGCAGAAATGAGGGTAGCTCGGGAAACCCGTCTTCTCGGCAATCTGCTCCAGCGTAAGTTTGCTGTACAGTACCTGCTGCTGCGCAAGCTTTAGTCTGACGTCAATACAGTAGGCGAACAGCGATTGGCCGAACGCGGCTTTGAACAGATAGGAGCAACGAGAGACGCTTAATCCGACGGAGGCCGCTATTTTATCCAAACTGAGAGGTTCATGAGCGTGATTTTCTATGAATAACTTAAGCTTGTACGCGATATCCGCTCTCTTGGTACGTTGCTTGACCTGAATCACTTCCTCCAGCGTCAGACAAAACGTTCTAAGCAGATAATCCAAGATCTCCTCTTGGTTCTGCATTACTTTTTTCTTTTCGCTGATGATATGCTTCCATAAGGTAAGAACCGTATCGTCAAAACCGATATTCGTTTTGGTGGGCAAATCTTTGTTATTCCACCATGAGTCCAGCCATTCGCCTCTGCCAATCAGGAAATAGTCTCCGACGGGGTCAATTGCACCTGATTCCGGGGCGGTTCGGGGCTGCACCTCTAGTTCATATGGCTGATCAGGCGGATAAATGAGCAGGTCGCCCGGGATGATAGTCTCGTATTCCCCTGCCACCAGTGCACGGCAGGTCCCTTCTGCCTGAAGCCGGAACAGGTAGAAGTTCAGCCCGTCTTCAAACTTGACGGAGTAGGGCTTCGTGTGCGTGAAGTAATTGGCGTATATCACAGAAGATTCGTGCAGAACTGACTTTGTCATGATCAGGTTTCCTCCTGAAAAGGGCGATTCATCTCCGATTATATAGGTTCTTCGAAGAAATTGACAAGCTCACGAGATCCGTTGCTTAACAAAACGGAGGTTGTCGCCTAAATTCACAGGCGATGAGCCCGATGAGCAAGGGTATTTGAACTTCTTCGAAAGGCACAGTTAAGAGTGGTTTGTTGATCAAGATAAGAGCGGTTACTATGACAACGGCAGAAAAAAAATCAATGTAACCACCGTAATATTTTATGTCGTTCTACTAGAATGTTGATGCACGGAGCAACAGAGCAACAGGGGCTTAATGAACGGAAGGGGTAACAACCTGTTTTCCCGAACACAACGGCGACCCGCGCAGAAGCGGAATGGTGCATAGTCCAGAACGTAAACCGAATAAAACCGTTTTCAAGAATGAGAGCAATCCCTAACATCTTTCACTTTTTAACAAACTTAATGCTTCATATCAGGCAGTTGAGTACTATGCATCAACAGAAACCCCGACCACAAGTGATCGGGGTTTCCATTATTAAGGTT
The DNA here is from genome assembly GCA_023441055.1 of Bacillota bacterium. Taxonomy (GTDB): domain Bacteria; phylum Bacillota; class Bacilli; order Paenibacillales; family UBA4045; genus JAEZQY01. The sequence goes on along the minus strand of JAEZQY010000018.1, from coordinate 34,056 downwards.
GTTGCGCCGTCTGAAGTTAACAGGACTAGCCTTTGGCGGCTTTGGATTTCGTTCTGCATAGGCAACTCATCCGACTAGCCCTGCCCCAAACTGACCTATGACTAATAAAACGATCGACGCAATCAGTAAACCGTGGACTTCCTCACCTTGTCGATATCAACCTCATCGGGGCAGTCGGATACAAGAAAAGCTTGCTTTATGGTTGGGAATAAGATTTATGAGGCCGTATATTTGCGTATGGCAGGCGCGATTTGTGTAGCGACAAGCTCAATGCTCCTTGCAAGCTTATCATAAGGAATGCCCCCAAGATCCATCTGCAGCAGCACGCGTTGATGACCGAATAATTCGCGCTGCCGAAGTATCTTCTCAATAATTAGCTGAGGGCTGCCGACCATCAATGCATCCTCAACATCAGCCGATTGCAAGACCCGCTCCTTCGGAAATGAAGTACCGCGCATGACTCGGAAGACATGATCGATATGCGGATAAAACTCGTTCTGCGCATCCTGTGAATTTTCTGCGGCATAGAGCATGGCAGTCATCGCTACAGGCAGAGCAGAGGCGTCATGGCCGGCATGTTCTGCCGCTTGTCGATATGCGTCCACCGACGGCTTGAAATTGCGTGAAGGACCACCAAGTGTAGCCAGCGTCATAGGCACTCCAGCAAGGCCCGCCTTAATGGCACTTTCTGGCGAACCTCCTACTGCTCTCCATATTGGAAGCTGACCATTCAGCGGCCGAGGCATGATATGCGCATCCTTGAGCGGTGAGCGAAATTCCCCTTCCCATGTAACACGCTCCTCGTCGTTCAGCTTGAGCAGCAGATCAAATTTCTCCTCAAATAATCGCTCATAATCATTTACGTTATATCCGAGCGTGTAATACGTCCCTATGGTTGATCCCCTGCCCGCGATAATTTCAGCTCTACCGCCCGAGATCAGATCAATCGTAGCGAAGTCCTCATAGATACGCACCGGATCATGTACACTTAATACCGTTGCAGAGCTGGCAAGTTTAATCTTTTCCGTCGCCTGAGCAATTGCGCTAATAATAACAGAATGAGCTTGAGTTGCAGTGTCATCCTGATGTCGTTCTCCAACTGCGAATACATCAAGACCTGCTTCCTCGGCCAATTTACTTGCCTCAATCAATTCATGTATCCGCTCCTGAGTGCTGATCTTATTACCTGTATGCGGGTTTAACGTGTGTTCGCCTACTGAATAAAATCCAATCTCCATTCCCTTAGCATTATCGATACGATACTTTTCCATGTTTACACGCTCCTCATTATTTTCTCAAAGCAATTTGCGGTACAAGTCCTCGCTCGTTCACTTGACTAGTCAAGTGAAACTGCAAAAAAAATCAGTCTGGAGGGAGTCTCTTGGTCTGACTATGCTTCTCCAGTTTTGAAACAAGGGAATACAACGTTTTCTGTTCTTCCTTGGACAGCACTTCATCGAAGAAGGAGGTTTGGAAAGCCAATTGCGCTGGAAAAGCTTGATCCATTATTATATTTGCTTTTTCCGTCAAACTGATCGTCTTCGTTTTCCAGCCTTGCTTGCGCGTAATATATCCTTCCTTCTCCAATCGTGCCAGCATGCGCGAAATACCTCCTTCCGTCACCGTCACCTTCTTGGCCAATTCCATCTGGTTTAGTGGCTGGTACGTGCGAACCTGCATGAGAACATCAAATTGGGCGGTAGTGAGGTCATATCGCTTCAAAAAATCATTGGTCATCTGTTGGCTGCGATTCGTAAACCGGAGAAAGCGAAACCAGATTAAAGTGCCTAGCGTATTCGTACTTCTCATTTCACCTTCCCCCCCAATTACTGAACTATTATCACTTTACTACTCAACTGATAAAAAATCAAGCCTTTTTTCTCTTATACAAACTTTCCAAGTCTAAGCACAATAATAACAGCTTCTGCCCGGGTCAATGAAGCGTTCGCAGCAAATTGGTTTCCGCCTCTACCCACAATTAATCCGGATTCATACGCAGCTGCCACATAAGGTCTCGCCCAATTCGGAATGTCTGCGTTGTCGGCGAACGGGGTTTCTACACTCTTGTCTGGGGTATGCCCTGCTGCTCTGGCTGCCATAACAGCCATTTCTGCGCGATTGATCGCGCCATACGGCCGGAATGTACCATCATCATATCCCGATAATATCCCGGCTGAGACTGCCGCGGCTGCCTCTTGTCTTGCCCATACCGGAATCGAATGCTTATCCTTGAAGGCCGCCTCATCTCCACTGTTAAGCCGCAGAGCTCTCGCCATCATAACCGTGAACTCAGCACGTGTCACAGCTTGGTTCGGTCGGAAGGTGCCATCCGTATATCCGTTCACAAACCCTTCGCGGACAGCTCGTATAATAAAAGGTCTGGCCCAATGTCCACCCATATCGGAGAACGCAGCATCCGGCTCTTGTAGACCGGGCTCGGCAGCTTCGTCCTGTACAGCTAATACGGCAAATTTCGTAAAGTGATTGGTTTCGCCTTGGACGGTATCCATACTATTCACTCTGGTTCCATCAAGCTCGATCCATAATGCCTGATCCTCGTCATAATAGAATATAGCAGGTCTGCTGGTATCCCCAAGCGCGTCAGGATCGAAGCGGAATTCAAGCGTGACTGGCTTCAGAAAGTGTCCCGCTACTGATTTCGTCACCTCATACACCTGACCAATCCATTGTTCCGTCGGGTACTGGGAAGTAATATTCTTCAGCATGATTGTCATAGATTGATTCGTAGCGTTGGCCGGAATGGTCATGATTAGCCCCTCAGCTTCAATCTGCTTGGCCTCACCGGGCGCTAGGTGAATGCATGCATCCGCAGGGCACACCGGACTGCTGGAGGACGAATCGGAAATCCTGTTCACGGTGACGGCTGCAGCTGACTCATTCCCTGCAGTATCCCGAGCATAAATCGTATAGTTCCCATTGGAGACGACTGTAAACCTACCGCTCGCGGTTATATCCTGCCCGAGTCTCCCACTGGAAAAATCATGGGCGGGATAATCGCCTCTCACCCACTTCAGTGCAGCAAGTCCATTGCCCGCTCCGGAGCCATATACAGCAGCTGTAACGTTAATCGTAATAGAGGCTCTGCTAGCAGCGGTGATCTCATAATCATGCGCGATGACCGGAGGCTGCTTAACAATCCAGTTCACATCCACTGTCTCAACGGTTTCCAATCCTGTCACATCAAGAGCGTACACGGTATATATGCCATTCTCAGTGACGGGAAACTGTCCGTCGATCACATCCGTTCCCGCACTGCCAGCGAAATACCCAGCAGCCAAAGAGCCTGGAGCCCATCGCAATTCTGCGATTGCGTTGCCAACGTCCTGGCCATATACGACAGTTGTCACCGACAGGGCCACCGATCCGTTCGTAGGCGTAGAATCATAATTGAGGCCAATGATCGGGCGATCCTTCACGATATAGGATATTGTAACGGTCTCTACTCGTTCATTGCCTGCCTCGTCACGCGCATAAACGGTATAAACGCTATTGGATCCGACAGTGAAGGAATAATCAGGTCCATCTAACGTCGTTCCGGATAACTCAAAGTAGGCTTTATTCTGATTGCCTGCAGCCCATTTTACGAGCTGTATGTTGCTGCCTGTACCATCCACTTTAACGTCGATTTTCACATCGTCTGCGGTTACACTGTTCGGGTCAAGAGTGATCTCGATGTCTGGTTCTTGCTCATCAACATATATATGAAGAATATAGAGCCCGGTCCATGCTCCGCTGGCACTATCAACTTGTATCTCGATTTCGTTCATACCCAAAGACAATAGGACAGGCTTTGTCAGGTCACTGTTGTCATCGATAGATACTGTCGATCCCGAAGCAGTTGCTGCCAATATCGGAGACAGCATGATCGGATCAACGCTTCCTCTAAATATCGTATAAGTGCCTTGACCGCTAGAGAAACCAGCAAGTGGATCGCCGTCTATTAGCATGCTGTTCAGCAGCACCTGCTCATATCCGACACGATGCATCGGGTATGTCGTGTTCTCGATTACACCCCAGTCTGTGCTGAAATTCCAACCCGAAAAGCTGCTTGTCTTCTTCATGTTCGCCGTGTTAAGCCCGATTCCAGCATCAGATGTCTCGTGTAGAGAATTGTCCCAATAGGAACGATTGATATCATACAGAATGGTTTCGGGTGGACCCCCGCCGATCAACCCTCCAATCCATTTATGCGGGTGGATTGATGTCATGTTCACGGCTGCATAGGATTCATTGATCGTCGAGCCCGTAACGAGCTGTCCGACGAGTCCTCCTGCATAATTTGCACCCACGATCTCGCCGATGACATAGGATTGTTCAATCGAGCCGTGCAGACGGCCAGCTATTCCACCGACAATATCTTTTCCATCCACAATACCTGTAACGGACGAAGACAACACCTTACCGCTGTTATTTGCCGTAATGCCACCTACATAGACCCTGCCGGTAATATCAACATTTCGCAAATGTAAATGAGTGACGGTTCCAATATCCGATCCTGAAGTGGTAATTTCTCTGAAAAGCCCTTGATAGTCGTTATTATTGATTGTTAAATTCGTGATCACATGATCGTTCCCGTCGAAGTACCCGTAAAAATCTCCAATCGGGTTCCAGTTCGCATACCCCGACAAATCAAGGTCAGCCATCAACTCATAATGATGACCCAAGCTGTATCCACCTGATCCGATAGCGGCTAATTGCTCTGCTGTCGTAATGTGGTGTGGATAATCAGAACTCCCGTTATCTCGCACAATGGTCAGTTTGTATACGGATTCCGGTCCACTGCCTTGACCTCGCACCACGATCTGTACTTGCGTGTGCTCAGCATCAACGGGAATCGTTACGACCGAATCAGCACCAACTGTAGTAGGAAGAGCCGTATTCCAACCAGCAGGCGCACTTGTAAACTCCGGATAGTGATCAGACACGTCACTTGGAACAAAGCCAACAGATCGATATGCAACCGCGATTTCGCTTGTTGATGAATGATTGAAATTTAGCTTAATCTCATCCGTATCATAAACAAACGGGATTTGATAATAGCCTTGATCCGCTTCATAATCGATTGCAATCGCGACATCTCGACTATCTGTAACATCCGTAACCACCAACGAATTCAGTACAATGTCGTCGAACAGATGCACTGGAACCGGATACGAAGCATGCTCAATCATTTTCCAATGATCACCAAAATTCCACGACGGTAAATAGGTTGCCGTCATTTTCATTTCAGCAGTACTTTTTCCAGCAGCACCCGTGGCGTTCGTCGAAGTCAGATCGGAGTTCCAGAAATTAGATGAATATGTACTGTCGATAGATACACCCACAAAACCACCACCAAAGTTTTCGGGTGAGTCCATCTTGAATTCAATATTCACGGCAGCATATGAACGTTCAACTCGGCTGCTTACTTGTTGTAAATACCCGATTAAACCACCAACAACACTGTCACCGATGACCGTGCCTGCTGCATGGGAATCATACACACTTGATGCCACGCCGAGTCCGATCAGTCCTCCTACCAGCGAGTCACCTTCAACTGTGCCATGAAACGATGCGTTTTTTATCTCTGTGTTCGTTGCATATCCAATGAGACCGCCAACATATTTGCTGCCGCTGCCAACCGCCTTAATACTGCCGGTAACCAGTGAATTTGCAATCTTCGTGTCTGAACTTGCTCGACCTATGAGGCCGCCAACAGAACTCGCTCCATTAGACACATCAATGCTTACATGGATCAAACGAACGTTACTGATTTCCGCAGATTGTGTATAACCGAATAGTCCTCTATAACTATCATTTCCGAAAATATTCATATTGGATATGACATATCCATTGCCGTCGAATTTCCCCGTAAACGGTTGTGATGGATGACTTCCGATCGGCGTCCAATTTAAAACCGGACCTAAGTCGATATCACTTGCCAGTTTATACTTTCCAGACAAGTCATTCGAAACTTGTTCAAGATCATTTCTATCAAAGATACAAATCCATCCGTCGTCGATATCCTCTTGCGTGCATGCTCCACCTGCCGAAGCCTCTTGCGCCGGAATCATTAGCACAAGTGACAGAATAACCGTCAGTCCGACAATCCCTACCAACTTCACATTGTGGGAATGGATTTTCCGACAATATGCCATTTTTAATGACAACTCCTCTATAAATAGTAGGTTGTTCGCTAAATAACGTCTCCTATTCCTGTCATTCTACCATTAGTCAACCTATGAAACCCTTAATGAATTCTTAAAGGATTTTGTAAAACAACCATGATTTAGATATGTATCGTATAATAGAGTCGTACAAGTCTACTTGGCGCTGGAGGTCTATTATGGAGAATAACCGTATTCTGGTCGTCGATGATGATCGAGAAATCCGTCAACTTCTCAACCATCACCTGCATAAGGTCGGCATGATCCCATTCGAAGCGGCGGGTGGGCTTGAGGCTATTCGCTTCCTCGAACAGCATAGTATCGATCTAATCGTTTTGGATTTGATGATGGATGATCTGGACGGCAAGGAGCTGCTAGCATACTTAAAAGCAGAAGGGATAGAAATCCCCGTCATCGTGCTTAGCGCTAGACTATTCGAGGAGAGTAAGATCGAAACCCTCGAATTAGGAGCCGATGATTACGTGACTAAGCCATTCAGTCCAAGAGAGCTGATTGCACGCATCCAGGCTAACCTCCGTCGGTACAAGCCGTTGCGGCAAAATAACCAAATCAGCTGCGGCGAGTTTACTTATGATGTCACTGCCTTGCGATTGAATAAGCCTGCCGGCCATGTCTCGTTGACACCAATTGAAGGGGCTTTACTAGAATTGTTCCTGCGAGAACCAGGCCATGTCTATACGAAGGAAGAGCTTTTCAAGAGTGTATGGAAATTGGATCAATTTGATGCAAATCTGGTGAATGTGTATATTAATCATTTGCGCAAAAAACTAGAGGAAGATCCATCCAACCCCCAACATATTGAAACGGTCTGGGGAATCGGTTATCGATTTATCGGTGAAGGTTCATGAAGTTAAATGCGAAACTCGGTTTATTAATGGTTGCAGCTTCCATTCTCGGCCTTGTTGTTTTTATTGCCTTATCTTTAATCATTAGCGACATATTCAGCAAGGGCTACGCCCCTAGGGAACTGAATGCACTCGGTCAGCAGATTGCGGAAGACGCAGAGCGACTCCATGTGAGTCCGGCACAGATGTTCGACCTGCTGGAACAAACCGTATCGGATCACCCCGAACTGGATTTGCATTGGGTCACACCAGAAGGAACGATAATTTACTCAACGAACGGAAGAACCGAAAGCTATACCTTTCATGAAATGACATCTAAGTTTATACATACACCCGATCGCTTCTGGATGCCAGGACTGGATATCACTTTTGCGTTCTCATGGGAGAAGGAACATGAGACACAATATATCATCATGGAGCTTCCGGTCGAAGCCATGCAAGCCAGTCAAGTGAAACTAAACATAAGAGATTATAGCGATTCATTAGCACTCCTATTACCTTTGCTCTTGTTTCTATTGACGCCCTATATCGTCTCCTTTTTATTTGTCCTGCGGATGAACCATAGACTCAAAATGCTGACTAACGCAATGAATCATATTGATGCAAAAAAAACGGTCATTACGATTAAGGATCAATCACCGGATGAAATTGGACAATTAACTAGCCACTTCAATGCCATGTCCGAGCGGATCAACGAACAGGTCTCGGAAATTCAAGGATTCGACAGAAATAAGAAAACACTAATTGCAAACTTGTCCCATGATCTACGGACACCTATGACGAAGATTCAAGGTTATGCCGAAACGTTATATGAAGAATTAGAGGACACGGCAACAGCAGAAAAAAAGTTTGTAGAGATCATAATAAGACAATCCCAATACATGGGAAGATTGCTGCAAAAATTGCTAGAGATCTCTAACTTGGATACGAGAAAAGGGAATATCGAATTACATACATCGAATGTTACCGAGCATCTGAGGAAAATTTCCGCCGATTTCGTCTCGATTTTAGAACGGAAGAAAATAGCATTCGATATTCAGATCCCCGATCAACCGATCTACGCATTAGTCGATGCCTATTTATTCGAGAGAGCAGTTAGAAACTTAATCGAAAATGCCATTCATTATGGGAGCACGGGGAACTATCTTGGTGTTTCCTTAGAAAAGGATGAACACGGGGTGCATGTCCGAATTACGGACCACGGTCCCGGTATACCCGAAGATCAGATCATGCATATTTTCGAGCGCTTTTACCGAGGGTCAGCAGCGCGGAACGGTGAAGGAATGGGAATTGGGTTATCCATTGTACGAGAGATAGCGGTAGCCCATCACGGGATGGTTGACGTACACAGTGCACAGAATGAGAAAACCATTTTCACGTTCACTTTGCCCACTTCCTCTACCCTTCCTTCATAACAGACGATAGTCCATACCATTACTCCAACTCTCCCTTGAGTGCTTGAATGGATTCTGGACTGCCGCTTACGAGCAATCGGTCTTGAAGAAGCAGCTGTGTCGCCCCATGCGGAATAATGATCGACTCTCCTCGATAAATTCGTAAGATTAAGGCATCGCCAAGAAACGGCAGTGCTTTCAGCTGAACATGATTGTACTTCGGATTATCGACATTAATTTCCTGCAGGGAATCATCCTGTGACATCAGCATGACAGCGCTCGGGTATTGAATGAGTCCCCTCAATAGCATACGGGAGGCGAACAAAGTCGAGAATACATTGAACTTGTCCTCCTGCAGGGATTGAATGAGCTCAGGGCTCTCAGCTCGAACAATAATGTTCTCAAGTCCCAGCAATTTCGCTGCGCGAGCCAGTTCTGCGTTATGCTTCTCATCCATCGAACCGAAAACAATGACATCCGTATGAAACGCACCTGCTCGTAGCAACGAATCTTCACTCATATCTGATACAGCAACAAGAGGAAATCGTCCATAATCATGCTTCATTGCTTGATCGCCGATCGATGCATCCGCGCTATATATGGTTATGTCATAACCGTCCTTCTGGAGATCCTGAGAGACTGGGAGCGTAATGTGATTGGCCCCAATTAAGGATGCGCGCACACGCGCAGCTTGAATACGCGGCACCTGCTTATTAAATAGAACAGGGAATAACAAGCAGCTGATGACACTTGCCAGAATGACAGCACCCTGTAGATCAGCGCTAATGATGTCTAAGTCATACGCGATAGACGCTGCAGCAATCACTAGGCTTAATGTGCTGCCCATAAGAATGCCGCCGGAGGAGGCAGATTTCCAGTGGAACCAAAAGCCCATCAGAAGCGTTGGAATATAGCGCGCCACGAAGATGAGCGCCGTTAACAATGGAATGAGTAGGAGTATTCTCCAATTCGTCACCAATGCCGGGATGTCTAAATCAACCCCGATCATGATAAAGAATATAGGGATGAGAAATCCGTAGCCAAATGACTCCAGCTGATGGATCAGCTCTCGCGAAGGCCGCAGGAGGGATACGATAACCCCCGCGAGGAACGCACCGAGAATACTTTCCACTCCCAGCGTCTCACTTAGCACCACCAGCATGAGGATAAGCGCGAAGATCGCGCGTGTACCAAATTGAGCAGTGCTTCCGCTAGTTATTTTGGTAACAAATTTAGAATGAACATACTTAGCAGCGAACCGATATATCAGGAAGACGAGGACGAAGAATAAACCAAGCAGCCATAAGCTGTCGGCATTGCCTGCCTGTAGGCTAATATAGATACCGAGTAAAATCATCGTGACCAAATCGGAAATAATTGTGATCAGGAGTAAGGTTTGTCCATAAGCATGATCTAACAGTTTCTTCTCCTTAAGTACTGGCACGACCACACCTAGGGAAATTGACGCAATCATGATCGTGAACAAATAAGGCTCTGAGACGTAGTTTAACTGCTGTAAGAGCAATGCGCAGCCATAGGATATAATCATGATCAGTATGAAGATAATGATCGATAACGCGAACGCATTCGGGGGTCTTCTCTTCGTAAGCTGATCTTTATAGTGGTCCTCTGACAAATGGTCAAGAATTTCTTTGGGCCTCTTCTTCGGTTTAAAGAGCGAAACATCCATTTCAAGTCCGCTCAAGAACATGAGGAAAATGAGACCCAGTGTGGATAATTGAGTCACCCATCCATCTGGCCGAATAAGATCAAAACCAGAATTTCCAATAATTAAACCTACGAAGATTTCTGCGACAACAACAGGAATGACACGCAAATTAAAATATTGGAGCACTATTGGGACTATGAAGGCTAGTGCAACAACTAGTAGCAAGGATGTCAAATCGTTATGCATAATTACCCACACCCTTCATTCAATGGAAAACACCATTCTATTGTACTATATGTTGCGTATAAGAGTTATTCAGCTCTAGTATGGCTTGATTGGGCAGCCAATTCATACACAAAGTCACAATGCTTTAGAGTCGATTCTCGATGCGAGGCAATGATAACAGTCTGATTTTTCAATCCCATCACCGCTCTCATCACTTCTTCTTCAAGACCTTCGTCCAGTGCAGATGTCCCCTCGTCGAGCACCAGCAGATCCGGACAATCGTACACCGCTCTCGCCAAACCGACACGTTGACACTGTCCACCGGATAGGAAGATTCCGTTTTCACCTAGATGGGTATCCTCACCAAGCCGGAGTCCTGCCATCATATCTGTTATTTGCGCTACCGATATCGCATGCTTCAATTTTTCTGGCACATAGTCGCGGAAGAAAGCTATATTCTCCTTCAAAGTAGCATTGAGCATAAATACGCTTTGCGGCAGATAACCTGCGTGAAGCTTGTTCTCGTTTAATTGTTCCTTCGTTCCATCTGCGCGCTCCACATAGATTGATCCTTCACTTGGCAGCAGCAGCCCCGTCAACACATGTAACAGAGTACTCTTGCCTATTCCAGATGGACCCTTTAGCCCAACGATCGCTCCGCATGGAATCTCTAAGTTCACTTTACACAAAACTTCTTTTCCATTCTCATAGGAGAAAGACAGATCTCTGCATACAAGCTTGCTGCCTGGTTCAAACCTCACTGTGCCTCGTCCATCATGATCTTGCTGATTGGCGTCATACAACCTGCTTCTGTTATCTTCCCTAAGGATTCCCCGAACCATCTCGAAGAAATCGCCATCCATTCGATCCAGCACCGCAGAATTGGCATACAGAGAAGATAAATAGCCATTGATTCTCGTAACGCCTGGCATAACTCGAATTAATATCAACGCTAGAATCGTCATCTTCGACATCACGTCCGCTGATGAGCCATTCGTGGCCATAGTAGCCAAGAACACTAGCAACATAGAAGCTACCGTAATCAATTCAATCAGATATCGAGGCAACGTGGAATAAACCGTCTGCTTTACTTCTAAGTCTGCATTTACCTCAATATGCCCTCCATAGAGTTGATCTACGGCTTTCTTGGCGTTATACAGCTTGACTTCCTTAATTCCCGTAATGGCTTCTCTTGTAACAGCACTCATTCGATCGAAGCTGTGATTGGAGTGTCTCCCGATCTCTCGCACTTTCATATAAATATACCGATGAAACAGGACCATAATAAGCACGTATAGGAGAAGCATAGCCGCCGATATCTCCACATTCAAGACGAACATGTAAGCCAATAGCATCAGAATAACCAGTGTTTCTGCAAGGAACTCCAGCATATTCTGGATGCTCAAGAAGATCGAGCTCGTATACTTGTTAACGTTATTAATAACTACAGACGAATCCTCATTTGTGAACGATTGATAATCTTGACCCAAATATGTGCGAAGCAGCGCCTTGCTCGTATCCCGATAATTGGTCATGATAAATTTGCGTTTAATGATGCCTAACCCATACAAGAATAGGTTCTTGACGAGAAAACAAAGCAAAACCATTCCCGCCAAAAAAACAGCCTTCCTCATACTCTCATTGTCCCCGTCTAAAATGACCGAAACAAAAGGGAAAATAAGTGAAATGCTCGCGGTTTCTAATACGGCGCCGATCACATAGAAAAGCACCAGTACACATAATTGAAATTGCCGCCTTCGACTAAATAAGCTCCACAATGTATGGACGTTTGCTCCGATTGATCGTTTCATGACAGCTTTGTACTCGTTCCCTTTCTTGCTGCCATAGCAGCAGTAAGCATGACATTCTTCTTGCATTTAGCCACGATATGATCCACTTCTTGGCGATAATAGTCTTGGTCACAGTCACAATGGGGCAAAATACTTAAATAAAGCTGCTTGATATCTTCAACCCGTTGCATCATCTCGGTAAAGCTGCGCCTCGTGCTGGAATGACCGCTGCTTCTTCTGCAATATACATGCAGCTCCTCGTCGATATAAGCACACTTGCTTCGGCTTGCGACTGGAAGCAGAAGCTGCGGGTTTTGATCCACTGGCGACTTAGGAATCTGACGGTTCGGATAACAGGAGAACAACGCTTCGGTACGCACCATAAATCGGCCGGCAAGCTCCAAGATGCGCTCATGCAGCAAGTCGTAAAAGATATCTGACAAGAACGGTTGTTTTTCCTTTTCTCTAAACGTGATCGGGTTCTCTGTATTATCCTCGATGATGCCGTTCGTACGCACGATATGGATATCGCGATGAGCAAGCAGACATTCCGCCATCTTCTCAATACTGTCCTTCATCCAGTAGTCATCCGCATCGCACCAGGTTAACAGCTCGCCGCGAACCCTCGGCAATGCCACATTAACTGCAGCCACCTGACCTGCATGCTGCTGAGATAACACCTGCACCGATATTCCTTTTGCTTCTAGCCCAGCCGCTCGCTCGGTGAGGACCGCCAAGGAATCATCCATAGACCCGTCATCTACTACGATAAGCTCCAATGGCGCATAGGTTTGGCTTTCTACCGAATCTAAGAAGGTGTTCAGGTAAGGCATGGCATTGTATACGGGCGAGATGATCGATACTAAAGGCCTCATTCCTTCGACATCCTTTTCCTTAGAATAGCTGCATAATTTTTCATTTCCTCGCCACGCTTCAGACGTCCGGTATTGGTCATATGAAGGCGTCGTCTTAAGGTTACTTGATTAATCTCCCGGACCACGGCGCCTATTTCCTTTACCCTCATCATCCAATCTACCGTTTCTCCGCTTGAAAGCTTCTCATCGAAGGCACCGCTCCGATCGAAGAGCGATCTCCTGATAAGCGCACATCCCGGCAGAACACCGCCGTAACCGGATTCTCTGGCCTTCAGTCTCCGCTGCTCGTCATCCGGTAACTCCGGCGAAATAAAGTCCTCTGCCTTCCCATACACAATCTCACAACGTTCGTCTACTTCCATTGCATGGAAAAGCTTCTCCAACGCATCCTGCCATAGTACATCATCTGCATCCATAAAAAACACGAATTGCCCGCTAGCCATGTGCAGTCCAACGTTCCTTGCCTTTGCTGCGCCGCCATGCACCACCGAGACCACAGCATCACCCAAACGCTCGGCGATGGAGAGGGAATGATCCTCAGATTGGTCATCCACAATAATAATCTCCCTCGATCCATTCCAGGTTTGGTTCCATATCGATTCCACCGCTTCTACCAAATAAGCCGCCGCATTATATACGGGCATAATAATGGATAGCTTCACTGGTTCAAGCCTCTTCTTTGAGCTTAGGCCATCCGACCGCTTCTTCCACATCATGGACCGGGTCTGCCAGCAGAAGATCTTGAACCTCCGCGAACTCATTCAGCTCAAGGCTATAATCGCCATCAGCTACGACAACATTGTCCAGTCCTTCCTCGCTGTACGGTTGATCATTGAGAATTAATATTTCCTTATACGTAAGAACGGCAATAAACTGCTCTACACGCTGATCAATGTCCGCCACACAGTTTTCATTACACTTGATTGCCGCAACAATGTGCGCTGGCGCCTTTCCTTGTAATAACGCATCTAGCACCTTCGATCCGAGCTCATTGGTTCCGTAATACATGCCTGTAACAAAATTAATAACGATGGCTTGTCCGTCAGCAATATCATAGAACATCTTTTCTTCGTTTAATGTATACATGCTTAAAGTCCCTCCACGAAGTGTTTTAGTACGTTTACATTTTTCTTAAGGTCTTTACTAAGATTAAACTGATAAACAGGTAAATCCTTCAATCGATCCATCATTCTCTTCACCAATTGCGTATCTCGCCGTCCACCAATTTGACTCGCGCTGGAATGAACCAATTTGACTAATACCGGACCTCGGTCTGTCGGCGTTATAGTTGGTTCACTCTGCTCCGTAACTTGGGGATATAGGATCGCTTTAATCGGTAACTGTTCTTCAAACGGATAGGCTGTTGCATCAAAGAACTGCTTGTTATTTCGCTTCTCCTCCGTCTTAACAACGGGCATATCCGGCTTTAACAGCTGAATCATATCCTGATTTAAGCCAACCATTGTATATAGCGGGAGTGCATGGCGTTCTCCTGCTCCGCTCATCAGAATATAATCGTCACCTACAAACGCTAACCCCTCAAGCAAGCAGCTTACCGACAATGTCGACTTTCCGGAACCTCCACGCGCGCTAATCAACACCCCTTTATGGTTAATCCCAACTGCAGCAGAATGAAGAAGCAATAAGTTCTCCTGCTCGGTCCAGAAATAAAAAAACTGTAATAGCGGGTGCCCCAGCATAAAGTCATCGTAAGAAGTGCCTGCATGTCTGCAGAAATAATACGTCCTTCGCGCGAAGTCGCCGCCTGTCATCCCAATGCTTCTCGTGACCTTCATACAGCCCGTTGCATCCCTGCCCTGATAGACATCGGTTAATGCACCCTCGGGCAGCGGCTGATTGCGCAGCAAATCAGGAATATAGACGTTAACATCATCCGTATAACACCAGACCACCGTATCCGGTACGGTATACTTCTCCTTTGGAAGCCCTCTTCCCAGAAGAGATGCTTTTATGAATGACACCTCCAACTCATTCCAATACCGAATTTCAACAACCTTGCCTGCTAGCGAGACTTGCCAGCTCTCGTAGAGAGCTCCATTCTTCTTTACTATACGATTGTTCACACTTTCCAAAAATGTGGAGACTGTAGTATTTTCACTACTCATCGATTAATCTCACTTTCTAGTATGAAATCTGTGTCCATTAACGAAAGCGTAACCGCAAAACAATTCTCTTGAAAAATTGCCGTGGTTGATGGAGTTGATAATGCTCCACCACATATCTGATATAGCTCATTCCCGGACTTAATCTCTTTAATTCATGAGCCTGATAGTTGTATTCCTTCCAGAGCGGATTATATTTGACCCTTAATTTAAACACCCTTGGCGTGATGAATTTATATACGTACACATTCCGTTCCTTTACATATTGCACGATCGTCTCACGATAATTCACAGCATCCTGCAGCCACCTGGCATATCCTTGATCCACTGTAAATAAAGCTTCTACATCCGCTAACGAAATGTCTTCTGGAAAACAAGCTGCGAACAGTTTCATCATCAGGCACACCCGATAATTGCAATGCAATTCGTGCGCTCGCTTAGCGATGGCGGCCCAATCCTTATCCGGCATCCGATTCAGCACCATTTTCGCATCGAACAGCCATTTCATGCGGCGATTCATATGCTCATTCAGAAATATGTCTCGTGATTGTGTATCCAATACATGGATGAACATATCGATCGGCGACAATAAGTTAAAGTGACATCCGTTCACCTCAATCCGTTCGACTTGACGCCAGATATCACTGCCCTTTTCATTATGATTTTTATAAATAACATGATGGAGATCGAACTCCGCATGACCTAGCTTGTAAGTGCTGGAATGCTTCGCATAGCCCACATACGCCGCACCCATTCCTTGCACAATGGACATAGCCTTATCATACTGCTTACCCTCTATCACAATGTCTGCATCATCCATGATTCTGGCTACCCCAGGGGCATAGTGCAGACGCATCGCGACACCCTTGATCAGTAACGGGGTGATCTGTTCCTCATTCAACTGTTTGATCGTCTTCATTAACATCTGGAGCAGCAGTGCATTCTGAGCCTGATAATAGCGATAAATCCCTTTCAATTGCGGGATCACATGTTCAGGGAACCCCACCCAATTCCGCTCGAAACCTAAACGAGCCAGCATCAGCAAATAATAATGATTTTCCGTATCGATATGCAAGCCTTGAAGCTGGTGCTCAACGTCCTCTTTACTTACATGTTCCTTGAACAATAGCGACAGCAGCCTTTGCTCGCGCGGAACAATCAGCTGCCGCTGCAACTCTTTTTCTATATCAACATCCATATCGCACCTTACCCCATTTCTCGTGCGCTAGTCGTATTCCACAATCATGCCATCTATCATATTTGACATTATCCAACAATATACTACTTTAATCAATAAAAAAACCCACATCCGCTGCTGTATCAGCAGCGGATGTGGGGGCCAGAGCATTCAAATGTATCGTTGATGCTGCAGAAGCTCAGACACAGTAACAAAGCGAAAGCCTCGCTCTGCTAATGCAGGCAATATGTGCTCGAGCGCCTCCACAGTCTGATCAGCACCTTCACCTCGATCATGGAGCAGGATGATATCCCCGTTACGTGCATGTTCTAGCACTTTATTCACAATCTTACCCACACCAGGCTTCTTCCAATCTTCGGGATCCTGATGGTGAGACCACAAGATTATCTTATAGTTATGATCAATGATCGTTCTCACTGCCTGAACATCGCAATAGCCCCCTGGCGGGCGGAATAATCGCGGGCGCTCTCCAGTGGCCATCCTTATCGCTTGCTCGGTCCTCACGATCTCGTCTTCTAGCACACTTGTCGACAAGTACCCACCACTGATGGGCAGATGCGTATACGTGTGATTGGCAAGTTCGTGGCCTTGCTCCGCTGTTCTCCGTAATACTTCCGGATAGAGATCTGCCTGTTCCCCTACCACGAAAAACGTTGCTTTGGCTTGATAAGCAGATAGTACATCTAATACCTTCAACGTTTGAACGGGGTCTGGGCCATCGTCGAATGTGAGTGCAATCATGGGTTCATCCGTCTGCACCTCCCACACCATATCCCCGCGCGACCCATAATAGTCACGAATTTTTGCAATCACTCGGCGAGCATAATCAGGCAGTGACTGAGCCTGTTGAGCATTCCTATTATCATGGATCAACTGTTATCACCGTTGTGTTTATGACTTGAACCTATATTCTTATATCGAGTATTCGTCACATTTCTCTTACCGCCCTTGTTATCTTCCCTCGACTAGGTTGTTTTCTCATCCAATTGTTCCAGATGCTTCATCCCCCATTCTTGAAGAGAGTCCAATATCGGTAGGATACTTCGCCCATACTCCGTAAGTGAGTACTCAACCCTTGGCGGTACTTCAGCATATATTTTACGATGTACAATATTATTGCGTTCAAGTTCTCTCAAATGAGAAGTCAGCATCTTTTGAGTTACTTCGGGGATAACTTTTCTCAATTCATTAAAGCGTAAAGACTCGTTTTGTGACAGTTGAAATAAAACCTTAGGCTTCCATTTACCGCTTACAATTTCTAAGGCAGAATATGCACCTATACATCGATTATTGGTTTTCCCCATTAACACCAATCCCCGCATAATAGTATCATTTCACATACCACACCACTTTAATGTGCGTACTTTTTACATCTTATTATATCACCTATAATAATCCAAAGTAAGTATAAAGAATCTATTCTAGGAGGAGTTTGGTGTGAAAAAAATTAGAACAGCTATTATTTACTACAGTGCAAACGGAACGAATTATCAATTAGCCAAGTGGGCATCTGTAGGCGCACAAGCTGTTGGTGCAGATGTTAGATTATTAAAGGTTCCGGAAACTGCACCACAAGCAGTAATTGAACAAAAACCATCTTGGAAGGCTTTTTTAGAGTTGACTCGGAACGTACCTGAGGTTACATTGCGAGATATTGAATGGGCCGATGCGATCATCTTCAGCACTCCTACAAGATTTGGCAATATACCATCCCAGATGCAACAATTTCTCGATACCACAGGAGGCCTATGGTTTCAAGGCAAGACATCAAATAAGGTTGTAAGTGCTATGGCATCGGCACAAAATCCACACGGCGGGCAAGAAGCCACAATCTTATCCCTATACACCTCAATGTTCCATTGGGGAGCGATCATTGCCGCACCTGGATACACAGATCCTAAACTATTTGCCGCAGGAGGAAACCCATATGGAACAAGTGTTACTGTCGATCATAATGGCAATATGGTAGAAGACGTGCAAGAGGCAGTCAAATATCAAGCACAACGTACAGTCCAAATTGGCAGTTGGGTAAAGCAAGGTATCTTCAGCCTGTCCCTACACAAAAATCCGAATTTCCAGGGAACATAATAGTATAATTGCCGCTTTCCGATAGTTACGCTACCAGAATCATTTCCTCGCATGTGAAACCCGACCTCACGCGGTCGGGTTTCACATGGTATTGGTGGAGGCGAAGAGATTAACCAAGGACGCGTCCAATCTTACGATGCATTGGTCCATCCCATTATTCTCTGACAACAACCACACCCTCAGGTGCTTCAATCGTGCATATACCCGCTTCAACCTTCACTTTTATTCGTCCGGTAGGCACATTCATTTCGAAGTGCATAGAACTGAGACCCTCAGGTATGCGGGGCTTAAATATGATCTTCTTCCACCCTGGCTCGCCCGGCTTCAGCCCGATGATCTCCTCAACCAATAACGGAATCGGCGCGCTTGCCCATGGATGGCACAGGCTGGTATTCCACTTCTGATCCTTCCCCCAAGCCTCGAAACAGGTTGTCGCGCCCTCGCGTAGCATGTTCACCCATGAACGCTCATCCTCACAGCGAATAAGCTCATAGATAAGCCCATGCTCCTTCACCTTAGCCAGTGCTTTGAGCACAAAATAGGCAAAGTACACACCGCAGCTAAGCCGTTTCTTGCGAATCATGCTCACAATTTCTGGGATAGATTCCTTCGGTGCAAGCCCGAACAATAGCGGCAGGACATTCGCATGCAATGCCGAGTGGCTGGAGCCCACAGCATCTACGAACAGCTTCGCAGCCTCATTATAGAATGCATCTAAAAATGCTGCCCTCACAAGAGAGAGGTCTGCAGGGGCTTGCCCAAGGGTCTCCCTTATCTGATTTACCGTTTCTAGGCAGCCATAATACCAGGCATTGATCACATTGTGGCAGCCTTCTCCAACCGGTCTAGTCAGCGGAAAATCATAGCCGTCTCTCAGGTTATCCGGCCAATCCACGAGGTTCCACTTCTCCATAACATGCTCCAGCAGCCCATGTTCATTTTCATACCTTTGGAAATACGCGAGTATCCCCTCGGCAATAGGCGCCATACGGCGCAGAAAGTCCAAGTCTCCGCTGTACGTATAGTATTGCCAGAGCTGCATCGGCCACTGCAGCGAGAAATCGGCGATCTCCTGCATGAAATTCCCGGGAGCAACCGCAAGCAAGCCCGGACAAGCTCTAGCACTCAAAGCGAAATCCGCTATGGCTTTCTTGAATAGTCGTACATCTCCGCTAAGATACAAATGCGAATGACCGATCACGGTGTTATCACCCAAATACTGACCTTTCTCACGCGACGGACAATCGACATAATTCTCTTGCGAGCCGTATTGAACGCCGCTCTTGCATATCTCCCATATCTGATTCAATATGGTGTCACTGCTCTGAAATTGACATTGATCTTGATCCATCGGATAATGGCGTACAATCGCTCCAAAGCGTTCTGGTAGAATCGCGTCATCGGGTCCTATTACTTCGACATAACGAAACGCTTTATAATCATAAAAATCAGGCGACTCGCCTGCCTCTCCCGACAAGGTCCACAATTCCTTATAGGTGCAGTTACACCGCATCTCATACCTCACGTTTAAACCGTTCGGATGCAATTCCTCGCCGCATAGGATCTCAATTTGCTGCCCTGCGCGTCCGCTTGCTTGCATGGTGAATTGTCCTGTCAGCTCCGTTCCGAAATCAATGAGATAATGTCCGGAAGACAGCCTCCGAACGCTGGCTGGCTGAACCTCATAGACGCTCAAAGGGGGCGTGGGCTGGAGAGCGAATGTATAATCGATAGTTTGCCGAGGCACAGCCCATTCCCACTGGGTATCATCGTAATCCGGCAGCGTCCAGCCCTTGTGCGCAAGCCGGCTGTCTATCATTTCTAGATACTGCGTCTCGTAACCGATCGCCGCTCCTTGCCCGTAGGCTTTGGTTTCCACTGCTCGCCAGGAATGATCGGTTCGGATTTGAACACAATCGTCCCACTTAAGCTCTGCAATGAGCCCCTGCCGTAAATCCCCGCTGTTATAGGACCGATTCACGGACCCATGATAATAGACATGAACAGCTAGAACATTCAGCCCTTCCTGCAGATAGGATCGAATATCCAGCCGATTATAGTAATAATGATACGGATAGCCTTGTGCAGGTCCTTGCGATACGAATGAACCATTGATATAGAGCTTGTAATAATCATCTGCCGTCAGCTCAAGTAGTGCTTGATTGGGCAGCTCTGAGAGCTCGAAGGTCTTACGGAAAAGATGATGTCGATTTCGCAAATACTCCGGATGTTCATGCTTGACCGGTTCAAGCTCCTTATGCAACATACTAAGAGGCTTCTGACTCGCGAACTGCGGATCTTGAATCCATGCTGCTGTCCATTGTTTACGCATAAGATCACTCCTTATTCCATATGTGCCCATGGTTAATCCTATCACCACCGATGATCAGCTGATCCCGAGTGAATGGGCGCGATGTGATTTGTCGAAGTTTTCCCCGTCCCGGATTCATTGAACAGTTGGACAGTAGTATGTAAGATGCGCTGTTTCGTTTTCACTGCAAATCCCTCTTTTAGAGTACACTAATATATAGCTTTTGTTACGGCTAGTGTCAACATGTATTCCTCTTAAGGATTGGTAATTTGATGGTAAATTGGGTTCCAACCTGTGGAATGCTATGTACAGATACCGATCCACCTAATTCGTGAATGACCTGGTAAGAGAATGTTAGTCCTAATCCCGTGCCATTTGTTTTTGTCGAGAAATAGATCGATCCCAAGCGTTTGACTTGTTCCTGACTCATCCCGACCCCGTTGTCTTTTATCGTAAGTAGAGCCTTCCCAGCACAGACTTCAAGTCGAAGGCTTACCTCGCCACTAGGAACATTGGAGCAAGCTTCGATCGCATTTTTAATAAAATTAACAAGGAACTGCTTCATTTTATCCTGATTCGCCAGAATATGAATCGGCCCCATTGCTTTATTCATAACCAATTCGACACTGTACATATTCGCATAAGGCTTCATCACTTCTATGACGGCTTGCATTTGATTGTATAAATCAACTGTTTCCTGCTTTTCAGCGTTCGGTTTTGATATGGATAGATATTCGGAAAGTATGCTTTCTGTGCGCTGAATCTCCTCCGTACATATGTCGATATAGCCCTCTACTTTATTCCTTTCCATTGGGTTTTTACGGATCAATTGCAGAAAGCCTTTCACCGTTGTTAACGGATTTCGCACTTCATGAACTAGCGAAGCCGCAACATGACTGATCGCTTCCATTTTTTCGTTTTTGGCATAGATAATAAATAACTCCTTATTCGAAACCGCCCTTTGAAATAGAGGAACTAGCATCCAAATGCCAATAGCATTTTGAATAGGAATCGCAAAAGTATGAAACACAAGATGTGATGTAACGTCCACGGGATTACGAATATATATGGTAGCTAATGGGATGATGGAGATAATAAAGCCGGCCATGAGAATAATCAGCGATTTCCGTTGGACATTCAGATACAATTTATATAGAAGAATAGACAATGGAAACGCAATAGACATCGTTATCATCGAGGGCCATGTTCCATCTCCACCTAAATAAATACGGTAAAGTACGAATTCAAAGAGAAGAATAAATCCAGTCTGCAATCCACCAAAAATGAGTCCGAAAAATAGGATAACAAATCTGCTATCATAGAAGAAACCAGTAATGATACCTGTCCCAAAAGTCATTGAAAGGAACAGACAAATTACGCTGGTGATGATGATAAATTTTCGATCGTAATTCTGCATCTTATCCCGATAATAGATGTTATACATGACAAACGGCATCAGGGCGAAAAATTGCTGAAGTAACAATTCCTTCACAACATTCAAAATATTCAACCCTTCATCAACATACTTCGAACTAGCACAATCATATCCTAAATTTTAATATATTACCACAAATAAGGACAGCAGTCTTTGCTCGCGTAGAAAACCCCTGACCGCGAGCTGGTCAGGGGTGGGATGCAGTTCGTTTATTATCTTAATGTCTTTAACGCGCCGCTCCACGCTATAACTTGATCAAGCATTTCATTCACATTATTCTGATGCAGATCCTGCGGTTTGAAGATAGCACCGTCTTCAAAGTCTGTGAACAAGGACAATGTCGGATGAACACGAACATCTGCAATCAACAATTCACCCATGATCCCCCGCAGATGCTCAGCAGCGCGAGCACCACCTGTAGAGCCATAGCTTACGATCCCAGCCGCCTTGTTATTCCATACTTCTCGTGCGAAATCCAGTGCATTCTTCAAAGCGCCTGTAATGCTGTGGTTGTATTCTTGAACAATGAATACAAAACCATCTAATTCTGCCAGCTTTTGATTCCAAGCAGCGATTCCCGGCTCTGAGCCATCGGTCGTGCCTAAGAATGGTAATTTAAAATCAGCAATATCTACAATCTCATAATTAGCGTCCTCGCGCAGGTCAGCTATTTTTTTCACCCATTCTCCTACTTGCGGGCTAACTCGTCCTTCACGTGTGCTTCCTAAAATAATACCGATATTTAGTTTTGTCATTGTCTTTTCCTCCTTGACTGTTCTGCCGAATAGTTTGTCTAGTAAACCCATAAATCGCACCGCCTTTATTAAATGAACTTACTTACTCGTTGCTTTCCGAACGATTGGCGCTACCTCTGTCGCTATCAGCTCAATGCCTTCAGCAACTTTATCGAACGGTAAACCGCCGATGTCAATCTGAACAATGAAACGCTGATGCCCGAACAGCTCATATTGACGAAGGATCTTCTCTACGATCTGTTGCGGACTGCCTACGAACAAAGCCGTGTCCGGTCCCGACATATATTCAAAATCAGCACGTGTCATCTTGAATGCCATCCCTCGCTGCCGATTTACATATGACCAATAATTTGAATAATACGGATAGTATTCATCCTTGGCTTGTTGAGTGGTCCTGGAGATGTACCCATGACCCGTAACACCTAATTTGAGGTCTTGCCGTTCATGCCCCGCCTTAATACCTGCATGACGGTATGCTTCCACCAGAGGCATGAACCGTTTCGGATCGCCGCCTAACATCGCGATAGCCATCCCAACACCTAGACGTCCTGCACGGGCTGCGCTTTCCAGCGTGCCCCCAACACCAACCCATAGGGGTAACTGCTGCTGTACAGGGCGTGGGGACACTTCAACGTTCCTCAGCGGAGAGCGAAATTGACCGCTCCATGTAATCTTTTCCTTCTTGCTAAGGGTTAAGAATAAGTCCAGATGTTCCGCGAACAACTCGTCATAATTTTGGGTGTCGTAACCAAATAGAGGGTACGACTCCACGAACGCCCCTCGACCCGCGATGATTTCTGCGCGCCCATCCGAGAGCAGATCCAATGTGGCAAAGTCCTCAAACAGGCGAACGGGATCGACTGTGCTTAACACTGTGGTTGCGCTTGTCAGTTTGATTCGTTTGGTATTCTGGCTAATAGCTGCTAATACCACTGGTGTCGCGGATACAGCGTAATCCAACCGATGGTGTTCACCCACCCCAAAGACATCAAGTCCAGCTTCATCAGCGAGTTTGGCCGCTTCAATAATCGCCATTATTCGTTGCTGTGCACTCACCGTTGTTCCGGTGTGAGGATCTGGACCTATGTCTGCCAAGGTATAGATACCGATCTCCATTACATTCCCTTATTATCATGCTTTGGACGGAACAGGATATTATCTACAGCCCACAAGGTTCTGCCCTTCAATGCGAGATAAACAGCTATCACTAATAGAGCTAGATCAAGTTCATAACCCGCCATTTGCCCGTTCCCAAGGAATCCGACCGCGAGTTTCACCTTCATTGTCGCCACAGCCAGAATAATAACCAACAAACCAGCCACAACCCTTGTTCCAAGCCCCAATATCAAAGCGATACCGCCTATAAGCTCAATTAAGGCAACAATGTAAGCCGAGAAGCCTGGAAGACCCAAGCTTTCAAAAAAGCCAGCCGTATTCGAAATGCCGCCTTGAAATTTGTCAATACCGTGTACCAAGAATGTGATCCCGAGAAATACTCTTAACAGTAACGAACCCCATTCCTCTTTGCTTATCATATCCCTTGCACTCCTTCTTCATGATGGTTGTTTCTAACCGACTAGATCTGACTTAATATCGATTTATCAGTTAGTAACTTTACGTAAGTAATTATATTTTCATAACTTACTAATGTCAAGTTAGTTATTGCTGGAAAGTAATGAGTTTACTTATTGAGTGTGATATACTATGAAAAGAGGAAGGAGTGATTCGTTTGGAACACTTAATTTGCCCAAGATTTGAAAGAGCCATGCAATTAATAGGCCAACGATGGACCGGTATGATCATTTATCAGCTATTGTCCGGGCCACAGCGGTTTTGCAATATTGAATCAGCAATTGGAATAAGTGGAAAGGTCCTCTCGGAGAGGTTAAAGGATTTAGAAAACGAAGGTATTGTGAAGCGGGAAATTTATCCGGAGACACCTGTACGAATTGAATATTCGTTAACGAATAAAGGTTTAGCTTTCGAACCGATCATCAGAGATATTGAACAATGGTCGCAAACCTGGTTAGAAGTAGAACGATGAGGACTTCACACGTAAAACATATACTTAGGGCTACCATCCTAGCCGGATGATAGCCCCATGGTGGAGGCGAGGCTCCACTGTTGAAAACCCTGTAAATTCTGTACTACTATTTAGCGTCTCTCCTGATGTGGAGATGTTTATCTCTTTTATCCTTGCTGGGATCATCTAATTTTTCTTGCTGTTCTTCAGAAGGGAGCTCAGTTAGTTCCCAAGTTGTGTTCCCCATCATCAGATCACTAGGAAATCGATCTCCACGCTTCAATAGCTCTTCCCGACCCCATTCATTTGAATATACCCCATCATCCTCCACTATTTCACCGGAGACCGGGCTCATTTCTTTATTTTCTGACAACATTCATCAACTCCTGTTTTTCGTCTGCGTTCTCCATGCCAATTCTCAGCTTAGTTATCAATAGAACCATGCTTTACTTTAACCATTTGTACTATTCTGTATGCAGACGGGTAAGAGTAAGATCAGAAGCTTTATTTTATCCACTCCATCCGGTTCCAAACCATCACATACTCGCCCTCATTCGTCTCCTGATCGACTAACTCCTGTTCAACAATAAATCCCTGCTTCAAGTAAAATTGATAGGCCGACTTATTATTCATAAAGACCTTTAACATAATAGACCTTCTATTTCGCTTGACGTACTCTACCAGAGCAGCGCCATATCCTTTACCTTGATAAGCTTCATCAATGAATAAAGCAGCCAAATAATCATCAACCATTGAAATAAAACCAATGATCTCTTCATCATCTATACATACATACGTCTGTGATAGAGGGAGATATTTCACTTCCAGTTCGTCTCTCCTCGACATCCAGTATGAAGCATCTACGAAATCGTGCGCCTTTAATGATACCCTAAGCCATATATCCGCTAAAATCGCCCAGTCATCCTTAGTTCCTAATCTTATCTTCAAGTTACATTCACCTTACGGGGTTAATTTGATGTGACTTCCTAATTTAATCTTACCTCACCACAACAAATAATTGTAGACTACTCTTTTTCGGATTCGCACATTATAGTAAGTAATATGTACAAATTCAAAAAAAAGAGGTGTATCAAGATGAATAACAAACAAGCTGTCTTGGATAAAGGCCCGTTTTTCCACGGCACTAAAGCAGCACTGCAAATTGGTGATTTGTTAGAGCCTCAACATTTATCCAATTACCAAGACAAAAAATCTAACTTTATTTACTTTACAGCAACTTTAGAAGCTGCCAAATGGGGTGCGGAATTAGCAACATCAACATCCAGAGAGAGAATATATATCGTAGAACCCTTAGGCGAATTCGAGAATGATCCGAACTTAACGGACAAGCGATTTCCTGGGAATCCAACACGTTCTTATCGATCTAAATCTCCATTGAAAATAATAGCTGAGTTAGGCTCCTGGGAAAGACACACGGATGATCAAATCAATCATATGGTTAACTCCTTACGAGAGTTACGCGAGCAGGGGAAGGCTGTCATCGAGGATTGAACTTGCTAACCTAGCCCACTATTGCACATTGAAAAGCAATTCATCTATTCGGGAGGCGATGAAGCCCGCTCCCCTATCCACATTTGCTAATACATGGGCTTCCGCCTTCAACGCTGGGTAATACGAGGATTGCATGACAACACCGGGATCTCCCCCCATGACAAAATACTTGAATACGCTGTTGTTTATAATGGTCATCCATACTCCGTAGCCATAATGAATAAACTCGCTTTCTTGGACGTGCGGAGTAAGCATTCGTTCAGTTAGGCTTGTAGATAATAACTGGTTGCTCATAAGCGCATTCCAAAATTTATTTAAATCATATACCGTAGTATACGCCCCTCCATCAGGTCCTCCCACAATTGGAATGGAGTACATATTGGTTTTCCAATTATCATCGTTACCTATATAGCCAGCAGCGGTACGTTCAGGCAGCTTATCCAAGGAAAAGTATCCGGAATCATTCATTCCGCAAGCTCGAAAGATGTTTCTCTCGACATAATCGTTAAAACTTAATCCCGTTAATTGCTCAACAATTAATCCAAGCATAATGAAACCAGCATTGCTGTATGAAAACTGAGCTCCTGGTTTAAACTTCATCGGACTGTTCTCGAACAAGGGCAGGAAATGCTTGGGTGATGTAACATGGTACATCGGCACTGTTCTCCAAATACCTTCATAATCAGTCGTTAGTTCTTCATCGTAGTAATCAGGAATACCGGAGGTGTGAGTTAGTAAATGGTGCACGGTAATGTTTGAATCAAGTTGATCTAGATTAATGTCTAAATCACTTAGTAATGTGTCAAATGCTAAGAGCCCGTTCTGAACAAGCTGACAAATCGAAACGGCAGTGAATATTTTGCAGCCAGATGCAATGCCAAATCTCGTATTCATTGCATTCTTGATCTTGTCACTGCGGTTAGCAAACCCATAACTACCCTCAAACTTAGCTCCACCCTCAGCCTCGAATAAAACCACACCTGAAAATTGAATCCGTTGATTGTCTTCCTGATTATATGTCTTAACAATTTCATTGATATCCATAGTCCGGCCCCTTCACATATCACCTTCTGCATTGAGTATAGTGAAATACTTGGCCTAGCGATATGGCTAAATCAATTATAAGAGTCTTATACACAAATAACCGAGTCTCGCCTCGTCAACTGCTTGTCACAATAATCAATCCTATCCCGATAAAAAGACACAACGGGGAGTACAACACCGTATCCCACTTGGCAAATAAAGTGCCTTTCTGTTTCTTAAAGAAGCCCATGAAGCGGAAATCCCCCACAGATCGCACCAGAAATAGGCCAGCCAATCCCCATCCCCCATAACGATGCAGCCAATCAGGGAACACATGCCACGCAACGACTTCTCCCAGCTCTAATACGAACCACCCCGCCAGAGCTAGTGCCGCTGCTACGATTCCTGTAGCCGCCATGGATGGTCGGAATAACAGCTCCGAGCCATTGCTTGGTATCGCAGCCGTTGCCCCTCTCCTGCCGCCAGCCATCCAATACAGATGAACGCCGCTTAACAGAAATAGAACACCGCCCACAATCCAGGTGAACATACTAACCATTGCGTTCCCTCCCTATATTCCTAGCAATTGTTCCTGCAGCATCTCAATATGACGATTTAGATGCTCAACTTCAATCTGATCGTGCTTATGCCGTTCATACCACCCTAAGTAATAATGGTACAAGATGTGAGATTTCTGCTCAGCCATTTCAGGAGCCATGCCCAGCTTCATAAAGAGCTCCTGAGCGTACTTCATTCTCGTTAACTCGATTTTTTCAAGCATCGCTTGAAATGACGGATATTCCTTGCTTAGCCTGCGTAAATAAAATAAAAAATCGCCCTTTTGCGTCGCAGAGAACATTTGAGAAAGCATAGTTCGGAGTTGCTCCTCTGCCGTTTCAGATCCAGATGAATGTCGGATCACCTGCTGTGTCGTTATGTCGCTCCATCGTTGTACCAGCCGCGCGATATACTCATCACGATTCTTGAAGTACCAATAGAAGCTGCTCTTGCTGCATCCCAGCTCCGACGACATCCTCTCAATTACCAAGCCCTCTACTCCGCTCTCCGCGAATTTTTCCATCCCTTTTAGAATCCATTGATCCTCTGTAACGATGACTTTTGGGATGACGAACACCCCCCTTCTGTACGGTACCGTCTATAAAATAATACACCAGTTTTAGGAAATTGCAATATCTGTACGGAATCGTACATGAAATCGTAACAAATCTAAAAAACAAAAACACCATCCTTACGAAGATGGTGTTCATATTATTGAAGGCTCTCACCTTGAGGCCGTTTCAGAACTGAATTTCATCCGAGCTATTCCCTTTGTCATCCACAAACTGTACAGTTATCTGACCTTCATCCAGCGTAATTGCCGAACCGATAAAGCCTGCCCTTCCATCCTCCCCCTTCGGAAGAGGCCTCGCTCCTATTACAACTGGACATGGTTGACCCAGATGATCCTCGGGACATCCCGGCATCCACACTTCAGTTCTGTGCAGATGACCGCTTAGCATAAGATCCGGCTGAATCTCCTGCTTAAGAATGTCACACCATTCCTTATAGATATCCTGCTCAATATCGAAGGGAGGCTCTTGCACATAGCTAATTGGTTTATGCACAATCACTACTTTGTATTTGTATTCCTTGTACTCCTTTGACCGCGCTACCTGTTTCAGGTATTCTGTCTGTCGCTTTCTAAACGCATGACAGCAGACGGTGCCGCCGTATTCGGCATGGGAATCATCCTTATCCTCCCCGCAATCCAATACCAGCCCCCAGAGCTTTCCCACATGGAACGTAAAATAGGAATGTCCATACCGTGTAGGGGTATATTCGGCGATATTCTCAGCGTATAATCCGCGCGTTTCATGATTTCCTCTGGAAAAAACACAAGGAATACTGCCCTTTGTAACCTCTGCACAGATGCGGTATATGACGTCAAAGTTGTCCATTTCCCCGCTGTTGTCCAGGATATCTCCATTCAACACCAGCAGATCAATATGACCGCCGAGCGCCTGTGCAGCTAGAACCGGGGATTCTACACGATTGTGTGCATCAGAAATATGAAAAATACGGATGCTGTCGCCCTCAGCGGGACGAAATGAGAACTGGCAGCGCACAATGTCTTCCGTCTGCGTGAATTTTGGCCTGCGATCTATCATTTTCTGATAGCATATCGTATAGGCTTTAGCATCGTCCAACACTTGACTCGGCACACTGATGCGGTGAAGTGTCGTTCGAGAACGGAGAATACCGTTAGAATCATTATAGTAGCGTTCTTCATTTACTTCGACCCACATCAGGCACTCTGCAGCAACAGGCACCATAATTTGATACTCATCCCCTACGGCAAATACAGCAGGAGCCATTCTGAGAATTTCTGGCACATTCAAGCTAATCACTCCCTCTGAGTCTTGCTAAGTTAGCCGATTCCATGATAAGTTCAAGCTAGCATTGCTCCCAAAGCTGAGCCATGGCAATCAATGGGTTGTGGCCCAAATAGTCTCGGCATGGCACATTGTAGGGAGTATGGGGCTTACGGGCCACCTTGTCCGGTGTTTCGCCGAAAGGATGATAGAATTCCCATACGGTTCCCGTTTTGGCGAATTGCTTGGCGGTCGAATCCAATGCCTTCTCTAACAGCAGCTTGGCGGCGTCGGTTCTTCCGTACCGATAGCATCCCAGCGCTACCCAGTAGGTCATGCTATTCCAGGCAGGTCCCCTCCACATGCGCAGCTCGAACTTAGGATCACTGATTGCCAGCGTTGGCAAGGGATGCTCCGTTAAGAAATGCTGCTCAGACAGCACGTATCGGTCAATGACTCTATGGGCCTGTTCGGAAGTCGCTGCTCCCGTTACAATAGGCCAGAGCCCTTCGAATGCAAGGTGCTGATGGTCGGGTTCATTCACGGACCAAATGTCGAAGAAGTAGCCCGCGTCTTCATTGAACATTCGTTCCTGAATGAAGATCTGCAGGTCAAGCCGCTTAGCGCGATAACGGTCTGCACGTGTCGTCTCCTGAAGCTCCCTGGCCCATTGCTCCGCTATTTCATATGCTCTATATACATGCGAGGTAGCGTCTATGCAGGCATACGGACCCTTGGCTATTTCGTCAAATCGAACACCTTCATCAACGCCGCTTTCCCATTCGTGATTCAGGATATCGGTATAATAGAAGCCTCCATCCTGGGCGCTCCGATTCATCTCGAACCAGTGAAGCTGTTTATCTAATGCGCGTAAGGCGTCCTCTAGGAAGGGCGTGTCGTCTGTGAGGGAATAGTAAGCCTGCGCCGCTTCCGGCCATACCGGAGGATGGCTCATGGTGTTGCTCCACGATACGGAATCCTTCATCTACACAGAGCCTGGCAGCATACCGTCATGCCGCTGTAAGGCCAACAAGTTCAGTACCTGGTTCTTAGCGTGAAGGGGATGATGGGGCAGGAAATCCAGGGCTGCGTGAACGAGATCCCAATGTCCGCAAGCCGGACCGTAGCAATACCCCGTGCCGATTTCCTCCCATGGCAAGTGGAAGGGGGGCGTTGGTGCATGGGTGCAAGCGATATGCAGGTCTGAGGTATAAGCCAGAAGCTGCTTCCATTCCGGCTTGCCGATGCCTGATACATGCCGTACCTTCCAGTCCTCCATTCCTTGCAGGTATGCGGGTTCCGGGCTTGCCCAAATCGGGTTTGGTTTGCGGCTGTTGTTGGTAGAGTTAATCATGCTTGTCATCCTAGTTTCCTCCTGGGTAGTTCTTTTATATATTGTATCTCCGGACCTGTCATGCGCATATGGCACGATGATGATTAGATTTGTTACTATGTTCAGAGGTGAAGATGATGCGGGATATTCAGGTAATTGAGGCGGAAACTCATCCCTTTCAGGAAATGAACTTGTTGTTCTGCGGGTTCGAGCGCTGCAGATCAGGCCATGAATACGGGCCCTCTGTCAGGGAGCACGATATCCTGCATTTTGTGCATAGTGGGAAAGGTGTCCTGGAGGTAAATGGAGAGACATTCCCTGTTTCATCCAAGCAGGGCTTTTATATTCGGGCCGGAGATCGTCACCGCTATCAGGCCGATTCTAAGCAGCCTTGGAGCTACACATGGATTGCTTTCAGAGGCACCTATGAGTGTGAGATTCTGGCACAATTCATCAAGGTTTCGAAGAGTCCCGTTTTTGATTATGCTTCCTGCCTTAATCTGCAAGGTTTATTGGAAGAGATGATGAAGATAGACCAATCTCAACCCAATCCGGAGCTGCAGCTGCTGGGGAATTTTATGCTCATTCTATCTGAGCTGAATAACAGGAAACCAAGTCAATCGATGAGTGAGCGTCTGGTGGAACAAGCGATTACTTACATCAGAGATCATGCACACCAGCCTTTACTTATCGGGGATCTGGCCCGAGATATCGGTGTGAGCCGATCTTACTTGTTCCAGCTTTTTAAGCAGCACAAAGGGATGTCCCCACAAGACTATCTGCTGGATTTCCGTATGAAGAAGGCGCAGGAGCTTCTCCTGCAATCTCAGGATTCCATTACGGAAGTAGCCTCCAGGGTCGGGTACAAGGATGTCATGCTTTTTAGCAAAATGTTCAAAAGAAAACTAGGCTGTACGCCCAGCTCCTTTCGCAAGGCTAATTCCAACCCGCCGTTTGTTTAGAGTACCGCCACATAAAAAATTAATCCAAAAGAAGGTACTATTGGTAAAATGTCGAATCCCGATAAATAATCTGGATGTTACGTTCCGACAGTTTATGAGCTTCTTAGTGTCTAGACTATTGAAGCCTACGACTGCCAGCGTCGACTCAAAGGCAGCCTCCATGCTTCAAGCTGTCGTTACGCTGGTATTATTCGCGTTGTTCCTTCCATTATCCATCTACTTTATCGCGAACAGCATGCTGCGATTTTTCGGCGGAGTGCCATTCATCACATTTTTCGGTAAGCCTTTCGGCTATCTTTTAGTGTTTTCGGTTGTCGTCATACTCACCCTATTCGGAATCGGTAAGCTTATGAAATCGAAGGTTACATTCACCGGCGTTGTTGCGAAGTTCGGTTCGTTCACGGTTATTCCGATGCTTCTTTCATTGGCGTGCTTTTTGTTCTCGGTTGTGAGAGCGTATGAACCTGCTCTGTTCCTCCTATTACTATCAGTCCTGACCTGGCTGGTGGCCGCGACATATACGATTTATAGCTTTGCGTCCGAGGAGAAGCGCGGACTCGACCCGCTGCACGGCGCGATTCTTTTTTTCATCGTTATTAGCCTGCTGTTCATGGCGATTAGTGACGAATTGGGCAGGAGCCTTACGGGGTTGCTGTATTTTTGATTAACAAGAACAAATGTTCTATAATGGAAATGCGTAAATATGGAGGTGTAAAATATGAGACCAAATCTAACAAAAGATATCCGTGTAGATAGTTTTAAAGATTTCTATTGGTTGAAAGAAGAATTGCAATCTTTTTGTAGGGAAAATGGAATAAGTGCTTCTGGTTCAAAGCTAGAGATTTCCGATAGAGTTGAAACATTTCTTCGAACAGGTGAAATAAAAGAGCCAATTAGAAAATCAAAGGTAAATAGTAAGTCGGAGATACAGGTCGATTTAAGTCTTGATACAGTCATTTCGGAAAACCATCGTTGTAGTCAAAATGTAAGAGCGTTTTTTAAGACAGTTATCCCGAAATTTCATTTTTCCACTTATATTCAAAACTATTTTAAAAACAATGTTGGAAAAACATATCGTGATGTATTAGACGCTTGGTATGAGGAAGAAGAACGAAAGAAAGACCCTTCGTATAAGAAGGATATTGCACCTCAATTTGAATATAATCAATTCATTCGTGACTTTTTTGCTGACCCGAAAAATCAAGGGAAAAGTCGTGAAGAAGCGATTGAAAACTGGAATGAAATCAAGAAACTTGCTGGAAGCAATAAATATACATCTAATAATTAGTTAAGCACATCTCAACATTTCTTTTTTAACAAGCTGTTTCCATAACAAAGAAGATGGGTGAACATACTCACCTATCACAATATCAATTTCTTCGGCTTTTACACGACCCCTCCCTGCTTTACGAGCAATCCTATTTCCATTACGGTCTTGTGCCACAACAATTGCTATTTTAAGGTTAGAAATCCCTCTTTTTTGTCTTTCTCTCCACATATCTTGGCATTTCTATGGGTAATTTCACGACCTTTCATAGACTCTCGAAAGAAGGTTTCGTCACTTATATTTACCGTTCCGTTTAACCGATGTGCAGAAGCAAATCGGGCTTTTATGTTCTTGTGTAGCTTTAGTCATTTTGCGGTACGGATGAGCTCGTCGCACTTGAGCGACTAAAATATATTTACGAATTAGTCTACGAATCTTTTTGTGATTCATGATGACATTACCCAACGATAGTATCCACTCCGGCATACTCCAGCAAGGGTGCATAAATACCTTATTAAACCTTTCATATTGTATTTGTGAATAATAACCTCAATGAGCTCAAAGATCTCTGAAGGTGTTAGTGATCGCTCTTCACCCGCCTTTCTAAAGCCTCGAGCTTTTTTAAGAATTCGTTCTCCACTTCTAATAACTTAATCTTAGCTTCAGCA
>JAEZQY010000053.1 GCA_023441055.1 Bacillota bacterium | reverse complement strand
ATATGGACTTAAAACGCTATTGTAATCTGCATGCACATG
This sequence comes from Bacillota bacterium, assembly GCA_023441055.1. Lineage (GTDB taxonomy): Bacteria > Bacillota > Bacilli > Paenibacillales > UBA4045 > JAEZQY01. The sequence goes on along the minus strand of JAEZQY010000053.1, from coordinate 190,353 downwards.
AATGACGAACATCGGAAAGCCGTATGAGGGAAAACCTCACGTACGGTTTGATGAGGAGGGGCAGAATTATCTGCCCTTTACTCTAGATCGGATTAAGCCTCGACGGTTAGCGTCACTACTGACTTCGATGGCAGCTCTGCGATTACACGTGTGCCCTCGGTCTGGATGCCGCTGAATGCAACTGGCTTCACTGCATCTGGCTGCTCGAATGTGTTGTGTGCCTGGATCGAGTCTGCTGTCAGCACACGCCCGCTCACCGAGCTGACCGCGCTGATTCCGCGCAGATCAAGCTCGACCTTAGCGCCATTGGCATGATCCAGATTACAGATGGTGATGGTAATCCGACCAGCAGCATCACGTGATGCCGAGGCGTGCAGCTGCTTCACTGTCTTGCCGTCCATCGTGTAGTCTGCGCTCTCCAGTGCCAAGTCCAGCCTTACAGCGTCCTGATGCGCCTTGTACATCTCGAACACATGATAGGTAGGCGTCAGCAGCATCTTCTCGCCCTCGGTCAGCACCACGGATTGCAGAACGTTAACGGTCTGTGCAATGTTCGCCATATGCACACGATCATTATGCTGATTGAAGATATTCAGATTAATGCCGGCCACGAGCGCATCACGCATGGTGTTCTGCTGGTAGAGGAAGCCGGGGTTCGTGTCGGGCTCGACGTTGTACCAGGTTCCCCATTCATCAACAATGAGTCCAACGCGCTTGTCAGGATCGTATTGATCCATAATGGAGGAATGCTTGGTGATGATCTCGTCCATCTCCAACGTCCGATACAGTGTCTCGAACCACAGCTTCTCATCGAAATCCGTCGCCGATCCCTTATCGCTCCATTCTCCGGTTGGAATCGTATAATAATGCAGGCTGAGCCCGTCCATATGGCGGCCTGCCTGGCTCATCAATACTTCGGTCCACTTATAATCACGGTCGCTGGCGCCGCAGGCAATCTTATAAATTTTATTCTCGCCATAATTGCGCACATAGGTCTGGAACTGACGGTACAGATCCGCATAGAATTCCGGACGCATATTGCCGCCACAACCCCAGCTCTCATTCCCCACGCCAAAATACTTCACATGCCAAGGCTTCTCCCTGCCATTCTCAGCGCGCAGCTCCGCCATCGGTGAGACGCCGTCGAACGTCAAGTATTCCACCCATTCTGACATCTCCTGTACGGTGCCGCTGCCTACGTTGCCGTTAATATACGGCTCAGTGCCGAGCAGCTCACACAGCATCATGAATTCATGTGTACCGAAGTGGTTATTCTCGAGAACACCGCCCCAGTGTGTATTAATCATCCGCTTGCGGGATTCGCGCGGACCAATGCCGTCCTTCCAGTGGTACTCGTCGGCGAAGCAGCCGCCCGGCCAGCGCAGGACGGGGATGTTCAGGCCGCGAAGCGCCTCCAGCACGTCCCTACGAATGCCTCTCTCATTGGGGATTGGCGAATCCTCGCCCACCCAGATCCCTTCATAGATACAGCGGCCCAGATGCTCAGCGAAGTGTCCGTAGATATGCTTGCTAATGACACCGCGCTCTATGTCTGTGTTCAGAATGACTTGGTTCAACGCTATCCATCCCTTCGGAATTGTATTTTCATTAACTAGTTTACAATTTTATTGATCATAATGGAAGTCCTAAAAGTCACAAATACGGATTTCGAATTAGCTTGTACAATCGTTAAGTCATTATGTATATTCATCATAGACGATGTACATCCATCATACTTATCTGAATAGGCGAAGGAGAATGCTTGCTATGGGAACCTTACTATTATGGTCAGAAGGCGCGCCGCATGCGATGGGCACAATGGAAGAGGATCAGCCTGCGATTACCCCTTATCTAGTGCCGGGACAGCACAATCCAGCGGTACTGGTATGTCCAGGAGGCGGCTATGGCCATCTCGCTAATCATGAGGGAGAGCCGATCGCACAGTGGCTCAATTCACTCGGTATATCCGCCTTCGTGCTGCGCTACCGAATCGCGCCGTATCAATATCCCGCAGCATGGCTGGATGCGCAGCGGGCGATCCGCATGATTCGCGCGCATGCGAATACATACGGTATTGACTCGAATCGAGTGGGCATTCTAGGCTTCTCGGCAGGCGGACATCTGACCGCTACTGTAGGCACGATGTATGATAACGGCGACCCGGCTTCGACCGATTTCATTGAACGTCAATCGAGCCGTCCGGATCTGATGATTCTGTGTTATGCGGTACTCGCCATGAAGGGTCCCTATTCGCATGAAGGCTCCAGACGCAATCTGCTCGGGGATAATCCCGACCCTGAGCTGCTTGCCCGGATGAATACGGTGGATCAAGTAACTCCTGATACACCGCCGACCTTCCTCTGGTCGACGACAGACGATACAGCGGTGCCGGTGGTGAATAGTCTGCTGTTCGCGGAGGCGCTGCATCGCCATGGTGTGTTGTTCGATCTGCATGTCTATGAGCAGGGGCAACACGGACTCGGGCTAGCCAGCGATGTCCCGCATGTACGAAATTGGACCGACGCGTGCGCATCGTGGCTGAAGAAGCGTGGCTTCTAACCAATCACATGGAGTCTGCTTGACATAGAAAACCCGCTCGATCCGTTATGGAAGGAGCGGGTTTTCTATCAAGTTAGATGAAGATGCCTGCTGTTGCCACGATAACTAACAGGATGTATAGCACAAGGATTGTTGCCGTGGAAGTGAAGCCGCCATATCCTCCCGCACATGCTCCCATGAGGCGATTCCTCCTCTCTGTCATGCTTCTTTATTATATCTGCTGAGCCCGATCTGGCATGGGTATATGTCTGATTCGCTGAAGAAAAGGTGTTTACCTATGCCTAATAGCATCAGCCTGCATATAGTGAAGACAACATGTGTTGCGAAAGGGGCAATCGAATTATGAATTATCTCGATATGTTAGCGAAGCTTGGGATTGGCAGCGCGCATCCTGGTGGTTTCACAGCAACGCTGGAGCTGCTGGATACCGCGTCAATTGGACAACAGGCCCGAATACTGGAGGTCGGCTGCGGGACCGGGAGAACAGCCTGTCATCTAGCGAGGCTCGGCTATCAGGTCACTGCAGTTGATATCCGTTCGGATATGCTGATGAAGGCCCGACATCGCGCAGAACAGGAGCAGGTTCAGGTGAATTTCGTCCAGGGCAATGTCGAGCATCTGCCATTCGATGCTGGCAGCTTCGATGTGGTGCTGGCGGAATCGGTCACCCTGTTCGCCGACACGCTGTGCGCGTTGCGGGAATATGCGCGTGTGCTGGCACCAGGCGGGCGACTGTATGATCGGGAGATGATTGCTCTGCAATCGCTGGAGGATGTGATCGCTCGCCGAGTAAGCAAGTATTACGGCGTAGGTGAGGTATGGACGGCTGAGCAATGGATCGAGCTGTTGGAGCAGGCAGGGCTGCGTGAGATCGACCTGTTGCAACCAGGCAAGCTGAACGAGTTCGATTGGTCGGATGAGATGGAGCATCCGGATATGAGCGGTGTGGTGGATGCTTCGGTTTATTTTGATCAGCGGATATGGGATTTGACTCGTGAATATGATGACATTATGTATCAATATAAGGATCAATTCGGCTTCGGCGTATGGACTGGCGTGAAGGGTTAGCGGAAGCTGATGGCCGAGCAAGACGGCGGAGCCGTTTATCTGGTATAATAATAGCGATTTCGCGATAGGCGGTGCGCCGAAGCGAGTTTAGACGCGACAATGATGAAGGAGATGGCGATAGTGATTACTCATGTAGTGTGCTTCAAGCTTAAGGATCGTTCACCTGAGAATGTACAGAAGACAAAGGACGTACTGGAGAGCATGCAAGGCAAGATTCCCCAGGTTAAGCAGCTGGAGGTGGGCTCAGATGTGCTTCATTCGGATCGCTCCTATGACATTGTGCTGATCTCCCAGCATGAAACAATGGCAGATCTGGATGGTTATCAGGTCCATCCGATTCATCAAGAGGTTATAGTGTATATGAAGACAGTCGTCGAAAGTTCTGTGTCGGTTGATTTCGAATCCTGAAGTGCTGGGATGTAGGAATTCCACGAAGTTGAGGAGGGGATGAATCTGCTATGGGTAAGGGTATTCTATTCGGTATGTTGTGGTGGATAACAGGAAGTCCGTTCCTGGCGATTCTCATCCTGCTGGCGGCGCTGTATATCCTTGATCGACGGTTCGTCGGCATCTTCCCCAGCCTCACTAGACCATTCCAAATTCGTGGAAGATTACGCAGAATTCAGCAGGAGCTCAAGCTGAATCCGCATCACACTTCGCTGAAGACAGAGGCTGCTCGCATCCTGATTGATCTAGGCAAGTATGCGGAAGCGCAGACGCTACTGGATGACGCGCTGCGAACCGCAGAGGATTCAGCGGACGTGTGGTTCGATGCAGGAATATGTCGATTGAAGCAGGGGCAGCTGCCCGAGGGCGAGACGATGATCCTGAAGGCGGTCGGCATCAACCCGCGCGTGCGATACGGTGAGCCCTACCTGCGTCTGGCTGAAGCGTTCGCAGCTGTTGATCATGAGAAGGCGCTTGGCTATCTGCACAAGTTCCGAGACATTCAATCCTCCTCCTGCGAGGCCTACTATCGTCTGGGCATCCTCCTCACCGGGATGAATCGAGTCGATGAGGCGAGGCAGGCATTCCAGGAATCGGTGGAGATCTATCAATCTCTGCCGCGCTATAAACGGAAATCCGAGCGGCGATGGGCGATTCTATCGCGTCTTAAGAGATAATGCAGAGAGGTTGTTGCAGCAATGGAAGACTCAATTAGTGATATTCGCAATATGGAGGGAGTGCTCGTCGTTGTTATCCTTGCCTTCATTATTATTACTGTGTGGCTGAAGCGTAAGGGGCGTAAGAAATAATCGGACAAGCAGTCGAACAGATAAGGAGCTATGACAGATGTATAACGTCAATATTGCCCAGATTGAACGCCGGTTGGCGTATGTGGATACGATCGCGGAAGCCGCTCAGCGCGTGCAGTCCAGCGATCTACATGAGCTGGTCGCGGCGTTCGCCGCGGAGCGCGCTGTTCATCTGGCCGCGGAGTGTGTAACAGATGTCGGGAATTACATCATAGATGGATTCGTGATGCGTGATGCCAGCAGCTACGAGGATATTGTCGATATTCTACATGGCGAATCGGTATTCGACGAGATGCTGTACCCATTCCTAGTGGGAATCGTGCGCATGCGTAAGCCGCTGGTGCAGGATTATGATCGTGTCGACCGCGCGGAGGTAGAGCGTCTCATCGGCTTACTGCCTCAGGGAATGCTCCAGTTCAAGGAAGCGATTCGCAGTTATTTGAAGCAGGAGCTTCGATAACTGCGTGTCTTTCCATGATCTCGGGATTTCTGGTATTGGATGAAGTTACTATACTTTTATGTTTAGTAATTTACGTAAGCCCTATGATACGCTATCATAGAAGAAAGGCGATTATGGGGTGAAGGAATGATTAACGAACAGGATATGTCGACACGATCCATGCTGCTCACGATGTTGAAGACATCTGCCGGTCTTAGTGTCGGGGAGATGTCGGAGCGGCTCGGAATTACGGAGATGGCTGTTCGACGGCATCTAAATCGGATGGAACGCGATGGACTGGTATCGACCAAGCTCGCTCGTCAGGCGATGGGGCGCCCGACTAATCTGTATACATTGACACAGCGCGCGGATCCGCTGTTCCCCAAAAATTATCATGGATTAGCTCTGGATCTGCTCGAAGAGCTGAACACTGTATCCGGCCAAGAGATCGTCGGCGAGTTATTCCAGATGCGCAAGGAGAAGCTGATTCAGCGGTATGCGGAACGGATGAGCTCCGATTCGCTGGCGGACAAGGTTGCGGCGCTAGCGACGATTCAGAACGATAACGGCTACATGGCGAAGTGGGGTTACGAGGAGTCTGACGGCAGCTATACGATCGACGAGTTCAATTGTCCGATCTCACAGATTGCTAATTCCTATAATCAAGCTTGTCAGAGCGAGCTTGAGTTGTTCCGAACGCTGCTGGGCGCCGAGGTCGAGCGTACGGAGTGTCTAGCTAAGGAAGGACATAAGTGCCGCTACCGCATACGGACACAACATTCACATGAAAATGGTTGTGTCAATTGAGGTATGATATACTTATAATGGATATAGGCAGATGGTTCATTCACACAATCTCGACAACGGGAGGAGGTGGACGCCATAGACAACTTGGTGATCCAGATTAGTGTGGCAGCTATTGCGATCGCATTCATCGTACTGGTTGTATACATCGCAACTACACTCAGAACAGTTAAGGAATCCTTAAGTCAAGTGAATCATACGATAAGCGACCTACAGTCACAGGTGGAAGAGGTCTCCAAGGAAGCAGTCAGATTATTGAATACAACGAATCAATTGACGGCAGATGTGAATCGCAAGCTGAAGCATATTGACGGGTTCTTCGAATCAGTCAATGACGTCGGCGACGCTGTGCAGCAGGTCACTTCATCTGTTAAGCAGGTATCGGCCTCAGTTACCAAATCATTAACAGGCGGAGTAACGAATGGCGTACATACGCATCAGAAGAAGATCGATGACGTTATGGTGCTGGTCAATCTGGCCGTCAATATCTGGAGCAAGGTGAAAAGCTTGAAATCCAATAAGAGACAAGGAGAGGATTAACGATGTCGGATAACAACATGAACGGTAAGGACTTCTTGCTTGGTGCTGTAGTCGGAGGTATTCTAGGCGCTGTGACTGCACTATTGCTCGCGCCTAAGCCTGGCACGGAGCTGCGAGCTGATCTTAAGGAAACGGCTAACACCGTGAATGTGAAGTCGCGCGAGATCGCGCATCAGGTTGCCGAGCGCGGACAGGCGCTGGCTTCACAAGCCGCAGAGCGCGGGCAGACGATCGCGAAGACGGTTAGTGCACAGACTGTAGATCTCGTCGAGAAGGCTAAGGAGCTTGCAGATACCGTAGCTACAGAGGTCAAGGGCTGGAAGGAAACACGTACTGAAGCACCAGTAATTCTGGAAGCGGCAGCCGAAGAAGAGGACGAAGAAGAAGTAAAGTAATCGACTCGTATGAACATGAAAAGCATCTACCATGCGCGGTAAGCGCAAGGGAGATGCTTTTTTTAGCAAAGATATTGAGATGAGCGCAGATAGTCGGGTGAGGCCGTACTAAATGAGTATGAATGGTGCGATGAGCGGAGATAGTCGGGTGAGACCGTACTAAATGATCGTGAATGGTGCGATGAGCGCAGATAGTTGGGTGAGACCGTACTAAATGATCGTGAATGGTGCGATGAGCGCAGATAGTCGGGTGAGATAGTACTAAATGATTGTGAATGGTGCGATGAGCGGAGATAGTCGGGTGAGGCCGTACTAAATGAGCATAAGCTGCATTCAAGGGCCGGTAGAGCGTACTTGGCTCTACCGGTTTTGCTTAATTGCAATTCAATTGCTGCTGCTCAACGGGCTTGCGATGGCGGGCTGCCGTACCAGCGCTTGAATTGCTTGCTGAAGTAGAGCGGATCATTGAATCCGACCGATGCCGCTATCTGTTCGATTGTCAGGTCGCTCTGTAGCAGGATGCGGGCTTGCTCGAGGCGAACCTTCATCAGGAAGGTCTGCGGCGACATGCCCGTGCGTTCCTTGAACATCTTCGAGAAGTAGGTGCGGTGGTAGCCGATCTCGCGCGCAAGCTCGGCGATGGAGATCGGCTGGAAGTAACGGTGTGTCAGCAATCCGATCGCATGCTCGATGTGACTGTCGACCGCGCTGGCATGCTTGCCGGGTGAGGCGGTCTCCTGCAGCCGATCCGCGGCGTACTCACCTAGCAGCAGCTGCAGATAGCCGTCAGCTACGATGGCGACATTGGGAGCTCTAGCGGCCAGTGTCCGTTCAATCCGATGCATCAGCGTACGCACACGTCGATTAGGCTCATCCTGTACGACCGGCTGCATCGGGCTGATGTTGATTAGCTTCAGAAGAGAGGGGAAACGATCGCCTTGGAAGGCTACCCAGCAATATTCCCAGGGCTCCTCGGAGTCAGCGGTATATTGGATCAATTCTCCGGGCTGGATGAAGAAGCTGTCTCCTGCAGTCAGGACATGATGCTTGCCCCTGATGTAGTAGTGGCCTCTTCCAGCTATGACATAGTGAACGAGGTAATAGGGGTGGATCAGCGGTCCCATATTATGATCGGCATGGGGCTTGGACCACCCGGCGAACAGGACCTCATAGGCACCGCCCTCCGAGTAAGGATTGAATGACATGGCTTGTAGGGACTCGCTCATAGGACCTACCTCCGATTGATTGACATTGTGCGTACATGTTCGGGCATTGTATTGACTTTAACAGAATTATAGAAGATGATTGCGCTAAGATTAGTATTCTCTGAATAAGGTGGTCAACAATACGATGAATGATAAGAAATCCTTCTTCCTCGAGCAAGGTTTGCCATTGGCTTGGGCGATCGCGACTGTCGCGATGGTCGGGAGTCTCTACTTCTCTGAAGTGCTGGGTTATGTGCCGTGCAATCTATGCTGGTACCAGCGTATCCTCATCTATCCACAGGTGATCCTGCTTGGAATAGCCGCAGTCCGCAGAGACTTCAAGATCGCTTATTATGTGCTGCCTATGATGATTATCAGCTTCTTGATATCAACTTATCATTACTTGATGGAGAAGACGGATTTCGTGCAATCCAGCTCGACCGTATGCGGCATAGTGCCTTGCGACGCCGAGTATATTAATTGGCTTGGGTTTATCACGATTCCGTTCCTTGCAGGTACCGCTGCGTTGCTGATCGGAATTATTATGATTGGCATCATTCGCGCACAGCGTCGTTATTAAACTACATTCGTCCATATAGATCTGGATATCCTCCATAGTCTTCGATTGATTTTATCGTAATAATAAAGGTGAAATTAATCAAGCCTCATTAGCAGGCAGATTACAGGAGGAACGATCATCCATGTCTAAAATTACGTTTCTAGGTGCAGGCAGCACGGTGTTCGCGAAGAACGTGCTGGGGGATGTCCTGCAAACACCGGCCTTGCAGGGCTTCGAGCTCGCTTTGTTCGATATTGATCCGGTGCGTCTGCGTGATTCCGAGCTGATGCTCAATAATCTGAAGAAGACGGCAGGCAGCACCTGCCAGATTAAGTCGTATTCAGATCGCAAGGAAGCGCTGAGAGGCGCGATATTCGTCGTGAACGCGATTCAGGTGGGCGGCTATGACCCGTGCACGATTACAGACTTCGAAGTGCCCAAGAAGTACGGGCTGCGTCAGACGATCGCGGATACATTAGGCATAGGGGGAATCTTCCGCAATCTGCGTACGATTCCAGTTATGCTGGATTTCGCGCGCGATATTCAAGAGGTGTGCCCGGATGCGTGGTTCCTGAATTACACGAATCCAATGGCGGTACTGACCAATGTTATGAATACGTATGGCGGCGTGAAGACAGTCGGTCTGTGTCACAGTGTGCAGGTGTGCATGCCGCGTCTATTCGAATCCTTGGATATGGACCAGACGGGTGTGCAGACGAAGATCGCGGGCATCAATCATATGGCGTGGCTGCTGGAAGTGACGAAGGACGGCAAGGATCTGTATCCGGAGATTAAGCGCCGCGCTGCTGAGAAGCAGAAGGAGACGCATTGGGATATGGTGCGATACGAGCTGATGCTCAAGTTCGGTTACTACGTGACGGAGTCATCGGAGCATAACGCAGAGTATCATCCTTATTTTATCAAGAAGAATTATCCAGAGCTCATTGAGCGCTTCAATATTCCACTCGATGAATATCCAAGACGCTGTATCAACCAGATCGAGGATTGGAAGAAGAGACGTGATGATCTGGTGAATAATGTTGACCTGGTGCATGAACGCTCTCATGAGTATGCGTCCTATATTATGGAGGCCATGGTGACGAACAACCCGATTAAGATCGGCGGCAATGTGATGAACACCGGGCTGATTACGAATCTGCCGACAGAGGCCTGCGTGGAGGTTCCTTGCTTAGTCGATGCATCGGGCGTTACGCCTACTTATGTCGGCAATCTGCCGCCGCAGCTGGCTGCGCTTAATCGGACGAATATCAATACACAGCTGCTAACTATTGAAGCTGCGATGACGCTCAAGAAGGAGCATATCTATCATGCGGCGCTGCTAGATCCGCACACGGCTGCTGAGCTGTCGATGGATGAGATTGTGGCGATGTGTGATGATCTCATTGCAGCGCATGGCGATTGGCTGCCGAAGTTTAATTAAACGGTTGGAACACGGTATCTGGGTAATCGCTTAGTACAATTTCAATGCCCCGCTCATATGCTAACTATGGAAATCGACTTCATTATTATGAACGGAAGAGCGGTGAATTCGTGCGGGGAGCGATAGCAATACTGGATTCCGGTGTTGGTGGATTGACGGTTGCGAAGGAAGTGATGAGGCAGCTCCCGCTAGAGCAGATCGTCTATCTGGGGGATTCTGCACGCGCTCCTTATGGTTCTAGACCAGCGGATGAAGTGCGCAGCTACACGTTGCAAGTCGTGGATTATCTGATTCAATTTCAACCCAAGCTGCTGATTGTCGCTTGTAACACGGCAACTGCTGTCGCACTGGAGGACATCAGGAGCAAAGTCAGCATTCCGGTAGTCGGAGTGATCACACCCGGCGCGCGTGCAGCAATCAAAGCAACAAGATCGGGTGTCATCGGCGTGATCGGTACTGAGGGCACGATCAGCAGCGGTGCTTATGAAAAGGCGCTGCGGCGCATATCTCCTCAGGTGCGATATGCGGCGGCAGCTTGTCCGATGCTGGTGCCGCTGGTAGAGAGCGGGAGGTATAGCCGGGACGAGGCGTTGGAAACTGTTCGGAGATCTGTTGAGCCGATTCGCATGCGGGATCCCGAGATGGACTGCCTGATTCTCGGCTGTACGCATTATCCCTTCTTGCAATCCATCATTCAAGAAGTGATGGGGCCTCATGTCTCATTAATCAATTCGGCGGAGGAGACAGCGAGGGAAGTCAGTACAGTGCTCTATCATAAGGGCCTGCAGAGCCAGCGGGTCGAGCTGTCAGAGTCGCCTGCGCATCAATTTCTGTGCAGCGGTGATCCTCAGCTGTTCCAACGCATCAGCGTGGAGTGGCTGCATGTGCCGGTTCAAGTCAGTTCTGTCACCTGGCCAGTAACCAAGAGCAGCTGATTCCAAATTCCTAGTACAGTTGACCATTATAATGTTAATAGATTAGACCGTCACGAATGAGAAGCGCATTGGGACGGTCTATTTCGTATTTTGTTCACAGGAAGGAAAGTTGACACATCATTAACGAATCACGCTGCAAACTTTGAAGCAAATTGAACGGGAGTGCTAACGGATTAGTGGCGCACGAAAGCATTAAATGAGCTGGATAGTTGCGTGATGCGGGATTAGTGGCGCACGGGAGCATTAAATGAGCTGGACAGTTGCGTGATGCGGAATTAGTGGCGCGTGGGAGCATTAAATGAACTGGATTGTTGCGTGATGCGGAATTAGTGGTGCACGGGAGTATGCCATGAGGGGGGGCGGAGACTAACCTGTATGGGAAAGTTAGCACATTATTGGACGCCTCGAGGCTTTTTTTAAAAAGGAAGGAAAGTGGAACTTGGTAGTACGTGGGTGATCCCGTGCTGGAATTAAGGAATCGAAAATGATTCTTGTTCGTATTCCCATCCTCCACTCATACAGTGGTAATAGAACGGACTGTATGAATGGAGGATTCTTATATGTTGGATCGGATCGTGCAAGTTGCGGATGGATACGATCATGAACAGCTGGAATCGGATTTACAGCAGCTGCAAGCCCAGTATCCATTAGTTCATACCGAGCCTATAGGCGTCAGCGTTACCGGCAGGAAGATCTGGTCTGTGCGAATTGGCGACGGGCCGAGGCGTGTGCACTATAATGCCGCCTGTCACGCGAATGAATGGATCACCACACCGCTGCTCATGACCTTTCTAGAAGATTATGCGCAGTCGATTAATGAGAATGCGCTGCTGAACGAGCGCAGCGGTCCAGAGTTAAGGCAGCTGACGACCTTGTTCGCTGTGCCGATGGCGAATCCAGACGGTGTGGAGCTCGTACAGCACGGCGCAGCCTCATTCCCATCGATGGGAGAGCAACTGCTAGCCTGGAACGGTGGCTGCGATGCCTTCTCACAGTGGAAGTCGAATATACGCGGAGTGGATCTCAATGATCAATATCCTGCAGGCTGGGAGGTGGAGCGCCAACGCAGGGCAGCTGGATCAGATGAGGCTGGCGCTGCTGGACTGCTGCTCCCACTTGCTCCTGCTTCTACGCCAGGGCCTCGCGATTACGGCGGGCATGCGCCGCTCACTGAGCCAGAATCGGTTGCGCTGGCTGCGTATACCTGGCTGCATCGGTTTGATCTTGTGATGTCCCTCCATTCGCAGGGCCGTGAGATCTATTGGAATTATCGCGATTATGAGCCGCCAGAGGCATTGGAGCTGGCCGAGCGGCTCGCTGCCCAGAGTGGATACCGCGCGGTAAAGCTGTCAGACAGCGATGCCGGGTACAAGGATTGGTTCATCCAGGAATTCAGAAGACCGGGCTTCACAGTAGAGATCGGCTATGGCGTGAATCCCCTCCCCATTGAACAATTCCAGGCGCTCTATCAGGAGGTGCTGCCGATTCTCGAGATGGGGTTATTCGCGTTGGATTCGAAGTAAGAGATTTGTGCGCGATTAGGCATCGAGCCCGTAGGCATCATTACGAAATAACTTCCGCTAATGGCCGACAACAATCAGTAGAGCGTTGATATGTTGTCGACCAAAGCGAGAAGTAATTCCGTAACGAGCCCGCAGTGGACTTGTCCGTCGATTTCTTCTAAAATAGAGCATATAAATCAATTTCATAACTACGCAAAACCTCTTAGTAGAAACTATATATTGACAGAGTGGATCGTTCAGATCAATATATAGTACTCATCGTAGCTGCTTAAGCCGTTATGAAATGGATTCGTATATCGACGGAAATGGAGCGTGTCATCAATGAATTGCAAGATTACCCGCAACGCGGCTAAGGTATTAAAGCTGGAGCTCGAGAAGGAAGAGAATCAGGGCAGGAAGCTTCGCGTCGTCGTTACGCACGCACATGGCAACCATGCGCACTATGGACTGGATATCGATGACCAGCAGGATAATGATATCCTGGTGCAGACGGACAAGGACATAGAGGTACTGCTGGCTAAGGATGAGCCTTGGCTTGACGGCGTTAAGATCGACTACTTGTATTTCCCGGAGGAAGGCTTCGTCATCACGAATCCATCCAAGGGCAATCACGGGGATCATTAATCGGCGGGAGGAGTAGCCGGTGGCTGAGAATGATATTCGGATCTGTGACAAGTGCAGGCATATGAAGATGAAGACCACAGTTCCCAAGCTTCAGAAGCTGGCGCCAGGCACGGAGATCAAGATTGGATGCAAGTCCTATTGTGGACCTTGTGTACGCTCGGCGTTCGTCTTCATTAACGGGCGCTACATCACTGGGGCTACTGAGGATGAAGCAATCGAGAAGGCTAGCAAGTATATTCGGAAATAAAGCTTCATAACAATCAGCCGTCATACACTCCGATGGAGAAGTATGGCGGCTGTTCGTTATTTTGAGTAATACCGGCTGTTCTAGTTACCTCGCTTCAAGTGTTAGACGTCCAGTCTCTTGCAGGTCGGACATCGCGTTCGCCTTAATCATCGCGTCAGATAGCGTGTAGAGGTGATCGCCGATGTACAGGATGCGCTGAATACGCTGATCACCATACCAGTAGTTCCCGGCCTTGGCCAGCTCCTGTTCGCTCATATGCGTGATGGTGCCGCGCAGCTGGAAGCCGTTCGTAGGATCAAGCTGATAGATATACGCGCCTTGATAAGTGATTGTCCCGTACGCTGGCATGCCGTAGTGATCTTGCGCGCCTGCCGGCACCTCATACAGATCGACAGGGAAGGCAAGCAGATTCTTCTCCTTATCGAACAGCAGCGCCTTATGGTTGTGCAGCAGCTCGGAGTGGGTGCCGCGGTCACCGATATTCACTTTGTGCAGCTCCTTCGGATTGGCGACATCGGTCACATCGAACAGCGCGACCTTCATGCCGAGATAATAGGCATTCACGCCAACTACATTGCCGTTACGATCCTTCTGTGACACCTCGATCGTGTCCTTGCCGAAGCCGATAATGTGGTTCTCATCGTAGGGATGCAGGTAGTCGCTGTATCCGGGAATCTTCAGCTCGCCGAGAATGGTCGGGGCCGATGGATTCGCCACATCGATGACGAACAGCGGATCAACGGTACGGAAGGTGACCATATAAGCCCGATCGCCCGCGAAGCGTACGGAATAGATCCGTTCGCCAGGCGCGATATCCTCGATCTTGCCGACTGGCTGCAGGGCGTCCCCAAGCACATACAGATTATTCTTGAGTTCATTCACTCCCCACTGCTCGCCGCTCGTCGTGGCAATGCGGAAGTGCCCCTCATGCTCATCCATCGAGAATTGATTCAGAATCGTACCGTTAACTGAACCTTCTGCCATATAGATTACGTCGCCGGCATGCAGCGAGAATTTATAGATGGCGGTATTCTGTTGATAGGGAGCGGTTGTGCCGATGATTACTAGATTGGATGTCTGATCGGAAGCTTGGCCGGACTCCTGCTCTGTCGCTTCACCTGTCTGGGCAGGTGCCGCCTCTGGCTGATCGATCTTCGTAACTGCCACATACAGATGCTCCGTCGATGCATACACATTGTGCCCGGAGCCGAGGAACGTCTCGACATGCATCGGTTCGTCTGCTGAGGATAAGTCTACACCGGCAACCAGCATATAGTTCGGTTCGATGAAGCCTGGGAAGTATCGAATGTCATCATATGCAATTGTTGTCAGCTGCTCATGAACGGCCGAATCGCGAAACTTCGGCTGGTAGCTGCTCTCATCGATCTCGCTGCTTCCGCTTTCTTGACCATTTCTGTAAGGTATAATGCCGTAAACATCCAGATACTTGTTGCTGATTAGATACAAGCTATCGCCAATCTTGCGGGAGCTAAGATAGCTGCCCTCCAATTCAAGTCGGCGAATTTCTCTAGGTGACGCAATATCGCTGATGTCATAGATGATCGCGACTGTCGTCTGGATAGCAGGCATAATCGGCATGATCATCTTCTTCGCTGCGCCGTCCATCGGCATAGGAGTAGACGGATACAGGTGCGACGGACTTCCGGAGCCTATGACGATCAGATGCTCTTCATCCACATAGAGCTCTTGGGGAGAGAAGCTGCCGTCTGCGTACCGCAAGGTGGCGATCGTCTTCATCTGATCAGCCGGTCTCGCGCTCGAGATGAGAATGCGCTGACGGTTCACCTGATAGATATAGGTGCCATCCGTCTTCACGACATCAGCCTCGTCAACACCCTCGACCTGAACATTCGTTGCGGAATAGTCGGAGCCGCCGGCATCTGTGCTAGCGGACGTAGTGGAAGTCTTGTTGGCAGTTGCTGTAGATTCCATAACGGCATCAGCAGTTGGCATAGCTAACAGATTTGCACGAATATAGCTATAGGGTGAACGGTTCGACGCGTCGGCCAGCAAGGATTGCAGGTGTTCGAATGAACCGACGGCGGGTAGCTGCTCATCCGGATAATAGACAGATACAGTTCTCGTGCTGCCCTGCCACTTGACTGCCGCCCCGAAGGCTTCATTCAACCAGCGTACCGATACGTAAGTGATGCCGCCTGATTGGAATGGCGGACGATCGAGTGTGATCGGCTTGCCATTCACGACAGCCTGATCTGAGCCAGATCGAATTGTGATCGATTGTTCGTTATGAGTTGTCGTGACATCACCAGTCGCGGCATCCCAGTCAACCTCGGCTCCGAGCGCAGTCAGCAGGCTGCGCAGCGGCACATAGACAGAGCCTTGCTTCATAATCGGCGCCGTGCTCAGCTTGGCTGGCTGGCCATTAAGCAGTACCGTAATCGATGCTGCCGCTGACTCGGCTGACTGGGCTGGATTGCTGTGGGTGCTATCCATACTGGCAGCCTGCGCCTGCAGCTTGTTCGCATCGCCGGGCACGGCAGCCTGCATTGTCAGTATGGCTGCGATCAGCAGCGATATTGCTCCAATTCGTCTCATTGTTCGGTAATCCCCTTTCACAAGATCATACTTGGATACCCCATAGACGATGGAAGGACATGGAATGTTACAGTGACGTTAAGAATCTGCAGCTGCGGAATGCTCGAAATTAACTTGCTGCGCTTCGATAGTCCGGTCACGCGCACTTAATGCTCGAAACTTAACTGTCGCAAGGCGTGATTCGGGGTAACAGGTGCGTGCAGCGCCGGAAAGTGATACTGCAAGGTGGTGTGCGGGGTGACAGGTGAGTGTAGAGCCGGAATCTGATACTGCAAGGTGGTGTGCGGGGTAACAGGTGCGTGCAGCGCCGGAAAGTGATACTGCAAGGTGGTGTGCGGGGTAACAGGTGTGTGCAGCGCCGGAAAGTGATACTGCAGGGCGTGAATCGGGGCAACAGGTGAGTGTAGCGCCGGAAATGGTGCTTCAAGGTGATCAGCTGCATCGTAGAATGTGTTCATTCATGCTACAATAAAGCGTGAATCCTATCTGGTGGAGGAATGTACATGTCGCGTAACGCGGAAGAGAATAACGTCAATCCAATCGAATACTACATAGATCAGTTATATGGAACCGATGAGCAGCTGCTGCAGGTTGAGGAAGGGATTCGAAGCGAAGGCATGCCGGAAATCTCGATCGCGCCAGCCTATGGTCGTCTGTTAACCATGCTCGCTAGTCTGTCGGGCGCGCGAGCCGCCCTCGAAATCGGCGCGCTCGGCGGCTACAGTGGAGTCTGTATTGCCAGAGGGCTCGCGGCTGATGGTATGCTGACCTCGCTCGAGGTAGATCCCAGATTCGCGGCGGTAGCCGAGCGGCATCTGGCGCAGGCCGGGCTGTCCGACAAGGTGCAATACCGCATCGGCGACGCCAGGGAGAGCTTGCGCCAGCTGGAGGCGGAGGGAGCCAGCTTCGATTTCTTCTTTATTGATGCAGATAAAGGGGGATACCCGCATTATCTGGAGATCGCGATCCGATTATCGCGTCCAGGCGCGGTGATTATTGGTGATAATGTGCTGCTGAGGGGCCGTGTGGCTGATCCGTTGCGCGATTCGCCATCGGTCAACGCGATGCGTGAATTCAATGCGCGCATCGCGGAGGATCCAAGGCTCCAGAGTACGATTCTACCTGGTTATGACGGCCTAGCCATCGCGCGGGTGAAACTGTAGACCCAGATCGCATTAATCAGCAGAAGCGTGCCGGAGAGCAGGAATACACCAGAGAAGCCGGCATAGCCGGACAGAAGCCCGCCAACCGATGGGCCGACCATATTGCCCAGACTTAGGAAGCTGGAATTGAAGGCGTAGGAACGGCTAACCATGCCGTCAGGGGTGTATCGACGTATCAGCGCGTTAACCGTTGGGATCATACCGCCCATGAACATGCCCAGTACAAACCGCGCTGCGAACAGCTGCCACACTTCGGTGGCGTAAGCTTGCGGAATGAACGTGATGGATGCGCCGATCAACGAGACAAGCAGAATCTTGCCTGGCCCGATTCGGTCCGCAAGCCGGCCGAGCAGCGGGGAAGCGATCATATTCGACATTCCGGTGATCGAACCGACCATTCCTGCTAACAGCGCGAGATTGCGCTGGCTCCCATGTAGATCTTCGACGAAGAGCGTCATGATCGGCATCGAACTCAGCATAGCGAATTGAATGATGAAGGTAACCGAGAATAGAGCTGGCAGCTGCTTGATGGCTCGAAGCTCGGAGAAGCCTGCTAGGATCGATATAGACTTCTGTGATGCCGCCTTGGCGCGGTCGAAGTTCTCTTGCACGAACACCCAGACTAGCAGCGTCGATAGCACCAGCAAGGAGCCGGTGATATAGAAGATAGGGCGGAATCCGAATTGGTCGGCCAGCAAGCCACCGATCAGCGGCCCTAGAATCGTGCCTGCGACAGTACCAGACTGAAGAACACCCATCACGAAGCCCATCTTCTCCTTGGGTGCTCTCGCCGCAATCAAGGACTGTGCGGCTGGATTGAAGCCGGAGATGACACCGTTCAGCACACGCAGCGCGAGCAGCTGCCATGCCGATTGCGAGAAGCCCATCAGGATAATGACAAGCGCCATACCGAAGCCGGAGCGCAGCAGCATAATCTTGCGTCCATATTGGTCGGACAACTTGCCCCACAGGGGCTGGAACAGGAAGGCCGTGACGAAGTTCGCGGCGAATATCGCCCCTGACCACATGGCGATCTCATGCTCGCCGGTAACACCTAATTCCCGAATATAGAGTGGCAGGAAGGGCATAATCATCGTCATGCCCGCCATGACCAGGAACGTTCCGAACCACAGGATGAGGAGATCGATCTTCCATCGATTCATTGTGTGTGAACCTCCTTCAGCCGCCAGCTCCATGCGAGCAGAGCAGCTGCTGCCGCGAGCATGCCGCCGAACAGGAAGCCGCCGATGAGGCCGAAGGTGTCGTTCAGGAAGCCAGCCGCGAACGGCCCGCTGAACATGCCTGCAGAGTAGACCGCTTGATAGAAGCCCATTGCAGTTGCGCGTCGCTCCGATTCAACCGTCTGGATCGACAGGCCCATGAGCAGCGGCATATGCAGCCCCTGCGCGAATCCGTTGAACGCTTGCGTGAGGTAGAGCAGCCAGAGCATCGGAACTGCGGGAATCAGCGAGGTGCATATCCCGCTGATGATGAATCCGGCAATGATCAACCGCCAGGCTCCGAATCGCGGCGCCAGCTTGTTGCCGCTGATCCAGGAGGCTGCGGCATGCGGAAGCATGAAGGCGAATACGAGCAGGCTGAGTTCAGCCTGGCTGGCGCCGAGCTTCACGGCATAGGACGGCGTGAAGCCGAACATCGTGACGAACAGCACGCCATGCGCCAGCACGCTGAGCAGCGAGACTCGCAGGAGCATGCGGCTCTTCACGACAGCAGCCAGATCCTTGACGCGCATCGGGATGCGTGCGGTACCTTCTCGCTGCTCGAATACGAAGTACAGGAATACGCAGCCGGCAGACGCGCTGAGTGCACCGAGCCAGAAGGTCGCGTTCCAGCCGAAGAAATCCGCGATAACCCCGCTGAGCCCCATTCCGAGCAGCTGCCCGGCTACCGTGGCGACGCTGATCGATCCCATCGCCTTGGTGGCTGATTCGGGTGAGAAGTAGGAGGCGTACAGAATAGAGAAGGCCACCCAGGTTGAAGCGGCAACGCCTGACATGACACGCGCGAAGGTTACGCCGATCGGATCTTGGAAGGCAATGAACATCAGACAGCTGGCCGCGCTGGCAGCGAAGCCAAGCGCCATGAACGGCTTGCGGCGCCGGAGGCGGTCTGAAGCGATGCCCAGCGGGAAGCGGATCAGCAGCTGTGTGAAGCCGTAGCTGCCGAGCACGATCCCGATCAGCTGATAGCTGTAGTCGATCGATTCCAGGTATGGCGATAGTATCGGCACATACGTATACATGGAGCACCAATATAGAATTGTGGCCAGCATGAAGAAGAGATGATTACGTGAAGTAAGACTGGTATGAGAAGTCATTGTTGTACGTTCTCCAATCGAAGGTGAGATATGGATAGATGCTTGCTGCACATGCTGCCATGCACATGAACAGTTACAGTCATTAGGAACATAAGCTGGTATAATAGATGTTATGTCATGATTATTGATTAAGAATGGAGCCCGATATGCAGTTGACCCGATCACAGCGGCGCGCCAGTGCGAAGAACAGGAGAATTCGTATGTTCAGAAGAGCGTCCGCTTCAATAGTTATTGTACTCTTACTTGCAGTATGCGTCTATTCCATCTGGCAGCTCATGCCTGGCTGGACGACAGCGAACCCTGCTCCGCATGAAGCGGCGCAGGAGGAAGATAGCTCGCAGAGTGAGCAGATATCCGATGCGGGTCAGCACAATTCACAAGCTCCGCAGGATCTACACAAGCAATCCCCCATCACCGATGCCAGCGAGTCTGCTCGTGATCCTCAAGAGTCCAGTGAAGTGAGCGATCCGAGTGAATCGGGTCAGCTGACTGAAATGAGCGACCAGCCGGAGCCCTTGCCGGAGGTCAAGCTGGCGCTGGTGGGTGATATCATGCTGGGCGGCCGGATCGATGGACTGCTGCGCCAGCACGGATTCGATTATCCGTATCTGCACGTAGGCGACACGCTGAGAGCAGCGGATATCGCGGCCGGGAATCTGGAGAATCCGATTACCGATCGAGGGGATCCAGAGGATAAGCAATATACATTCCGCACCCACCCAGATGCTGTCGCGGGTATGGTGGAGGGCGGTTTCGATGTGTTCAATCTAGCGAATAATCATACCCTGGATTACGGGTTGATTGGGATGCGGGACACGATGACGCATCTGAGCGAGGCTGGATTGGGCTATATGGGAGCCGGAGAGAATGACGAGCAAGCCTTCCGACCGCATATCGTCAAGAAGCATGGCATGCGGATCGATTTCCTCGGCTTCACGAATGTCGTACCGCATATCGGTTGGAAGGCGGAGAAGGATCAGCCCGGTCTGGCGGAGACTTATAATCACACGCGAGCGGTAGAAGCGATCGCGCGCTCGGAGGAAGAGGCTGATCTGGTCGTTGTCTTCGTGCACTGGGGGATCGAGCGCCAGGAAACGCCTGAGCCGTATATGATCGAGAAGGCGCGCCGATATATTGACGCAGGCGCTGATCTCGTGGTCGGCAGCCATCCACATGTACTCGGCGGAATTGAATCTTATAAGGATAAGTGGATTGCCTATAGTCTCGGCAATTTCATCTTCACCGTAAACCCGACAGCTCCGAGCAAGGATTCCGCCATTCTGCAAGCTAACTGCACGGCGGGCGGCGATTGCGCATTGTCGCTGGTGCCTGTCGTGACCGGTGTAGGTCAGCCTGTGCTGGCAACGCCCGAAGAGGGCGAGGCGATCTTCAAGCGGATCAGCTTGCTGTCTATTGGCGCGGAAGTGAATCCTCTGGGAGAGGTTGTTCGATTAGAATGAGAGTAGTAGCGCATAGAGGATGGTCGGGCCGCGCGCCGGAGAATACGATGGCCGCGTTCCGATTGGCTGCCAATGACGGGAGGATTGGATGGATCGAGCTGGATGTGCAGCTGTCCAAGGATGGCGTGCCAGTCGTCATCCACGATTACACCTTAGATCGGACAACGAATGGGACTGGGAAGGTCAGAGACCATACGTACGAGCAGCTTGCTCAGCTGGATAACGGGTCATGGTTCTCTCCCGAGTACGCTAATCAGCGCATACCGACGCTGGAGCAAGTGCTGCTGGAGGTGAAAGGCAAGGTCAGACTGAATATTGAACTGAAGACAGCGGTGAAGCTGTATCCTGGCCTAGAGATGGCTGTATTGCAGCTGCTAAGGCAATATGATTGGCTGGATGATGTGGTCATTACCTCATTCGACCAGGACGCGCTTCGGCTCACAAGGCTGATAGAGCCTAGTGTGAACACCGGTCTAATTATATCGGGCAAGCCGATCATGCTGCAGGCGCAGCTGCGATACACGGGGGCATACTTCCTATCTCTCAGCTACCGCCACTTGACTCGACAGCTCGTCCACGAGCTGATTGACGGTTGGGGGGTACAGGTGATGGCTTGGACGGTCAATGAACCGGCGGCGATAGAGCGCGTGATGGCGATGCATCCGAGATTGCTCATCTGCACCAATTATCCAGAACGGGCGCTGGTTTACTGCTGATTCAGCACTTCATCAGAGTATGCCTCGCGCACGCGCATCAGCTCCGGCAGCCG
Organism: Bacillota bacterium; assembly: GCA_023441055.1. Lineage (GTDB taxonomy): Bacteria > Bacillota > Bacilli > Paenibacillales > UBA4045 > JAEZQY01. Next base: position 168,451 of record JAEZQY010000053.1, on the reverse strand, counting down.
TTCCATGAATACATCAACGATCCGCGGGTCGAAGTGATGGCCGCGCTCCTCCTTGAATAGATTAAGGATCCGGTCCAGCTCCCATGCCTTCTTGTAGACGCGGTCACTGCCGAGCGCATCGAATACATCGGCGATTGCTGTGATGCGACCATAGATATGAATATCTTCCCCAGCAATGCCCCGCGGATAGCCGCGGCCGTTCCACTTCTCATGATGCTCGTGCGCTACGATGGCTGCAGCCTTCAGAATGCGCCGCTTAGAGCCGCTGAGCAGGTTGTAGCCGATATTCGTATGGTTCTGCATGATCTTGAACTCTTCGTCCGTCAGCTTGCCGGGCTTCTTCAGCACCTCATCCGGAATCGCAACTTTCCCGATATCATGCATCGGAGAGGCCATCTTGAGCAGCTCGGCCTCCTCTTGACGCAGGCCAAGTCCCAGCGCGAGGATATAGGAATATTCCGCGACGCGCTTCACATGATTGCCGGTCTCCTTGGAGCGGCTCTCGCCGATCTCGCCCATGGTGAAGATGATCTCCTTCTGCGTCTCCTCGATCTCATGGGTCAGCAATGCGGATTCCAGGGATTTACCGGAGTAAGACGCAGCTAGTGTCAAGTACTCCAGATCCTTCTCGGAAAATACTTGCTCCTCCGTCATCTTATTAATCGCCTGATAGCAGCCCATCACTTCCCCTTGGTTGTTGGTGAAGGGAATGACCATCAGCGCCTTCGTCTTATAGCCGGTCTGTTGATCGGTCACCAGCGCGCCGCTGGTCAGCACGTCCTTGTAGGTCTCATTCGTATAGGCATCGTCGATGAAGATCGGCTTGCCTGTCGTCACGGCTTGTCCGGCGAGACCTGCGCTGGCTGGGATGCGCAGCTCGCTCACGCCGTGGGCTACCCTAGTCCAGAGCTCGCCGCGCTGGGCATCGAGCAGCCATACGGTGCAGCGGTCCGCCAGCACCATATCTCGCCCCATATCGGCCATATGCAGCAGGACGCGATCCAGGTTTCGCTCATTGGCGATCTTCGCGGTATAATCGAAGATGATGCTCAGCATCTCCTCTGGATTGAGGGCGGGTTTTATTTTGACAGATTGAATTTCGTATTCATCATGCATGGGTCGGGCTCCTTACGCACTAATCTAGGTATGGATCTAGCCCATATTATTCAACAAAAAGTGACAAAACCCTGCTTTTGTTGCGGTCCATTTTGAGAGAAGGCATAAAGAGATAGATTGGGGGCAGGTAAGATGATCCTGCATATAGGCGTTGGATTAGCAGGAGCGGCGGCTGTTGCATTAACGGCTTACTGGGCTCGGGCGCTGTCCGGATCAGGTGCGATAGCTGCGGCGCTGGTTGGCGGCACGTTGTATGCGCTGGGCGGACTGCTGTGGTACGGTCTGCTGATGGTCTTCTTCGTAACCTCAACAGGCTGGTCGAAGTGGAAGAAGGCGCGTAAGCAGGCGGCGGAGCAGAGCTATGAGAAGGGAAGCAGGCGGGATGCGGGGCAAGTGCTGGCTAATGGGGGCCTCGGCGCACTGATCTGCATAGCTTGTTATATGAAGCCTGATCCTGGCTGGGTGTATGCCTTCATTGGTGTCATGGCTTCGGTTAATGCGGATACGTGGGCGACTGAAATCGGTGGAATGAGCAAGGGCATGCCCAGATCGATCATCACTGGTAAGCGGGTGCCGCGAGGCACATCGGGCGGTGTATCTTGGCTCGGCAGTGTAGCTGCCGCCGCTGGCGCAGTGACAATTGGGGCTGCAGGCGCGCTGACGCTGCTGGTCGCGGGTGATGCGGGTAATCATAGCAGACTGGTTATGGGGCTGGATGGCTGGACCAGCGGCTTGTTGATCCTGCTAATTGCGCTGGTCGGGGGATTGGTGGGCGCGTTCTCGGACTCGCTGATGGGCGCGACCGTGCAGCGGATGAACCGATGCGCGGTGTGCGGGAACGAGCTGGAGCAAGATCGTCATTGTGGTCAGACTGCGATTCATGCGCGCGGCTGGAGCTGGATGAATAACGATCGGGTGAACGCGATTAGTTCGTTGTTAGGCGGGAGCGCGGCATGGGCTGCGGGTATTTGTCTATTTTAAAAGAATGAGAAATGTTGAGATAATCGATGATAAACCGTAGTTTTATTGAATGTGTTGTCCAAATGGGCCGACATTCCTATGGATGCACAATATGTAGTAGTGTATAATGAGGAAACGACACTACATATTGTGAGTGTGCGTTTATTACAAAATCCGCATAATGATGCGGATTTCGGTCGAATTATTCTAAGGAGGTCGTTCTTCATTGGAAACTGTGGGTGTGAAGAAGAGATTGGAAGGTTTAAGCGAGAAGATATTCCTGGATCGCTATGCGTTGAAGGATGCTGACACGAACAACACCAAGGTTGGCGATGTTGTCCTCGTGTTGACGAAGGATGATCCAAAGTTTCCGAGTAAGGAAGTAGGAGAGGTTATCGCCCGTGAGGGTCGTAAGGTGAAGGTTCAATTGCGCAGCGGTGATATCGTGGACAGCGATATTGAGAAGCTTACGCTTAACATAGAGAAGACACCCGAACAACTATGGGATCGGCTGGCGAACGCTATGGCTTCTGTTGAAGCGCCAGAGAAGCAACAGGAGTGGAGAGAGAAGTTCCGCTACATATTGGATGACTGGAAGCTTGTCCCGGGCGGGCGGATTGCGGCTGGAGCCGATGCCAGCGATGAATTGACCTTGTTCAATTGCTATGTGGTCCCATCTCCGCATGACAGCCGTCAAGGCATCATGGAGACGCTGTCTGAGATGACAGAAATTATGTCGCGCGGCGGCGGAGTCGGGATCAATCTGAGCTCCCTGCGTCCTAGACGCGCGATCGTACGCGGTGTGAACGGTTCCTCCAGCGGCTCGGTATCCTGGGGCGGCTTGTTCAGCTACACGACAGGCTTGATCGAGCAGGGCGGCAGCCGCCGCGGCGCGCTCATGCTGATGATGAATGACTGGCATCCGGATCTGCTCGACTTCATCACGGTGAAGACGAAGGCAGGACTGGTGACGAATGCGAACCTGTCGGTGTGCGTCAGCAACGGCTTCATGGAAGCCGTGAAGAAGGACCTCGATTGGAATCTGGTGTTCCCGGATACATCGGATCCTGACTATAACGATGTTTGGACTGGCGATCTGGATGCATGGAAGAAGCTCGGCAAGAAGGTCATCACCTATAAGACCTACAAGGCGCGTGAAATCTGGCATACGATTATTGAGTCAGCCTGGAAGTCAGCAGAGCCGGGCGTTGTATTCATGGAATACTACAATCAGATGTCCAACAGCTGGTACTTCAACCCGATTATCTGCACGAATCCATGCGGTGAGCAAGGTTTGCCAGCATGGGGCGTATGTAATCTATCGGCAGTGAATCTCTCCAAGTTCTACGATGAGGAGAAGCATGATGTCGCTTGGGAAGAGCTGGGGACGGTTGTCCGCTATTCCGCTCGCTTCCTGGATAATGTTATCGACAAGACGCCTTATCACTTCGAAGAGAATGAGAAGAATCAGAAGAAGGAACGCCGTGTAGGGATGGGCACCATGGGTCTAGCTGAGCTGATGATCAAGCTCGAGATCCGCTATGGCAGCCCGGAGTCACTCACGTTCCTGGATAAGCTGTATGGCTTCATGGCGAAGGAAGCTTATATTGGCTCTGCCGAGATTGCCGGCGATAAGGGCTCCTTCCCAGCGTTCGAGCGGGATAAGTTCTTCCAGAGCGGATTCATGAAGAACCTGATCAGCGAGTACCCTGAGGTTGGCGCCGCGATCAAGAAAAACGGTATGCGTAACGTAACTGTCATTACCCAAGCACCTACTGGAAGCACGGGTACGATGGTAGACACTTCAACTGGGATTGAGCCTTACTTCGCATTCGAATTCTTCCGTCAGAGCCGCCTCGGCTTCGACAAGCAGATGGTGCCGATCGCACAGCGCTGGAAGGATGCGAATCCTGGCGAGGAGCTGCCTGAGTTCTTCGTGACCTCGATGGATCTGCGAGCAGAGGATCATATCCGCGTACAAGCGGCAATCCAGCGCTGGGTAGACAGCTCGATCTCCAAGACGGCGAACTGTCCGGAGGACTTCACGGTCGAAGAGACGAAGAAGCTGTATGAGCTGGCCTTCGATCTGGGCTGTAAGGGCGTTACGATCTATCGCGACGGAAGCCGTGATCAGCAGGTTCTGACGACGAAGGATTCGTCCGAGAACAAGAAGGACGATAGCGCGACGGCAGCTGCTCCAGCGAACGTGGATGCGCCGGCTACCGCCGATGAGGCTGGTTCGCTCGATGCGATCAGCGAGACGCTGGCTGTCAGCGTGCCACCGACTGAGACTGTTGTGAATGATAAGGAGTACCGCAAGCGTCCACAGGTGCTGCGCGGCTCAACTTATAAGTTCAACACGCCATTCGGCATGGCTTACATCACGGTCAACGATATGGATGGGTATCCGCGCGAGCTGTTCCTGAACGTCGGCAAGGCCGGATCAGACGTATTCGCGATGTCCGAGGCGCTCGGCCGCGTCTGCTCCTTGTTCCTGCGCTATGGCGATCATGGCAATAAGGTAGAGCTGCTCGTTAAGCATCTGAAAGGCATCGGCGGCTCCGGCGCAATCGGCTTCGGTCCGAACCGCGTAGAATCGATCGCAGATGCGGTTGCCAAGGCGCTGGAGATTCACCAGCAGGAGAACAGCGGCGCATACGCAGCGCACGCGCGTCAAGATCACAGCGCGCAAGCGGTGTCCGAAGCGCCAGCGGTGGCGGCACAGTCGTACACGACTGCAGCTCCGTCAGCGTCCACGGATCTCTGTACCTCCTGCGGATCGGCCTCGCTGATCAACGTAGAAGGCTGCAAGACATGCACGAACTGTGGGTATAGCAAGTGTAATTAAGTGATTATCTACGAATTTGAATATCGATGTCATAGCCTGAGCCCTTGTGGCTCGGGTTTTTTCTTTGTCCCAGCATGAAGTGCATAACGGAGACTATTCAAATGTTGATTTTGAGGCATGTACGTTACCCGTTGTATTTATATATGATTAAGTGGAACATATTTTGTTAGATTGTGATCAATGGGGAGGTACTATGATGAAAGACACAGTGAAGGTAGGTATAATCGGCTTAGGTCACCGAGGCATGTCTTTGTTGAGAGACATCATGTTGAATATGGATGATGTAGAGGTTCTAGCAGTATGTGATTTATACGAGGATCGGCGTAAGGAAGCCGCAGATTTGGTCGAGAAGAAACGGTCAAAGAGACCGATAGATACGACAGATTACATGGAGCTGCTAGAGATTGCAGAGATCGACGCTGTTGTAATAGGCGCATCATGGAGTGCACATACTGATATTGCGGTTGCGGCGATGGAAGCTGGGAAGTACGTGGCCAGTGAAGTCGGAGGTGCGTATACCATTCAGGAATGCTGGAGATTGGTTGAGACCTATGAAAGAACGAAAGTGCCGGTCATGATCATGGAGAACTGCTGCTATGGACGTGACGAACTGATGGTTCTGAACATGGTCAAACAAGGTGTCTTCGGGAATATCGTACATTGCGCTGGAGGATACCATCATGATTTAAGAGAAGAGATTTCATTCGGCAAAGAAAAGAGACATTATCGGCTGAATAACTACATCCATCGGAATAGTGAAAATTATCCGACTCATGAACTTGGGCCGATTGCTCAAATTCTAAATATAAACCGAGGCAACCGAATGGTGTCGCTTGTATCCATGGCATCGAAGGCTAAGGGATTGCATGAGTATATTAAAAAGGAAAAGGCGGATGATCTCGAGCTGCTCAACACGGATTTTCAGCAGGGGGATATTGTCACAACGGTGATTAAGTGCGCACACGGTGAAACGATTACGATCACATTGGATACAACATTGCCAAGAGCCTATTCAAGAGGGTTTACAGTTAGAGGAACCAAAGGCATGTATTTCGAGGATAACCGAAGTATCTTTATTGACGGAGAGCATAATTCATACCACCAGAATTGGGATAAGCAATGGGGGAATGTTGAACAGTATCGAGAACAATACGAGCACCCGATCTGGAGAAAGTATCTGCAGGAAGGTGTCAAAGGTGGGCATGACGGCATGGACTGGCTCGTGTTCTCAGACTTCTTCGAGAGCGTCAGGAAAGGGACACAGACACCGTTTGACGTGTATGACATGGCTTCTTGGATGTGTATCACCACGTTGTCAGAGGATTCGATCGCACTAGGAGGGCAGCCAGTCGCTATTCCTGATTTTACGAATGGGAAATGGATTAATCGATAACAATTGGTTGCAAGTTGATTTTGGGTGTTTAAAGTTAACAAATGTTTATTCTCGGGCATATCTCTATTAAAGCGTATTCAATATAATTAAATTGCACTTAACAACAAAGGGGGAACCGTCAAATGAAGCACAGAAGTAAGTTGATCTGGTCTTTACTTTTTATCCTGGTTTTATCTACGATTTTGGCAGGGTGTGGAAGTAATAACAGCACTGTAAACGATTCGGACAAATCGAACAGTTCGGGCAGCAATGAACCAGCCATTGTAAAGATTACTACAGCAAGACCTGTCGGCAGTGATTACACCTTTAAAGATGGTGAGGATATCAAGAATAACGTCCATAATACTTGGGCAAAAGAAGAACTGGGTATCGATATCGAAGACATTTGGACAACAGCGGATAATGAGGCTTATCACACGAAGCTGAGACTTTCTCTATCTACGAATGAGCCGCTTCCGGATGCGTTTATTGTGCAAGACGAAATATTAATAGCAGACTTGATCGAATCCGGTAAGGTTCTGGAAATCTCGGATGCGTTCGAACAATATGCGTCCGAACGGCTAAAAGAAATGTACGGCATGTATGATTCATCTTTGAACCAAGTAAGAAGTAATGGTGGATTGTATGGTCTTCCAATCTTCTCATCTGGCGATGGTACAAGCCCTGTATTATGGGTGCGTCAAGATTGGCTGGATGCTTTAAGTTTAGAAGCTCCGACGAATATGGAAGAATTCGAGAAAGTTATGGATGCATTTACAAATCAGGATCCCGATAAGAACGGAAAAGATGACACAATTGGATTTGCTTTATCGGCGCGCGACAATTTTACGAACTGGATGTCTGACGCAAGCTTTGTTTTCGGAGCTTTTACAGGCAATGCCATTCCGGGCGCGTGGTATGAAGAGAATGGCGAATTGAAATATGGTTCAGTACATCCTGGCATGAAACAAGGACTAGCAGTCATGAAAGATTGGGCAAGCAAAGGGTATCTAGATCCGGAAGCACCTATTCTTGATCCGATCAAAGCGACCGAAAGCTTCATCCAAGGCAGAGCAGGTATGGTCACAGCTCCATGGTGGTCAGGGGGCTGGCCGCTCAGCGACTTGCTCGCCAACAATCCTGATGCAGTACTGAACGCATACATGCTGCCTACTGGCGCTGATGGTCAATCAGCTAGATTTATGAACTCTCTAAATGAAGGCAAGGTTATGCTTTTCAACAAGGATTTCAAACACATGGACAAGTTCTTTGAGTATTTCGATCGTATTTATGATTATGCTTTTGAGACTGGTGACTTCCAGTACGGTTATTTTGAAGGTTACGATTATGCTATGGTAGATGGAAAGCCGGTTTATGATTTCAAAAAATTCCCAGAACCGTTGGAATTCCTTCCGAAAGCAGGTAAATACAATTTGTTCTGGAATCCGCCGTTAATCCCATTCGATGAATCAAATGACGCGCTCTACTTGCATGAAGGTAATGAACCGAGCTCAAGTGCACAATTGCGAATGAGTGCGAATAACCCGGTTATCACTAAAGCCGGCGCCATGAACCATCAAATGAAGGATTCGAATGCGCCAGACATGTTTATGGGTGCCCCTACGCAAACGTTGAAGAGTAAAGGTGCGAACTTGGACAAGATGGTGCTTGAAACATTCGTAAGCATTGTGTTCTCTAATGCGAGTGTTGACAGCTTTGATACCTTTGTAAAGGATTGGTTCGACAAGGGCGGAAAAGATGTTACAGAAGAAGTGAATGAATGGTATCAATCGGTTAATCAGTAAAGGTGTAAGAAGAGGGACTGTCCAAGTCTAATGACTAGGACAGTCCCTCTTCTTTTTGTGGTGAATGCATGAATGATCCGTTTACGACCGCCTTGTACCACTAATGTTTTCCCGAAATTCTTGAGGAGTTAGCAGATTCTGTTCCTTGAACAGTTTGATGAAATATTGAGGTTTTAAGTAACCAATATCTTTGGATATCTCGTGTACTTTCTTATTGGTGTGGGTAAGTAAATAAGCCGCTTTCTCTAATCGAATTCTGCTTATATAAGTAGATAAGCTTTCTCCGGTTTCTTTCTTATATAACCGAGATAAATACACGGGATGGAGGTAAACGTGATCGGCAATCTTGCTCAAGCTTACATCGCCGCTGAGATGATGATCGATAAATGCATGAATTTGCTTAATGATTCGTGAAGGCTTTCCCGCCTCCGTGTGTACGTCGATATTACGTTCGAATTGTTCGATCAGCTTGTACGACCAATCCTCCAATTGCTGCACGTGTTGGAATAATAAGCCGCTTCGCCAATATTTATCTTGACCGAGCAAATCGGAAAGCCCCATACCCTGCGTGTTGGAAATATAAGCGAAGGCGCTGCACAAAGAATAATAAACCTCCAAAATATTGTCCTGTGAAGGTAGTGCTGCAGCATTCAGTTCTTCGAAGATATCTCTCAGCTTGGCCCGTACTTGCTCCCATTGGCCTGACTCCATTAGATGAAGAACAGATGGAGGTTCATACAACTTATGAAGTGAGCGAGAGCCTGCTTGATTCGAATTCACTGCCATAGAGAGCAGCGAATTTGTATTCCCGCCAATATATTTCCAAAAGTATTTGAGAGAATCTTGATACAACGCCTCCAAATGATGTGGAAACAATTCGGAACGGCTGATAAGAATAGATACAGATCGATTTAGGAATAATTGTGTATTCTTTTGGAGATTGATCATTTTGTCTCGCAGTTCATTCTCATTGTGCCATAACTCTTGTGGAAGCAGGACAATCATATAATGATGCGGATCCTTACAGTACCAGAATGTGGATGTATGGTTTATCCCGCCGAATAAAGTTTCTTCTGTCATGTTCGCAAGTGAATAAGTAACCAGTTCGAAATCCATAAACGTTTCGTCGCTCTCCTTCGATTCTATGCGAATGATGAGGAGTTTTACAGGTGTTTCTGTGTAATCGGGCAAATCAGCTGCAAGTAACTTATTTGCGAATGACTGTGCGCTATACCGACTTCCCAAAATCAATTCGAGCAATGTCTTTTCTCTTAGCTCTAGCATGTTTCTACGCTCTGTCATTGCGGCTCGATCCAACTTTATTTTCATAGCTGTTTCTTGTGCGATGAACGCACAAGCTTTATTAACGCTTGCATGTAACTCCTCCGGAGTGACCGGCTTTAATAAATAGTCTACCGCGCCATATTGAATGGCTTGCCTAGCATATTGAAAATCAGAATATCCTGATAATAAAATGACTTTGCTATCCGGTGATTGCGTTCTCAGTTCGGACAAAAGTTCTAGACCGGTCTTCTCTGGCATGCGAATATCAGTAATAACTAATTTAATTGTATATTCTTCTGTATACTGGAGCGCTTCTAAGGCTGATGAAGCGCGAAAGACATTGTTGATTCCAAAATCCTCCCAGCGGACTTGTTCCTCCACATAATTCAGTACGAACTCTTCATCATCGACGATCAGGACGTTCATGACTAATATCCCTTCTTTCTGATACATTCCAATGTATACTAACTCGTAAACCGCCATACTCGGAAGTTTCCAATGTGATGCCGGCTGTCTTGCCGTAATGATGATTAAGCCGCTGGTGAATATTCCATAAGGCTAAACCTTGGTCATTATGTAGACGATCCCCTGCTACTTGCCTATTTAATATTTCCAGCTGCTCGGTTGATACACCTGCACCATCGTCTTCAACGATCAGATAATGAGTGTCGTGCTGGATAACTCCTTTGATGGATATCCATCCGGCATCTTTCTTATTGTCAATGCCGTGAACAATGCTGTTCTCAACTACAGGTTGCAAGAGGAGAGGTGGAATCATTGTATGCATCATCTCCTCATCGACTTGAATATCATACCGCAATCGCTTGTTCCGAAGCGATTGAACGGATAGATAACTTCTAACCAGTTTCAACTCTTCAATAAGTTCAATATCCTGGGACTGGTTTTTGGTAATAAATCGATAATAATGGGATAAGTTTTGAGCCATTTGTGTAACCGCTGAAGGATCCTTGTTGGCCATGCTAACGATGTAGAAAAGACAATTATACAGGAAATGCGGATTGATTTGCGATTGCAGTTGTTTGTAATTCGCCTCTTGTGATCGCAGCTTAGCCTCGTAAACGTCTTCGATTAAGGTTTGGATGTGGGCCGCCATCTCATTAAATCGCTCGAATAAATAATCGAATTCGTTGTTAGCCTTTAGATGAATTCGGGTTTCGTAACGGTCATCACTCAGTGCGTCAATATTGCGTACCAAGTGAGAAATGGGGCGCTTCAAATTCCGATACAACAGGAATGACAATACAATACCCGTTAGAAATAGGAAGATCAGGCTTGCTCTGGTTAGCCATTTTACCTGTTTTAGAGGCATTAAAAAATGATCCAATGGGATATAGTGAAACAAGCTCCATCCCAGAGATGAACTCGTTACCATTTGCACAAGATAGCTCTGGCGGTTCACCTCGATGGTTTGTAGGTGATCACCCGTATCGGTAAAGCTATCATTATTGTACAATAATTCAATTTCTTCTAAGAGCGGTTCGTTCGCCTCAGAAGCGATCACAGGTTGGAAGGAAGGATGGTAGAACAAGGCATGCCCGTTTCCAGCAGCCTCAACCTCTTTTAATACACTGATTAGGAAATTTACGTCTAGCTTCGTCTCTATTGTATAGTCAACAAGGGCTGCCTGCTGCAATGCGGAATAAGGCTCCACGAGAATGTACTGTAGAACTAGATTATTTTCCTCCTGAGTAGAAAACCACTTAAATTTTGGGAGCCTAGACCATGTCTGTTCCTCGTGATCTCTTGCCATTCTGTCATTCGTGGATGAAATGGATTCTTCTAATCTCGGCCAATGCACCACTACTTCGCTTTGCACGATATTGGCATAGCTTTGTGTATGCAGCTTTTTCTCAATCGTTTTGCGAAGCATTAATTTATCCAGATAGGGTTGGAAGGTTTCAGAAGTGCTGTAAGATTTGATGTCGCTGTCATTAGCCAATTGTATAGCTGAATATTCCAGCTGTTTCAATTGCTGTTCCATCTTGTTAATGGAAAACTCCAGTTGTTTCATAGATGAGTTCTGTAGAGTATTCTGCAATACATTCTCGCTAATCTGTTCTGCCACAACAAACAACAAACTGATCGGAATAAGGATAGCGATGATGATAATGAGCATATTTCTGAAAATCTTGTATTTGATCATAGAGTCAGAACCCTTCTTTAGTTAGAGGTTGTGGGAGGGCATACGGATGTTAAGAATGGGTCATGTTCGATAAAATGGTTGACCGCTATAATTAAAGTGTAAGCTAAAATGGTGAACGAGGCAATTGGAGTAAAAGGGGGAGAACACCTATGTCTAACATTACAATCAGTGAGCAAGTGAATATGAACGGTATGAAATCATCAAAGAAAGCAATCCTTATGAAAGCGCTAAAAAAAACATGGCCGTTGCATCTGCTTATTTTCCCAGCGCTAGTGATTACTGTTATTTTCCATTACCTGCCGATGTTCGGTATAGTGATTGCGTTTCAAGATTATAAACCTTGGCTTGGATTTCTTGGATCGGAATGGATTGGTCTAGAGCATTTTCGCAATCTATTTCTATTCGATGATTCTGTTCAAGTCATCTGGAACACCTTGATTATTTCTGCATTAAAAATTTCTTTCGGACTTGTTGTTCCGGTCGGATTCGCACTATTACTTAATGAAATTCGATTTAATGGCTTGAAACGCAGCATTCAAACACTTGTTTATCTGCCTCACTTTCTGTCTTGGGTTATATTAGGCGGGATTCTTATCGATATCCTGTCGATTAACGGCGGACTAGTCAATCGTGCGCTCGGGGTATTCGGTATTGAGCCCATCTTCTTCCTAGGAGAGGGTAACTGGTTTCGATTTACTATTGTTGTGAGTGATATTTGGAAAGAATTCGGATTCAGTACAATTGTATTTTTAGCTTCCATTACAGGTATTAATCCAGCTCTCTATGAAGCGGCTGAGATCGACGGTGCGACAAGATTGAAGCAGACCTGGCATGTTAGCATTCCAGGAATGCTTCCCATCATCGTAGTTGTAGGCGTTCTTCAGCTAGGAAATATATTGAACGCTGGCTTTGACCAAATCTTCAACTTGTACAACCCACTTGTTTATTCCAAAGGCGACGTCATCGATACCTTCGTGTACCGAAACGCAATGCTTCAAGGCAATTTCGGTTTCGCAACTGCTGTAGGACTGTTTAAATCAGCGATCAGTCTTGTGTTAATCGTCATTTCGTATCGCTTGGCTAGTAAATACGCGAACTATCGCATCTGGTAGTTACTACACACGAAGGGACTGACACCTATGTATTATAAAAATCCTGGATACCGCATCTTCAATGGGTTGAACATGGTATTCCTAAGTTTTCTGGCACTCCTCTGTATTCTGCCGTTGATTCATGTTTTAGCGGTTTCTTTCAGTGGAAGATGGGCTGCCAATGCCAATATTATTGGGCTTATCCCAATCGATTTCACATTGGAGTCGTATGAGAAGACTTTTAATAATCCCAATTTCATTCGTTCTCTAGGGATTTCGGTGATTCGAACCGTATCCGCTACAATCATAGGCATGACTGTGATGGTGCTCGCGGGATATGCTTTGTCCAAAGAGTACAGTTATTTTAAAAGCAGAACCTACTATATTTGGATCTTCGTGTTTACCATGCTATTTGGCGGTGGACTAGTTCCGAACTATTTGTTGATTTCTAATTTAGGACTTATCAATACGATGTGGGCGCTTATTGTTCCGGGGGCAGTCAGCGTTTATAACATGATCTTGCTCATGAATTTCTTCAAAGCGGTGCCTCGTGAATTGGAGGAAGCCGCATTCTTAGACGGAGCGGGGACCTTCAGAACGTTATGGTCGGTATATCTTCCGATCTCCCTGCCATCGCTTGCAACGATCAGTTTATTTACAATCGTATGGCATTGGAATGCATGGTTCGATGGCCTGATCTATATGACGGACTCAAATAAATATCCGATGGCTACGTTCTTGCAGACCATCGTGGTTCAGCAAGATTTCAGCAAGATCAGCTTGAATCCGCAAGACTTGGAAAACTTGTCACAAAGAACCGTGAAGTCGGCGCAGATTTTCATCTCGATCATCCCAATCCTAGCGGTTTATCCTTTCCTGCAAAAATATTTTGTTAAGGGCATAGTGCTCGGCGCGGTGAAGGAATGATGAAACAGAACAGAATGCTGCCGATGAAGAATTTCATTTGTGATGAGGATGTTCAACGAATTGCTGGCGTTGAAAACGAAATCCACTTGAAAACCTCTTCGAACGGGGGAGGGGTATGGCTAGACCAGTTCCAGGATATGGATTGGATTAGATTTCAATATATTTACGCGGATGTCTACCATGAGAGCCATGATGTCCTTGTCATTCTGTTTACGTTCAAGGACCGCTCCGGCCGGACAGTCACGGTTCACTACGGGGTGCTTCCGGGTGTGAAGACTACAATTTGTTTACCCTTGCAGGCCTTGTCGGGAAATCGATTGTTCTTAACCAGATTCCCTGGGGTATTGCAGTCTGTGCTGCGCGGGGATCCGTTCGTAGAACGGGATTCCCTCGTTTCGTTCGGGCTTGCAACAATTGCATCAACCGAGCAACGGAATTTTACGGTTAGTGGACTACAACTCAGTATGGAACCGCCGAAATTTCAATACGAGCCGGTTTCGTATATCGATGCACTCGGTCAATGGGATGGGAAGAGCTGGTCTGGCAAAACGAGCTCAGAGGAAGAGATGCGTGAACGCTTGGCCCGCGAACTCAAGGCAAATCGGACGAATGGAGTTCGTTCGCCGGAGCAGTGGAGTAAGTACGGCGGATGGACTGAATTAAGGTTTGAAGCTACAGGTTATTTTCGAACGGAGCATGACGGGGAGCGCTGGTGGTTCGTCGATCCGGACGGCTGCGCGATGTTCAGTACAGGGATTGATGGAATTCGTCCATACGATCCGATGTATCTCGCAGGGATGGAGCATCTCCTTCCCGAGCTGCCAGAAGAACATGATAGGGAGTTTCAAGACGCTCGCGGCGATTCGACATTTAGTTTTATCGTGGCCAATCTGATCCGCGCATTCGGGGCGGATGATTGGAAGAGCTGCTGGTATGAATTGACTGAGCACAGATTGAAGCAATGGGGCATTAATACGATCGGAAATTGGTCAGATCCTTCGTTCATACTTTCTTCCAGTTTGCCCTATGTGTACCCGATGGAGCAATTTCCAACGACAAATCAATGGGTTTATCGGGACTTTCCGGACGTATTTGACCCAGAATATGAGCGGAATGCAGAGAGGTTTGCCGCTCAATTGATCGAACTGCGAGGGGACCGCAGGCTCGTCGGGTATTTTATGCGGAACGAACCCCATTGGGCGTTTGCAGAGGGCTTGAATTTGACGGAGAGGCTGCTTCAGCATCCTGAGCCGCTTGCAAGCAAACAGAAATTTCTGAAGTGGACGCAGGAGAAGTATGGGGATATTATCCGCCTAAACGAAGCTTGGCAAACACGATTTACAAGCTTTGACGACTTGCTCCACTGTCCAAGCATCGATGTTGCCGCAACCGCGGCTGTGAAGGAGGATTTCCAAGCCTTCCATCGGATCTTGATTCGCCGATATGTAGAAATCCCATCAATCTATTGCAAGAAGGCAGCTCCCTATCATCTCAACTTGGGGATGCGCTATGCATGGATTTCCAGTGAAGATTTATTTGAAGGCTGTGAGATGTTTGATGTGTTTTCTATTAATTGTTACCAAATGAAACCGGATGCCGATTTAATAGAGCAGATTAGTAAACGTTTGAACCGTCCGGTCATGATTGGAGAGTATCATTTCGGCGCTGCTGATGTGGGATTGCCAGCTTACGGTATACGCGCAGTTGCAACGCAAGAAGAGAGAGGGCAGGCCTACCGATATTTTCTTGAACAAGCGGCAGCCATCCCAGACTTGATCGGCGTCCATTATTTTCAATGGAATGACCAGCCGGTGTTGGGGCGTTTTGACGGGGAAAATTATCAAATCGGTGTTGTGGATGTATGTCAGCGGCCCTATGAAACGTTCATAACCGCAATGAAGGAGGCGAACAGCCGAATGTATCGGGTTCGAACGGGAGAATGGGAGCCGTTCACTGATTGCCCGCAGGAGATTCCGAAGACTGGGTTTTAATGGACTGTGCCGCATATCGTACGTAAGTATTCTTACCTATCCAGAGTTATCTTGAGCCACAGGTAAGCAAAAGTTGCCTATGATGGAGTATGTGAATGTGACGGAGAAGCAGCGTGAGCTGCATGTCAGAACGTTAAAGGTTGTTATACTATCGCAAATACTGGCTGGGGCGGGCTTGGCGGCAGGGGTCACGGTAGGCGCATTGTTGGCCCAAGATATGCTGGGCACGGATCGGTATGCCGGAATTCCAGCAGCGCTTATTACACTGGGTTCCGCCACAGCCGCTTATGGAGTGGGTCGGCTTACTCAACGATGGGGACGCAGAACGGGACTGACGATCGGGTTTATGGCAGGCGGTCTGGGTGCTGCCGGCGTTGTCCTTGCCGCGCTTATCAACAGTGTGCCGCTACTTTTCCTCGCCATGCTGCTTTATGGAGCAGGCACGGCAACCAATTTGCAAGCCAGATATGCCGGAACTGATTTGGCATTGCCTGCACATCGGGCCAAAGCGATTAGCTTAGCTATGGTTTTCACCACATTCGGCGCTGTTGCCGGCCCGAATCTGGTTACACTGACCGGCAAGTTCGCTTCGTCATTGGGTGCTCCGCTATTGACAGGGCCGTTCATGCTCGCTGCGGTAGCATTCATAGTTGCAGGGCTGGTAATCTTTATTTTCTTACGACCTGATCCGTTTCTTGTTGCCAAGGCTGTAGCAGAGAAGCAAGGGATTGAATCCGTAACGCATGATACCGAACGTTCTCTAACTCACGACAATGTCGCGAATAAAAAGGGGATTATCATTGGCGCAACGGTAATGGTACTTACACAAATTGTGATGGTCGCGATTATGACCATGACTCCTGTTCATATGCAGCATCATGGACATGGCTTGGGAGCGGTGGGTATCGTCATCGGCATTCATGTTGCCGCCATGTTCCTCCCATCCCTGATTACAGGCGTTCTTGTCGATAAATTCGGATATATCGCGATGTCGTACATTGCTGGTTTTACGTTGTTGGTATCAGGCTTGCTGGCTGCATTCGGCCCTGGTCATTCCATGGTTGTGCTCGCTCTGGCGCTTGCGCTGCTTGGATTGGGATGGAATATGGGCTTGATCAGCGGGACAGCGGCCATCGTTCATGCAACGCCAATACACATTCGAGCGAAGACCCAAGGCACACTGGACGTTCTGATAGCATTAGGCGGAGCTTCTGGCGGTGCATTGTCCGGTATGGTTTTCGCGCAGTCCAGCTATTCAACGCTATCATTAGCCGGAGCATCGCTCTCTCTGTTGTTGATTCCGGTTGTCATCTGGGTTCGGGCGAAATAAGGATCCATCACATGATCGCTGCTGCTAGATTCTATTCACTAAAACTGATCTGCTGCTATCGTACCAGGTCACTGTGTAGCCAAAGCTTTCATAGACCCAGCGCAAGGGCAAATAGGTACGCCAGTCGCGCACCTCGGCCTTAGTGTCCATAATAATTGGATAACCATTTACTTCTAACACATCACTGCCGATATAAATCTTAACCGTAATCTCCTCACGAGTTGCGGTGACCGTGCGAGAGGCATGATCATATTCGATGTCCGCTCCAATGGCTTCCAGCGCTTTCCTTACCGGAATTTGAATGCGATTCTGACTGTCCATATAAGGTATACCCAAATTCTCTTCAGGTGTGTATAGCAGCTCGTGATTGTCCACCAGGATAAAATAATCGTCGAGGTTATATGACTCGTACCGCTCGATCATATCTAGTGCCGCCTTCAATCCGCTCGTCTCATCCCGGGTGTCCTCCTGTATGTCGAAGAACATAATTCCGCCGCCTTTATTCAAAGCGAGCCTTGTCTTCTGACGGATTGTGCCGAGCCCATTATAATAGGAGTCTAATTTGTCGCCGGGCAAATAATCCATATAAGCATTAGCTTTGTCGAGAGCTACCAAGTGTCGGTATTGCTTCCAGCTTGGTCTGGCATATAAGGGGATGCCCAGAACGATTTGATCCTCGGACGCCCCTCTATTCTTCCAATACTGAATGGACACATCCGCCAACCAATAGGGACTGTGCTGTCCTCCCGCCAGATCATACGCCATAATATTAATCCAGTCCAAGCTCTCAAGGGCGGTTTCAGTCACGGATTGAACAGATTCTGCTTTTGTATGAACAGAGCCGGCTGCAGCAACTGCTGCGCTCAAGGTTTTGCCCATTGGAGACAGCTCTTCCTCCAGCGCTAATAGGAGACGTTCATACAGTCCAGAGGATTCGGCATCGGGATACTCCCAGTCGATCTCTACACCATCCAGGTTGTAGGTCTCAACGAAGCTGAGCACTTCCCGGACAAACCGAGATAGGGCTTCGTCGTTGCCGGCAAGCGCTTCGAAATGGCCAGATAGCCGTTCGTTCCCGTAGAATACTCCGCCCACAGCGATAACAACCTTCACGCCATGTGTATGGCTTTTATCCACCAGTTCCTTTAATCTCTCGGGTTCACCGATCGGATATAGAGTGCCGTCCGCTGAAGGCTTCAAAAACCCATAGATCAGGTGAGTTAGTCCGTCGAATTGAACAGCCTCATCAATTGGATCATTCAAGTACTGAGATTCAGAGAAGTATCCCATTACTTTAAAATCGCCGCTTTCCTTGCCGAAACTATATGGAGGAGGAAGGAGGGACGTAACTAAGCTAACAATCAGGAAGGCCACGAGCATCTTTCTCATAATTACTAAATACCTCCCACTAATCCGTTAGGCGTCTTGATCGTATATGTTGCTCTATCGTATAAGACGTCTAGAATATTACAAAGTTGCGTTACCCTGAACATCCTTCCACTCCCGAACTTGACTCCCAATTGGCGCATTACGTACACATTTAGAAGAGGTGGCAGAAGAAGCATCATGTAAAAAGTACAGTAAAAAATGACTGTAATGAGCTAATGATCCTGCTCCATGCATTTCCTACAGTTAAATGCTACTGATTCTTAGATGCAGCTGTCTAGGACGCCTTTTAACTGCCATAAATACAGTTGGAACAGTACAGAGGGCTGATTAGCATATTATTAACTGTACAAAATGCAGGCGAATTGCCCCCCTATTGCCTGTCGTCTTTGATCTCGAGCATATGAATGATGATTGTTGTTCCTTTGCCCACTTCACTGCTTAATTGAAAACGAGTCCCCTTAACAAGGGAAAGCTTTCTGAATGGATTTGTGAAGCCCAATCGTTCATGTCGGCCACGCAACAGCTCTTGCTGCTTTTCTAGAGGAATCCCGATACCGTTATCTTCTATGGTGATTTTGATATACGGCTGCTCCCGTTCGATAGTAAGACGCAGTGTCCCACCACTTTTGCTTTTGGATATTCCGTGATGCACCGCATTTTCCACGAGCGGCTGCAGTGTTATAGCTGGGATATAGGTTTGAATCGTTTCGTCGATCTGATAGTCGACCTGAAGTCGATCCTCGAAGCGGATTTGTTCGATGGCCAGGTATGCCTTCACTAATTCGATCTCTTCCTCCAGGGGGATGAGTGAACGCTGCTTCTGGTAATCCAGCTTTCCTCGGAAATAGGTAGAGAGATGCCCTAATGCAAGCCCGGTCTTCTCCTGGTCAGACCAACTTAGCTGAATAATCGCATTGAGTGTATTGTATAAAAAATGCGGATTAATCTGGGCATAAAAGTAGCTGAGCTCATGCACCACAGCGTCCTGCGCTGATTTTTTCATTAATAATAAGGACTCGACACGCATCTCCAATTCCTTCAAATTTACAGGCTTCTGCAAATAATCATTAGCCCCAAATTGGAAGGATGCAACCAGGTCTGACAATTGTCCTGAAGCTGTTAATATGATAACGGGCAAGTCTACTAAGTCTTGCTCCTGTCTGATCGTTTTGCAAACCTCATAACCCGTCATATGGGGCATCATTAAATCTAAGATTAATAGATCCACCTTTTCCGATTCAATGATATCGAGTGCTTCCTGACCGCTTCCTACGGCGATGATGCTGTACTGAAGGGAATGAAGCAGATTAATAAGCACCTTCAAGTTGGCGGGCTCATCATCTACAACTAATATTGTATACGGTTTTGATCCATCCACCCTTGTAGGCAGGATCATCTGAGGCTGTATGATCTCCCGATTTTCCATGTGGACAATCGCAGCTTGCTCGGTTATGCCATGAAGGTTCTGTTCATGATGTGCGAACAGCTGCTGCTTAGTCGCCAACGGGATCGTGAAGGTGAAGCATGAGCCTTTACCTACTTCAGAGGTTACCCAGATTCGTCCGCCAGCGCTCTCCACGATTTTCTTGGTAATGCTTAACCCCAATCCAAGTCCCTCTGATTCTCTGATCCGACTGCTCTCAACTTGATAGAAAGTAGTAAATATGAGGTTGTGGTACTCTGCGGCAATCCCTGGACCCGTATCCTCAATGGATACGTGCATCTGATCCTCAATAATCTGGGCGGAGATGGTGATCGTTCCCTGCTTGGTAAATTTAATCGCATTGTAGATTAGATTAAAGAATACCTGCTTGAGCTTCTGTTCGTCCGTGTAAACAAGCGGCAAATGTTCAGGAATCTTATTGATCAATTGAACGGGCTGAGCAGGCGGCATGACATAGGCAATCTCAGCGAGAACTTCTTCGATCATTCGAATATCGATCGGTCTGGATGTAATCGACATCTCACCCTGTTTTATTTTAGAAATATAGATCAAGTCTTTAACCAAACCCGCTAATCGTCTACTAACCGAATGAATTAGAATCACATTTTCTTGCTGCCTCTTTTTTAAAGGCCCCTCTACACCCTCTAGCAGGGATTGGGAGAGATTCATAATACTGTGGAGCGGCGTGCCGAGTTCATGTGAAGTTTTGACTAGAAATTCATCTTTAATTCGGTCAAATTCAAGTAATTCATTAGATAGTTCCTCCACTTTAAAATATGCCTGCTGAGAACGATGACTCATTAATAGCGCTAAATTGAGCACCATAATCAGGAACAAAAGTAGGGATGGTATTTCGATATTCACTTCGAATAGCAGGACAATGACCAGCAGCACGCCATATAGACCAAACGTATAAACAACGATCAGCACATAGTTGGACTCATCTGTTTTTTGTTTGTAGGCTCTTAGCAGCATCATGAAAATATAGACAAAACCAATAGCGGTAGTCCCTGAAACAACAATTTGGATGAGGGGAAACGGAACCTTCGTGAATAGATCAATTATACTAGTCACACCTATTGCGAAGGCTTGAAGTGCTAACATCGCACTTAATACCGTAACGATCCTCTTGTTGTTAGTCATGCGAAAGAAATGATACACAAATAACAGGAAGAATAATACGAAAAGTGTAAGTGAAATCGCTTGAGTAATTAATTGTGAGCTTGGGCTGAACTGCGGAAATAGTAAGTAGATCCATCTTTCATTAATTGTAGAAATGTGAAAGGCTTGCGCTAAACTGAATAAACTAAAATATAGCTCATAGGTGAATCTCCGTTTATGCTGCAGATAGGTCGTAAAGTATATCAATGAAAACAATAAATAGCCGGAAATGAGAAAGCCTTCAATGAATTTCTCACGGCCTTGTTTGGCTAATATTTGTTCGGCCAGACCGAAATGGAGCGAGTTGACAATTCCACCAACCGCATAGTCATGATTGGCCACGAGTATAACAAGTTCAATTTGTTTTTCTTTACTATTTTCCAGTACGACGTACTTTTTGTAATCGAAGCGATAGTCTTCCGTGTTTTCTGAGGGGACTCCCGCTGATCCCAGCTGAATCCCGTTGATATACACTGTATTAGCATTTCGAATCGTGTTCAGCTTTACCCCGTAACGGTCATCCTCCGGAACATGAATGAGCAAGCGATACGTGCCTGTCCCATAAGGAGTAGGGTTCTCAGATCTATATCGATTCCACTCAGAGGGTACTGGAATCGATTGACGCTTGATCTTATATTGTTCGAAGACATCCTCTTCCAAGCTTGGCACAATTAATTCATCCGGATAGAAGTCCCATAAACCATCGAGCGTAATTATGCTATCATTATAATGATCCCAATGCTGCAACGATAGAACACCATCTTCTGCTACAAAGGTCTTCGAGTCGAATATACGAAAGGAATCAAGGACAAAGTACGTTGTCACGAGCGTGATCGCAATCATGATTAGGGAGAGCCTCATTCTACTTTTCATATCAACAATCCCTTTCCCTAAGCTACAACAGTCATAGTGATAGGGTCAGTCTACCATTATCATCAACTTTATGAAATAGTTTGTCATGATATGATGAGGGAGCTTGAAAATGAAGAAGAAAACACAAATAGGTATCTTGTTTGTCTTGTTTATATTGATCATTGGTGCTCTATATGTCCCAATTAACGCAAATCCACCCTCAGATACAAGAATGATCTTAGAACACACTTACAAGACGTATATCGCCCCACCTTGTTTTGGACAAGCTGAAGCTACCAACAATTTGGGAGAGTCAAATTTAGGTAAAGCGCTGGAGCTAGATTATAAGGCAGAATCAAGTTGCACGGAGGATCACCTTAAACCTGTGAAGAAGCCTGTGATTCAAGTGCTTGCTGAAAAAATAGGGCTCGTTAGTGGGAATTGGGACTGGTGAGATAACAAAATGGGGAAAGCCGAAACATCTCGGCTTTCCCCATAATCAAGTTTCTATGATGAGATTATATCCTTTTCATGAGCTAATTATTGTTTTAAAGCTCCTTGCGCCTCTGGGATGTTGTTCATATCTATGAGGTTTATTTCACAGAAGTACGTCAAGAAATTGTTGACTTCCTGGATTTCCTCTTCATCTGTTCGTAATGCCAGGATATCCTTCAAAATTTGTGCAGTCCAAATGTTATCGAAGTAGCGATACTTACCAGAATTCCATGTCATGCGCTGCGGATAGTTCTTATTGATATAATAATTCCAGAAGAGCATACTCTCCACTTCTTGATCGGTGAACTTCAATCTAAATTCAGTATGGGCTGGGACCAGCTGATCTTCGTTCGGATCGTCGAAAAACGATTCGTTGACCAGATAGAGACCAAGAATACGTCTTTCTGTTTCTGGTTGATCCGAACCTCTAGCAGTGAGAAGACAGGCACTGTTTGATAGCAGACGAGCGATTCGGTTTGGTTGACCTTTATTTTTGCCATTTTGAATCGTGCCAGGCGATATTTGCCAATCCGTAAATACATGTTGTTGTTCATCTTCGTCCAGTGAGAAGACAACTTGCGAGCTCTCATGAATTTTAAGGTTTTTCAGTTTTTCTCTACGCTGCTGTTCAAGTGCCTGTTGTACTTTTAACTCTTCAAGCTCTCTTTCAAGTGCTTCTTTTTTCATTTCCTCTCGCGCAATGATCTTCTGCAACGACTTTGCGGTATTCCGGTCATTCAGCTTGATAAACTTCTCAAAGGCATCAGGGAAGATGAATTTTTTACTGTAATCATTAAAATCAATCGTGATGACAGACCCATCATGATCCACATCCACGATATTTCCAACACCAAAAACCTTATGCGTTATTTCTTCATTAATTAAATTAATAGTGGTCACAATATCACTCTCCTTAATGTGTGAGCGATTATCAATTATTCTCACAATATTCATATAATTAGATTGTACCATGCATCCAAAAATATTACAAATTTTCAATTGACAGCAGTTATTATTTGTCGTATAATATTTTATTTTAAGATTGAGATTGGCTCATTGGTAACACCTGTCTGAGGCACATAGGAGGTTGACATGACCTGGAGTAAACTGAAGCAACAGTTGGAGAGCTTTCTTAGTCCCGCGTTAGATGGCAGGGTTGAATATCGTTCAACCAGCTATCGTTATTCACCCGATAAAGCAGGAAATTGTTATATCGCAGTAGATAAGAAGCATGTATTCAATATGAATGATCGAACTACCTCAATCAGATGGTATCTGACTGAGCTGGAAATTAAGCAGGATTCGAACCTGCAAGTTCCAATTACCGATGAAGAAATTGAAGTGATTAACAAAGAAACCAAAGGGGCAGTTCCCAGTGAACGATTAATCGTTATGGCAACAAGCAGAAAACGATCAGAACTTGCGAAAGCGCTTTTTTCCGCGCAGACAGCATTAAGTAAATCAAATTTTACGGTTGTTGCTACTACCTTTTTATCAACCTCGATCGAAGAAAGCCTAGAGAGCAATAGTATATTATTGAATATCCTAGCATTAGTGGATAGGCGGGTTGGGCGGAAACGACTATCGAACATGCGCGAGAAGATGAAGTCCAAGCATCCCATTGTGCAGTATTTTTATGAACTGCGATTAGGTAAGGTGTGAATATGAAGAGACGAGTAGGGATTCGCTTCAAGCTGATGGTGATGATCATCTGCTTGACCACTTTACCCGTAGCAACGGTCACTTGGCTGGCAGCCAACAATACGCGGCAATCCGTAGAAGAGGAAATCATAAGCGCTAACGTGTCTCGTATGGCATGGGCGAATCAGTACGTGAATGAGCTCATTGAGCAGATCGATACCTTATTCTATACGGTACAGATCAATTCCCAGCTTATGAACAGCCTGGCTGCAGTGGACAGTCAGAATGTGAACGAGCAGTTTATGACCCAAACGTATATCAGTGATACCCTCAAGCAAGTGTTCTACGCCAACTCCAAGAAAATTGATGATTTCACCCTCTATATGCAAGAGAACAAGAAAGCGATAACCGTGAACTTCACGAGCAGCGGGTTGATCTCCTATCTGGATATTCAGGGCAGTTCATGGGATCGGATGCTTGATACGCCTATTAATATGTACTTCAAGCAAGAGTCGGACGGCATCTACGCCTTCCATAGTATGAATCGCTTCGAGGATCGCGCGTTGATCGGCGGACTATCTGTGCGCATTAATCGCAAGGTATGGGATGAGGTAGGCTCGATTCTGAGGTCGGAGGAGAACAGTGCGGTTTTCCTGATTAATGACGAAGGAGAATTACTATCGGGCTCTACTCAAAATGGAGCTTCTGATGCGGCATACGCGCTCATCAATCGTCTTCAAGTGCCAACCGTAGGTCTTGGCACGCAGCGGACGGATGATTATCACTTCTTCATGCAGAATGTGAATCGAGGGAAGCTGACTATTATTAAGGCCATTCCAATAGCAACGATTAATCGAAGCGCGCAGGATACGATCAACGCGGGCATCTGGATTGGCAGTTTGTTCGTCATCGCTTCTATTCTGTTGTCCATCTTGTTCTCACTTCGAATCAGCAAGCCGATCGTCAGCCTGGCACGAACGATGCGCACAGCAGAGCTGCAGAGCTTTGAGTTAAAGTCAGTGAAGCACACCGATGAGATTGGCCTGCTGGAGCATGGCTATAACTATATGATGCAGAGAATGAAGGAGTTAATAGAGGTAGAATATCAGCGAGAAATTGATATGAAAACGTCTCAGCTGCGGACACTGCAGGCGCAGATCAACCCCCACTTCCTGAATAATACGCTGCATCTGATCGGTGGAATGGCGCTGGAGAAGGATGCGCCTGAGATTTATCGTGTAACACGCGTGATCGGCGAGCTGCTCCGATATTCGATCAGTACGGGAAGTGATTTGGTCGACTTCGGCGATGAGCTTAAGCATATGCAGAATTATATCTTCATACAAGAACAGCGCTTCGAGGGACGCTGTCATATCGTGATCGAGCATGATGAAGCGTCGCTGGAATGTCGTCTGCCCAAATTTACGCTCCAGCCGATCGTAGAGAATGCATTCGAGCATGGCCTGCAGAGCAAGTCGGGCAGCTGGGCAATTACAATTAGAATTAAGCAGGTCCGCGGTCGCATTCTAATCGCCGTTCAAGATGATGGAATTGGGCTGGAGGCGGATAAGCTTCATGCTATTCGCGCGAGTCTAGCTGCCGGAAGTGAGCAGGTGTCTGTTCGATCGGAGCAAGAGTTCGGCGGCAAACCGCGAGGGATCGGACTCCGAAATGTCGATTCGCGTTTGAAGCTGCATTATGGCGAGAAGTCCGGGATTCATATATGTAGTAGAAAAGGGCATGGGACGATTGTGCTGTTCATTCTGCCTAAGAAAGCATGAGGTGTGCTGCAGTGAAGTATAAAGTGCTGATTGTGGATGATGAGCCGTGGTCTCGTAAAGTCATTAAGCAGCTGGGTGAATGGGACAAGCATCAATTAATGATTATAGGCGAGGCTGAGGACGGATCTGAGGGTTTAAGCCTCATCCATGAATTAGCCCCCGATATTGTGATCACCGATATGAGAATGCCCGGTATTGATGGGGTAGAGCTGCTGAGAACGATGAATGAGCAGGTTCCGGAGCTGAAGATTATTGTGATGAGCGGCTATGACGACTTCGTCTATCTGAAGCAGGCCATTCAATCTCAGGCGAAAGAATACTTATTGAAGCCCGTTGATCCTGATGAGCTGAATGCGGCTCTTGCGAAGTGTGTGAGTGAGCTTAAGCAGAGCAATAATGTCATAACCGCCTCCTATCATTCGGCGCTATTGCTCGATGATTCGGAGCAGTTAGATGCCTATCTCGATTTGAGACACATCATCTATGGGTATTTAATAGATTTGAACCTCCTAGGAGTCAGCCAAACGTTGGACGCTCTGGAGCAATATCTCGAGGCAGAACAGTTCGAACGAATTCGACTGATTGAGGTCGGGCATGATTTTATTCGGATGCTGGAGGCATTCATCACGTCGAGTGAGTTGTCCAAGCAGGCTGAGCATAACATCCCGTTCACGCAAGAGCTTATAGGAGACTCAGTATCGGATACGATTGACCAGATTCGCTCGATCTATACGCAATGCATCGAGGCATTACTAGAAGCGCGCAGGAAGGGAGCCCGACTAGATCTCGATGAGGTCGCGGCCTACATGAACCGTCACTATAAGGACTCGATTTCACTGGAATCGATTGCGGACTATTTTCATATCAGTAAAGAGCATCTTAGTAGGGCGTTCAAAGCTCACTTCGGAGAGACGATTATGGACTATATTGTGCGTAAGCGTATGGAGAAGGCGATGCAGCTTCTTGTGGAGCATAAGCTGCCGATTAAACATGTCGCAGAGCTTACAGGGTATATGGATATTGCCTACTTCTATCGGGTCTTCAAAAGATATTATGGCATCGCTCCTGGCGAAGCTCGCAAGTCATCGGACGAGTAAGTGGTTGATATCAATATTGTGCAATAGATCATGCTAATATCCTGTAATGATTATCGTGAGCGCTTCCACCATAATGAGAGTGAAGTTAACGATGAGGGGGCAGAACAGATGAAGAAATTACTTCAAACGATCATGATTGCAGGTTTATTAGCGGTACTGTTAGCCGCATGCGGCGGCAATAATGCTGAGCCGTCTTCCGGCGGCAAATCATCCACTAGCACACCAACTAGTGATGCACAGAGTGAGACGAAGGCAGCACCGGCAACACCAGAGAAGGTTGAATTAAATGTATTCATGAGCTATCCGCAGTACAAGGAGCAATTCGAAGCTTACTTCGAGCAATTCAAAGCAAAGCAGTTGGCAGAGAAGAATATCGAGGTGACGATTAAGGCGGAGATGCCTAATTCTGATCAAGCTAAGCAGATCCTGCAGACGAGACTAGCTTCCAATGATGCGCCGGATCTGTTCACGATTCATGCTAATGATATTCCAGCTTACTATAATGCGGGTTATCTGAGCGATCTGGCCGATCAACCGGCTATTAATAGCTTGTATGAGCCTATTAAGAAGACCGTGACTTACGATGGTCAGGTAGTTGTACTGCCGCTAGAGAGCTCAACATGGGGTTATCTGTATAATAAGAAGATTTTCCGTGATCTAGGGTTAACGCCACCTAGTACATTAGATGAGATGAAGGCGGTCATTGATAAACTACATGGCGCCAACATTACTCCCTTCCAGCTTGCGTTCCAGGAATCCTGGGTGCCGCAGCTGATGACTGCGCAGTCCCTGGGCGGTATCGTATCCTCCAAGCATCCGGATTGGATTGAGAAGATGACAGCTGGAGAAGCCTCGTATAAGGATGTGGAGGCGATCTTCGATATCATCGACCTGATTAACGCGAACGGCACTCCGAAGCCATTCGAGGTAGGGAATGAAGCAGGAGCGGCTGACTTCGCAAATGGGAAATCAGCTATGTGGGTACAGGGACCATGGAACGCAGATGCGATACTCAAGGTCAACCCTGACTTCGAGATCGGTGTAGCGGCGTTGCCGGTAAGCAATGATCCCAAGGATACGATGATTAATCTATCGACTTCTACTTCCTTGGCGCTATCGCCGAGCAGCAAGAATAAAGAGGTTGCGCTGGATCTGTTGAATTACATGCTGGATGAACAGGATTCCTCCGCGCTGTTCGAGACCTTGAAGTTTAATCCGATCGCGACGGTTCATCAGTTCGAAGCGAATCCTTGGGTGGAGGAGTCCTCCGTCTATGTCGCTAATGGGCAGGCTTATCAGGATCTGACACTGCCTAATGGGGTTACCGACGAGCAAGCGAAGCTGCTGCAAAGCTATTATGCGAAGACGGTCACCAAGGCGGAGTTTATCGAGACAATGGATAAGACATGGGCAGCAGCAGTTCGAGCAGCAGCCAAGTAAAAGGAGCTAGCAAGCGAATAGGAGTGAGGGGATATGCGTATTGTGAAGCCTAGAAAGCAAACGCTCATCCTGCTGGCCTTCGTTAGCCCGGCTATTCTCTTCTACTCGGCCTTCGTACTCGCCCCCTCGATCGGGGGGGCGATGTACAGCCTGACGGATTGGAATGGACTGAATCGAACCTACGATTTCGTAGGGCTCAGCAATTACATCGAAGCGCTGACAGATGATCGTTACTTCCTGGATTCGATATGGTTTACTTTGCGTTTCGTCGTGTATATGGTGGTGCTCTCTAATGCTTTTGCTATTGTGCTTGCGGTTCTGATCGAATCACGAAGGCGCAGCAAGGTCTGGTTCCGGACCATTTTTTTTATGCCCAATATGATTAGTCTGATTATTGGCGGCTTTATGTGGATGTTCGTATTTACGAAGGTGTTCTCTTATATAGCTGAACGCACGAAGCTGAGCTTCCTGGATCAGTCGTGGATCGGCGATCCTCGGCTTTCATTCTACTCCATCCTGATCCTCTCGTTATGGGGCGGGGTTGGCTATCTCATGGTGATCTATATTGCCGCGCTGCAAGGTGTGCCGGAGCAGCTGAAGGAAGCTGCCGCTATCGATGGGGCGAATGGCTATCAGGTGTTCAGGAATGTAACGCTGCCGATGATCTACCCGGCGCTCACGATTGGACTGTTCGTCACCTTGAACAGCTCCTTCAAGGTATTCGAGGCGGTATTCGCCTTGACTGGCGGCGGGCCTGGCCGAGCGACACAGGTCATTGCGCTGAATATCTTCGAGGAAGCCTTCAGCCAGAGCAATCGATATGGATATGCCAGCGCCAAGGCGATGATCTTGTTCTTCATCGTATTCGTGATCACGCTGATTCAGCTATGGATCATGAAGCGAAGGGAGGTGGAGGCATGACGGCTAGCAACGTAAGCGATAGGGGTAACCGATTTGGGAAATGGATCGTTTCTACTCTCTGCTTTCTATTCCTGCTCATCGGCGCGCTCGTGATGCTTCTACCGATCTACATGGCCGTCTTGAATTCCGTTAAGACACAAGGCGAGATGTTAACGAGTATTCTGTCGCTGCCCGCTGATCCGCAGTGGATCAATTATTCGAACGCATTCAAGAAAATTCACTTCCCGAGAAGCCTGTGGAATACGATTCAGGTGGCTGCTATCGGGTTGGCCGGCATTATTGGCTGTGCTTCATTAGCGGGCTATAAGCTCTCCAGAACGAAGGGCAAGCTGAGCACCTTTCTATTCGGGCTGTTCATTCTCTCGATGCTCATTCCTTTTCATTCGATTATGATCACCTTGGTGAGAATAACGAACAATCTGAACATGCAAGGCACGATTTATGGGTTAGGCATGATTTATATCGGACTCGGTGTATCGATGGCCATCTTCTTGTATCATGGCTTCGTGAAATCCATCCCTAGAGAATTGGACGAGGCCGCTATAATGGATGGTTGCGGGGAGCTGAAGCTGTTCTATGCGGTTATCTTCCCACTGCTGCTTCCTGTGACCGCAACGATCGCCGTCTTGAATCTATTATGGATGTGGAATGACTTCCTGCTGCCGTTGCTGATAATAACCAATTCGGATAAGTATACCTTGCTCTTATCAACGAATATGCTGTTCGGTCAGTATAGCAATGATTGGTCGAATATATTGGCTTCTCTATTACTAGCGATGCTGCCTGTCATTGTCATCTATGTCTTCCTGCAGAAGTATATCTTGAATGGAATTGCTGAAGGCGCTGTGAAGGGTTGAATGTTGAACATCCATGATGAAGGAGGGGTCTGGTATGTCGCATATAGATGAACTGGGACATGAGGTAAGCGGGTTTCTAAGGGCGGAAGGCACGAAACTGATCAATGGGGATGGGCGGGAGATCCTGCTTCGCGGCGTGGGCTTCGGCAGTTGGATGCTTCCCGAAGGGTATATGTGGCTGTTCCCAGATCAGGGCGATCGTCCGCGCCGGATTGAACGGATGGTTAGCGAATTAGTAGGCGAAGCGAAAGCGCGAGAATTCTGGGCCACCTATTATAATCGTTATGTCGCAGAAGCGGATATTCGTCAGATCGCCGCAGACGGGTTTAATTCCGTACGAGTTCCAATCAACGCTCGCTTCCTAATGGAAGAGAACGAGCAAGGTGAAGTAAGCTATATCGAGGAGCATCTCCTGTTCATTGATCGAGTGATCGCGTGGTGTCGCGCGTATCGACTCTATGTCATACTTGATCTGCACGGGGCACCAGGCGGGCAGACGGGTACGAATATCGATGATTCTGAGCATGATCAACCCGAACTATTTATCAATCCAGATAATAAAATAAAGACGATCGCATTATGGAGAACACTGGCAGAGCGGTATAAAGATGAGTGGATCGTTGCTGGTTATGATCTGCTCAATGAACCCTTGCCGAATTGGTTCTCCGCCTATAACGATCAGATTATGCCGCTGTATCGAGAGATTACGCGTGCGATTCGTGAAGTGGATGACCGGCATATGATTATCCTCGAGGGGGCGCATTGGGCGACAGACTGGTCCATCTTCGATGATAGATTCGATGACAATCTCATGCTGCAATTTCATAAGTACTGGAATAACCCTGATACGGAGAGCATTCAGCCGTACCTAGACAAGCGAGAGGAATGGCAGGTTCCGATCTATATGGGGGAGGGTGGCGAGAACAATACGGACTGGTATGCGGGGGCGTTCCGTCTGTTCGAGGATCACAACATCTCTTGGAACTTCTGGACGTGGAAGAAGATGGGCAAGGACAATTCTCCTTGCAAGGTACGCATGCCCTATGGCTGGGAGCGATTAGTTGACTATCTGCAGGGTGGGAGCAAGCCCGATGCGGCAGAAGCGGAGCAGATTCTGTGGGACTATCTGCACAACCTCGCATTCGAGCAGTGCGACTATCAACCACAGGTGACTAGATCGCTGTTCCGTAGACCAGAGGTTCGGATACCTGCAATCTTCTATGGTTATCGAGGCGAGGGTATTAGCTATAGCGTGAAGAACAAGGTGGAGCATTCGCTAGGCTTCCGAACGCAAGATGGGACGGATATTCGGTTCGTAGCAAGTGAGAGGACTGCTCCTAATTTCGAGCATGGCAAGGGGCAGGCGTGGCAGGCAGATGAGCTCCTCTATGTGAATATTGCGGCCGATGATTGGCTGGCTTATGAATTTACGGTACAGGATGGCTCAGAGAATACGATTTACCCAGTAGAATTGCTAGTAGCAGGCACGGATGGAATTGCTTCGTTAGAAGTATCGCTGAATGGTGTAGTCGTGGAGGTTATTGCAATCCGTGGTTCGATCTGGGAAACGAGACGATTACAACGTGAGTTCCAGCTAGCGGAGGGCTTGCATCGGATTGTACTAAGAGCGATAGACGGCTCAGTTGGTGTTCAGTCGCTCGCGATCTTGTCTGGCGAATAGTAGAGAACATTTATCGAGGCTGTCCCTTAGTCATTGTTGACTTATGGGACAGTCCTTTTGTTGCCTCTAACATATAGTTGTTTTCTCTACCCTCATGGATGGTTTTGTATCGTTCACGCGACACCCGTCCAATAGTACAATCGGTAGTGTAATAAACATCACACAAAACAGAGCAAGAACAAAAGGAGGTTCAAAGCATGAAGGCACTAACAAGATCAATCGTGTTACTGTTAATCACACTGTTGGTACTGGCTGGTTGTGCATCCCCAGCACCTGAGGAGAGTGGTGGCAAGGCGGCCAACACGACAGGTGGCGAAGCCAATGTCGCGAAACCAGGAGAAAAGGTGATCATCAACTACTGGACGCATGAAAGAGGAAGAGCGGATTTCCTGGAGTCGGTCGTTGCTAGATTCAATGAGACGAATGAGGACAATATAGAGGTAGCGATTACGTTCTTGTCGGACAACTTCGCACAGGCGATTGATATCGCTTATTCCAGCAATCAGTCTCCAGATATCTGGAATATCAGTCCGACCCAAGTTGGACCGCTTAGCGGACTAATCGCTAAGGATTATCTGGAGCCGCTTGACAGTTACATTACTCCGGAACTGGAAGAACGATTTAAATCGATGTATTCGGAGGGTGTGAACAGCTACGAAGGCCAGATTTACTCCTTCCCTAACTACGGGACCACCTACAGACTCATCTACAACGTTGATCTCATGGAGGGAGCAGGTTACAGCGAGCCTCCTCGAACATTTGACGAAATGGTGGATGCAGCTAAGAAAATAACGCAGAACGGTAAAGCGGACGGAATTTATGGGTTCTCTCTGCCCTATAAATCCGCACAAAGCGCGCTAAGACGTTCAGCGCATGTAATTGCTACGCAGAGCGGCTTCGAGTCGTCAGGCTTCGATTTTAGAACAGGCAAGTATGATTTTACCGGATATAAGGATATCTTCGAGGCATTCAGACAGATGTGGGTGGATGGCAGTACGCTGCCTGGCTCTGAGACAATGGATATCGATCCGCTGCGCGCACAATTTGCAGAGGGGAAAATCGGTATGTACTTCTCTTCAGCAGTGGAGCCGGGGGTATACAACAAACAATTCACGACAGAGATTAACTGGGCAGCAACGCCAGTTCCGACGAAGACTGGTGATCCAGAAGGCGCTGCCTATATGGATGGCGGCACCTGGTATGGGATGAGCAAAGCATCCCAGAATAAGGACAAGGCATGGAAGTTCTTGGAGTACCTGTATGGGGAGCAAGTTCTTACAGAGTCACAAGAGATAGCGGGCTGGATTTCCATTGTCCCGGAAATCGTAACCAAGGCTCAAATTCCGGATATTCCAGGAACCGAATACTTCTTGCCAGGCAAATATGATGCGATCTGGCCCCTGCCACCTGAGAACATCAAGGCAGAGGGCAAAGCAGCGGATCAGGAGTTGGTCGACTTCGTTATCGCAGGAGGCAATATCGACACGATCATCGATGGACTAAATCAAAGATACAATGCGGCACTCGAGCGATCAGGACAGCAGGTTACGCCAGACCCTACTTTCGACCCAAGGAAGTTCCAAGGACAATAACAACACTAGAAGGGGCCTAAGGGCCCCTTCGTAAATAGAAAGGAGATTCGTACATGGCAAGATGGCGAGAAAGAATGCAGCCCTACACTTTTCTATTCCCAAGTGCGCTGATTGTGTTGGTGTTTACGGTCTATCCGATTATCTGGGTATTCCGGTTTATGTTCTACGAATATTACGGTTACGGTACTCCGAAATTTATCGGGCTGTACAATTTTGAAAGGCTGTTTCGGGATACGCAATTCTGGGACTCCTTAGTGAATACACTGATCTTCAGTGCGGGTAAGCTTGTGATCACGTTACCCATTGCGATCATTCTGGCCGTTATCCTAAACTCGCAGCTTAAGGGGAGAGGGCTGCTTAGAATTTTATACTTTATGCCGACTGTCATCAGTATTGCTGTCATGTCAGTGGTGTTCTATATTATCTTAAATTCTTATAACGGGATACTCAATCAGTACTTAATGAAGCTAGGAATCATTAAGGAGAACATCCCATGGCTTAGTGCGGATTACGCCATGCTGTCCGTTATCTTAGTGGCGGTCTGGGGGGCAATCGGAAACAATATGCTCCTGTTTCTGGCTGGACTGCAGGGTATCCCCAAGGATGTGTATGAAAGCGCCGACATTGACGGTGGCAACGCCATTCAGAAATTCTGGTTTATTACGATCCCCATGCTGGGCCCCGTGCTGCAGGTGATCATGATGCTCGCTATTATTACGGCATTGAAAGGTTACGAGGGAATTATGGTATTGACAGGTGGAGGTCCAGCTGGAAAAACAGAAGTAATGTACCTATACCTGTTTAAATTGCTCTTCCCGATCTCTGCCGGAGGGCCGGCCGCACAGGAGATCGGTTACGGCAGCGCAGTCGGATTTACGATTTCGGTGATTGTAGGATTGATCACCGTGTGCTACTTCTTAATATCCAAAAGGCTGAATCAGGCCCATTAATCAGGAAAGGAGATATGGTATAATGTACAGAGTAACTAGATTGACAAGCGGAATTGTCCTATGGGCGTTTTTAATAGCAGTATTGGTGTTTACTATGTTTCCAATCATCGCCGCCTTTCTGGGATCGTTTAAAACCGAGACCGAATTAGCTGTGGGAGCCACCTTCTTCCCTAAGCAATGGAATTTCGATAATTATATTAAAGCCTGGAATGAGGCCAATTTCGGTTTGTTTACCTGGAATAGCATCTATATGAGTTTCTTCTCTACACTGGGAACTGTGCTGGTGGCATCCATGGCTGCTTATGCCGTTGACCGCAGGGAGTTTATCGTCAAGAAGGCTTATGTCATGCTGCAAGCAAGCACGATGTTCGTCGCAATGGGAGCGATTATGCTCCGACCTCAGTTTGACATTATGGTCGCCCTAAATCTGAATAAATCGCTCTGGGGGATCATTATTTTGAACGTGTCTGCTCATGCGTTTGCCTTCTTCATCCTGCTAGGATTTATGAAGGGCATCCCCCGCGAAATGGATGAGGCTGCTAAGATGGACGGAGCCGGCTTCTCTTATACGTATGCCAGAATAATTATGCCGCTACTGCTTCCCGGGATTGGCGTGACCGCGCTGTTCGCATTCCGCAATGCATGGAACGAATACATCATGCCGTTAGTGTTTACAATGACCCAGCCGAAGCTGCAGGTACTCACGGTCGGCTTAGCCAACCTGAAGTACAGTCCGGAGGGTACGATACAGAGCAACATTATGCTTGCTGGCGCTTGTTTGTCCATGATTCCGATTCTGATCGTTTACTTAATGGCGAATAAATCATTTATGCAGGTCAATGTAGGAGGCGTTAAGGGATAAACAGAATGGCATATCGCTCTTTACTTCTCAAGTGGTTGCATAGATTGTCATTTAAAAATCGAATCCGAGCTGCTTTCATGTGCATTCTAATCTTGGCTGTGACCACTACAGGCGGTGTATCCTATTACATCGTCTCCAATGTTATGGAAGAACAGGCATTAAAGCAAAGTCAGGACACCCTGAATAAAACGTCACAAGTACTAGATGAAAAACTGACGAAAATATTACTGTATAGTATGACATTTACCATGAGTCAGGCATTCAAGGATCTAATGTCTGACCTTGGTGAACAAGACAGCAGTCGATACTATATGCACTTTTCGGCGCTGCAGCCGTGGTTCGACCAATTTTCCTTGAATGAACGCGCGATAGATTCCGTGTTAATCAGCTCTTCGATTGGTGACTTTTATAGCACAACGAAGTGGCGTGTATTGGAACGGCCTTTTAAAAGCACGATGTTATACCAAGAGATGGGGGACACCCTATCTAAGCAACGCGTCTACTGGTCAGAAGAACACGCAGACGAGCTGTTCTCCGGAGGGAATCGTGTAATCAGTTTGATTTTTGAGCCATTTCCACAGAGAGAGCAGGAAGATATTCATATTATCGTTAATGTGAATGCTCGTGCCATACAGGAACTGATCGTAGGGCCTTATAATGAAGCGAATCGCGTCCCGCAACTGATCACCGGGAATAAGGTCAGTGTATTCAGTGCTCAACAAGGACTGCTTGAAAATACTGAATTAGCAAAGATGATCAGCTTACAGCTGGATAATTCCTTCGTCTTCAAGCATAAGAAGGAAGAGTATCTCATTAACTATGCCAGCATTCTAGCTTACCCGGATTGGACCATTGTGACCGTTCAACCCAAGAGCGAGCTGCTTAGCTTGATTGCGGGTATTCGGTGGAACTCGTTTATTATTGTGCTGATTTGCGCTCTGCTAACCTTATATATAACGAATATACTGACGGGCTACATATTCAAGCCTCTAACTCAGCTGCAATTTCTGATGAATCGGATTGGCCAGAATAATCTTCACCTGCGTTATCATAGTGAATACAATGATGAGCTGGCCCAGATGGGAGAGAAATTCAACCACATGCTAGACGAGATTAATCTATTGATGGAGAGAAACTCGAGAATCGAGCGAGACAAGCATATCGCAGAAGTGAAAGCGCTTCAAGCTCAAATTAATCCGCATTTTCTATATAACAGCCTGAATATGGTTTTTCTACAATGTATGGATAATCAGTATGACAAGGCCAAGGAGATGGTCGTCTCCCTCTCTAAGTTGTTCGAATTAGGTCTAAACAAGGGACTTACAGGAACTACTGTGGGACAGGAATTGGAGCATGTCAAATATTACATGAAGATACAGCAAGCCTGCTATCGCGGACTATTCGAGTACCAGATCCATGTTCAGGATCCAACGCTGCTATCGCTTCCGATCATGAATTTACTGCTGCAGCCGCTGGTGGAAAATGCAATCATGCATGGGTTTAAGAATCGATCGAGCCATGGACAAATCCATATCTACGTTGCTCGAAACGGTAATCTTCTTAGCTTGACTGTTGAGGATAACGGATGCGGGATGGATAGTGAACAAGTCTATCAGAGAATAAAGGATGTAAATTCTGAATCTTATGCGCTTCGTAATGTATTCAACCGGCTGAAGCTATACGGTGGTGATCAGGCGCAATTACTTCTGATCAGCGAGCCACATGTTTCAACTCAAGTTCGTATCGAGCTGCCCATTCAATCGTTGGGAGGTGTTGACCGTGCATGAGTCTTATACGATCTGCATCATTGATGATATGGAGGACGCGGTCGAATCGCTAGTCAAAAATATAGCCTGGTCGGATTACCAGATCCGCGTTTGTGGAACCGCAACCAACGGTAAGGATGGACTGGCATTTGCACTAGAAGCGAAGCCAGATATTGTATTAACCGATATTCGAATGCCTCAGATGGATGGACTCGAGATGGTGGAATGCATGCTGAGGGAAATGCCTCAGTGCAAGGTGGTCATTATGAGTGGTTTTTCTGATTTCGCCTATGCCCAGAAGGCCATGCGAATGGGCGCGCTCGATTACTTGACCAAACCGTTAACTCCACAAGAGGTAGGCACCACGATGAGCAAGATTGTGGAGCAGCTTAGAACAGAACGTGAGCTTCAGGATCAGACGGTGAGGTTGGAACAGAAATTTAATGAGAGCATGCCATTGCGTAAATACGAGCAATTAAATTTGCTTATTCGTTACGAAACGACGCGGGAAGCGGCGGAAGGGCGGTGGCGCAGATTAGATTTGGAGCTAGGTACTGGCCGATTTGCTGTCATGGTGGCGGAGATCGACAATTGGCCGCTCTCCGGTGATCAGATCTCCATTCAGGAAGCTGAGATGGTTAGATTCGCCACACAGAACATATGGGAAGAGACTGTACGCACCGAAGCCGAAGGCATTGTGTTCCCAGACGCCTATACCAATCGACTCGTCAGCATTATCAATTATACTGATGAATTGAACCTGGAGCATATCGGCGAGCAAGCACGTGTCAACATTCAACATCATTCTAAAAACACGGTTTCAATTGGAGTCAGCCCAATAGTCACCATTGAAAATTTGCCGCTTGCTTATAACCAAGCATTGACGGCGTTATCCTTTAACTTCTATACCGGAGGGAATAGCGTCTACTGCTTCACTGACCATCTATTCGGCGGGAAAAGCGCGGTTAGATGCGAATCTGAGAAGGAGAAGGAGCTATTATTATCTCTACGAGCAGGCAACCATGAAAAAATGGCGTTGAACATGAACGAAATCGTGGATCACTTCTGTGATTCCGAGCCATCTCTTGCCCCTAACGAGATCATATCGAGGATTAACGAGCTGATCGTCCTGATTAAGCGTGAGCTGCAGGATGCGGTTCCGCACCATCATCTGGCTGTGATTAATGAGGAGTTCGGGCAGATTAACCGATCTCCGATTGTAACCATCCACCAGATGAAGCAGCTATTGTCACACATTTGCCGTTTCTCGTGCGATCTAATCCATAAGGAACAAGAAAGCGAAACAACCAGACTAATCAATGTCGCATCACAGTATATTGATGAGAACCTGGGAGAAAGTCTGACAATAGGTGATTATGCTGCCCATGTTCACCTTAGTACGAGTTATTTTGCCTCCTTATTCAAGAAGACCAAGGGGATTACGGTTCATCAATATGTGATTAGAGAGAAAATCAATCTGGCTAAGAAGATGCTTCTGCAGGATAGGAAAGTACAGGAGATCGCCTCTGAGCTGGGCTTTGAAGATAGACGCTACTTCACGGAAGTGTTCAAAAAGTTAACAGGAGTTACGCCAACACAATTCTGTGCAGAGGTACGGATGAATAAATAGATTAAGGTCGGGGGTGGTTATGTGGGTAAGCCGAACATTATTCTAATCGTATCCGATCAACATCGCGGAGATTATATGGGCTGTGCTGGTAATCAAGTCGTATCGACACCGAATTTGGATACACTGGCTGCAGGCGGTGTGATGTTCACCCAGAATTATTGCAACTCTCCGCTATGCGTTCCATCGCGAATGTCGATGATGACCGGACGCCATCCTCATCACACTGGCGTGTTCAGCAATGAGGATTGTCTGGCATCAGATATTCCCACATTCGCTCATGCCTTGGGATTGGGCGGATATGAGACCGTCCTATGCGGCCGAATGCACTTCGTCGGTCCGGATCAACGACACGGCTTCCAACAACGTCTGGTTGGTGATATTACGCCCAGCTATAGCGGAGGGCCGAAGACCGATTACGGGCGGCTTTCAGGTACTACGGATTCGAGTGCGCTATCGATCGAGCTGGCCGGTATCGGAGAGAATCCTGTGCTTGTCTATGATGAAGCGGTAACCTTCGCCAGTGAGCAATATTTGGATCAAGCAAGCAAGAGAGATAGAAGCAAGCCGTTATTCCTAACGATAGGCTTATATGGACCTCACAACCCGTATACGAGCACGGAGCAGGATTGCGCGGATGCGCTTGAGGCAATGGCGCGGCATGATAAGCCGATACCTGCGGCGACCGAAGAGCACCCATGGGTTCAAGAGATGATACAAGCTTCAGGTCTGTGTGCAGTGACGGAAGAGAAGGTAAGGAAAGCGCGTGCCAACTATATCGGATTGGTGAATGGGCTGGATCGTTACATCGGTAGAATCCTGAAAGCTTCGCAAGCGCTTAAAGAAGATACTATCCTGATCTATGTAAGCGATCACGGAGATATGGCAGGAGATCATGGGCTGTTCTGGAAGCGGACATTCTATGAGGGATCAGTCCGTGTTCCTATGATCTGGTATTCGGTCAAAGGATCCGGAGAAGCTCGGATTGCGACAGGCGTGCAGGTGGATGCGCCGACTAGCCTAGTTGACTTGGCCCCCACTCTCGTGCGTATAAGCGGCTCTCCATTACTGCCGGGTCTGGACGGTAACGATCTATCGCCGTTGCTGCTGCAAGGGTCATTAAATGCAGAAGAAACAACGCAGTGGCATGAACGCCCCGTATTCGCAGAGTTGAATATACCGGCCAAAGCGCCGGCGAGAATGATTCGCTATAAGCAATATAAATTAGTGCATTACTACGGTTACGACAATCCGCAATTATTCGATCTTGCATCTGACCCTGAAGAACGGAATGATCTGGGCAGCGACAAGGCTTATGGCGGGATAAGGAAGCAGCTGCTAAGCAGATTGTCTGAAGGCTGGGACGGGGAGGATCTGCTGGGCAAGAGATTAGCGAAGAGACCGGATCTGGACTACATCAAGCTATGGGGCCAACAGGTAGGGATGGGACGTATGGACCTATGGAGATATGAAGAGTCTTGAATTTGGATGGTTTTCTCTACCCTGTCTGATTGTTTTGTATCGTTACGATGGTTAACCGTTCATTGTACAATGAATGTACAAAAGTGGAGGGGGTAATGCTGGATGGATAAGCTGTCGAACGTGCTGTTTATTATGACAGATCAGCAGCGGTGGGATACGCTCAGCTGCCATGGCAATCAGGCTGTATCCACACCTCATTTGGACCGCCTGGCGGAAGAAGGCGCCGATTTTGATCACTTCTATGTGAATAACCCCATCTGTGTACCCTCGCGCTGCTCTTTTCTAACGGGACGTTACCCCAATGCGCATAGGAGCAGAGATCTTGAATACGGACTAGATGATGGTGAGTCACATCTCTTCCAGATGTTCCAGGATGCCGGTTACGCAACTGGACTCATTGGCAAGAATCATGCTTTGAGTCAGAAGGCGCTGCAACGCTTTGACGTAGTGTCGTTGAAGCGTCATCACAAAACGGATATTCCTGGGTCTGGGAAGCGATATGAAAGCTTTATTGACCCTGTACCTACAGAGCAGTACATGACTAACGTAATCGGTGATGAAGCACAAGCCTTCATTGAAGCAGCCCATAGCGAGAATCGACCGTTCTGCTTATGGGTGTCCTTCCCCGATCCCCACACTCCCTTCCAAGTACCTGAACCCTATGCGACTAAAGCAGATAGAACACGGATTCCCGTGCCCATTGAGCCGATATTGGACTCCTCGAAGCCTCAAGGCCAGAGGCTGCTCTATCACTTGCAGGGGCTGGAGCATGCCAGTGAGGAAGAGATTACCCAGCTTCGTTCAATTTATTACGGTATGGTCATGTGTATCGATGAGGCTATCGGGGGGATTATGGGGACCATCCAAGCATTAAATCTGGATGAAGATACGATCATTATATTCACCTCCGACCATGGTGAGTATCTCGGAGATCATGGTCTTGTCCGTAAAAGCTGCAATTTCTACGACTGCCTGCTGAGGGTGCCTTTCCTAATTCGTTGGAAGAATCGGGTCTTGCCGCAGAAGATTGCTACAACGATGGCGGAATCAGTCGATCTGCTGCCGACCTTAATGGAATTAGTCGGATTCGAGCCATTCGAGGGTATCCAAGGGAAATCGATGGTGCCGGTATTGACGGGACTGCGTGAGAAGCATAAAGGCGCAGTATTCGCGGAGGTTGGCAGTCCTGGTGAGAACAGGCTGGAAGAGCTGAAGCAAGAGGCTCCGTCTAAGCAGTCATCCGAAGCCATATGGCAAGCTTCAGTCGTGCAAGGCAGCATGATTCGGACGATGGACTGGAAGCTCTGTCTCTATGGTAACGGGGAAGGAGAGCTCTATGATATGCAGCAGGATCCTGGCGAGACGAATAACAAGTTTGGACTGGTCAAATACATGGAGCAGGAACTGGAAATGACCATGCAGTTAGCACGTACGTTGATGAGAGACCAGGATCCCAAAAAATCAAATGGTGATCGTATGGGGGCAGGTCATGGGTAAAGGCGCACCTAATGTTATTACTATTATGGTTGATCAATTGAAAGCGACCGCTTTGGGGATGTACGGGAATACTAGCAGCGACACTCCGAACTTACAGAGACTGGCTAATGAAGGCGTATTATTCGAGCATGCATATACCCCTCACCCGCTATGTGTTCCAGCACGGATATCACTATGGACCTCGCAATATTCACATACGCATGGGAGCAATCGCAATGAGACATTCATGCCGGACGACGCTGTTCACGCATTTAAGCTGTGGAAAGCGGCGGGCTATCACACCGGCTTAATTGGCAAAAATCATTGCTTTCATACAGAAGCGGATTTGGATCGATTCGACACGTGGTGTGAAATTGAACATTATGGTATTTCGGCGCAATCCCAAACGAAAGGATTGGATTGGAAAGCACCAATAGATGTCATTAATGAAGCACATGCTGTACGCAGGAATATGCCCAAGCTAAGTCCCCGTATTATATGCGCCGCAACTGAATTCCCAGAGGAGGCGTACTCGACCGCGCTTGTGTCCCGGCAAGCCATACGCTTTCTAGAGAAGCATCAGGACGATCCGTTTGCCCTATGGGTGTCTCTGCCGGATCCACATGATCCCTATGAGGTGCCAGCGCGCTACGCCGACATGTTCCCCAAGGATCGGATTCAGCTTCCGCCATGGGTGGATAATGAGATGGATGACGCCCCGGAACGCAACAGAATCTTACATAAGATACTAGGCCTCGAGCAGGATGCAATGGATGATGTTTACCGACTCCTGGGCATTTATTATGGCATGATACAGTTTATTGATGACGAGCTCGGCCATCTATTGGATGCGATCGAGCGACTGGGCCTGAGAGAGAAGACGATCATTGTTTTCTGTTCGGACCATGGCGATTTCGTCGGTGAACACCGGATGATGGGCAAGGGCGGGCTGTTCTACGATTGCTTGACTCGTGTGCCTTTGATCTTGTCTTGGCCTGGTCATGTCGAAGCGGGCCGAGTCGATCATAGCCTGGTTAGTCTGATCGATATTGTGCCGACACTTCTGTCTCTTCAAGGTTTAGATATCCCGCAATCCATGCAAGGAAAGCCTCTGCCAACGGTAACCGGCGCTGCGCCTAGAGAGGCTGTCTTCGCGGAATACGGCGCTGGCGGACCTCCATTTACCCTCTATGACTTGGCCGCGCTGCCCCAGCCCTATGGGCGGCATACGATTAAAGAGACCTTGCGATGGCGTGAAGCGGAGGGTCGAAGGAAAATGGTGAGAACTAAGGATTGGAAATATGTCCATGATCCAATGGGAGACAAGGATGAACTTTATGATCTAGTACATGACCCTTGGGAATTGAAGAATGTCGTGGATAATCCTATACACAGAGGAGTGGTATCCAAGTTGAAGCGGCGATTGATGGATTGGGCAGGCTTGTCCGCGCAGCCATTGAAGCTGTGCAGCAATCGAGTTTGGAGAACATATCGTGGCGGGCGAATGATTGAGCAATGGCAAGGCAAGCCCGATGGGAGGGACAGTGCGTTTCCTGAAGAGTGGGTCGCTTCTGTAACTAAAGCATCTAATGTCGGAAGGGAGCATCTCGAGGAAGGATTCAGTCGCATCATGCTGCAGGACGGGACAACCTTATTGCTTAAAGATATCATCGCATCCAATCCTGAGCAGTTTCTAGGTCAGGCTCATGTAGATCAATATGGCATGGATACCGGTGTACTGGTCAAAGTGCTGGATGCGGCGGAACGCTTGACGATTCAGGTGCATCCCGACCCTGAGTTTGCCCGACAACAATTTCACTCTCGATTCGGCAAGACTGAAGCTTGGTATGTATTAGGGAACCGAACGATAGACGGGGAGCAACCGTCCCTCTATTTTGGATTTAAGCCGGGTATGAATCGGGAGAGATGGAAGCAGTTGTTCGAGACGCAGGATATCGCGGGTATGTTGGATGCTCTTCATCGCGTCCCTGTTAAGGAAGGGGAGGTTTTCCTTGTAGAGGGTGGGATTCCCCATGCCATTGGCAGCGGATGTTTATTAATTGAAATCCAAGAACCGTCTGATCTAACCCTGCGCACAGAGAGAACGACGCCGAGTGGCAACGCAGTGCCTGATATGGCTTGCCATCAAGGCTTAGGATTCGAGCGAATGCTGGATTGCTTCCACTATGACGCATACTCCTATGAGGAAACGCTAAATCGATGGAAGATCGAGCCGGTCTCAGTGAAGAGAGTGCACGGTGGTGAAGAGCTATGTCTGATCGGCATCGATCATACGCCATGCTTCCGCATGCATAAACTCGATATCTACACGTCATTCGCTGCTGTTCATCAAGGCAGCTTCGCAATTGCAATTATCATCGATGGCCAAGGTACAGTGACATGGGATGGTGGACAGCTTGAAGTAAGCAAATCCGATGCCTTGTTCATCCCGATTGCATGCCGAGATCTGGTATGGGCGAATTCGCAGCAAGAGCCATTGCAGGTTGTACTATGTTACCCGCCTGAAGTTGGATAACGAGTCTAACATCAGTGGAGATCTATCAATTAGAATAAGGGGGAATACACATGAATATTGTTTACATTCATACCCATGATACAGGCCGATTCATCCAGCCATACGGTTATGCAGTGCCGACACCACATCTGATGGAGTTGGCCAAGGAGGGGGTATTGTTCCGTCAAGCCTATTGTGCGGGTCCGACTTGCTCCCCTAGCCGAGTAGCGCTGCTGAC
Organism: Bacillota bacterium; assembly: GCA_023441055.1. Taxonomy (GTDB): domain Bacteria; phylum Bacillota; class Bacilli; order Paenibacillales; family UBA4045; genus JAEZQY01. The sequence goes on along the minus strand of JAEZQY010000053.1, from coordinate 124,296 downwards.
CGGTGTGGCTCCCCATACTGCAGGTATGCACGGGTTGGCTCACCGTGGCGCAGAGATGAAGGATTATAGTAAGCATCTGGTCACTTATTTGAATAGTAACGGCTATGAGACAGTATTATGCGGCATTCAACATGAAGCGCCTCAGTCCGAGATGATCGGGTATCATCACATTATTGGAAATCCGAATTATGATATGAAGGTGTTTGATTTTGATTCCGTAAGCTGGGATATGCATAATGCGGAGGCGGCATCAACTTACATTAAGGAGAAGAAGAACAAACCTTTCTTCCTATCCTTCGGATTGTTCAATACGCATCTGAATTTTCCTGCAGCTGACCCGAAGATTGAAGAAGCGTATATTCAACCGCCGCACATGCTCTATGACAACGAGGAGAACCGCAAGCAATGGGCGGCCTTCCTGACCTCTGCCCAAGTGGCCGATGACGCGATTGGAATGGTGCTATCGGCTATTACTGAAGCAGGTCTGGATAACGACACACTGATCATCTATACGACGGATCATGGCCTGCCATTCCCTCGAATGAAGTGCAGCTTGTTCGATATGGGCATTGGTGTATCGCTGATTATCCGCACACCTCAGGGACATCGTAGAGGAGAGGCTGTGGATGCTCTTGTTTCCCACTTGGATCTATTCCCGACCATTTGTGATTTGGCTGGCCTGCCTGCTCCGGAATGGCTTCAGGGACATTCGATTCTTCCGATACTAGAGGAGCGTGCAGCATCCATACGATCGGAAGTGCACGCGGAAATTAATTATCACGTCGAATATGAACCTATGCGATGTGTACGCACCGAACGATATAAATACATTCGCAATTTCGGAGCAACCTCCTATATTCAAGCCAACTTGGATAAGAGCGAATACCGCACATTCTTGTTCGACCACGGATTTATGGCGCTCACGAAGCCAAAGGAGATGTTATTTGATCTATATCTGGATCCTGTTGAGCAGGTAAATCTGGTCCATGATGTTCGTTACAGCGAGATCAGGGAGCAATTAGCGCAGAATTTGGAGGAATGGATGAAGAGCACTGGCGATCCGCTTCTGGAAGGTGAAGTACCGATACGCCCATAGGATTTGTATCGCAAGATATAAGAGAAATTATAGATAGTGAACAATAAATGTACATAATTGCGTGATAGGATGGAGGTAATAGCGTATAGGAGGAATGAGAGAAGATGAAGGATGCTAACGCAAGTGTCAAGGATAACCTAACCGCTCTCGACTGGGCAGAGAAGGCCTGTGAGGCATTAATGGCTAAGTTTGAGCCGGAGCAGCTGCCGCCTGACCGGTTCCACTATCATCAAGGGGTATTCCTGTCCGGGATGGAGAAGTGCTGGCGTGAGACCGGCAATAATAAGTATTATGACTATCTCAAACGATGGGTGGACAGTCAGATTCTAGCGGATGGCAGCATCAAGAAGTATAATCCAGATGAATTGGATGATATCCAGCCTGGCGTTCTGCTGTACACCCTGTATGAACAGACTGGCGATGAGCGATATAAGAAAGCCTTGCACACGCTCGTTCCGCTGCTCAAGAATTGGAAGACCAACCCGTCTGGGGGATTCTGGCATAAGGAACGTTACCCGAACCAGATGTGGCTAGACGGCCTATACATGGCCGGTCCAATTGCGGTGCAATTCGCCAGCACGTTCGGTGAGAGCGAATACTACGACATGATGACCTACCAGGCCCTCTTAATGGCCCAGCATACTAAGGATGAGAAGACGGGGCTGCTGTACCATGGATGGGACGAGACCAAGGAAGCGGAATGGGCGGATCCTGAGACCGGACTGGCCCCGGAATTCTGGGGGCGGGCTATTGGCTGGTATCCAGTCGCGTTGCTGGAGATGTTCGAATACTTGCCTGCTGATCATAAGGACATGCCGGAGCTAATCAAGATCCTGCAGGACTTGCTTATTGCGTTGACGAATTACCAGGATTCTGAGACGGGACTGTGGTATCAAGTCGTGGATAAGCCAGACCAGCCTGATAATTGGACAGAGAACTCATGTACCTCCCTGTATGTACATGCGATTGCCAAGGCAGTACGGCTGGGTTATCTGGATGAGAAGTATATGAAATATGCTTGGAAGGGGTATCAAGGCGTTATCGATACATTGACGTTCGATGAGAACGATCGAGTTGTGATCGGCAGCATCTGTATCGGAACAGGAATAGGCGATTACGCGCATTACATCGCTCGTCCTACGAGCGAGAATGACCTGCACGGCGCCGGCGCTTTCATCCTCATGTGTGTGGAGATGAGTCAGGCGAAGTAAGTAATAGGTGCCGCGGAGTCAATACGATAAGCAGCCCATCCTCGGTTGAGGATGGGCCTTTCGCTGTGCAAACCATAAGCTTATTCATAGCTGATCTCTGCTTTGTTGCTCCAAATGGTGAGGAGCGAACAATTGTTGCGAATATCCCACAATTTCATTGTTCAACGCATATAAATTTGCGGAATGTTGCATATATCCAATAATTATTAGGTGAGCGAGCTCAATGGGATGCAGAATGGGTCGGAATGTTGGATTCTCGTAACAATTCGTAGGATACGCCACCAAATCTGGAATTAATATTGGATTTTCGCAACATTCACGTCTTCAACCCATGTGGAGCCTCTGATTCGGAGCTGAGCTTACTTCATAAACACTACGCCCTGGTCCGAAAGCTTCTGATGAAACTGGTTGATATCAATATCCGCAATCGACGTACCAGACGCAATGGCAATCGCAGCTGCCACTCCTGCCGCTTGGCCAAGCGCGTAACAGGTGGCCTGCACACGCATGGAAGACATGGCAACATGCGTAGCGGAGATACTGCGGCCCGCCACAATTAATCCTTCCACGTTCACAGGCAGCATACAGCGGTACGGAATATCGTACCCATCGAGCTTGCGCTCATCGGTATGGATGCCGCCTGTCGGGTTGTGGATGTCGATCTCGTAATTCGTCTGCGCCGCGACATCCTCGAACCGTCGACCGCTTGTGAGATCGTCCTCAGTTAATGTATAGCGACCTTCGATTTGATTTGTCTCTCTGACACCGACCTGAGCCGGCACATGTGACAATATATACGTGGGATGATTCGTCCGTTGCAGGTAGTTAGCGACTGAGAATACCTGCTTCAGCGCTTCCTTCTCCGCGTAATTGATATCCTCAATCTTCGCGCCATTCCCTCTGACACGCGTCATGTTGACCAGCAGTGATCCGTCATTCAGACCGCCCCAATACAGATGTCTGCCCTGTGGAAGATCCTCGATCTTCTCATAGTGGTAGCAGCCCTCCGGCAGCTGCTGCTGCACCGGCTTGCCGGTATCCTGCATCATGAACATCATGGTCATCGGTTGGGTCAAGCCGTCTTCTTCGCGCCCTGAACGTGTAGGAACACCTGCGTCCATCGCTACTCTGGCATCTCCGGTGCAGTCAATAACGATCTGTCCTTCGAATGCGCGCAAGCCTTCTCTAGTGTTGGCGATCACACCACTGATCTTGTTGTCTTGCATGATCGCGGAGACGAAGCTAGTATGATAATAAACGTCGACGCCTTCCTTCTCCAATTTCAGATTCAGATAGTGGCGCAGTTCGAAGGGAGAATATTGCGGCCAGATCGAAACATGATGCGAGCTAGGCAGCGCTTCAGGCAGAAATTCGGAGATGATCTCGCGATAGATGCCGGTTACATTCCCTATGCCCATGAACACGCTGACATTCCCCAGCGTGCCCATGCCGCCTAGTTGACCGGAATGCTCCAGCAGAATGGTCTTCCGACCGCAGCGCGCAGCGCTGATTGCGGCAGCGGTACCCGCTGGTCCGCCTCCGACTACGATAACGTCAGCCGTATCGTGAATGGTTACGGTTCTTGTCATAGCAATTTCTCGTTGTGTCATACGAATTGATCTTCCTCTCCATGTGTAGTTACTTAGATGCCTTCATTCTAAAAGCTTTGCAGCTAGGTTTATAGTTTCATTTTAGTTACATTCAGTTCGAGAAGATGAAAGGAAGCGTGCAGGATGAATCGAAAAAAGCAGGTGACCCTACGAACGATTGCAGATGAACTAGGCTTGACGGTCCATACGGTGTCGAAGTCGCTGCGCGGCTTGCCTGGCATGTCAGAGACGACACGCAAGCGGGTTATTGATAAGGCGCGTGAGCTCGGTTACCGGACCAAGGAGCAGGAGGCAGGCTTAGCTGCAGAACGCATCCCTTGGGCGTATGCTCATGCCCGCCGGTTCGCCATGCTGATTGTCGAGGATTCCTTGTTCCACCGTCAGCAGCTGACCGGCGTTCAAATTCGGCTTAATGAGCTCGGCCATTCTTTATATCCCTTAATCATGCCTAGCGAGTTAACGGAAGGAGCTGAGTTTGAGCAATGGCTCAGCAGGAATGAATTGTCATTCTTCGATGGACTGTTCTTAACAGCTGCTTTGCCGGAGTGGATGGAGTCGGCCCTGCTGCAGCTGCCTATCCCCAAGGTTCTTATTAATTATCCGCCCGAATTAGCTGAAGTAGATAGTGTCATTTGGGATGTCGAGTATGCCATTCATCGTTCGGTCGGGCTGCTGCATGAGCATGGGCATCGCCGTATTCTGTATGTCGGAGATATTGCGCAGTCACGAGGCTTCCAGTTAAGGTGGAAGGCCTTTACGCAAGCATTAGCCAAGCTGGGCTTAACGGAAATGCTCGATCCTGCCCGTCATTTGATGGGGCATGCTGGGAATCGAGCCGCATGGATGGAAGATCTGAGGGAGAAGCTGAGCTCCGGCTGCTATACGGCGGTGATCAGTGCAGTGCCGGGCGTAGCTGAATGGGTGTATGTGGCCGCTGATTTCCTTCACCTGTCGATTCCTGCGGATCTATCGCTGATTGGTATGGAGAATGAAGGGGATGCAAGCTATGCGGAGATGTCCCGTCCGAATTTGCTTATACGGGAGGCGGGGGAGCGGGCTGCGGAGCTCATGCTGCGGAGAATCGCCAACCCGATGCTGCCCTTCGAGCATGTACGACTCCAAGGCTCCTTCTATACAGGCAACACCGTTCGCCGCATTGCGCCCTGATCACTAGGTGCAACGTACAGACGATCCGAGAGGGTCGTTTTTATTTATATATAAGACTTTATAAGTTTTCAACTTAAAGGTGCTTATATATCGACGCTAAACGGATTTGCCCTGCGAAGCAGGACGGCAGAGCCGTTTATCTGGTGTCTGAGGATGTCATCAAATTACCGATGAAGGTCATCACTGTCCTCTAACGCATTGAAGCGTGTTCTTCTAGAATGAAGGTACCCGGGATAAGCATGTAGGTTCAGATTACCGAAAGGAAGTGAGGGGTATAGCCGCAATAGAAGCCGTCGACGTCAACAGCAGGGAAATCATGCATAAGAAGCCGGAGGAGAGGCGGTTTCGTACGATTCGTAATTATTGGGATTTATACTTGATTATGCTTCCCGGCATCTTATATTTTCTGGTTTACAAGTATTTGCCCATGTGGGGAGTCGTTATTGCCTTTCAGAATTACAGTGTGTTCAGCGGAATTTGGGGGAGTGAATGGGTAGGCTGGCTGCATTTCAAGACGATGTTCATGTCGGACGATTTCTATAAAATATTCCGGAACACGCTCTTGATTAGCGTCTATAAGCTGTTATGGGGGTTCCCAGGCCCAATCATACTAGCCATCCTTCTGAATGAAATTCGGCATATGATGTACAAGCGTTCCATCCAGACACTGTTGTACTTGCCGCATTTTCTATCCTGGGTCATCATCGGCGGGATCATGATTAATGTGCTCTCTCCTTCGTCAGGAGTCGTGAACAAGCTCATTATGATGCTTGGCTTCGAGCCCATATTCTTCTTGGTCAGTGAGGATTGGTTCAGAACGATTATTGTCGCGAGTGATATCTGGAAGGAAGTTGGATGGGGAGCGATCATCTATCTGGCGGCGATCGCCGGTATTGATCCGCAGCTCTATGAAGCAGCGATTATGGACGGCGCAGGCAAGTGGAAGCAGATCATTCATATTACGCTGCCCTCTATGATGGGTGTGATTGTGATTTTGTTCCTGCTGCGACTTGGTCATGTGCTTGATGTTGGATTTGAACAAATATTCGTTCTGTATAACTCGCTTGTGTATGATGTAGCGGATGTGATCGAGACGTATGTATACCGATCGGGCATCCAGCAGGCGAAGTTCAGCTTTACCACTGCGGTTGGTCTGTTCAAGGCCGTGATTGGATTAGTCCTGGTTATGCTGGCGAACAAGGGTGCCAAGAAGCTTGGACAAGAGGGCATATGGTAGGAATGGAGGCGACACCATGAGATTATCCAGAGGGGAACAAATCGCATCAACAATCAACTATGTCATTCTGGGGTTGTTCGCCTTGCTGGCGCTCGCGCCGTTCGTGCATGTGCTGGCACAATCATTCAGCAGTCATCATGCGATCACGTCTGGGAAGGTATCCCTGTGGCCGGTTGAATTCACCCTAGAGTCGTACAGCAGGGTGTTGAACGAGCAGGAATTTCTTAACTCGTTCAAGATCAGTGTGCTGCGGACGGTTGTGGGGACCGTCGTGAATGTGATCTTAACCTGTCTATTGGCCTATCCCTTGTCGAAGGCTTATATTAAGGGAAGGTCGACCATCATGTTCCTGATTGTGTTCAGCATGATGTTCGGTGGAGGCATGATCCCAACCTTCCTCGTTGTGAAGGGGACTGGCCTACTTAACACGTTCTGGGCATTCGTGATTCCGGGAGCGATCAGCGCGTTCAACGTTATTATTATCCGGAATTTTTTCCAGAGTGTGCCAGCAGAGCTGGAGGAGTCGGCTAAGATTGATGGGGGCTCCAACCTGGGTATCCTATTCCGGATTGTCATTCCATTGTCTATGCCTGCAATCGCGACTATAACGCTATTCCACGCAGTCGGTCACTGGAACGCCTTCTTCGATACGGTACTTTATGTAACGAATCGAAAATTGTTCCCGCTGCAGGTATATTTACGAGAGCTGATCATGTTCAATTCGTCGGGCATTGATAACAATTCCGGCTACTCTGCGAATATGGACAGCACGCTGCTGGCGCTAGAATCGATCAAAGCTGCCGCGCTCATCGCAAGTACGATACCGATTCTAATTGTTTACCCTTTCCTGCAGAAGTATTTTGTGAAAGGAATTATGTTAGGCTCCGTCAAAGGATAAAATGAGACATTGAGAGGGGTTTCTAGTCTATGAATAAATGGAAGAAGATTATAGCTGTTGTACTGCTAGCTATGTTAGTATGGCTGACGGGGTGTTCATCGAATACACCTAATCAACCAGCACCGGCTCCAGAATCACCGAAAGCTGTTCAATCAGGCTCCGAACAAGTATCGGAAGAGCTGGAGCGCAAGTCGATTCGCGTCGTATTCAATAACGGAGGACGGAAGTTCCCAGATGGTATGGATGAGAACAACAATCCTTATATTGATTTTGTCAGAGAGAATACGAACCTGGATATTACGCTGCAAATCCCGCCGTCTGATGGCTATCAGGATGCACTCAATGTCATTATGGCATCTGGTGATTTGCCGGACTCTATCTTTACATACGACTCGAGCTGGTTCGAGAATTATGTGAAGCAGAATGCGCTGCAGCCACTTAACGAATGGATCGAGAAGTTCGGTCCAGATCTTATGCGGAATATTCCAGAGGATGCATGGAAGACCGTTACCATCGATGGCAACATCTACGCGATTCCATCCATGAATGCGCAGCCGGGCAATGAAATTATGTATATCCGTAAGGATTGGTTGGATAAGCTGGGCTTGCAGCCGCCGAAGACATTGGAAGAGTACCGCGAGGTTATGCGTGCTTTCACAGAGGATGATCCAGACGGCAATAACAAGAAGGACACGTACGGCTACATTATGGCTGAGAATTTAGCTCGCATTGCTCCAATCGTCGGCGCGTACGGGATTCAGAAAGGGATGTGGACAGAACGCGATGGTCAACTGGTTAACGCCAGTATTCTGCCAGAGATGAAGGAAGCGCTGAGCTTCCTGGCAGGATTGCATAAGGATAAATTGGTTGACCCGGAATGGATGCTGAATAAGGAAGCGAACTTCAGCGAGAAGATTGCCAGCGGGCAGGTCGGTTTATTCTCGGCTTTCTGGTACGATACGCGCGGTCCGATCCTGACCAGTAAGAACAATGATCCGAAGGCGGAATGGATTCCGCTGGAATTCCCTATCGGTCCGGAAGGCAAGCAAGGCACGACAGGTCACGGCTACATTTCAGGCTATAACGTGGTACCGGTCACTAGCAAGAATCCAGATGCTGTTGTACGTATGCTGAATTTCATGAATGGTGAAGGATATCGCACGCTGCTGCTTGGCTTTGAGAACGAGGTGTGGTCGATACAGGACGGTAAGATGGTCACCGACTTCGAGAAGCATAACGAGCATATCTACCGACAGACGCTTGGTGAATCCATCCGGCCTTATGGCGCCAAGGAAGAGCGTGATCGTCTTGATTCACTGGGGATGGAGTTTAACCTGAATGATAACGTTGATCGGATTGAGAAGGTGGCGATTCGAGACCAATACTTCGGTGTACCGACTCCTGGCATGGGTAAGTATAAAGCGGATTTGACCAAGCTGGAGGTGGAATACTTCACCAAGATTATTGTCGGACAGCTGCCGATTGACGCCTTCGATGAATTCGTCCAGGAATGGAAGAAGAAGGGCGGAGACGAGATTACTGCAGAAGTGAACGCCTGGTTCACGGAAAATAAATAAGGAAGATTTTGGCGCTCCCTCGGAGCGCCATTTCCGCTGTTCAGGTTGCTAGTCATGTGGGGGGATGCAGATGAGTAAGCGATGGTTGTTGCGGGAGAAATTTAATCAGTCGATCCAAGTCAGATTAACCTGTTATTTTATTATCATACTCTTGCCGCTTATTGTATTCAGCCTATTCACCAATGTCCGTTCTCAGCAAATTCTGGAGCAGGAGCTCAGCGAACGAACGATGAGCGCGATGAGCTCAGCGCTGGAGTATGTCGATCTAACTATGGATGGATTGAAGAATCTCTCCACGCTTATATCGACGGATCGAAGCTTGACCTCGCTGTTGAGCCACGAGGAGGAGCAGCTGACATCGAAGGCGCTGATCGATTTCACACAGGTCATGATGCAGATTACGAATATTGCTGCGGTAAATCCGAGTGTATCTGCGGTGACGATCTATCATGGCAGCTCTGGGCGGATGCTATCTAGTCGTATTGGCGCGCTTCATCGACCGGAGGCCTTGCAGGAGGATTGGTATGAAGAGGTGATGAGATCCAACGGCGCATTTAACCTCTATATACCGCAGACGCATAGGGAGGCGCTAATGGGTTGGGCGGATCCGGTCTATGATGAGCAGCAGGTTATCTTGATGCAGCTGATGGATCTGTACAGCAGGGACAGGGGCGGCAATGTCATCATGCTGTCTATTTCGAAGCGTATGCTGCTTGGATATTTAATGAATCTTGTCCCCAGCGCAACCTCTCACATCTACTTGCTTGATCAAGCTGGGCGCCTCATTGTTACCAATGCGCCGGAGGAACAGCGAATTGAAGCTGCGGATATGATGATGCAGAATATGTCTGTCCTGAGGCCGCCGAACTCGACGGAGCCACATATGGCGATACGTGCCAATTCCGCAAGAAGCGGCTGGTCGCTCCTTCTCATACAGCCGGAGAACGAGATCTTCATGAAGTCTAAGCCGCTTCAGATCTTCTCCTACTGGATCATTTTCATCAGCTTTGTACTGGCCTTCTGGATTGCCTGGCTGATCTATAGCAGCATTGCTTCGCCTATTTCCTCTCTGGTGTCAGGCATGAGACAGCTGCGACTAGGCAACCTGGATATGCGGCTTGCGAATAATCGTAAGGATGAGCTCGGTTATTTAACCGATGCCTTCAATCAGACGGTTGAGCAGCAGCGGCATCTCATCCGCGACATCTATGAGCAGCAGCTTCGACTGACGAAGACGGAACTGAAATTTCTGCAATCACAAATAAACCCGCATTTTCTATATAACACACTAGATTCTATCTACTGGTCTGCCAAAAATTACGACGCGGATGAGATCAGTGAGATGGTGCTGAATCTCTCGCAATTTTTCCGACTCAGTATGAGCAAGGGACAGGAATGCTTTACGGTCGAGGACACGTTCGCCCACCTGCAGTATTATATTCGCGTTCAGCAGCTAAGATTTGTTGACCAATTCACAGCGAGCTTCCAATCCTCGCCGGACAGCAGCAAGCTGTATGTGTTGAAGCTGATTCTGCAGCCGCTAGTCGAGAATGCGATTCTGCATGGTCTTGAGAAGCGGAATGGCAACGGCGAATTACGCATTTCCGCCGAGTGGCTGGGTGATCGTCTGATTCTGCAAGTGTCGGACAACGGCAAGGGCATAAGTATAGAGCGAATGGCTTACATTCGCGATGCATTAGCTCGGAGTAGCGATAGTGATATCCAATCGGATTCAGAGCCGAATAATGAGCTGTTCGGACTGATGAATGTGAAGACGAGAATTAAACTCTATTACGGGGATACAGCGGTATTCACGATTGATAGTGTGGAGGGCAAGGGAACGGTCGCTCGCATTGATCTCCCGATTGATCGCTGCAGAAATCCATGGGTGGGGGAAGATGTATGAACCTGATGATTGTAGAGGATGAAATTCGGATATTGAACAGTCTAGCCAATAATATTGCTTGGGATCAGCATGGGATTGAAGTCGTGGCGCTTGCGGAGAATGGAGCAGAGGCATTGGCGATCGCGCAGCGACGCATGCCGGATATTATGCTGCTGGATATTGAGATGCCAGAGATGGACGGATTGGCTCTGGCAGCGGCTATCCTCGAGAAGAAGCCGCATATGAAGATTATCATTCTAAGCGGTCATGATGATTTCCAATACGCGCAGAAGGCCATTGAGCTGGGAGTCAATCAATACTTATTGAAGCCAGCGGGAGATGATGTGATTCTGCGCACTGTCATTCAAGTTGCAGAAGAAATCCGCCAAGAGCTGCTGGAGAAGCATAGCATGACTGAGCTGCAGCGATTGTGGAAAAGCAGGCTTCCGCAGCTGCAGGAGGATCTGCTGCGCGGCTGGATGATGAATCGCTATGCCGAATGGGAGCTGATCAGGCATGCCGAAGAGCTCGGTCTGTCATTAGACGCTAATGCGCGATATGCTGTCGCGGTATGCGGAATCGATCCGCTAACCGAGACGGAGACGCGATTCCTGGCTACCGATATGCCGCTCCTGCAATTCTCGCTCGAACGTATTGCTAAGGAATATGTACCTGCTGAGGAAGCGCTGGTCTTCTCAGATGCCAGCGGACTGACTGTTCTGCTGTTTCAAGGACAAGAGGGAGAGACGGAGGGCGACCTGACGAAGCAAATCAATATTCGAATCTCCCGGCTGCTTGACGTGGTGAAGGAATGCCTGAAGGTGACAGCGAGCGCGGGAATGGGTAATGCGGTGGGTTTCGCGGAGGTGTCTCAGTCTTATCAACAGGCTTGTCGAGCGTTGCAGGAGAGAGCTGTGTACGGCCATGCGATCGCGATACCTTATCTGGAGGTCAGACAAGAGGGTCAACCGGTCTATCTCGACTCCGCCTTCGAGAGACAGCTAGAGGCTGCGATATTCACCGGGGAGACGAATCGCGCGCAACAGTTAATTGAGGAGCAGCTCGAGCAGGCATTGGCACAAGCTAGTTCAACTGAGCTTGTCTATGAGTTTCTACTGTATGTGAGCGGTGCCTTCACACGGATGATTCAGTCGCAGGGGTGGCGGCTTCAGAAGGTGCTTCCACAGGATTACACGTATTTGTTAGCCATAGAGGATCTGGTCTCTAAGGAGCAGATGATGGAATGGGCCAGACGCGTGACCGGACAGATCGCCGCTTACTTGGATCAGGAACGCAAGAGCTCCAGCCACCGCATGGTGAAGCGCGTATTAGAGTCTGTCGATCAGATGCTGGCGGAGGACTTAAGTCTGCATTCTCTAGCAGAGCGTCTCTATGTGAATCCCTCCTATCTTAGTCGACTCTTCAAGAAGGAGACAGGGGATTCATTCTCCAGCTATGTACTTGCGCGGCGCATGGAACGAGCCAAGGAGATGCTGCTCAGTGATGCCAAGGTGTACGATGCCGCTCATGCGACCGGTTATCGCGATCTAAGTTACTTCGCCAAGGTATTCCGCAAGTATTGGGGGCTGTCTCCGAGCGAGATGAAGAAGTAACAGCACACCTCAAGCTTGATGCAGCACGTGGGGATGACATATTAGGGGACTGTTATTCCCTACCTCTATAGTAGAGTGGGTTATGTCCGGTCACCTGCTTGAATACTCGACCGAAGTGCGTCACACTGCCGAAGCCGGCCTTACGAGCAATTGCGCTGACCTTCATCGGCGACTGGATCAGCATCTTCTTCGCTTCCTTGACTCTGACATTGTTCAGATACTCCACGAAGGTGAAGCCGGTCGCCTCCTTGAAGAAGCGGCTTAGATAATACGGGCTGACATAGAAGCGTTCTGCCAGCGAGTGAAGAGAAATCTCTTCCATATAGTGGCCGTTGATGTAACGCACAATCTCGAAGATACGCGCATGCATGGGGCTGGGCAGCGCTGGCTGCTCCGAGCGGCTCCGTCTGATCAATCTGCTGCAATGTAGCAGCAGCTGTGTCGTCAGCGTCTGTGCATACACGGCGAAGCCAGGCAGCTTGCCGGTAATCTCCGCAATGATCTTCCTCGCGATTCCTTCGACTTCGCCCCGTTCTTGCTCGTTTACGCTGATCAGCGTGAACGCTTGATCGGCCAGCAGCTGCAGCGGGTCACTGTCTCGGTCCAACCATGCGGTCATATATCGTTCATGAACATTAATAATCAGCCGCTCATGCTGCGGGATAGCTCTGTTCGTTGTCCGATGGAGGATGTTCGGCGAGATAATCACGATATCGCCCTCGTTAACATCGATCGTCCGATCCTGAATGAAGAATGTGCGCTGACCCGACATCAGATAGAAGATCTCATAGGTGCTGTGAAAGTGATTGATCGCCATATGATGGCTGTGCGCCTTGCGATAGGATACCAGCAAGGTTCCACTTTCATTCTCGTATTGCAGTTCGTCCAAGCCAGCCCCTCCTTCCTGATACACTCATTATATGACGCTGCGCCAACTTCCACAATTTACAGGTTTCATCTCTCTCCCAAATTCATTAGCATAGAGGATAAGGAGGAGATTCATAGATGAAGAAGATTGTACAGCTCGGACTCGCAGTGACGCTGTCTGCCTCTCTGTTGTTAGGACAAGCCCCGCCCGTATCGGCAGCCAGTACATACGAGACAGATGTGATCTACGGTGTGAATTTCAGATCGGAACCCACGACCAGTTCAATCGTATATCGGATGCTCCGCAAGGGTGAGCGTGTTCATGTAATGGAGCAGGTCAATGACAAGTGGCTCAAGATCGAGGATGCAAATGGTAAGGAAGGGTACATATCTGCAAGCGACAAGTACACAAACTATCAGCCCTCGTCAGCAACCGCATTGCGTGGGGTGAACTTCAGGAGCTCGGCCAAGGTAGCCAGCAATAAAATTGGCTTCATCGCGCGAGGCGAGAAGGTGCAGGTAATCGAGACGGTGAACAGCTATTGGTTGAAGGTCAAATATAACGGAGTAACTGGATATACCTCAGCAAGTTACTTCGATTATGTTGCGCCTGCCCCGACAGCTACCGCAGATGATATTGTGGCAACAGCGATTGCCTATATCGGAAAATTCGACTACCGGTTCGGCGCTGAGCCTTGGAATACGAATAATCGCTATACGGATTGTTCAGCGTTCGTGCAATTCGTATTCAATAAGATGCACGGCTATAGTCTGCCTCGGACGAGCATCAAGCAGTCACAGGAGGGACGATTCGTATCGAAGTCGAATTTGAAGCCTGGGGACCTCGTATTCTTCGATACGAACAACGATGGCATCATCAATCATGATGGTATCTATATCGGCAACGGCGAGTTTGTCCATGCCGCGCCATCGAATGGCGTAGAGATCAACAATTTGGATTCCGGATATTGGAGCAATACCTATGTAACTGGTCGCAGTGTGCTGTAGTTTCATGCAGGTTAGGCTTAGCGGCCTAACCTGCTATGGTGATTTAAGCCGATTCCACCGTCCTATTTGCTCGAACTCATTTGCCACGCTCCAATAGCCCTGTCACCAATAAAGTTACCTGCCCAACGCCTCAGTATGCACGCTCACCACTCTACTTGCCGCACCTGCCAAACGCCTTAGTCCGACGCTCGCAATCTAATCGTCGTACCAGTCAGTTCATCACGCCGCGCGGTTTCTCGCGAGTCGGGGTGTGCGCCTGTCCTTAAGCTGACGATTTCTCTTGCGGCGAGAAGCGCCAGAAGAGCAGTCCGAATACGACCACACATACTGCGGTGGCGATGGAATTGAACAAGAATACCTCGCGCAGTCCGAACTGGGCAATCGCGATGCCGCCGAAGAAGCTGCCGATGATGCGCGTTACCCCTAGATTCAACAGGCCATTGAAGGTCTGACCGCTCGCCTTAAGCTCCTTGGGTACCTCCCGGTTAATATAGGTTGCCATCGTGACGGCCAGGACAATGAAGATCAGCCCGTGGAGCATCTGCACAGGCAGGATCCACAGCGGTCCATCGATGACCGAGAAGAAGTACCAGCGCAGCGTAGTCGCGATGCCGGCTACCAGCAGCAGGATCGGAATCTTCACGCGCTGGGCAATCTTGTTGGCGAATAACAGGAATGGCACCTCGCTAAGCGATGAGATGACCATGGACCAGCCGAGTAGTAAATTATCTCCGCCTAGCGCCTTGAAGTACATGGGGAAGAAGGCGTAATAGAATCCTAATGTTAGCTGGATGATGAAATTGAAGCTTAAATACAGCATCAGCGTACGATGACGGAACAGGACGAGTATGGACAGCTTGCGCCCAGCGGATTGATGGCCTTCCACAACAGGGAATCGGCTGAAGAGCAGTATGCTTATGATAATGATCCCTAGATAGACGGAGAACAGATTGCCCAAGTGATCGCGCGCGATCAGGCCGAATATGAGCGACATCGCCGCGAAGCCGATCGTACCTCCCATACGTATGAGGCCGAAGCTCTGCAGGTTGGCGCGATCGAGCACCTCCAGTGTAATGGTGTCGCTGATGGCGAAGATGGAGGTCTGGAAGAACGTGAACAGACAGATCATGAGCAGCAGATACGTATACTGAACGGAGATTGGATAGAGGAGAAGCGCGACCGCGCACCCAATCAGCATGATATATACGATGCGATTCTTAGTCTTGGCGCGGTCGCTCACCGTTCCCCATACCGGCTGTGCTAATAGCGCGACGAATGGGCCAAGACTGAGCAAGGTGCCGATCTGGACAGCATTGAAGCCGATATCCTGAAAGTAGACCGGCAGGAAGGTCCCGTATACAGCATTGCCCGCATAGATGAATACATAGAACAAGAAGATGTAGATTAGCTTAGTCCTCATAGCTGCATGGCCTCCAGATGTCTAGTTCACACTCTCCGACTTACCCTCGCCCAACAGCCTAGCTGCGAGCATACCGATGACGAGCGACCAGACCGGGGCAGAGATGCCGAGGAAGCTCACGTTCGAGACGGCGATTACGAATACGAGCAGCACAGAATAGCGATAGCCGACTGCAGAGAAGGCGCTCTTCAGACTGCCGATCAGCACGCTGATCAGTGATAATCCCGTAACGACCGTAATGAAGTAACCTGGCAGCATCGCTAAGTAGACGATGACCTTCCAGGCGAATAGTCCGAACAGCATAACCAGCACGCTAGATACAACGCCGGCCAGGTAGCGCTTCTCGCGCGGGCCGGCTTCTTCGCTGCTGCATACGGTGCTCATCATGCCACCCACATTGATGGAATGACCGCCGAGTAGTCCGGCGACTGCGGTTGCCAGTCCAGAGAAGACGATCGTCTTGTTCACCGGCGGCTCGTAGCCGTTCTTCTTCAGCGAGGCCAGCCCGACGGTCAGATCATTGCTCAGGATGAGCACGGCTACCGGCAGTGCGATGCCGAGGAAGCCGCTCACTGTGAAGCTTGGCGCCAGGAAGGCGGGCAGCTCGAACGGCGCATGCGCCGCTTCCGGGAAGTCATAGGCAAGCAATAGACCGATGATACCGAACACGAGCACGCCGGCGATTGGCGGTATGGCCTTAGACAGCCGAGGTGTGATGAAGTAGCCTAGGATGGCTAGTCCAGCGATTAGCGGTGATGCCTTGAAGGCGGGCACGATATCGATTGCGAAGTGCAGGATGACACCTGCCAGCATCGCATCGATGAATGGTCGCGGAATATGCTTTAACAGCAGCGGGAACACGCCTGTCATGCCCAGAAGTGCGATGATGCAGCCCGCCATAATGAAGCTGCCGGTCAGCTCCGGCCAGGAGTAGGAGGCTGCGGCTGTGCTGAGGAATGCGATTGCAGTAATCGAGTGCGCACCAGCGAATGGCAGCTTGTAACGCAGCGCCATGAATAGGTTCAATGCGCCGCCGAGCGCGTAGACGACGAATAGCCAAGCGACCAGCTCGGCTCGCGGCATGCCCATTATATTGGCCGTGTTCAGGACCATGATGGCCCCGCCCGTACAGGCCATGAGTGCAGACATGAGGCCTGCGGATGTATTTTGCGTGTTCACGTGGTGGTAGGTTCTCCTTGTTGTGTTGAAATTGTCGGTTACTAGAATGCTAGATTGTAACTCATTATAGCAGATTTCATATTCATAGAGGAAAGTAATGCGTGCAGGAAGAATCTTTAAATAATGATCATCGAAGGGAGAAGGTCATATGCCCGCTGCACGAAGTGTTAGACGATGGATGTTGGCGATCATTACCACTCTGGGGATTATCCTACTTGTTCTTACGTTAGTGAAGGGCGTGGAAGAGCCGGTTGGACCTGCTGAGCCAGTTGCCAGTAATGAAGCTGAAGGTAAGATGGAGGAGCAGGAGACGGTAAGCGTGAAGAGTCTGGAGGAGTTAGTGGATGAATATGGTCACTTGCGGCTAATCGATGTTCACAATCACGGCGCCAGCGATAGACGATACAACGCCATGCTCAGCACATGGGATCGAACGAGTGTCGATCAGATTGTGCTCTTCGGCGATGTCTCAGAGCCGTCTGCCATGAGGACCGACGCGATTGCTTGGCGTGCCTATCAGGAGCATCCGGAGCGGTTCATCCCCTTCTTCTCCGGCGTTAATTTGTTGGATGAATCTGGTCTAGAGACAGCTAGAATTAATCTAGAGAAGGGCTACTTCGGGATCGGGGAGATTGCGGCTGCTTCAATACATTCTCCAGTGCTGGCTAACGTCGCTTGGAAGACAGAGGATCCAATGGACGGCATACTGCCGCAGCTCTATGAGCTGTCCGCGGAATATGAGGTTCCCCTTCTCCTGCATATTGATCCGCCCAATGGTTATGCAGTAACGAAGCTGATGGATGCATTAACGGCATATCCAGATACGACGTTCATCTTCGCTCATGCGAATGCCTATAATCAGGCAGGTAATGTCGAGCGGTTGTTAGAGGAGCACCCGAATCTCTATATGGATATATTCGCGGGATTCACGACGGTGAACAGTTACGATGATCGAGAGATGGCATCCTACATATCCGTGATGGAGAAGTATCCGGATCGATTCATGCTCAGTACGGATTCGGGCTATGGCTTGGGGAGTGAGGAAGTGGCCATTGAAGGGATGTATCGCTGGATTGACGCGATTGATGATCCCGCACTTGTTAGGAAGGTGGCGTACGAGAATATGGACCGGCTGATTCGCCATCAACCGGCGACCAATAGCCAGATTGCAGCGATTCAAGCGCATGATGCTGATCGTGCGGGGACACTGGACTTCACGCAGTTAACGAGGGTGGAGGCAGGTCGGATATTGATTGATCTTGGTGTGGACGACATTGAGGTGAAGTGACCCTGTATCGACTTGTGTTGCAGGGAAGGAGAATGCGCCAATTTTGTCGAATCTTGCATAACATGCTGTTCACTACCCGGTATTGGAGCGTGATCCATTGATTCGGCCAACCTTGCAAACCGCGAAGTCGGAGCGGCTGTCCTACGGCGGATTCTTCCTCGGACAGAACATGATCTATGTGCTGCAGCTGCAGTTCCTCGTCTACTTCTACACGGAGTATGTGGGGCTTACCCTCGGCGCTACAACCTTGATGCTGCTGGTAGCCCGCCTCTGGGATGCGATTAACGACCCGATTATGGGGGCAATTGTCGACAAGTGCAACTTCAAGCGCGGCAAGTACCTGCCCTGGATCCGAGCGGCGACGATTCTGGTGCCATTATCGACCTTCCTGCTGTTCGTCGAGCTGGATGCAAGCTATACGACTAAGCTGATCTACGCTTATGCGACCTATCTGCTGTGGGATATGATGTATACGGTTTCAGACTCTCCGATCTTCTCCTTGTCAACCGTGATGACGAGCAATCTCTACGAGCGCGACAAGCTGCAGGCTTATGGAAGGGTGGCAGCTGCTATAGCGGCAATCACATCGGCTGCGTTCATGAGCATGAAGGGAATGCTCGGCTGGCAGGGCGCGGTTGGCGTATATTGCCTGGTCGCCTTCCTCGTCATGGTGCCGCTCAGCTTCACCGCCAAGGAGCGGATTGTGCACCGCAGCAGTGAGCAGCTCTCGTTCGTGAGGTTGTTCCTCTACCTGTTCAAGAATAAGTATCTGCTGATCTTCTATGCAGGCTATCTGGCCATTAACGGCACGAATACGCTGCAAATTGTAGCCGTTTACTTCGCGAACTCCAACTTAGGAGACGAGGGGCTGCTGACGATTATTCTAGCGACCACGATCCTGCCGGTTATTCTTATCGCGCCGCTGCTGCCCGCCATGATCCAGAAGCTTGGCAAGAAGCGACTGACCATCTACAGCTGTCTGCTCGCGATCGCGCTGTCGATCCTGCAATACTTCGCCGGCTATGAGAGCTTCGGGCTGTTCCTGGCGCTGTCCACCGTGCGCGTGATGGTCATGCAGATTCCGCTGCTGATCTACGGGATGTTCACGGCGGATTGCATCGAATACGGCGCCGCGGTCAACGGTGAACGAGCCGTCGGGATCGCCTTCTCTCTGCAGACGCTCGTAACGAAGCTGACTGGGGCGCTGGCCGCTACGCTGGTGCTCACGCTGATGAGCTACTTCGGCTATGTCGAGCAGTCCAGCCATCAGACGGAATCGGCGCTGGAGGGCATCTGGATCATCCTGACGCTGGTGCCTGCGATCGGGTATGTCGGCATGCTGATCGCGATGTACTTCTACCGGCTCGATGAGCGTGCGGTGGCTGTGTATATGGAAGCGAATCTGAAGCGGAGCGAGGTGGAGCAGCATGGTTAATCAACGGCTGACGCTGAGCAGCAAGATGAAGGACATCTACAAGCACCCAATCGGACACGACATCATCTTCAAAATAATACGTCAACTCGGCCGCAGCGAGTACTGGATCACCAATCCGATCGTCGGCAATCTGACGCTCGGAACGATGGGCAAGCTGCTCAAGGGCATGCTCGGCGAGGGCTTCGCGGACACCTTCCTGAAGCTGCTGAATGCAGCAGAGATCACGGATCATGCAGAGCCATCCGAAATTACGCGAGCATGGTGGAAGGAGGCGATCGTGTACCAGATCTATCCGCGCAGCTTCAAGGATGCCAATGGTGACGGGATCGGAGATCTGGCAGGTATTCTGGAGAAGCTCGATTATCTGCAGGAGTTAGGCATCGATACGATCTGGCTGTCTCCCATCTATGATTCGCCCAATGACGATAACGGCTATGATATTCGTGATTATTATCAGATTATGGCGGAGTTCGGGACGATGGCGGACTTCGACCGCTTGCTGGAGCAGGCGCATCAGCGCGGGATGAAGCTGATCATGGATCTTGTGGTGAACCACACTTCGGATGAGCATGAATGGTTTCAGCATGCGCTGCATGAGCCGGATTCGCCGTATAAGGACTACTATCTATGGAAGAAGTCTGTTGATGCGAAGCCGCCGACGAACTGGACGTCCTTCTTCAGCGGCTCGGCGTGGAATTATTATGAGCAGCATGACGAGTGGGCTCTGCACTTGTTCTCGAAGAAGCAGATGGATCTGAACTGGGACAATGAACGGATGCGGGCGGATATCTACAGGATGATCAACTGGTGGCTGGACAAGGGCGTCGACGGCTTCCGGCTTGATGTCATCAATTATATCTCCAAGGATCCGGCGTTGCCGGAGGGCAATCCGAGCATCGGACAGATGATGGGCTATTACGGGATTGAGCATTACTTCCATGGACCGCGTCTGCATGCGTATCTGCAGGAGATGCGGCGCGAGACGTTCGATCGCTATGGAGCAGTGACCGTCGGCGAGACGCCTGGTGTGGGGATCGAGATCAGCAAGCTGCTAACAGCAGAGTCGCGCAAGGAGCTGGATATGGTGTTCTCCTTCGACCATCTGGAGACCCCGGGCAAGGTCAGGTTCGATGATTATCGCTATGATCTGAACGCGATGAAGGCTTATTATACGGACTGGATGCTGCATTATGGCAAGTATTGCTGGATGACGCTGTTCTACGACAATCATGATAATCCACGCATGCTGTCCAAGGTTAATCCGGATCCTCAGTATCGCGCCATGCTTGGTAAGCTGTTAGCTATGCTGCAGCTTACGCTGAAGGGCACACCGTTCATCTACCAGGGACAAGAGCTGGGGATGATCAATGTGGAGTGGCACGATATCAGCGAGTTCCGGGATGTGGAGAGCATTAACCTGTATATGGAGTTGCTGCCGCAGGTGGGGAAGGAGGCCGCGCTGCGCAAGGTAATCAGCGGCAGCCGGGATCATGCGCGGACACCGATGCAGTGGAGCGCGGCGGACAATGGCGGATTTACGACCGGCACGCCTTGGATCAAGGTGAGTGAGGATTATAAGCAGTGCAATGCGCAGACTGCAATCCATGACGAAGACTCTATCTGGCACTTCTATAAGCGGCTGATCGCGCTGCGCAAGTCGGATGAGACGCTGATCTATGGCGACTTCCAGCCGGCCGCGAATAAGCGCAGGGACGTATTCGCTTATTACAGGCAATTAGGCAGTCAGCGGTATTATGTGGAGCTGAATCTGACTGCGCATGTACAGCGGCGGCCTATGTCTGTACGGGGCTATGAACGTGTAATGGGGAATTACGACGCTCCGGCCGATTCGTTGCGAGCGTATGAAGCAACATTATATCGAGGCTGATCATCAGCTGCTGGAGGCGTTGAGGCATGAAGCAAGCGGTGAATGAGATCCTAGCGCGGTTGACGCTGGAGGAGAAGGCAGGGCTGTGCTCCGGGCAGAGCTGGTGGATGCTGAAGGGCGTGGAGCGTCTGGGATTGCCCTCCATTATGGTGACGGATGGGCCGCATGGCTTGCGCAGACAAGCGGATGGTCACGCGATTGATCAGAGTGTGCCGGCGACATGCTTTCCGACAGCGGTCGGACTTGCCGCAACCTGGGACCGTGAGCTTGTGCGGGAGATTGGCGTGGCGTTGGGGGAGGAATGTCAGCAGGAGGGCGTAGCGGTGCTGCTCGGCCCTGGCATCAATATTAAGCGCTCGCCGCTGTGCGGACGGAATTTCGAGTACTTCTCGGAGGATCCGTATGTTGCAGGCGAGATCGCCGCTGCGTTCATTGACGGCGTGCAGTCGCAGGGTGTGGGCACCTCGCTCAAGCACTTCGCGGTCAACAATCAGGAGTATCGGCGACTGACGATCGATGCGCTTGTCGATGAACGAGCGCTGCGGGAAATTTATCTCGCTGGCTTCGAGAGGGCGATTCAGCAGGCGAAGCCATGGACGGTCATGACGGCCTACAATCAAGTGGACGGCAGCTATGCAGGCGAGAGCGAGCATCTCATGCGGACGATACTCCGCGGCGAGTGGGGCTTCGGCGGTCTGGCTGTGTCGGACTGGGGCGCTGTGAATGATCGCGTGCAGGGGCTGCGGACAGGCCTCGATCTGGAGATGCCGACTTCCTTCGGCTATACCGATCAGCAGCTGGTTGAAGCTGTCCAGTCAGGGGAGCTGGATAAGGCGGAGCTGGATGCTTCGGCTGGCCGAGTGATCGAGCTGATCCTGAAGCATAGGGCCAGCCGCCGGGAGGGCTATCGCTATGACGTAGAGGCGCATCATCAGCTGGCGCGCCGGGCCGCTGCGGACAGCATGGTGCTGCTGAAGAATGAGGCTGCGATTCTCCCGCTCGCCAGCGCGGTGAAGTTGGGTCTGATCGGCGAGTTCGCGAAGATTCCACGCTATCAGGGCGCAGGCAGCTCGCAGGTGAATCCAATCCGGCTCGATACGGCGCTGGACGCGCTGCGGGAGCGCGCCTCGAGCCAGGCTGGGCTGGAGATTCAGTATGCCAAGGGCTATCAGGCGCGCGTGTCTGAGCCGAATCAGCAGCTGATCGATGAAGCCTGCGCTGTGGCGCGTGCGGTGGATGTCGTTGTCATTATGGCCGGCCTGCCGGATGTCGATGAGGCGGAAGGGTTCGATCGCACCCATCTGGAGATGCCCGAAGCCCATCATGAGCTGATCCGCCAGGTGGCCCGGCATAACCCGAATATTGTGCTAGCGCTCTGCAACGGCGCGCCTGTACAGATGCCGTGGCTGGGCGAGGCGAAGGCCGTGCTCGAGACGTATCTGGCCGGTCAGGCTTCGGGCAGCGCGCTGTGGGACATCGTGTTCGGAGATGTGAATCCGAGCGGCAAGCTGGCGGAGACGTTCCCGCTGGCGCTGTCCGATTCGGCGGCGAACGCCTGGTACCCGATGGGGCCGACCGCGGTCGAGTATCGGGAGAGCGTCTATGTCGGGTACCGGTATTACGATTCGGCGAAGCGGGATTGTTTGTTTTATTTTGGACATGGGCTGTCTTATACGAGGTTTGAGTATGCTCAGCTGGAGCTGAGCTGTACGCAGATGATGGATGTTGATGAGCTGAAGGTGCGCTGCCGGGTGAGCAATGCGGGTGATCGATTCGGCAAGGAGGTCGTGCAGCTGTATGTGCGGGATGTGGAGTCGTCGATCTTCCGGCCGGATAAGGAGCTGAAGGGCTTCGCGAAGGTCAGCCTCGCGCCGGGTGAATCTACAGTGGTGGAGCTGACGCTGGATAAGCGCGCGTTCGCGTATTATAATGTAGAGCTGCAGGACTGGCAGGTGGAGAGCGGGGAGTTCGAGATTCTGATCGGTGCTTCGTCACGGGATATCCGGCTGTCGGAGCGGGTCGTGGTCGAGGCTGTCTCCGCGTACGACGAGCGATTGAATGACCGCCGGGCGGAATTGCCGTCGTACTATGAGCTGAGCAAGCTGCCTGCGGTCAGTCGGGAGGAGTTCGAAGCGCTGTATGGCCGTTCGATTCAGCATGCGGTGCCGAGTGGCAAGGGGAACTTCCATCGCAATTCTACGATTGAGGATTTGCAGACGCATGTCTTGGGCAAGCGTATCTATCGGGCGATCATGCGGGAGGTGCGGCGCCAGGTGTCTAGCAAGGATGCGCAGACGGTCGGTGTGATGCAGGCATTCGTGCGTGAGCAGCCGCTGCGCAATCTGACGATGCTCAGCTTCGGTAAGGTGACACCACGCATGACGGACAGTCTGATCGAAATCTTGAATGGCCGGATATGGCGCGGGCTGAGGAAGCTGGTTGGCAAGCAGTAGATGCTAGAGTGGAACGTCATGAAGTAGATACAGAGAGTAGAAGGTGATTGTGTGAATGATAAGGATGAATTGGTACGGTTCGGTGTATCGTTCCCAGCGACGCTGATCGATCAGTTCGATCAATATCTCGAGGAGCAGGGCTATACGAATCGGTCTGAGGCAATAAGAGACCTGGCGCGCAGGGCGATGCTGGAGCCGTCGCGCATGCGCGGGGATGAGCATGTGGCGGGCACGATAGTGCTCGTCTATGATCATCATACAAGCGAGCTGCCGATGGTGCTGACCGAGATCCAGCATGATTATCATCATGATATTGTCTCGAATGTGCATACGCACTTGAATCATGATCAGTGCCTGGAGGTCATCATTGTGCGTGGAGTTCTGCACCGATTGAGGGAGCTCCATCAGCGCATCCAGGTGATGAAGGGTGTGCTGTACGCGGAGCTGTCGGTGACGCACTCGGAAGTGCATGGGCAGCATGATCATACGAGGCATCATCATGATACGAGGAAGCATGAACATAGAGAGTAACAAGGATATGCCGGGCAGCCTTCGCGAAGAGGGCTGTTTTTTCGTTGGCGTGCCCAGAATGGATGGCAGCTCTGAATAACCAATTGTAGTTGAGTGCTGAATTGGCGTTGAGTGATCGTTAGTTGGGAGAAGGATGCGCGTATGCGTTTGGCAGGTAATTGTGGCTGGGATCGCCGTTAGGTCGGGGGCATGCGTGAGCATGGGTGATCGGTGGAATGTGGGGTAAAAAGTAGCTACATTG
This sequence comes from Bacillota bacterium, assembly GCA_023441055.1. Lineage (GTDB taxonomy): Bacteria > Bacillota > Bacilli > Paenibacillales > UBA4045 > JAEZQY01. The sequence goes on along the minus strand of JAEZQY010000053.1, from coordinate 99,692 downwards.
GCGTGAGCATGGTTGACCGGACGAAATGTGGAGTAAAAAGTTACTACATTCGCGATATCACAAGCTAGATGAGTCATAATCAGTTTACTTTATCATTAAAATAATTGGTGTTACATTTGTATGGATTCGTGTTACAATGATCAAGTAATATAGATATGCACATTATCGGATATAGGGGATGAACGTATGCGCAAGGCAATTGGATTAATATTTGGGATATTCGTATGTAGTATATTGCTGACAGGCTGCTCGGATTCGAGTAAGAAACCGAATACCGAATTGGGCGATGAGCTTGTTCTGGCGATTGGTTCAGAGCCTGAGGCCGGATTCGATCCGATCAAGGGCTGGGGACGCTATGGCTCTCCGTTGTTCCAGAGCACGCTGCTGAAGCGGGATGACGAGCTGGCCATCGTGTATGATCTGGCAACGGGATACGAGGTGAGCGACGACCGCTTGACTTGGACGGTTACGCTGCGTGAGGATGTCCGATTCTCTGATGGCGAGCCGCTGACGGCTGAGGATGTGAAGTATACGTTCGAGACGCTTAAGAGCAATGGGTCGGTCGTTGATTTGACGAATCTGGATCGTGTGGAGACGAGCGGTAATCAGGTGAGCTTCATACTTAAGTCACCGCATTCCACGTTCGTCTATCACTTGATTGCGACCGGGATCGTGCCGAAGCATGTACATAACGAGGAATATGCCTTGAATCCGATCGGTTCGGGTCCGTACAAGTTCGTCCAATGGGATAAGGGACAGCAATTGATTGTTGAGGCGAATCCGGAATATTACGGGGATGTGCCTTATTTTCGAAAGCTGACGATGTTGTTCTTGAATGAAGAGACGGCGTTCGCGGCGGCCAAGAGGGGCGATGTGGATGTTGCGGCTATTCCGGCGGCGTTCGGGAAGCAGGCGGTCAGCGGTATGCGGATCGAAGCCGTGAAGTCCGTCGATAATCGGGGGATCGCTTTCCCCTATGTGCCTGCTGGGCGTACGACGGAATCGGGCTATCCAATCGGCAATGATGTGACTGCTGATCCGGCGATTCGCAAGGCGATTAATCTGGTCATTGATCGCAGCGCATTGGTCGAAGGCGTACTGGAGGGTTATGGCTCACCTGCGTATACGGCGGTGGATCATCTGCCTTGGTGGAGCTCGGAGACGCCGTTCGCTGATGGTGATGTGGAAGGAGCGAGGTCGCAGCTTGAGGAAGGCGGCTGGAAGGATACAGACGGTGACGGGATTGTGGAGAAGGGCGGTCTCAATGCGGAATTTACGCTGATCTATCCAGCGAGTGATGTGACGAGGCAGTCGCTGGCGCTGGCTGCGGCAGATATGGTGAAGCCGATCGGCATTCAGATTCATGTGGAGGGCAAGAGCTGGGCGGAGATTGAGAAGCGCATGCATGCGGACGCGGTCATGCTCGGCTGGGGCAGTCACGACCCGCTGGAGATGTACAATCTGTACAGCAGCCATTATGCAGGAATGGATTACTATAATACAGGCTATTATGGGAATTCGGCAGTGGATCAGTATTTCGAGCAGGCGCTGGCTGCAGCATCGGAAGAGGCTGCGCTCGAGTACTGGAAGAAGTCCCAGTGGGACGGTGAGACGGGCACTAGTGCGCAAGGGGATGCGCCGTGGGCATGGCTGGTCAATCTGGACCATCTGTATCTGGTGAATGAGCAGCTAGATATCGGCAAGCAGCGCATTCAGCCGCATGGACATGGCTGGCCGATTACGGATAATATCGCTGCGTGGCGCTGGAAGTAAGGGGAGAAGAGGGCTGTCTTGATATGGTAAAGGATTGGCTGGTCTATCTGGGAAGGAAGAGCGTTCGATTGGTTACGCTGCTGCTGTTCGTCGCGGCAGCGTCCTTCGCGTTGGTATCGATGTCACCGGTCGATCCGCTGGAGGCTTATATCGGCGCGGATCTGATGCGGGTTGGTCCGGAGCAGCGACAGGAGATCGCCGCATACTGGGGATTGGATCAGCCGCCGTTTGAACGCTTCGTGCAATGGTCGAGCGCCTTGCTGCGCGGGGATTGGGGCACCTCGATGATCTACAGACAGCCTGTACTGGATGTGATTCAGGAGCGCTTCATGAGCTCTATTGCTCTAATGGCCGTATCATGGGGGCTGGCCGGTGTGATCGGCTTCGGCGTCGGTATCATTGCCGCGATGCGGCGTGATTCCTGGATCGATCGACTGATCACGTGGCTGTGCTACACGCTGGCCGCAACACCGACGTTCTGGATGGGGCTCTTGCTGATGATGGTCTTCGCGGTGTGGCTGGGCTGGCTACCGGTCGGTTTGGGGGTGCCGTCCGGGGTGGCTGCCGATCAGGTGACGCTGTTCGATCGTTTGCGCCATCTGGCGCTGCCTGCGCTGACGCTCAGCATCGTCGGCATCTCACCCATTGCGCTGCATACGCGGGCGAAGCTGATCGAGGTGATGCAGAGCGATTACTGGTTATTCGCCACAGCTAGAGGGGAGCGTCCGCTCACTCGGCTGCGCAGGCATGGACTGCGGAATATCGCGCTGCCTGCTATTACATTGCAGTTCGCCTCGTTCGGCGAGCTATTCGGCGGTGCGGTGCTTGCTGAGCAGGTATTCTCCTACCCGGGCCTGGGACAGGCCATGGTGGAATCGGGCCTGAGCGGCGATGTGCCGCTGCTGATGGGTCTGGTGCTGTGCAGCGCGATTTTTATTTTCGTCGGGAATGCCATCGCTGATCTGTTATATCGGGTAATCGATCCGCGCATGCATCGGAGGAGGGGGCTGCAGATTGATTAAGCAAATGCTGCTTAGATCAACAAGATCGTCTACGATCGATGCGTCTAAGCTTCGAATCCTCCTATCGGCTGCAGCCGCGGGGTTGTTCTTGTTCATCATCCTGCTCTGCAGCTGGCTTACGAGTTCATTGGGGCTGTCGACGAATTTGGGCGAGCGCAATCTCGCGCCTTCGCTGCAGCATCTGTTCGGGACAGACTGGCTTGGGCGAGATATGTTCACACGAACGGTCAAGGGTCTGATGCTCAGCTTGCAGGTTGGCATAGCCGGCGCGTTATGCAGCACGGTAATCGCGACGCTGATGGGTCTGATTGCAGCAACGATGGGCAAGACCGCGGATCGACTGGTAAGCTGGCTGATTGACGCCTTCTTAAGCGTGCCGCATCTAGTTACACTAATCCTGATCGCGTTCGTTGCAGGAGGCGGCATGAAGGGGATCATCATTGGAATCATGCTGACGCATTGGCCGAGTCTGGCCAGGCTGCTGCGGGCAGAAGCGCTGCAGCTGATGACGTCCGATTATGTGCAGATATCCAGGAAGCTGGGCAGATCGAGATGGTGGATAGCGGCTCAGCATCTCATCCCTCATCTTGCGCCTCAGATCGCAGTGGGCTTCCTGCTGCTGTTCCCGCATGCGATTCTGCATGAGGCTGCGATTACATTCCTGGGCTTGGGGCTGTCGCCGCATACCCCGGCAATTGGGATCATTCTGTCTGAATCGATGCGCTATCTGTCAACGGGCATGTGGTGGCTTGCCCTATTCCCAGGGCTGGTGCTGTTGATTGCGGTTCGATCATTCGATCGGCTCGGCGCATTCGTGAAGCTGCTGAGCGGGAGGGCTTAATATGGCATTACTGGAGGTCAGTCAGCTGTCTGTTTCCTTCATGGAAGCACGTAGCGGACTTAGAAGTCAGGTTGTTCAAGTCATGGAGGATATTGCGCTGACGGTGAACGCGGGAGAGATTGTCGCAGTTGTCGGCGCGAGCGGATCGGGGAAGAGTCTATTGGCGCATGCCATTATGGGGATCTTGCCTGATCATGCCAGAGTAACAGGAGAGATTCGCTATAACGGGGAACTGCTGGATGAGCGGATGCAAGCGCGCCTGCGTGGCGGTGAGCTGGCGTTCATTCCGCAATCGGTGAGCTATCTGGACCCGCTTATGCGCATCGGTCAACAGGTGCGCGGGCCGAAGGAGACGCGTGAGCAGATAGCCAAGCAGCGGGCGAGCTTCCGCCGATATGAGCTGGACGTCGAGGTAGAGCAGTTGTATCCCTTCCAATTATCCGGCGGGATGGCGCGGAAGGTACTCGTCTCCGCTGCGACCATCGGCGGCGCGAGGCTGCTCATTGCGGATGAACCGACACCGGGCATGCATCCTCTTGATGTGCAGGAAGCACTGGAGCAATTGAAGGAGCTGGCCGCAGAAGGCTGCGGCATTATGCTGATCACCCATGATATTGGCGCAGCCTTGACGGTTGCCGATCGTGTTGCGGTCATCTATGCCGGCACGACAGTGGAGGTTGCGCTGGCGCAAGACTTCGCTGGGGATGGCAGTCAGCTTCGTCATCCGTATACCCAGGCGTTATGGCGAGCGCTCCCGCAGAACGGATTCGAGCCGCTGCCAGGCACGCAGCCTCGGCTAAGCCGGGGAATCCAAGGTTGCGTGTTCGCGGATCGCTGTCAGCATGCAACAGAGGCATGCACAGCCGGCAGACCAGAAGCGCGGCAGCTGCGCGGCGGGACAGCGAGGTGTATCTATGCGACTTGAGGCTGTGGATGTAGGGTTTCGGCATGCGCGCGCGGAGTGGCTGTTCCGCAATAGGTCTATCGCGGTGACGCGCGGGGAAATCGTTGGATTAGCAGGCAGGAGCGGAATAGGCAAGACGACACTGGCGAAGCTGTTAGCCGGTTATCTCAAGCCGGTTGAAGGAGAGGTCCGCGTCGATGGAGACATACGCATCGATGGGGAGGTACGCGTCAATGGTCCATCCAGGCGCGCTAAGCTGGAACCTGATCCTGTACAGCTGGTGTTCCAGCACCCGGAGCAATCGGTTAATCCGCGCTGGACGATCGAGCGGATCTTGCGCGAGGGCTGGGAGGTGGAGCCTGATCTGCTGTCGGTGTTCGGCATTGAACAGGAATGGCTGAATCGGCTGCCGAGCGAGCTGTCCGGCGGTGAGCTGCAGCGTGTCTGCATCGTGAGGGCGCTGGGACCAGGCACAAGGTATCTGATCGCGGATGAGATGACGACGATGCTCGATCCGATTACCCAGGCGCAGATCTGGCAGTCGATGCTGGATATCGCGAAGGCGCGGAATTTGGGACTCTTGGTCATCAGTCATGATCATGCGCTGCTAGCAAGAATCTGTGATCGAATCATAGAATGGAATGGTAGCGGGCAACGTTCAGATGATATACTAGAATAACCGGCTAAGATATGACATCAATGGCAGCAAACCAACGCATAGGAAGGTCTTTCTAACTTACTTCGGAGGTGGCAGTGGTTTCATGGAGATTTCTCAGGTTGAGACACCTTGTCTAATTGTAGATGAGGACAAATTGGATGCGAATATTCAGAGAATGGCGAAAGCTGCGGCAACATACGGTGTCCAGATGCGCCCGCATGTGAAGACCCATAAGATACCGGCGATAGCCCAGCGGCAAATCAAGGCAGGGGCAGTGGGAATCACGGTGGCCAAGCTGGCTGAAGCCGAGGTCATGGCTCGAGGCGGAGTGACGAATATCTTCATTGCCTTTCCGATCGTTACACCGAGTAAGCTTGAACGCGCTGTACAGCTAAGTAAGACCATTGATCTGATTCTAACCGTTGATAGCATGGAAGGGGCTAAGCTGCTCTCTGAGGCGGCGGGTCGCGCGCAGCAAACGATCAATGTGCGGCTTGAGGTAGATACAGGTCTGCGCAGAACCGGTGTTCAGTACGAAGAGGCGGTGCAATTAGCTGCCCAGATTTATGGCTTGCCGCATCTGGCATTAACGGGCATCAGTACGTATCGCGGCGCGAATTATCAAGGCAAGCCGACACGTGATTTGGAAGCCGCTGGTCTAGAGGAGGGCAGACTGATGGTGGACTTGGCGGAGGCGATGAGGAGTGAAGGGATTCCAATTGTCGATGTCAGCGTAGGCTCAACGCCGACTGCTGTGTATGCTGCTCAGGTACAAGGCGTAACCGAAATTCGCCCGGGTACCTATGTATTTCAGGATCGCATGCAAGCGGAATTGGGTGTATGCACCCTGGATGATTGTGCCGCATATGTGCTTGCTACCGTTGTCAGTAGACCGAGTGATGATCTGGCGATTATTGATGGCGGAAGCAAGACCTTCGCGACCGATATACAGCCTGGAGCGCAGCCGATGATGCTCACGGGATTTGGTTATTGTATCGATGCGCCCGATGTGCTGCTGGGCAGAATGACAGAAGAGCATGGCATGGTGCAATTGGATAAGACGCATACGTGGAAGATCGGTGATCGCGTAGCTATGATACCCAATCATATCTGCAGTACAGTCAATCTGCATAATCAAGTCTATCTAATGCGAGAGGGATTATTGCAGAAGGTAACCGTGGATGGACGCGGCATGTTGAATTGATTATGATCAAGGGGAGTTGCAGATGGGGAGAATCGAGAATCGATTAGAGGAATTAGGCATCCGCTTACCGGAACCCGCTAAACCAAAGTTCTCTTATATTCCTTGCAATCAGACGGGGAATCTATTGTATCTATCTGGGCAGGTTTGCGTGAAGGATGGCGTGCTGCTGTATGAAGGCAAGCTCGGTCGGGAGCTGACAATTGAACAGGGGCAGGAGGCTGCCTATCAAGTTATTCTCAATTGCCTGGCAGTCATGAAGGAATATCTAGGCGACCTAGATCGGGTGGTGAAGATCGTCAAGATGCTCGGTTTCGTGAATAGCGCTCCAGGGTTTAACAATCATCCGGTTGTCATGAACGGTGCTTCTGATCTGCTAGTAGACATCTTCGGCGAGAATGGGAAACATGCACGCTCCGCGATTGGTACAAGTGAACTTCCTTTCGATACGCCGGTAGAGATTGAGTTAATTGTAGAGATATCAGAATGAATCATCGATAATGAGGAGAGATCGCGATGTTGTTGAATAAGGGACAGAAGCTGCTATTCATTGGAGATTCGATCACGGATTGTGAGCGGGCGAAGCCTGCAGGCGAAGGGTTATTTCACGCGTTAGGCAGAGGGTATGTATCGTTCGTAGATGCATTATTACAGACGGTGTATCCCGAGCTTGGCATTCGTGTAGTGAATACAGGGATCAGCGGCAATAATGTCGTCGATCTCCAAGGAAGATGGCAAGAGGACGTGCTGGACCGCAGGCCGGACTGGCTGTCGATTATGATAGGCACGAACGATGTATGGCGTCAATACGATGCGCCCTTCCAGAAGGAATGGCATGTATATCCAGAGCAATATGAAGCAACGCTTCGTGAACTGGTGGAGCAATCCAAGCCGCAAATTAGCAATATCGTGCTGATGACGCCATTCTATCTGGAGAGCAATAAGCAGGATAAGATGCGCAAGACGATGGATGAATACGGCGCGATTGTTAGGAAGGTAGCGGAGCAGACGCAAGTGCGCTTCGTAGATACGCAAGCTGCATTCGACGTTGTACTTGAAGAACTATATGCAGCGACATTGGCATGGGATCGCGTTCATCCGTCCGCGGCTGGGCATATGGTGCTGGCAAGAACGTTCCTGAACAGCGTCGGCTTTGATTGGAACAAAGGGCTATAATCGCATTAAACACGACGAGGATCAACTTTGAACATTCAGGGTTGATCCTTTTTTGTTCTAACAATCCTTACAATTCTTAACACATCCCTTACTATTGTTTATGTCCAATAACTGGGTGTCCTTCTATACTAAAGCTGCAGTGAAAATTTCGAGGAGGGTTAGATCTATGTTCAAGATGAAATCAATTGCGGTAGTCCTAATAGCGATGGTGCTGCTGCTAGCGGCGTGTGCGGGTGGGAACTCGAATAATGCCAGTAACAGCAGCAAGTCAGATACTTCCGCGACACAGCAGGCAGCAACGAATGCAGCGACAGAGAAGGTTGAAGAAGCTGCGGCGCCAGTGGAGAAGATTGAGCTTCGCATGTCGTGGTGGGGCTCGCAGGAGCGCCATGACAAGACGTTAGCGGCGATTGAGCTGTTCGAGCAGCAGAATCCCGGTGTTACGATCACAGGCGAATATTCTGGGTTCGATGGCTATATGGACAAGTTGAATACTCAGATTGCCGCGAGCAATGCGCCTGACCTCATTCAATTGGGCGGCAATATTAAGGAGTATGTCGATAAGAACGCACTGCTCGATCTGAACCCTTATGTAGGCAATGTATTGGATCTGAGCGACTTCAACGGCGGTCTGGTGAAGTCGGCAACGTTCAATGACAGCCTTTACGGCGTAACGCTGGGTGTCAGCTCGTCTGCCCTGCTGATCAATAAGACGATGTTCGCGAATGCAGGTGTTGCGGTGCCAGACTTGAACTGGACCTATGAGGATTTCAAGCAGATGGCATCGGAGATATCGACTAAGCTTGGCAAGGGGTACTATGGCTCTTACGATCTGTCCAGTGATGCAGCTACTTTAGGCTCTTATCTGGGCAGTGTGGGCAAGGAGCTGTACCGCGACGGTGCGCTGCACTTCGATCGACAGGATATGGTGAATTGGTTCACGATGTGGGAGGAGCTGCGCAAGGCAGGCGCGATTGTTCCAGCGGATCTGCAAGTGTCCAGTCCACCGTCTGCAGTAGATAAGTCGCTCATTGTGAAGGGGCAGGTCGCCATGCAGAGCGCGGCAGCCTCCCAGATTTATGGCTACCAAGAGCTGACGCAGGAAGAGCTAGATCTGGTCGTATACCCGAACGGGCCGGCTGGCAGCGGGATGATCCCGCCAATCTCCGGTCAATATATTACGGGTTATGCCGGAACCAAGCATCCGGACATGGTCGCGAAGTTCATGAGCTTCATGGTGAATGACGCGGAAGGGGCGGTTACGCTCGGTTCCAGCCGCGGTGTACCGCCAGCGGGCAAGATCCGCGACCTGTTAGCGGCAGAATCGACTCCGGTCGATAAGATTCTCTATGATTACATCTCTGATGTGAGCAATGTAGCCAAGGAGATCGATTATCAGCAATTCCCGCAGGACAATGAGTTTACGAAGCTGCTGCAGCTGACCAGCGAGAAGATTGCCTTCGGCGCTGCGACGATCGAGGATGCGGTAGACGAATACATGGTAGAGATCAATAAGCTGCTGGCGAAGTAAGCTGCGTAAGAGCTGTGACCATCACGACATCAGCATTACGGGATAGCGGGATTGAGGGAGCCCTTGACCTGGGCTCCCTTCACCCGTAGAACAGGGGAGCGAGACGCATGCAGAAGTATAAAACTTACCTAGCGGGATACCTATTTCTATTGCCATGGCTGGTCGGGTTTCTCTTGTTGTACCTCAGTCCGATCGTCGCGTCACTGTATCTGTCCTTCACGCGATATGATCTGTTATCGGCACCGGAGTGGATTGGACTTGCGAATTATAAGTCGATGTTCACTGATGATTATCGCCTTGGCGATTCGGTCAAGGTGACCTTCGAATATGTCTTTATCTCTGTCCCTCTTAGACTAGTATTCGCGCTGGGCATTGCCCTATTGCTCAATCAGGGCATGCGGATGTTGAATTTCTATCGCACGGTCTACTATATTCCATCCTTGCTCGGGGGCAGTGTGGCGATCTCCATTCTGTGGAAGCAGGTGTTCGACAAGGAAGGGATGTTCAATGAATTACTCCATGTGTTCGGGATCGAAGGTCCGAACTGGATCGCCACGCCGGGCACGGCCATCTACTCGCTGATCGGACTGTCCGTCTGGCAGTTCGGTGCAGTGATGATCATATTCCTAGCAGGGCTCAAGCAGATTCCGCAGGAACTCTATGAGGCTGCAACCGTTGACGGGGCAGGCATCGTCCGCAAGTTCATGAGGATCACAATGCCGCTCTTAACCCCGGTTATCTTCTTCAATCTGACTATTACGTTGATCCAATCGTTCCAGACCTTCACCAAGGCGTTCATTATTAGCGGAGGCACAGGCGGACCGATCAATTCAACGTTGCTCTATTCCTTATATCTGTATATCAAGGGCTTCACCTTCCTGGAGATGGGTTATGCGGCGGCTATGGGCTGGCTGCTGCTAGTGATCGTAGCGATCATGACCGGGATTCTGTTCCTCAGCTCGCGATTCTGGGTTTTCTATTCGGATGGGGGGGAGTAACCGATGATGATGAAGAGACAGATGAAGACCGGCCTCTTCCATCTATTCGTAATGGCATTCGGCATCTTGATGCTCTATCCGGTGCTCTGGCTGTTCAGCAGCTCCATGAAGCCGACAACCGAGATCTTCACCTCACAGGGGTTGTGGCCGTCCGTATTCACGATGGAGCATTATCATAACGGTTGGTTCGGTCTGCGCAACATTCAATTCGGACGATTCTTCCTAAATTCATTCGTTCTGTGTGTGCTGGCGGTTACGGGGACTATCATTAGTTCCTCGATGGCAGCATTCTCGTTCGCACGCATCCATTACCCGCTGAGAGGGCTGTTCTTCGCCATTATGCTGGGTACGATCATGTTACCGGGCCAGGTCACCTTAATTCCGCAATACATTCTCTTCCATAAGGTTGGTTGGGTGAATACCATTCTTCCTCTAACTGTGCCGAAGTTCGTAGGTGATGCCTTCTTCGTCTTCCTGATCGTTCAATTCATCCGCGGTATCCCGCGCGAGCTCGATGAGAGCGCGAAGATCGACGGCTGCGGCTGGCTGACGCTGTATCTGCGCATCATAATGCCGCTGAGCGCGCCTGCGCTGATCACAGCTGCGATCTTCACCTTCATTGGCACATGGGACGACTTCTTCGGTCAGCTCATCTATCTGAATGATATTAAGAAGCTGACGGTTCCGCTGGGCCTGCGGCTCTTCCTGGATTCGAGCGGCAGCTCGAACTGGGGCGCGGTATTCGCGATGTCGGTGTTGTCGATACTGCCGAGTCTGGTTATTTTCTTCCTGGGACAGAAGTACTTCACACAAGGGATAGCCACAACTGGACTTAAGGGGTAAAATATGGCATAACAATCTGCTTCGCGAGGAATGATGCTGATGCGCACGACGATCAAGTATCCGGCCAGGCTGTTCACACTGATGGTGCTCTGCTTCGTCGGTCTGAGCAGCTTGCTGCTGCTTATCTCTGGTGTGGTGTATTACACCACCTATTCAGAGATTGCGAATCGAGAGATTCGTGTGACTAAGAAGGAGCTGCTGGATGAGACCTCACAGAAGCTGTCCAATTATGTCGGCGGCGTTCAGGATACAGCCAAGTTCCTCGTGACCAGTACACTTGTTCAGCAGACCTTGTCTCAGCCGCCGGATAATGACTTCGATTTCGTAGAGAAGAGCAGGGACCTGTACGAGGAGTTTCAGAAGATTGTGACGGTCAAGGATGGACTGCACTCCATCGAGCTGTACACGGATTGGCGCAAGGGCTATCCGGCCTACCAGGAGGAGTTCCTGCGCGGTATGGATAATGCAGAGGAGCAGGGCTGGCTGCATCGATTGGAGCAGGCGGATGGCTTCTGGATGGGCTCGCACACGATTCCCTCCTACACGGGGGAGCTTGAGGTGGTCAGCTATGTACAGCGCATCATCGGGCTTCGTGGACAGAACCTCGGCGTTGTGAAGATTAACATTCCGAACAGCGAGCTGTTCCGTGTGCTGAATAAGCGCGCGAGGCTTACCGAAGATAAGTACTATATGATTATCGATTCAACCGGCCGCCATATCGCCTCCGCGCTGCCGGACGAGATCGCTGCGTATGACAAGGTCGAGGATCTGGCGCTCGCAGTCGAGAATACGCGATACAGTGTCATCCAATCGGATGCGAATGCGCAATATTGGATGCTGGTCGAGCTTATTCCGAAGGACGTGCTGATGCAGAGCGGCAAGCAGATCCGTGTCATTCTCGCGGGGCTGCTGCTCGCGCTCATCTTGTTATCGATTCCACTCGCGTTGCTGGTGACCAAGAAGCTCACCTCTCCGATTCATGAGATCGTGAAGGGCATGCGCGCTGTGGAGAAGGGCGACTTCGATGTGCGCATGCAGGTGTCGAACATTCAAGAATATCTGTACCTGACGACCCAATTCAATCGAATGGTGCAGCGGCTGAAGGATCTGATCGGCAGGCTGAACCAGGAGCATCGCGACCGCCGCGAGGCAGAGATTCAATTGCTGCATGCGCAGATCAAGCCGCACTTCCTCTATAATACGCTGGATATGATTCACTGGCGGGCGCTCGATCATCAGGCAGAGGATATCAGTCAGATGGTCCAGCAGCTGTCCAAGCTGTTCCGGATTGGCCTCAGCAATGATAAGTGGTATGTGAAGCTTCGCGATGAGCTGTCTCATGCGCGCTGCTATATGGCGATACAGGAATTCCGGCAGAAGTATCCGATTCGCTATGAGCAATCGGTCGATCCCGATCTGCTCGATGTGATGATTCCCAAGGTGATCTTGCAGCCATTCCTGGAGAATGCGGTCATTCATGGCTTTCGCTATCGCAGTGAGCCTGCCGAGCTGCGGGTTCAAATTGAGAAGCTCGAGATGCATGGCGAGGAAGAGGTTATCCTTACGATAACCGATAATGGTCTGGGCTTGCCGGAGGGCTTCGAATTGCAATCGGTACGAGGGATTGGCATACGCAATGTCATCGATCGCATTCAATTGTATTGCGGACCAGGCTATGGCGTGCGCGTGATACCCGGTGATACGACTGGGACGAAGGTGATTATGAATGTGCCGCTTATCCGGGACGAGGAACGGATGGAACAATTGCAGAGGAGTATAACCCATGAATACGATTCTCTTAGTGGATGACGATGACTATGTGATCAATGGCTTACTGAAGCATATCCCTTGGCGTGACATGGGGGTAGACGTAGTGGGGACAGCTGCTGACGGCAAGGAGGGGCTGGAGAAGTTCCTGGCCCTGCAGCCGGACTTCGTCATTACGGACATCTATATGCCAGGCCTAGATGGTTTTCAACTGACGAATGCGATTCATGCGCACAATCCCGATGTGCCGGTTGTGATTCTGAGCGGCTATGATGATCTGGCGAACGCTCGGAAGGCCGTCTCCTCCGGGATCCATCACTTCCTGCTCAAGCCCCCGAGTCTCTCGCAGATCGAGTTCGTCGTCCGTGAGGTGCTTCAACAGCTGGGGGAATCTCAGAAGCAGGACGCGCTGCTCGCCAGTTATATGCAGCAGCAGGAGGTGGTGAGGAGCTCGATGAAGGATACGTTCTTCCGCGACCTGCTCACCACGCGCTACCGCGCGGAAGAGCTGCCGATGAAGCGCGTCGCCTTCATGAGTCTGCCGGAATACACACATGTGCAGGTGCTGACGCTGTGTCTGATTCGACCAGAGCTGTTCGCGCGGCGGGAGGAGCGGGACTGGCAGCTGCTGCGCTTCGGAACCGGCAATATTATCCGTGAGATGCTGAGCGAATGGCAGGCTGATTACACAGATGTCTCAGCTGAAGTGCTGGAATATTCCGATCAGGAATTCGTGGTCGTCTATATAGGCGATGGCTTGGCAGACAGTCAGCTGCAGGAACCGATTATGAAGCTGTCGAATGAGATGCTGCGAGCGATTCTACAATATATGCGATTGTCCGTACTGGCTGGTCTTGGCTCTGTTCAGCTAGGCTACCATCAGCTGATGGATTCCTATCTAGAGAGCCGAGGAGCTGTGGAGACGGCTGAGATGAATGAGTGGAACCGCGTCTATCGCTATGCGGATTCAGTGGATGCAGGGAGTGACAGGCAGCTGTCGATGTCCATTGTGCGGCCGATCTATGATGCCATCTTCCAGCGGGACTGGCAGCGCGCGCTGGAGCTGTGGCAGGTGATCAGTGAAGGCTTGATGCAGGGGAACGTGCCGCTGCCAATCTGCAAGGGCATCTGCTCCGGCCTGGGCAGCGCGATGATTACGTCGATGCAAGCGATTGGTTCAGCGGAGGAAGCGGCGGCCAGTGATCTCGAGGAGCTGCTCCTGCAGCTCAATCGATTCGGGCATGCGCGAGCGTTGCTGGAATGGATGGAGGGGTGGATGGCAGGCCTTGTGACGAAGATTCGTGAGTCGCAGTCCGGCAAGCGCAGTCATGCGCTCATCGACCGGGTCATCCACGAGTATATTGAGCGTTGTTATCATGAGAATATCACGCTGGAGCAGATTGCCGCGAATTTGCATGTGAACAAGAATTACTTGAGCCAGCTGTTCAAGCGCGTAACCGGAGAGCCGTTCGTCACCTACTTCAATAAGTATCGCATTCGCAAAGCGATCGAATTAATCGAAACCGGCAAGTATATGGTGTATGAGATCAGCGAGCGGGTAGGCTTTCAGAACTCCACCTACTTCAGCCAGGTGTTCAAGTCGATCGTCGGCTGCAGTCCGTCCGAGTATCGGCGGTAGAATGGCCTTGTACCAAGAATTGACTGTGTGCAATGTATTTTCTTATACTGAAATTAGCTAAAATAGCTAATTTCAGTATAAGAAGGGGTGCATTCGCGTGATCGTTAGCTCTACGGATGTGCAGAACAATTTTGGGAAGTACTTGATGCTCTCGGCGCAGGAGGACATTATCGTGACCCGCAATGGCACGCCAATCGCGAAGCTTACGAGTGTCCAATATCCGACCGATAGCCGAGATGCGAAGACGGATTGGGTAGAGGAATCAACCCGATAGCAACAAGCGCCATGATCTGGATAAGAAGCTGGATTTGTATATGTGCTGCGGCATCCAGGAATATTGGATTATCGATCCGTCTGTTAAGGATATCCTGATCTATCAATTCGAAGACGGCAATATTGCTCGCAGAACAGCGTTTAAGCAAGGCGAGACAGCGGCTTCGTTCCTGTTCGAAGGGCTGAACGTGCAGGTAGGCGAGATTTTCATGTAAGGGCTTGTCGCGAATGTGCAGACCAATTCATTGTAATCAAACTCTCCTTTGAAATAACAAAAAGGGTTATGCCACAATTAGGTTGTAACGTATAGAAACGCTTTCAAAGGAGAGTATGAATGAACGAAATTAAAGCTGAAGCACTGATACCGATTATAAGCAAGATGCTCGGTACACAAATAATCTATGTCGATTATCATGCCCATCCGTTACATGGCGGCACATTGGGTGATGTACAGCTTGTAACGGGCATAGCCGAGACTGCTGAAGGAAGGAAATTACCCTATAAAATCGTTGTGAAGACGCAGAAGAAATGGGAGCGCTACGGCGATCCTGATTCCTGGCGCAGAGAATACGATTTTTATCAATCTGATTTCGGCGGTTTATTTTCAGCAACATTCCGTTGGCCTTCCTGCTATCACTTGGACATGAACGAAGCGCAAGACGAGACGCGGATATGGATGGCATATATAAACGGCGTATCGGGGTTAGACTTGACTGGCGATATGTATGAACGCGCAGCTGAGGAATTAGGCCGGTTTCAAGGCCGGTTATATGCCGAGCAGCCAGCTTTGTTGCAGAACTTGACCAACCTTAGCAAAGTGGACTATATGAAGAGCTTCTATCACCATTACCGGTCATGGCCTGCAGTTTACAATTATATACGTTCTGATGATTGTGACATTCCGAAGCACTTGTGCGCAATGCTCATCGATATGGATGAAAGCGCTGACGAACGATTCAACCGCATTGAGAAGCTGCCTATTGTGCTGTGTCACAGGGATTTCTGGGTGGCTAATCTATTGTGTTCGGACGAGAAGATCATACTCATCGATTGGGATACTGCTGGCTGGGGCTATCTAGGCGAAGATTTGGCAAGTCTTATTGCGGACGAGGCCGATATCGAGCACATGGTTGAATACTACCGCAGATGTATCCCTGCGTATTACAAAGGGTTCTCAGAATATGCGGATATATCACACATAACGGATAACTGTGTTTACGAGATAATGCTGTTTATGTTCGGCTACAGGCTTGTTGAGTGGTATATGCAAGCACCGGAGGAAGAGCAAGCTGTGCACATCGACACCTTGCAGAAGATCTATGAGATACGGAATGTCGAATTGGATTCAATACGATAAGCCCGGCGATGAGTACTCTTAAGCGAATTGTGCAGAAAATGACCAGCGTACTGGAATAGGCGTGGAGGGCATACAGCATATGAGCACATTATTGAACAGGTTGAGGGAATTGCAGCTCGCTGACCGGACTGGCGAGGTGGACACTTCGGAAGGGCTGGAGCTAAGCGAACAATTCATCGCATCCGGGGTGAAATTCGTCTCCTCTCCTGATGGTTTGGAGCGGGTGTATTATCGCGCGGTCCGCACGCTGGCGGATTGTGTGAAGCCGGATCGCCACGGCAGAGCGGTGCTGCAGGAGGGCGGCGTGTATCATGGCTGCTGGCTGGAGAGTACGGCGACGATCAATACGGAGGTGCTGGCGAAGTTCTGCCCGGGTGTGTCGCAGGCGACCTTCGAGCAGTTCGCTGAGCTGCAGAGGGAGGACGGGCTGCTCCCATATAAGGTGACAGCGGACGGCCCAGCCTTCAAGCAGATTCAATTGGTGACGCCGCCGGCGCGCAGTGTATGGAAGCATTATCGCTATAACGGGCAGAACCGTGCCTTCTTGCGTCGAATGTACGATGCGCTGTCGCGATTCGATGAATGGCTGGCAACTTATCGGGATACGCGAGGGACAGGCTGTGTCGAGGCGTTCTGTACATACGACACCGGACATGATATGTCGTCGCGATTCTGGCATATACCGGATACACCGGAGCAGGACGATCCGAAGCGTTATGATCCACATTCGCCGCTGCTGCCGCTGCTCGCGCCCGATCTGACGGCAAGCGTCTATTGCAGCCGCAGGTACCTGGCGCTGATGGCGGATGAACTGGGCGAATCGAGCGAGGCTCGCAGCTGGAAGGAGAAGGCGGAGCAGTCGCTTCGAAGCTTGTATGAGCACTGCTTAGATGAACAGGATGGCTTCTTCTATGATGTCGATAAGCATGGGCGATTCCTGCGCATTCAATCCGATGTGCTGCTGCGTGTGCTGGCCTGCGAGGTCGGCGACGATGCGTTCTTCGCTCAGGCGCTGGAGCGCTATCTGCTGAATACACGCAAGTTCTTCTCCAAGTATCCACTCACTTCAGTCGCGATGGATGATCCGCGATTCGACCCGTTCTCAACGCATAACAATTGGGGCGGCGCTGTGAACTTCCTTACGCTTATTCGTACGCCGCAGGCATTCGAGCATCATGGCCGCTATGTCGAGCTGAGCTGGCTAATGCAGCCGATCATCTCGGCGATGTCGCGCTTGACGCGGTTCGGTCAATGCATCAGTCCCTGGACGGGCGAGGAGGGCTATACAGAGAAGTATTCGCCTGCGATTCTAAGTCTCTTAGATTATGTGGAACGGCTAAGCGGCATCGCGCCAACAGAGGACGGCGATCTGTGGTTCACAGGGCTGCTCCTACAAGCGATGGACCATGGCGTGAAGATAGCGGATGAGACTGCCTATAGCCGTCTGGTGGACGGCCAGCTGTTCGAGCTGCGCAATACGCGCTCCGTATGCGAGATTTATCGGGATGGCATCATGCTATGCGAGTTCCCCTATGGCGTACGCGTGGTTACCGGCCGCGATGGCGCGGTGAAGCGGTTAATCGGCATGTCGAATGCGCCCATAGCGGGTGCGCTGCGATTGCAGGATCGGGAGCTGTCACTGCAAATTGAGGGCAACGAGGTACTGCGCTTGGAGCAGGACGAGCTGATCCGCGAGTCGGCGCCTGGTGTCATACTGCCAACCCACTAATAAAGCTATGACTGGGAGGATGTACTACGATGACAACAACGATTAAGACGAAGGAACAGATTCAGATGCGCGATCCATTCGTACTGAAGGTGGAGAGCGAAGGGATGTACTATCTGATCGGATCCACCGACCCGGACATCTGGAAGGCCAAGGGCATAGGATTTGACGTGTATCGGAGCCGTGATCTAAGCGAGTGGGAGGGGCCATTCCCAGCCTTCCGTCCTGCTGAGGACTTCTGGGCGGAGAAGAATTTCTGGGCGCCTGAAGTGCACGAATACCGTGGAAAATACTACATGTTCGCCACTTTCAAGGCCGAGGGTGTATGCAGAGGCACGCAGATTCTCGTTGCCGATCATCCGCTCGGGCCGTTCCAGCCGCATAGCGATGGACCGGTCACGCCTCGCGACTGGGAGTGCCTGGATGGCACGCTATGGGTGGACGACGAGGGCAAGCCGTGGATGGTCTTCTGCCACGAATGGGTGCAGGTGACCAATGGAACCATCTGCGCGGTACGGCTGTCCGAGGAGCTGGATCGCGCGATCGGTGAGCCGGTGCTGCTGTTCTCCGCGCAGGATGCGCCTTGGGTGGAGCCCGTCAAGAATGGCGCAGCCTATGTGACGGATGGCCCGTTCGCCTACCGATGCGAGAACGGTGACCTGCTCTTGTTATGGTCTAGCTTCAGGCAGGGGCGCTACGCGCAGGGCATAGCTCGATCCGAATCCGGTCATATTCTGGGGCCATGGGTGCAGGAGGATTCGCCGATCTTCGAGAGCGACGGCGGTCACGGCATGATCTTCCGAACCTACGAGGGCCAGCTGATGCTCGCGCTGCACACGCCGAACAGCACTCCCGACGAGCGTCCGGTGTTCATTCCGTTAACCGAGCAAGACGGGCGGTTGACTGTTGATTCTGAATAGCTAATTTTGATCTAGCCCCCATCTTGCGATAGCAGGATGGGGGCTATTTGTGATGGGAATATGGGAGTGAAATACGGAATAACTATCTGTTTTACGATGAATGATGCTGATGCGCACATCGTTTAAGTATCCGGCTAGGCTATTCACACAGATGGTGCTTTGCTTCATCGGTCTGAGCAGCTTGCAAGTGCTATCTAGCCGTTCAGAAAGAGTTCCTGCAGAGTATGGATAGTGTGCGGAGGAGCAAGGCTAGCTGCATCTGCTGGAGAAGGGATGTGTAATAGAATTGCTAGTTTTTTGACACATAAACTGACATGGTATTGAAATAAATATTACTCTATGACAAATTACTACAAATATTTATATTAAACTGTAAAATTTATAATTAAGCTATTTCAAGAGTGGATTGATGAAGATTGGTAATTTTCTAGTCATGTTGATTATCGAATCAATTTCATAATTCTAAAGCCTTGCTGTGATTGGTTTTATAAGGCATGTCTCAAATAGGTTAAGCGACAAAGCCAACTATTGTAAATAAAGTGATGTGACTCCTTTACTAAATATATAAAGCCAGAGAAGTAATTTCCCTTCTTAATATTTCGGTGTATTCACAGATCAATTTTCGATTATGATTGTCGAATCTTATAGCTTTTTACTTCACCGTATTCACCGAATGTTATTACTAGCAAATAAACTTTTACACCTAATCCTGCTTTCCCTAAGTAATATACATATTGGTGAATAGGTTCATTTGTCTCGTGATCAGTTTCGTTAATCTCTTGATCAGGCTCTCCTAACAAATTTATTATTCCGCTTTCAGTTTCACCTATCAGTTCATGTTTTTTCGTCAAATTATTAACGATGTCATTTCTATTCTCGGGATCATTTAACCACTTGTCAGTACTGAATTGCTGGCATGAACAAAGAAATATGATTGATAAGAGCAATAAAAACATTTTTTTCATACTTCACACCCTTACATTTAGTTTCTATAATCTGTTATTTGATGTTTCCAGACTATTACTGCTTTTTATCATTCTAGGATGGATTTCTTGGTTAACCACCAAAATGTATAGAAAAAACCAGATATATAATGTAACTTAATTTTACTGTTAAACGAAAAAGATGCAAAGTAAATTCTGCATCTTTTCGCTTAACAATTGATAAACTAGTATTATCGATCTTCTTCAATGCTTATATAGCTATACTAAAGAAGTGAACAATTTCCTCGATTGTTATGACGCAAGGGATGTTGGAGTCGGCTAGAAACGAAGTAGTGAAGACATACAATAAAGGTCCATACTTGAGTCGCAAGGATTACCCAGTGTTCGAGAGGGTCATAACATTTGAGATTATGAGTATGAGGTAGAGGAGTAATTATCAATTAGGCCCATCACGACCAGGTGAGGGGTTCTTCTATATATTGATGTGAGAATGAAAAATCTGGAGGAATAGGTGCAAAGTTAGTGTGCGCGATAGGGAGAGGTGATAGTCGATGTTAACTCGTTTCGGTAAGTTTTTGTAGAAAGCTTCGCATAGACAATGGAGAGTTTTTGAAGGGAATAGCCGACAGACTTGGTGTGACCGCATCGTATCTATCAGCAACTGAAAACGGTAAACGAATTGTTCCCCATGAATGGATCACAACTATTACTACTCTATATGAACTTGATGACATTTCACGAGCTGAGCTCAAGAAATCCTGGGAAGACTCAGCTGATAGTCGTTCAGTAGTTAAAAAGGCATTTGAGATTATGTGATGATT
This sequence comes from Bacillota bacterium, assembly GCA_023441055.1. Lineage (GTDB taxonomy): Bacteria > Bacillota > Bacilli > Paenibacillales > UBA4045 > JAEZQY01. Next base: position 79,298 of record JAEZQY010000053.1, on the reverse strand, counting down.
GTCGTGCTCTTTGAACGTTAAATCCCACGTCCTACTAGAGGATTTTACCCCCCAATGCTCGAATTGTGATTCTTATGCGTGTCTGACCTCCCACTTATAATCATAAGTGTCAGACCAATTAAGCTATGACAATATCATTGGGGGGTTACGTTTGTTATGAAGAGGTCATTATTGGTTGTTCTTATGTTCGCGCTAGTCGCATCGCTCGTACTCGCGGCTTGCGGGAATACTAACAATTCGAACGGTTCAGCATCAACAAGTGCGAGCTCGAATACAGGATCTGGCAGCTCCTCTGCAGACACGAAGAAGGAGGAGACTCCCGCTGTGAAGACGGAGCCGTACACGGTAGCGCTCAGGCATATCCAGATCGGCGAGGCGCAGAAGTTCCGCAAGGCGATTCTGGATGATGTGGTGAAGAAGACAGAGGAAGAGATTCCCGGACTGACCTTCGAGCTGGACGGCGTGGAGGATTCTGTGAATCGGTTCACGAAGCTGCCAGCTGAGATGGCAGCGGGCAATCCACCGGCGATCTTCGACTTGTTCGGCGGCGAAGGCGATGCGTTGAAGTACGCAGCCGCAGGCAGGCTGCTGGATCTCACGCCTATCCTAGATGAGCTAGGACTCGCGGATCGCTTCCTGAATTTGAATCAATTCGTACTAGATGGCAAGGTGTATGGTCTGCCAATCGGCGGCAGCACGGAAGGCTTCTTCTATAATGAAGAGCTGTTCGCGCAATACGGCCTGAAGGAGCCGACCACCTGGGAGGAGCTGGAGCTGGCAGCTGAGACGCTGAAGAATAACGGGGTGACCCCATTCGCGATGGGTTCCAAGGGCGCATGGGTGCCGCTGATGCTGGTCAATACGCTGATCGGCCGCTATGCAGGGCCTGATGCGATTGACGGCTTCCCAGCAGGATCGCAGGCGTGGAATGCGCCTGAGGTCGTGATCGCCTTCGCCAAGTATGAGGAATGGGTGAAGAAGGGGTATTTTACGAAGGGTGAATTGGGTCTGGAATATGCAGATATGCTGAATGAATTCCTGACAGGCAAGGCGGGGATGATGTTCGACGGCAGCTGGCGCTCCTCGGTGTTCCGTGATGAGGCGCAAGCCGGCGCGCTGACGGGTAAGGTCGGATACTTCACGATGCCTGGCGTGCCTGGCGGAGTGGGTGACCAATCCTATGTGAACGGAAATTACAGCAATGGGTATGGCTTCTCATCCAATCTGAATGAGCGGGAAATGGCCGCTGTCAAGGCGTTCATCAACAATCTGTACAATGATGAGATGCAGCTGCGGGGTCTGCTAGAGGATGGCGTGCTGCCTTCCATCAAGCTGTCAGCTGATGCGATTAATCAGGTTGAGGATAAGATTGTGAAGAAGGTTATGACGATTATGAGCGCCTCGGGCGGCGCGTTCTCGCACTATGACTCAACGGTGCAATCCGATGTGTATAAGGAGACGGAGACTCAGATCGGTAAGCTGATCGCCGGCATGAGCACGCCGCAGGAAGTTGCGGATGCGATTGAACAGGTGCAGCAAGCAGCCAACGCGAGATAGTCACCCACCAACACGCCGAATGATCGATCGGACGCTGTCGCAGGTTAGCGGCGGCGTCTGTTCAATCACGAGGGAAACGAGGACACTGCATGAATAAGACACTGAGAAATCCAGCTGTATACGCGCTGCTCATTGTGCCGACAATGGCGCTGTACTGCCTATTCTTCATCTATCCGATGCTCTCTTCCTCCTTCTACGCCTTCACGGATTGGAATGGGCTGCAGGATTATCGGTTCGTGGGCTTCGCCAACTTCACCAAGGCGTTCGGCGACCCCGACTTCCGGCACTCGATCTTGAATAATATGTACTTCATTGTGTTCGCCGTGTTCATTCAGGTGCCGCTGATTATTCTATTCGCGATTCTGATTGGCTCCGTGAAGCGGCTGCAGCGCCTGTACAAGACGACCGTCTTCATCCCGTCAATTCTATCCACCTCAGTCATCGGGATTCTATGGGGCTTCATCTACCATCCGGACATGGGGCCGCTGAATCACTTCCTGTCGCTATTCGGAGTCGATACGATCTACTGGCTGGCGGAACGGAAGTGGGCGATGCCGGCGGTATTGATTGTGAATGCATGGCAATGGATGGGCTTCTATATCGTGCTGGTGTTGGCCGCCATTCTAGCGATTCCAAGAGAGATGAACGAGGCTGCGGAGATGGACGGGGCAACAGGCCTCCAGCGCGCCCTCTCGATCACGGTGCCGCTGATTAAGCCGATAATATCGGTTGTTATTATGCTCTCCATCGCAGGTGCGATGCGCGTTGTTGACATCGTGCTCGTGATGACCAGGGGCGGCCCGGTCGGCGCGACCGAGGTGATGGCGTCCTATCTGGTGAATAACGCGATGGGTGTGAACCCGAATTATGGATTCGGCACGTCGATCTCGCTGATCATCTTCGCCTTCGCGCTGGTGCTGACGGCTGTCTATCAACTGACCTTCGGAAAGTCAGCAGAGGGGGATCTGTAGGATGATTATGATGAGAAGAACCATCCCGCATATTGTGCTGCTGACCTATGTGGCGATTATCTTGTTCCCCTTCGTCTTCGTCGTCTTCTCCTCGCTGAAGGAGAGCAATCTGGAGATCGCAGCGCATCCCTTCCGTCCGCCGACTGAGCTGTACTTCAACAATTATGCGGAGGCTTGGGTGAAGGCGAAGATCAATGTCTACTTCTTCAACAGCTTATATCTATCGACTACCTCCGCGCTGGTGGGTGTGCTGCTCGCGGCAGGCACCGCCTTCGCGCTGACACGCATGAGATTCCTGAGGATGAGCAGGCTTCTCTATCAATTCGTGCTAATCGGCATGCTGATTCCGGGCAACGTGCTGTTCATCGCGCAATACATTTTAGTTATGAAAATGGGGATCCTGAACACGCACTGGGCGCTGTTCCTACCCTATACCGCTGGCGCTCTGCCGATCAGCGTGCTGCTTATCGCCGCGTTCATGCGCGCTGTGCCCAGCGAGCTGGAAGAGGCGGCAGTCATGGATGGGTTGAGTTCATTGGGTTTATTTGCTAAGATCATTCTACCTATCACGCTTCCTGCTCTCGTAACCGTATTCATAGTGAATTTCCTGGGCTCCTGGAATGAGTATCTATTGGCGAATTTCTTCATCAGCAAGGATGCGCTCAAGACGCTGCCGACTGGGATGGTCGGCTTCCGAGACGCCTTCCAGACGAACTACGCGCTGATCTGCACAGGGATTGTATTCAGCGTCACCCCGGTGCTCGTACTGTACGCATTCCTGCAGGAGAAGATCATTGAGGGTGTGACCGCTGGCAGTGTGAAGGGGTAATTCCTGTTAAGAAGGCTGTGAGGCAACGATGTCGCTGCGCGTTAAGCTGTTCACCGCATTCATAGGCTTTATTATCATTCCGCTCCTCATTCTAGGAGGCGCCGCCTATCAGCTCGTCTCCAAGCTGATTGAGGACCGCTATTCGCAGCAGACGGAGCTGACACTACGGGCGCTCGTTCACAGCGTGGACTTCGTGTTCGCGGAGATGAACAAGGTGACTGACAGCACGATTGCCAGCCGCGCTATTCAGGATGCGCTGAGCAATACGCTGGATACCGAGATCAGCGCTATCAACTATCTGGAGCTGGGCGAGGTGCAGCGTAATTTCAGGGAGCTGCTCGTCAACCATCCCTCAGTCAGCTTCGCGTTCATGTATACGCTGAACAATGAGAAGGTGAATACACTATTCTCCAAGGAGAGCTTCACGGCATTGCCCTTCAGCATCTTCAAGGAGCATGAGATCTATGATACGGCGCTGCGACGCGGCGGCTTGCCGGTATGGGTAGGCCCATACGAGTATCCGGAGCTGACTGGCGCTGAGCCTGTGTTCACACAGATTCGCGTCGTGAAGGATATCGAGACGCTGCGCGACAAGGGGATGCTGCTCGTGCAGATCAAGAATTCCGGGATCGATCAGATCTTCCGCTATTTCCGCTATAAGCAGGAGCAGTACGAGACGAACTTTATGATTGTGAATGCGTCCGGATTGGTGCTGTACGACAGCGCGGATGCGCGCAACGGTCAGAATGTGAGAGAGCTGATGGAGGGGACGCTCTGGGAGAGCGGTCAATACCGCAGCGCGCGCCTGCCCTTCGAGGATCAGGATGCGATCGTGTCCAGCGTTCCGCTCGATAATGATGAGCAGTGGCGGCTCGTATCAGTCACCTCTTGGTCGTCACTAGCTGGCGAGATGAAGCGGTATGCCTTCTGGATAGCGGGCATTATCTTGGTGTGTATGCTGCTCGCCTGCGCGTTCATTCTACTGTTCGCGAATCGGATCGCCCGCTCGATCGTTCAGACTGTCCGCGTCATGGGTGAGGCGGAACGAGGCAATCTGAGCGCGCGACTGCCTGTGAACGGCAATGATGAGATAAGTCTATTGTCGCGGGGCTTCAACAGTCTGGTCTATCGGGTGGAGGAGCTGCTGGGTGAGGTGAAGCTGCAGCAGGAACGTAAGACGGAGGCGGAGCTGATGGCGCTGCAGGCGCAGATTAAGCCGCACTTTCTGTTCAATGCATTGGAATCGATCAATATCCTAGCGATCCAGAATCAGGGCAAGAAGGTCAGCCAGATGGTCAGCCGACTGGGGAAGATTCTCCGAATCAGCATTCAACAGCAGGAGGAGATCACACTAGCGCAGGAATTGGAGCATCTGGTGAGTTATCTGGACATTCAGAAGTTCCGGTTCGAGGCGCTATTCGACTATGAGATTGATGTCCCCGAGCCCATGCTGTCCTGTCAGATGCTGAAGCTGACGCTGCAGCCGCTCGTCGAGAACAGCATTCAGCACGGCTTCGAGGGAATTGACTATATGGGGCGGATCCATGTCTCTGCGCGCGAGGAGGACGACGACCGCATTGCGCTGTTCGTCTCCGATAACGGGATCGGCATGTCGGCTGCGCAGCTGGCAAAGTTCAAGTATATGCAGGAGGCGGCCGGGGGCTTGCTGAATCATCCGCAGACTGGCGAGCGGCGCGGACTAGGCGTGAGTAATGTGGCGGATCGAATCCGCATTCGTTACGGTCCGGCGTACGGCCTGCTGATCTGCAGTCAGCTAGGCGCGGGCACGACGATCAAGCTGGTCATTCCGAAGTATATGGAGCGTGATCATCATGAGGTTAAAGGCATTATTAATCGATGACGAAGTCAATATTCTAAGGAATCTGGAGCTGGTCCTGCCCTGGGAGGCGCTCGATATTACGATCGTGGGTCTGGCGAAGAATGGTGTGCAGGCGCTGGAGCTGGCGACTCGGCATGAGCCGGATATCATCTTCTGCGATATCCGCATGCCGGTGATGGACGGCATACAGTTCCTGGAGCGGCTGCGCGAGGTGAATGAGTCCGCCGAGGTCATTATGCTGACCGGCTATCAGGACTTCGAGTATGCGCGGTCGGTTATTCGGCACAGGGTTAGCGAGTATATGCTGAAGCCATTCAATTATGATGAGCTGACCGCGGTGCTCGAACGATTATCCGCCAGAATTCGAGCGGAGCGTCGCGCCAAGCTCGGGGAGGAGCGGCGGCTGGGCAAGGCGATGGGGCTGGCTTATGAGAAGCAGCTGTACGATATCCTGCGGGGCTACACCTCAGCTGATGCGCTGCGTCCACTGCAGGAGAGCGGTCAGTCGTGGGTGGAAGGCCGCTATGCGCTAATGCTGGCCGATGCCGACGACTATAGGAATAAGTGTAGGTCGTACAACGACCAAGAGCGACAGCTGTGGAACTTCGCAGGGCTGAACGTGCTGCAGGAGGCGCTGGCCAGTGAAGGCATTGATTATGCGGTGCTGCAGCTGGATGAGGGACAATGGGCGGTTCTTATTGAGCGGCCTGTTCGAGCTGCGCAGTCTGGGCAGGAGTCGGGGGAGCAGTCTGGACTGGATGAGGCTGCCGAAGCTGATGGCCTTGCTGAGCTGCGACGCTATGCGTTGACGCTGCAGCGCGCAGTCGCTGAGAATGCGAAGATTGACCTGTCAATCGGCATCTATGCTGCGGATGTATCCGTGCATGAACTGGCTGGCGCGATGAAGCTGCTGCAGAAGACGATCCAGCTAGCGGCGGACAGAGATCGGTCCATTCTTGTGTGCCAGGCGTCTAGCAGCGGGAATAAGAAGCATGCGGATGCGCTCATGCATACGGCTAAGGAATATATCCACAAGCATATCGCTAAGGATATGGGGATTGATGAACTAGCTGATTACCTGGGTATTAGCGGGAGTTATTTTAGCCTGTTGTTCAAGCAGCATTATGGGTGTACGTTCCTGGAATATGTGACGGCGGAGCGCATTGAGCTTGCGAAGTCGCTCCTGCTGATAACCGATAAGAGTGTGACGGAGATCGCGCGGTCGATTGGCTACCTGGAGCGTCGGTACTTCAACAAGGTGTTCCAGAAGCTCACGGGGGAGCTGCCGTCGGAATACAGGGAGAAGCGTAAGCGAGCATGAATAGAAGTAGATTTGGCAGAGGGCGCGTGCTAGTAGATTAGTGATAGGCTATCAGTTTTCTAGATATATAAGACTTTATAAGTTTTCAACTTAAAGGTGCTTATATATCGATGACAAAACGGAAACGTCCTTGCTTACGAAGTAGTTTGCTACGCAAACTTGGAGGACGGCAGAGCCGTTTATCTGGGGAGGTGGGGGCGTGGACGATCTGTCAGATTGGAGTCTGAGGGCGAAGATCGGTCAATTGCTCATGTGTGGCTTCGACGGATTAACACCGAATGAGGAGATTAAGCAGCTATTGCGTGACTATCAGGTAGGCGGTGTGATCTACTTCAGGCGTAATGTGCAGACGAGCAGCCAGATTAGAGCGTTATCCGACGAGCTGCGCAGCATCAGTGCGGAGAACGGCAAGGCGCCGCTGACCATTGCGGTGGATCAGGAGGAGGCATGGTCGCGAGAGTTGATCAGGATGTCGCACTGATGCCCGGCAATATGGCGATCGGCGCGACAGGTAATCCAGCATATGCCTATGAGTGCGCGCGCATCTCAGGAGCGGAATTGGCGGCGCTGGGGATCAATCTGAACTTCGCGCCGTGCCTGGATGTGAACAATAATGCTGCTAATCCCGTGATCGGCGTGCGTTCCTATGGGGAGGATCCGCAGCTCGTCGCTGAGCTGGGCGCTGCGGCGATTCGCGGCTATCAGGCGTCCGGTGTGTCCGCATGTGCGAAGCACTTCCCTGGACATGGCGATACGGCAACGGATTCCCATCATGAGCTGCCTATCGTACCGCATAACGCGGAGCGGATGAATGAGCTGGAGCTCGTTCCATTCCGTGACGCTGTCACGGCAGGCGTAGATGCGATTATGACGGCGCATGTGCTGTTCCCGGCCCTGGAGCCCTCCATGGTGCCTGCGACCTTGTCTGCTCAAGTGCTGACCGGGCTGCTGAGAGAGCAATTAGGCTACAATGGGGTGATCGTGACGGATTGCCTGGAGATGAAGGCGATCGCGGATACGGTCGGTGTCGGCCCTGGGGCGGTCATGGCTGTTCAGGCCGGAGCGGATCTGGTCTTGGTCAGCCATCGCTATGATCGACAACTGGAAGCGCTGCATGCGCTCTATGATGCGGTGAAGTCCGGTGAAATTATGGAGGCGCGAATCGATGAGTCAGTGAGACGTATATTGAAAATAAAGCATGCCCGATCATCCGCTCGGCCCGGACTGCAGGCAGCCGATATCGGCAATGACCGGCATCGCGCGTTCGCACAGGAAGTATGCGACCATGCGATAACGCTCGTGCATGCAGCTGATGGCGTACTGCCGCTGCGAGGAGACTGGCCGACACTGGTCGTATGGCCGGAGGTTCGCACATCCAGCGAAGTCGATGAGATCATCGATCAGAAGCTCACGCTGGGCGGTGCGCTGAATCGCGGGTTGAACAGCATGCATGAGCTCATCATCGGCGTGGAACCCAGCGATCAGGAAATCGCGGATGTTCTCGCTCAGGCCAGAGCTTGCAGACAGATTGTACTCGCAACCTATAATGCCGGGTTTGCGGAAGGTCAGATACGACTAATCCAGGCGCTGACGAAGCTGAAGCAAGACATGTACGAGCTGGAGCGGGTACAACTTAGTATAATCGCAGTCGCGCTGCGGAACCCATATGATGTACAGCACTTCCTAGCGTTTGATGCCTATCTTGCCTGTTATGAGAATCGACCCGCGATGCTTAGGGCTGCCGCTAAGGTGCTCTTAGGTGAATGGGAGCCACAGGGACGACTGCCTGTGTATCTCTAACAGCCGTCTTATGCTATCATGACAACATCATCAACTAGGGGTTGAACGAATGCGCTTACGGACCATTATCATACTCTTCTTATCCTTGCTGTTGCTTGCCGTATCCTATCCGCCGATGTTCAATATGTCCCGGGAGATGTGGACGGATGCTCGTGTGTCGTCGCGTTATGTAGTGGATCATGCTTATGTGAGAGACGGATTCCCGCATATTATCGATCAAGACTCCATTGAATGGAAGGGTCATCTGATCGAGATCAAGGAGCAGGACACGGGGCGCGACGCGCCTCAGACGCACTGGGATCTCAAGGAAGGCGTGCCTGGAGGAGACATTGTAAGCGTACAGATTATGTTGAACGGGGAGGCGATTGGCGAGCCGGTGGAGATGTGGCTGTCCAACAGGCAGCGGGGGAGCAGATACTTCTCTTGGCTGGATGTGCTGAAAGTCAGCGATCAGGTGGAACATGTGAAGACTGCGGCTGTTGTGCAGCGGCTGACAGATGATGACACCCGCATGGATGATCGGAGATGGCGCATTCTGCATATTGCGGAGGATGGCAGCTGGCGGGAGGAAGAGGTCAGTTATCGTGAGCGGTCGTCGAACCATCTGGCTGTCAGGCTGATCAGGGTATCCGGTACAAGACTGATGGCGATGGGCTATTACTCGGATACGCTGCATTATTACCCGTCTCTGTTATTCCCCCTTCTGTATCCATGGGGCTCGACTGCTGTTGGCGTACTGATGCTCGTAATAGGGGGTTTCCTTGTACGCGGTGATTTGCGCGCTAAAAGGCGGTCGTGACGATAGCGGATGTGCTATGGCGAGTTGCAGTGCGTTAATGGCTGTGTGCGAATGGCAGGTCGCTTAAGTGTCACGCATTTTCGCTTTATTTAGGCCAGAATTAGTAAATTGGATGATATGCGAACCATTGGTCGCTTATGTGTTCTCCCGCAGAACGCTTGAGCGCTCAACGGTTCGCTTTTTTGATGAAAAAGGATTGACAGCAATAAGTTCTGATGTTAGGTTAGGGTTATCGGTAACTCAAGTATTTAAATCCAAGTAGGGAGGCATTTCAATGACTGATCTTTCATTCCGCTATGCATCTGGTTTTCCCAAAATCGGTATTCGCCCGACCATTGACGGTAGACGCAAGGGGGTACGGGAATCGCTCGAAGAGCAGACGATGAATCTGGCTAAGTCGGCTGCTGCATTACTGACGGAAAATCTGCGTTATCCGGATGGGTCGCCGGTCGAGGTTGTAATCGCTGACACTTGTATTGGCGGTGTAGCCGAGGCGGCTGCATGCGCAGATAAATTCGCGCGCAATAATGTAGGCGTATCTCTAACCGTCACACCTTGCTGGTGCTATGGTTCAGAGACGATGGATATGGACCCGCATCTGCCCAAGGCTGTGTGGGGCTTCAATGGGACAGAGCGGCCGGGCGCTGTGTATCTGGCGGCGGTGCTGTCCGGTTACGCGCAGAAGGGATTGCCTGCCTTCGGCATCTATGGCGAGCATGTTCAGGATTCCGGCGACACCAGCGTGCCTGAAGATGTGCAGGGCAAGCTGCTCGCATTCGCTAAGGCCGGTCTGGCTGTGGCTTACATGAGAGGCAAGTCGTACCTGTCGATGGGCTCTGTGTCGATGGGAATTGCCGGTTCAATTGTGAATGACCAATTGCTGCAGGACTATCTGGGCATGCGGACCGAATACATCGATATGGTAGAGTTCGTCCGTCGTATGGAAGAGAATATATATGATCCGATTGAATATGAGAAAGCGCTCGCATGGGTGAAGGAGAAGTGCAAGGAGGGTCCGGACAATAACCCGGTCAACCTGCAATCCAGCCGCGAACGGAAGGATCATGAGTGGGAAGTTGTTGTTAAGATGGCGTTGATTACCCGCGACCTGATGATCGGAAACCCTCGTCTAGCTGAGCTTGGCTTCCAGGAAGAAGCGAACGGACATCATGCGATTGTGTCCGGCTTCCAAGGCCAGCGGCAATGGACGGACCACTTCCCGAACGGTGATTTCTTGGAGGCGATTCTGAATTCCTCCTTCGATTGGAATGGCACACGCGCGCCGTTCATGGTGGCGACTGAGAACGATATGCTCAATGGCATCGTGATGCTGTTCGGATTCCTGCTCACGAATACGGCGCAGATCTTCGCGGATGTACGTACGTATTGGAGCGCGGAATCGGTTGAGCGTGTAACGGGCCACAAGCTTGAAGGAGTGGCGGCCGGCGGTGTGTTGCATCTGATCAACTCCGGATCGGCAACTCTGGATGGCACGGGGCAGCAAGAGCGTGATGGTCAGCCTGTCATGAAGCCATTCTGGGAGATTACGGATGAGGAAGCGGATAGATGCCTGGAAGCCACGTCGTGGCGGCCGGCGTCTGTGGAGTATTTTCGTGGGGGCGGGTTCTCTTCGGACTTCCTGACGCGTGGCGGTATGCCGATGACGATGTCTAGAATCAATGTGGTGAAGGGGATCGGTCCTGTCCTGCAAATCGCAGAAGGCTACTCGGTTGACTTGCCGGAGGAGGTTCACCATGCGCTCGACAAGCGTACAGATCCGACGTGGCCGACGACCTGGTTCGCACCTATCTTGAACGGCAAGGGGCCTTTCCGCAGCGTATATGATGTGATGGACAACTGGGGCGCGAATCACGGCTCAATCAGCTACGGTCATATCGGCGCCGATCTGATTACGATGGCATCGATGCTCCGAATTCCGGTCAATATGCATAATGTCTCGGAGGAACGCATCTTCCGTCCGCGGGCATGGGGACTGCATGGTACGGATAATCCGGAGAGTGCGGATTTCCGCGCATGTGAGAACTTCGGTCCACTCTATCAATGAAGGGGATAAGACGATGAGCAGTCAGGATATACGCGAGGAATTATGCATATACGCCGCCAAGACCGTAGCGAATCGGCTTGTAGTGGGCCCTGGCGGCAATATTAGCGCCAAGAGCGAAGGGAAGATGTACATCTCTCCGAGCGGATTTGCGTTGGATGAGATTGCAGCGGACCAATGGGTCGAGGTTGATATTGAGACTGGCGAGATCGCCGAGGGCAGCCGCCGGCCATCCTCTGAGGTGCTCATGCATCTGTATGCCTACCGAGCGAATCCAGGTATCGGCGCAATCGTGCACACGCACCCGCCATATTGCATCGCATTCACGCTCGTCGAGCGTGAGCTTCCGATTATGTTCCCGGATCAGGCTGCGCTCGTCGGCCGGACCGGTCGGGTTCCTTATGTACTCCCAACAACTAGCGCGCTGGCGGATGCCTATGTGGCAACGGTGAATGAAGCGAGCACGGTGCTGCTCGAGAACCATGGTCTGGTCACGCATGGCCGAAATCTGCGCGAGGCTTATTACCGCACGGAGGTCATTGAGGAGAGTTGTAAAATTTACTTGATCGCCAAGGCTGTGAATCAGCCCAAGCTGTTAACAGTGGAAGAGGTTGACGAAATTGCTTCGCTCGAGAGCGAGGCCTACCGGATTCAATTGCTGCAGAGTATGAAGTAAGGGAGCGGTGAGTAGCGAATGAACCCGCATAACGAAACTGTACTTGCCTTCGATCTGGGCGCTAGCAGCGGCAGAGCAATTATTGGACAATACGAGATCGGCGATGACGGCCTGTCCTACTTGCGTATTGAGGAGATCCATCGGTTTCCAAATCACGGCATTCAGGTGGGCAAGCATTATCATTGGGACATTCTGCGTATCTTCCAGGAGCTTAAGATTGGCTTCCGCAAGGCATTCCAGGAGGGCTATCAGCCTGCAACCTTCGGCGTGGACACTTGGGGCGTTGACTTCGGCTTGCTGGATCGCGGCGGGGAGCTGATCGGCAACCCCTATCATTACAGGGATCCGCAGACGGAAGGACTGATCGAGGAGCTGAATGAGCTGATCGGGCGGGAAGCAATGTTCGCGCAATCCGGCCTGCAATTCATGCCGTTCAATACGATCTATCAATTGTATGCGATGAGGAAGGCAGACTCGCCGAAGCTTACGATCGCGGAGACGCTGCTGCTTACGCCGGATCTGCTCGTATTCCTATTGACCGGCAAGCCATACTGCGAGTACACGATGGCGACTACGACGCAGCTCTATCATCCTGTGAAGAATGAGTGGAATAAGGAATTGATGGACCGTCTTGGTATTCCGTCTGATCTATTCCTGGATGTTGTGCGGCCTGGCACGTTGCTGGCCTCGTTATCGCAGGAGGTTTGCGAAGAGATGGGCATTCCACCAGTAACGAGCGTGGCGGTGGCGACGCATGATACGGAGTCGGCTGTTGTCGCGATCCCGGCCGATGCAGGGACGTTCTGTTATCTCGTATGCGGGACATGGTCGCTGCTAGGAACCGAGCAGCCCGATCCGGTGCTGTCCAGGGAGGCGCTGGATCTGGAGTTCTCGAACGAGGGTGGGGCTGGAGACCGTTATCAATTGCTCAAGAACATCATGGGTCTGTGGATTCTGCAGGAATGCAAACGAGAATGGGACGAAGACGGACGTGATCTTTCTTACCCGCAGCTGGTACAGGAGGCAGAAGCTTCTGAGCCATTCCGCAGCTTGCTGCAGCCTGATGACCTGCGATTCTATGGACCGGGCGGCATGATTGGGAAGGTGCAGGATTACTGCCGGGAGACCGGTCAGCCTGTGCCTGAAACCCCGGGTCAGATTGTCCGCTGCATATTGGAAAGCCTGGCGCTGCGCTATAAGCAGGCGATCGGGCAGGCCGAGCGGTTGACGGGTAATGCCTTCACAGGGCTGCATATGGTTGGCGGCGGCATTCAGAATGAGCTGCTATGTCAATTCACGGCTGATGCGCTTAACCGGCCGGTATGGGCTGGGCCGGTCGAGGCAAGCGCGATCGGGAACGTTCTGATGCAGCTGATTGCCCTCGGCAGATGTGCCGATCTGCAGGAGGCTCGTCAATTGGTCGCCCGATCATTCCCGATTACAACGTATAAGCCGAATGCTTCACTAGATTGGGCAGCTGCGTATGAACGGTTCGAAGCATTCGTGTAGATGAAGTTTAGGATACCCCCGATGATCGACTATGATGCTTATGGTGTGAAGTCACCTTACGCGATCATACGATCATCGGGGGTTATTCGTGTGCCATTAATTAATTGCTGAAACTTCATACGACTTGCGCTATCCTAGAATAAGGCTGCTTGAATACAGTTATGGGATAGGAGAGACAGAAATGAGAGAGAAGTGGCTGCTGTGGAAGAAGGCATCCCGGTTTCGCGTGTTGCCTGTTATGGCGATTCCGGTCATTCTGGGAGGGGTTAGCGCGTACGCATGGGAGGGCATATTCCGTCCGTGGTTGTTCTTATTAACACTAATTGGCGCACTTGCTGCGCATCTATTCTCTAATATGGTCAATGATCTATGGGATTACCGCAATGGGGTGGATCAGGCTGCGAAGGAGACTGCGGCAACGGTATCTACCAATTCAGGCTCGTTGACGGGCGGCATGATCGCTGAGAAGCTGTTCGCTGCTGTCACTTGGAGTCTACTCGCAGTCGGTGTACTCAGCGGTATCCTGTTGTCGATACTGACAGGCTGGTGGGCATTGATCCTCGGTGCATTAGGCGGCTTGCTGGCTTACTTCTACGTTGCGCCGCCCGTTAAGTATGGCTATCGGGGCAAGGGCTACAGCGAGATCGCAATTGTGCTGTCATTCGGCGTCCTGCCAGTGCTCGGCGCCTATTATGTACAGACGGTTGACTTGTCCTGGCAGGCTCTGCTTATTTCCTTGCCGGTAGGGTTATTGACGACATTGCTCTTATTCAATCATCACTTCCTTCATTGGCAGGCGGATCAGCAGGCAGGCAAGCGCACCTTGGTTGTCGTGTGGGGCGAGAAGCGAGCGCTTAAATTTTCTCGCTTGCTATGTGTAATCGCTTATAGCTGCGTCGTTCTATGTGTAGTGCTGCAGGTGCTGCCTTGGTATGCGCTCGCTGCGCTCTTCACTGCAATACCGTTCATCCGTGTCTATCGTGAATTGAAGGAAGTTAATCCGTCACCCGCGTATCTGACCTTAATGAAAGCCTCTCAGCAAGCTTCTGTTCGATGTGGCACATTGATTGTACTTAGCTTACTTATTTATAGTGTGTTATAATGATGCCAACTTAATTAATTCCTATAGATGAGGAGACATAGACGAACATGACGAAGGAATTTATATTGGGCGATTTCGATACGATTCTGAATGAGGGACAAGTCTGGCGGATGGGTGGATTCCCGTTACAGGACGGAACGTTCTGGGAATACAGGGAGCCAGAAGCAGTGGTAATCGTACGCAATGGCATCCTGTATGTCAGGGCACCTCTTAGCCGCAGCCATGATCACGTACAGATTCTTGATAATGCCAAGCATATGTACTACTCAGCGAAGCCGGTAGAAGTGCCTGAAGCAGGCGAGATCAGCTTCGAGCTGCAGATTCGCGCGCGCAGCAAGGATACTGCGCCTGGAGATCTGTATGACGGATATGTATCGCTCAATTTGCTTGATTTTACAACCGGAGGGGCCTTGGATTTCTTCGCTGGGAATGATAAGTATGCCAGTGTATATGCGGTCTTGCAGTTCCCAGGTGTGCAGGTGCCGCAGACGGATAAGACCAAGTACTTCTGTATCTTTAAGGAGAGCGAGAACTTCCATGCGCGCGAATTCAACACCTACAAGATCACGTACCACCGTGGCAATGATGAAGCGGTATTCTATGTGAATGGCGAGGAAGTGCGCAGGGAGAAGAACATTCCGGTGAAGTTTAACCAGTTCATCGTTGCGCTAGGCATTATGACGGAGAAGGATTTATCTCCCGAGGGCAGCGTCTCCGTTCACGGACAGACCGTCATCGGGGAATGGTCACCGATTAAAATTACGGTCAGCGAAGAGTAGAAATCGCTGCTGGTCAGATGGATATGTTATCGGCTTGCGACGACGGGACTTCCTCTCGGTGTGCTGCAGCGCTTGAGCGAAGCAAGCACAGGATTTGTATGATTTATCGTACAAAGAGGTCACAATAGCCGCATGAATTGCTGTATTGTATGAAAATTCATACAATACAGCAGATGGAGTAGTGTGAAACGCTTGATTTGTACGAAAAATCGTACAAATCCCCTAAAATGTTGCCGGTAATACGATACTTGTGTGAAAAATCATACAAACCGCAACTGTGACAACAATTAGGGTTCCCCAGACCAGCTGAACGTAAGTAGTAACCGCGCATATTCGCTAAAATCAGGCCAATCATGCGAAAATCAGTAAAAATCAGTAGAAGCGAACCGTCATTCGCTTAAGTGTTCTCCCGCAGAGCGCTTGAGCGAATGAGGGTTCGTTATTTTTGTTTTTTAAGCAATGTCATGTATATTCAGCGTATTTTAAGTGCACATAGGCATATCCGTATACGCATCTTCGCGTCATTCAACCGTCCACGCTCCGCCATTGCATCCCATCCTCATCTCCAGCATCACTTACGGCAACTCATTATCAGCCCGACCTTCCACACTTGCTTAACAATTTTTATAGATCAAGTTAACAGACTGATGATGTCTAGAGACTATACTGGCGCTGTGAAGGTAGTGGAACCATGAGGACCACAATAGCCATCACCAGACAGGAGGGAGTTCAGTTGCGAATCGCAATCTTCTCAGACACCTATGCGCCGGAAATCAAAGGCGTGGCACGAACACTGAAGCGATATACGGATTACCTGGAACGCGAAGGGATCGACTATCAGTTATTCATACCGGAGAGCCGCACACCAGTGCCGGCAATCCCCCATGTGGAACGCTTCACGAGCATTCCATTCCTTCTATATCCAGAGTGCCGGCTAGCTATCCCGAATCCGATGTTGATCAAGCAGAGACTGACCGCCTTTCAACCTACGTTGATTCATATTGCTACTCCATTCAATCTAGGACTATTCGGCCTGCATTATGGGAAGAAGCATCATATCCCGATTGTTGCCTCTTACCATACACACTTCGATGATTACCTCGACTATTATAATCTGCCCTTCCTGAAGCGGTTCGTCATGCGTTATATGACCTGGTTTCATGCGGCCGCCGAGCGCGTCTACGTTCCATCTCCAAGTACGAAGGAGAAGCTGCTAAGCCAAGGGATTCATCGCGAGATTGAGGTGTGGGGCAGAGGCGTCAACTGTGTAGCGTATTCACCTGCCAAACGATCCAGCTCGGTCAGGGAGAGATTCGGCATTCGAGAGAAGCATGTCATACTCTATGTCGGCCGGATTGCACCGGAGAAGGATGTTCAGCTTGCGCTGGAGACGTTCAGACAGCTGCCTGACACGATCAAGGAACAGGCGCATCTGCTCATTGTGGGAGATGGTCCGTTATTGAAGAGACTCTCGGAGGCTGACCCGCCACAAGTAACCTTCGCTGGATTCATGGAAGGGGAAGAGCTGTCAGAGGTGTATGCGAGCAGCGATCTGTTCTTATTCCCATCGGCGACAGAGACATTCGGGAATGTGGTGCTCGAAGCGATGGCTTCCGGCTTACCTGTGATCGGTGCAAGAGCCGGAGGCGTGCAGAATCTGATCGCCCATGGAATGAACGGTTACCTATGTGAAGCCAAGTGTACAGCTGATTTCCTGAAGCAAACATCGAGGCTTCTATCAGATGGCGATTTGCGATCCTTATTAGGTGAACAGGCACGGAAGTACGCGTTGTCCCAGTCTTGGGACGCGATCTTCAACCAATTGCTGACTAGCTTCGGGCAGGTTGTTCGTACGCATAAGTATGACGCGCGTGAAGCGTACGCGAAGATTGGTTGAATCCTATAACAAGTAGAAGCGGTGGAGCTGCTCCATCGCTTCTTACGTTTGGTGTACGTAACTATTGCTAAGGCGTTTGGTCTAGACTGTGTAGATGCGCCTCGAATTGTTCAATGATATGGAGGAAGCGATCCGCCTCTCTGAATACATGATCAGCCAATAGGGGATGTATGATACTCTTAATTCGACAGGCTTCGATCAGTTCACGCGCTGTCTTCTTGAAATCCCTGAGCGAAGAGACTGCGACTTTGTTCTGATCTAGATTTTGACTGAGGAGAGGAATGGTTTGGGATTGTGGGCGCATGGAGTCCAGATCTCTTGCCTGAAATAATAATTGATCGAACTCCTCACTGAATTGGCGGGATTGCTCAACAAGCAGACGTTCGGAAGGATCGAGCAGATGACTGATAAACTTCGCGTGGTCGGCCATGATTCGCAGGAAGAAGACATTCTCATTAATAATGGCGTCTGGTAGGGGATCCAGCTGACCTGCATTCAATTGCGCTAATCGATTGCGGAAGTAATTCGCCTCGCGGCTAACATGGTCAACCAATAATGGAAAGTTATTGGCTCCCTGTTGCTGGCAGGTTAGAATGAGGTGTAGCACCTTACGTTTGAAGGCCCAGATGTAGCCCGCATTATTCTGAACCTCTTGATTAAAGCTGTAAATAAGCTGAGGATTCACATCATCGGATATGGAATTTGCCTTATCCTCTATCGCTTCGAAGATGACATAGAAATGATTTGCCTCATTGATTAATTGGGTATCCTCTGCTCTGAAGCCCAGCCGAAGGAAGAGTGAATGCTCCTTCATGATCCTCGACCAGAATCGAATCTCTTCTAATGAACGTTCTACGAATAGATCGGACATACGTGTACAGGCCTCCTTGAGAACATCATTAACAAACCATATTCTAGGGAGAATGAAATCATGCGTATTAGAACTCGTATAATTCTTAGTATCAGCCTTATTGCAATTGTTATTACCCTCAGTCTTGTTGCAGTATGGCTCCAGGATAAATCACAACAAGAGTTGCAACGAATTTCAGAATTAGAGGCTAGTATGATCATGCTAGAAGCGAATCCATTGGATACGAGTATGTTGACGCTTCCTTATGATGGGGGAACTTTATATCTTAATAAAACGATAGTAGGGAGCAGTATTCTCCTAACCACTCAACGTGGGAAACCGAATCCTGAGCTGATTCATTCGCAAGATTTTAACTTATACGTATTTACAAGTCCTTCCCAAGATATTCATCTTCTAAATCCCACAACCTTGCAAATTACACAAGTGTCTAGTGACCAAACGAATGAATTCTCAAAAGAAAAAATGTTGCGAATGGCTCATCCAGGCGGTTCGCTTATATGGGCGTATGATCCGCTTATAAGTGGTGACAATCAGCTCGTATCCTTTCATACCAATCGTCGCTCCATTCAGGAAGGAGATAATCAAGATGATATATGGACAATCGATCTAGAGTCGGGCATAGAGCAGTTATCTGTTAAGAATGGTCGTTCCTTATTCTGGTCAGATCGTCGCATATTTTATTATGATAGTGAAACTAGCAGTATTGGGACATTTAACTATGATACGCACGAAGTAATCGAACATATTACAAGCATTGAATCGTATAGGGCTTTAAATAACCAAATCATTGTCACAAGTCGACCCAATGATCAGACGCTATCGTTCTATGACATTACAAATGGTCAAACGGTACATATGCCAATTGAAGCTACAAGCCGAGCAACCTTCAATTTCCGACTTTCCCCTGACGGCAAGAAGGTGTTGGGTACGATGTTTCTGGACCGGACTGATGCCGATTCTCGGACGTTTTTTGTGCTTGATCTCCATTCACAGGAAGTGACATTCATTGCGATTCCAGTTGAGCGTAAGGGATTAGTAGAAATCCTAGGATGGTTGAATAACGAGGAGTTCGTTGCGAATGTTTACTCTGGTGATCAACGTAAGTCTGATCCGATTGTTATTTCTATTGTTGATAGAAAATAAACAAAACACAGTCAAGGAAAGCTTACTAGGGGGGATATAATTGAGAAAATTAATGATCAGTATTTCTTTACTAATCTTGATTTCTACTGGAATAGTCGCTTGTACAATGCAGCAGTAAGTTGATAACAAAATTGGCAGCTTGGACGAGGGGACAGTAATAAGTAAAATCGCCTTCAAGGATCGTGATCAACAGGAGCATACAGCGATTTTAACCCAAGGTGATAGGGTTTATTTGCATATAGGTAATTCGAAAATCGAAATGGATACCGTAGATTCAAACCCACTAATAGATACATATACAATGAAAAATGTGGATGCGATGATCGTGGTGTATACACATCTAGTTACAGCAAGAAGCTATCATGTTAATTTTACTATTATTCATTACGAGGACGAAAAAATCGAAAGGGTTTTTTCAGCTGAGGATATGTCCTGCACAATCAGTGGTCTGCAGATGGATATTGGCGAAGTGAATATAGGCTTTCCATATGCGGATTCAAATTTTACTTATCTATTAACGAATAATGAGAGAGAACACACCCACGCTGTGCTATCGGAACTTAAGGAAAACCAAATTAATATTAACGACGAATTTATGAAATCGATAGCTGAAAATTTGATCTGCTCGCCGATAGCGTTGGAAATTGCTGATGTGAATAATGATGGAAAAGAAGATGTTATACTCTTAACAAATATTCATACAATAGGGGCAAAAACGCCAGTGCGCATGAATGCGAATGTTGTTTTTCTGTTTGAAATTAAGGATGGCATTTTGCAATTTAGTCATGTTGAATTAGAAAGAACGCATGAGAAAGATTTATTCTCCTATTTCCCCGAGAAATTAGTAAATGAAAAATGAAACCCCTGACATAGCACCAGCCGAGGGAAACTGTCTCCCTCGGCTGGCCATGCTCACGCTTGATTATGACTCCTCACTTAATACGGCTCTGCCTCATGGCCCAGCTCTACCGCAAGCTCGGGTGCCTTATCCCCGCCGATATTGCCGAGCGGCTTGCGGCTTGAGCCCGATGTAGCTGCCGCTGCCAGTCCATCGCGCAGTCGCTTCCCATACTCGGCATCAGCTTCCTCGGCTAATGCGATCATGGCATCTTGAATCCGCTTGTCACAGCGGGACAGATCGCCGACCAGATTCGCGATCAGCTCATCGCGTTCCCATGGTTCGAATTGCCGGTACGTGTCGCCGGCCTGCTTGGTATTGCTCTGCCGATCAATCGACTGCCGCACGAGATTCCCTTCCACGAATGGCGTATATTCCACGCCATCCTGCGCAGCCTCCTTCAGACCGCCCAGTATGGATGGCTCGTAGTTGATATGCGGACTCTGGCCTGGCGCGAGATCGACCTTATATTGCATCTGGCCACCGCGTTGGTTAGTGGCAACGTGCTTCTTCGGCGCATTGATCGGCAGCTGCAGATAATTCGCACCGACTCGATGCCGCTGTGTGTCCGAATAGGAGAAGGTGCGTCCCTGCAGCATCTTGTCATCGGAGAAGTCCAGCCCGTCCACGAGTACGCCAGTCCCGAATGCGGCCTGCTCCACCTCGCCGAAGTAATCGGACGGATTGCGATTGAGCACCATTCGGCCGACGGGCAGCCAAGGGAATTGCTCCTCCGGCCACAGCTTCGTATCGTCCAGCGGGTCGAAGTCCAGCTCGGGATGCTCACCATCGCTCATGATCTGCACGAGCAGCTCCCACTCCGGGTAGTCGCCGCGCTCGATCGCGTCATACAAATCCTGTGTCGCATGGTTGAAGTTGATCGCTTGAATTTCGCTAGCTTCCTTCTGTGTCAAGTTCTTGATGCCTTGCTTGGGCTCCCAGTGATACTTAACGAGCACCGCTTCACCAGCGGAATTCACCCACTTATAGGTATTCACGCCTGAGCCTTGCATCATACGATAATTCGCGGGTATTCCCCAAGGCGAATACACGAACGTCACCATATGGAAGGACTCCGGCGAGCTCGCACAGAAGTCGAAGAACCGCTCACCATCCTGAATATTCGTCACCGGATCCGGCTTGAAGGCATGAATCATATCCGGGAATTTCACGGCATCGCGGATGAAGAAGATCTTCAGATTATTCCCGACCAGATCCCAGTTGCCGTCCTCCGTATAGAACTTCACTGCGAACCCGCGCGGATCACGCAGCGTCTCAGGCGAATGCCCGCCATGAATAACCGAGGAGAAGCGCACGAACACAGGGGTCTGCTTGCCCTTCTCCTGGAACAGCTTGGCCCTCGTATACTTCGATACCGGCTCTTCACCCACACGTCCATACGCTTCAAAATACCCATGTGCCCCCGCTCCGCGCGCATGCACCACTCGTTCAGGCACACGTTCTCTGTCGAAGTGGCTGATCTTCTCGATGAAATCATAATTCTCCAGCGTAGCTGGTCCTCGATTGCCGATTGTGCGCAGATTCTGGTTATTCGTAATCGGATGCCCTTGTCTGTTCGTTAAGATTTGGTCTGTCTTGTCCGTCAATACGCTCACCTCGCGGTTCATTATTCACCTCTCGTGATGGCGTTAGACTTTCCTAAATTTACATATTCTATTCATTATTATATATTCGCAATGCCGCTACTTCGAACAACGCTCAGCCACTGCTCAGCAATCAAGCGATGTCCAGCCTCAGTCGGATGTACGCCATCGCGAAGCCATTCTGCGGGTCCGCCTGATTGTGCCGCTTGCTCGAATGCAGCCTGCAGAGGGACGAAGCTGGTCTTATACTCTGCTGCGAGCTCGCGCACGATACGATGATACTTGGATATCCCTTCATGCCAGGCATCCCACTTCTCCGCTGGTGCACCGACATTGAGAATGAACGGCTCCATTAGCACCAGCGCGGCATTCGGCAGTACCTCTCGCGTCTCATCCAGCAGATGCCTATAGGCGCGCTCGAATCGATCGGTTGCACCTTCTGGCAGATTGTTCATGATGCGCCATAGATCGTTCACTCCGATGAGTATGCTGATCAGATCAGGCTTCAGACTGATCGCATCTTCATTCCAGCGCGCATATAGGTCGGAGACGCGATTGCCGCTGATCCCGCGATTGATAATCGCAGGCATCTGATCACTCCGCGCAGCGCTGATCTGCTCTGCAATCACGCTGGGATAGCTGTATCCTAGCTCTGGACTTGCTTCTTCATTCCTGCGGCGCCCACCGTCTGTAATCGAATCGCCTTGGAACAGGATCGTCATTTGGTGTAAGCTCATAGTAGATATCGCCTCATTTTCACATGTAATTGTTGTCACTGCTCTTAATGTAATCTATTCACTTCTAACTAGGCAATATGGATCGGATGCGGAATTTGATATTCTTCAAGAATTGTACAAATTAGTAGCCCGATCGAGTCATGCTATCGTGATAGATCGCACATACAATAATAGAGGAGCATATACATCGGACAAGGGGGGAAGGGATGTCTTACAGGCAGATCAAGTGGTTGATTCTAATTATACCTACTCTGACGATCGGATTATGGGAATATGTGCGGCATGAATTTCTGCTGCCTTATATCTCGATGGACTTGGGCAATTGGTTAGCGCCAGTGCTCGTCTTCGGTGTGTCCATGCTGCTGCTTACGAAATTATTCGCGATGATCGAGCAGCATCAGGAGGAGTTGAATCAAGCACGCGCCATGCAAGCTGCATTGGAGGAACGTGAGCGAATCGCCCATGAGCTGCATGACGGGATCGCGCAGACGTTGTTCTTCCTCAATGCTCAGGTGATGCAGCTCGAACGCAAGGCACAGGTCGATGAAATTCCTCTGCAGAAGCTGAAGGACAGTGTCCGCCATACGAATGATTATGTCAGACAAGCCATTGCGGGGCTCCGGCAGGCTGCATCCATCGATCAGGCGCCATGGATGCAGGGACTGACCGCACTGATTGAGGAATTGCGTCGGGAGACTAATCTGACTGTACAGATCGATTGGAGGATCCCAGAGCAAGAGCTATCGGCCAAGGAGAAGGTAGAGCTGCTGGCGATTATACGCGAGGCGCTGATGAATGTGCATAAGCATGCGCAGGCTCAGCACGTCATCATAGAAGCGTATGCAGCAGCGGATGGATGGACCTGCATGGTGTCGGATGACGGGCGCGGGTTCCAGACGGATGAAGGAATGCGGGACAACCAGTATGGGCTTAGAATGATGCAGGATCGCGCCAGACTGATGGATTGGCGCCTGGCGATCGACAGCGGGCCTGGTCAGACGAGCGTGATGATTGCGAAGGGAGCTGCAGATTATGGCAAGATTCCGAGTGCTGATCGTAGATGACAGCGAGCATGCGCGGGCGGGCATTCGGATCATACTAGATGCGGATCCCCACTTCGAGGTGGTGGCCGAGGGCAGCAGCGGCGAGGAAGCCATCCTGCTGACCGAGCAATGGATGCCTGATCTAATCCTGATGGATATTCACATGCCGGGCATGGATGGACTGGAGACGACCCGGATATTGAAGGAGAAGTTTCCTTATGTGAAGATTGTGATCGTCACCGTATCGGATGATATTGCTCATCTGTTCGATGCGCTCAAGAAGGGGGCGCAGGGCTATCTGCTGAAGAACCTGCAGCCGGAGGCCTGGCTGGAATACTTGAGAGCCATCGCGGTTGACGAGGCACCGGTGACTCGTGAGCTGGCGTATCGGATCCTGAAGGAGTTCACGCACGCGGACAGCAGTGATCACCCTGCGCGAAGTCCACTCACCGGTCGCGAGCAGGAAATTCTGAATTATGTGGCCAAGGGTATGAGCAACAAGGAAATCTCGATCACCCTGCACATCTCCGAGCATACGGTCAAGAATCATCTGAAGAATATTCTGCAGAAGCTGCATCTGGACAATCGTGTTCAATTGACTCGATATGCGTATGAGCAGGGATGGATCGGTAATAACTAGACGGATTACTAGGAAGGATGTGAGCAGTCATGAAACGGGTTGTGCGCGTTATGGCGGGTGTCTTGCTGCTGCTCCTGATCGCAACAGGGTGCTCTGGCGGCGGCAATGCCAGTTGGGACCCGGCAGAGGTGCAGGCGGAGATCACGACGGATCCTGAGCTTGCCAGGGCGGGCGAAGAGATTACGCTGACCGCTACATTCATTGGAACACCGAACAAGCCGTCCACCGATATGCGATTCGATATACCACAGGATGGCAGATCCCATCTGATCAAGGGGCAGGCCGCTGGGGATGGGAGCTATACGATCCCATATACGTTCCCGGAGGCAGGAACCTATGATATCTACTTGCATTATTATATTGATGGCGAGCACATTACGAAGATTGTGAAGCTGGAGGTGTCATGAATCCGAGGGCTCTGAGCAGGCGCAGCTGTCAGCTGTCGCTAGTGCGTGCTATATTGCTGGTGGCGGCTGCTGTACTGCTGCCCCTGTCCGTAAGCTCAGCGTCTCAGGCGGCTGGCGGGGGGAGTAAATCCGCGGCTGAGATTCAGGCGCTGATCGATCAGGCCGAGCCGGATACGGTCATCGTCGTTCCTCCAGGCGTGTATGCAGGAACATTAAAGATCCATAAGCGTGTCGCGCTGCTAGCGGACGGTCTGGTGCAGCTGATCAACAACAGTGCGGATGCAGGTATACACATCACAGCAGACCAAGTAGTTATGAACGGATTCACAATTATTGATACAGCAACCAAGGATGCACCGACTGTATGGGTAGAGGCGAATGCAGTAAAGCTGGAGCGAATGCATATTCGTACAGCTTCGCATGGCATCAAGCTAATCGGCGCGCGCCATGGAGAGATACGCGATTCTACGATTGTTTGGGATACGGCAGACGCGCCAGAGGTTAAGCTGTCTCTCCGCAAGAACGGCATCGATCTGTATGACGCGCATGAGAATCTGATCATTGGCAACACACTCACGGGTATGCATGACGGGATCTATATCGAGAATAGTCATGATAACCGTGTCCAGGACAATCAGGTTGACCACATGCGCTATGGGATACATACCATGTATGCCAGCGGTTCGGTCATAAGCGGCAATACGGGCTCGTACAATATTACAGGCGCTATGGTGATGGCGGCGAAGGCTACTGAGGTGTCCCATAATACGTTCATAAAGCAGAGCGAGAATGTGCATTCCCAAGGCATTCTGCTGTTCGATGCGCATGACTCCCGAATCGATCATAACCGGGTGCAGGGGAATCGGGTAGGCATGTACGTGGAGATGTCTTCGGACAATGTGTTCACATGGAATCGGATCGAGGACAACTTCATCGGCATGCAATTTATTGAAGCCAGCGCCAATCGGCTAAGCAATAATGCGTTCACTGGCAATGTGATCCACGCAGAAGCCCGGCTCAGTCCGGATAACGAGATGGACGGCAATTTCTGGGATTCCTTCATCGGCATCGATACCGACGGAGATGGGCGGAGCGAGATCACCCATGCGATCAATCCGTTCTATCCATCAGTCGTAAGGTCCAGACCGGCCTTCCAGCTGTTCTTCCAATCGCCGAGCATGCTGTTCCTCGAGGGAATGTTCCTGGGTGAACGCGAAGCCTGGCTTGCGGACAACATGCCGCTGATGGAGCGGCCTGGTCGCGGTGCAACGGCACCCACTGTACAATCCGGGAGGGGAACCGGGGGGATTGGGGTTATTTTGATACTGGTGGCATTGTCAACAATTCTATATCTGGGGGTACGACGAACATGAATGGGAAAATAAAGCTAACCCTGCTGATGCTGAGCATAGCAGCGCTGATTATTACCGGGTGCGGCTCTAGCAAGACTGAGCCTGTGGCCGTTAACGAAGACATTGACAAGTGCGCGATCTGCAATATGCAGGTTCATGATGATGCGTTCGCGACACAGCTGATTACGGAAGAGGGCAAGGTGTATAAGTTCGATGATCTAGGCTGCATGAACGACTGGAAGATCAAGAACACCAATGAAGCGATTGCGATTGAGTTCGTGCGTGATTCCGAGACTAGCGAATGGGTGAAGCTCGACAATGCCTACTTCGCCTATGATCCTAGCTTCCAATCTCCGATGGCATACGGCATCGTCTCGTTCAAGGACAAATCGTCAGCGGAGCAGTATATCGCACACGAGGGGACCGGCACATTGCTGAGCGCGGCTGATCTGGCCGGACATAGCTGGGAGCGCGGCTCTATGCATATGGACGACCATCATCATGAGCACGCGCATGGAGAAGAGCATACGAAGGGGACGCATTAAGCATGCCTGTCTTGCAGATTGCGCTTCGTGAAGTGAAGATCGGATTTCGGAATCCTTGGGCCTATTCCTTCATGGGACTCTTCGCGCTGTTCAGTCTGTCTCTGCTGCTGATCCAATCCCAGCATGTGATGGAGGGGTATTCGGGAATCACGGGCTCCATGCTGAATCTCATCTTGTACTTGCTGCCGCTGATGACGCTGCTGCTAGGCTCCTTCTCGCTAACAGCGGAGAAGGAGGAGGGTAGCTGGGAGCTGCTCGCGACTTATCCGCTCAGCACGCTCAGCTTCATCACGGGTAAATTTCTGGGCATGGTGGTTGTGCTGCTGACGATTATCGCCGCTGGCTTCGGATTGATGGGCGTTACCGGCGCTCTGCTGGGCAGCGGCTTCGCGCTTGATGCATTCGGCTTATTCCTGTCATTCTCTGTTGGGCTGGTGTTGCTATTCCTCGCCCTGTCTATGGTGATCGGGACGATTGCCCGCAACCGCTGGCAGGCGCTGACCATTGCGGTCGCGGTGTGGTTCTTCCTGATTATCGGCTGGTCGGCCTTGTTGATCAGCGGACTGGGCTTGCTGCCTTATCTGTGGATCAAGCCTGCGGTTGTCGCGCTGACAATGTTCAACCCGGCGGAGCTGGTCAGATTGTTCATCGTTGTGAAGCTTGGCGGCGGCGCGGTGCTCGGCCCTGAGTATTATGACTGGGTCAACTGGGTGAAGCGACCGGCGGGAACTGCTTCATTCGTGGCGCTCTGCGCGGTATGGCTAGGTGCCGCGCTCAGCCTGTCCAATCTGTTGTGGGAACGGGGGCGGGCGCGTGGGTAATGCAAGTGGGTTGAGTAAGCAGCGTGATCAGCGCGATCAGCACGATCGGCACGATCCAATCGTGGAGATAATCGATGTCTCGAAGACGATCAAGCGGACAGTGATTGTGGAGGAGGTTAGTCTGCGGGTGCAGCCTGGCGAGGTACTGGCGCTCTGCGGTGTGAATGGGGCAGGCAAGAGCACGCTGCTGCGCATGCTGGTCGGGATTATGCAGCCTACTGCTGGCGTGATCCGCGTGAATGGGCTGGATTGGCGCTCGAATCGCCGCACCTATGCGGACCAGATCGGCTACATGCCGGATGATTACCGATTCGGGAATAACCTGACGGCCAGAGAGACGCTGGCATTCTGGGCCTCGCTCAGAGGGTTATCGAATGACCGTGTGGATGAGCTGCTGGTCGATGTGGGACTGGCCGAGACGGGCAAGAAGTCGGTTTCCTCCTTCTCTAAGGGGATGCGGCAGCGTGTGCTGTTCGCACAGGCGCTGCTGGCGAAGCCGCCGCTGCTCGTCCTGGACGAGCCGACTAACGGACTCGATCCGTACTGGATGGAATCCTTCGTCTCGCTGATTCGCAAGGTGCGCGCGGGTGGGCAGACGGTCATCTTCTCTACGCATCAATTGCAGATGGCCGAGGCGCTGGCAGATCGAATCGTCTTGATGAATCAAGGCCGCGTGCAGTTGGATGACAGGGCCGATTCGATTGGCGGGGGATTGGGCGGCCGAGGACTGCAGGATGCCTTCGCCGGCATGTTCGGACTTGCTGACCGCAGGTAAAGCTGCATGATGGGATTTGAGGTAAATGGTGTGTGCAGCGCCGGAAAGTGAAGCTGCATGGCGCAATATGAGGTAACAAGTACGTGCAGCGTCGGAAAGTGAAGCTGCATGGTGCGATATGAGGTAACTGGTGCGTGCAACTCCGGAAAGTGATGCTGCATTGCGCGTTGCGAGGTAATTGGTGCGTGCAGCGCCAGAAAGTGAAGCTGCATGGTGCGATATGAGGTAATTGGTATGTGTAGCGCCGGAAAGTGAAGCTGCATGGTGCGATGCGAGGGAACGAGGTTCATGTCGATGGTGGTGTACGTCGGCATGAACCTTTTTGCTGTGCAATCTTTTTGCCGGAATGAATAAAAGGAGCCTGAAAAAGCAACTTAAGAGCATCGGAAAAGATGATTTTAACAGCAATCGCTCACTTCATAATTTCATAATGAAATTATTTTACTAATTATTGACAGGGAATTGCCCGCGATGCTATATTACATTCAATAATTCATACTAAACACATAGGAATTATTAGTTCAAGGATTGATCGACTGGACCACCAGAGACCTCCTACACAAAAAACTAATGAGGAATGGGGAAAAGAAATGAAAAAGTCGATCTTCGTTTTTGTATTGATAATTAGTTTAATTACGGTGCTGGCTGCTTGCGGAGCGAATAATACGAATAATGTGAGTACAGGCGCTAAGGTCACCTCAGGCTCCGAGTCGAATGCTCCAGCAGAATCTAATAAGCAAGAACCGGTAACAGTTGAAGCAAAGCCGCCGATTGAAATTCTGAATGTCTCCTACGATCCAACTCGTGAATTATATGAAGCATTCAATGCAGAATTCGCCAAGTATTGGAAGGAGACCGCGAATCAGGACGTGACCATTAAGCAGTCGCATGGCGGTTCCGGCAAGCAGGGTCGGGCGGTTATTGACGGTATCGATGCGGATGTAGTCACACTGGCACTGGCCTACGACATCGATGAAGTGCAGTTTTCGGGACTGATCGATGAAGGCTGGCAGCAGGAACTGAAGGATAACAGCTCGCCTTATACATCCACAATTGTTTTCTTGGTGCGCAGCGGCAACCCCAAGGGCATTAAGGATTGGGATGATCTAGTTAAGGAAGGCGTGGAGGTCATTACACCGAATCCGAAGACGTCCGGCGGTGCAAGATGGAATTTCCTAGCGGCTTGGGCCTATGCACTGAAGAATTATGGCAATGACGAAGCCAAGGCTCAGGAGTTCGTGACACAGCTGTTCAAGAATGTGCCCGTGCTAGATTCCGGCGCGCGCGGCTCTACGACGACATTCGTAGAGCGGGGAATCGGTGATGTATTACTAGCCTGGGAGAATGAAGCCTTCCTATCGATCAATGAGCTGGGCCCAGACAAATTCGAGATCATCGTGCCGTCACTTAGCATCCTGGCGGAGCCTCCAGTCACAATCGTTGACAAGAACGTAGATAAAAAGGGAACCAGAGAGGTTTCCGAGGCCTATCTGAACTTCCTGTATACAGAGATCGGCCAAGAGCTGGCAGCTAAGCATTATTACCGCCCAAGACTGCAATCGGTAGTCGATAAGTATAAGGATCAGTTCCCAGAAGTGGAGCTGACCACGATTGATCAATTCGGCGGTTGGCAGGAGGCGCAGAAGACGTATTTTGCAGACGGTGGTGTGTTCGACTCGATCTATCTGCCGCAATAAGGGATGTGAGGCTGCCATGGAAAGAAGCATCTGCATCAGGAGTGGACAATGGCGATTGGCTGCCACCTTGCATGATCCAGAGACTGTCGGTGAGCAGGAGGGGCAAGACAGCCGTATACCGGTGATTGTGATCTGTCATGGATTCGTAGGGAATCGGATTGGTGCGGATCGACTGTTCGTGAAGACGGCTCGAGCGCTGAGCAAGCAAGGGTATATGGTGCTGCGCTTCGATTATGCGGGCTGCGGTGAGAGCGAGGGTGACTATGGGGCTGAGGGCTTCGGTTCTATG
This sequence comes from Bacillota bacterium, assembly GCA_023441055.1. Lineage (GTDB taxonomy): Bacteria > Bacillota > Bacilli > Paenibacillales > UBA4045 > JAEZQY01. The sequence continues at coordinate 49,334 of JAEZQY010000053.1, read as the reverse complement.
ATAGAGCAGACGAGGCTTGCGCTGGATTATGTGTACGATATTGATGGAATTGATCCAGAACGCATCACTCTGCTAGGCCACAGTCTTGGGGGAGCGGTATCGATACTAACAGCGGGCAAGGATAAGCGAGTGAGCAATCTGGTGCTCTGGGCATCGGTTGCTCATCCGCTCAGCGATATACTCGCCATTACAGGCGAGCAGGTGTATGAGCAGGCGCAGAGCCGCGGCTATGGCGATTACCTGGGGTATCGATTATCGGCCGCATTTTTCGAATCGCTGACCAGCCATCATCCGCTTCGGGAAATTAACGCATTCCAAGGGAATGTCTTGCTCGTGCACGGCACGTCGGATGAGGTGATTCCAGTCGATTATTCCTTCCTCTATCAGAAGCTGTTCTGGACTCGACTTAGCGGTGAGTGTGAGAAGGAGATTGTGCTGCATGCCAATCATACCTTCTCAAGCGAGACCAGCTCGCAAATTGTCATTCAGCGCACGATCGCATGGCTGCAGGATCAGGCACGCAAGAAGAAGGAATGGTATGGATGGACTATTTAATTAGGAATGGAGAGATCCCCTATGGCACTGTCTAAGGAGCTTGATTCCGCCTGGCTGGATCGGATCATCGCGAGTGTGGAAGGACTCCGATATGGGCATGTTCAGATTGTGATCCATGATGGCAAGATTGTGCAGATTGACCGGCTGGAGCGGCAGCGATTCGATCAACCGCCCAGCACGGTCCCTGCAGCTCAAGCGATTCGGAAGGGCATCGTTAAAGAGCCTAAGTAGATCGGAACGCCGGATACACCTATCAAGATGCGGAGTTGAGCCTAGTATGTTTAGTAAAATAAAGCAACGCAGCATTCTGCCTGGGTTCGGGCTGTCGCTGGGCTTCACCTTGTTCTATCTCAGCTTAATCGTCTTATTCCCGTTGGCCGGAATATTCATTAAGACGTCAGAATTAACCTGGGTTGAATTCTGGCAGGTGATTACGAATCCACGCGTTATCGCATCATTCAAAATCACATTCAGCACTTCACTCTATGCGGCACTGGTGAACGCGGTATTCGGATTACTCGTTGCCTGGGTATTGGTACGGTACAATTTCTACGGCAAGCGATTCATCGATGGATTGATTGATCTGCCATTCGCGTTACCAACCGCGGTAGCGGGTATCTCGCTTACCACGATCTATGCGCAGAACGGCATGATTGGCGGCTTCCTGGATCAATTCGGCATTAAGGCCGCCTTCTCGCAGCTGGGGATTACGATTGCGCTGATCTTCATTGGTCTGCCGTTCGTCGTGCGGACGGTGCAGCCGGTTCTTCAGGAGCTGGAGAAGGAAGTGGAGGAAGCTGCGGCAAGTCTTGGAGCGCGGCGCTTCCGCACATTCCGTAAGGTGATTCTGCCCGAGGTCATGCCTGCGCTGCTGACAGGCTTCGCCTTAGCGTTCGCGCGCGGCATCGGTGAGTACGGCTCTGTCGTCTTCATATCCGGCAATATGCCGATGAAGACGGAGATTGCGCCACTGCTCATCATGACGAAGCTGGAGCAATATGATTACGCTGGAGCTACTGCAATTGCACTGGTGATGCTGATAATCTCATTCTTGCTGCTGTTCCTTATTAATTTCATCCAATGGCGAATTAGCCAGCGTGTCAGCGCGGTATAGGAGGGCATGACTATGACAGCTTCTGTTCCAACGACTTCGACGGTCGCCAGCGCGCACAATTCATCTACGCCAATTACAGAGCCCCGATGGGTGAGATGGCTGCTGATTGCAATAGCGCTGCTGTTCCTAACTCTCATCCTGGTGCTTCCCTTGATCACGGTATTCACGCAGGCGTTCCGCAAGGGGCTCGAGGTATACTGGGCAGCCGTCACCGAGAAGGACGCGCTCGCCGCAATCAAGCTGACCTTGATGGCCGCAGCCGTATCTGTTCCGCTTAACCTGTTGTTCGGGCTGGCGGCTGCATGGGCGATTACGAAGTTCAAATTCAAGGGCAAGCAAATCCTGATTACCTTGATCGATCTGCCATTCGCAATATCGCCTGTTATCGCAGGTTTAATCTTCATTCTGCTGTTCGGCGCTCGTGGGATGTTCGGACCGTGGCTGATGGAGCATGACATCAAGATTGTGTTCGCGCTGCCAGGGATCATCTTGGCGACTGTATTCGTTACGTTCCCCTTCGTGGCGCGCGAATTAATTCCGATCATGCAAGCACAGGGCACACAGGAGGAGGAAGCGGCAGCCAGCATGGGCGCACGCGGATGGACGATCTTCTGGCGAGTGACGCTGCCGAACATCAAGTGGGGTCTCTTATATGGGCTCATCCTCTGTAATGCCAGAGCGATGGGGGAATTCGGGGCCGTCTCTGTTGTATCCGGCCATATTCGAGGACAGACGAATACGTTACCGCTTCATGTCGAAATTCTCTACAATGAATATCAATTCGCCGCTTCCTTCGCCGCTGCATCGCTGCTGGTGCTGCTCGCGTTAGTCACACTGGTGGTCAAGAGTCTGATCGAATGGAAGCATAACCAATATGCAACGCAAAATAAGGGAGTGTGAGACGATGACGAAGCATGTTGTCGCCAAGGGATTGAATAAACGATTCGGCAGCTTCGAGGCATCCAAGGATATCAGCTTCGACATCGAGCAGGGCAAGCTGATTGGCCTGCTCGGACCGAGCGGCAGCGGCAAGACGACCGTGCTGCGCATGCTGTCTGGTCTGGAAGCACCGGACTCTGGCGACATTCTGTTCCACGGTGCCCGTGTGAATGAGAAGTCGCCACAGGAGCGCGGGATCGGGTTCGTGTTCCAGAACTATGCGCTCTTCCGTCATATGACGGTCTATGACAATATTGCGTTCGGACTAACGGTACAGAAGCGATCGCGCGCGGAGATAGGCGCTCGCGTGCATGAGCTGATCGAGCTGACTGGACTGCAGGGGCTCGATAAGCGGCTGCCGCACCAGCTATCCGGCGGGCAGCGGCAGCGAGTGGCTTTCGCTAGAGCGCTGGCTCCTGAGCCGCAGTTATTACTGCTGGATGAACCATTCGCGGCCATTGACGCCAAGGTGAGGAAGGAGCTTCGCACCTGGCTGAAGGAGATGATCCGCACAGTCGGAATTACGAGCATCTTCGTCACGCATGACCAGGAGGAGGCAGTTGAGGTGGCAGATGAGATTATCATCATGAGCCAGGGCCGAGTCGAGCAGCAGGGGACGCCGATCGAGATCTATCAGCACCCGCGGTCAGCATTCGTAGCCGGATTCATCGGAGAGTCGAATGTGCTCGAAGACTTCTCGGGGCTTCACGGCTTCGATCGAACTCTGCCTCATGCGAAGGTGCTCATACGTCCGGAGTATATTGAGATTGGTCTGGATAAGGAGATCGCTACCCAGCATGCGACTGAGCCGGGTGTGGTGAGGGATGTTGTGTTCCGAGGCTCGAATTGGCTGGTTACCGTAGATGTGGGAGCGTACCGATTATCCGGCTACCGCTCGCAAGAGAAGACACCGCTGAAGCCGGGCGATCCGGTGCAGGTCCTGGTGCATCGCATCTATGAGTTCAATGATACCCAGGCTGAGATGCGCGAGAATCGCTTGAAATTCGATCCGAATCCGGTGTTTATTTAGGTGATGACAATGCGTTAGAGATAGGAGAGGCTGTCAGTGTGGGTGTTCGCGCTGATGGCTTTTTGTTTTGTGCAGATCATATTTTTGATCACTGACGCAGCGAGTGATTATGCCAGTGATATAAACTGGAGAATTATTAGTTTTGCATGGATAAATATTAGTGCCATAGCCTTATGCAGACAATATACTTAAGCCCTCTAAGGATTATACATGAGAGCTCTAACAGGTATTCATGTCTATATGTAAGCGCTTCATGTAAGATTTAATGCGGAGGGATATATATGACGGGAATATCGATCATGTGGAATCACAGTATCAATAAAGGCACTATTTCTATTCGGAATGCCGATATAGTGAGCGGTAGACTAGGCGCTGGCCAAGGCATGTACGACAACAGCTTGCATCAATTTTATACACAAGGACCCGCTCGATTGGATGTAACGATTCGCAATGAACATGTAGATTTTGGCGCATTTGCGACATTAGTAACAGTGGAGACGGATTCACATGGCTTCAGCTTCTTCCTTCGGGATGTATCCTCAGAGTTTCCCATTTTTATAAGAGAATATGGAGTCGTGGTGACAGAAGCTAATCATTCTGGTTCTTATGAGCAGCTTGCAGCTGAGATTATGAATAGAGGTATGCAGACCAATTTGCAGCGGATCGAGTCTGATCCCGAGCAATCCTATGAGAGTGCGGCAAGGGCAACCAGATCATTAACAACGCCAGTATGGCTTGGATTATCAAGGGATGTACGCATTTTCGAGGCAGGCTTTAGAGGGCAAGGAGATTGTGATCTTACGCGGCAATGGGATTGGATTCGAGCAGGTGTTTATGGTCAATTTCTAGACGTTCCAGAGCTGAACAATAAGCCGGTTCTCTATAATTATTTATTAGGCAGAGGGCTGGGTTGTGAATATCGGCTATCCCGTAGACTAGAGAATGGCATATATCCAATTGTGCATTGTACGATTATGGATGATGACATCCAGTATAATAATGTTGCGTTCTCCTCCTATGAGAGTAGTCCTTTACATGCATCAACATTGAGAGGCACTTATTACTTGGTTGCAGATGAAAAAGGTCTTGGACATATGTTCACGGAGCAGCAACAAGAAGAATATGAAAAACGTATCGCTATAGAGCGACCGATTGCAGAAGAGACAGTCTATTATTCTCAAACCATTGCTATCAACAAGGGCAATGTACCGCGTTATGCTTGGTTTAAGAGTCCGTTTGCCAGAAAGGTCGAACTCGAATTCGATGGCGAGGAAGGATTCAATAAGGATACTACGGGAAAAGTGTTTACGGTATCCAAGCTTAATGGTAAGCCTTTACCGCAAGAGGAAGTGGCGATCTTGTTAAAGCCAGGTGAATCTGTTGTTTTTGAATTTTATATTCCGCATAGCCCAATTAGTGAAGAGCGAGCTGCTTTGCTTCGGAAACAAGATTTCCAGCATAGATATCAAGAGTGCCTAGCCTTCTGGGAGGCTAAGTTAAGCAATACGATGGAGATTAAGCTTCCAGAGCCTAGAATCCAGGAGATGATGCAGGCTGGTTTTATGCATCTTGATTTAATCAGCTATGGATTAGAACCGGACCACACGCTAGTACCAACGATAGGTGCATACACGGCAATTGGCTCAGAAAGCTCACCGATCATTCAATACCTAGATTCAATCGGTGCCCATCATAATGCAGAGCGTTCACTCCAGTTCTTCCTCGATAAACAGCATGAGAATGGGTTTATCCAGAATTTCGGCGGATACATGCTTGAGACAGGTGCGGCACTGTGGAGTATGGGGGAGCATTATCGGTATGTTCGAGATGATGCGTGGGTTGCGCGCATTAAACCGAATCTGGTCAAAGCCTATGAATTTCTATTAGCATGGCGCAGCAACAATTTAAGAGAAGAATTAATAGGCAATGGCTATGGGATGCTTGAAGGGAAGACAGCTGACCCGGAGGACCACTTTCGCTCCTATATGTTAAACGGTTTTGCCTATATAGGCTTGAAGCGTTTAGCAGAGATGTTAGAATCCACTGATCCATTATTATCTGACCGCATACTTCAGGATGCCAATGATCTTAAGCGGGACATTAGAACGTCACTGAGGGAAAATATAACTAAATCTCCTGTTGTTCCACTCGGAGATGGAAGCTGGGTGCCGACTTGCGCACCATGGGCTGAATATCGTGGTCCGCTGTCCTTGTACGCGGATGGGGGGAAGTGGGGGACACATGGTTCTATGGTGGCTAGAGACTCGCTAATTGGTCCGCTGTATCTTGTGCTTCAAGAAGTGCTGGATCCTGATGGGCAGGAAGCGACCTTCCTCCTTAACTTCCACAACGAATTAATGTGTATGCAGAATGTTGCACTTAGTCAGCCTTATTACAGTATTCATCCCTTGATTCATCTTAGAAGGGGAGAAACGAAGCCGTTCCTTGCAGCCTTCTATCATGGTCTTGCTGGTCTTGCGGATCGGGAAATCTATACATTCTGGGAGCATTATTGGCATGCCAGTCCGCATAAGACACATGAGGAGGGCTGGTTCTTGATGCAGTGTCGCTGGATGCTATACATGGAGGATGGTCAGAGGCTAAGGCTTCTTCCGGGTATTCCAAGAGCATGGATGGAACAAGGGGAACGGGTTTCAATTGGTCATGCCGCTAGTTATTTTGGCCCATTCTCCATGGAGATAGAGTCTGACATCGCTAATGGACGAATAACAGCAAATATCCATTTTCACTCGAGCAGAGCTCCTGAAGTTGTCGACCTTCGATTGCCGCATCCAGAAGGTAAACGGGCCTTGCGCGTAAGCAATGGCACTTACGATTGTGAGAATGAAACCGTGTGTGCTACTGTATCGGGAAGTTTGCTCCAGGTTATCGTTGAGTTCTAATTAGTAAAAGAAAACTAATGCCGAGTTGCGAAGGGGAGTGTCCCTTCCAATACTCGGCATTTTGTAGCTCGGTCGGCGTTCAGTGGTGATATAATACATATTTATATCAGGATGCAATCATTAAGGGGGTTATTATGGGTTACTTGAAGAGATTGAAGATTAGCGCACAATTGTCCATGCTGGCTATTATCGTGATCATCCTTATCCTTGTTCTTATTTATACCCACTATATCAAGGTTGCCCAAGTCATTGAAGAGAATAACAAGCAATACTTCACAGAGATGATCTCTCAGATTAATCAGGTGATTGCATCCAACAGCGATACGGTTAAACGATTACTAGAGAACATCTCTTATAATTCCCCTATCGTACAAGAATTCCTGAATGAGACAGACCCGCTGGAGAAATATTCAGGCTATACGAACTTAAAAAGCTATATCACCGATATGGTCAAGATGAAGGATGGTATTCTGGATATCGCAATTATTGGTAATGAAGGAACTCATGAAGCAACACAATTTAATATATATGGCGATATCAATAACATTGTACATATTGCGGAGGATATCCCGCCTGAAAGAACGTTCTTCTATACAGAAATTAAGACAATCAATTGGAATAATAAGCCCAAAGAAGTATTCATTGCTGGTGCACAAATCTATTCCATTACCAACTTTGAGATGGTCGGACAAGAGATTGGTACACTCATGATCGTGCTCGATGTGAATGCACTGCTCGGGCGCCAGGACCAAGTAATCCGAGCAAGCGGAAGCTCCATCTATATGACGGACCGTAATGACACTCTCTTCTATTCGAATGACAGCACCGCCGAGATCGGGAGCCACTATGTGGTGAATGCCAATACGGATAAGGATTCTGAGTATGTTATTCAAACCGGCTTCATTCCAGATATTGATGGCAAGATCACGATCAAGATGCCTCAGAGTGAGCTGCTAAGCGGACTTGATGAGGTTCGGAAGCAGCAATATGTCATTGCATTCCTCGCTTTATTGCTGTTAGTGATTCCATTCACCTTCGTTATTAATAATATCGTCCAGCCATTGAAGAAGCTGATGCGCGTCATGAATCAAATTAAATTCGGGGATTGGAAAAACTTAAAAGGACAAATTGAAGTTGATGGATACTGGGAAATCATCATGATGACTACGCACTTTAACCAAATGTTAAATGAAATTGATGATTTGACCCAAAAGTTGATTACAAGTAATGCGAAGCTGTATGAAGCTGAGCTTGTAAAGAAACAATCGGAATTAGCCTATCTTCAAAGTCAAATTAATCCGCATTTTCTGTACAACACGTTCGAATCGATGAAGGGGCTAGCTGTTGAAGCGGGCTCTGACGACATATTTCGAATGGTTAAATCATTAGGGGAGGTTTTTCGCTACAGCATTAAAGAAGTCGATCTCGTTCTGATGCGTGAAGAATTATCGATTGTGAAGGATTATATTCACATACAGAAGGTGCGATTCCGCCATCGATTGACGGTTGAATATGAATTTGATGAAGCGTTGTTGACCTGCAAGGTGCCGAAGATGATTCTGCAGCCGATTGTAGAAAATGCGATCTTCCACGGAATCGAACCCAAAGTAGAGGGCAGCATATTGAAATTATCAGGTCATATGACTGAACAAGTCCTTCACATCATAGTTAGCGATAGCGGAGTGGGGATCGAAGAGGAGAAGCTGCAACAAATCCAGCACATTCTCTCTACAGATACAGTGGGAAGCCAGCGGATGAATCGTGAAGGGAATAGCATTGGATTAGTGAACGTTCACAATCGAATACGGCTCAAGTACGGTGAGCAGTATGGGTTGCAAGTAAGAAGCGTGTCTGGGATCGGTACGAAAGTTGTCATCAAAATACCATGCGGCGGTGAATGATATGTACAAGATTGTACTTATTGACGATGAAGAGCTCGTAATCAAAAGCTTGAGTGCAAGTGTGGAATGGGAGCAGTATGGCTTTGAGGTTGCGGGATATGCCTTGAATGGCGAAGAAGCTCTGGCACTATTTGAAGAGATAAAACCAGATCTGATCTTTACTGATATTCGAATGCCGGGCATTAGCGGGTTAGAGCTTATAAAGATGACTAAAAAAAAGATGCCTGAGCTATTAACCATTATTGTAAGCGGCCATGCAGAATTTGCATTGGCACAAAAAGCGATTCAATACGGGGTTATGGGCTATTGTCTGAAGCCATTCGATGAGACTGAGATTATTAGCTTCCTAGTAAAAGCGAAGCAGCAGCTGGATCAAACGAAAATGAATTATGAAATTGATCTATTAGATTTAATAGAAGAAAACAGCAAATCAAGTCAGAAGCTGCTATCCGAGCAATTACAGCATGCTGGAATTATGATAAGCCCTGATCACCAAACGTATGTGCTTGTATGGGTTGGGAAGGATAGGCCGGAGAGACGGATGGATGTGTCGGGCAGCCTGTCAATAAAAATTGGGTATAACAAATATGCCTGCCTGCTCACGCATAACGTGCTAGACGAAATCATGCAGCGTTATGAGCGAGAAGCAGAGCCTAATATGCAAGGCATAGGTGTCAGCGAATCCATTGTGCAAATCAGTCAGCTTAAGAAAGCGATCCAGCAAGCAGAATTGAATGCGTATCGTTTCTTTACAATGGGTACGCGGCAAATATATTGGAGCGCGGATTATCCCACGGTAACAGAGTACTCCCTTCAACAATTGCAGAAGGCCTTCGTCCAGCAGGATATTCCTGCTGTATGTACGATGTTGGATTCGATGCAAGCGATATTCGCGAATGGTCAATTCACAATTAGACATGCCTTGTTGATCTATAACGATGCAATGTCTTTCCTGAGCGATCCGGGGAGCCATAATGAGGATTACTTCTACTCCTTTGACGAGCTTGCCGGCCGCTTCATTAACGTGCAGGATATGCTGCGTATTCTCAAAGAGCTAATCGCCCAAAAATCGGTTCAAGCCTCCGAGCATATTGCTCATAGAATCAAAAATCCTACCTTTATGTCCATCTTCCAACATGTGAACGAAAGGTTTTACCACAATCTTACCCTGCAAAGCATCTCCTCCGCATTTAATGTGAATGCCAATTACGTGAGCCAGCTGTTCAAGAAAGAAGTCGGACTAACGTTTACGGAATATGTAACGAAATTAAGGATGGATTATGCTTGTTCGTTATTGAAGACATCTGATCTTACCATTCAGGACATCGCCGAGAAGGTTGGAATTAACGACTACTTCTACTTTAGCCGTATATTCAAGCGGACAACAGGCTGCGCGCCAAGTGTTTACCGGCAGGAACATCAAAGCTTGGAGGATTGTTAGTTCGAGCATGGACATATGTTAGCGCTTTATCTGCTAGTGGCTAAAGGACTGATAAGTTCGATGGATGATACATGTATCTCCTAATCGGTGTTCATGTTCGAATGTAAGCGCTGCATATACAATGGGGTTATTAGAGAAGATGGCCAATTGGAGAGGGTTAGCGCATGGATATTGGTGTAATCACGCATCTAAAAGACAAAGCGAATAATTTTGATCAGGTCAAGCACCTAGGTTTGGATGTATGTCAATTGTTCGGCGGAGAAATGAATTTAGCAACTAAAGAAATCGCAACACAAGTTAGTAAAGAGTCAACTGAAACGAATGTGAGAATTTGTGCGGTATGGGCGGGCATGCCAGGAACGCAGATTTGGAACTTTCTTGAAGGACCTGTAACATTGGGAATCGTGCCTGAAGCATTTCGTGAGGAGCGCGTGAAGGCTATAAAGCGATGGGCTGACTTCGCAAGCTGGATTGGGGCACCAGCGATTATAACACATTGCGGGTTTATACCAGAGAATGTAACGGATCGCGAATATTTATCTGTAGTAGAAACGATACAAGAAGTTGCACAATACTGTGATAAATTAGGAATCGGATTCTGGTTTGAGACAGGACAGGAAACTCCAATTGTTCTTCTCCGAACAATCGAGAGAATAGGCACAAGTAATCTAGGGATAAACTTAGACCCGGCCAATCTTATATTGTACGGCAAAGGAAATCCAATAGATGCCTTGGACGTAATTGGAAAGTACGTCCGCAATATTCATGTGAAGGATGGTTTGTACCCGACAACTGGAGATCGCTTGGGAGAGGAAGTTCCCCCGGGACGGGGTAAGGTACAGTTTCCGGAATTTATAGCGAAGCTCAAAAAAATGGGCTTTAATGGGCAGTTTATCATTGAGCGTGAAATAAGCGGTGAACAACAGCTTGTAGATATTAGAAAAACAATTGATGATTTAAAAATTTGGTGGGGCTAGAGATGAATGGAGCGAAAAGGTGGGGTTTAGATTGAAGAAAGTGAAGGCAGGTCTTCTTGGCCTTGGAAATATAGGAAAAGTACACCTCAATCAATACTTGGCCTTGGAATCAGAAGGCTCGGCGATCCAATTGAAAGCGATTTGTGATTTGGATGCAAATAAGTTTAAAGACTCGGCAGAGTATGATTTTAACAAGTATGATATTTACACTGATTTTGCTGAGATGCTGATGGATGATGAATTGGATTATATCGATATTTGTTTGCCGACCTTTCTTCATGCTGAAATGACGATTCAGGCATTAAACAAAGGCAAACATGTTTTATGTGAAAAACCGATGGCGTTGAACAGCTTCGATAGTGAACGTATGGTGGAGGCTGCTGAGTGCAATAATCGGTTGCTTATGATTGCCCAGTGCTTAAGGTTTATGTCGGAGTATGTCTACTTAAAGGATTGCGTGGACAGTGGGAGACTTGGCAACGTAATTTCAGCTAACTTCTTCCGTGGTGGAAATCCGCCTATATCATCGGCTAATCGATGGATGCTTGATGAGAAGAAAAGCGGCGGAAATCTATTAGACTTTCATATCCATGATGTCGATATGATCTATTGGTTATTTGGGAAGCCTCAGTGGGTATCTGTTCTGGGAAAGAATAAATATGAAAATAGCGGTTATGATGTGGTTTCAGCTCATTATGGCTATAAGGATATGCTCATTCATGCGCAATCAGACTGGTCACTTGAGGGGGACTTTGAATTTGAAATGAATTATCGCGTGAACTTTGAAAGAGGAAACGTTGTTTATCATAATGGTGTGTTGATCGAAAATCCTAGCGAAGGAAAATGCTTTATACCCAAGTTAGAGGGAATTGGCGGTGTTTATGGAGAGATTCAATACTTTGCTAATGCGATTATTCATAATACGCCTGTTGATCAATCAGCTCCGAGGGATACTCTGGCGGTCATCCGAATTCTTGAATTAGAGAAACAATCGGCAGATCATAATGGGGAGATCGTGCATGTTACTGGTTAATTAATGGAAGACGAGCGCCTGCTAAATAGTAAATAAACTGCGAATGTGGTGAAATCCTTGTGGTGAATACGAATTGGTGGAAAGTACTTAATAAGTATAAGTATTTGTATATACTTCTAGCTCCAGTAGTGATCTATTTTGCAGTTTTTGCCTATGCGCCTATGTATGGTGTTGTTCTCGCATTTAAGGAATTTGATTATTCGAAAGGGATATTGGGGAGTCCATGGAACAATTTCGAGAATTTTCGGCATGTCATTAGTAATCCCGATTTCATCCATGCATTTAGAAACACAGTACTCATTAGCATGGGCAGACTTGTGATTGAATTCCCTGTTCCGATTATTCTGGCGCTGCTGCTGAATGAAATTTCCAAGAGCAGATTCAAACGCATATTCCAAACCGTGTATACATTCCCTCACTTTATTAGCTGGGTCGTGCTTAGTGGAATTATCATTGGCATATTCAGTGATCAAGGCTTGTGGAATCAATTATTAACAACGCTAGGTATGCAGAAGCAATCGGTTCTAACCGAACCTACCAGCTTCACGGCGATGATCTTCCTCTCGAGTATATGGAAGGAGGCCGGATGGTCTTCGATCCTATACCTGGCAACGATAGCGGGTATCAATCCGGAGCTATATGAGGCAGCCTCGATAGATGGGGCTAACCGGTTTCAGCAGCTGAAGGCGATCACATGGCCTGTTGTGAAGACGACTGCATCGATCTTACTCATACTTGCTGTGGGTAATATGATGAATGGCGGATTCGATCAAATATTCAATTTATACAATCCCATCGTTTATAGTCATGTGGACATTCTAGATACGTTTGTTTATCGAAGCGCCTTTACGGATTCTACTGGATTTGGATTTGCGACAACGGTTGGCCTGATGAAGTCTATTATTAATTTCATCTTCTTATTCGGGGCGAATTACATCGTGAGAAAGCTATGGAAGGAGGAGGGATTGTAGATGACGAGACGCAAACTTAGCTTCATTCAAGTGATCATTACCCTCTTCTTAGGATTAGGCGCTGTAGTCGCGATATTTCCCTTCTATCAAACGTTGATGATCTCATTCTCAACCATTAACGATGTAGGGTCAGGCAGATTATTCTTATATCCGGAATCGTTCAATCTATCCTCTTACGAGTATTTATTTCTTGAAGGAAAGGTTACTAGGGGATTGTTGATCTCTGTTGTCGTAACCGTACTGGGAACAGTGATCAGCTTGCTCGTTACGGCCGCTGGTGCTTACGCATTGTCGAAGAAGCTGCTGCCTGGAAGGAACTTCGTATTCTATGCAATCATCTTCACGATGTTCTTCTCTGGGGGATTAATTCCAATGTACCTGCTGCTTCAAAGCCTGCATATGCAGAATAATCTATTGGTTATGATTCTTCCAGCGGCTGTGAATGCCTTCAATCTCATTCTTATGAAGAATTTCTTCAATACCGTATCGGCGGAGCTGGAGGAATCAGCCAAGATGGACGGTGCGAATGATATCGTTATTTTCTTCCGCATCATCATTCCGGTATCGTTGCCCATTATCTTCACGATGATCTTATTCTATGCCGTGGAGCGTTGGAATGATTGGTGGCTGCCGATGCTGTTCCTTAACGATCCTAATCTATATCCGCTTCAACTGGTGCTTAGAAATGCGATATCCAATATGAACCAGGTCATTAATAACACGGTAGGTGCACAGCTGGCAGCAGGGATTCATGATATTTATGGAGATTCCGTAAAGTCAGCCATGATTATTATTTCTGCTGTTCCTATTATCATGGTGTACCCCTTCATCCAGAAGTACTTTGCTTCAGGCATCATGCTTGGTTCTATTAAAGGATAATACTAGCGAAAGCTATTATTATATTAAACTGTGAGTGAAGAAAAGGGAGGATTCTTACTATGGCAAGGAAGGTCAGGAAGTCATCCATATCGATCATTGCATTGTTATTGATCGTAGTTTTAACAGCTGCCTGCAGCAACAATAGCGGGAATACAGGAGGGAGTTCAGCAAAGCCTAACGAAAGCAACACGAACCAGCCGACAGCTAGTGAGTCTAACACACCGGCAGCCCAGCCGAATGCAGAGAAACTGGAGCTGAGCTTCTCTACCTGGCATATTCAAGAAGGATTTGATGATCCTGGAGCTAAGGATGATACGATCTTCAATCAATTGACGGAGAAGTTCAATGTGAGCATCAAGCCCGTTCAAGTCACCTGGGACGACTGGACAGATAAGTATAAGATATGGGCTTCCTCCAATCAATTACCGGATATGTTTGTAAACGCTCTCGTAACAGACAATCCAGGCTTATATGTAACTTGGGCTAAGCAAGGAATAATTAAACCCCTGCCTGACGATTTAAGCAAATACCCGAACATTGCCAAGATTATGGAGCTTCCGTCCGTGCAGCCCCTTAAGATCGATGGTAAGTATTACATGATTCCTAGATTGACCTATGATAATTCGGATGACTGGGTGCTGGATAGACCGATTCGTTACCGCAAGGATTGGGCGGCTGAAGCGGGATATACATCAGATCCCAAGAGCTTTGATGAATTTGTTGCGATGACTAAGGCTGTATTGGCGAAGCACCCTAACGCAGTTGGCCTTGCTGTCAACAATAATTTTACGCTATTAACTCATTTTCTAGGAAGTTTCCCTGAGATGGCCAATATTAAGTCCTGGGTCATGGAAGATGGCAAGTGGATCCCTGTATATGCATCACAGAAGGTTTATCAAGGTGTGCAAGAGCTAAGAATCTTGCATGAACAAGGTATTCTGGATAAGGACTTCGCGATTCAGAAGGTCGGCGACGGTCCGAACAAATTCCTTAACGGTCAAGCATTCGCTGTATACGGCGGCGGAATTAGTCTGGATCTGCTTAATCAGTTTGAAAAGGCAACTGGTGTGACCGCTGACAACATCGGTCTCATGCAAATGTGGTCAGCGGCTGATGGCAAGAAGTATACGTTCGCAGAGACGCCTTATTGGTCCGAGACGTTCTTCCGGAACGATCTGGACGACGCCAAGTTTGATCGAGCCTTGCAATTAATCGATTACATGGCATCGGAAGAGTTTGCTGTGCTTTCGAAGAATGGTATTGAAGGCGTAGATTTCAAGTGGGAGAACGGAAAAGCAATCTCATTGCTGACCGAAGAAGAGTCACTTGCGAAGAAATATCCGATTATCGGCGCAATGTCCTACTTGGGCGCGTGGAACCAAGGATTCATCTACTCGGGCAAACAGACGGTTAATGCGAACCCGGTTATGGCGGCTTATGAGCAGCTTCAGATCGATACGTTCAATAAATTTAAAGCTGAGGGAACCCCTATTCCGATCAACTTCGATGTTCTCTTGCTGTCTACAGAGGCGAAGGACAAAATCGGCGGCTTGACCAACACGGCAATGGATGACTTGTACAAAGTCATACTGGGCAAGGAAGATGCTGTGAAGATGTGGCAGGACGCGATTAAGAGCTATGATGCTAGAGGGCTGCAGGAAGCCATTACTGAAGTTAATGCTAAAGTAGCAGAGCTGGGAATTAAATAAGTAAGGAGGAATGCAGTATTGGTGAGTTACCGATACTGCATTCTTCTAAAATGTGGAGGAGTCACAGCATGAGAATTGGTGTCATTGGATATGGACTGAGGATCCAGAACATCGTAGATTACTTACTTGCATGCAACGAGGATGTGGAACTTGCAGCTATTACAGATATTAACTGGAATAAGGTAAGCGCACAGCTAGCCGAGAAAGGAAGAGACATTGCAGCCATTGCGATGTATTCGGATGCCGATGAAATGTTAGACAAGGAGCAGCTTGACGGCGTACTGATTGGAACAAGATGCTCCCTGCACACGGTAATGGCGAAGAAGGTATTGCAGCGAAATTTGCCATTGTACCTAGAGAAGCCGGTAGCCACAACGATGGAGGATCTGTTGTCTCTCAGAGATGCAGCCGAATGCTCGACGAGCGAGGTTGTTGTTTCCTTCCCATTACGGAATACAGCGCTTGTAAGAACGGTTAAAGAAATCGTCGATTCGGGGAAGCTGGGAACGATCGAGCATGTACAGGCGATCAATAATGTGCCCTATGGCGGTGTCTATTTCCATGATTGGTATAGAGATGAGAAGGAAACAGGAGGGTTATTCCTCCAGAAGTCTACGCATGATTTTGATTATATCAACTACTTGCTCGGCCTGAAGCCAATTGCGGTCTGTGCGATGAAATCCAAGCAGATCTTCAAGGGGAATAAGCCTGCGGGGCTGCATTGCAAAGATTGTGAGGAATACAAGAGCTGCCCAGAGAGCCCTTATGTGCTTAAACATATCAAGGCTGAGCCAGATATGTATATTCAAGGTGAGATGTGCTCCTTCGCTGTTGATACAGGCAATGAAGACTCCGGCAGTGCGATTATTCAGTACGAGTCTGGCATGCATGTGAGTTATTCTCAGAACTTCTACGCAAGGAAGACGGCAGCGGCAAGGGGAGCTAGATTGCTAGGCTACAAGGGTACACTGGAATTTGACTTCTATACGGAAGCGATCAAGGTACACATGCATAATACGAACCGGGTCGAGACGTATCAGCTGGATTCCTCACAGATGTCCCATGGAGGAGGTGATGCCATACTTGTCGATAACTTCATCAAGATCATGAAAGGAGAGGAGAAGTCGGGAACTCCGCTGAGTGAAGGTCTTCTAAGCGCATTAATGTGTTTGAAAGCTACGCAATCTGCAGAGACGCATACCTTTAAGACGATATCCTGGGAATACGAATAGTTGGGAGGATAAGTAATGAATAGGTTGAAGAAAATTGTTGTTACTTTGTCCTTTTCACTGCTCTTACTATCATTGGGAAGTGCGTATCCGACATATGCAGCTGGAGAGGAAATACTGACTAGCAACAGCATTGAAAGCAGTGCTTTAATTGTGGATTTGGATCCGAATTATCCCCAAGTGATTACCTACACCTTGCTAGGCAATAACGGTTTTATTGAGGGGAGCCAGCCGCTGGATAACCCCTCCGATTATCGAATTACAATCAATGATGTTGATTATGAAGTTTCAGTCGCATTCTCTGTTGAATCGGCGAATAATGCTGAATATATCGTGACGGCGAATAACGTGGACCTAGATGGAGCAGGTCCGCTGGCGGCGAGAACGGTTACCATCCAATATGAGTTCACGGTTGAAGGGACAACATTAACGAAGAAGATTACAGCTATTACTGGAGATGATGCGAGCGCGCCGTTCCGAGTGCAATTGAAGTATCCGATCATGAGCGTCAATGATGGCAATATGATCGACACGGGAGTTGCAGTGTCTAATATCGGCGGCATTCAATCACCTACGCTGGGCTACACCTACAATCAAACAAGTGACTTTATATGGACATTGCAGGACATGTATGATGCGTATATCGTATATAACTCTGATTTATTCAGGGATAACCACTTTTTGGAGCAGGTTGCATACGCATTTGTATGGAACGACAAGGCTGTTGGAGGCGTTCATACGCCAAGCTCCTTTGATCGACCGTATACGATGCGGCTTCGTTATAATGATAGTTTTGCTAAAACGGCGGATATTTATGATGGTGTTTATTATCACAGATTGGCCGATGGTCATCGCCCTCAGAACGAGATTGAGCTGGATGTCCTGCATGAGATTTGGTATGAGAGCCGTGTCCATATCAGTGAAGACGAAAACAATAACAGTAAGGTCGATTGGCAGGATGGCGCCTTGTGGGTGAGAGAGCAAATTCCGCAAATGCCTGAGGAATTAAGAGCTTTCTTCAACGGTGGCAATTTCCATCAGGTGCACGGCGCCTTTCCCGGGCCGGCAGGTCAAGTTTCGCACTTTAAAGGCTTCACGGTCGTTAATTCGAGCTTAGATCAGTTAGAGGAAATACAGCGGCAAACGCATCATATGACGGATGGGGTTGGAAAGCAATCCTATGAATATGTCGGATGGAATGGCCGGGGGCATGATTATGGCTGGCCGAGCATCAATGAAATTTACTACAATCCGGCATTGGGGACAGATGCCAAAATGGCCGCAGTAAAGTCTACCATGGATAACTATGGCGGAGATTTATCCTTTCACGTGAATATGACGGATATGACAACGAACAGTAATGCCTATTTAAGAGGATCAAACCCGAGTATGTATGGAAATGCCGAAATAGCAACAAGCGGCTTACAATATGGTACTACCGTGTTTGGCTGGGATGCCTATCAGATTAGCCATTATACGGATGTGAGGGCAGGCTACCCGTTCAACCGACAGGATGCGTTTGTAGATCGATTCTGGGCGCCGCTCATTATTTATCAGGATGTCATGATCGATTATCCTAAGGGTGTTTATGGAAAGGCGGAAGAACGCTATGCCAAGAAGAGAGAAATTGATCATTGGGCAGCGCATGGCACATATGCCGCAACTGAATATTACGATGCTGAGAAACGGCTTAATGGGGGATTCATATTTAAGGTTGAGAATCGGGCACCCGCGGTGCTTGACAGCTTTATCAATGCGGGTAAGACCATATTCCAATCTACGCGCACATACCAAACTCAGCCGCAGGATTATATATGGGGCACGTTCTTCAGTGATACCGAAAGAAATGGCAATATAAATATTGGATATGACCAGAATTTCAGTGCTGTTGCACTTACGAAGATGACTTTCTTGTACAGCTTGTTGAATGGCTATTTAGCTCATCATGGCATTCAAGAATATGAAGATACGGCAACTCACACCTATACACGATGGGGAGATAACGTCATTTACGAGTATGACAAAGCGACCCAAGCGATTAAGGTGACTCATGATGATGTTGTTATAGCGAAAGGGAACGATCGTTTTATTCCAGCGTTCGATGGAACGGATCGTATATTTGTCTATGGTGTGGAAGCTGGCCAAGCTAATACATGGACGCTTCCTGATGACTGGAGCAGCTACAGTACACTTGATTTATTTGAATTAACTACTGAAGGAAGAAGCTACGTTGATACGATTTATGTGAATAGCAATCAAGTAACGCTTAACACGAAGGCGTTAACAGGTTATGTACTTGTACCTTCTAATAGCAGCAATCGAGATGTGGTATATGGTGCAAATCTTAGCCTGCATGCCAAGGTTACAGCATCCTCACATGCAGAGGACGGGTATAACAGCACCACTCATTCGTATACAGGTACTGAGTTTAGAACCATTACGAATGCGAACGCCCCTGGCGGCGATTGGACAACTGTTCTAAAGGATATGACCCCTGCAATGATCGATAGCTTAGGGACGATTACCTATCAAGCATTAGTATTAGGAGCGTTCACAGCTGATGGTGTTCAGAGTACGTATTGGACTCCCAATATAGATACGAATGTAGGCAGTATTGATATGGCAGATGGGGAAGCATGGGTAGAGTATGAGCTGGGGGAATACTTACCGGTCAACAAGTTCGTCATTCAGGAAGCTGGGGCAGCTGGAGATCAAGTAACCTCCTTCCGAATCGACTATTACTCATCCCCGCACGGTTACTTCCTACCGTTGTATAACGGAACGAATATACCGTTAACGGCCATTCAGACGGATGTCGTATTTACGAATAAAATTAGGCTTGTCCTAACAGGAGCGGAGTCAAATTCACCCAAGATCAGCGAATTTGAGATTTACGGAGCCGAAGTGTATAAGAGGGACTTTAACAACAATCTGGATGATGACTTGCAGCTTGTGAAAGCGAACATGTCCTCAGACTTCTCAGTGGCTGATGGACAATTACAAGCTTCGAATACCAATGGCTCAGAGTACCTTATAATCGATGATAATTCTCCTGTTGTAGAGGACGGCGTGTATTCCTTGAAGATGAAGTTTACGGGGAATGGGGGAGCGGGTGCGGTTATTCGATATGCATCTCCATCCTCGTATACCTGGATTGGATTTCAAACGGATGGCTCCGTCAGAATGCGTATCTTCAATGACGATTTAACAGGATGGGTGGAGAGATCATTCAGTGCGCCGGCTCTTGCTGACGGTGAATGGCACCAGATTGACATTGTGTATGAAGGGGAATTTGTTCTGATTAGGATTGATCAGGTCGATGTCTATTATGGCGAGTTAACATTCCCGCTTCAAGAACAGCCAGTCGTAGCAGGAAAAACCGGATTCACCGTGTGGGGAGCTGTGGAAGCAGCATTCGATGATGCTTCTACCGTAGTGGAATAACCGATTGCATCCACCCTGAATGTGATTCTCAATCATTCAGGGTGGCTATATCGATATAGAATGGGAACAGCAGGGGGATTGAGGCATTGAAATTAAGATACGACAAGCCTGCTCGACAATGGACGGAGGCGCTTCCGATCGGCAATGGCAGGGTAGGCGCCATGGTCTTCGGGGGTGTCGAAGTGGAACGCCTGCAATTAAACGAAGAAACGCTATGGTCGGGTCCCCCCGGCAGCTGGATCCGGCCAGACGCGCTAGATGCGTTGGAGGAAGTACGCAGCTTAATAGAACAACAGCATTATGAGGAAGCAGACTTGAAGGCGAAATCGTTGATGGGTCCTTACACACAATCTTATGTTCCTCTTGGGGAGCTGGAGCTTTCGTTCATGCACGGTGATATTACGGGTCACTATGAACGTAGTCTAGAGCTGTCTACGGCTGCATCTCGAGTACGCTACACAATTGGTGAGGTCACATATACACGCGAACTTATTGCATCCTATACTGATCAAGTCATCGCGATTCATATGACTGCGGATAGCCCCCGCATGCTGAATCTAACGGCTCGGCTGACAAGTCAACTGCGCTATTCCACGACGTGGACGGAGGATCGGCTAATTATGAATGGCGTGTGTCCGAATCATGTTGACCCCAACTATGTTTCATCGGATCGTCCGATTGTATACGACGACGAGCACGAGCAAGGGGAAGCCATTCGGTTCAGCACAGCGATTAGCGCCAAGTTGGACGTTGGAACAGTATGGGTAGACCATGACGGACTTCATATACGCGAAGCTACATCTGTTACGCTGCTGCTGACAGCTGCATCGGATTATGCCCATGGTGCGGGAGATCCGTCCCGGCCTCGGAACAGAATCGATCCGAAGCCGCGTGTCATGCAGCTTATTGACAACGCAATGAGACGAACCTATGAGGAGATTCGCGCTTCACACGAAACAGATTATCGTAGACTGTTCGATCGCGTACAACTGAAGCTTGGATCAGATAGGAATGCGTTATTTGAAAGCAAGACGACAGATGACAGAATACGTGCATTCGATGGGGCGGATCTAGGGCTTGTGGAGCTGCTCTTTCAATACGGGCGTTATCTGCTCATATGCTGCTCACGTCCAGGCACATTACCGGCAAATCTGCAAGGCATTTGGAATCGAGAGATGCGTGCACCGTGGAGCAGCAACTATACGTTGAATATTAATACGCAGATGAACTATTGGTTATCAGAAACATGCAATCTTGCCGAATGCCATGAACCGTTATTGTCATTCATCGAACGATTGGCCTCCAATGGCCGCCATACGGCGCAGATGCTCTATGGCTGCCGTGGCTGGACGGCTCACCATAATGCCGATATTTGGGGACATACTTCTCCGGTAGGAGATGACGGGCACGGGGATGCGGTATGGGCGATATGGCCAATGGGCGGAGTATGGTTATGTCAGCATTTATGGGAGCATTATTGTTTTGGCCGTGACACCGAGTACTTACAACAGTTTGCGTATCCGATTATGAGGGAGGCCGCACGGTTTTGTTTGGACTGGCTGATCGAGAATGAAGCTGGTCAACTTATGACTTCGCCATCCACTTCTCCTGAGCACAAGTTCCGCACTGCTTC
This sequence comes from Bacillota bacterium, assembly GCA_023441055.1. Lineage (GTDB taxonomy): Bacteria > Bacillota > Bacilli > Paenibacillales > UBA4045 > JAEZQY01. Next base: position 27,576 of record JAEZQY010000053.1, on the reverse strand, counting down.
CGGCGGCTTGGCCGGGTTAGCCCAGTCCACAGCTTCCGATCTGGCACTGATCTGGGATTTATTCACGAATTGTATAGAAGCAAGTGAAGTGCTTGGTATCGACGACTCCCTATCCAGTGAACTGACAGTCGCTTTGCATAAGCTTCGCCCGTATCAGATTGGTAAATATGGTCAGCTTCAGGAATGGGGAGAGGATTACGAGGATGAGGATCAGCATCATCGTCATCTATCGCCATTGATAGGCGTTCATCCTGGCAGACAGCTGACTGCCGCTGCCACGCCGGAATGGTTCGAGGCAGCCAGAGTGCTCCTTAAACGCAGGGGAGATGGCGGTACAGGCTGGAGTTTAGCGTGGAAGGTCAATATGTGGGCACGATTCAGAGATGGGGATCGTGCAAGTGATCGGATTCATCGGTTTATAACTTTGGTGGAAGAGGATTCGTTAAATTACCATTCCGGCGGTGTGTATCCGAATTTGTTAAGCGCGCACCCGCCCTTCCAGATTGATGGAAATTTCGGTGTAACGGCGGGAATTGCAGAGCTGCTTCTCCAATCTCACGACGATGAGCTTACTCTGCTTCCGGCGCTGCCGAGTGGTTGGCGTGAAGGCTCGGTTAACGGATTGCGCGCCCGCGGCGGTTATGTGGTTGCGATGTCATGGTCGAATGGAAGGCTTGTGAGAGCAGAGGTATTCTCGAGCTATTCCGGCGCTTGCCGGATTCGACCCGGCGTACCCGTCCGTTCGGAGTTCGACGGCGTCGAGCTTGCCGATACGAATGGCATCGTTGTGCTTCAGATGAAGGCGGGGCAAACTGTGGAATTGGTTCGGTCGAGCGGTGAATAACATTGGGCTTATTTAATTTGGATTCGTGGAGAGGAAGAGTATGGTGAACGCAAAGGATCAATTCTCATCGAGCATTCGTGTATATCACGTAGAGCCGGAAAATCACATCGAATATAATAGGAGATTTGCGAAGGCAGTTACGCGCGGCGACTTAGACAATAAAATTCACTTTCCTGCTATGCGGGCGATAGAGCTTGATGATGAAGGGGCTATTAAAGATTTTAATCAACAACTGGACCTCTATACGAAGCATTATAAACTGGGTGAGATTTTGTGGTTATTTTATAAATTTCTATATGCGCCTAACCTGAATGCCTTTATTGATGAAGTTAAGGCGCGAGGACTGTATATCTTCGACATCTGGGGATATGTACCAGGGTCGTTGTCGAATCGCTCGTCATGGGGAGAATATGATGTGCCTGAGCATGCAGCGGCTTATCTTAAGGACACTCTGGGCAACAAGTTTATGGGCTTCGATAACGGTGAGCAGGATGGGCGATATATTGGTGCGTATACGCCAATGATCTGCCCCGTAGATCGTGACAGGAAGAGTCAATACTTACACTTCCAACGCCACTTCGAGCAGCTTGGGAATCACTTCGACAATCAGTTGTCTGTTGTTTGCTCGCTTACCTTCAGTCACTATTTTGCTAAGGAAGGCAATACAATTATGATCGGCGCAGAGACGGCTCAGGCACTCCCGAATGCGAATGTGTGGTTCTCCTACTTAAGAGGAACCGGCAAGCAGTACGGCTTATTATGGTTCGGCAATGCCTCGATCTGGAACCGCTTCGGCTACAAGGATTATGACAGGGCGGGGAAGGAGAACGGTTACGAATTCGGACCTGACGCGGGTACCAGCTTGAGCCTGCTGCGCAGACTTATGTACGTTGAATACATGTACAATTGCGATATATTAGGACTGGAATCGGGTTATACGATGTTGGATGCAACGGATGACACCGGTACTAAGCTGACTCCGGTTGGACAACTTCAAGCTGAGGCGGTCCAATTCGTTGCTGAGCATGGCTATCCGGGTGTGATGTACACACCGGTGGCGCTCATGATGGACTTCTTCAATGGCTGGACACCGCCTAGACATCTGTATACACATGAATATTATAAGGTGTGGGGCAACCTTCCTTACGAGGAAGGGGACTACCAGACGCACGCTTTGTTTACGATGTTATATCCCGGTTACGAGAATTCAGGCTTCTTCCGCGATGAGAGAGGTTTTCTGACAGCTGCACCATATGGAGATATGACGGATGTGATATTCTCTGATGCGGAACAGCCCGTATTGAACAGCTATCATACGATTATAATGGCAGGCAAGGTCACGCTCGATATTGAGCTTTACGATAAGCTTCGTGCATTCGTAGAAGGCGGCGGGCATTTGGTTGCTGCGGCAGATCTTATACTATCCGCTCAATTGCCTAAGCAATATGAACAAGAAGTATTAGCCTTTGTAGGGATTAAGCAGCTAGGAGAGCCGCAAGTGCATGATTCCGATGAGAGGATACAGCTGAACGGCGAGATCATTGAGGAGGCTGCCTATGAAGCGTATCGGATCGAGCCGGTGGATGGTGTGGACGTTGTTGCTCGATTGTCCGATACAGGCTCGCCATTCATTGTGCGTCATTCTTTAGGGCTGGGTAAGGTTAGCTTTATTGCCTCTCGCTTCGGACTGAACTTGCATAAATTGCATGTATGTAAGCTAGAGGAGAGGGAAACGAAATATTTGATCGGCGAGGATATCGTTACAGAGAAAATTATGACGGCTGCAGACAATGTTGACGGCAAGGAATTGCCGATGTATTACGATTTGCTCTCCGCGGTCAAGCAGTATGTTGGTGATTGCCTCAATGAATTGAAAGTGGTTGACATCAACAGCGGCAGTCTTCAGTGTATTTTCAATATTTGCGAGGACGGCACCTTCTTAGCGGCGGTTGTGAATAATAGCTCCGCGATCCAAAGGTTTGACTTCGTCAGCAACCAATATCGATTATCGATTAAGGCTGAATTGGCGGTTCCAAGCTTGCCGGAGAGCTTGCCTGGATACTACGCGAAGGAGTTTATGTGTGAGGGAGAGATGGAAGAAGGAACTGGGAGCTTGACGATTAAGCCAGCGGATATTCGAATGTTTCGATTAGAGACCAGCGAATGGACGTTTCATACACAAGCGATCAGCTTCCCCAGCGATTGTACGCAAGGGCGATTTCTGGCCGTTAGAAGCATAAGCTCCTTGAAGACGGAGCTATTGACTAAGCCGACGTTTAAGCATCATTTTCAAGGTGTCAAGCTGGACGCAGCTTATCTGATGGAGAAGGAGTTCGAGTGGCTGAGACAGGAAGCGGCGTTCGTTCAACGGCGCAAGGTTGAGGTTATTGTCGATTTCTCCAGCATGCTTAATCACTATCCGCAGCTGTCGTTATTGAATAATATCAAAGATCGTTATGAGGAGAACAGGAAGTTAATCGCGTTAACGTTCAAGAAGGCCGCATTATTCAATTGTACGAAAGCCATCTTCATTCTGCATCGCAATGCGGAGAATCATATTACCGTAGAAGCAGCAATCGAACAGATGGCAGAGTCGCTGAAGGGAATTTGTGAAGATGCTGCAATGCACGGCATTACCATTTACCTTCAGAATGGCACGAAGGGCCGATTATTGAAGTCAACAGAGGACACTGTGAATTTCGTTAAGAGGCTGCACATTCCTAACCTTAAGGTTGCCTACAATCTGGCTCATAGCATCGCATTAGGAGAACAGCCTGAAGCTGTATTGGCTAAGCACAAGGCGCATATTGACGGCTTCCTGCTTAGTATGCCTGGGATCGATGACTACGGTCAATATTATGATCAGCATTGTCCAATCGCGTCATCACCTCTCGCTATTGCCGAAGCTGCGACGAAGCTTATAGCGGATCATGCGAATGAAGATCGTTCTGGATTTGTGTGTTTGGATGCCTTGTATGATAACTGGAACGAAGTTTACTTAGATCGATTGAAACTTAATTAATAAGAGGGGAAGATAAGGCGTGGATGAGCTGAACTTCTTCGCGCAATATGCCATTAATCTTACGGCTGGCAGCTTCCCTGCGCTGACTGAGAGACGAAGAGCCCATATGACAACAGATGCAGAGGTAATGCTGCTAGGAGACAGCCACGGATGGGGTCAAGGATCGCCGGAATATGATGATCATACGGCTAGCCGCCCTCATATGGCCGCTCCATACAGCAATGGCTTCTACAGTCGGTTAAGAAGACACATCATTGGCAAATACGGCTGGAATATTGCGAATCCCAGTCAGGTAGAGAATCACCCGACAGCAGGCTTTGTTCCGAGCGAGGGCAATTTGCGGCGGATGACACGGCCGATTGGCGATAAGTGCGCAGCGGCAGGCTTCTATTCACCTAGGGGGAGCGAGCAGCAACACCGCGAAACCTGGGGTTACCTCGTAACGGATCACAAATTCAGCGAGGACATGATTACACTGCCGGAGCATCCGAATGCGGGCTCCGTCTTGTACTGGGATATGACGACCTATGCATCTAGGCTCTATATTGCAGTTGTTAAGGGTAGTTGGGGAGCGAGGCTTGAGGTGAGCTTCGAGCCGGACAGAGGTAGCACGGGGCTGACAGAGCGATTGTTGTATCCTCAGCGCGAAGGGTATCCTGTCGTATCGCGGCTGGCTTCAGGCCGTCATATCCCCGTCGATAGCAATGAAGCGGAAGTTGTGCAGGGACGGCGTGTTATGATTGATACTTACTGTGCCAGTTACCAAGAGGAAGTCGTGTATTGCATTGATTATGGTCATAAGAGGAGAGGCCGACTGCGATTCTCTCACGCAGGAGCGCAGTCGGATGCGAGATCCTACGATCAGGAGCATGCTCTGTTGTCCTGTCCAGTTGTCGCATTGCGCGGCGTAGTGCAGGACGGCAACAACATTCGCAATTTCTCCATGGGTGGTCATACGGTCGGTCAATGGTTGGGGGATGGCACGCCAAGCTATAACGATGAATCTCAAGCGCATATTGCGCAATTGCTTCGGTATGTTCCCTTCACACCAACGCTCGTCGTGATCCAAGCGCCGATTGTTAATGAGTATCTTCGTCAGACGTCGCTTACGGTATTCACGAGCAACTTGCATGCTCTGATATGCAAGCTCAGTCGGCATCTGAATGAAGACGGTCAGAAGCGCACTGACTTTCTGTTGCTGACGACGCCGGGGGATAAGCGAATTGTGTTCGAAGACGAACCTTCGGCTCCAATAAGCTACAGAGACTATTACACAACAGTACGTGCGTTCTCCCAGGAAAGCGGCGTCGGCTTTATTGATTTTGCGTGTTACTTTGAGCGCTGTGTACGCGATGGCTTGCTTGATTATGAACTGTTGTTCGACGATCCTATTCATCCGAGTCCATTCGTCAATGAGTATATTGGAAGGCGCTTAGGACAAGCTGTTGATTTGCTCATGTAGCGGCATGCCAAGCATACGCTCGGCAATATGAGCTATGGCGGATGAAGGCCCGGTATAGTAGAACAACTCAGAACGATCGGTGGACCGTCCGGGCTGCCAGATTGGCAGGGCTGGTGCATGATATTCCAGCTCTGCGAAGCTGCCTAATTGTCCGCCATCATTGAACACTTGCACGCATGAGCCGCGATAGTAGGGTTCGTCAGGCGGATAGTCCGGATACACCGCTGCGGGTTGGACGGCAAACTGGCGAATAATCAGTGTGCTTCGATCACCGCTGAGGCGTCTTATGTAGCTGAATCGTCCTGTTGAGGCAATAGCATCGAAGGACAGCTTGAATTTAACGTGTCCGCCACATGAAATAGATGTGCCATGGGGGGAGCAGTGAATCGCATCAGGCTGACCATCAGCGAACATGATGAGCGGCTGCGCTTTGCCAAGTGTAGGGATTAGCGCGGCTCCGTCAGGAGGCAGCTGCATAATGCTCCACAAGCTGCAATAACCATCTGCCCCCGCTCCGGCGAGGTGATCTGCATCACCCACTGGTTCTAGCGAAAGTTCGGTGATTATCTGACAACCTGCATAGCTTACTGAATGCTCAGCCAGCGATCTTGTAGAGTAATTCTGGAGCAATGGATTCGGTAGATGGGAGAAGCGCTTGCTGATATGAAGTTGTATAGGTAATGAAGTGGTTCGATGACGGATCACACCATTCATACGAAGCCTAATCTCCTCTGTTGTTGACACCTCAAGGGACCAATTGCCGGGATCAAGGCTATGAGGAACAATGTACTGTCCATTGGTATCGACGAAATATTCCAGCTCGGGGCTGATCCAGGTACGGTCGCCGCCAACGTTCCAGTGTTCTGGAGATGCGGATATAGCAGGCGTCCAGAAGGGCAAGACCGCGTTAGCTTGATTGGGGACTAGGCCGAGCAGTCTGCCGCTGCGAGGCAGCACGAGCAGGGAGGAGCCGTCAGTCCCTGGTAATACAGCATATTCGCCGTGATGACGGTTCAGCAGTGATTGGAGTTCTATGGACAAGACGTACACTCCCTCTTAGTCTTGATTTATTCTAAAGCACAACAGGCAATCCTCGTCCCGAATATGGCTTTCCCAAACTTGGGCTACCGTTGCTTCATCGTACGTCCGCAGTGTCTCTATCAGCTCCTGATGTTCATCAGGCACCCTGTGAAGATCGGAGAATACCCCAGTGTTCTTAATAAAATGCAGCCGAAGCCGATTCACGATACTGAGCCAAATTTGTTGGGCGTAGGACGTCTTGTCCAGCGCGACTATGGCTTCGTGGAATCGGATATCGGCTTCAACAAGTGCAAGTAAATCCTCCACTTCGGCCGCACGCCTCATGTCCGCAACGATCTGTTCCAAGTCGCTGAACAAATCATCATCTAGCAGTTCCCTATGCTGTTTCAGCACGAACAGCTCAAGCCGAAGACGGATTGGAATAAGCAGTCCGACGACTTCATCCAGATGTACATCGGCGACAACGGTTTCCCGGTACGGCTGACTGACGACAAGCCCAATTGCCTCTAGATCGCGCAGTGCTTCGCGCAGCGGCCCGCGACTGACAGACATCTGTGCGGAAATATCTTGTTCGCGAAGCTTGTCACCCGGCTTAAGATGGCCGCTCAGGATGGCAGCTCGAATATCGGAGAAAATTCGCTGACGCAAGGACAGGTTCTCCTGGGTTTTGAATTGATGTGGCTTCATATCTATATATCGCTCCTTAATGGCTATCGTTCTATTTAATGAGTATACATGATAACAAACGATCGTTCAACGATCGTTTGTAGATTGTTGACAATCAATTATAAGTGGAGTTATGATTGATTCAATATTTTGAGTAAATAAGGAAAGAAGGTCATGGCATGCATGTACTTGCAATAGTGGCACATCCAGATGATGCAGAAATATTGTGTGGCGGAACATTGGCCAAATATGCGGCTCGCGGAGATCAAGTGACGATTGCGGTGGCAACGAATGGTGAGGTCGGTTCACCGGTGTTGCCCAAGGCGGAAATTGCTGAAATTCGCAGGAAGGAAGCGATTGCTGCAGCAGAAGTTATCGGTGCGAGGCTGCTCTGGCTGAATTATCCGGACGAGTTTCTGTTCGATACAGCTGATGTCAGGCTGGCGTTCATCGAAGCGATGCGCAGCAGTAAAGCCGACGTTGTGCTGACGCACTGGCCGCAGGATCTATACAATCCTGACCATACGATTACGGGGCAGGTGGCGAATGATGTGGCGATTATCACGACTGTACCTAACATTGTTACTGCGAGTAAACCGCTCGAACGAATCCCTGTCGTATATTTCATCGATAGTGTCGCAGGCATCGGCTTCCAACCGGACGAATACGTCGATATTACGGACACGATGAACACGAAGAAAGAGATGTTAGGTAAGCATGTTAGTCAGGTTGGGGACTGGCTGCAGGAACAATATGGGTCCAACGCCATCGAGATGATCGAAGTGATGTCCAGATTCCGCGGCATTCAGAGCGGTGTTCGATATGCGGAAGGCTTCGTGCGCGCCAAGGCTTATCCCCGCAATTATACGGGCACACTGCTGCCGCACTGAATACGCGGAATGGTAGACTGAGAAACTGGAGGGATATACAATGAGCCGGTTTGATGGCCGAACGGTGATTATTACAGGTGGTGCAACAGGTATCGGACTGGAAACCGCGGAGCACTTCGCTGAAGAGGGTGCTTATGTAGTCCTGGCAGGGCGCAGCGCGAAGAGCGGTGCCGACGCCTTACTTCGGCTTTCGCAATATAAAGGGCGAGTTGAGTTTATCGCGACCGATGTATCCGTTGAGGCAGACGTTGAGCGGTTGATGGAACAAGCGATGTCGCTTACAGGGCGGATCGATGTGCTGGTGAACAATGCCGCGATGTTCTATGAGAGCGATTTCTTAGAGGAGAGCACCGAGCGGTGGCGAGCGGTATTCGATACGATCGTCAGCGGTGCTTACTGGTGTACCAAGTATGCAGCGCGCGCCATGAAGGCGGCAGCCGGAGGTGCAGTCGTTAATGTATCGTCCATCAACGGAGTGCGAGCGCTGATGAAGTCGAGCCACTACAATGCGGCCAAGGGGGCGCTGGACCAATTAACACGCGGCACCGCGCTCGAGCTGTCACCTTACGGGATTCGGGTCAACGGCGTAGCACCGGGCTTCATCGATACTGCGCTGTCGGTGATCGGCGGCGTGAATGAGCTGGAGACGGAAGATTTCCAACGATATTATGTCGAGCAGCGCAAGATCGCTCTCGCACGACCGGGATTGCCGCATGAGGTTGCACGCGCGATTCTATTCCTAGCGTCCGAGGAAGCCTCCTATATTCAAGGAGCGATCCTGCCGGTGGACGGTGGCTTATCGATCACGTTTTGATACTGAGGAGAGGACAGAAGGTTATGGCAGAGCAATATAGGGAAGATGGCGGCTGGCAGCAAATCAGTCCGGCTATTCGCCGCAAGGTGCTTCCCCCTGGAGAGCGGATGATGAGTATGCTGATCGATTTCAAGAAGGGCGGTTATGGCGCTGAGCACGCTCATCCGCATGAGCAGCTGGGCTACGTTGTGTCGGGCATCATTTGGATGAAGCTTGGTGATGATGAGAAGGTCGTACATGCGGGAGAGCAGATTTATGTACCTGGCGGTGTGCCGCATGATGTGCTGGCGTTAGAGGACTCACTGGTGCTGGAAACCTTTACGCCGCTGCGGCATGATTTGCTAGAATCGGCGGGTATTATTATCCATACAGAAACGGGGAAACAAGCATGAAAATTACGGAAGTTGAAGCGATCTATTTGCGATTACCTGATCTAGATGCCAGTCAGTGTGACGGCACACAGGATACATTAGTGATCCGGATTCATACCGATGAAGGGATATCGGGCATTGGTGAGGTGGACTCGTCTCCGCTGGTGGCCAAGGCTGTTGTTGATGCGCCGCCCTCTCATTCGATTGCGACTGGTCTGAGAAGCTTGCTGATTGGCGAGAATCCGTTCGAAATCGAACGACTGTGGGACAAAATGTACCGCGGTACGATCTACTTCGGTAGAAGCGGTCCCGCGTTACATGCGATCAGCGGCGTCGATATGGCTCTGTGGGATATCGTGGGCAAGGCTTCGAATCGGCCTGTATGCGAAATGATGGGCGGCATCTTCAATAAGCGGCTGAAGGCCTATGCAAGTGCGTTGATGCCGGAGACGATTGAAGAGGCGGTCGCAATGGCGGAAGGGTATGTGCTGCAGGGCTATCAATCGATGAAATTCGGATGGGGGCCGATTGGTCGCAACGCCAAATTCGATGAAGCGCAAATTAAGGCCATTCGGCAGGCGGTCGGCGATGACATTGATATTATGATCGATGCGGGCTTGGCGTGGGATCTCAAGGGTGCGCTGCGTATGGCAGAGGTATATGAGAAGTACGGCGTGTACTGGCTGGAGGAGCCGGTGCATTCCAATGATCTGAGCGGTTACCGTGAGCTGGCAGATCGCTCCAAAATCATGATAGCCGGGGGTGAGCAGGAAGCCGGAAGATTGGCTTTCCAGCGTCTGCTTGACGAAGGACATCTGGACATTATTCAGCCTGACCTAGGCAGAGTAGGCGGTCTGACCGAGGGCAAGCGAATTGCTTATCTTGCGTATGATCGGCATAAGAAGGTCGTGCCGCATGCGTTCAAGACCGGTATTCTGGTAGCGGCCAGCACTCATTATGCAGCGGCAATTCCGAATGGCTTCATGATTGAGCATACGGTGTCTACCTCTCCGCTCGCTCGCGATCTAGTCAGCCGGGAGGTTGAATTCAAGGACGGCTATGTGACTGTGCCCGTCGACCGGCCTGGGCTCGGCGTTGAGATCGATGAAGCTGTTCTGAACCGCTACCGGGTGAACGTATGAAAGCATTAATCTATGAAGGTCCGCGCTTAATGAATATGAGGGATGTGGACATCCCTGAGCCGAAGCCGGATGAACTGCTCATACGAGTCGCTTATGCCGGTATATGCGGTTCCGAGCTTGGCGGTTATCTGGGACATAATTCGCTACGCAAGCCCCCGCTTATCATGGGCCATGAGTTTACCGGCATTGTGGAGCGAGTGGGCAACGGTGTAGAGAATTGGCAGCATGGAGATAAAGTAGTGGTCAACCCGCTGGTGACGTGCGGCGAATGCGCCTATTGCTTGAGCCAGCAGGAGCAGCTGTGTGAGAGGCGGGCATTACTCGGCGCCCATCGTCCCGGTGCATTCGCGGAATATGTGGTCGTTCCAGCCGGTAATGTGCTCCAGTTGCCACATTCGGTATCACTGGAGGATGGGGTGCTGGCTGAGCCGCTTGCTTGTGCGGCGCATATCGGACGATTGCTGCAATGGAAGCCGCACGACCGACTGCTTATCTACGGCGCTGGTCCTATCGGGCTGTTCGTACTGGCAGCGGCGCGCATCAGCGGTCTGAGAGATATTGTGATCGTGGATATTAATGAGGAGCGGTTGGCCATAGCACGGGAGATGGGAGGTCATGGTACGGTTGCCGCTGAGGGTGATTATGACCTGGCAGTGGATGCGGTTGGCGCAGCCATTACCCGCCAGCGCTGCGTCGAAGCAGTAAAAGCAGGCGGCAAGGTTGTATTCACCGGTCTGCACGAGGCGGATACCGTACTGCCGATTAATGACATGATCAGGCGTGAGATTACTTGTCAAGGCGCGTTCGCCTATGGGCCGCAGGACTTTGCCAATGCATTGGAATGGTTAGAGCAGGGACGAGTGGACCTGACGTCATGGATGCGCGTCCTGCCGCTTAAGGAAGGTGCGGCCGGCTTCGAGACCTTGCTTGGAAGTCCTGGCGGCATCGCTAAAATTCTGCTTAAGCCGTAGAGGCTGAAGAAACTGGTTAAGGCATAGATGAAGGAGGAATTAAAGGATGAAGTTGTTGCAATTTTATTCGAAGAAAGATGAAGATCAGAAGCTGAGAATTGGTGTGTTAAGTGGAAATAATATCGTTCGTTCACTTCGCATGGACGGCACAATGCGGCAATTCATCGCACGTCTGTCTGAAGTTGAGCATGCCGAACGGATGATTGAAGCAGAGATGCAGGAAGCAGAGACATGGTCGCTGGATGAGGTGGAGTTACTATCACCGCTGACCGATCCCGAGAAAATTATCTGTATCGGTCTGAACTATCACGACCATGTCATCGAGTCTGGAATGAAGGTGCCTGCTGTACCAGTGTTGTTCCCCAAATATTCTAATTGTATCGCAGCGCATGAGCAAAGTATCGCGATTCCTGCAGAAGTTACACAATGCGACTACGAGGTAGAGTTAGCAGTGGTCATTGGTAAGGAAGCAAAGCGAGTCTCGCGCGAAGATGCGATGGACTATGTTTTCGGATATACCATCTTAAACGACGTAAGCGCAAGGGATATTCAGCTAAATGAACCGCAATGGACACGAGGAAAGACTATCGATGGTTTTGCTCCAATTGGACCATGGATCGTAACTGCGGATGAGCTTCCTCATCCCGGCAGCCTTGCCATAAAGCTGAGATTGAACGGGAATCTGATGCAGAATTCCAATACAAGGGAGCTCATATTCGATATTCCTTATTTGATCTCATTCCTATCCAATACGATGACATTGAAGCCGGGTGATGTAATCAGTACAGGTACGCCTCCTGGTGTTGGCATGGGTCAGAATCCACAGGTGTGGCTGAAGCCAGGTGATGTTGTCGAGGCAGAAATTGAAGGGATTGGTGTATTGCGCAGCACATTTGTTACGGAAGCCTCCGATCAAACAAAAGATTGATACAATATCTGCAATCCATGCTCATGATGTCATCCATTTGAGCATGGATTGTTGCTATTTATCAGAGAAAGGAGCACAGGAAACTGCATGTTTTGGAGCAACCCTCTTTTTTTGGTTCAGTCGAACCGTTATTCTTTTCCTAATCTTTTTATTTTGTCCTTTAAAGATTGGCGACAATTAATTAGGCTAATAAGTGCCGACTTGTAGGTACAAATTGGGGAGAAGGTGAGGAGGAATGAATATGAAAGATACTAATAAACGTGGGAGTCACGGCAAGAAGGGCGCTGACACAGAACGCACGAGAACAAATCGATTAAACTTCTTCAAGCGAATGCTCTGTTTTATGGTTGTCGCAGGTATTGTGCTCGATGGCATAGCGATCTATTTTGCGGACCAAAAAGTAAGCGCTTCCGGGGAGTTATCCCTGTATGCGGCACCAACTGGGAGCGGCAGCGAATGTACGCTGATCGCTCCTTGTTCGCTCGAAGGCGCACGAGATCAGGCAAGACTGCTCAATTCATCGATGACGGGCGACATCCACATTTATTTGCGGGGCGGTACGTATCTCCTAGAGGAAACCTTTGAATTGGGCGCAGAGGACTCGGGTGGTAATGGATACTATATCCACTATGAAGCATACCCGAGTGAGAATCCGGTTCTAAGCGGTGGTATACCGATAACAGGCTGGGAGTTGCACGATGCCGTGGATAATATATTTAAGGCAGAAGTTCCACAAGGCACGGACTCTAGACAATTATTTGTCAATGGCAAGCGCGCTGTGCGTGCAAAAGGAGGAGAGCTTGCCGATGCTGTAAAGACAGCAACAGGGTACACAACATCGGACTTATCGCTGGCAAGCTGGGGCAATCCTTCGAATATTGAATTTGTATTTCGCAGATTATGGACAGAAAGCCGTTGCAGCGTTGCATCTATTACAGCTGGTGTAATTACGATGGATGAGCCCTGTTTCACAATGGTTAACAATTCACGTTCTGTTGCGGCAGACTTGCCTACTTGGATTGAGAACGCGTACGAATTGCTAGACGAGGAAGGAGAGTGGTACTTGGATCGCTCTACTGACGATGTCTATTATAAGCCACGCGCTGACGAAAATCTGGCTACAGCGGAAGTGATTATGCCTGTGCTGGAAACTCTGGTGAGAGGCACAGGAACGCTCGAGACACCAATTACAAATCTTACTTTCTCTGGGATCACTTTCTCGCATGGTACATGGCTTCAGCCTAATAGCGAGATTGGCTATCGGGAGATTCAAGCGAACTTGATCTCTCCGAGCGCAAATCCGCTGACTCCTCATTCCTTTGAAGATTTAAAGATGCCTGCAAATGTCACCTTCAGTGGAGGCAAGCATATTCGCTTCGAGCGCAATCGCTTTGAACAGCTTGGGGCAGTCGGATTAAATTTGGATGGCGGTGCCCAAAACAATGTAATTGAAGGCAATCTGTTTCGTGATATTTCAGGGAATGCGATTATGCTGGGCGATGTGACGCAAGAGGATTATCACCCAAGTGATGAGCGCCGGGTTGTAAGCGGCAATCGAATCAGCAATAACTTCATCACTCTCATTGGGGTAGAATACAATGGCGCCGTTGGGATCTGGACGGGATATACGCAGGATAACCTAATCTCTCATAACGAGATTACGGATGTTCCCTACTCAGGAATATCGGTCGGCTGGGGCTGGGGCGATGTTGATGAGGGTGGATATTATCAATATCCGAGGCAGACGATTGTCGAGAATAATAAGGTAATAAACAACAAAATCTGGAATGCGATGCATACAATGATTGATGGGGCGGGCATCTACTCGCTTTCTGCCGATCGCAATCAGTTGATCAGCGGCAATGTCATCTATGATGTACATACGCATGGTGCCATCTATCTGGATAATAAAAGCCGATACAATACGGTTATGAACAATGTTTCTTTTGATATTACGGGCAGCAACCATCTATTCTTTAACGATAATAGAGGGAATACGTTACTTCAATATAATTTCTGGGATCAGTCAGCCGGGCTATATGACAATAGCAAAAATGGCGTCTTCGTAGGCAACCAATACGCCGAGGATGTGCAATTGCTGCCGGCCTCGATTATTAGCAATGCTGGCCTGGAGCCTGCATACCGTGACTTGAATCCACGCGGGATACCAGCAGATACGGAGTCGCCCACAGCACCGGGGAATTTGAAGATTGCCGAACGCATTGCCGCTGTTACTGCGAATAGTGTTGAATTAGAGTGGGATGCGGCGAATGATAATGAACTAGTCACTGGCTATGAAATCGTCAGGGATGGGCTTGTGGTTGGTGTAACGAGAGACACTTTCTTTCAAGTTCTATATCTCAAGCCTGACGAAACCTACCTCTTCACTGTGCGTGCAAGGGATGCTGCGGGAAATCTGTCTTCAGATGCTTTGCCATTGCAGGTTGTTACTCTGGAAGATGAGCGAATGGATAATTTGGCCCTTCATAAGAAGGTGATTGTCGAATATGATTCGCCAGAAGGACGAGAGGCAGATATGCATGTCAATCATGAGGCGGATAAGGCTGTGGATGGTGATCGGACGACAAGTGCAGCTGCAACTGGCGAGTATGATTGGCAATTACAAGTAGATCTGGAGTCGGTACAGGAATTTGATCGCATCGTCGTCGAGATGCGTCAGCCGGAGCTGTATGCCACTGAATATGATCTGCGTATCTCTGACAACGGAGTCGACTTTACAACAATAAAATCAGTGGTCGGATCTCAGGGCGGCAGACAAGAACATGAGTTTGAAAATATCAGCGGCAGATATGTTAGGGTTGTAGCAGTCAAGCCGGATGGTCCTAACCAGGATGGTGTTCAGATGCATGTACTGGAGCTGGAGGTGTATCATTCCAGCTCACCTGCTAATCTGGCTTTGCAGAAGCCTGCCCGTGCTTTCTATATCGGTGGTACAACGACAGTGAAGTCTTCAGGATATGAAGCGATTGTGGATGGCAACTTGTCCAGCTTCTCGCAAGCTGCTGCTGCGACTCCATGGCGAGCGACGATTGACCTGGGTTTCCGAACGGTGTTCAATCAGATCAGCGTTATTATGGATGAAGTTGCGTATGCAAGTGCTTTCCGCATCGAGACTTCTACCGATGGTCAGCTCTTCGAGTTAGTTGAAGAGGTTACAGATTTCACCGGAGGAATTTATGTCGCCTTCAGTCCCCAGAATGCACGTTACGTCAAAATATCTGCCATAGAGCCGCAAGAACCGCTTGCCGGTGAACAGATGGCTGTATACGAAGTTATGGTCTACAACACGTCGAATCTAGCCATTGGTAAGCCAGCAGAGGCTATCGATGATGAGGAAGCTATACAACCAATGCTGCCTGGGCATGAAGCAGATAAGTCGAATGACGGCAATCCAGATACGTATGCGCAGTCGGCAAGTACTGAACCTTGGTATTGGCAAGTCGATCTCGGGCACATACAGCCGCTGAATGTCATACGCTTGCTTGCAACATCCGTTCAGGAACGGCCGGAGCATGTAGGCTACCGTGTCTGGACATCTGCAGATGGCGAGAGCTTCACTGAAGTGGCGGCAGATGTGGAGCTTTCTTCGGTTTGGGAGACGATCAGCCTTCCTCAGCAACAGGCTAGATTTCTAAGAGTGTCGCTTGAGTTAAGCCATCAGGCCGATGCCGCGGATCGCGCAATCGTAAAAGAAGTTGAAATTTACTTGGATCAGACTCTGCTGTTCCAGCAAACAACGACTAGTGATAGTGAATCCGATCGTTATGTGTACCAGCAGGTATCTGATCAGCCGTATCTGCTGCAGGCAGGCGATGTGATTGAATATGAAGTGTACCTGCACGATGACGTTGCCGGCATCGGCGGAATCGATCTGCGAACAACGGATGGCCGTCGGATGAAGGATCGAGAAGAATGGCTGGATCGCTGGGGCATACATGTCAGCCCAGCTTCGGATCTTAGTGTGCAGGGCAGTGAAATGTGGCTGAAGCGGGAGTTGCCCGTTCCGTCTTATATGCAGGGAAGGACTGTTGCCAGCTGGTATATCGCCATGGAGAATGATGCAGCAGCAACGACTTTTGCGAGTGAATATAGAAATATGGTCGTACGCAATGCCTATGGCAAGGTGGCGCTGAGAGTTCAGATGGATCCGAATTACGCGATCGCACTGGAGGATATTCAAGGCTATGAAGTCGATGAATCGGTGAAGTCGGTGGAATTGGATTCGTATAACTTGGAGCTTATTAGCGGCGATCAGGTTGAGTTGACCGCCATTGTGAAGCCTTCTTATGCTGCCAATCAGCAAGTGGTATGGTCCACTAGCGACGCGCAGGTTGCTGTTGTGGATCAATCGGGGAAAGTAACAGCGAGAGCAGAGGGCAACGCGATTCTATCTGTCATCACGGTAGATGGGGGATATGAGGCCCATGCTAATGTAAAGGTGCGTTATAAAAGGACAAAATCAAGCAATTACGCACTTTATCAGCCTGCATTGGCTTATCATCCGGGCGGTTCTGTCATTGATACGCATATCGGTCATAGCCCCGATATGGGCAACGACGGAGATCCATTAACCTATGCCATTGCTAATGGTTCATATGCTTGGGTGTGGGAAGTGGATTTGGGAGAAGTCAAAGAAATCAGCTATGTGGCAGGGAGCATGAATCCCAATGGCTACGCTACTGAATTTGCGATTCTCGGCTCGGTTGATGGTGAGCTGTTCACGGAATTAGGGGTCATTCAACAGTCGACTGGCGAGGAGTTTAAGCTGAGGTTCCCTGCTGCGGAATACCGCTATGTACGGGTTAAGGCGCTGAAGCCGGATGGTCCGGGTCAACCTGGAGAACTGATGATGATCGGAGAAGTAGAAGTTTACAATGAAACTTTGGATGATGCCTGGCTGCTGCAGGAACAGGCGGTCTTCAATCGTAATCCTGCTTATCAGGCGGATATTCTAGTACCAATTGTCTGGAATGGGCATGAGCTAGACGCTGTCAAACTAGATCATCTTCCTCTGGTAGAAGGAATTGATTATACAATATCGGTAGAGGGTATTGTTGTCCAGAAGAGCTATCTTGCAAATCTCACCGGTGTTGAGGCTGAATTATCCATCGTTTTTGAAAATGAGGCGAACGTAGCCTTTACGCTTGAGCTTGTGGATACTACATTCTAGTCCAACCCGAATCCGCCGAAAGAAACGGATCTAAAAAAAGAAACAAACTTCTGTTCTGCACCAGCAGAAACAGAAGTTTGTTATTTTTTCGGCGTGATATTTTTATTTTGGGTGTAATTCAGGCTGATATTAGGTCTAACCCATCCTTTTTATCATTTATTTTTGGGTCGTAACGGGATAAGGTGATATCGCCAATACAGGAAGGGGAGCGCACGATGAATGCGGTATTAAGAAAAATAAGGGTGTGGAAGAAGAGTAGCTGGCTGCTGGCCATGACGATGCCAGGCATGGCGCTATTGCTTGTATTTTCCTATTTTCCAATGTTTGGGTTGATCATTGCTTTTAAAGATTATAAGTATTCTCAAGGATTGTGGGGGAGCAAGTGGGTGGGGTTTAATAACTTCAATTACTTGTTTGCGACAAAGGATGTTTGGCGTGTCACATTTAACACCTTGTTCCTCAATGGCTTATTTATTATTAGCACGCTGGTATGTGCAATTTGTCTAGCCTTGTTCATGTATGAGGTGAAGAAAAAGATATTTAACGTGTTATTTCAGTCCTCATTTTTCCTGCCATATTTGTTGTCATGGGTACTGGTGGGATACTTCGTGTATGCCATATTAACAACCGACGGGTTATTAAATCGGCTATTGGAAGGCTTCGGTATCGAAGGAGTCTCATGGTATACATCGCCGGGCTATTGGCCATTCATACTCGTTCTTGTATCCGTATGGAAAGGAGCAGGTTATATGAGCTTAATCTACCTTGCGGGAATGCTCGGTATTAACAGTGAATATTATGAAGCGGCTAGGATCGATGGCGCGAACAGATGGCATCAGATCATATATGTAACTTTGCCCCTGATCATGCCTGTCGTAACGATTATGGTCTTACTACAGATCGGTAGAATATTTTATGCAGATTTTGGATTGTTCTACAATGTTACTCGTGACTCGGGCATGCTGTATCCGACAACCGATGTCATCGACACGTATGTTTTTCGAATGCTGCGCAAAATCGGTGATTTTGGTATGGCATCCGCCGCCGGGTTCTATCAATCGATTGTTGGCTTTGCACTTGTGTTTATATCAAATCTCATCGTCAGAAAAGTAGACAAAGACAGTTCCCTATTTTGATAGATGAATCATCTTACATATGGAGGTTCCTAATGAAGTCTTCATTATATTTGGCCATTTTATATCCGCTTCTGGCTGTATTGAGCATCATGTGTTTACTCCCCTTATGGCTCGTACTGTCAGCCTCCTTGACGGATGAAACGTCATTGACGCTGAACGGATATGGGCTGCTGCCCAAGGAGTGGAGTATCAGCGCATATCAATTTATATTTCAAGATTCCAGCCAATTGATTGACTCGTATGTGGTAACGATTGCAGTAACAATCATGGGTACATTGCTAGGCGTATTCATAACGGCTTTATTATCTTATCCATTGTCGCGCAAGGACTTTGCATTTCGACAATCATTCTCCTTTTATGTATTTTTTACAATGTTGTTTAATGGCGGACTCGTTCCCTTTTACATTTTGATCAGTCAGTATCTACATTTGAAGGATACGATTTGGGTGCTCATTTTCCCTTATCTTGTTCAACCCTTTTATGTTTTGTTGATGCGTTCCTTCTTCAGCACCATTCCCGTGGCGCTAATTGAGTCGGCGAAGATCGATGGGGCAGGCGAGTTATATAGCTTTTTCAAAATCGTATTGCCTCTCTCGACGCCGGTACTTGCGACGATCGGGTTATTTATTTCACTTGTTTATTGGAATGATTGGTATTTGGGATTGCTTTTCATTGAAAATCGACAATTGCTGCCACTGCAATATTTGTTAATGACTTTGATGACGAATATTGAGGTAATGTCCTCTAATATACAGACAGGCGGTTCATTGGCTCGGATTCCAGCTGAGTCTGCAAGGATGGCGATGGCCATAGTGGCTGTTGGACCGATTGCTTTTGTATATCTCTTTTTCCAGAAGTTTTTTGTCAGAGGACTTACGGTCGGAGCTGTAAAAGGATAACGCACGGAAAGGATTAATTATTATATAGGAGAAAGATTTGTTAATATAACGGAAAGGATACTGCTCATAAGGCTTAAGAAGGGGGAGCAAGCGTGAGATTATTGTTCCGTTCTCGAATGTTCATTAGAATAGTCATCTCCTTAATGATCATACTGGCAGGAGTTACCCTATTGCTATCATCTATACTTTATGTGGGGTATGAACGATCGGCTCTTCAGACGATCAAAAAAACAAATGCGAAATTATTATCGCAGGTCAGCTACAGCTTTGATTACATGAATTTGACGGCCCAGCAATTTACTTGGTGGTTGTATGAAAATTTCGATACCGTTTCTTTAATGTATCAGGACAGCAATGATTATTTGCAATTAATAGGGGCATGGGATCGGATTCATAGGGCGGTGCAAATCAATTCATTCGTCCACTCTGTCTATATTTATAACAGTAAGCTCGATCGCTACTTGGCCTCCGGCAAGCAAGTCGTCAATGACGCCCGTAATTTTCATGACCAGGAGCTTGTGAAATTGCTGCGAGCCTCGAGTCAAGAACGCCCGCCCAGGCTTTTGCCGATCCCGAGGTTGATAGAAGATGAGTCTACTCATGTGTTTACCTACTTGCTGTACGATGTTCTAACGAGTGAGGATGAGTCGGGAGGCGCCGTTGTCGTTAACATTCATGGTGAGTATCTACAGACGTTAATGCAAGGCATGAAGGAGAAGGACGGGTTCTTGGAAGGTGATATATTCGTAAGTGATGACGATGGCCAACTGATCAGTGCAGCCCAGGATACACAATATGACGATGAAACGATGCAGGATATTGCAAACAGGGTTGCCGAGCAACTGAATGCCGACAGTGGATATTTCACAGCACGTATTAATGGGCAGAAGGTGATGATTTCTTATCTGTCAGCAGGCTCGATAGGCTGGAAGTTTATTCATTCGATGCCTTATCACACGGCCATCGCAGACATCCAGAAGTTTCGAAACCTTACGATTATGGCTGTTATTGGCTTACTTCTTATGGGGACACTGACTTCACTGTTCGTTGCCTTGCGATTGTATTCTCCTATTCGGAATTTGGTTGGTAAGATGACAACGATGCTGGGGCCTCTGCCGGATAAGACAGAGGTCAATGAAATCGCTTTCTTCGATAGTGCATTCTCTAAGGCTTACAGTGCTATGCGGGATGAGCTATACACTCGGAAGGAGGAGACGTTTCGGAGTCTGTTGTTGCATCCGGATATCGATAGTCAACGCATACCCACCTTTTTCAGCATGTACAAAATTAAAATTAACCCGAATGGCCGCTTTCTTATGATTGCTCTACATATTGACAGTTATCGAGGGTTCACAGAACGATTTAATCAGAAGGACCAGACGTTATTTCGTTATTCACTTGTCAATATAGCTACAGAAATATTTGGAGAAAAGCATGCTGTCGAGTCGGTGGATATGGGCAATGACCATATCATTGTATTAGTTGAGTCAGGCGATGAGCCGTTAGGTGAATTGCTTTCAGCTATTGAAGATGAATGCAGCCAAATTCAGAAGTGGAGCAGCCAGCATCTGAAGCTGTCGCTGTCGATCAGCATCGGTTCATCATTGTATCGTTGTACAGAGCTTGCAGAAGGCTATCAAGAGGTATCTGCTCTTTCTCGCTATCGCATTGTGGCGGGTCATCAGGCGCTTCTGACTGCGGAATGGTTGCGTGATGCCTCGAATGAGGAATACAGACTATCCCAACAGGAAGAAAGCCTATTATATGAAGCGATTGTGAATGGAAAGCTGGAAGATACTAGAGCTGCTTTCGATCAGATTATGGAACAGCTGAAATCTCAATCCTATGATACCATCCTAACAACGATTCATTATTTAGCCTTTTCTGTCTACGATACAATGACTGTCATGGAAAAGAATGGACTAAGAGGCTTTGAGATCGATTTTAATTCATGGCTGAGAACCTTGCTGGAAGCAGAGACGCTTGGAGAGATAAGTCAATCCTTCTATGCGTTATTCGCTCATATGGCGGATATCGTCAATAGTAAGAAAGAAAACCGCAGCTCAGTGCTGGTCGAAACGATGTGCAAGATGATTATGCAGAATTATGCGGATCAGAATTTGAGCTTGAGCAGTATTGCCGATGCCTTGAATATGTCTAAGGTGCATGTAGGGAAAGTATTTCGTGACATGCGGGGCCAATCTGTAGCAGAATATATCCTTGATATCCGAATGGATCGAGTTATGGAGATGCTCCATGAAAGCAATAAGCCGCTGGAGGTTATTTTGAATCAGTGCGGAATCGTCAACAAGAAGTACTTCTATACGCTATTCAAAAAGAAAACAGGCGTTACTTTCAGCGAATACAAGCTTAAAAAAGGAAGTTCGATTGAATAATAGAGAAATCCATACATTTTGGGCGTGTGAAAACTGTATTTATCCGATTAACCCTTCATTTTTAGCATTTCGACGTTCAGAGACGCCTGCTATGGTAAACGTGTGCCAGGTGAAAGAAGGCACACAAATATGAGGAGGGGTACAAATGAACAAAAGAATGAAAGTAACAGGAGTGGCATTAATCGTTGTACTTGCGTTATTGATGAGCGCATGCAGCGGCAATACGGGCAATAGTTCGAAGGAGACAGCAGGGAATAAAGGCAATCAGACCCAACAGTCATCGAGTCCAGAACAGACTCAGACCGATGCGCCGCTTGAAGAGGTCGAATTGACCTGGTATTATCCTAACACGTTACAGAGTGTCCAGGATATTGAACTTGTACAAGCTGAAATGAACAAAATTGTTAAGGAAAAAATCAATGCATCCATTAAGCTAATGCCACTCGATTGGGGCGCCTATGATCAGAAAATGAATGTAATGACTGGGGCAGGGGAAGAGTTCGACCTCATGTTCACAGCTCCATGGAGTAATAACTACTTCCAAAACGTATCGAGGGGTGCGTTGCTGCCGCTTGATGATCTGCTCGTCAAGCATGCTCCTGCTTTGCACGCTACAGTACCTGAATCTGTATGGGATGCGACGCGTGTGAATGGAAAAATCTACGGAGCCATTAACTGGCAAATTATTGCAATGCCTTATGGGGTCGTTATAGACAAAAAAATGGTTGAAAAGTACAACATCAATATGGATGCTGTAAATACCTATGAGGATCTAGAGCCTTATCTGGCGGCTTGGAATGAACCGTTCACTCCATTGATGTATGCCAAAGACAACGTGGATCCATTTAGTCGCCAACCCACTTACTTCGGTATGGACAGCATTGGCGAGGATTCTTCTGTAGGCTGGATTCGCTTAGCGGATGACAAGCTGCAAGTCGTCAATCAATATACTACAGATGAGTTTAAACAATTCACGGCTCTGATGCATAAATGGTATAACGCAGGCTACTTCCCTAAAGATGCAGCATTACACACATCGGCTCAAAATAGCGCTAGCGCCAAAGCGGGCCAACTGGAGTTCTTTGCTTTTGGTTCCCCTATAAAGCCAGGTGTAGAAACAGAAATGAAGAACGCATACCAAGTTGATGTGGTTGCCAAGCCGCTTAGTGAAGCTGTTATTACGACAAATCGGGCGATTGCGACAATGACTGGCATTAGTTCAACATCCAAAAATCCGGAACGGGCGATGATGTTCTTAGAGCTTATTAATACAGACAAGAACTTGTATAACCTAATATCCAATGGAATTGAAGGCGTTCATTACACGAAGGTGACCGATAATGTTATTCAGAAATCAACTGAAAACACGGGCTATAACCCGAACTCGGACTGGATGTTCGGCAACCAATTTAATGCTTATTATACGTCACCAGATATCGTTGGCATTTGGGAGCTTACTCACGAGTTGAATTTGAGTGCCAAAGCATCACCTCTGATCGGGTTTAGCTTTGACCCAGAGCCTGTTAAGACGGAATTGGCCCAAACCAGTGGAGTGTATCAGCAATATAAGGATGCCCTGTTAAGCGGTACGGCCGATCCGGGTACACTGCTTCCGGAATTCCTCGAGAAGCTGCAACAGTCGGGAGCAGAGAAAATTATCTCTGAGAAGCAACGGCAGATTGACGAGTGGTTGAAAAACAAATAAAGAAAAACGAGGAGACCCTATTCTGTAATAGGGTTTCCTCTTTAGGAGAATGCTCATGCGAATCGGTGTTATCGGATATGGATCACGGATCAATATGATTGTAGAATTGCTGGTGGAATTGGATCCAACCGTGCAATTAGCTGCGATTACAGACATTGAACCGTCTAAAATAAAGAAATTTTTAAGTGATAGAAAAATCGATGCCGAGCATACCGCTTTCTATATGGATGCAGATCAAATGCTGGGCAATGAACGGCTGGATGGCGTCTTGATTGGAACGAGGTGTTCCCTGCATACGAGGATGGCCAAAAAGGTGTTTAAACATAACCTGCCGTTATTTTTGGAAAAGCCTGTTGCCACTTCATTGGATGACCTTATGGACTTAAGACAATCCGGAATGTCTTCAACAAGCGAGGTGGTGGTTTCATTCCCACTGCGTAACACCCCGCTGTTGCAGTTGGTCAAGGAAATTGTGGACTCAGGTAAGTTAGGAACCATAGAGCATGTGCAGGCGGTCAATAATGTATCTGGCGGCGTCTATTACCATAATTGGTATCGGGATGAGGGGGAGACCGGGGGTTTATTTCTACAAAAGGCTACGCATGACTTCGATTATATTAATTATTTGTTAGGCAGCTCGCCAGTCTCGATCTGTGCGATGAAGTCCAAACAAATTTTTAAGGGCAATAAACCAGCAGGACTCAATTGTAAGGATTGTGACGAATTTCATTCATGCCCAGAGAGTCCCTATGTCCTAACTCATTTCCATTCGGAGAAGGTAACGGGAGAGATGTGTTCCTTCGCAACAGATACAGGCAACGAAGATTCGGGCAGTGCCCTGTTGATGTACCCAAGCGGTATGCATGTGGTGTACAGTCAAAACTTTTATTCCAAAAAAACAGCCGAGAAACGTGGAGCACGTCTGATTGGATATAAGGGTACGCTCGAATTTGATTGGGCTACGAATGAGGTTCAAGTGAACATGCATACAGCCCCACGAGTAGAAAGCTATAAAGTAGATTCAGGTGATGAGACACATGGCGGAGGAGATCGGGTGCTAGCCTATAATTTCCTGCATGTCATGCAGGGCAAGGAGAAATCGGGTACACCGCTTGAAGCGGGCTTACAGAGTGCACTTATTTGCTTGAAGGCAATACAATCAGCCAATACAGGCACTTTTCAGGAGATCACGTGGCATTAGTTAGAAATGAACAGGATTACATTTGGGTTGAAACCAAATCCAGATATTATCGTGTGAGGGGATTCCAAATGAAGATGCCGAGAATTGCAATATATTTCAAGAATGGAATTGAAGAAGGTTCATTTGCCATAAAACGTGGCCAATTAGAACAAGGCAGACTAAGCTGCGGGGACGGCAACTATGATGAGATTACGCATACTTTCAAGTCGGAGGGTCCAATACGAATAGAACTGGCCATTAATCAAGCGTATATCCGAGAAGGCGCTCATGCAACCGTGATTTCTGTCCAAGCAGATCAACGAGCATTCTGTTTTTTCCTTCGCGATGTTTCGGCGGATTTCCCGATTTATGTAAGGGAATACGGCATTATCGTAACAACTGCCGATTGCCAAAAAAGCTTCGGACAATTAGTTGAGGATATTGACGGACGAGCTTTGCAGACGACTCTGCAGCGGATTGAGGCAGAAGCAGAAGAATCCTATGACACGGCGGCACAAGCTACACGCGCCATGATCAGTCCGATATGGCTGGGCTTGTCAAGGGATGTGCGCATATTTGAAGCTCACTTCCGCGGCATCGGCAATACCGACAATGAGCGGGCCTGGGACTGTGTTCGGCCGAGGATGGGCGCACACGGCGTTCCTCATTCGGAATCGGATGCGACCCCGGTTCATTACAACTATTTGCTGGGCAGGGGACTTGGTTGCGAATACCGGATTACCCGCCGGTTGGAAGAAGGAATCTTCCCCATCATTCATGCGGTCATAGAAGATGGCGATGTGGAATACGCCAATACCGCTTTTGCATCGCTGGAGTCGAGCGCCTTAGCAACACTGAAAGGCACTCATTATTTGGCAGCGGATCAGGTGAGCGCCAGTTACATGTTTACGCCCGAACAACGATCCCAATATGATGCGCTACCGGAACAATTTCGCCATCCCAGCGAACAGACCGTGTATTACTCCAGGACGTTCGCTACGAACAAGGCTGATATTCCACGCTATGCCTGGTTCAAGAGCCCGATGCCGGCAGGCCGTGAAGCGGAATTCGATGGTTCTAAAGGATATGGACAATATGTTACGGGCGATGTGTTTGCCGTATCGACGATTGATGGACAACCGTTATGGCAAGAGGAGATTGCGGTGTTGCTGGAGCCGGGCAAATCGGTTGTGTTCGAGTTTTATATTCCGCATCGTCCAATTCCACGTGAGCGGGCGGCAAGACTGTGCGAACAGTCTTTCGAGGAGAGACATCTCGAGTGTCTCTCCTTCTGGAGGTCCAAGCTGTCGTCTGTAGCCGAAATCCGTCTCCCCGAACAACGTATTCAAGAGATGATGCAAGCGGGGTTCATGCATCTTGAGCTGGTTAGCTATGGTTTGGAGCCTGAGGGCACATTGTTGCCGGCCGTTGGTGTCTATCCTGGCATTGGATCCGAAAGCTCTCCCATTATTCAATATTTGGACTCGATTGGATCACATCAGCACGCGGAGAGGTCGCTGCAGTTCTTCCTTGATAAGCAGCATGAGAGTGGACTGATTCAAAATTATGATGGTTACATGCTGGAGACGGGAGCAGCATTGTGGAGCATAGGAGAGCACTATCGGTATACGCGCGATGAGGAGTGGTTGCAACGAATTAAGCCGAAGCTGTTAAAGAGCTATCGCTTCATCATACAATGGCGTACACGGAATTTGCGCGATGAACTGCGCGGGAGTGGATACGGACTCCTGGAAGGAAAAACGGCCGATCCTGAAGACCACTATCGCTCATTCATGCTGAATGGATATGCTTACCTTGGTTTACAGAGGTTGGCTGAAGCGCTGGCACATAGCGACTATGAGCTCTCATTGCAAATTGCTCTGGAAGCCGAGGCGTTCAGATCGGATATCAGGCGTTCGCTTTGGGAAACTATGGAGCGGTCTCCAGTCGTGCCGCTCGGAGACGGGAGTTGGGCTCCCTCCTGTGCGCCATGGGCCGAATACAGCGGGCCGTTGTCCCTCTATGCGGATGGCGGAAAGTGGGGAACCCACGGATCGATGGTTGCGCGCGATTCGCTGCTTGGCCCGCTATATCTTGTGTTCCAGGAAGTGTTAGAGCCGGAGGAGCCGGAGGCAACATTCTTATTGCAGGTTCACAGTGAACTGATGTGCATACGCAATGTAGCGATTAGTCAGCCGTATTACAGCATTCATCCTTGGCTACACCTCAAGAGAGGGGAAGTCAAGCCCTTCCTTAAGGCGTTCTATAACGGTATGGCCGGACTTGCAGATCGAGATATCTATACATTCTGGGAGCACTATTGGCATGCCAGTCCGCACAAGACGCATGAGGAAGGCTGGTTTCTTATGCAATGCCGCTGGATGCTCTATATGGAAGAAGGTGAGACGCTCAGGCTGCTAATGGGTATTCCACGAGTATGGCTGGAGCAGGGGAAACAGATTTCTATCGATCACGCAGTCAGTTATTTCGGGCCCTTCTCCATGCATATCGAATCGGAAGCGGATAACGGTCGCATCATAGCCGATATCGAATTCTACGATGATCGCCTTAGAGCTGGGAGTGTGGAGATTCGCCTACCCCATCCGATAGGGCAACGGGCGATTAGAACAAGCCAAGGGGTATACGATGAGGAGAAAGAAACGGTTATGATCAGTCAAATTACGAGTGGAAGGATACAAGTGATCATAGAATTTGCCCTCTAGGCATTAATTTGCAAGGGAGGATGTGTTAGATAGTCCCATTACCAGTTTGATGGAGCTGCGCCTTCACTGAACGTGCATACTCAGATGGGGACATATCCAGTACAGATTTGAATTGACGGGAGAATTGATGCACGCTGCTGTATTGCAGAAGCTCGGCAATTTCCGTGAAGTTCATCTGATCTTCCCGAATTAACC
>JAEZQY010000021.1 GCA_023441055.1 Bacillota bacterium | reverse complement strand
CGGCCCTGCAGCCAGGCATGTCCCATGGGCGGATCTTCGTGGCGGCCGGAGCCGCCTTCCCAGTTCACCTCGTTGCGGTAACCGTGGCGCGCCTGGCCGTCCGGATTGGGCGTCGCGCCGGCGGGCTTCTGCTGGTCTTTCACTGCTCGGACCCTCTATGTAATGCGGCCTCGGGGGCCATGGCGCGACGGCGGTCACGCTCGACGTTAGCCTAGCGGCGGGGGCGTACGTTCCTGTAGGACAACGCCCCGTCTGCGCTCTGTTACGGCGAGCGCATGACGGGGCGCGAGGGAAGTGTCGCGGCCGCGCCTCGGAGAAGCCGCGACCGGGTTGCGAAAAAGAACTACTGCTGCGGCTGCACCTGCTGCGAGGGGACCGGCACCAGCACCACGGGGTCGTTGGTCTTGGGTTCGACCTTGACCTCGCTCGCGCCGGGCGGCAGGACCACCGTCTCGACCTCGCGCAGCACGCCGCCGCCGGCCACGCTGCCGCTGGTGCTGCCGTAGCCCAGCACGCGCGCCTGGCACGCGGCCTTGTCTTCGCCGGTCAGCGGATCGCAACGCTGCATGGCGTTGGACTGCAGGTCGGCCGAGGGCTGGGTCAGCGCGCCATGGCGCCGCTCGGCCTGGGCGTTGCGCGCCTCGCGCATGCAGGTGTCGACGTCCTGCTGGGTGCGGCCGCTGCGGCAGGCCTGGACTTCGGACTGGTAGTTGCCGGTGGCGTCGATGCCCGTGGTGCCCGCCCCGCCGGCGACCTGGGCCGTCGCGGCAGTCATGGCGAGCAGGGCCGCGACGCCGAAGGGCAGCAGGCTCTTGCGCGGACGCATGGTGTGCTTCCTGTTCATGTGCGGACTCCTAACGAATCGGATTCCGGTGACTCTAGGGACGCGGCCGGGGTGCCGGAGCCGGAGGAGGCCAGCGATCCGGGGCGGCAGGCTCCGGCGCGAGCCGTAGGAAGCTGCTTGCAGGCAGGTGCCTACGAACGGCCCAGGTTCACAGCGCCCAGAGGCGCGGGGCGATCGACGACAGGTCCCACAAGGCGGGCCGCCACGCGTCGCGGATGGAGCGCAGCAGCGTCATCGCCGGCTCGACCAGTGGCGCGAGCACGCGCACGACGACCACGCCGTCGGCCGGGCTTGTGGCTCCCGCGTACGCGGCCAGCGGATGCGCCGCGATGGCCTGCCGGGCCAGGTCCAGCGCCTGCTCCTTCCGCTCGCGGGTCAGCGGCTCGCCAGTCGCGAAGAACAGCGTGGACACGCAGCGCCGGCCGGCCAGGCCCAGCGGTCCATCCATCAGCCGCGCATTCGCGGCGGCGATGCGGCCCCGCTCCAGCCACCGGTCGTCCATCGTGAAGTTCTGCAGCACGCTGCCCGCGATGAATGGCTGGCCGGCTTCGGGCAGGCCGAGCGCGCACAGGTCCCAGCCCATTGCTTCCGCGCCGGGCGCTAGCTGCAGGTCGAGATGGTTCTCGGCGATGCAGCCGCTGTAGCAGATCGTCTCCAGCGGCAGCCACTCGAAGCGGCCGCCGGCCTCGACCTCGATGCGGGTGCGCTGGATCGCCGGTGGGCCGTCGCTGCGGTAGAAGCGCGCGGCGCCGGGCGTGGTGACCAGGCCGTGCGCACCGGCGCCGACGCGGATCCGCACATCGAGCTCGTCGCCGCCCACCAGTCCGCTGGGCGGATGCACCAGCACGTTGTGGCTGATCGCATCGCCCTCGGGGTAGAGCGTCTGCAGCAGGCGCAGCGGGCCTTCGTGCTCGTGGCGGGCGACGCAGCGCCCGCCTTCGCTGCGCAGGTCCAGCTGCAGCCGCGCGTGCCAGCTCATGGCGTCGAGTCCTCAGGTGTTCTGCGAGCCGCGGTGCGCCCATGCGGTGGTGTGCCGCTCGAGCCAGCTGAAGGCTTCGTACATCGCCATCGCCATCACGCTGATCGCCACCAGGCCGGCGAAGGCCAGCGGCATGCGCTGCTGGCTGCCGGCACTCTGGATCAGGTTGCCGATGCCCGAGTCGCCGGCCGTCATCTCGGCCAGCACCGTGCCCACGAACGCCAGCGTGATCGCGATCTTCAGCGAGCCGTAGAAGTAGGGCATGGCGCGCGGCAGTCCGACCTTCACCAGCACGTCCCAGCGCCGGGCGCCGAGCACGCGCAGCACGTCCTCCAGTTCCGGCTCCAGCGTGGCCAGGCCGGTGGCGATGTTCACCATGATCGGGAAGAACGAGATCAGGAAGGCGGTCAGGATGCCGGGACCGATGCCGATGCCGAACCACACCACCAGGATCGGCACGATGGCCGCCTTGGGCACGGCGTTGAAGCCCACCATCAGCGGATAGACCGCGGCATAGGCCAGGCGCGAGGAGCCGATCAGGAAACCGAGCAGCAGGCCGACCACGATGGCCAGGCCGAAGCCGACCATCGTCACCCAGAAGGTGCTCCAGGCCGCGGCCATCAGTGGGCCCTTGAACTCGGCGAACTGCTCCGCGATCTGCCAGGGGCTGGGGAAGATGTAGTCCGGGACCTGGAAGGCCATCACGCCGACCTGCCATGCCAGCACCAGCAGCGCGGCCAGCAGCAGCGGCGCCCAGCGTTCGAAATGCCTGTTCGATTTCATTGCGGGACCTCCGCGCTGGTTTTGCGGATCGCGCCGATGTGTCCGCGCAGCTCGAGGACGATGTCGGTGAACTCCTTGCTGTAGGTGATTTCGAGTTCACGCGGGCGCGGCAGCTCGATCTGCTTCTTGACCACGAAGCGCCCCGGGCTGCGGCTCATGACGTACACCGTGTCGGCCAGGAACACCGACTCGCGCAGGTCGTGCGTGACCAGGATGACGTTGAACCGCTGCTCGGTCCACAGGTCGCGCAGGATGCACCACAGCTCCTCCCGGGTGAAGGCGTCCAGCGCGCCGAACGGTTCGTCCAGCAGCAGCATCTTGGGTTCGTGGATCAGCGCGCGGCAGATGCTGGCGCGCTGCTGCATGCCGCCTGACAGCTGCCAGGGGAACTTGTCCTCGTAGCCGGCCAGGCCCACCTTGCGCAGCAGGGCGCGGGCGCGCTCCTCGTACTCCTTGCGCCTGGCCTTGAAGTTGCTGCGGTACGGCTCGACGATCTCCAGCGGCAGCAGCACGTTGTCCACCGTCGTGCGCCAGGGCAGCAGCGAAGGTGCCTGGAAGGCCATGCCGGAGATCTTCAACGGCCCCGTGACCGGCTGGCCGTCGATGCGGATGCTTCCGCGCGAAGGCATGCGCAGCCCGGTGGCCAGCTTCATGAAGGTGGACTTGCCGCAGCCCGAGGGCCCGACGATGGCGATGAACTCGCCCTGCGTGACCTGCAGGTCGATCGCCTCCACCGCGAACTGCCCCTGCTGGAGCAGTTCGTCGTTGTAGGCCAGCCAGACGTCGCGGAAGTCGATGAAAGCGGTGCCGGACACCGCGCTCACTTCTTCGCCGGGGGCAGGACGTTGAGTTCGGCCTTGGACGGCAGGAAGCTGCCGTTCCACACCTCGTCGGCCTTGACCCGGGTCTTGGTGTTGAAGGCGTCCGACACCTGCGAGGCCATCAGCGAGAGGCGCGCGGGGTTGACCTGGCCGAAGCCGTCGGCGCGCGCGTCGGGGCTGGCGATCACCGCGTCGATGGCCATGCGAAGGCGGCGCTTCTCCAGGTCGGTGCTGATGATGCCGTCGCGCTGCTTGACGTGGTCGATCGATGCATCCGGGTTGGCCATCACCTCCTTGGCCCCCTTGGCGAAGGCGGAGAGGAAGCTGCGGATCGCCGCCGGGTTCTCCTTGACCAGCCTGGCGGACGCGACGATCACGTTGCCGTAGAGCTTCACGCCGTGTTCGGCATAGGGCAGGGTGACCACGTCCTGCAGCTTGACGCCGCGGGCCTCCAGGTTGAGCAGCGAGGTGAACGAGAAGCCGGTGATGGCGTCCAGGTCGCCGCGCGCCAGCATGGTTTCGCGCAGCGGCGGGTCCATCGAGATCCAGTTCACGTTGGCGATGTTGTTGGCCTTCTGGAAGATGGGGAAGCCGCGCCGGCCGGCGTCGAACACGGGGGCGCCCAGCTTCTTGCCGTTCAGGTCCGCGGGCGACTTGATGCCGGACTTCTTCAGCGCCATCACGGCGGCGGGCGTGTTGTTGTAGACCATCATCACCGCCACCGGCTTGTTGGGCGCGTCGGGGTTGTTGGCGTGGAACTCCATCAGCGCAGCCAGGTCGGCGAAGCCCATGTCGTAGGTGCCGGTGGCCACGCGCTGCACCGCCGCGCCGGAGCCGGTGCCGGCGTCCACGCTCACGTCCAGCTTGGCGTCGCGGAAGTAGCCCTTGGCCAGCGGCTGCAGGAACAGCGCCGCGGGGCCTTCGAAGCGCCAGTCCAGCTGGAACTTGATCGGCGTCAGGCCCTGCGCCGAGGCGGGCGCGACGGTGGCCAGCAGCGCGGTGGCGGCGACGGTGTTCAGGAAAACTCTTTTGTTCATGGAAAGCCTCTGGGTCACGGGGAACGAAACAGGAGAAGAAAAAGCAAGAAAGGTGCCGCGGCGATTGTCGTGCCTGCCGCGCTGCCTGCTCCTCCGGAAATTCCCCCGGAGACGGGGTCCAGTCCAATAGCCGAGTACGGGTAGGGGTTGTCTGACGTGCCGTCAAGCCGGGTGCGCACGGGGAGGCTGTATCGCCGACTACGCCTGCGCTAGGGATGCAGAACCATATTGCGTTCACCGGCTGCCGGATTTGGGGTGGCAGGGAGTCGGGGCCCTAACCCGGGCTCCGGCGGCTATCAACAAAACGCCGTTCGCGGCTTCAAGGAGTGCAATATGGGCTTTCTCATTTGGTTGATCGTGGGTGGAATCGTGGGCTGGCTGGCCAGCCTGATCATGCGCACCGACGGCCAGCAGGGCATCCTGCTGAACGTCATCGTGGGTATCGTCGGCGCCTTCATCGGCGGCTGGGTGATCTCCCCGATGGTGGGC
>JAEZQY010000043.1 GCA_023441055.1 Bacillota bacterium | reverse complement strand
AGCATGGCTCTTGCTTAGATTGAAGGTGTTATAGATTTGTTCGAGGGTTACTGATTCGTAGACATGCTGTTCCATATAAGCGATCATGCGTTGGATCAAATCGTTCTCGCTTCTATCCTTTGTTATGTTCGACAAGCGCTGCGTTCGACTTCCCGCATTGCCCGAATGATAGAGATGCAGCAGCAGCAGCTCTATGTATAACTTAATATATTGCTCAGCTCCCGGGATCCCAGCATGATTTCTAATCAATGTATGTTCCCGGGGGTTGTCAAATGGCGGTTCAAAGGCTTGGAAGCCATAGTTTATAATCTGAGCAAGCAATCGAGCCTGCTGACTATCTAGTGAGAAGATCTTGTCGCTAAAGAAGGAAATCGCTGCGGAATCACATTCAAATGTAAGAACAACAAGGTTCGGCGCAATTTGCCGATTCGCCCACACACTGTGAAATTCATTAGGCTTGTGAAAAATAATATCCCCTTGCCTCAGCTTGTAGCCCGTTGAATCCGCCAAAACCTCAACTCTCCTTTATCGACATAAAGGAACTCCCAGAAATCAGTCTATGACAATATTGCCTTCGGCCTCACGGTGCAGAAGCGCTCTCGCGCGGAGATTCGCGCTAGGGTGCATGAATTGATCGAGCTGACTGGACTGCAGGGGCTTGATAAGCGGCTGCCGCACCAGCTATCCGGCGGGCAGCGCCAGCGCGTGGCATTCGCTAGAGCGCTGGCGCCTGAGCCGCAGTTATTACTGCTGGACGAACCATTCGCAGCCATTGACGCCAAGGTGAGGAAGGAGCTTCGCACCTGGCTGAAGGAGATGATCCGCACAGTCGGCATTACGAGCATCTTCGTCACGCATGACCAGGAGGAGGCGGTAGAGGTAGCAGATGAGATTATCATCATGAGCCAGGGCCGAGTCGAGCAGCAGGGGACGCCGATCGAGATTTATCAGCACCCGCGGTCAGCATTCGTAGCCGGATTCATCGGAGAGTCGAATGTGCTCGAAGACTTCTCTGGGCTGCACGGCTTCGATCGACCTCTGCCTCATGCGAAGGCGCTCATTCGTCCGGAGTATATTGAGATTGGTCTGGATAAGGAGATCGCTACCCAGCATGCGACTGAGCCCGGTGTGGTGAGGGATGTTGTGTTCCGAGGCTCGAATTGGCTGGTTACCGTAGATGTGGGCGCGTACCGACTATCCGGCTACCGCTCGCAAGAGAAGACACCGTTGAAGCCGGGCGATCCGGTGCAGGTGCTGGTGCATCGCATCTATGAGTTCAATGATACCCAGGCAGAGATGCGCGAGAATCGGTTGAAGTTCGATCCGAATCCGGTGTTTATTTAGGTGATGACAATGTGTTAGAGATAAGAGAGGCTGTCAGTGTGGGGGTTCGCGCTGATGGCCTTTTTTTATGTGGATCGTATCAGTGTGCTGGATTCACGTCGATATGTGAAAAAGTATAGAGGTAAATCAAATTTTAGAGTGTTTATTCTTGCAGATAAAAGATAGAATATGGATGATAAGAAATCGTTCAATGGTCGCCTGTCTGACGATTGAGACTGCATGAGGTGATAGACGGTTGAAGCATACAGACGAGAAAAAAATATCATCTATTCTTGCTAGATATATGATCATCATGATCATATTCGTGATTACAATATTAACCTATCTGCTGTACCAGAATTATGAGACGTTCACGATCAAGAAATCAAACGCTTATATTAATGAAGTGCTGCGACATATTAGCTATACCGCCAATGTGCTGTTCTACAATACGCAGGCCGAGGTTATACAAAGTTACAATGATTCTGCGATCCGGCAGCTGATGCATGTACCGCAGGAAGATTATGTAGAGAAGGTCCGGTTGCTGCAGAAGGTTGAGGAGCGCAAGAACGCTAATTCTTCTCTACAAAGTATTTATATCTATAACAGCCAATTCAATACGATGTATGTGAACGGAAGAGAAGCTCGGTTAGATACGTTTCCAGATCAAGAGATAATCGCTATATTGAAAAATATAGAAAATTACAAAAAAATGTATCCGCTTTCACGGAAAGTCCCTCCTGTTCTGTTCGGTCAGAAGGAGGAAGAGGTGTTTACTTTTATCTATTACCAGGTGAATAAGTCGACTGGAATTACAGGAGCGATTGTATTAAATGTATTCCGTCAAACGTTGATCGATACGATTAGGGAAATGAGTCCGGAATTGGCATCAGAGATCATTGTACTAAACGAGGAAAACAAAGTCATTATTAGTAATGAACTATTCCCATACGGACATGAATTGTCGCAGGACGAACCGCTGCTATCCGTCTTAGCGAAGGATGAACGGGATGGGATGGACGTTATCAAATTGAATGGATCGAAATATCTAGTTACCTATGTAAAAGTGGATTTGCTCAATTGGACATATATTCGGCTGACACCTTACGAAACGTTAACAGCTGGGTTATCCAAGGTGAAATCGACTTCCATGCTCATCATGTCTCTGTTCCTATTACTCGGTATTACCGTTTCCTGGTTCATACGCGGGTTTATAACGAAGCAGCTGCGCAATTTATTCATTAGATTGAAGCGATTAGAGATCGAATCGAACACAACTCTAAAGATCAGAAAATCAAAGTATATTCAAACTTTATTGTCCGGGGAAGCCAACATTCCGATTGAAGCAGCGCAAGAGAAGCTGATTGAATATGAAAGCAAGCTGCAGCTTCATCAGCCGATTACAATGATTCTGATCGGAATCGACTGTTATGATAAGATGATGGTAAATGATGACAGGATACAGATGATCCGAATGAAGGAACAGCTGATCCAACTATGCGGGAATTTATTACGCTCGCACGAGGGGAAGGAGATTGTAGACATTCACCATAATGGTGAAATCATTGTCCTTCTTAACAAGGTCGAGCAGAGCAATGAGGATTGGGAGGCAACCCTTAAGGAACTGCTTACGCAATTGAACAGTGAGCTGAAGAGCGCATTTGAGGTGACGGTGACTTCCAGTTACATAACAGATTTGCTGCAAGATACACACCTGCATGTCATGAATCGCTTCTGCAAGGAATCACTGAATTACCGATTAATCTATGGGTATGAGCAGATCATTGATGTCGTGCGTATTAGACATTATCTAGAGAATGAGACATCGTATCTATACCCAATTAGTGATGAGCTGTCCTATATTGATAAATTAATACGAGAAGATTATGAAGGCGCCAAAGCCTTGTATGACCAAATCATAGGGGAAGCGATGAAACACGCCTATACGAATGTACGGCTGGCAGTCATGCATCTGGCCATCGCAACTAAGACAGCAGTCGATCGGTTGGAGAACAAGAAGAAGTATTATCTTGAGCTAGATATGAACATATGGATGCAGGAGCTTCAGCGAAGCGATACGATTCAAGAGATCAATCTGATCTTCTATCAACAGCTTGAGAAATTGGAGCAACAGAGCGTGAAGCGGAATGTTCAGCAGGACGAGGGTGAGAAGGAAGAGATGCTGAGCAAGATAGATGACATTATAAAGCGGAGGTACGCAGATGAAACGTTCTCGCCGGAAGCCGTAGCCAATGAGCTTTCCATGAGTCCCGATGTTCTGAAGAGAACATTTAAGAAGTATTTTGTATGTTCCTTATCTGATTATATTACATCGTATCGGCTGGAGAGAACGAAGCAACTGCTGACAGAGACAGATTCACCCGTCAGTGAAATCGCAGCAGTGGTAGGCTTTTCCAATTTGAATTACTTGTACACGTTATTTAAGAAGAAATTTGGAATGACGCCAAGCGAGTACCGTAATCTTCAATAAGAGCTTTGCACAGAAAACTCCGGATATCCGGAGTTTTTTGTCTGGAATAACAGATTTTAAAGTCCGATATCGGGAACTGAAGTATATTGCTCAAATCTTGAAGGGTTGGATACAATCTTTGAAGTTTATTTTGATCAGGCGCGCACCCTATACTGTGGTCACAGGAGGATGGTCAGCATGGTTCATGATGAATTGGAACGACCCCTAACGATTTATTGGATGACAGACATTCATATTGTGGATGAGCTCACGGATTTGCCTGACGCTCCTGATGCGATTCGCGGTGAACGTCATTATTATGCAGCGGTCCGAAAGCTGTCTCAGGCAGTTGATTGGATCAATGCGGAACAGCCCGACCTTGCAGTTTGTACCGGCGATGTCATTGATCGGCCCCAGAGCTTGAAGTCATTCGTCAGCGAATGGGATCGAATTGACGTTCCTAAGGCATTCATTCTAGGTAATCATGATCTTGAAGCTGGATATGAAGCCATTGAATCGCAGCTTGGGCATGCTGATTATCCGTTGATCGCAGGCAGTCGGTTCAACCAATCCAGGCGATTATCGAATGGCAGCGTTCATGCCAGGCTTATTCTATTGGATACGTATGTAGAAGAAGATGGCACACATCGCTATGATTCCTGTGAAGGCACCATTACAGAAGCGGCAATGGAATGGCTGAGGGAGCAAATGCTGCAGTGTGAGGAGCAGATCATCCTGTTATTTGCTCACAATGGGATCTGGGGACCGGACGAATACTTCGATCAGGAAGCGGTTTCTGCATTTGCCAAAATTGTCGATCAAGCTGTTCAACGAGGCAAGAGCTTCATTCATCTAGCCGGCCATGATCATGTTCATCCGGAAGCTGTTGTCAAAACGATAGGCAACAGCGCTACGTTCATAAATGGCGCAGCAATGATCAATGGGCCAGTCTCTTATATGAATGTGGTTCAAATCAGTGAAGATGGGTCATTCCAATTAGATTATCGAAAGGTAAGCTACTAGAAATTTAGTGAGGTGAATCGATTGCGATTGTATATTATCCGCCATGCAGATCCTGATTATGATAATGACACAATTACGGAGGCAGGGCATCGAGAGGCGGAGGCATTGGCTCAGCGATTACGTAAGGAGGGTATTGACCGAATTTATTGTTCCCCGCTGAATCGGGCGATTCATACGATGGAATACTCTGCCAAGCAGCTTGGCATCGAGCCGATTGTTGCACCTTGGCTAACGGAGTTGAGCGGCTGGCACGTGGAAAGCGCTCCGGGAACAATGACGCCATCATGGGATGTTCATGGAGAGCGCATAAGAGGACAACAATACAGCGCCAATGATGACTGGTATGAGAAAGCTCCATTCGCAGGGTATCAGCTTCATGACAAATGGGAAACCGTACGTTTGAGCGCCGATGCATTCATGGAGTCGCTGGGATACATAAGAGATAGAGGTGTTTATCGCATAGCGGCCCCCAATTCCGATCGAATCGCAGTGTTTTGTCACCATGGACTCGGAACAACGTGGTTGGCGCATCTGCTGGAGCTGCCGTTGCCTCTCGTATGGTCCGGCTTCTGGATGGCGCCGAGCTCGGTAACCACTGTGTTGATGGATGAGCGGTCGACAAAGTACGCTGTTCCTCGTTGCTTAGGATTCGGTGATGTTTCTCATTTATATCATGCGCAGCTTCCGGTTAGTCATCGAGGTATTGTGGCGAACTGGGATTAATACGAGGAGGAGAGTACAGATGAAGCGGGTTTCTAATAAAATCATCATTGTGGGCGGCGGAGCGAGAGGTTTGTTTTTCGCCCAAATGCTGACCAATGAACTGAATCGAGAGGTAGCTGCTATTGTTGATACACATATCGAAGGTCATGAAGCGATTCGACAAAAGCTGATTGAGAACCATGTACCGTCAGTCCCTGTATATGGTTCACTCGACGATGTATTAACAGTAATTCCGAGATCTGAGGCAGATACGCTCTTTATCATGACACCTGAATAGACACATAAGAACATATTTTCTAAATGCATTGAAGCTGGATATCACATTTTTCTTGAGAAGCCATTGGCGACTACATTAGAAGATACGCTCGAAATATTGGCACTTGCCCGCTCGACTAACAAGGTTATACAGGTGGGATTTGTACTCAGGTACGCCCCATTCTATACAAAAATAAAAAATCTTGTAGATGAAGGGGCACTAGGGAAAATTTTAATGATCCAGATGAATGAGAGGTTAACTTTACACTTAGGTTCTGTATTCAAGAGGAGCTGGCACAGACTGGAGAAGTACACCGGCGGCTTTATGAATGAAAAGTGCAGCCATGATCTAGATTTGATGTGCTGGATCAAGGAACGGCAATCAACACCGGTGGCAATATCCTCCTTCGGCGGCATCAGCTTTGATACAGAGAGAGAAACCGCCCTAGTATGTAAGGAATGTGATCTAAGCTGTCCATGGAGATATAGAAATTCCCGTTCCGGAAAAATGCTAAACGGCAAGCCCTGTGTGGATGATACATATGCTGAAATCGATAGATGCGTATTTCACTCGGATTCGGATGTGTGCGACCAGCAAAGTGTATCGATTTTATTCAAGGACGGAACACAGGGTGTTTTTACAACACTGTCTATGAGCGGGATTCCGGGAAGAGATATTACTGTTCATGGAACAGATGGCTGCTTGCAAGGCTGTCTTGAAACAGGGGAAATTGTCGTACACAACTACTGGGAGGGTACAACTCAGAATATCTCATTGGGGAAGACGGATAGCCATGGAGGAGCGGACAGGTTTATAGTTGAAAGTTTTTTAAATTGCATTACGGAGGGCATACAGCCGATTTCTACGGTTGAAGCTGGGGTTCGAGCTAGCACTATCGCATTCGCTGCGGACCAAAGCATGAAGGAACAGAGGAAGATCGTATTGTGACGTACAGAAGGAGGACGGAGAGATGAGATGGAAAACGTTCCGAAAAAACAGCCCGTATCTGATCATGACTATTCCGGCTGTTCTCAAAATATTTATTTTTTCCTATGTTCCGATGTTCGGCATTATCATTGCCTTTCAAAATTATCGAGCATCCAAAGGATTGTTGCATAGTGAGTTTGTCGGCTTCAAAAACTTTGAGTTTTTCTTCAAATCAATTGATGCAGGCAGAATTTTATGGAACACCTTATATTTGAACAGCTTGATGATTGCAACTGGTTTAATAGTCAGCATTGTCGTCTCCTTATTATTATTCGAAATTACGAGCAAGTTCAGGTTGAAGATTTATCAGTCGGTCATGTTCTTTCCGTTCTTCTTCTCCTGGGTGCTTGTCGGTTTAATGATGGGTACATTCCTGAACTCGGATTCTGGATTGCTGACACGGCTCATTCATTTCTTGACCGGAACGAACATCAACTTCTATACATCGCCTGAATATTGGCCGCTTATTCTTGTGCTGGTTGACGTATGGAAGGCGACAGGCTACAGCTCATTAATTTATTACGCCGTATTGATGAGCATCGACAAGGACTACTACGAGGCGGCCGAGATTGACGGGGCCTCACGTATACAGAAGATGTTCTATATCACTTTGCCTTTCTTAATACCAATGGCGATCGTGCTTACGATCCTAGCGATCGGTAATATTATGCGGGCTGACTTCGGACTTTTCTATTTCGTCCCTAGGGAACAAGGCGCATTGTTTGCTACGACAGATGTTATCGATACTTATGTATTTCGAGCACTCAGACAATATGGAGATTTTGCGATGAGTTCAGCGGTTTCCCTGTTTCAATCTGTTGTTGGCTTCGTGCTTATTCTTGCAACGAACGCATTGGTTGGTAAGTACAACGAACAGCACAAGCTCTATTAACCAGAGAGAAGGAGAGGGATCAGAAGTGCATGTGAAAGCAAAATCACGATCAGATATTTGGCTGGACACCTGGATCAATGTCATATTAATTTCGTTCTGTCTATTATGTATTCTACCTGTCATGATGACGGTCTCGATCTCTTTAATGAGTGAAGCGGACATCTTCGAGCAAGGTTACCAACTGATCGTCAGAGATGTGAATTGGGATTCATATAAGTATTTGTTCCAATATCCAGAACGAATGCTTGAAGCCTACAAGACGACTATTATTGTGACCGTTTGC
The DNA here is from genome assembly GCA_023441055.1 of Bacillota bacterium. Taxonomy (GTDB): domain Bacteria; phylum Bacillota; class Bacilli; order Paenibacillales; family UBA4045; genus JAEZQY01. The sequence goes on along the minus strand of JAEZQY010000043.1, from coordinate 11,599 downwards.
GGGACGGTTGTAAGCGTACTCATGACAGCCCTTATCGCATATCCGCTATCACGAATGGATTTCGCCTATCGCCGTTATATTAACTTCTTCGTTTTCTTCACGATGTTATTCAGCGGTGGTCTTGTCGCTTCTTATATATTGACTGCGAATTGGCTGAATCTGAAAGATACGTTATGGGCCTTAATATTGCCCAGTCTCGCAGCGCCCTTTCATATATTTCTGATGCGTATCTTCTTTCAGGGATTGCCTGATTCCTTAGTCGAGGCGGCGAGAATTGATGGCATGTCCGAATTTCGTATATTCGCAACGATTGTGGTTCCGTTATGTAAGCAAGCATTCGCTACGATCGGATTGCTGACAGCGCTTGGTTATTGGAACGAGGCATTCCTTCCTATGCTGTATATTGACGATCCCAAGCTAACCACCTTGCAGTTAATGCTGAAGAACCTTGTCGAGTATGTCAATTTGATCAAGACAGATGCTTTGCGTACTGCATCGGGAGGCAGCTTCTCGGTGATCGATCTCCCGTCAGATGGTGTCATGTTTGCCACGGTAGTAGTTGCATCTGCGCCGATGCTGTTTATATTCGCTTTCTTCCAAAAATACTTTGTGAAAGGCATAATGACTGGCGCTATTAAGGGCTAATGCGGTTATGAGCTCAGATGTCGATTAGGAGGTGGGGCCATGTAATGGGCTTTATTTGGCAGGTTTGAAGAAAGCGGTTATGATTCATGACAATGAAACTCAATTATGAAAGGGTTGGTCAATGTGAAGGTTGGAAGAAGAAAAGTAACGACGGGGCTGCTGCTCCTGATTATCGTCGTTCTGATTGCAGCGTGCAGTCAGAACACGACGAACGGAAACCGCGCAAATGAGAATGAACGACAAGAGCCGGCGTCTTCAAATTCGAGTGTTTCAGCTGTCGATAAAACGGATGAGCTGGAGTTTGTAGAGCTTAGCTACTTCTTTCCCTACACCGAACAGATCGAGCAGTCTATGGTTTTCGATGAGCTGAATAAACAGCTGAAGGAGAAGATCAACGCCAAGGTCAATTTCTACCCAGTGCCGTGGGGGGATTATGATCAGAAGATGCAGGTGAAAATTGCCGCCGGCGAAGCCTTCGATATTATGTTCACCTCGAATTGGATGAACAATTACTATCTGAATATAGCGAACGAAGCTTTGCTTCCGCTTGATGATCTGCTGGCGGAGCACGCCCCGAATACGCTGGCCATGCTGCCGCAGATGGTATGGGATGGAACGAAAGTGAACAACAAGATTTATGGTGTGCCAAATCAGCAGATTATGGCTAGACAGCCTGGATTCGTCTATGACAAGGGATTGCTGGAGAAGTATCAATTTGACTATCAATCGGTTAAGACACTGTCGGATGTCACGCCATTCTTACAACAAGCAATGGAAACCGAGCCTGAGACAGAGACTGCAGGGTTAGTCGGCAAGATGAACTTCGGTGATATGTTCCCTTACTATAATTGGGAAGACATCGGTGGAGTCGGTGTTGTCGGCGCGGTCGATATCACAGATGCAGGACTTAAAGTGTTCAATCAATTCGATTCCGACGAGTTCAAGGAGTTTGCGAATACTAGACGCGAGTGGAATGAGCTGGGTTACATCCCGAGAGACTTGTTAACCTCTACAACCTTCAATCAGAAGAAAGCCATATTCTCAGTTGCAGCAACAGTGAAGCCGGGCTTGGATGAAGAGTTGAAGAGAGCGAACGGCAAGGACTTTGTGATTCAACCATTAGGTGAAGCTTTACTTACGACATCCAGTATTGTCGCAACAATGAACGGCATCAGCTCGACAAGCTCTAATCCAGAGCGGGCGATGATGTTTATCGAGTTAATGAACACGGACAAGGAATTTTACAATTTGTTTTTATACGGCTTGGAAGGCAAGCATTACATTAGATTGTCCGATGATCGAATCGAACGAGCCGAAGGAACAAGATACCGCCCGGGTAATGAATGGGCATACGGAAACACCTTTAATGCGTATTTGACACCAGGGTTAGGCGATAACGTGTGGACGGACACACAGAAATTGAATAATGAGAGCAAACGTTCACCGCTGATGGGATTCGTGTTTGATGTGGAACCGGTCAAGGCAGAAATTGCAAACAGTCAAGCGGCATTTACGGAGTTCCATCCAATGATCAGCGCTGGAATTAGTGCAGATGTTGACGGCATTCTGAAGCAATTCAACGATAAGCTGAAGGCTGCTGGAGCAGACAAGATTATTGCGGAAAAACAAAGACAAATCGACGCGTTCCTCAATCAGTAACACATAAATAGACATAGAGCATGATCTTAATAAGCTTCGTGAGATCATGCTCTATGCTTGTGAATGGATGGTGCAGTCATGTTGAACATAGGCGTGATCGGTTACGGCGATCGAATCAGTGCGATTGTGGATATTATGTTGAATTATAAACTCGGCGTACGAATCGCGGCGATCGCGGATATCGAGCTGGATAAGGTGAGAGCTAAACTTGAGAAAAGAGATATCGATGTAGCAACGGTCTCGCTATACACGGTAGCGGATGAAATGCTGGCCAAAGAAAGCTTGGACGGCGTATTGATCGGCACTCGCTGTTCGCTGCATACTACGATGGCGTTGAAGGTGATGGCGCGTAATTTGCCCTTATACTTGGAGAAACCAGTGGCGACCAATCTTGTAGATTTGGAGTTGTTGGCCGAAGCGAATAAGAAATCAACGAGTGAAGTAGTTGTATCGTTCCCCTTACGATTGTCGACCATCGTTACACTGGTCAAGCAAGTGATTGATTCAGGCAGGCTGGGCGCAATCGAACATGTCCAGGCCGTGAATAACGTGCCGTATGGTTCTGCTGCTTACTTTCATTCATGGTACAGGGATGTGGAGGAAACCGGCGGCATGTTTCTCCAGAAGGCCACGCATGATTTAGACTATATCAACTATTTGCTAGGCATTCAACCGGTCTCGATCTGTGCGGTCAAGTCCAAGCGGGTATTCGACGGACGCTATCCAGCGGGCAAGAGATGTGCGGAATGTGAGGAGTACGAAACATGCCCCGAAAGTCCGTTCATACGGCAGCACGTCATGCGACAGCAATCTTCAAACAAGGATTGGCAATGTGCTTATGGTGTAGATGCGGGCAATGAAGATTCCGGCAGTGCGTTGATTGTGTACGAGACAGGCATGCATGTGTCCTATTCCCAAAACTTCTATGTTAAAAATTCAGCTGCCGTGAGGGGAGCCAGATTAATAGGTGAAAAGGGCACGTTAGCGTTCGATTGGTATAAGGATGAAATCAAGATCGCGATGCATGATTCCTTGCGTACGGAAGTCCTGAAAATGAACAGTGGCGACGGCGGACACGGCGGCGGTGATGAGGTGCTCTGCTATAACTTCATCAATATTATGAGGGGGAAAGAAACATCCAAGGCTCCACTGGATGCGGGGATTCTTAGCGCGTTGATGTGCGTTAGGGCTAGAGAGTCTGCGGAGACGGAGACGTTCCGGAGGATTGCATTTCAAGAATGACCGAAAGCTCACATATCTAGAAGGACGTGATGTTTGATGAAAAAGAGAGTAATAGAATTATTAAGTATTTGTTTAGTTCTTAGTCTCATCTATCTTCCATCTGAGGCCAACGCAAATGTACAGGCTACGTATTATGTCTCTCCCGCTGGCAGCGATTCCAATCCAGGAACGATTGAGCAGCCATTTGCTACACTTCATAAAGCTAGGGACATTGTAAGAACGATTAATTCGAACATGACCGGCGACATTATCGTATATTTGCGCGGCGGAACCTATCATTTGACCGATACGGTTATCTTCAGTGAACTTGATTCAGGAAGTAATGGCTATAAAGTCAAATATAGAAGCTACCCGGGTGAAATTCCGATTGTAAGCGGAGGATCACTCATTACAGGTTGGACTCAAGTACCGAATAGTCCGCTCTGGAGTGCTCCAGTGTCGGTAGACAATTTTCGTCAACTGTATGTGAATGGCCAACGAGCCGAGAGGACACGTTCTCAGCAAACCTATACCGGGTTGGGCTGGTCGAAGGGGGCTCATAGCAATACGGATGGGATATATGTCAGCGGCGACACGATAGGCAACTATGAGAACGCCGGAGATATTGAATTGATATGGCTCATGTATTGGCGAGTTTTCTATCATAATGTGAGCAGCATTGCCAATACAGCGGGCAATGAGAAGATTATCAATATGAGACAGCCATACTTTAACTGGGGTACGGAAATAGGCAATGATGGGGGGATCTCGTATCGTCCCAACTATTCAACACCATTTTATATTGAAAATGCCTTTGAATTGCTGGATTCGCCTGGTGAGTTTTATTTGAATCGAAGTACGGACACGGTGTACTATTGGCCGGATGGCGAAGACATGTCGACAGCGGAAGTGTATGCTCCAAAATTAGAGACACTGCTTGCCATACAAGGCAGTACGATTGAGGATAAGGTTCACGATATAGACCTTGAAGGGATCACATTCAGGCATGGCACTTGGCTGAGGCCATCGGAGATGGGCTTCGCCAATCAGCAGGCACAAGTTATTGCGAGCAGGGCAGGCAATCAACGGGCAGACCATGCGGATAATGATATGATTCCAGGAAATATCTTGATAGATAGCGCCTATGATATTGGTATGTATCAATCCGTATTCGAGCATATGGGTGCCGCGGCAATTCATTTGAGGAACGGCGTTGAGGATGTCTCCATTGTCGGCAATTATTTCAACGATATTGCCGATTCGGCAATCGTCGTTGGTCTTCCGACACATGACGCTGTAGATGAAGCCAATGAAGAAGTGAATGTGAACAATATCATTAGTAACAACTTGATCCGATATACAGGGCAAGATTATTACAGTGCGCCTGCAATCAGCGCATTCTATACGGATGGCTTGCAGATTACGCATAACGACATCGCTGAGACGCCGTACTCTGGAGTCTCGCTTGGCTGGGGATGGAGTTACTTTCCAGATTCCACAACCAGTCGCAATAATGTCGTCAGCAATAATAAGATATCCGACTTTAATCAAATTTTGAAGGATGGCGGAGGGATATACACATTAGGTCAGCAACCCGACTCCGTCATATCCGGCAATTACATTAGAAATCAAACGAATATTAATGGCGCGATATATCCGGACGAGGGTTCCGCATACTTTACCATTACGGATAATGTTGTTGAGAATGTGCATACGTGGATGTTCATCTGGCATCCATCCATCCATGATATAACGGTCAATCGTAACTATACTACGGCAGCTACCTTCAGAAATCACGGGACCAACACATCGATCAGCAACACAACTGTGGTCCCGGATATGAATTGGCCTATCGATGCACGCGAGATTATTCAGAATAGCGGATTGCAAGAAGCGTATTATGGCCTGTATGCGAATCTGGCTAATGATCCGCGTAATGTCGCTTTGGGAAAACCTGCGTCATCCTATGATGCTGGTGGCAATCCGGTTAGTATGATTGCGGGTTATGAGGCAGACAAGGCTGTCGATGGTGATCCGTTAACTTGGGCGCAAGCATCTAGTGAATATATATGGGCTCAGCAAGTAGACTTGCAGCAGACGGAGAATGTGTCTACAATCGCGGTTCAGTTTCCCAATCAGCCACCCGCTTCACAGTCGCTATTCGCTACACAATTTCAGATTAAGGGATCGTTAGATTCGATCAATTGGTCTACTTTGGCGATTGTTACGGACGGCACAGGCGGCCGGGCAGAGGTGAAGATGCTGCCGAAGCCGATCAGATATATCAGGGTAGAGGCGATCAAACCGGATGGCCCGGGACAAACCGGCGGACAGATGGCCATTGCCGAGATAGAGGCGTATACGGAAGCGAACCTTGCCAGAGGGAAAACAGCGAGCGCCTACTACCTGAATGGCAGCGTTGCAAGCATGCAGCCTGGGCAAGATGCCTACTCGGCCGTGGACGGCAATTCTGGCACATTCGCACAGGCCACCGGGCAATATAAATGGGTTCAGCAGGTAGATATGCAGTACGTAACGGATATTTCGAAAGTTATCGTGCATTTTTCAACAATACCAAGTCCAGGATTGTTCGCAACTGAATATGCGATCAAAACCTCGCTTGATGCTATCAACTGGAGTACGGCTGCAGTTGTACTGGATGGAAAAGTTGGTGAGAACATTACGGAATTTATGCCGAAAGCGGCGCGATATGTAAGAATCGAAGCCATTAAACCGGATGGCCCGTCTCAGATTGGAGGTCAAATGGCGATTGCGGAGCTGGAGGTATATGGATTCGACAATTTGGCTCGGGATGGAGTTGTGTCAGCCTATTATATGAACGGAAGTGCTGCTAGTATGCATGCAGGCAGGGAAGCGAATAAAGCCATTGACGGTAATCCTGCCACGTGGGCGCAGGCGTCAGGGCAGTACAAATGGGCTTATCAAGTGGATCTTCTAAGTGCAAAGCCAATATCAACAGTGATTGTAAACTTTCCCGTAAACCCGCCAGCTTCAGAGACATTGTACGCAACGGAATACAAGATACTGACATCGCTTGACGGGATAAATTGGACGAATGCGGGGATCGTCACGGAAAGTGCAGGAGGAAGATCCAAGACGGTACTGTCCTCCTCCACCTTAGTGAGGTTCGTTAAAATAGAGGCCGTTAAACCGGATGGCGCGGGTCAAACCGGCGGCCAAATGGCAATAGCCGAGCTCGAAATCTATGAGCACGGCGAAGCCCCTCTGTTCAACCCAACCCATCATCGTGCCGAATCAGGCGGCAACAAGTTATGGTTGATGGCCGACACAGGCGTAACGCGCGATGATGACGGTTATGTCAGCAACTGGGCAGGAATGGCTTTATATGGAAACGGTAACGATGCCGGTGTGGATGCCAGTCAATCTGTTCAGGCTAATAAACCCAAACTGATTGAAAATGCAATAAACGGGAAACCGGCCATTCGGTTTGACGGGAATGATGATTTCATGGATGCGGTCGGAGCGGCAGGGGACATGGATAATTTCACGATGGCGTTCGTGTTAAAGCCGATTGCCAATAAAAATTACAATCAATCGTTAGGCGCACTAGGCAGCTGGGGACAATTCCAGTTTCACGGTTCCGCAAACGGCGGTGTCTATGCGGGAACGAGCACAGCTTCCAGAATTTCGCCTGCGGACGGAGCAGGAGCCGGAACTATAGAACTCGGCGAAGCCCAGTTATTCGTCTATTCCCTTAATGACGGAGTAGCAAAGTTATATAAAAATGGCACGTTGTTGGCGACAAAAACAGTTGCAAATCCCGCCAATTGGACTGGATTTAGAATCGGCAACGCGAGCGGACAATCGATTGATGGGGATCTGGCAGAGATTATCATATATCGGACTGCATTAAGCGATTCAGCAAGAATTAGCATTGAGCAATATTTAACCTCTAAATATGGATTATAGAAGGCCAGATGGGAATTAGGCGCAAGGGAGTACTCACGTATGAACGTTCTGACCATTGAAGGAAACCAGTTCTTGTATAACGGTAAACCGATTCAATTGATAACAGGGGCTTTGCATTACTTTCGAGTCGTACCCGAATATTGGCACGATCGGCTGGTCAAGCTGAAGGCTTGCGGTTTTAACGGCGTTGAGACGTATGTCCCCTGGAATCTGCATCAGCCCGAGCCGGAGAAGTTCAACTTCTCCGGCATGGCGGATATCGGTGCATTCATCGAAACAGCGGCGGCTCTGGATCTGTTCGTCATTGTCCGGCCAAGCCCATATATATGTTCAGAGTGGGAGTTCGGCGGGTTGCCGGCATGGTTGCTTGAGGATGACAATATGAGACTGCGGTGCAGCTATCAACCTTATCTTGACCGGGTGGATGCTTACTATGATGTGTTAATGCCGAAGCTGAAGCCTTATTTGGCAACCAACGGAGGACCTGTTATTGCTATGCAGATTGAGAATGAATACGGCAGCTACGGCAATGATACCTCGTATCTAGAATACTTAAGGGATGGCATGATCAACCGAGGAATCGACGTCCTGCTGTTCACCTCTGATGGATACGACGATTTCACCTTACAAGGCGGCATGATTCCCGGTACATTGGAAACATTGAATTTTGGCTCGCAGCCCGAAGCTGCCTTCGCCAAGCTAATCGAATACCAGCCGGACAAGCCATTGATGTGCATGGAATATTGGAACGGTTGGTTTGATCATTGGGGCGAGCAGCATCACACGAGAGGGCATGAAGATGTTGCGGATGTACTCGACAGAATGCTTGCAATGGGGGCTTCTGTTAATTTCTACATGTTCCATGGAGGAACCAACTTTGGGTTCTATAATGGAGCGAACTATTCAGATAAATATGAACCAACAGTAACCAGCTACGATTACAATGCGCTGCTGACGGAGTCCGGAGCCGTGACCGACAAGTACTATGCCATTCGCGAGATCATTACCCGCTATACGAATCTGGATCCGCGTCCACTCCCGGAGCCTATTCCCGCAAGAAGCTATGGTGAAATAAGGATGAATCAATCTGTTGGTCTGTTCGAGTCGCTTGAGCTGCTCTCAAGCAGTGTGCGCAGCACATGTCCCGAACCGATGGAGAAGCTGGGACAAGCCTATGGCTTTATCTTATATACCACTTATATAACCGGTCCGAGGAGCGTCAGCGAGCTTATCGTGCAGGATGTATGCGATCGCGCGCTCGTATTCGTCGATGACGAATATCGAGGTGTCATTGAACGATGGGATCCGAAGCCGTTAATGCTAGAGATAACGGAGAATGGCATTAAACTAAGTTTGTTGGTCGAGAACATGGGCAGAATCAACTATGGTCCATTCCTCAAGGACAGGAAAGGTATCACAGAGGGTGTCCGTCTAGGCCAGCAATATCTATTCGATTGGACCATATACCCTCTGCCTATGACTGATATGTCGAAACTATGCTATCGGAACGATGTGCATAGTGTTACGACTACTCCTGCGTTCTACAGAGGCACGTTCACAGTTGATGAGAAGGCAGATACGTTCTTGGAGCTGCCGGGCTGGACGAAGGGTGTTGCCTATATTAATAGCTTCAATCTGGGACGTTATTGGGAGATCGGGCCTCAGCGAACGTTGTATATTCCAGCCCCTTTGCTCAACAAGGGAGAGAACGAACTCGTTCTATTCGAACTGCACTGCACACAATCGGCAAAAGTGACGCTTAGAGATCGTGCAGTAATTGGATAATTATAAATTACACCCGAAGCTTCGACTAAAGGAGAAATAGGATTGATAGAGACTCATTTCCAAACCAGATGTATCAGCTCATTGGCGAAGGTATTCGCGGATGAGGAGCTGCGTGCTGAACCGATTCAGGCGGCGACGGCACTGAGCAACGAGACATACGCTTATCAAATTGCGTATCGATCGCTGTCGATCGGTCGCTCTGTGCGGTTGACGATCCAGTCTGACTTAAGTCCATACATGGTGGTTAAGGCGGTAGCGTTGGTGCCTTCAGAGCTGCCATGCTATGCCGATCATGACGATGATGTGCTTCGGACAACGCCTGGCTTATATCCCGACCCGCTGCTTCCGCTAGAGGATGGAAGGCTGTTTACTTATCCCTTGCAATGGCGGTCTGTTTGGATCACGGTCGAGTTGTATGGCGAAGTAAGTATAGGTACTTACCCGATTGAAGCTTGCTTCGAATCCGACGATGGCGAGCGTTTGGGGATAGCTGCGTTCAACCTTACTATATTAGGAGCTTCGCTGCCGGAACAGCGTCTGATTCATACCGAATGGCTGCACACAGATTGCATCGCGGAATATTACGGGGTAGACGTATTCAGCGATGCCTATTGGCACTTTGTAGATCAATATGTGCAAACAGCGGTTAAACATGGCATCAATATGATACTGACACCGATCTTCACACCTCCGCTCGATACGGCGGTTGGCGGTGAGCGATTGACTGTGCAGCTGGTTAGTGTCCATCAATTGGAGGAGGGGCAGTATCAGTTTGAGTTCGATCAACTGCTGAAGTGGATCACATTGTGCAGGGAACGGGGAGTCGTATATTTTGAATTCTCTCATCTATTCACACAGTGGGGAGCGAAGCATGCACCGAAGATTATCGGTCTAATCGATGGCGAGCAGCGACAACTATTCGGCTGGGATACCGATGCGGGAAGTGAAGAGTATGCTTCGTTCCTAAGACAGTTCATCCCGGAATTGCTTGCTTTCCTTCGTCTGCATCAGCTTGAATCGAGCTGTTACTTCCACGTATCCGATGAACCGAATCTGAGTCAGATGGACGATTATCGTAAGGCCTCTGACTTAATTGGTGAGCTGGTTGGCGAATTGCCTGTTCTGGATGCGTTGTCTGATTATGAGTTTTATCAAGCGGGCATTGTCAAGCATCCTGTACCTTCCAGCGATCGAATGGAACTGTTCCTGCAGGATGACCTTCCGGCGCGTTGGATGTATTATTGTTGCGGGCAATACAAGGAAGTATCGAACCGCTTCTTCAGTATGCATTCTTCCCGCAATCGTATTCTTGGCTTCCAGCTCTATAAGCTGCGTATCGAAGGGTTTCTGCATTGGGGCTTTAATTTCTGGAACACGCAATATTCTCGCAAGGCGATCAATCCGTATATGGTTACTGACGCCGGCGGCGCATTTCCGTCGGGAGATGCGTTCTTGGTATACCCGGGAGAAGATGGCCCGGTTGAATCCATTCGACTGAAGGTATTGTTCGAAGCGATGCAGGATATGAGGGCGCTGCAATTGCTGGAACAATATATCGGATTTGACCATGTTGTTGCGTTTATCGAGGATGACTTACCTTATGAACTGAGCTTGACACGTTACCCGAGGAGTGAATCATGGCTGTTGTCGAAGCGGGAACGGTTGAATCGGATGATTATGAAGATTAGTCGTGATACTTAGACACTAATCTATCAGCTCCGCTGAGAGGATACCCACTTCAAGAAATCCACTTGACTTTTGGAAATCGATGCAGTGACGTTATGATCGCTAGGGTGGCATATAGATCTTGCCTATCATCCTGCTTAAACCGTAGCACCTGGTAATTTTAATTTATGGTCATGACAGGGTATTAAAGGAGAGGTTTAATCATGAAGTTGCTGCAATTTTATTCGAAAAAAGATGAAGATTAGAAGCTGAGAATTGTGCGGCGATATTCGATATCCCTCATCTAATCTCATTCCTGTCCAATACAATGACATTGAAGCCGGGCGATGTGATCAGCACTGGCACGCCTCCTGGTGTTGGCATGGGTCAAAAGCCACAGGTGTGGCTGAAGCCAGGTGATGTTGTCGAGGCAGAAATTGAAGGGATTGGTGTTCTGCGGAATACATTTGACGCAGAACCGGCAATCACCTCCAAGTTTAAGGAGATATATCCCCATTAACAGTGTCATGGAGCTGCGCCTTCACAGAACGTGCATACTCAGATGGGGACATATCCAGTACAGATTTGAATTGACGGGAGAATTGATGCACGCTGCTGTATTGCAGAAGCTCGGCAATTTCCGTGAAGTTCATCTGATCTTCCCGAATTAACC
>JAEZQY010000009.1 GCA_023441055.1 Bacillota bacterium | reverse complement strand
GAGCTCAAAGATCTCTGAAGGTGTTAGTGATCGCTCTTCACCCGCCTTTCTAAAGCCTCGAGCTTTTTTAAGAATTCGTTCTCCACTTCTAATAACTTAATCTTAGCTTCAGCACGTTTAAGTTTCTTTTCTGTACGGTACCGTCTATAAAAGCATCCAACAAGGACTGTTCAATAGTTACAGGCTGATTGCTGGAAATTATAATGAGTGTGATACGCAAGTAAACCATTAGTGTCCTAAACACACTTGCTTAATTGTTATACATAGGAAGACAAAATCCATTCATGGGGAGGGGGAACATGGAAATGGCTGACGTGGATCAATTGGTGCGGGCAGTGAAGAACGGGGATAAGCAGCATTACGGTACGATAGTATCGAATTATCAGCAGCACCTATTTAAGTACTGCTTCCATATGCTTGGACAGTTACAAGAAGCCGAAGATGTAACGCAAGATGTATTTGTGAAAGGCCTCGAACGGCTAGAGCAGTACCGCGAAGGAACATCCTTTAGAGCGTGGTTGTATAAAATCGCTTACCATGAATGTCTAAACAAGCTCAAGCGTGCTCAAATTTATGACGGAATATTACGCTTATTTTCACGGTCAATGTCGGTTTTACAATCGGATCAGCCGACAGAGGGGCTGGCATACAATGTTGAACTGCAAGGGGCGTTGCTTCAGCTTACCCCGAAGGAACGACATATTATTTTGCTGCGAATTGTTGAAGAGAATAGGTTCGAAGAAATAGCAGAGCAACTCGACATAAGCTATTCGGCTGTGCGAAAGAGATATGAACGGGCACTTAAGAAGTTAAAAGGTTATTTAGTTAATAAGGAGGCAGGCGAAGATGAACAACACTTTTCATACTTATGAACAGGAATTAAAACATAAATTTCAAGAAACCAAACTGCCGCGCATTCAATTGCAAGAGCGAGTGTTAGAAGTACACAACGTGAAAACAACACAGAAAATAAACAAGCCAGTCTTCAGAAGAAGGCTGTTCGCCGCAGCCTATTCTCTCATCGCTGTAGTCCTAATTTTCGGCGTATTATCATCATTTCCTGCGTCAGCTGAGCAATTGCGAAAAATCCCGATCATGGGCAAGATCTTTGACGGAAATATCTTTTCATTTGCTGGTGACAGAGGAATTATTAACAGCGAGAACGCAGAATTAACTTCTCCCTTCAATGAAGAAGCAAGTGACAATGGCGTTACGATCAAGTTACAGGATGTCATATATGATGGCGCAAGGCTGTCTATTGGTTATGAAATCAATTCAGAGGAGATGACTAATTTACTATTTCTCGGCGATGTTTCCATCACTATCAATGATGTACCCCAACCGGGAGTTACACTAAGCACAAAACCTCATCGGATCAATGCCAATCAAGCTGTTGGTATCATGACGCTCGACATTGATCAGTGGACGGTGATAGATCACTTCGATTTAGAACTAAAAATTGGAGAAGTGTTGGGATTTACAGACGACAACTCAGCCAAGACGAATCGGGTTACAGGCGAATGGAGCTTCAAGTCATCTATTACTAATAAAGCATTAGAGAATAGTCAATCCAAAGTACTTGCAGATGGATATAAGGCCAAGTCAAAGGATGGACAGTTCCAATTAACAAGCTATTTATTAACGCCTGTAACAACTATGCTGAACTTCGAATATGTTGGAGATACCGACTGGCTCCGCTTTCAGCTTAAGGATGAGCGAGGCATGCTGATCGAACGTCTGGATTCACGGTTTTCAACCGATGAGAATGGCATTTCGAGAGGATCTGTCCGCTTCACTCCGCTTACTAACGGCACGAAAGAGGTTTATGTGACACCGTATACCTTGCTTGCACATAAGAATGAAATTAAAAAAGTAACTTCTACATTAACAAATGAATTCCCCATTGTCCTATCTCAAGGGGAGGTCGGGGAAGTCATTGTAAAAGATGTAGCGTTCATGAATGACAAAACGCTGATTTATTATGAAATCAAGGGAAAGGTTCCATATACACAATATGCCTCATTATGGATGGAGACAGCTGATGGTCAGATGATTATCTCTGATAACGGAAAGCGAACGCGAATAAGCGATACTTCTTATACTTATGTACTGGAATATCCACCTCTAGACCCACTGCAACCTTATGTGCTCGGCACGATGACTCAAACCGATATTAGGCTGTTGGATGAATTAACGGTAAAGCTTGAATTGGAGTAATTCGGTTGAGATTCCGATACAATACCCCTACGCTGAAGTTATCCACAGAGGCTATCTCCATCGCTCCGTCGGTGCGGGATATCCCCTGTCTTCTTCGGACTTAGTGGGGTTCAACCATTCACCTTTCCACACATGCAAAAACCCGACCGCGTGAGGTCGGGTTTTACATGGTGGAGGCGAGGGGATTTGAACCCCTGTCCGAAGATAACGACACATATGCTGGTCTTCCACATGGGTGTAGTCACGGATTTGGTTTCCTTCTGTGTGAGCACGCTGTACTACATGCCCCTTTTTGCTACAATTTCGTCTATTTCACTCTTTAGTAACAGGTATCTATGCGCATTTCTCATGATCGGGACTTTGGTAATCTTATATTTATCTACAAATACCTTCATTTGGTCTTTGGAGAGCCCGAGTAGTCCTCCTGCCTCCGTAACGGTTAATACGACTAGTTTGCTCGTTGAATTAAAAGTTTTTTTTACTTTTAGATTCCAGTCTTGAAATTCATTCATATTGGTTTTACCTCTCTCATTGATTTTCTGTCTTAATCATATTTCCATCCATCATGGTCAAAATCAAAATAACGGAACTTTCTAGTACCAATGTAAAAAATACCCCAAACATATTGTTTGGGGCTTCGAACTCTATATTAGAGTTTTACAACATTTTCTGCTTGTGGTCCGCGGTTGCCTTGTGTGATATTAAATTCAACACGTTGACCTTCGTCCAAGGATTTAAAACCGTCTCCAGTGATCGCACTAAAGTGTACGAATACATCATTACCGCCCTCTACTTCGATAAACCCAAATCCTTTTTCTGCGTTAAACCATTTCACTGTACCTGTTTCCATTCTAATTACCACCTAATTATAAATTTACATGATATTCTTATCTTTAGAGATAAAGAAGATACACATATGGTACAAGGTTATTAATTAAGATATCCAATAACCCTCTACGATATGTGTATTCGTTAGGACGCTATTTCAATAAGTTCATTATATCACGTTCAAGTCCATTAAGATACTATTCTACATGTATTTGAATGAATATCCGAGTCCCTCTCCTCCGTTAACTCCACCACAATCAAAGAAAAATTAGCCTAAATCACTAAATCGCTCCAACTAGGCATGGAACATCCTTGATACCGCCTCAATGTCATCTTCCAACAGGACACGTAAAACATAGGGTGCATGTTTATGCCGATTCGGAGTATTATAGTAGCGCAAATAATTATCTTCATATTCTATTGCATATTCCACAAGGTGTCTTGCAAGCTCGATTCTCAGTTCATCAAGAGTTACAGCATCTGCAACTATATCCTCAATTTGTTCAATGGATCCAGCATACCGACCATCCTCATCTTGCTCAAACTCGAATGTTAGTTCATATACAGATAAAAATATTCATCCCTTTATGGAGTGAGTACCTGTTTGCCAATAAACCGAATTATTGTTAACTCTATTTATTTAAATTGCAATGAATTTTGTCAGTGATGGAAATCACCTGCTTAGTTATGTTGCGGGGTAAAACTTTCAATATAGGCATAATAAGAATTCAGTGGAGAGAGAAGGACATTGTCTAGAAATCAGTTGCATCGTATGTGGGGAATATTTCACATACGCGGAATATAGAAAATCCGCTACATACTTCAACCCTAACGTTATTAATAAAGTCTACAGTTTAAATAGACGTGGAAAGGGCCTGAAGGTAAAAAATTTAAACTTAGACCAATCAAAAAAGCATGGATTTCATGGAAAGTCGGTGAGGCATCTCCGACATTGTGGCTCAATACCACGTTGGTCCGCAACGCAATGATGTACTTAAGTAATGGAATATGGCTAGACTTGAAATTATTAAACTAGACAACGCTTCGATTTCTTTCTCTAAAATTGGCTTAGCTATCCTCGATTTCGCCGACCAAATACTAATTCAACTAGCAAAAAGACACCTGCTAGGTGTCTTTTCACATGGTTTTGGTGGAGGCGAGGGGATTTGAACCCCTGTCCGAAGATAACGACACATAAGCTTCTACGGGTGTAGCTACGGATTTGATGTCACCTGGTTGCTCGCCCCGTAACCGGCTCTCATCCAGGTCAGCCTGATTGTCTTCTTCCACGAGACCCCAGGCGGAGACCTCATGGCGTATCCCACTAAGGTTGAGCCCCTATCCTAGCACATGGGCGATGCAAGGGAGGAGCTTAGCATACAGGTTATTAAGCTGCTGCTAAAGTTGGTTGTTGTTTGCCATTTAATAGGCGTTAGCGTTGATGAAGCGGACGCGTCCCCACTACCCGCTACTCATGCTCGAACTACCCCCGTCGAATCCATAGCGCCCCCATGAGAAATAAAACTAAGGCTCTACTCCGGAGTGGAGCATGGTGCTGTCTTACACGTTCATTATAGCACGAATTGCGGCTGAACATACGATTACTTGCTGGAAGCTCAGCCAACTCTTCCTGCCATCGACCTCGCGCAATCGCCGCCTAGATTACCGCGCCACCTTCTGCTTCTCGCGCAGCGCACGCTGGATATCCCGTTGTGCATCGCGCTTGGCATCGGATTCGCGCTTGTCGTATTGCTTCTTGCCCTTACCAATCCCAATGAGCAGCTTCGCGTAGCCGTTACGGATGTAAATCTTTAACGGCACTAACGTATAGCCTTGCTGCTTCACAGTACCGATCAGCTTGTTGATCTCGGCACGCTTGAGCAGCAGCTTCCGCGCCCGAGTCGGGTCGGTTGGATTGCTCCGATTGCCCTGCTCGAATGGGCTGATGTGCATATTGTGGATGTATGCTTCCCCATTGCGAATAGTAGCGAAGGCATCTGAGATGTTCGCGCGTCCGGTTCGGATCGACTTGATCTCAGTACCTGTGAGCACCATGCCGGCCTCATACGTCTCCTCGATGAAGTAGTCATGGGAAGCCTTCCGATTCTTCGCCAATTCCTTGCCATCATTCTTCTTCGCCATGTCCTCACCTCTCCCCGGATTCGCTGATGATCAGCCTGCTTGGAAATTCATTGTATCAGGTGTATTCGCCGAAATCAAGACGAACGGATCGCTATAACTGAACAATCCGCCCGCCCTGATCCTGTTCATGACTACCTACTTCTTGGGCTTCCGATTATCCCGCTTGCCTCGCTTCGTACTAGCACGGTACATATCATCCCGCGACGGGAAGTGCAGTCCCGCATAGCCGCCCGACGCATTGCGGCTCGCCCATGTGCTCTTGCTATCCGACTGCTGCGCATCCCCGCCGCCATCGGATTGATCACGATCCAGCTTCACCTTGTCCACCTTACCTTCTGCCTTCTTCTTACTTGCTTGGCCCAGCACAGCAGTGCCCTTAGCAGCCTTCGCAGACTTGCCCTTGCCGGATGCTATCTTACCGAATGCACTCCTGCCTGACGGGCTCTTGCTCTTGCGGTCACCCTTAGCAGAACTCTTGCCGCCGCTCTTACCTTCGCCTCTGCCCTCGGCCTTGCCGCCGCGCACGCGCTCACGTCCACGACCAGCGCCGCCTTTACCGCCCCTACGGTCCCCTGGCAGATTCACAACACTGCGATCACCCTGCTCCCGCGACTTGGTCTCGAGCAGCTCGAAGTCGATGGTGTACTCCGCCATATTAACCCGGCTTACGCGCACCTTCACTTCATCCCCGATGCGGTAGATCTTCGAGGTGCGCTCGCCGATCAGGCAATGCTGCATCTCATTATAATGATAGTAATCGTCAGCCAGATCGCTTAGGCGAATTAAGCCCTCTACCGTATTCGGCAGCTCGACGAAGATGCCGAAGTTGGTTACGCTGCTGATAAGCCCCTCGAATTCCTCGCCCACCTTATCGAGCATGAACTGGGCTTTCTTGAGGTTATCCGTATCACGCTCGGCGTCTGCTGCGAGCCGCTCACGATCAGAGGATTGCTTAGCGATATCACTCATTCGCGACGCTAAGTAATCCAACCGCTTCTCGCTGAGTCCCGCTCCACCGCCTGCGATCACCTCGCGAATGATGCGATGGATGACTAGATCCGGATAACGCCTAATCGGTGAAGTGAAGTGCGAGTAGAACTCCGCAGCGAGCCCGAAGTGCCCCAGACTCTCTGCATCATACTTGGCTTGCTTCATCGATCGCAGCAGCACGGTGCTGATGACGGTCTCTTCCTTCGTATCCTTGATCTCCTCGAGCAGCACCTGCAGGGAGCGAGGATGTATCTTATTCCCGACCCCGCGCACGACGTAGCCGAAGTTCGTAATGAATTCCATGAAGTGCTGCAGCTTCTCCTGATCCGGGTCCTCATGGATGCGATAGAGGAATGGCACCTTCAGCCAGTGGAAGTGCTCAGCTACGGTCTCATTCGCAGCGAGCATGAACTCCTCGATGATCATCTCGGCAATCGTACGCTCGCGCTTAATGATATCTGTCGGCTTGCCGTTCTCGTCGACGAGAATCTTCGCCTCTGCGAAGTCGAAGTCAATCGCGCCGCGATTCATCCGCTTCTTGCGCAGACGCAGCGCCAGGCTCTCCATGAGCTCGAAGTCAGCAACGAGATCCTTATATCGCTCGCGCAGCTCCTCGTCGCGGTCAATCAATATTTTGCGTACATTGTTGTAGGTCATTCGCTCTGCGGTTCGAATCACGCTCGTGTAGATATCATGCTTCACGACACGCGCCTGCTCGTCAATCTCCATCTCACAGGTCATCGCCAGTCGGTCGACCTGTGGATTCAGACTGCAGATGCCATTGGACAGCCGGTGCGGCAGCATCGGGATGACCCGATCCACCAGATACACGCTGCAGCCGCGATTGTATGCCTCCTGGTCGAGCTTGGAGCTCTCGCGCACATAGTAGCCGACATCGGCGATCGATACGCGCAGCACCACATTCCCGCTCTCTAGCCGCTCCACTTGAACCGCATCGTCGAGGTCCTTGGCATCCTCCCCATCGATCGTGACCATCCCATGCAGGCCGCGCAGATCGCGCCGCCCCTCCAGCTCGTCCGCCCGGATCTCATCCGGCGCCGCCTCGGCCTCGGCCATCACATCCTCGGGGAACGCCTCTGGCAGCTCGTACTTGCGGATAATGGACAGAATATCTATACCTGGGTCATCCTTATGCCCCAGAATCTCGACAACCTCGCCTTCCGCTGCGGCGCGCGCGCCCTCAGGGAAGTTGACCAGCTTGACGACGACCTTCTGCCCGCTGACCGCGCCCATGAACTTCTCCTTCGGAATGAACACATCCCGTGTAAGCCGCTTGTCGTCCGGGATGACGAATGCATAACGCTCGTAGCTATCGAACACGCCTACGACCTGTGTATTCGCCCGCGATACGATGCGGATGATCTCACCCTCGAGCTTGCCCGAGTTATTCGAGCCTGTGGTCCGGCCCAGGACGATGTCATTATTCATCGCGCCGCGCAGATCATTCGCGTGAATATAGATGTCCGGATGCTCCCGATCCTCAGGGATCAGGAAGCCGAACCCCTTGGCATGGGCCTGCAGACGGCCGCGAATCAGGTTCATGCGCTCCGGGATGCCGTATCGGTCATTGCGGCCGCGGTATACCTTGCCCTCCTGCTCCAGCCGGGTGAGCAGCTTCACGATCTCGCGGAAGTCATGCGCCCCCTCCAGATGCAGCGACTTCTCCAGCTCGCCGATCGTCATTGGCTTGTACAGCTTCTCGCGCATATAGTCCAATAATTCTTGTTCGGTTACCATTGTGTCAACACCTCTACTTCTCCATCATGACTACCTGTATTGATAATGCGTATAGGTTATGTTGCGGGGGCTATTCCTATGTAAGTGAGCTTCGTAATTTGCAAACCTATAACCCCATATTGAATCAATTTCCCAACTACGCAAAACCTTTTAGCAGAGACTATATATCGACAGAGTGGATCGTTCAGATCAATATATAGTTTCCATTCTAGCTGCTAAAGCTGTTATGAAATTGATTTTATATATGAACAAAAAGCAGCAGGAACATGAATTCCTGCTGCTCGGATTATTCACTATTATTCTTGGACGATGTAAGATACGACAAGTGACAGGACGATGAACGCCGTTGCCAATCCTAGAGTCGCTCTTTGTAAGAAAAGATCTAAACCGCGAGCCTTCGTCTTGCCGAATAGATGCTCGGCACCGCCAGTAATCGCTCCGGACAGACCGGCGCTCTTACCCTTCTGCAGGAGAACTGCAGCAATCAGGCCCAACGATACGATGATTAAGAGTACATGAAACAGGATTCTCAACACTCACACCTCCATTACTTACCGCGAAGAGTTACATGCATCCAGAACAATCATTAACCAAACCCGCAACAGGTTGTTATTGTTCAAAAGACAGCATTAGTAGTTTATCACATTCGTTCCAGGAACACAATACCACACGTAGATCCTCACAAAACGCCCTACACAATGCCCAGCGACCGCATATAGTCGAAGCTGATCTTCACACTCTCGAGCGGCGGACGCTCGCATTGGTCCTGCTCCACGATGAAGTATTCGACGCCCAGCTCGGCCGCCTTCTCGAAGATCGCCGGGTAATTGATGATGCCCCGTCCGACCTCTGTGAAGAAGCCGCGCTCATCCGCCGTCATATCCTTGACGTGAATAATCGGCGCGCGTCCCTTGAACCGGCAGAGCATGCTCTTGGGATCGAGTCCAGCCTTCTTCACCCAATACAGATCCAGCTCCGCCTGGAGCAGCTCGGGACCGATCGATTCGAACAATAGCTCATGAATCGTCTTGTCTCCGAGCTTATTGAACTCCATAGCATGATTATGATATAACAAACCGATACCGCCCTGCTTGCACGCCTCTGCGGCGAACCGGAGGTCATCGAGTACCGGCTGCAGCTCATCTACATGATTCAACTGATCGAGCGGCGCCCACGGCACAACCAGATATCGGTTGCCGATCTCCTTATTGTATTCAATGTGATACGCAAGAGTGGATGCCAGAAGCTCGCGATTGCCCAGCGGCAGCCCGACATGACTGGAAGCCGCCATTATCCCTAGCTCATCGAGCAGCTTCTTCATCTCTCTGGCCGGAATGTCGCCATAGCCCGCGAATTCCACGGCGCGGTAACCGATATCCGCAACCTTCTTCAACGTGCCTATGAAATCATGACCTAACTCTTCCCTTAGCGTATACAACTGAAGTCCAACCGGGATGTTCGCCAACACTATCGTCTCCTCAAACTATCATTCACAACCCATTCAAGCCTTACGCATTATCCTATGCGACCTGAGATGCGGATTGATCTAGTGCGTAGGCACTATATCTAATCTACTTGAAATTCTTCAGGTTGTAAAATGCTTTTTTGCCTGCGTACTGTGCAACTTCATACAATTCGTCCTCAATACGGAGCAATTGGTTGTACTTGGCTACACGATCTGTACGGGAAGGCGCGCCTGTCTTGATCTGACCCGCATTCGTCGCAACAGCGATATCCGCGATCGTGCTGTCCTCGCTCTCGCCGGAACGGTGAGAGATAACAGCAGTATAACCAGCGCGCTGTGCCATCTGAATCGCATCGAAGGTTTCGGTCAGCGTACCGATCTGATTGACCTTAACCAGGATCGAGTTGCCGATGCCCTTCTCAATACCTTCAGACAGACGCTCGGTGTTCGTTACGAACAGATCGTCACCGACGAGCTGAACCTTGCCGCCCAGCTTCTCGGTCAGCAGCTTCCAGCCATCCCAATCGTCCTCGGAGCAGCCGTCTTCGATCGTGATGATTGGATACTTGTCCACCCAGGAAGCCAGCAGATCAACGAATTCAGCTGGTGTGAAGGACTTGCCTTCGCCTTCCAGGTGGTACTTGCCATCCTTGAAGAACTCGGTAGAAGCTACGTCCATCCCGATGAATACATCTACACCCGGCTCATAGCCTGCGCGCTCAATCGCCGTGATAATCGTCTGAATCGCTTCCTCATTGGAGCCCAGGTTCGGCGCGAAGCCGCCTTCGTCTCCTACTGCTGTGTTCAGACCCTTATCCTGCAGAACCGCCTTCAGGTGATGGAAGATCTCCGCGCCCTGGCGCAAGGCTTCCTTGAAGTTCTGCGCGCCCACAGGCAGTACCATGAACTCTTGTACGTCGATGTTGTTGTCCGCATGCTCGCCGCCATTGATGATGTTCATCATCGGCACAGGCAATGCCTTTGCGTTGAAGCCGCCGAGGTACGTATAGAGCGGAACCTGCAGACCGTCAGCAGCCGCGCGAGCAACCGCCATCGATACAGCCAGGATTGCGTTAGCACCCAGCTTCGCCTTGTTAGGCGTGCCGTCGAGTGCGATCATCAGCTTATCGATGCTCACTTGATCCAGCGCGTCCAGTCCGATCACCTCTGGTGCGATCGTATCATTCACATTGTTCACCGCGTTCTCTACACCCTTGCCCAGGTAACGGCTCTTGTCGCCGTCGCGAAGCTCTACCGCTTCATAGGCACCTGTAGATGCGCCGGATGGCACAATGGCACGACCGAAGCCGCCCGATTCCAGGTATACCTCAACCTCAACTGTCGGATTACCGCGAGAGTCTAACACTTCACGCGCATACACATTAGAAATCATTGTCATTGTCCTAACACTCCTCTGTTCGCAATATGGTTTCTTCGTGTTCTTCCAAGCCGTCTATTCAATCATGGACGTTCCGGTCATCTCAGCCGGCTGCGGCAGTCCGAGCAGATGCAGCAGCGACGGCGCGACATCGGCCAGAATTCCGCCTTCTCTTATTCTAACATCTTTACTAGTCACAATAAATGGCACCTGATTCGTCGTATGCGCCGTATTGCGTGAGCCGTCCGCATTCGTCACCAGATCTGCATTGCCATGGTCCGCAATAATCACCGCAACACCGCCCTTAGCGATAATCGCGTCCACCACTTGACCGAGGCACTCATCCGTCGCCTCAACCGCCTTGATCGTCGGCTCCAGGAGACCGCTGTGACCAACCATATCTGGATTAGCAAAATTAAGCACGATCGCGTCGAAATTCTCCGCCTCAATCTCCTTCACCGTCGAAGCCGCCAGCTCATAGGCGCTCATCTCCGGCTGCAGGTCATACGTCGCCACCTTCGGCGAATTGATCAGGATGCGCGTCTCGCCAGGCAGCTCGATATCGCGTCCGCCGCTGAAGAAGAACGTCACATGCGGATACTTCTCCGTCTCGGCCGTACGCAGCTGCTTCAGCCCATGCTGCGCGACAACCTCGCCGAAGGTGTTATCCAGCTCCTTAGGCTTATAAGCGACCAGCCCGCCCACACTCTCGCTGAACAACGTCATGCAGACGAAGTGCAGCTCCGTAGGTGCCTGATCACCGCGCTCGAAGCCCGGGAACTCCTTGTTCGTGAACACCTGAGACAGCTGAATCGCGCGATCCGGACGGAAGTTGAAGAAGATAACCGAATCCCCGGATTCCACGAGACCGACCGGCTTACCTGCCGCATCGACGATCGTAGTCGGAACAACGAACTCGTCATACACCTCTTGCTCGTACGAATCGACAATCACCTGCAGCGGATCCGTATGCTTCGGTCCATCGCCATATACCATCGAGCGGTAGGATTGCTCCACGCGCTCCCAGCGCTTGTCGCGGTCCATCGCATAATAGCGGCCCTGTACAGTGGCAACCTGACCGATGCCGACCTCCTCGATCTTCGCGAGCAACTCCTGCATGTAGCCCTTCGCGCTGTCCGGCGCGACATCTCGGCCGTCAAGAAAGGCATGCACGCACACGTCCTGCAGGCCTTCCTTCTTCGCCAGCTCGAGCAGCGCGAACAGATGACTGATATGACTATGTACGCCGCCATCGGACAGTAGGCCGTACAGGTGAAGCTTGCGGCCGCTCGCCTTCGCGTGACGAACAGCTGCGAGCAGCGTCTCATTCTCGAAGAAGTCGCCGTCACGCACCGACTTCGTAATTCTCGTTAGATCCTGATACACGATGCGACCGGCACCAATATTCAGATGACCGACCTCGGAGTTGCCCATCTGTCCGTCAGGCAAGCCGACTGCTTCACCGCTGGCGGTCAAGGTCGTATGCGGATAGGTGTTCCAATAGCGCTCATAATTCGGCTTACTGGCCTGCGCGACCGCATTGCCATAGCTTTCGTCACGCAGCCCGAATCCATCCAGAATAATCAGCGCTACCGGCTTAGGTCTATGCTCAGGCATCTTACTTAGCCCCTTCCACCAATTGAATGTAGGAGGCTGGCTCCAGGCTTGCGCCGCCTACGAGCGCGCCGTCAATCTCAGATTGGCCCATGTATTCCGCCACATTAGCCGGCTTCACACTGCCGCCGTATTGGATGCGCACCTTAGCCGCCACATCGGCATTGAATTGCGCAGCGATGACGCCGCGAATATAGCCGATTACCTCATTCGCATCGTCCGCAGTCGAGGACTTGCCTGTGCCAATCGCCCAGATCGGCTCATATGCAACTACGACTTCAGCAGCCTGCTCCGCGCTCAGACCCGCGAATGCCGCCTCGGCCTGCACCTTGCACACCGACTTCGTCTGATCCGCTTCGCGCTCCTCCAGCTTCTCGCCGACGCATACGATCGGAGTCAAGCCATGCTTGAATGCAGCATGTACCTTCTTATTCACGATCTCGTCGGACTCCGCGAAGTATGCTCTGCGCTCGGAGTGGCCGATGATCACATAGTCTACGCCCAGGTCCTTCAGCATCACGCCGCTGATCTCACCTGTATAAGCACCATTATCTTCATAGTGAAGATTCTGCGCGCCAACCTTGATGGAGGTTCCCTTCAGCGCCTCGATCAGCGATGGCAATGCCGTGAACGGCGCGCATACCACGCTCTCCACGCCAGCTACCTCTGCCTTGCCCTTCACTTCCTCAGCGAATTGCGCAGCCTCTCCGGCTGTCTTGAACATCTTCCAGTTGCCTGCAATAATCGGAGTTCTCATACGCTACAATCACCTCGCGGTTTATTTATCGTTCAGTGCAACAACGCCCGGAAGCGCCTTGCCTTCCATAAATTCGAGCGATGCGCCGCCGCCTGTCGAGATATGATCCATCTGATTAGCCAGATTGAACTTCTCTGCAGCCGCAGCGGAGTCACCGCCGCCAATAATCGTATATCCGCTAGTCGCAGCGCAAGCCTCAGCTACTTCGCGCGTACCATGCGAGAACGGCTCTATTTCGAACACGCCCATCGGTCCATTCCATACAATCAGCTTCGAATTCTTAATGACGTCTGCATACAGCTCGCGCGTCTTGGGTCCGATATCAATGCCCTCCCAGTCCGCCGGAATAGCGTCGATACCCACGATCTTCGTATTCGCGTCCGCGCTGAAGTCGTCCGTCACCACGATATCCACTGGCATCAGGAAGTTAACACCCTTATCCTTGGCCTTCTGCAGGAAGCTAAGCGCCAGGTCCAGCTTCTCATTGTCGACAAGCGACAGCCCGATCTCATGGCCGAGTGCCTTAATGAACGTATAAGCCAATCCACCGCCGATAATGACATTATCAGCCAGATTCAGCAAGTTATCGATCACATTGATCTTGTCCTTGACCTTCGCGCCGCCGATAATCGCAGTGAATGGACGCTCTGGGTTGCTCAGCGCCTTGCCCAGCACCGACAGCTCCTTCTCCATCAGGAGACCGGATACTGCAGGCAGATGATGCGCGATGCCTTCTGTCGAGGCATGTGCCCGGTGCGCTGCGCCGAATGCATCATTCACGAAGATATCCGCCAGCTCCGCGAATGACTTCGCCAGCTCTGGATCATTCTTCTCCTCGCCCGCATAGAAGCGAACATTCTCGAGCAGCAGCACATCGCCGCTATTCAGCTTGTCTACCGCTGCCTTCACCGCGTCGCCAATCGCTTCGTCGACCTTCACGACTGGCTTGCCCAGCAGCTCGGAGAGACGAACAGCCGCAGGTGTCAGTCTGAGTTCTTCAACGAACTCGCCCTTCGGACGACCAAGATGGCTAGCGAGAATGACCTTCGCGCCTTGCTCGATTAGATATTGAATCGTCGGCAGCGTCTCACGAATGCGAGTATCGTCTGTAATCGCTCCATTCTCGAGCGGCACATTGAAATCCACACGCACGAATACCTTCTTGCCTGCCACATCGATGTCACGAACACTCTTCTTATTCATAGTCCGTATCCTTCTTTCTATACAATGTGAAGAGGAGAATCGCTTCTCCTCTTAGATGTTCCCGTATAGCGTGTTCTTACAGACCCTTGGCAGCAATGTAGATCGCCAGGTCAACGACGCGGTTGGAATAGCCCCACTCGTTGTCATACCAGGAGATCACCTTCACCATGTTGCCGCCTACGACCATTGTGGACAATGCATCGATTGTGGAGGAAGCTGGATCACCGTTGTAGTCGCTCGATACAAGCGGCTCTTCGGAGAAGTTCAGGATGCCCTTCAGCGGACCGTCAGCAGCAGCCTTCAGCGCGCCGTTCACTTCTTCTACCGTAACATCGCGGGACAGTTCAACTACGAGGTCAGTCACGGATACGTTAGGTGTAGGTACGCGCATAGCGCCGCCGTTCAGCTTACCCTTCAATTCAGGCAGCACCAGCGATACAGCCTTAGCTGCGCCAGTAGTGGAAGGAATGATGTTCTCTGCAGCTGCGCGAGCGCGGCGAAGATCCTTATGCGGCAGGTCCAGCACGTTCTGATCATTCGTGTAGGAGTGAACCGTCGTCATCATACCCTTCACAATCGTGAAGTTATCATTCAATACCTTAGCGAATGGCGCCAGGCAGTTCGTCGTACAAGAAGCATTCGAGATAATCGTGTGAGCAGCAGGATCATACTTATCTTCGTTAACGCCCATAACGATTGTAATATCCTCATCAGAAGCAGGTGCGGAGATGATAACCTTCTTAGCGCCGCCCTTCAGATGCGCGGAAGCCTTATCCTTCGCTGTGAAGATCCCTGTGGATTCTACTACGATCTCTACGCCATGCTGTGCCCAAGGCAGATTGCCTGGATCGCGTTCAGCGAAGATCTTAACCGCCTTGCCATTCACGATCAGCTCGCCGTCGCCAGCTTCTACAGTAGCGTCGAATCTGCCATGTGTCGTGTCATACTTGAGCAGATGAGCCAGCGTGTTCACATCCGTCAGATCATTAACCGCTACGATTTCAACCTCAGGGTTGTTCAGAGCCGCGCGGAATACATTACGTCCAATACGACCGAATCCGTTAATACCTACTTTTACCATAATAACTTCCTCCTTAAGTATGGTTGGTGCTGCTTACAACAATTTATCTCAAGATAGTATTCCCGAGTTCGCACTCAATGAATACGATCAAGATCACAAGCTGTCTATTCCAAAATAATACGTGCCGCCGCCTCATCCGTGATCAGCATATCCTCATGCCCGAATCGCAGAATGGCCGATATCGCTTCACCCTTACTCGCTCCGCCTGCCACTGCAATGACCTGCTCTACGCGCTGGATCTCCTCCAGCCGCAGTCCGACCGTCGGCATCTGATGCACCACCTGACCGTCTCGATTGAAGTAATAGCCGAATGATTCCGCTAGCGCGCCCTCTCTGACCAGAGCTTCAACACGCTCGTCACCCAGCTTGCGTCTGCGTGCCATACGAACAGCATCTCCGATTCCATGCACGACAATGCGCGCATTGCGGATAACGCCCACAACCTCCTGCACATCAGGCTCCTGCATCAGCGATTGATACGCCTCTTCGCCTAGATGATCTGGCACATGGAGCAGCCGATACAACGCACCTGTCTTCTTCGCCATATTGGAGGCAATCGTATTCGCCTGGAGATCCACACTGCCGCCAAGTCCGCCGCGCGCTGGCACGAAGGACGCGCCCTTCAGCAACGCTGAGGCATTCAGTGCGCTTGCAACCGCTGCTATCGTCGTGCCGCCAGTTACCGCGATAATGTCGCCTGGCTGTGCCACGCGCATCAATGCCGCCGCGCCTGCTCGGCCAAGCTCCTTCTTCGTCAGCGGCGAGACATCAGAATCGCCTTGTACGACTGTCACCGCGCTCAGCTGATAGCGAGCCTGCAGCTGATCTTCGAGCTCACGAAGCGCGAACACCTCTCTGACCACCGGCTCCATCGCCTGCAAGAGTGCTTCACCAGCCGGGCTGATCCGCATCCCATTACTGTCAATTTCGAGCAAGCCCTGGCTCTTGAGGAAGTCCGACTCCGTCCGCAGCGTGCGCTCTGTCATCCCCAGTGAGGCGGATAAGGTGCGCCGGCCAGTCGATCCCATCAGCTTAATATGGCGCAGGATCTTGTGCCTTCTGCGAAGGACGTCGACTAATTCGGGAACGAGCTGCTTCTGAACATTAATGATGTCCCTCATATCGGCTTCACCTTCGGAATGTAATCCGAACAACTCCGGGACCTTATTCGTCCCTGTCATTCGTTTGGCGACCCACCGATTCGAAAAAAAACAGCCATCGGCGTATTCCTATTGTAACCAATTCACCTTTCAGATGCAAGTTAAGATTTGATTGTTCATTGATTGAACCTCTCGTTTTCCATCCGCGCGTTTCTTGCTTTTTGCATCGCCTTCAACTATAATAACTTACGCTAACGCAATTATAGCTGATCTCTATACTCGTTCAATCGTGCACTCGTAGTCCAATGGATATGACGCAGGCCTCCGAAGCCTGAGATCCAGGTTCAATTCCTGGCGAGTGCGCCATATTTTTCATCAATGTTTGACCTTTCTTGACCTTCGCCGTTCACTTCTGGTATTATAACAATATCAAGTCACCATATAAGGAGGGTATACCATGAGTTTAGTCCCTATGGTCATCGAACAGACCAGCCGAGGCGAGCGCGCCTATGACATTTACTCCCGCCTGCTGAAGGACCGGATCATCTTCCTCGGAACCCCGATCAATGATGTGGTAGCCAATACGGTTATCGCCCAGCTCCTGTTCCTGGCAGCTGACGATCCTGAGAAGGACATCAGTCTCTACATCAACAGCCCGGGCGGATCCGTATCCGCGGGTCTAGCGATCTATGACACCATGCAGTTCATCAAGCCCGACGTCTCCACCATCTGCATCGGCATGGCCGCTTCGATGGGCGCCTTCCTGCTGACAGCAGGAACCC
Organism: Bacillota bacterium; assembly: GCA_023441055.1. GTDB lineage: Bacteria > Bacillota > Bacilli > Paenibacillales > UBA4045 > JAEZQY01. The sequence continues at coordinate 49,826 of JAEZQY010000009.1, read as the reverse complement.
CAGGCAAGCGCCTCGCGCTGCCGAACAGCGAAGTGATGATCCATCAGCCGCTCGGCGGAGCCCAAGGGCAAGCCAGCGACATCGAGATCCGCGCCAAGCACATCATCAAGACGCGCGAGCGCTTGAATCACATTCTGTCTCAGCGCACAGGCCAGACGCTCAAGCGCATCGAGAAGGACACCGACCGCGATTACTTCATGAGCGCGGACGAAGCCAAGGATTACGGCATCGTCGACAAGGTAATCGAGAAGCTGTAAAACAATAAGAGGCTGTCACCCTAGGTCATCCACCTATTGTGACAGCCTCTTTGTATGCTTGGACCGCAATGCTCATTTAGTCCGACAGCGCCTTATTATCATGCAGCTCACTTACATTCAGTGCCCAATACGCGATCCGCTCTCGCCGCCAGGTATACGTAATATGCACGCGTGACCCCTCAGCTGCAATAGCTGGGTAGGAGTATTCTCCAGGCTCGCTTTCAAGCACATAGACCTGCTTCCAGCTATCGCCGTTGTCAGTTGATCGCATGATCACCAGTGGTGTTCTAAGAGAGGATGTGCCATAGCCGCTAAGTGGTGTACACACTAGCAGCAGCGTACCATCGTTTAACTGTGCCAGATCAATTCCGCTATTATTATTTGGGACATCTATTGGATAGGCTTCACACCAGGTTTCACCGCCGTCATTCGAATCACTGCGATAGATAAACCCTTCTGTGCTGCGCAAGAGCATGTGTACCTGACCCGATCCTGATTGCCATAGGGTTGGCTGTATCATGCCTTTGGCGTTGAAATAATGTTGACCAACATATTCTTCGATACGCATAGGCACAAGAGCGCTTGGGGTCCAAGTTGCACCATGATCACTGGAAATGTCTACGAACGCCTCCCATATTTCCTTCCCTGGTGCAGACGGATCGCGACGCTCAATGGATGCAGGAGCCAGAAGATTACCGTCTCCAAGCAGAATCGTCTTGTTGCGAACAGGACCTCTGCCACCGATGTCGCCTGGGACTAGCTCAACTGGCTCTGACCAACTGCTCCCTTGATCCTTGGAGATCATGACACGTGAGAACCAGTCTACTATCTCATGCCCTACCTTATACACTAGGAAGATTGCGCCCTCTTGATTAGTGAAAAGGACCGGATTCCAATGCGCAATATTTTCCTCATCGGCAATACGGATAGGCACACTCCAGCCCTTCTGATCTCGACGAGAAAGCCAGATTGCAACATCACTATGCTTTTCGTGTGTACCTCCAAACCATGCGGCAAGCACTTCTCCATTGTCTAATGGCAGTACCGTTGAGGCGTGACAGCTAAGAAACGGACGATCATCTGTAAAGATAAATTCCTTCATGAGACCACACTCCCTGTTGTTAGTTGATATTCCAAGGATACCCGTAGTCTGGTTGTTCGTCCAAGTAGTTCAACTGACTGCGCAATCGAGCAGTATCAATTTCGTTGAAAGGAAGGTTTCGTTCAACGGACTGAGCTGCAGCCAAGCCTGCTGCTTCACCCATGCCAGTCATGGTTGCCATTACTCGAATCGCTGCTGCTGCTTCATGTGTAGCGGATAGCGCACGGCAAGGCACGAGTAAATTGTCTATACCAACGGGAACTATGGCTCGGTAAGGTACTTCATAGTAATCCCCATCAGGTACATCGAAGTTCTTCGCAACTGCTCCGTAACCAGTGATATTCTCATGATCAAAGCCTGATCCGGTTGGAGAATGGATATCAATAAAGTAACGGCTTCGTACAATGGCGTCGTCAAACTTAGCGGCATTCGTAATATCATCAGCAGTCATCGTGTATAATCCTTTAACGTGACGAGTTTCTCTTACACCGATCTGAAATGCGACCTTTTCCAAATAAGAATCCTTGAAGTAAGGGACATCCTGTTTTAGCCAATCCGCGAAAACAAATGCCTGACGTCTTCCTTCCATCTCTGCATAGGTTAAATCTTTGGCAGAAAGTCCATTGCGTTGGTTGATACGTGTCATGTTAAAATGCAATATTCCCGGCTGTGGATGATCATAGAAATGTACCCATTCTCGATGCGGATAATGCAATCTTCCTTCTGCGATTGCTTTCTGAAAATAAGGCTCTACAAGCATACGTGCACTTTTATGACCAGATTGACCTAATCGTACAAGGTCGGCGATCATGGCTTGCTTGTCTACATTGCCTACTCGGAAGCTGACCGTCATCGCTTGTGTCATTTGGTCGGACTGACGGCCCAAACTCCATTCACAGCCAGCCGCTGCGGCAAGATCGCCGTCACCAGTGGCATCAATAATGGTATCCCCATAGAAGGCACGTGAACCTTCTTTAGACGAGGTATAAACAGCTGTGATTTTACGACCCTCACGCTCTACGCCGGTGACCGTGGTGTGATAGAGGATATCCACGCCAGCACCCTGAAGTAATTGATCATAGACCAATTTCAACCGCTCCTCATCAAAGGCGCCCTGAGTAAGCGTTGACCCGAAGCCTCCGGCTTGGCATAGTAAGCTATTGATTTCTTTAAACAGCCCGCCGATCAGGGAGCCGACTTTACTAGTGCCCGCTTCAAAGTACTGATGTCCGGCCCATGGATTGACGAGGGCACCAGTCGCCATGCCTCCCCCAAATCCATAACGCTCTAGAAGAAGAACCTTCTTCTCATGCCCATGCTCTCGAAGCTTTCTGGCGGCTGCTATCGCAGCTGCGGTACCGGTTGGACCGGCACCGCAAACAATTACAGCATATTTCATAGTTTCCCTCTCCTTCATAGTGTATGTTCGTCTTGTTATTCGTAGAGGCGTTTCAGAGCGAAATTGTATATATCCTCCAGTTGTGCTGATCCTGCATCTCTTAGTTGCTTTGCAAATGCAGGATATTCGCTAAGTGGGCGACTGCCCATAATAAATTTATCCATCTCTTGAGTGACTATATCATCCAGCTTCGTCTTCAAGTTGCGTAACTTCTCCAGCTCCTCGGATGTGAATGGAGGATCAAGCACGCGTTCATAATAATTTTCGCCAAGCTCCTCCAGTATCAGTTCACTCCAATTCACAATATCTGGCGGAGAAATATCAATTTGTGGTCGCATGTCGTAAGTCAACGTGAAGGATAGCCATCCTGTGCCAAGGGCCGATTGCATCGCACGGAAAGGATCCTGCTGCCCGGAGAACTGCTCAATAATTTCAGGAAGCACCACAGGTTCGCCATCTACTATCTCATAATGCTCTCCTTCAATACCAAAGTTTGTTAGCAAGATGCCCTCCGGGCTATACAGCCAGTCCATAAATTTCACAACATCCTCAGGACGCTTCACATTCGCGCTAACGGTAGCAACGGTACTCATAGGGTGCAGAGCGAATACATGATTTCGCTTTGGACCATGCCCGCTTGCAAGAACAGGAAGCTGTTGGAAGTTAGCTTTAGGATCAGATAGTTGAAGCGCATTATTAAAGTTGATTGCGAACGAATTATTGTCATGGTAATATAGCGATTTACCAGAGCTTAAATTTTCCTGCCAGGCTTGGTTTGTGTTCACAGCGTAGTCAGGGTCCAGAATGCCTTCGCTATATAGTCGATTCAGGTATTCAAGAACTGGCGTAAAATCATCTTCGTATGCTGGACCGAAGACATATTTCCCACCATCGACATGCGGATCGAAATAAATGTTCGCTCCAGATCCGAACGAGAATGCCATATACGGTAAGAAATAGTTGACACCATTGCGGAACGTAATCGGATACGTATCTGGCCAAGCCTGTTTAAACGCTTTCAGCACCTCATATAATTCTTCGAAGGTTGTCGGGATGTTTAAACCAAGCTCCTCCACCTTGTCAACACGCATCATCGCAACTGGGCCATTCCATAGATTGAATGGACGCTTAGCTGGGAAGCCGTAAAATTGATTGTTAAAGGTTACCTTATAAAATTCAGGCTCATTGATCAGAAGTTCCTGCATATTCGGCGCATGGTTCATATAATCAGATATATTAAGAAAAATTCCGCTATCTGCAAATTCCGACATAGTTGCAAATGTTGTGAACAATATGTCTGGCATGTTATTGGAGGCAATCCGGGTACGCGATACTTGACTGTAATCGCTTCCCGGAACAGGCATAAGCTCAATTTTAACATTTGTTCGATTATAGATTTCCTGAATGACCGGTGAATCTAATACAAACGGCTGAGAAGGATGCTCATCCTTCATGACCGTCAAGGTCATTGGCTCTGCGAACAACTTCCCGTTTTCATTCCCTGCATTCGAGACAGCTTCAGTAGAATTTAAGCTGTTGCCGGTTGATGCTCCGTTATTAGAGTTTGTTGACGGTGCCGATGTGTTGTTATTATTGCTGCAAGCGATTAACAACGTGACTACCATTATGATCGCCATCGCTGCTGCTAATGGCCTTTTGAATACTCTCTGCATGCCGAAGTCCTCCCTTAAATAATCTTCATAGTATACGAAGTACAGTAGCTTACGGCAACCTCATATTGCCAATTGCATCACCTCCTTAATAACAGCAATTCATCATTATCCCTTCAGTGAACCAACCATGACCCCTTTAACGAAGTACTTCTGCACGAATGGATACACCAGAAGAATTGGCAGAATGGTAATCCATATAACGGCATACTTGACGTTATTGGCGGATACAAGCAATTCCAATTCCGAACCGCCAATCGAGCCCTGATGGGCACTCAAATCGCCGTCTATGACCACATTTCTCATCATCAGCTGAACGGGATACATCGACTTGCTGCTTAGGTATAATAGCGATGGAAAGAAGCTATTCCAATGCCAAACTGCGTAAAACATGACCATCGTCGCGATAACAGGCACCGACAATGGCAGTGTAATTCGGAAGAAGGTAATCATGTCATTGGCGCCGTCCATCGTGGAGGATTCATAAATTTCCTCCGGAATGCTCTGAAAGAAGGTTCGCATAATGATCATGTACCAGACATTGATTGCTGGAGGCAACACAATCGCCCACATGGTATCCAGCAAGCCAAGACCCTTGATCAGAATATAATTAGGAATGATGCCTCCACTGAAAAACATCGTGAATAAAATAAATACAGTAATCACACTGCGTCCATAGAGCTTTCTTCTGGCTAAAGGGAATGCACAGAGCGCAGTCATGGCAACATTTAACAGCGTGCCAGTTGAGGTATACAACAAAGTGTTCATGTAAGCTGTAGTAATTGATGAATCGCTAAGTATGACTCGATAAGTCTCTAGATTCACATTGATCGGCCAGAACTTCACATCTCCACGAATGACGTGCAGCCCATCACTGATCGATACGATGAACATATAATAGAGTGGATATATAATTGCGACTACTAATAGCAAAAGCACAGAATAATTAAGTACATCAAACAATCGGCTGCCCCAGCTTTTACTTACCATAGGCTTGTTTCACTCACTTTTCTTGCTGTATAATTCGCCAGCGTAATAAATAACAGGATGATGACTGATTGGAACAGTCCGACTGCAGAGGCATAGCTGAAATCAGCATTGATTAAACCTCGCCGGAACACATAAGTCGAGATAACATCTGCAGTCTCATAAGTTGGTCCTGTATAAAGCAATAGAATTTTCTCGAAGCCTATCTTGAGAATATTGCCTAAATTCAGCAGGAACATGATCGTGATTACGGGCGCTATGCCTGGCAGCGTCACATGAATCATTTGCTTCCAGCGGTTGGCACCATCTATTTTCGCGGCTTCATATTGATCTGGTTCGACTCCTGTTAATGCCGCTAAGTAAATGATTGAACCCCAGCCGACATTCTGCCAAATCTCAGAGGCGACATAGATCGTTCGAAACCAATCTGCTTCCAATAGAAAGTTAATCGGCTGTCCGCCAAAGAATACGATGAGCTGATTGACCATCCCCTTCGTAGTGAGAAAATTAACGAGCATGCCACAAATGACAACTGTGGATAGGAAGTATGGCAAGTAACTAATCGTTTGTACAAAACGTTTAAAAACATGACGGCGAACCTCATTAAGCATGAGTGCCAGTATGATTGGAAGCGGGAAATAAAAGATGATCATATAAATATTAAGAATGATCGTGTTTCGAACAAGCTTCCAGAAGTAAGGATCAAACAAAAATTGATTAAAGTATTTTAGCCCCACCCAATCGCTCGCCCAAATTCCTTTTATTGCGTTGTAGTTCTTGAAAGCGATCAGCACACCAATCATAGGTCCATATTCGAATATCAAAAAGTAAATAATCGGCAACGCCAATAGCGCATACAAGTAACGTGAATCTGATATCTTTTTAATCATGGCAGTCCTCCATTCTATCTTCGTGCTGACAAGTCAAAGTGTATGCCAAATGTGAAGACGTGAACACGACCAAATGCTTATCATATGTTCCAACTTTCTTGTTCCGCAGGGAACGTTTCAGTTATACGCCATTGTTTCAAATCTCTATATGAAGTAAAAACCGGGCCACTCAAGGTGAGCGGCCCGGTTTTGTCTATATTGTAAGCATTTATCTTGTTAATTTTCGGTATTCATTCGGCGTGATTCCTTCATACTTCTTAAAAAGCCGGATAAAGGTTGTTCTACTGAAAATGCCAACATCCTCAGCGATGTGCATGATATTGCGATCAGTGCCGCTAATCATTTTCTTAGCTTCATCAATGCGTACCTTGCTAACATAATCGGTCACATTCATTCCGGTTTGTTCTTTAAAGATTCTAGATACATATTTAGCGGACAGCTGGAATCGCTCAGCGATTTTCTCCAAGTACAGATCTTGCTTGTAGTTTTCATCAATGTATCGCATGATTTCCCCAATCCATTCACTGCCGCGTGTTCCGGTCTGCTCCTGGGAGCTATCGATGGTCGCCTGCAGGAAGTCCAGCAGTAGGGAGACTTTCTCCGACAGATCTACTAGCTCGTTGTTCTTAAGAAGCCGCTGCTCTTGTTCGGAGATTAGTGTGAGCCAGGCCAGTTCGCGTTCTGAAGCAAAGCGCTGTCCGGAATAGTACATTTCAGTGATCAGCAGATGCATGTATTCATAAGAAACACCACGATTTCGATTCTCTTCTAGGATGTCTGATATGATCTCAGCAACAAAGGTCATATCACCGCTTTTAAGCCCATTAATAATTTTATTCTCGTCTGTTAGTGAGTAATAATATTCGTGACATATGTCTAGAAGTTGCGCATCAGTAATGTGAAATTGCCCCTTCTTCTTGCTGTTCTCCAATGCTGTCATGGCTTCATTATATGACTTGTGAATATGCGCCAATGTAGTCGTATTCCCGCCTGCACCTATATGAACTTCGCAATAGTCCTTATCATGCTGGAAGGGAATTAGAATAAGCTGCAAAGCGTTAATCAGGTGATTTCTGTCCTTGGGATCCTTCAAATTCACAATAAATGCAAGCAAACCGGCTTTGACTTCAATCATGTATAAGGCAACTTCCTGTAAGAGAATGCTATAGATCATATTCGTTAACTTTTTATGTAGCGTTGCGGGAAGTAATTCACTTAACTCATCATCCAGCGCTTCTTTGTAGGTCAGTTGAACACAGCATACGGTATACAGTGAACCCTGTGAGCTAAAGCTGAGCTCCAATTTATTGACGATCTCTTCTAGATTAGGCAGACGGTGATTTTTCAACAAATTAATGAAGGCATGATTAGCATATTCAACTGAAATGGCATCCAACTTGTCCTTATATGAATCACTGTAATGAATGAGTCTCGCCACACCTACACCGATATCATCCATTTCATTGTTTTTGGTGGACGTCCCAGACAAGGCTGGTTTTACAACATCTGTATTGTGGATCAAGATATTACGAATGTTGCGGATAGGCTTATATAAATTGTAGGCAAAAGCAAAGGAGAGACATATTCCAGCGATAATTAAAGAAATACACAAGGCCGCTAGCCAGTTTCGAATATCTTTTAATTGATCACCGAGCTCATCCACAGGCGTAATGGAGTAATATTCCCAGCCGTACAGCTGAGACGTACGCTGTATGACGAGCATGGAATCATCGTCAGCATGAATGTGTGAATACGCTTGTTCCGTACCTACAATGATATTCCCTTCTCGGTCTAAAACCATATGCTGTGATGATTCCAGGATTGCGTTTTCTTCAAGATTGCGCTTAATCATTTCGGTTGTAATGTTAACTACCATAACTACACGATGGTCATTAATGATATCACTGATTACTATCGGTATTACTCTTTTCTTATTGGACCCTTGAATGTATAGATCTGAAGCAGGCAATATTTCAAATGGTCTTGTTATGGATAAGCGTGACTCCCAATAAGCACTGTCATATTTCTCGTATTTGAACCAATTCGTCAGGTACACATGAAAATCCGTCAAGCCTTGCGCCGTATAGATCTTCTTATCATCTGCAAAAACAAGTATGCTATCTATCGAGTACCATATGCTGGTCGATATGCGCACAAGCTCTTGGCGTATTTCCTGTAATCGTGTTCGTGACTCTAATGGATACAGGTCGTATGGAAGCAATAAGGACCTTATCCCTGTCTCATAAAAAAAAGCAGCGCTTATTTCTTGAGCTGTATTGACTAGTGTATCCGTCATATTCGCAGATGCTTGAAGGTTGATTTCAATTTTCTCCTCAAAATCATCCATAACCTTATTTTGAAAATTATAATAAAAAATCATGCTGATTATGACTAGTGGAAGCAATAACGAAAGGAAATAGAACAATATCCGTAAGAATAGCCTGCTTTTGGTGAGGCTTACATAGAAGCTCTTAAGCATGTTGTCATCATCCCTTATATTCTTGTATGTTCTATATTAGTCCACTAGCTTGTATATGAATAGAACCAATACCGTACAATTTGTTTCAATAATCCCGCATACGATCGTAACGTAAATTAAACAGCCTTAGTCTAGTGGCATTCACGACTAAGGCCGTTTAACAGATTTAAGCTTATCACAGACTCCCGATACCCCGCTTCGCCAACAAGCGGCTTCCAAATAGCAATACAACGAAGCCGACCGCGATCCAGAGCACGCTGTAAGTAAAAATGTACGCCAGCGGAAGCACATCCATAAGCGTTGTACCAAGCATTGGCGCGATCGTTCCTCGTATGCCATGCAGCAGCAGATGAAGTCCGAAGAAAACCGCCTCCTTGCCCGGCGCATACCGGAATATCGTGTTCATACAACCAATTTCCCAGCATGCGTCGCCCAGTCCCTGCGCCCCCCCTGCGATAATCGCTGCCGGATAATTGCCCGGCATTGCATATAACAGCGGAACCATCATATGGCAGGCGAACGAGATGAGAAGAGCGGTAATCGGAGAATGCTTGTCCACCACAGAACCGATAATGAGGAAGCCGAGCATCAGCATAAGATAGTACGCGATGCGTATGTAACCGATCTCCACATTGGTTAATTGGAACACGTTAACCTGAATGATCGGATATAGCGGCAAACTAAGCATATGATGGAAACCAACAATCGTTGTAGTACCGAAGAATAACAGCAGCCAGCGATTTCCCGCCAGTATGCGCAGCTGCTCCCTGAACGTAATCCTTGACTGGCTGACAAGCTGAGTATTCGCTTCCTTCATACCGAAGAACATCAGGAACGCGAGGAAGCCGAGTACGCCGGCTGCAAGCATCGGCCCCGACCCTCCGGCCCGATCCATCCATCGTCCGACCATATACACTGCAGGCAGCATCAGAACGCCGCTGGCAACGCGCACATACCCCATCAACCGCCCGCGCAGTTCAGACGGATATACATTCGCCATCAGGCTCGCATAAGCCGGAGCCTGCACACCAATCAACACACTCATGGCGAAGGTGGCCAGCAGGAACATCCACGGCGCGGCATGGAGTGCAGGGAGCAGGATGAGCAATCGCGCCAGCATATTCGGGTAGATGACATAAGGCAGGGGACGTCTGTTATTGATCATGGAGGCCCAGATCGGGGACAGCAGCAGTCCTATCGGCCCTGCCGCTGTCATCAAGCCGACTTGCAGGTTGGTGGCGCCATGCTGAATGGCAATCGGCACATAGAACTGAGCATAGACTACAAGGAACAGACAACCCAATACAGCTGATGACAATTCCCAGCGGAAGTTGCGCCTGACAGTATCGTTCATGTAAGGTCTGATGAACCGAACGACCTGATCTCAGCGGACTCGCCGCACACGGCAAGGACATCGATCGGGAACTTGCCGCCGTCTTCGGATTGAATAACAACACTATACCGCCCCTGCGGCAAACCACTCGCCTCATAGACTATAGCCGACGCGGTCTCCCGCTCGGCGCGCAAGTCCATGCGAGCGGTTAACACGCCATCGATGAGCAGTCTGACCTTGCCATACTCAGGTGACAGCGGCGCATACAGCTGGAAGCCGTCACCGATCACATTCCACTTCGCCTTACAGCTGCCTTGGCCGACAAGCCGATAACCAGAACGAAACGATGCGGAGGGTCCCGTCTCCCAATCCCCTGCTCGCTGACCTGCCCCTAGCAGGGCGTCCCAACCGTTATACTGCAGTAGATAACGCTCCGGACGACCCTCGACCTCGAATGTGCTGCAAGTCAGATTCGACCACTCATGCGCAACGAGGGCGAGCGGCATCGCCGCCACAACCGGCCCTATCTCGGCTTCCATTGGCGCAGTCTGATTGACCGCAATCGTCACTCTATGTCCGGATCGCTTCAACGCGATCGAAGTGATGACCTGATCGGACAAGCCTTCTGCATGCAGGGTCTCATTTCCGCTGGCATCGATGCTGATGAGTGAGAACCGCTGGTTGTCGCTTACGCGTAGGGCGGAATAAGCCGACAGCGCCTGCTGGTGCGGGATTGCATCGCTGCAGTTATCGTTAGGTCCCAGTACGCCGCCGTAGTCGAAGACGAACTCAACCGTTCCCTGTAGTGTGAATTCGGCATGCAGCGAAAAGTCCGTATATGCGTTCAGCAATGGCGAGATCGACTTACCGACATGCCCCGACAACGTGAACCCGTCAGCGAACGGCCGATCCCAAGGGCGAGAGGCTACAGACAGGATACCGCGGTCCTGCTCGTTCTTGGACGGATACATGACATGGAATATACCATTATGGACGAACCCATGGAACGCTTGCCCCCAGATCCCATATGTCTCATCGGGAATCGGCCGGCTGTGCCAGACATTGCCGTCGCACGCCAGGCTCCACGCTTCAGGCAGGTGCGCCTGCTCCAGATCAGCTGTGAAGATCGCCTGATAGTTTCTGGATGCCGCTACAGATGTAGCCGGCGCATATACGATGCCATCCACGACATAACAAGGATGGAATTCAACGGGAGCCGGGTAATACTCGGCTCGATCCACCGATAAGAGGATCTCCGGCTTCGACCACGGTCCCTCCGGACTCGGAGCCGTCATACAAGCGAGTCCCCAAGAATAATAATCGCTCGAATCGCACAGCACCAGTGTAATCCAGTCCTTGCCGCGCTTCAGCAAGGTATTCGCATACAGCCGCTTGAATCTCCCCTTATGGCCGTCCAACGCAACATTGCTGATATACGGAACCGGCAGCCTTGTAAAGGGACCAGCAGGCGACTTCGCCCAAGCAAGTCCGCCGCCGGAATCGCTGCCGGTTCCAACCGGATGGAACAGCGTCTTCCAGTTCGAGTTATTCGTCGACCAGTCATAGGACATCCAGTAGATCTCCGTCTCATCGTCGTACATCACAACAGCATCAGGCGCGAAGTCGGATGCCGCTTCATACCCTTCGAAGAAGAAGCCCCTCTCGAATGCGGGGCCCAGATACATCCAGGAGCGCCCCTCATCAACTGATCGATAGATAATAATTGAAGTTGGGTTATTTATATCACGCTGATACCCATACGCATATAGACCGGCATAATAATACCAGACGCCATCCTTCGGATCACGGAACAGTGAACCGTTCACCGCCCATTCATAAGGCTTATCCGATCGATGCACACTTGCGCCCAACCGTTCGAATGTATCGAAGGAAGGATCGCCCAGCACCGGGTGTCTGAGCCAGGCATGCATATAGGTTGTTGATGCGAAATCCAACTGTATCACTCCTTAAGTATCGGCTGATCGCCGCGTAGATGTCCAGCCTTCTTCCTATCCCTTGACCGATCCAGATACGCCCTCAATGAAGTAGCGCTGGAAGAATATAAATACTGTAATAATGGGAACGATCGAAATCGTCGCCCCGGCAGCCAGTCCCGTATAATCAATCTGCAGATCGTTAATGAAGTTATACATCCCTACCGCCAACGTCTTCAAATTCGGGTTGTTGATTGTGAAGATCAGCGGCGCGAAGAAGGAATTCCACGTCCATATGAATTGCACGATAGCTATCGTCGCAATCACAGGCATCGTGAGCGGCAGCATCACCCGTACGAATATGCGCACGAACCCGCCTCCGTCCATCTCGGCAGACTCCTCCAGCTCCTTCGGAATCGTAGCGAAGAAGGAGATCAGCAGCAGGATGAAGATGACATGCGCCGCGGACGATTCGACCAGAATGACGCCCATTCTCGTATTGAGCAGCCCCAGCCACTTGATCAGCAGATAGATCGGAATAATCGTATATCCCTTCGGGATGAACATGGTCGCCACGTATACGACCAGAATCGTCTTCCGCCCCGGAAAGTCTACCCTCGCCATCGCATATCCGAACAGCGAACAGAGGATGACGACAATAATGACAGCCGAAACCGTATAAGTGACCGAATTGATAAAATAGATTGAGAAATTGGCTTTATCCCAGGCGCGAACGAAGTTGTCCCATTGCGGTTCCGCCGGCAGCAATTTCAGTCCGCCTGTAAGAAACTCCGACTCCTTCTTCAGCGAGGAGAAGAACATCCAAACCAAGGGATACACCCAGATCGCGCCGATAAGCACGAGCAACAGGCTAAGCAGCGTAAACTTGAATTTCCTCCATTGCATCAGGCTGTCTCCGCCTTCCTCTCTGTGGTTGTCGCCTGGGAGCGATTTCTGACCGCCTTATTCAACCCGGCTAGTCCGATTGTCATGACGAATACCGTGAGACCGAAGATCATCCCGGCTGCGGAGCCGATACCGATTCGCGGAATACCGCCTCCGAACACCTGGTCGTAGATATACATATCGATCGTCGTAGTCGCGAAGAAGGGACCTCCGCCTGTCAGGGTCATCGCCAGATCGAATGCGCCGAAGCCGCTAACCACATTCAGCATCAGAATGACGACAGCTGCGGGCAGCAACAATGGCCAGGTGACACGCCAGAATGTCTGCCATACGCTCGCGCCGTCCACTTTGGCCGCGTCATAGATCTCCCTGGGCAGCGCCTGCAACGAGGCCAGCCAGTAGATCATGGTCATGCCGAAGTGCAGCCACGCACCGATTATAATCAAGATCACCATCGCAGAGGTGGATTGCAGCAGCCAGGGGACAGGCTTGTCAATCACGCCGAGAAATTGAAGCATGTTATTGAACAGCGCCTTGTCATTTCCGAAAATAATTTTCATCGTAACACCTACAATCGCCGCGGTAGATACGACTGGTATAAAAAAGATGGTCCGTATGAACACCTTCCAGCGAAGCAAGACCGAATTCACACACAGTGCCATAAGCAGTCCCAGCGGCATCTCCAGCACCAATTTCCCAGACATATAAATAAAGCTGTTCTTGAACGCCTTCCAGAAATAAGGATCATCCATTACCCTGCGGAAATTATCCAGCCCCACGAATCGGGTCAGCGGACCGATTCCGGTCCAGTCGTACAATACGTATACATAACTCATCACCATTGGATAAATCGTAAAGGCCAGATAGAAGATGAGCTGCGGCGTCAAGAACAGGTAAGCCCATAGGATCTTTCGGGTTTTCATGGCGCCAAGCATGCATAGTCCTCCTTTGAATGAACATGAGGGGTACGAGTACCCCTCATGCGCGAAATCCTAATTAACGTACGGAACGCCGGGCACCCAATCCTCGTAGATGAAGTCTTCCGGAGTAACGGGGCTGCCGTTCTTATTGCTGTCTGCAATACCGCTGGCCAACGCCTTGTTCAAATCCTCTGTCAGCCGGTCCAGCAAGCCTTGCAGGTCTGTAACCTCGCCCGCCATGTAGCCCAGGAAGACATCCGAGAAGTCAACCGTCGGCTTATACCTGGACATCTCATTGAGAGCGACGATCGTATTCGGATTGCGGATGGCAGGGTTCGGCACATCAATGACGTCCGTTTTGGTAATCGCGACGGTATCATCGTACAGATACCACGGCTCGGATGGCTGAATCGCTTCGACATACGGGAGTCCAGACACATACAGCTCGGCCATCTTCGCGCCGTAATGGTTCAGGAAGTAATTCAGGAATAGCTTGACTTCCTCGTAATGCTGCGTTTTCTCATTCACCACGATGGCGTTCGGCAGGAAGCCTTGGAACGCCCTGTAGCTGGCATTGCCGTCACGGGTAGGCACCTGGATAACGCCATACTTGTCATTCATCTGGAAAACTTGCAGATGCGGCGTGGACTCCCATACGAAGGCAGCCTGATCTTCCCAGAATTGCGCTCTCGCCTCGGAAGGATTGAACAGCAGGCTGTTCGGATGCAGCAGGCCCTCATCCTGCATACGCTTGAAGAAGTGCAAGGTCTGAACAAGCCCCTCGTTATTCAGATCATACTGTCCAGTCTTAAAATTAAACATTTGCAATTCACTGATCGGCGCAGCTTCAGGTGTAATCGCAGAGGCGATCTGCAGAATGCCTTCGTCCGATATCCACGGAGCCGGTCCGGCGAATACAAATCCTGAGATACCCGGACTGGCTTCGATCACTTTCTTGTTCATCTCGATGAATTGCTCCCATGTCGGCCGTTTCGGCACCTGGTCATAGCCAGCTTTCTTGAGCAATTCCTTGTTATAGAGAATAATGGACGCTCTGCGATCATCCGAATGCGGGATGGCATAGATCGAACCATTGATCGTAGCTTGTCCTTCCGTCCAGGTTGCCGGAGTAAATTTCGCCTTCAGCTCGGGCGTTACCAGGTCGTCCAGGTTGCGCAGCAGGCCGAGCTCGACCATCTGCAGCAATGGAACCGACGGTGTATTCATGAACATATCCGGCAAATTCCCGCCTGCGATTCCCGCTTGCAGGGCCGCCGGATATTCAGCATTAGCTACTTCATTAATTTCTACTGTGATGTGCGGATATTCTTGATTGAATTCTTCCACCAGTTCATTCATTTTCTCAGCGGTTCTGCCGCTTAACCGTTCCCACATTTGAATCTTGACTGGTTCAGGCGTGGCGTCCTTCGCATCGCCGCCGGATGCAGCGTTCCCGCCGCTCTGCCCGGTGCTCGCGCCATTATTCGCGCCGCTCGTGCTGCTCGAGCTATTCGAGCCGTTGTTGGAGCAGGCCGCCAGGATTGTCCCGAAGAGCAAGCATACAATCATCAGCCCTATAACGTTCTTCTTCATTCGTATACCCCCTGATCTGTGATTGATGTTACAACTCCAAGTATAAATCCCGTCTGTCTCCTCGGATGGCATAGCTTCTTAACCCGAATGTTCATTTCTTTTAGCCTGATGTGCGATTCTTCGATACTGCTGCGGCGATACCCCATAGCGCTTTTTGAACACCTGCCCGAAGTAGCGGTAATTGACATACCCGAGCTCCATTGCGATCTCATTGACACCCCGATCCGAATTGGCTAACAGATGCTGCGCTCGCACCAGCTTCACATTCATGAGATAGTTGATGAAATTATGGCCAGTCTGCTTCTTGAACAGCTTACTGACTGTTACCGGATGCATATCTAGTTGTTCCGCAACCAACTCCAGCGTCATACCGCCATAATTTTCGGGTTGTCTCAGCATCTCCTGTATATAGGCTTCCATATCGATATTAGCAGGCTGCTTCTGCAATTCCGATAGCTGGTGAATGGAAGCCAAACTCTTCATCACCAGATGAACCACTCTGTCGCGCAATTGCTCCCAGCTAGGGATGGCGTTCACCCAATCGGTCCAGAACAAGAGATCGGCGTGTACCGCCGTATGAATATTCCTTCGTTGCAATATGCGATCAACCGCGAACATGAATGATGATACCTCCTGTTGCAGGTTGTGCAGTCGCAGGTTGGTCATGCTCGCGAGCCAGCGAACAAGCTCTGATTGTAGGACGGCGCTGTCAATCTGCTCATTCTGCAACAACTCAATAATCAGACTGCGAATGCCCCTCGCCACTGCCAGATCGCCGGAATCATTCCGTTTGATCCTATTCAGCACCGCGGAATCGTCTTCATTGAAGAACAGCTTAGTTCGATACACATGCAGTTGATCGATCAATCTTGCTATCCAATCCCCCCGCTGATGGAAGATACCATACTCGAGCATATGCTCCTCCGACTTCAGAATGATGCCAGAGAATCCATCCACTTCAAAATCCGCAATTCGCCGATCGGCGAACAGGTCGTCGCATCGATCCGAGAACATAATCACCTTCCCTTGATTCGAATCCAACCATGCGCTCGGATTGTGCACCTGCCCGATATGCAGCGAATGGTTGGAGTCCGACAGCCACCTGGCATCCTCCTGCAGCTCGGATTCCGCCCGCTTAAGCAGTTCCTCCCGCGCCTGGCCAATCACATCCATCAAGTCTTGAAAATAAACCGGCTTGAGCAAATAACGCTTCGCCCCCAGTTGAACAGCTTGCTGCGCATATTCGAACTCTCTATAGCCCGTCAGAATAACGAATTGTGTATAGGGCAGATTGTCTCTTACCTGACGGAGCAGCTCCAGTCCCGACAACTCGGGCATGAAGATATCCAGGAAAACAACATCAGGACGAATGAATAACAGCTTATCAACCGCCTGTCGACCATAACCCATATCGTAGATAGTCGAATTGTGATATAATTCCTGCAACTTAGCGATGAGACCTTTTCTAACGGTCAACTCGTCCTCAACAACGCCAATTTTCAATGCGAATCGCCTCCAGCCTTCCCAATCTAAATATACCAAAGCGAGCTGAATCATCTTGACATTCTTACGACGACTGAATAAATTTCCCTTATCCATCAACCGGCAGCTCTTCATCATGATTGCGCTGTTCGCCGTAATCCCGTTATTCATCGTCAGCTATCTGGCACAGAGCTACATGTTGAATGCAGGGATCCGCTATATCAATAACAACGTGATCCAGCAAGTCCAGCATGGCGCTGCCCGCATTGACGACTACTTCTCTAATCTCGATGCGTCCTTCAACAGCATCATCACCGACACGGCCTTCCAGAGGCTGACGCTCCATGACAGCTTGAACGAGGCGACCCGCTCCATCTACATAAGCGATGTTCGC
This sequence comes from Bacillota bacterium, assembly GCA_023441055.1. Lineage (GTDB taxonomy): Bacteria > Bacillota > Bacilli > Paenibacillales > UBA4045 > JAEZQY01. Next base: position 32,480 of record JAEZQY010000009.1, on the reverse strand, counting down.
AAGAAGATCAATGCGTCATTAATCGGCAATCCGGACATCTCCGCCATTCTGCTTGTTCTTCAATCCGGACAAGCCTTTCATATGTCACGCTTGCCCAATTCCGCCTTCGACTTTGACTTTAACTTCAGCACGGATCCTGTGTATGGCCAGCTGTTCGACACCGATCAGTCGCTTCTGATCGGTCCCCATCCGTTGCCTTACTATACGAACAGCCTGGAGGTGGAAACCGTTTCCTACGTGAAGCCTGTGCGCAATACGCGAACCTATGCGGTAACCGCATGGATCGTGGTGGAGCTTCAGATGGAGACCGTGAAATCCGTCGTCAAACAAGTCCCCATAGAGGCCCACAGCTCAATCTTGCTCTATAACACCAGCAACGGCAATGTCATTCAGGGCAATGAAACACCTCTGCAATCCGTCTCATGGCTCGGCGAATACCTTAATGCGCATGAACGTTCCGACGGCAGCAGTAGAATCGCGGTTGACGGGCATGAGTATCAGATGGCCTATCAAGGCCTTCAACTGCATCCTTGGACACTGGTGACAGCAACGCCTCTGCACGATCTCATGCAGGGCATCAATTTGACACGCTGGACAACATTCGGCGTTGCGGCTTTCAGTTTCTTATTAGCCTTCCTGCTGTCCTATGCCTTCATCAACAGATTGCTTATGCCGCTGTATGTGCTTAAGAGCGGCATGAGTGCCTTCAGCCGCGGGAATGCCGTACAGATCGAGACCAAGGCAACGAATGAGCTCGGGTTTTTGATCCATACCTTCAACAGCATGCTCGATGATCGTCAACAGCTGGAACGGAATCTCTTGGAGTCAAGCCTGCGCGAGAAGGATAAGGAATTGCTTCAGCTGCAAGCCCAAGTCAACCCCCATTTTCTCTTCAACACGCTGGGAACGATACAAGCCCTTGCCCTTCAAGGCGATAAGACGGAATTTGAGCATGCGATCTATTGCTTATCCCAGTTATTGCGATACAACAGCCGTATCGATGAGGGTTGGGCCATGCTTGAAGAAGAGATCAACTATGTACAGTACTTTCAGAGAATTCACTATTACAGACATGGCAGAGGAGCTGACATTCAATACGATGTAGCTGCCGACTGCAAGTCCGTTATGGTCATGAAACTCAGCATATTGCCATTTGTCGAGAACGCATTGAAGTACGGCTGGAACGAGAATACCGAATCAGGCATCGGAGCGTTCCAGATTACGGTCCATATTCGCAGGGAGGGCCACCAGATGCATGTCCATATTCGCGATAGCGGCCCCGGCTTCGACCCAGCCTCCTTAAGCGCTTTCAAGCAATTGTTTCAATCCGGCGCCGACAAGCTCGACTCCTACTTCTCCATGCATACCGGCATTTATAATGTGTATCGGAGACTCCGACTTGTATACGGGGATCTAGCAACGATGAACATTCACAACCTCCCCGAAGGAGGCGCGCTCATCGCCATGCAGTTTCCAACTGCGCCATAACCCTATTCTTCGAACGCCTGACGCAGATCGGCCAGCAGGTCATCCGTCTGCTCCAGGCCAACTGATATTCGCACGAGGGATTGCAACTGATCCCCGAGCGGGATGTCTGATTTCGGACTCATGCAGGGAGAATAAATCAAGCTCTCAAACCCGCCCCAGCTTACCCCGATCCGAAACAGCTTGAGGCGATTAACGATGCGGGAGATCACCTCAGCGCCCCCCTCCATCTCGAAGCTGAGCAGGCCGGAGGGGCCCGCAAGCTGCTTCTTAGCCATCTCATGCTGTGCATGGCCGGGCAACAGCGGGAAGTGGACCTTCTTCACGCCCCGGAAGCGCTCCAGCTCCCGGGCGATTACGAGTGCAGATCGACCCTGTTCACGGATCCGCATCGGGAATGTCCGCAAGCCCCGCATAATCAACCACGCTTCGAACGGCCCTAAGGCAGCGCCCAGCAGCGACAGCTCCAGATCCACCATGCCTGCAATCAGCTCATGCGAAGCTACGACTGCTCCAGCCACTACATCGCTATGCCCGCTTAGATATTTGGATGCAGAGTGGACCACGACATCAATCCCCCACTCCAGCGGTCGGAAGTTGATCGGTGTGGCGCACGTATTGTCCATAATCGTGTAAAGACCATTCGCTTTGGCGACTTTGATGATCTCCGGTACATCGAACACGTCCATGAAGAAGGTCGAGATGCTCTCACACATCAAGAGCTTCGTATTCGGCTTTATTGCTGCTCGTACTGCATCAAGATCATTGAAATCCACAAAATCAGCTGTAATCCCGAATTTGGGCAAGTAGCTGCGCAACAACCCGTAGGTGCCTCCATATATCGGATATTGGCAGATGATGTGATCGTCCTGCTTCAACAGATGCAGGACAGCTACCGACACTGCAGCCATACCGGATGCGAATACCTTCGCAGCCTCGCCGTTCTCCAAACGAGCTATATGATTCTCTAGCACTCTTAGTGTGGGATTATCTATCCGCGTGTAGTAATAGCCATTTCGTTCATGCTGCATCGTGCTGAAGGCTTCGAAGCTATCGTATGCGAATAGTGTATTCATGAACACAGGCGGGACGACTTCGCCATAGAACGAATCCCGCTCGTCATGCGTAACGCTTGTCTGTGGATCGGTACGCCAAGTTTTGTTCACCATATCAACACACTCCCAGTTCTAGTTTAATCTAGCTTGCTTAGATCTTTTCTCATGAGTTGAAAATGTTTCCGCATCAGCCGTTTGGCTGTTGCCGCATCACCGATTCGCATCGATTCGTATATGGCGCGGTGAAGTGTTTCGGTAGTTCGACTAAACACATTCTCATTCAGCATAGCAATCGCCTTCTCTTCCCAGATACGTTCGATCTCTTCTGTAGACTGGAAAAAGTTCTGCGCAACTCGATTTCCAGCTCCTTCATACAAAGCGAGATGAAATTGGTAATCTTCGTGGCGAGGCACGCCACCATCGGCAATCGTCTGCTCATATTGGTCGAGAATATGCGAGAGTCTGATTAAACAAGCTTGATTATCCTGTTCGATAATGCGATCAATTGCATATTGCTCCATTAATTCTCTAAGATCCATGATTTCTTCGATAACCCGTTTTTCTGCCGCTAACACTACCTTTAACTTCGTAACTTCCCCCAATACGGTCTTCTCTGATTTAACATACATGCCGCTGCCTCGTCTGATTTCAATTAGCCCGCACATCTCTAACTTTTGTATGGCTTCTCGAAAAGAAGACCGACTTATCTGTAGCTGATCGCAAAAGTCGCGTTCTGATGGCAAGCGATCCCCTTGTTTAAAGCCACGTTCGTTGATATAGTGCATCACTTCATCGAAGACAGTCTCCGACAGTTTTTTTCGCTTTAGCGACTTCAATGACATTCCGTTCACACCCTTTTCACAATCACATAATCGATATTGGTATGTTGTCAGACCACTTTACTTATATCACAGCTATTTTATAGCGTCAATCACCATCGTTGAACGAGCACTCTGCCCGCCGGAATGTGTTAGCAGAGTTGCCCTATGCGATATTCGCTGTAACGAGTCAAAGAGCCAATCCATAATTGGATGGCTCACACGATTGGAGTTATGCAATTCATTGGTAGCATCATTATTGATTTTCGAGTTCTTCCTTACTCACCAGGGCGACTAAAGCGTTTACAGCTTGCTCTTCGTCTGAACCCTCGGCGCTGATCTGTACCTCGGTATTGGTGCTGATCGCAAGACTCATGATGCCCATTATACTCTTGGCGTTGACTCTTTTATCGTCTTTTTCCACGAATACTTCAGAAGAAAACTTGTTTGCCTCTTGCACGAATAACGCCGCAGGACGGGCGTGCAAACCGGTCTTCAGTTTGACGACAACTGGCCGCCTTGTCATTAATAAATACCCCCTAATCCAAGTATTGCTAATCTACATTTAACGTAACATGATCGATATGTCAATAAGTATACCATCTTTCTTGCGAACACACTACAACTGCTCCCGGATTTTTTCAGCAAGCTCATCAATTTTTCTCAGACGATGATTTACGCCAGACTTACTTACCTTCCCTTTCAGCAATTCTCCAACTTCCTTCAGGTTCATCTCCGGGTGCTGCAGCCGCACTTCAGCGACCTCTCTCAGTCTCTCTGGCAAGTTCTCGAGACCGACCTCGCGCTCGAGCAGGCGGATATTATCAATCTGCCGCACCGCCGCGTCAATCGTCTTGTTGAGATTCGCTGTCTCGCAGTTCACAATGCGATTTACCGAATTGCGCATATCCCGCATGATGCGGACATCCTCAAATTTGAAGAGCGCCTGATGAGCGCCGATAATGCTCAGAAATTCAATAATCCGTTCGCCTTCCTTAATGTAGAAAATAAACCCTTTCTTCCGCTCGATACATCGCGCGTTCAGATCGAATTGGTTCGCGAGCTCGCACAGCGCGATGCAATGCTCCTCGTACATCGAGGCGATCTCCAGATGGTACGAGGAGCCCTCTGGATTATTGACTGATCCGCCTGCCATGAACGCCCCGCGCAGATAAGCCCTGCGACAGCAAGGATTCTGCAGGATAGCCGGCTCGATCGTCGTCGTGAATTGGAAGCCCTCGGATACAATATGCAGATCAGCGAGCAGCTCTCGCACGCCGTCCGGAATCCGAACGATGTACACATTGTTCTTCTTCAGACGCATCTTCTTACGCACGAGCAGCTCAACATGAATCTGATACTGCTTCTTGATTAACGTGTATATTCTTCTGGCAATCGCCGCATTCTCAGTCGACACATCGAGCATCATCCGTTGGCGCGACAGCTGGACGGTACCGTTCATACGAATCAGTGCCGACAGCTCAGCGCGTTCACAGCACGGCTCCGCCTCAATCAGCGTAAGCTCCTTTTTCGTCTGTGCCGCAAATGACATTCGCCATCACCTTCCTTCTATCCCCCCGGTCCGGACAAGTCTATAGATCTGTTCGCTTAATCGCTTCGCGTCATGGCGCAGGTACTTATTGTACCAGACCAGTCGATCCGCGATTACCGTATATCCGCGAATGCTCACCTCATCCAGATCGAGCCCTACCGGCGATGCACCCTTCTCTGCATAAGCTTCCAGTACATGATCCGGAATATCACCGTTATTAACCAGCACATAATCAACCAGACGCCCGCCGACATGCTCCTCCAGCGCGCGCAGATGATCCGCGAGACTATAATCATCCGTCTCGCCCGGCTGCGTCATGACATTGCATACATACATCTTCACCGCATCGGATGCGCCTATCGTCTCTGCAATTCCCTTCACCAGCAGGTTAGGGAGGATACTGGTGTATAAGCTTCCCGGGCCAATGACAATCGCATCTGCGCTCTGCAGCGCCTCAATGGCCTCCTCAAGCGGCTCTGCATCTATAGGATCTAGGAACACACGCTTAATGACGCCGCCGAATTTCGGAATCTTCGATTCACCGACAATAATCGACCCATCCTTCATCTCCGCCTTCAGTACGATGGGCTGCCCCGACGCGGGGAGCACACGTCCACGGACGGCGAGCACCTTGCTTAGTTCCTTCACGCCGGTGAGGAAGTCGCCCGTAATGTCCTGCATCGCAGCCAGGATCAGATTGCCTAGGCTGTGTCCTGCCAATCCGCTGCCGCCATTCTGAAAGCGGTACTGCAGCACCTTGGTCAAGATCGGTTCCTCGTCCGCTAGCGCACTGAGCACATTGCGGATATCCCCAGGCGGCAGCATCTGAAGCTCCGAGCGGAGGATCCCCGAGCTACCACCATCATCCGCCACCGTCACGATCGCCGTGATATCTACCGGCATCCGCTTAAGTCCGCGCAGCATGACCGATAAACCGGTTCCCCCACCGATGACAACGACACGCGGCAATGAAGCTGTTTCCCCATCCAGTACCATCCACTCACCTCAACAAATTGCGCTGATCTTGCTCGCTCCCAATCCCGCTCGACTTACGCTAGCTCCACCCGGCTCATATCACTGTATTAACCGTGGTCTCGACCCGAGTTGGATTAACCGTGGTCTCGACCCAAGCTGCACTAGCTGTGGTCTCGCTCGGAATCACGATGGCTTACGCGCACCTGGTCCTCGGTACCATGTACGATCATCTTGCCCAGATATTCCGCGATTGCAACTGAACGATGCTTGCCTCCCGTACAGCCGATGCCAATGACGACCTGGCTCTTGCCTTCCTTGGCGTACTGGGGGATGAGGAATTGGAGCATATCCAGCAGCTTGGTTAGGAAGATCTGCGTCTCCGGCCACTTCATGACATAGTCATACACATCCTCGTCCCGGCCTGTCCGCGGCCGCAGATGCTCCACATAATGCGGATTGGGCAGGAAGCGAACATCGTAGATCAGGTCAGCATCGATTGGAATGCCATACTTGAAGCCGAATGAGGTAATGTTCACGGTCATTACGCCCGATGACCGGCGATGGAAGCGTTCGGTAATGATCTCCTTTAGCTTCACCGGCTTCAGCTCACTGGTGTCAATCACTTGTGTCGCCAGCCCCTTCAGCTCCTCGAGCAGCTTACGCTCGGACGCGATTCCGTCCAGCGGCAATCCATCTGCCGCTAGGGGATGCCTTCTGCGGCTTTCCTTATAGCGCTGTACAAGCACAGAATCACGCGCGTCCAGGAATAAGATCTCGTAGTGCACGGTCTGCTGCTGCTGCAGATAAGCCAGCGACTCCGTCAGCGCCGTGAAGAACTCGCGACCGCGCAGGTCAATGACCAGAGCCACCTTGCCGATCTTACCGCTGGATTGATCGATCAGCTCAGCGAATTTGGGGATCAACACAGGCGGTAGATTATCTACACAGAAGAAGCCCAGATCCTCTAAACTCTGTACGGCAATCGTCTTACCGGCCCCTGACATCCCTGTAATGATGACTAGTTCAGCTAATCGTCCTGTCTCCATCCGCGACCACCCTTTTAAGTCTTGCTGACACTACTTGCGAATACACAGCCCGGCTGCGCCGATCATGCCTGCGTCATTGCCCAGTGTCGCCGCCACAATCTCAACATCCTCCTGCGCTTTGGCTTGCGCGAACTGCTTGAATACTTCTCTGACTGGATTCAAAATGAGATCGCCGGCCTTGGACACCCCGCCGCCGATGACGAAACGATTCGGATTAATCACAACCGCAATCGTGGCCAGTGATTTGCCTAGATAGAAGGCCGCGCGATTCACAATACGGATGGCGGTCTCATCACCCGCTCGCGCAGCGTCGAATACGTCCTTGGCTGTAATCGACACCACATCGGCCAGCATCGTGCGGTCTCCCCGCTCCACTGCATCCTTAGCCATGCGAATAATACCGGTTGCCGAGGAGACGGTCTCCAGACAGCCGAGCTTGCCGCAGCCGCATTGGATCGCCTCTAGATCCGGCACAACCGCCATATGCCCCAGCTCTCCGCCCATGCCGGACGAACCGATCAAGATGTCACCGTTGATAATAATACCGCCGCCAACTCCTGTGCCCAGCGTATACATGACCATCAGCGGCACACCCTTGCCCGCGCCGCTCCAAGCCTCGCCCAGCGCCGCCACATTCGCGTCATTGCCCATGAAGATGGACTTACCCAGCTTCTCCTCTAGCAACTGCTTAAGCGGTACATTCGTTAGCGGCAGATTCGGTGACAGCTTCATGAAACCCTCTTCCACATCCATGAATCCCGGAATACCCATGCCGATTCCTTGCACCTGGTCCCACTCGAATTCCGATTCATCCACAATTCGCTTGGCACTAGCCGCGATATTAGCGATCACGCGCTCTGTGCCCTGATCAGCCTCTGTCATGCTCTCGAGCGTGCGGATCAGCTTGCCCTCCTGATCGCATATGCCTGTTTTAATACTGGTACCACCCAAATCAACTCCGAGATAGATCGGATTACCCACGTTTCTCACCTCTCCCCTATAAGGATTGACTCCAGTCATGCACCATATTATTCTCTAGGAATCGCTCGCAATCCAGCGCCGCCATACATCCGCTGCCCGCGGCTGTGATAGCCTGTCTGTACGTGCTGTCTTGAACGTCTCCGCAGGCGAACACACCTGGTATCGTCGTCTGCGACGTGCCTGGCTTTACAACCAGATAACCATTGGCGTCTGTCTCCAGCTGTCCGTTCAAGAAGCCTGTATTCGGCGTGTGGCCGATTGCAACGAAGATCCCGTCTGTCTCGATCACTTCTTCCTGACCCGTCTCATTGTTCAGCACCTTGAGTCCGGTCACACCAGTATCGCCTGCCACAACCTCCTTAGGTACGCAATTAAGCGACCAGGTGATCTTGCTGTTCTCGCGAGCGCGATCCTGCATGATCTTGGATGCCCGCATCTCGCTGCGGCGATGAACAAGACGTACCTCAGAGGCGAAGCGCGTCAGGAAGTTGGCTTCCTCCATCGCGGAATCGCCGCCGCCCACTACGATGAGCTTCTTCCCACGGAAGAAGAACCCGTCGCAGGTCGCGCAAGTGCTGACACCGCGCCCGATGTTTACTTTCTCATTCTCAATGCCTAGCAGCTTCGCCGATGCTCCTGTGGAGATAATCAGCGTCTGAGTAACCAGTTCGCCATGGCCCTCCACCTGAAGCTTGAATGGACGCTCGGACAAGTCCACGCTATTAACCCAGCCGCGTCGGAATTCCGCTCCGAAGCGCTCAGCCTGCTTACGCATGTTGTCCATCAGCTCGGGTCCCATAATCCCCTCTGGAAATCCGGGGAAGTTCTCTACATCCGTCGTAGTCGTCAACTGTCCGCCTGGCTCCGGCCCCTCGATCACGAGCGGATTCAGGTTAGCCCGAGCCAGATATATCGCTGCCGTCAATCCGGCAGGACCTGTTCCTACAATTATCGCTTGATACATGTCTATCGTTCCTCCTACATTCCTATGCTTGATTTAGGTTTAGAATTTCTCATTGTAGTGCGGGAAGATCGCCTCCATCTTCTCCTGCAGTCCGCAAGCGCGGTCAATTGTCTTCACATGCTTGCTGATCGTCTGCACAGATACACCGTAGCGTTCAGATACCTCCTGGTAAGAGATCTCCCGTCGATGCATCTTCGCAGTGAGGTATTCCAGCGCTGCCGCCCAGCCCTCGATCTTGGCGATCATTGGGATGTTCGGATAGCTGCGCGTCAGGAATTCCACCCAGAGCGTCTGCAGATCATGCTGCTCGATCATCGTGTACCGCTTCTCCATGCGGAGCAGCGCCTGCTCCATCACGCTCTGCCACTTCCGATCCCAGCTCGGCAATCCGGGCGCTGGCGCCTTGGGATCAACCTTCACCTTCTTGCCTCCGAGCATGGCGTAGATCGCATTCTTCACGCCCATTGAGCGAAGGACGAAGATCGCCACCTTCTTCAGATACTCATCCTCATCCGCCTCGAGCAGGAACTGCTGGAGCGCCCGCTCCGCCTCGCGATCCTTCACCTTGCCGAACGCCTGCAGCACCTGCAGCTTCGTATCGAAGTCACCATGCTGGAGCGCCCAGAAGAACGAGGAGCGGACGAGCGGATCTCGGCCCAGCTGATCATCTAGACCGCCGCTCGACTTATCCGGCATGCGCATCTTCTCTTCGAAGGGCAGATGATAGTGATAGCTGATTGGCAGCGCGTCCTCGCTATGCGCTGCGCCTTCCAGCTCGCTGAGGTAGAACTTCGGAATCTCCGAGCGCGGATCCAGCTTGGCCGCCTTGCGCCACAGCATTCTCGCCTCTCTCAGTCGCCCTGTATTGTATGCGGCAACTGCTGCGTAATGATATAAGCAGGGATCATAGGCCTCTTCGCCGCTCTTGATCAAGCGATGGAAGTGTCCATACGCCGACTCATGCTCCTGTAGAATGCCCATTGTTGTCGCAATCTTGAATACATGCTCTTCCTGGAACGGATACGTGCTTCTAAGCTGGGCGAGCAGTGGCTGCAGCTCCTCCTGCTTATCGAAGTGCTGGTAGAAGATTGCCAGATTGCATAGGGCGTGCAGATTCCCGGGATCCATACGCAGCACCTGGCGAATCTCCTCCAGCGACTGGTCGAATTCCCCGATATAGTAATAGGCTAATGCAAGATTATTACGGGCTGCGAGCAGATCCGGATACTTCTTGATCGTCTTCTCCAGCAGCTTTACCGCTTCATTGAACTTGCCCGCCTCTAGTAATCCTCTCGCTTGATCATGAACGAACAGTCCCTCTTGACTCTTAATCGTCTTCAGCTTGATCGGACGTCCGAGCTCATAGCTGAGCAGCTCAGTCATCTCCTCGGCGTCTTCGATGAATTGTCCGTGGGGATCTCGCTCCAGATAACGGACTAGCGACTCTTCGGCTTCCTCGAAGTGATCCATATTGGCATAATTATTGGCCATATAGAAGTAGCATTCTGTCATCGTGGGATCGATCTCATCAAGGACCATCTGCAACACCTCATTAGACCCCTGATAATCGCCCATCTCAGATAATATGCCCGCCATATTGCAATGGTTCACCGGATTGTCAGGCTCCAATTCCACCGCGCGTCGAAAGTACTTCAGCGCCTTCTCATAATGGAATTGATCGAGTGAACGCACGGCCCGCTCGAAGAAGAAATTAGCGTCCATCTGTAGGGAGATGACCTTGGATTCCGTCTTCTTGGACACCGCTCTCTTATTCTCCACAACCACTAGCGCACCTCCTGCTCGGTAATATTGAACCTATCATTCCTATACCCCGCCATACTTGAACAGCGTACTGATCGATCCGCCATCCATAATAATGCGGATCGTATCGGAGAGCAGCGGTGCCATCGAGATCACCTTGAACCGCTCCGACACCTCATCAGGCAGCGCGATGGAATCCGTAATAATCACTTCCTTGATATTCGGATGCTCCAGCCTAGACACTGCCTTGTCTGAGAAGATCGGGTGCGTCGCGCACACATAGACATCATTCGCGCCGCGCTCCTTCAGTCCCTCTACCACATTGATGATCGTAGAGCCGGAATCAATCATATCCTCGATAATGATCGGCGTCATGCCTTCGACCTCGCCGATGACGTGCGTAATGACCGACTCATTATGTGCCGGCCGTTTCTTAATCATAATCGCGAAAGGCGAGTCTAAGTTGCTGGCCAGCCTCTCCGCGGTTGTCGCTCTACCGGCATCCGGCGAGACTACGATCGGATTCTCGATCTTCTTCTTCAGTATATAATCACTAATCTGATCGAGTGCTGTCAGATGATCCACCGGAATATTGAAGAATCCTTGGATCGCAGGCGCATGCAGATCGATCGTCACTACGCGATCAGCACCAGCCGTCGTGAGCAGATCGGCGACAAGCTTGGCTGAGATCGGTTCACGCGGCGCAGCCTTGCGCTCCTGGCGAGAGTAGCCGTAGTAAGGTAATATCAGATTAACCGTCCGTGCAGATGCGCGCTTCGCGGCATCGATCATGACCAATAGCTCAACAAGATGTTCATTAATCGGGTGCGCGAACGTCTGTACTAGGAAGACATCGCAATTCCGAATCGTCTCCTCATACAGACAATACACTTCGCCGCTCTTGAACCGCGACAGCTTAATCCTGCCCAGCGGTTGTCCCAGCTCGTTGCAGATTCGCGCTGCCAGCTTGGGATTGGAAGAACCCGAGAATATACGTAATCGATCGCTGATCATTGTGCCCTCCTGAAGCGTTAAGATATGATTTCATTATACATGATGCCGCGTCAATTCCCAAACACAATCCGTATCCATTCCATAGATAGGAAGAAGCGGTAACCACAGCTGCCGCTTCTTTTCCTTATCGTTCTAGAAAATCCTCCCTCAGCGGTGTGAACGTATCGAGCAGCGACTCCCAACTCATTCCGCAATTTTCTGAATTAGGGACGGATGTCCCTGCGCTGGCTTTCACAGCTAACGGACTCCACGGGCGCTAATTCATCAATAATAGCTCGTTTTATTTTCTAACGGACTCCACGGCTCCTATTCGCCAAATATTGATGCTGTCATTGCTGTTTTCGCCCCAATAAGCGCATCTGTGTCCGCTAGATTTCTAAGTGGCTAAGTCCCCGTCTGATAGCGTCTCTCAGGTCCATTACAACACATACGCACCATCGCAATGTCTTCAGGAGCAGGATCTTGACATGCGACAGCGGAATGCCCTTATACTCACCCTTCTCATAATTTCTCTTCCTCCCGATAAAATAAGACGTAATCATCAGCGCGCCTAATATGACTAGACAAGGGATGTTGCCCGCCAGGAACAGGCTGGAGATTGACACCCCGCTGCGGCAAGCGCATAGAGCATCATGTTACGGCTCGGAGGCATGCATGACATGCTGCAGTGCCGGATTCCGAAGCTGGAGCGCAGGCGATTCGCACAGTAAAGCCCTCTGTCAACGATCACAGAGGGCCGAAGTTATCGCTTATTCTGTTATTCGAATCATCGTGCGCTTGCGCTGCTTGAAGGTAGCAAGCTCTGTGAATCCAATGTCCTGGAGCAGCGCTGTCGCTTGATCCAGGAACTGACCCAGGCGAGCCGGCTGATGGGAGTCAGAGCCGATCGTCAGCGGCACTTGTTTCTCAAAGCAGTATTCCAGGATGCGGCGACTCGGGAACATCTCCTCGCAAGGCATCCGCAAGCCGGAAGCATTCAGCTCAATGGCCAGCCCCTGCTCCTGAATGACGTCGATCGTAGCGCGCTCAAGCGCTGTAACATCCTCCTCCGGCTTATAGCCGAAGCGCTTGATCACATCGAGATGACCCATGTAGCTGTAGAAGCCCGTCTTCGCCGCCTTCTGAACAGCATCATAATACTGCTCATATACGTCGATAACGCGCTTACCCTCCCAGCCATGCAGCTGACGAGAATCCGAGATATCCCACTCACCGAGGAAGTGTACGGAGCCGATCACATAATCCCAGGGGTACGCCTCTACGATCTTCTCAATCTGTTCCTCATAGCCTTCGATATAATCGCCTTCAAGCCCGATGCGAATATCGATGTCGGCCTTATACTTCTCCTTCAGATATAGGCACTCTTCCACATAGCGCGGAAGCTCGTCCATCGGCATAGCCATACCAGTGTAATAAGTTGCAGGATCAACATGCAGCAGCGGCATATGATCAGACAAGCCCAATTGATCAAGTCCGATCTCGATCCCCTGCTGGACATATTCCTCGAGCGCTCCGCTAGCGTGACCGCAGCGCACATGATGGGTATGATAATCAATTCGCATGGCTCGGATACTCACTCTTCTTCTTCAGATGTCGGCTCGCCAGTTCATCCAGCGTATCCGCAATGGACATGCCCTGCTCCCGCAGCAGCACGAGCAGATGATAGATCAGATCAGCGCTCTCATAGCGCAGCTCCTTCGGATCGCGATTCTTGGCCGCGATAATAACCTCGCCTGCCTCCTCGCCGATCTTCTTAAGAATCTTATCCACACCGTGCTCGAACAAATAAGTCGTATACGCGCCTTCCGGCCGCTCTGCATCACGCTGCGCGATCAGTTCCTCGAGCATGCCGAGAATGTTCTGTGCGCTGGCCGTTCCCGACTGCGTATGCTGTGCGCCTGCCTCTACAACATAGCGCGATTGGCCTGTCGCCCGATCCAGCTCCCTGTAGAAGCAACTCCCGCGATTCGTATGACAGGCAGACCCGACCTGCTCGACTAACACGAGCAGCGCATCCGCATCGCAATCATAGCGAATAGCCTGTACCTGCTGAACATGTCCAGATGTCGCACCCTTATTCCACAATTCGCTGCGTGAACGGCTCCAGAACCAGGTCTGTCCCGATTCCAACGTCTTCGCCAGCGATTCTCGGTTCATATAGGCAACCATCAGCACCTCGCGAGACGATGCATCCTGCACCACTGTACTCACCAGCCCTGCTTCATCCCAGCCAATCGCCGCGAGCAGCTCATCTAATGCATACAGAGTCTCTTCCTTCCCGCTGCTCATAGCCGCACCTCCACGCCCTTGTTCTTCAAGTGAAGCTTCACTTGATCGATCGTCAGTTCCTTATAGTGGAATATAGAAGCAGCCAGTCCCGCATCCGCGTGTCCTTCTGCGAACACATCATAGAAGTGCTCCGCATTGCCAGCCCCGCCTGAAGCGATCACTGGAATGGACACCAGATCGGACACTGCGCGAGTCAGCTTCACATCGAAGCCATCCTTCGTGCCATCTGCGTCCATGCTCGTCAGCAGAATCTCGCCTGCGCCGAGCTGCTCAGTCTCGCGCGCCCATTCCAACGCTCGAATGCCACTGGGCGTGCGCCCGCCATGGGTATACACTTCCCATTCGCCCCACGCCTCATTGTACTTCGCATCGATCGCGACGACGATGCACTGTGCGCCGAATCTGCGGGAACCGTCTGAGATTAGTTGTTTATTTTGCACGGCGGAAGTATTAATCCCGATCTTATCCGCGCCTGCGCGCAGCAGTCTCGTCATATCATCTACACTCTTGATCCCACCGCCAACTGTGAATGGAATCGTGATCTCGCCTGCCGTCTTGCGCACAACCTCAATCATCGTCGCCCGTCCCTCAACAGACGCCGAGATGTCGAGGAACACCAGCTCATCCGCCTTCTCCTGATCGTATGCCGCCGCGAGCTCCACCGGATCCCCAGCATCACGCAGATTCACGAAGTTAACACCCTTCACCACACGCCCGTCCTTCACGTCCAGACATGGAATGATCCGTTTTGTAAGCATGCACCAGCCACCTCTCCTCACACTTGCTCATTTAATCCGATCATACCGTACTATTCACACCGCACATGTCCTTCAAGCTCATTTAGTCCGATCACGCCGTACTATTCACGCCGCATTCATCCTGCACGCGCATTTAGTTCGGTCACGCCGCACTATTCACGCCCCGCTCAGCCTCAGGAAATTCCCGAGCAGCTGCATGCCCAGCTCCCCGCTCTTCTCCGGATGAAACTGCATCCCGAACACATTATCACGGCCGACAATCGCAGTCACCGCACCGTGATAATCCGTCGCAGCCAGCAGATCCGCAGCGCGCGCAGGCTTCACATGATAGGAGTGAACGAAGTACACATAGCCCGCATCCAGCCCCTCGAACAGCGGCGAATCGCCATGGAACGTCAATCGATTCCAGCCCATATGCGGCACCTTATAATCCCCGCGGAACCGCACCACGCTGCCCGGCAGCAGATCCAGTCCGTCATGCTCGCCGTGCTCCTCACTATGCGAGAACAGCAGCTGCATGCCCAGGCAGATGCCGAGCAGCGGCTTACCGGTGACCGCGTACCTCGCCGCGATCCCGACAAGCCCGCAGTCTCGCAGATTCGTCATCGCATCGCCGAACGCACCTACGCCCGGCAGAATCGCGCCGTCGGCCGCCATAATAACAGCCTCATCCGCGGTCACAACCGCTTCATAGCCGAGCCGCTCGACCGCCTTGCTTACACTATGCAAATTGCCCATGCCATAGTCGATAATCGCGATCAAGCTTAGAGCACTCCCTTGGTGGACGGCACGCCTGTCACACGAGGATCAATCGAAGTCGCTTCATTAAGCGCGCGTCCGAGCGCCTTGAATACCGCTTCAATCATATGATGCGTATTCTGACCATAATGCACAATCACATGCAGCGTAATACGCGACTCCAGCGCGAATTTCCACAGAAACTCCTGCACGAGCTCCACATCGAAGCTGCCTACATTCGCAGACGGATACTCCGCCCGATACTCGAAGTGCGGCCGATTGCTCACATCAATAATGACTTGAGCCAACGCCTCGTCCATCGGCACGAACACACTCGCATAGCGGCGGATGCCGCGCTTATCCCCGAGCGCCGCATGCAGCGTCTGCCCGAGACAGATCCCTATATCCTCTACCGTGTGATGATCATCAATGTCCACATCACCGCGCGCATCGACCTCCAGATCGAACTGCCCATGCTGCGTGAACAGATCCAGCATATGGTTCAGAAACGGCACATCCGACTCAATCTTGCTCACACCCGTACCATCCACATTATAGCTCAGCTTAATATCCGTCTCATTCGTCTTGCGCGCAACCGACGCCTGACGCCCCGTCCCTACTTGTACCTCAGCCATTTACGCTTCCCCTTCCTTTTCCATCCGAATTTCGATCGCTCTCGCGTGCGCCTCTAGCCCCTCATGACGAGCCAGCGTCATAATCGCCTCACCGCTCGCCATCAGCGCGTCCTTACTATAATAGATCAGACTCGTCTTCTTCATGAAGTCATCCACATTCAGCGGCGAAGAGAATCTAGCCGTGCCATTGGTAGGTAAGATATGATTCGGTCCCGCAAAATAATCCCCCACCGGCTCCGAGCTATACCGGCCGATGAAGATCGCGCCCGCATTCTCGATGCGGCCTACTAGGTCCAGCGGAGATTCCGTCATAATCTCCAGATGCTCCGGCGCGAGCCTGTTCACAACCGCAATGCCTTCGGTCAGGTTATCCACAAGCACTATCGCGCCGTAAGCCTCGATCGCCTTGCTGGCGATCTCCTTCTTCGGCAGCGTGGCCAGCTGCGCAGCCACCGCTGTCTGCACCGCCTGCGCGAGCTCACGCGACGCGGTGACCAGCACGGCCGACGCCATCTCATCATGCTCGGCCTGCGAGAGCAGATCCGCCGCTACATAATCGGCGTCGGCCGAATCATCAGCGAGCACGACGATCTCGCTCGGCCCTGCAATGCTGTCGATATCAACAGCGCCGAACACGTAGCGCTTGGCCAGCGCTACATAGATATTGCCCGGTCCGACAATCTTGTCGACCGGCGCAATCGACTCGGTGCCGTAAGCTAACGCGGCCACCGCCTGCGCTCCTCCGACCCGGTACATCTCCTTGACGCCCGCCTCAGCGGCGGCCACCAGGATATACGGGTCGATGCCTGGCACGCCGGCCGTTGCCGGCGGCGTGACCATCACAATCTCAGGCACGCCTGCCACCTGAGCGGGGATCACATTCATCAGCACCGATGATGGATAAGCCGCCTTGCCGCCTGGGACATAGACGCCTACCCGCTTCAGCGGCCTGACATGCTGACCGACCATCGAGCCGCTCGGCTGCAGGTCGATCCACGTCTGCCGCTTCTGCCGCTCGTGGAAGTCTCGGATGTTCGCCGCCGCCTGCCTGAGCGCAGTCAGGAACGCAGGATCGACCTTCGCATACGCATCCTGCAGCTCGCTGTCCGGCACGCGGAACTGCTCCACCTGCACATGATCATGCTCCTGCGTGTATCTCCTCAGTGCAGCGTCGCCGCTTGCGCGCACATCGTCAATGATCTGCTTGACCGATGCGTTCTGCTCGGGCGTGCCATATTCAACCGCCCGCTCTAGCGAGAACTCCCCAGCTGGTATGATCTTCATCATCGCATACTCCTCCTCACCTTATCCTGCAAAAACTGCAGTTAAAATCGCGATTCCCGTCATTATTATCGGTTATCATGCATTTCCTACAGTTAATTAGATGATCTTATGGCGCACTCGGCGTTTATCCTAAAATTAACTGTACCTTCTGCAGGATAAATTCATCCCCCCGGATAAACATCCAAATAACAGTAGTTTATACAGGATGCCACTGCCAGCTACTCCAAACCACCTTCCACACTTCCACACAGCACTCTAACACTCACGCATTCACACCTACACCATCAATATCTCACACTTCCACGCACCAGCAGCAGCTACTCCAAACCCGATACCCTGCCACATCACACACGAACAACTAACCTTCTCATACACTTCCACTCACCAACAGCAGCCACTCCAAACCCATTGCCCTTCCCCATCACACACGCACAACTTACCTGCTCACACACTTCCACTTTCCAGCCTCTGCCTACCCGCGGTCAATTACCGCCTGGAGCTTGTCGCACAGCGCTTGGATCGTCCCGCTCTTCATGCGATAGCTGACGCGGTTGGCGATCAGTCTGCTCGTCACCTCGAACATCGACTCCATCTCCACCAGCCCGTTATCACGCATCGTCTGACCGGACTCGACCATGTCCACAATGCGGTCTGCCAGGCCGATCAAGGGTGCCAGTTCGATCGAGCCGTTGAGCTTAATCACTTCCACCTGCTGGCCTCTCTCGCGGAAGTACTTGGACGCCACATTCGGATACTTGGTCGCCACACGTGGATGGATGACCGGCTTCCAATCCGGCAGCCCGATCACAGACATGCGGCAGCGCGCGATCCCCAGATCGAGCAGCTCATAAACGCCGCGTCCTTCCTCCATCAATACGTCTTTGCCCACAACGCCTACATCAGCCGCGCCATACTCCACATACGTCGGCACATCCGCCGGTTTAGCCAGTATGAACTCCATTCCGGCCTCCGGGAGCGAGATAATCAGCTTGCGCGTATCGTCGAAGTCCTCCGGAATCGCTAAGCCAGCCTCGCGGAACAGCTTCGATGCCTGCTTATAGATTCTGCCCTTGGGCATCGCAACCTTCAGCAGCTCCTGTTCTTGCCCCATCCTCTATCTCCGCCTCTCTCATCGTACTCCATGCCATTGCTGCGATCATTGCGCCACTTATGCAGCCAGCGCCATCGCCCAATATTGCTATCACAGCTCCTACATGTCGAACGGCACAATCTCATCATATTCGCAGCCGTCCAGCTCGACCCTGCCGCCATCCAACGTGCGAATCCACTCATCGCCGAGCGGCGAATCCACACAGCGCGTCTCCACCGCATACCCCTGCTTAGCGCGCAGCGTCAGCGCCGCCGTAATCGCCTCCTCGCGATGCTCCTTCGTATAGACGACAAGCACGCGTCTTGGCCGATTGTCCAGCTGACCATTAGTCACCTGCACAATTCGATTCGTCTCCAGCGCGAAGCCCGTTGCCGGAGCCGGTCTGCCGAATTGGGTCAGCAGGTTGTCATACCTTCCTCCACTGCACACCGGGAAGCCCATCGCGTCCGCATAGCCCTCGAAGATCAGACCTGTATAGTAGGAGAAGTTGCCAACCATCGTCAGGTCAATCAGCACATGCGGAGTAACGCCGTATACCTGCAGCGCCTGCCACACATCGCCCAGATGCCTAACCGCAGACGCAGTCGCCTCATCCAGCGCGAGCTTCTCGGCCTCCTGGCCGGTCTCTTGACCGCCGCGCAGACGCAGAATGGCCTCTAGCTGTCTCCGCGCATCCTGAGTCAGCTCGATTCTGCTCAGATAATGACGATACCCGACATAATCCCGGCGCAGCAGACATTCCTTGAGCGCCTGCTGGTCCTCCTCACGGCCCTCCAGATGCGCATGCAGCACACCATTCAAGAAGCCGATATGACCAATCGCAATCTTGAACTCATGCACCCCCGCTGCCTGCAAGCACGCAACTGCCAGCGCGATCACCTCGGCATCCGCCTCGGCTGATGCGTCTCCAACCAGCTCTACACCCGACTGGACGAACTCCGCCTCGCGGCCCGCTTCCTCCTCTATCGCGCGGAACACATGCGAATGATGCGACAGCCGAATCGGCAGCGACTCCTCCTTGAGCAGAGATGAGACCACGCGCGCGATCGGCGCCGTCATCTCTGAGCGCAGCACGAGCGTGCGGCCCTTATTGTCCAGCAGCTTGAACAAGCGATCATTCGCCGTAGAGCTTGCCGCGCCTACCGTATCATAGTACTCCAGTGTAGGCGTGATAATCTGCCGATACCCCCACCGCTCCATGCATTGCAGCACCCGCCACTCCATGGCGCGCAGCTTGCTGGCCGCCTCTGGCAGATAGTCCTTCACGCCGCTCGGCTTCTCGAACACCTTAGGTTTAGACATCGCATATCCCTCAATTACTTTATTATATTAAAGCATTAACTCGTTACCATTCTACCATACTAACAAAATAAAGAATACTCGAAATATTACCATATCTCCTCGGAAGCGTCAAGAGCGACACCCGGTTCTGTGTTATTGTGCTGTGATAATGTCACCCGGTTCTTATGAACCGCGGTTTTACGTTACGCTATGAGGAGGCCAGTGGCTCATTGTCCGAGAACAGGTCTGGATTCCGCTTCAGCATCTCAGACAGCACCTCATATTGCCGAACGGCGTCGCATACCATGACATCGGCATCACCAAGCTTGCCGCGGTACAGCGCCCCCTCGCGCTCCAGCACCTCCTCGACCTTCCAGAAGTGCTCGGACCAGCTCAGACCACAGTGCCGACGGGACGGCACTGCAATCTCCGTACCATCCTCGAGTACCGTATAAAGCTGCTCATGATTATCGGTGAGCCTGCCCGGGATATCCACCCACTCTTCGATCCCATGGATGTAGGTGTTCCTTCGCAGATCTACGCCGACCAGCAGAATGGTCGCCTTGCGATCCAGCAGCTTCCCCCAGGCTGAGCCGCGCGAGCAGGGCGTATCGAACTGCTCATCCCCCGATGTAAAACTAATCGCATCCCGGCCAAGCGCGGCGACCGAATGCGTCGGATGTAGGGAGCGCACCACATTCGGACGCTTACGGAATAATTCCGGAAGAATCCCGACACAGACCGGTGATGACTTCACATAAAATCTCGGATGTTCGGCGTTAATCGATGACCAGGTATGCGTTGGCAGCACCAACAATCCCTCGGCCATATAATCGGACAAGGCGTCCAGCACTGTATCCGCCCCGCCCTCCACCTCGCCAATGCTCTTCATAGAGGAATGCATGAGAACCGTCCCTTGCGGATCAATTCCCATCTCCTCTAACTGCTTCATCAGACTGATCTTCGTATGCATGCTTACTCCTCCTTGTCATTCCTATCCAGATAAACGGCGCTGCCGTCCTCCAAGTTTGCGCAGCAAACTACTTCGTAAGCAATGACGTTTCCGTTTTAGCGTCGATATATAAGCACCTTTAAGTTGAAAACTTATAAAGTCTTATATACAAACAACACGAACGCCTTGCGGCGTCCTAGGTCTTCTCTTATGTATTCTAGTCTTCCTGACCAATCCTATCCGAAGTAGCGGCTTCACGGATCACACGCATCGGGTTGCCGCCTACGAATGCGCCAGCAGGTACAGACTTATGAACAAGTGTCCCCGCAGAGACGACTGCATCATCGCCAATCGTCACACCAGGCAATATGGTAGAATTCGCACCGATCATCACTCTAGAGCCAATGTCGACATCGCCCAACCGATATTCGCCGATTAGATACTCATGCGCCAATATTGTTGTATTATAGCCGATGATACTGTTGCTTCCGATTCGTATCCGCTCTGGGAAGAACACATCCACCATCACCATCAGCGCAAAGGCGGTATGTTCTCCAACCTTCATCCCGAGCACATGCCGGTAGATCCAGTTCTTCACCGGTAGAGAAGGGCAATACCGGCTGATCTGGATGAAGATGAAGTTGCGGATCCCCTTCCACTTACTGACTGTCTTATAAATTTGCCATAGCGCATTCGGACCCTCGACCGGGTACCGCTCCGTCTTCCTCACAGAGGAATCTCCTTCAGTCCGCATAGCTCGTATAGATCCTCCATCTTATCAATCACAGCATCCGCTCCATGCTCACGCAGAACAGACACGGGCTTGAGTGACCAGCCTACTGCTACCGCTCGTACGCCTGCTGCCTTCGCCGCCCCCATATCCGCTGGGCTGTCTCCTACCATCCAGGTCTGCTCCGGATTAGCGCCTAGCTCCTTCATCGCCTTCAGGACAGGCTCTGCGTGCGGCTTAGGATGCACCACATCATCGACCGTCACAATAGTGCCCATATAGGGGAGCAATCCGAACATACGCAGCACCCGGTCACTCGTCTCTCGCGCCTTCGTCGTCACTACGCCCAGCTTGAAGCCCTCTGCTGATAACCGCTGTACGACTTCCAGCACATTCGGAAACAGGCTCACCATCTCATCATGCTTGATCAGGTTATACACGCGATAGGCCTGCGTGAGCGCCTCAACCTCGTCCAGTCCTGTGAATGCGCGGAACTGATCCGCCAGCGTCTGACCCATGTATGGGATAATCTGCTCTCTGGGCACATCCAGGGTCAGGTTCTCGCGAAGCACATATTGGAAGCTCTCAATGATTAATTCATTCGTATCCACAATTGTTCCATCGAGATCGAATAAGACACATCTGCTCATAGAAACGGATTCCCAGGTTTAATTCTACTCGCCGACTGAACATCCTCCGCATCCGAATCTGCCGTCTTGTTCGGCGAATCCGTGTTACCGCGCTCAGGCTTCTCCACCGCCGCCGTATTCACGCTCACCTCAGCAGTTATCGGCTTAGTCTCAGCCGGAATCTTCGACTCAGAGGCTTTCCGCGCTTCCGGCTCTGCAGCTGATTGCTTCACCTGCTGCACATCATCGTCATCACGTTCTGCGCCGCTCACGCCGGCAGCTTGTCCGGTCTGCGATTTCTGTATCTCTTGATCATCTTGCTCAATAATCGTACTGCCTGGCTTACCGAACATAATCGGATCCTGATAGCGCGGAGGCTGACCGCCTCGCAGGCGGCGCCATAGGATGAATGCTACAGCCACAATAATGATCACTAAGCTGGTGAACTGCGCGCTTCTAATATTCCCTCCGCCGAATGGCAGGGCGCCAGGATCGAACACGATATTCATCGGAGCCCATAGCGCATCCATGAAGGCGTCTAGCCACTGTGGACCCTCGAAGGCGAGGCTGTCCGTGCGGACCCCTTCAATGTAAAATCGACCGATGGAATACCAGATGAAGTAACTCATGAACAGTTCTCCAGCGCGCAGGAAGGTGCCTCTGCGCAGCAGGAACAGCAGCAGGAGGCCTGCGAAGTTCCATAGTGACTCATAGAGGAAGGTAGGATGATAATAAATTCCTTCTATATTCATATGATTGACGATCCAGTTGGGGATATGTAAGGTGTCGGTTAGGAAGCTCTGTTCTACAGGACCGCCATGTGCTTCCTGATTCACGAAATTGCCCCATCGTCCGATCATCTGTCCGGCAATTAAGGAAGGAGCCGCAATATCCGCAATTCGCCAGAAGTTGACCTTCTTCACTCTGGTATAGATAACAGCGCCGATAATCGCTCCGATTAACGCGCCGTGGATTGCGATACCGCCATGCCAGATGGCAATCATCTCATAGAAGTTTCCCTTATAGACGTCCCATTCGAACGCCACATAATAGATACGAGCTGCAATGATAGCGGACGGCACACCGATCAACAATAAATCCATGAAGAAGTCCGGCTTTATATTGAAGCGTTTACCTTCTCGTACAGCCAACAGCAAGCCAGCTAACGCAGCCAGCCCCAGAATGATGCCATACCAACGAATCTCAATGCTCCCGATGGTCAGCGCAATTGGATTAATCAGGGGAAGCAAACTCATCTCTTATCCTCACTTTCTACTCATTCACTCATAGTCATCATGCTCATCCGCGATCGATTCTGTCAGCTTATTGGTAAATTGCAGCGCAGCATTGTAGCCCATCCGCTTCAAGCGGTAATTCATCGCCGCTACCTCAATGATAACAGCCAGGTTTCGACCAGGCCGTACTGGTATTGTGACTAGCGGGAGATCGGTATCGATAATTCTAGTCAATTCCTCATCCAGACCGAGACGGTCGTATTGCTTATCCTCTTGCCAGGTTTCCAGTCTGCATACGACGGTAATCTTCTTCTCTGTGCGGATCGCTCCAGCGCCGAATAAGGTCATCACATTAATGATGCCTACCCCGCGAATTTCTAATAGATGTCGGATTAATTCAGGCGCAGTGCCGAACAACGCATGATCTGCAGTCTGAATAATCTCCACCGCGTCATCGGCAACTAGACGATGTCCACGCTTCACCAATTCTAGAGCGGTCTCACTCTTGCCTATTCCGCTAGTTCCCGTAATCAGCATACCAACACCGTACACATCCACCAGTACACCGTGAATGGTCGTAGTCGGCGCCAATCGATTCTCTAAGAATCCAGTGATGCGACTAGCGAGCATAGTCGTTGTATTAGGACTTCTAAGAATCGGAGTTCCCGTCTGAGCAGATGCTTCAATTAATGCCTCTGGCACATCCATGCCTCTCGACACAATAATGCATGGCGTCTCATTTGCGCATAATTCCAGCATACGTTCCTTCTTAATGATCTCAGGCAATTGCTGACTGAAGGTAATCTCAGTCTTGCCTAGAATTTGTATGCGTTCCTTCGGATGATAATGGAAGTAGCCAGCCAGCTCTAAACCTGGCCGATACAGATCGGTCGTCGTAATCGGCCGCTTCAATCCCGCCTCGCCGCTGATCACTTCCATGTTAAACCGTGCTACCACTTCGGAGACCTTCAACTTTTTTGCCATTTCGGTTTAACTCCTTTACTACGTAGCGTCCTTTTTTCATGATATAGGAAAACCGAAACGAAGACAACCAAATCACACCGATATTGGATGCAGCACCGCGTGTTCATCATCCGTTGAATCTCAAGAAGGGGCTGCCTATAACAGGCAGCCCCTTCGAAATCAAGTCGCTCTTACTCTTGGTAGAATACAGCGAGTTCTGTTTCCTTGTCGAAGATGTGGATCTTGTTCATATCGATTGCGAGCTTGATGTTAGTCGAATCCGATACGGATTGACGTCCATCCAGACGCGCTACGATTGTGCCCTCGCCAATGCCTTCGAGGTATAGGATTTGCTCGTGACCGAGGTTTTCCGATACTTCAATTTGAGCGTTGACGATGCTATTCGGCGATGCTTCCATGAAGATCGGCTCAGCATGCAGATCCTCAGGACGAATACCGAACACAACTTCCTTGCCTACATAGCCGCCCTCACGAAGCTGCTTGGCTCTGCCTTCAGGAATCGCCACGCTAACGCCTCTGGACTTGAAGACCACATTGCCGCCTTCTTCAGTCAGGGAACCATCTACGAAGTTCATCGCAGGAGATCCGATGAAGCCTGCAACGAACAGGTTTCTTGGATTGTTATAAACTTCAGTCGGTGCAGCAGCTTGTTGAATGTAGCCGTCCTTCATAATAACAATTCTGTCACCCATCGTCATGGCCTCTGTCTGGTCATGCGTTACATAGATGATTGTAGTCTCTAGACGCTTGTGCAGCTTAGCAATTTCCGCGCGCATCTGTACACGCAGCTTAGCGTCGAGGTTGGAGAGTGGTTCGTCCATCAAGAACACTTGAGGCTCACGAACAATTGCACGGCCCAGCGCGACACGCTGACGTTGACCACCGGAGAGTGCCTTCGGCTTGCGGTCCAGCAAGTGCTCGATATCGAGAATTCGAGCTGCTTCACGAACGCGGGCATCGATGTCGGCCTTCTTGAACTTACGCAGCTTCAGACCGAATGCCATGTTCTGATACACGTTCATATGCGGATATAGAGCATAGGATTGGAAAACCATCGCAATGTCGCGATCCTTAGGAGCTACATCGTTAACCAAGCGGTCACCGATATACAATTCGCCTTCTGTAATTTCTTCCAGTCCGGCAATCATACGCAATGTTGTGGATTTACCGCAACCGGATGGACCGACCAGTACCAAGAACTCCTTATCTTTAACTTCCAGGTCAAAGTCGATAACTGTGTGGGTCTGGCTTCCTGGGTATGTCTTGTAAATGTGGCTCAAACGAACGCCTGCCATGTGAAATCCCCCTACTCATGATCAAATTTAGTACATCTTCATCATACTCCAGCCCGAATTGAATAACCATGCACATAATTCACAAAAAAATTATAGTCTTTTCGTTACTTTGTACAATTGTAACGCCAGCTTCACATGAACGGCCTGATTGAAGGTCCGCACATCCAAGCCCGACTCCTGCTTAAACTTATCCAAGCGATACAGCAGCGTATTGCGGTGAATGTACAGATGCTTGGCTGTCTCGCTCACATTGCAATCCAGCTCGAAGAACGTCTCCAGTGTCTGGATCGTCTCTCGATCTAATTGCGGATCCTTGCGCTTGAACACCTGCTCGATGAATTTCAAGCGATCCGAGTGGGAGAGCGGGCTAAGCAATTGATCCAGATACAGCTCCCACGGCAGATGGATATATTGACCCGCATGCTGCAAGCGGCCAATCGAGATCGCCTCACGCAGCTTGATGACAGTCGAGGGCAAGGTTTGCACTGGGGTGATCGGGTAATAAGCCGATACATGGCAGTCGCCAGCTCCCTCCGTCGAGATAACGGCTTGCAGCCCCAGGCATAAGGACGCCAGTTGCTCCTCCGCACTCTCCGCTGAGCCCTCCTCCTCATCCGCGTCCGTTAGAAGCGACTCGCTGCCGAGCACCAGCCATTCCTTGTCCATTAACGGAATCAGTAGAATATCACCATCGAAGAATGTCTCCAGCAGCTTCTTCATATCCTTATATTCTTCCTGATTTGAGCTTGTATACTCGCCATATACGAGGAACGGCACCTTCGTCCCGAATAATGCGGAATGCCGGGTGACCTCCACAGGCGGATCCTGATCATCCGGCGAACCGCTCGCCGCTCGTTCCTCAATCCAGTCGCGCACAGCGGCCACGAAGCGCTCATGCTCGCTCTTCAAGCTCTGACGCTTGTCCACGTTATAGCTGTTATCCACGATGAATTCCACCAGATCGCGTTCCCGCTGCGACCATCCGCCCGCCGTTATAGCCAGCAGCGAGATAGAAGAACCCTCCAGCGAAGTCGGCACATACAAGGTATCATCGATCTTCACACTTGTGTACCAGTCACCGGACGTTCTGCTACCTCCCATCGCTTTCCATTCCTTAACTGTTCGGGTTTCTCTACGGACTTCGGCTTGCAGAATTTGCTGCAACTGCTCCTTCAATCGTTCCTCTTTCATGATTGTCCCCCCGCTTGCTTCTGCATGTCCACATTTTATCATACTCTAACCGATTATGGGTATGCCCCGCTCTTACGAAGCCGCTGCCTATCATGAATAACAAATTCCACATGAGGGTATCTTGTAACTAGCTTGCGCAGCAACACACTTAAGGGAGGGACGGCGATATGCCCGCATGGATCGAAATCTCGATTCGCACATTAGTTGCGGTAGTGGTTTTATTTTTCGCTACCAAGCTGCTGGGCAAGAAACAAGTTTCGCAAATTTCATTATTCGAATATATTACCGGCATTACGGTCGGGAGTATCGCCGCCTACATATCACTCGATCTTGATTCCCACTGGTGGCTCGGTATTATCTCGCTGGGTGTCTGGGTGACCATCTCTTATCTGCTGGAATATTGGACCATGAAGAGCAAGGGCGTGCGGGACTTCGTCGAAGGTAAATCCAAGGTCGTCATCCGGCGTGGCCAGATTCTGGAGGACAACCTGAGAAAGGCCAAGTACAATGCCGACGATCTGCTGCAGCAACTTCGCGGCCAAGGCATATTCGCGGTGGGCGATGTTGAATTCGCTGTTCTCGAATCCGATGGCAAGCTGAGCACACAATTGAAGAAGGAGCTACAGCCCTTGACCCCGAGCATGCTGAATCTGCATCCGCCTCCCGAGAAGCCACCTTACACCGTCATCATGGACGGCAACTTAATGAAGAACCCGCTGACCCAGATGGGCAGGAACAAGGAGTGGTTGGAGCAGGAGCTAAGCAAGCACGGTGTGAAGCTCGAGCAGGTCTTCCTAGCCCAGGCTGATGAGAATGGACAGCTCCACCTCGATCAATTCGACAATCCCGCGCGCAGAACTGGAGGCCCTAATGACGAAATCTAAGAAGAAGCAGCTTACACCCGAACAATACAAACAACTTGCTAAGGAGCATGAGCCCAAGCGGCCGATCCTGATGAATTGCTTGAAGGCCTTCCTGATCGGCGGATTCATCTGCTTAATTGGCCAATGTGTACAAGTGGGATTCATTGAATGGTTCGGCTTCGATAAGAAGTCTGCCGGAAACCCAACCGTTGCGGTCATGATCCTGCTGTCTGTCTTGCTGACCGGCTTCGGCTGGTATGACAAGATCGCGCAGTGGGCAGGCGCAGGTACCGCCGTCCCGGTAACGGGCTTCGCTAATTCTATGGCGTCAGCGGCCATCGAGCATCGGAAGGAAGGCTTCGTACTAGGTGTCGGAGCCAAGATGTTCAAGCTGGCGGGGCCGGTTATCGTATTCGGCGTCGTCTCCGCCTTCCTCGTCGCGATCGTCTACATGATCTTCCATCCTGAATTAGCCACGAGAGGCGGGAGCTGAGCGTATGCTGAAGGGGCAACAGAGCTGGATATTCGAAAATAAACCCGTCATCCTATCGTCTGCGGCTGTAGTCGGACCGTTCGAGGGACAAGGCCCGCTCGCGGCGGATTTCGATCACATTCATGATGATCTAACGATTGGTCAAGACAGCTGGGAGAAGTCTGAGCGAGCCTTATTCGAGCATGCGGCACAGCTCGCCATGCAGAAGGCGGCGCTGCAGAAGGAGGATGTGCAGTTTATGGTCGGCGGTGATCTGATGAATCAGATCATCTCAAGTACATTCGCCGCTCGCACGCTGGGTCTTCCGTTCCTCGGCGTATTCGGCGCCTGCTCCACCTCCATGCTCAGCTTAGCCACAGCAGCGATGCTAGTCAATTCCGGAGGTGCCAAGCATGTGATAGCAGCTACCTCCAGCCATAATGCAACCGCGGAGAAGCAGTTTCGCTATCCGACCGAATATGGCTCACAGAAGCCGCCCACCGCGCAATATACCGTGACAGGCGCTGGCGCTGGACTAGTGGGCGCTTCGGGAAGCGGCCCTCGCGTCACTGCGGCCACAATCGGTAAGATTATCGACATGGGCATTAAGGATCCATTCAATATGGGGGCTGCCATGGCGCCGGCTGCGGTAGATACGTTGACCGCTCACTTCGAGGACTTGAAGCGTTCGCCTGGCTACTATGATCTGATCGTCACCGGAGATCTGTCGAAGGTCGGATACGAAATCGCCAGCACATTATTGAAGCAGAACAATATTCCGATCCAGCAGACGACCTATCAGGACTGCGGCATGTTGATCTATGACTACAATACCCAACAGGTACAATCAGGCGGCAGCGGCTGCGCGTGCTCCGCAGTGGTTACCTATGGGCATCTGCTTAATCGCTTGAAGCGCGGGGATTTGAAGCGCATTCTGGTCGTGGCCACCGGCGCGTTGTTGTCTACCATCTCGTTCCAGCAAGGGGAATCGATCCCCTGCATAGCCCACGCGGTAGCGATAGAAAGCGAGGTGTTATAACGCTATGGGATGGGACTTTCTATGGGCATTCCTAGTAGGCGGGGCAATCTGTACGCTCGGGCAGTTAATGTTCGATGTAGGCAAGCTTACCCCGCCGTACACCATGACCACACTGGTTGTGCTCGGAGCCATCGTAGATGGACTAGGGTGGTATGACCCCTTCATCGAGTTTGCCGGCGCTGGCGCGACCGTACCGATTACCAGCTTCGGGAATGCGCTGGTGCACGGCGCGCTGGCAGAATTGAAGACACAGGGATGGATCGGGATCATCACCGGCATCTTCGAGGTGACCAGTGCCGGCATCTCTGCGGCCATCATCTTCTCCTTCCTCGCGGCAGTCGTCTTCAAGCCTAAGGGCTAGAACCAGTAAATCACCCATGTGGTGAGGGAACCGATGATGGCACCCGCCGCTACATCAGCCGGATAGTGAAATCCCAGATAGATGCGGGACCATCCGACTACAAAAGCTAGCGGAACGACAAACATCGCTAACCCTGACCACGTCAAGGAGAGCGCTATTGCGCAAGTGAAGGCTGCTGTTGTATGACCAGAGGGGAATGAGAAGTCCTTGAGTGGCTTGCCCAGGAAGATTACGGACGATTCACGCAGATAAGGGCGAACCCGCTTGAATCCATTCTTCATAATAGCAGCCACACTGTGACTGAACGATAACGCGATAATTCCGCGCCAAGTCATCTCTGTGATTAAGGGGAGGAGCAGCATGAGTGCGATCGAACAAGTTGCTCCTCCCAGATGAGTCAGCGCCCGCATCCAGCGATCCAAATAAGGAGAGCGCAGCTTGCCGTTCAAGAGCTGGAACAGCCTGCGATCATGCTTCCTAAAGAGATTCATTGCCTTCGATCCTTCCTGTGTACGGCCAGCGCCTGATGTCTGATGGATTAGGAGATCGACGATACGGGAGGTGTATAGTCCCTCAACTTATAGCCTACATTCCGAATCGTAATGATGTATTCGGGATCGCGGGAATTCTGCTCCAGCTTCTCTCTGAGATGACTAATATGCACATCCACAATCCGTGTATCCTCCAGGAAATGATATTCCCATACCCCATGCAATAACTGCTGACGACTTAGCACTCTCCCCTTATGTTTACACAGAAACAACAATAATTCAAACTCTTTCGGAGTCAATTCTACTGGTAAATTGTTAAGGGTTACCTCACGCTGATCAGGAACAATCCGGATCGAGCCAATCTCAATTGTCTGCGCCACATCCGTGACCGTCGAGATCCTCACCCTGCGCATTAAGCTATTCATCCTAGAGATCAACTCTTGTGGACTGAATGGCTTCGTCATATAATCATCCGCGCCATTGTCCAGGCCCCCGATCTTATCTGACGTATCCGCAAGCGCAGTCAGCATAATAATTGGAATTTGATTATTCTGGTCCCGGAGCTTCTGGCACACCTGAATCCCATTCATCTCTGGCAGCATAATATCTAGGATGATTAATGAAGGCTTGAATTGCTTAATGGCCTCGAACACCGACAGCCCATCGTACACACAGAATACTTCAAATCCAGCCAGCTTCAGATTAAACGTAATCAGCTTTGAGATCGCCGGATCGTCATCCACAACCAGAATTCGCTTGCTCATCCTCTCCAACCTCCGCATCCTCTTAGCATATAAGCTAATCATGCGGCACAGGTATTAACCCCGTATTATTGAAAGATTAAAACTATGTAAACATTTCATCTCAGTTAGGATGTTCGTGTAGAATTTGTATAAACGAACATTGCGAAACGCTTCTTTTGAACGAAAAAACGAATCCCAGACCCTGCCCGTATCTTAATGGGAACCATTCGTATACAAAAAACCATCAAAGGCTTGTTGACCTTGATGGTTTAAGTTTTAATTATGGTGCGCGTGGAGGGACTTGAACCCCCACGTCGTGAAACGCCAGATCCTAAGTCTGGTGCGTCTGCCAATTCCGCCACACGCGCATGGGATAAAAAAGTGGTGAGCCATGAAGGACTCGAACCTTCGACACCCTGATTAAAAGTCAGGTGCTCTACCGACTGAGCTAATGGCTCTTGCTGTGAGCAAGTAGTCATGGTGGAGGGCGATGGATTCGAACCACCGAACTCGTAAGAGAACAGATTTACAGTCTGCTGCGTTTGGCCACTTCGCTAGCCCTCCATGAAATAAAACAATGCATGCTTCCGATGTACATGCTTCCGATGTACAATGTTGCTTGACGCTCAAATGAGCGTCAAGCAACATTGTTTGGGATGCCGCCGAGAGGACTTGAACCCCCACCGTTCTGATTACAAGTCAGTTGCTCTACCAGTTGAGCTACAGCGGCATAATGAATTCAAAGTGCTTCTTATCTGATGCTAATACATCATGTTACTAAAATCAATGGTGGCTCGGGACGGAATCGAACCGCCGACACGAGGATTTTCAGTCCTCTGCTCTACCGACTGAGCTACCGAGCCATAATTCCTAATGCAACCATTAGCAATTAAAGCGGCTTGGTTGTCATAATCCTTCAATGTCGGTGAGTTAGGTTAAAATGGCGGAGCTGACGGGATTCGAACCCGCGGTCTCCTGCGTGACAGGCAGGCATGTTAGGCCTCTACACCACAGCTCCTGGATAAGTGAATACTTGCTACTGGTGCCGTTAAAGGGATTCGAACCCCCGACCTACGCATTACGAATGCGTTGCTCTACCAGCTGAGCTATAACGGCTCATTTTTTAGAGTATGGAGGCTGAGGGGATCGAACCCCCGACCCTCTGCTTGTAAGGCAGATGCTCTCCCAGCTGAGCTAAGCCTCCATGGGTTTTAGAAGGAAATTTGGTAGCGGCGGAGGGGATCGAACCCCCGACCTCACGGGTATGAACCGTACGCTCTAGCCAGCTGAGCTACACCGCCAAATATGAAAGTGAGTGGCGGAGAGAGAGGGATTCGAACCCTCGCACGCATGACACGCCTACTCCCTTAGCAGAGGAGCCCCTTATAGCCACTTGGGTATCTCTCCAGGTAATTATTCCTTCAAAACTAGATGCGATAACGATTCGCGTGTGAAGCATATGCTTTCGAAGTACTTTATCGCCTGACACTTTTGAAGCGTCCAGCGACGAAAAGTTTGAGGATAAGCCCTCGACCGATTAGTATTCGTCAGCTCCACACATTACTGTGCTTCCACCTCGAACCTATCCACCTCGTCACCTACAAGGGGTCTTACTCGCTTGCGCGATGGGAAATCTCATCTTGAGGGGGGCTTCACGCTTAGATGCTTTCAGCGTTTATCCCGTCCGTACATAGCTACCCAGCGATGCTCCTGGCGGAACAACTGGTACACCAGCGGTACGTCCATCC
>JAEZQY010000008.1 GCA_023441055.1 Bacillota bacterium | reverse complement strand
GGATGGACGTACCGCTGGTGTACCAGTTGTTCCGCCAGGAGCATCGCTGGGTAGCTATGTACGGACGGGATAAACGCTGAAAGCATCTAAGCGTGAAGCCCCCCTCAAGATGAGATTTCCCATCGCGTAAGCGAGTAAGACCCCTTGTAGGTGACGAGGTTGATAGGTTCGAGGTGGAAGCACAGTAATGTGTGGAGCTGACGAATACTAATCGGTCGAGGGCTTATCCTCAAACAATTTGTTGCTTTGCATAATCGCATCTAGTTTTGAAGGAGCAAGATTAAACCTTCAAGCACATATTCCCTGATAGCTCAGTCGGTAGAGCACTCGACTGTTAATCGAGTTGTCGCAGGTTCGAGTCCTGCTCGGGGAGCCATGGAGAGGTGTCCGAGTTGGCCGAAGGAGCACGATTGGAAATCGTGTAGGCGTCACAAGCGTCTCGAGGGTTCGAATCCCTCTCTCTCCGCCACTCTCATAATAAGCAATTTTATATTCGTTTTCATTAGGCCCGTTGGTCAAGGGGTTAAGACACCTCCCTTTCACGGAGGTAACAGGGGTTCGAATCCCCTACGGGTCACCATTTCTCTAAGCTTCACGGAGGCTTAGCTCAGCTGGGAGAGCATCTGCCTTACAAGCAGAGGGTCGGGGGTTCGATCCCCTCAGCCTCCATATTAATGACGCGGGGTGGAGCAGCTCGGTAGCTCGTCGGGCTCATAACCCGAAGGCCGCAGGTTCAAATCCTGCCCCCGCAACCAATTCTGTTTTCCCTGGAAAACAGCTCAATAGGTTGTGTTTTCGCGGAGCCGTGGTGTAGAGGCCTAACATGCCTGCCTGTCACGCAGGAGACCGCGGGTTCGAATCCCGTCGGCTCCGCCATTTCTTACCTTGATTTCTTAGCGCATCTTTGATAAAACATACATAGGGCTCGGTAGCTCAGTCGGTAGAGCAAAGGACTGAAAATCCTTGTGTCGGCGGTTCGATTCCGTCCCGAGCCACCTTAAACTTTTCGTTATACACTGCGCTAATTCAGACGGAAAGTACTTTAAACCATTATGCCGCTGTAGCTCAACTGGTAGAGCAACTGACTTGTAATCAGTAGGTTGGGGGTTCAAGTCCTCTCGGCGGCATCCTCAAACATTTCGATTAAGATGTGCAAACATCAATCGAAATGTACTTCGAAAGCATGTACTTTCAAAGCATGTACTTCGAAAGCATGTACTTCGGAAGCATAGCTTCCATCGTGGAGGGCTAGTGAAGTGGCTAAACACGGCAGACTGTAAATCTGCTCTCTCAGAGTTCGGTGGTTCGAATCCATCGCCCTCCACCATTAATTATTTAACCAAACATAGGGGCATAGTTTAATGGTAGAACAGCAGTCTCCAAAACTGTTGGTGTGGGTTCAACTCCTGCTGCCCCTGCCAGTTATTCCATAACTGAATATCTACATTATGGCGGTCGTGGCGAAGTGGTTAACGCATCGGTTTGTGGATCCGACATTCGGGGGTTCAATTCCCCTCGATCGCCCCATTATCATTCCAAGAATAATTGAATATTGTTGGGGATTAGCCAAGCGGTAAGGCAACGGACTTTGACTCCGTCATGCCTAGGTTCGAATCCTAGATCCCCAGCCATTCTCATGCGGACGTGGCTCAGTGGTAGAGCATCGCCTTGCCAAGGCGAGGGTCGAGGGTTCGAATCCCTTCGTCCGCTCCATATTATGGCGCCATAGCCAAGTGGTAAGGCAGAGCTCTGCAAAAGCTCTACCCCCAGTTCGAGTCTGGGTGGCGCCTCCATATCACTTATATGGTCATGTATAAGGTTTTAAGCCGGGGTGGCGGAATTGGCAGACGCACAGGACTTAAAATCCTGCGGGGTAACACCCGTACCGGTTCAAGTCCGGTCCTCGGCACCATGCTATGCCTGCAACAATCTGCGCCCTTAGCTCAGCTGGATAGAGCGTTTGACTACGAATCAAAAGGCCGGGAGTTCGAATCTCTCAGGGCGCGCCATAAAAACTTATCATGCCGGCGTGGCGGAATGGCAGACGCGTTCGACTCAAAATCGAATGGGGAGACCCGTGGAGGTTCGAGTCCTCTCGCCGGTACCAAATTAGCAACCAACGGTTCATTAGATTATCATTCTAATGGATTTTTTTTATTTTGGGGATAATAGTTCATCTGTATTTAGGTAAATAAAGGTGAGTAGGACATGAGAAAGCAGGTGTATTACTCTTGAAATCCATTAAGCTCATAAATGTGAAAGCAATGGATGAAATTTTAGAGCTTGCCCGATTAGCCGAAGAAATATGGCGAGAATACTACATATCTATCATTACAATTGAACAGATTGACTATATGATCAATCAATTCCAATCTGTTCCCGCTATCGAATTGCAGATCCAACAAGGTTATGAATATTATCTGATTCGTTATCTTAACCGATCAGTTGGATATTTGTCAGTCAAGGTAGAGCCATCAAGAAAGCTATTCCTGAGCAAGTTTTACATCGGTAAGGAGTACCGTGGGCGTGGCTATGCCAGTCTAACCATGGCTTTCCTAAAGCGGTTGTGCGCGGAGCGTGAGCTGAGTCATATATGGCTGACCGTTAATCGTCATAATGAGCCTAGCATAAAGATCTATGAGAAGATGGGCTTCAAGATCGAGCGTGAACAGGTCGCGGATATCGGGAACGGTTTTGTCATGGATGACTTTATCATGGAGTGGCATCACCGGTAAACGGGACGCCTTCCTGCAGATCAGGATGTCGAAGTCGTCTAACCTGTATGTTGAATCGAGATCAATGATTCGATTCGTGGAAAACCACAAACGCATGCGGGATTTTTCTAGAATCCGAACAAAGACAAAGCCATGGCATTTCCTTATACTGGCGTCAGGATCCGAATATATATCGATTCTAATGCTGAATAATGGAGTCATGCGATTATGAATGCGGGAAAACATGCAGAAGTCGCCGTAATCGGCGGCGGTATTATTGGCTGCGCCATCGCTTATTATCTGGCTAAGGCGGGGATCGATTGTCTGCTGATTGACAAGGGAGATCTGGCGGCCGGAACATCCTCACGCTGCGATGGCAATATTACGATCGTCGACAAGGACCCGGGGTTCGACAGCTTGATGTCCAGGGTGAGCCAGCAGCTTGTTGTGGAATTAAACGATGAATTAGACTTGCCCTTCGAATACCGTTCAACCGGCAGTCTGCTCGTCTGCGAGACGGAGACGGAGATGGAGGCGGCTGCCAAGTGGGTAGATAAGCAGCGCGGCGCGGGATTGCCGTTCCGAATACTGGATCGGTCAGATATTCAGCAGGAATCGCCGTACTTCGCCGATGATCTGCTTGGAGGCCTAGAGTGCGAGACCGATTCACTGATCAATCCATACTTATTCTGCTATTCGCTGATAGAGAAGGCGAAGACATACGGGCTGCGAGTTCAGACGAACGCTGAGGTGAAAGCGATTGCGAGGCCTGGAACATTCCATATCGAGACGGCACAAGGGATGTTCACTGCGAATAAGGTTGTGAACGCTGCCGGCGTCTGGGCGCCGTTCATTGGGGCGATGCTCGGTGTGGATATCCCGATCGTCCCTCGCAAAGGGCATATTATCGTCGGCGCCAGACAACAGCCGATCACTATGCGCAATGTGATGGAGTTCGGCTATCTCATCTCGAAGTTCGGCGGGGTTCGGCGGGTTGATCCAGTCACCGAGAAGTACGGAGTGGCGCTCGTGCTCGAGCCGACGGAGAACCAGAACTTCTTGATCGGCAGCAGCCGTCAGTTCGTCGGATATGACGGTACGATCGATATTCATGTCATTCATGCGATTGCGCAGAGAGCGCTGCGCTTCTTCCCCAAGCTGGCTGAATTCTCAGTGATCCGTACGTATACCGGCATGCGGCCTTGGACGGCAGATCATCTGCCGATTGTGTCGGCAGTAGAAGAGGTGCCGGGCTTCTATATCGCCGCTGGACATGAAGGCGACGGCATTAGCCTGTCTGCAGTAACCGGCAAGCTGGTTGAGCAACTCGTCCGCGAGGAGAGCAGGACGATTATCCCGATTGAACCGCTGCGATATGATCGATTCGCAGGGCAAGCGGAATTGAATCAGACAGAGCGGGCGGGTGGCACGTGAAATGAGCGATGAGCGGAAAGGAATGAGCGAAATGGAGCGGATTGTCATCTGCAGGTGTGAAGACGTATCGCTAGACGAGATAATGGAGACGGCCCGTAAGTATCAATGTTCGGCTCGAGAGGTTAAGCTCCGCACACGTGCGGCTATGGGGTATTGCGCCGGGCGGACGTGCCGGCCGGCGGTCGACGCGATTGTTCGGGAAGCGGTGGGGAGCCAAGCTGAGCGTGACATTCCACTCAAGATTCAGACGCCGGTTCGTCCTATCGCATTGTACGAACTAAGAGGAGGCGGACAACAGGATGAATAACCGCATCGTTGACCACCCCGTGCTGGGCACATTGGAGCAGCGGGAACGGGTCGTGATTACGTTCGATGATAAGGAATATGAGGGTCTCGAAGGGGATACGATCGCCTCGGCACTGCTGGCCTGCGATGTGCGTACACTGCGTGTGCACGAGGAGTCGGGTGCTGCGCGCGGCATCTATTGCAATATTGGGCATTGCTTCGAATGCCGGGTTACGGTGAACGGCGTCCCGGCTGTGCGCGCTTGCCTGACTGAGATCGAGCCGGGTATGGTTGTTAATAGCGGAGGTAAGATGGCCACACCGCTGAAGCCCGCGTATCCGAATGCGAAGCTGCCGCGTACGTACAGTGAATTCATGCAGCAGGAAGAGGAGAGGGGCTGTCGGGATGACTGATGTCGTGATCGTAGGCGCCGGACCTGCCGGGTTGTCGGCAGCGATCGCTTGCCGGGAACACCAATTGGACGTCATTGTGTTGGATGAGTTCATGAAGCCGGGCGGACGGCTGCTCGGGCAGCTCCATGAGGAGCCAGATGGGCGCTGGTGGAACGGCCTGGAGGAAGCGCGGAAGCTGACGGCGCGCGCTGTGGAGCTCGGCGTCGAACTGCGCACTGATGTGTCTGTCCACCATATTGAACGAAGCGCAGACGGCTTCGTCGTACATGCCGGCCAGGATCGGTACCATGCGGGCAATCTGCTGCTCGCCACCGGTGCGGCGGAGTCGCCGGCGCCGATTCCCGGCTGGACGCTGCCGGGCGTCATGACGATCGGCGCAGCGCAGGTGATGGCCAACGTGCATCGCGTGCGCGCCGGCCGGCGCGGTGTGATTGTCGGCGTGAACGTACTGTCTGCCGCGATTGCGCGCGAGCTGCAGCTCGCCGGCATGACGGTGGAGGCGCTCGTACTGCCCGCGAGCAACCCGGTCACTCGCGAGGGTGCCAACCCGCGCCTAGTGATGACTAGTCTGCTGCGCATCGCGCATCTGGCACCATCGATGCTCATCCGCTGCGGGAGCAGACTGGCCAAGGCTGCCTGGGTGCGGGATGCGGCGCTTCGGTTGTTCCCGCGAGGCGGGGTGAAGCTGTGGGGCATGCCCGTTCATCTTCGCCGTGCAGCGGTGCGGATCAATGGGACGGAACGCGTGGAATCGGTCACATTGTGCAAGGTGACCCCGAACGGCGTTCCGGTACCGGGCACAGAGCACATCGTAGCAGCCGACTTCGTCTGCATCGCAGGCGGGCTGTATCCGTTGGCCGAGCTGGCCGCAATCATCGGCTGCCCATTTCGCTCGATTGAGGAGCTTGGTGGTTATGTGCCGATTCATAACGTGCGGATGGAAACTCCGGTCGCCGGACTGTTCGTGGCAGGCAACATCACGGGGATTGAGAGCGCTAAGGTGGCGCGCGCCCAAGGCGTTGTTGCAGGGCTGTCGATCGTGCATCGTGTGCGATCGTCCGCGGCTGCGAACGATCGGCTGAACGCAGATACGTCTGTACCAGTGGGAACGGATGCGGGAGCAGGTACAGAAGCGGACAATCAGCTGGAGCGCGAGCGCTCGGCCGCCATCGAACAGGTGCGGGCGGTACGCCGCGCCGCAACGATTCAATTCCACCCGCAAATCGACCGGGGGCGCCGGATCATGGAGATGGTATTCCGAGAGGCAACTGATTGATCCTCGGACATTTTAACGATGGCAAGTATTTATTTGTATTCAATTTTCGATCAAGATGTATGGCATGGTGGGATCAATCGTAGTATGGTTAAAGAGTTGAGAGAGTTTCGAAGGAATCCTTCTAGTATGGGAGTTAACGTTCATGTTGCGTGATAATCAACCGTTCGATCGGATGTTTGATAATCTAGAGGAGCTGGCGGATACGATCAGCGAGGTGTTGACATGCTCGGTCACGATCGAGGATGTAAATCATCGACTAGTTGCCTATAGCTCTCATCGTCCAGAATCAGATCCAGCCCGCATCTCTACGATCATAGGGAGGAAGGTACCGGAGAAGATCATTCAGACGTTGTGGCCCAGCGGTGTATTCCAGCGAATCCTTAGCAGTGACATGCCTACGCGCGTAGCTGCAATCGAGGAGATCGGACTCGGTGATCGTATCGTAGCTGTGATCCGTAAGGACAAGGATTTGCTGGGCTACATCTGGGTGCTGGAGGAAGGCGATCGGTTCGATGAAGCATCGATGCTGCAATTACGCGAAGCCGCCAAAGCTGCCTCCGCTAAGATGCTGCAGCTGCGAATGACTCGACTCAAGGAGGAACAGAGCTATCAGGATTTTCTGTGGCAGCTGCTCACGGGTCATGTGAAGCGCGACAGTGAGTTTGAAGCTGGGGGATCAAAGCTGAAGCTTGATTTTCCGCTTAATTATGGGGTTAGCTCTATCCAGTTTCCTTCCGAAATTACAGATAAGCTGTACCAACAGCTACGATATATCATTACGACAACTATGGATCAACGGATTATTCTGCACACAATCAGCCATGACAAGCTCATCCTCCTAGAGGATCGGACGTCGGATCGACGCACGGGGCAACACTCGCCGATATTCGATCTGCTGACTGAACGGCTGGTTCAGTTTGGGCTGCGCCCGTTAATGGGGGGCAGCGGACTTGATTGCTATGATTACACGCAGATCGAGCAGAGCTATCAGGAAGCGCTGACCGTGCTTCGGCTGAAGGAGCTGTATCCTGAGGAGTTAGCGCATTGCCGGTATTATGGCGAGCTCGGGTACTATCGCATGCTGCCGATGCTGCACAAGGATCGAAGAGAGGCGCGTTATGTGAACGAGTCTTTGAAGCGGCTGGATCAATATGACCGGAAGCACAATAGCAGTCTGCTCCATACCTTAGATATCTATCTCCGCAAGAATAGTCATAGTAAGGCGACGGCAGATGCGCTTCATATTCATGAGAATACACTGAGCTACCGTCTGAAGCGTATCGCGGAGATCGGCGAGCTCGACTTAAGCAATATGGACGTTAAAGTGACCTTATATATGGATTTGAAGATGCGAGTGTGGAATGAACGCTATCGTCGATAGATGTCGGAGTTAAGGATTATGCGGGGCAGCAAAGAGTTTATTGAATCCGGTCGCATATCTACGCAATAAGGCTCTGCTCACAATGTGATCGGAGTCTTATTTGTTGTGTGGAAGTATTGATGTAGATTTCAATTGATGCAGAAATGACTGAAATCCTAGGCTATAAGCGGGAAAATCTGATTGAAGATAGATAAGCAAGGAAATCGTTAACTATATTACAAGGCTGTTCCATTGCTTGGCAAGGCTCGACGTTGTTGGAGATGGTATTATTATCCTTAGCCCTCGGTGACCGATTTAATCGGATGCGGGAAGAGAAAGAAGCTGCAGTGTTAGAATCTCAAAAGAATCAGAAAATAGCGCTAGAAGCGTTGAGGCGAACGGATAAACTTAAAGATGAGTTCCTAGCGAATACCTCGCATGAATTACGCACTCCACTGCATGGCATTATTGGGATTGCTGAGACACTGCGGGATGGAGTCGCAGGAGAGATTTCGAGTCATGTTCGAAACCATCTATCGATGATCATTACTAGCGGTAAACGATTAACGAACCTAATTAATATATTTTAGACTTATCCAAGTTGAAGAATGATGAATTGAGATTAGCGCGCGCACCTATCCACTTGTATGAGTTAGTTAATGTTGTGCTCACGATTTGCGGACCCCTGGTAAACAATAAGCCGGTTGAGTTGCGAAATCTGATAAAACCGAGT
This sequence comes from Bacillota bacterium, assembly GCA_023441055.1. GTDB lineage: Bacteria > Bacillota > Bacilli > Paenibacillales > UBA4045 > JAEZQY01. Next base: position 456,344 of record JAEZQY010000008.1, on the reverse strand, counting down.
CTTCCAGCTGTATATGCTGACGAAAATCGTGTCCAGCAAATTCTATACAATCTTGTGGGGAACGCCATAAAATATACAGATCAGGGGCAAATAACGGTAGCTGCTAGGGTGCATGCAGACCAGATTGAAATTAGTGTAGAAGATACGGGGAAAGGAATCCGGACATTGATCGCTGGAGATGGCGTAGAGGCATTAAGTATTTTGGAGGGAGAGCTGCCTCAGCTCATCATCATAGATATTGAGATGCCCAGGATGAATGGTTTTGAATGATGTCGTCGGGTTAGAGCCAAGCATACACTGCCTATCATTTATTTAAGCAGCCGCAAAGGAATTTCAGATAAATTGAAATGCTTTGAGCTTGGCGGGGACGATTATATTACGAAACCATTTGATTTTGCCGAGCTTAAAGCACGGGTTGAGGCAAACCTACGTCGCTTCCAACAACTAAATGAGGCAAGTCAGAAGCATGCTAGCGGGGTATTAAAGTCTGGGGAGTTAGAGGTTGATCTCAACCGTTACCAGTTTAAGCTCCAAGATGAAGCACTGGAATTATCGGTGAAGGAAGCAGAGCTGTTATTGTTGTTTGTTCGACATCCCAATCAAGTATTGAGTGCGGAGCAGTTATATGATCGTGTATGGGGATTGGAGTCTACTAGTAATATCGAAACAAGACTTACCTTCGAACCATTTTTATGTTCTTTACCTAGATTTAACCTTTGTGCGTTATCCTTGACACGAGAAAGGGGTAGTGGACTATGAGAAAAGGATTATTCATTCTGGTATGTGTATGTATCATCGCAGTTTTTAATGGCTGTATGGCAGATCAAGACCCTGCGGGCGGCCTGAATACGGAAGAGCAATCCAATAAATCGGTTGACGAGCATCAAAGCGAGACAAAGTCAATGGACTCGAGTAAAACACCACCTGTTATTGATGACTTAGATGCAAGTGAGGGTAAAGCAAAGGCGGATACAGAGCTAGAGAATATACTGGCGCAATCTGACGAGGAAACGTTAACGATCGGCATGATGAGCAGACGCTCTGGGAAGTTGGATGACGGTCAGGGTACGGTAAATATTATGTATTCCATTGAAGCTGAATAGGATGGAACGCGTTATGTCGAATGTTCGATATCCTGGATATATCATTGGGTTGGCCGCATGTCTGGTCATCGTAGTCCTCTTAGCCGCATGTAAAAAAAATGAGACGGAACAATCTGAAGGCATGAAGAAGCCTGCTTGTACAAATATTCAGTATTCCGCTGCTTCCGGAAAGCCCATGGATGTCATCAAGCTGGGGCCTGTTCCTGCTGATTTTGGCATGTACTTATCGATTATTGTGCATAGCGACAATGGCGAGAATCATCTGCTCGTTCCTGTGGAGCGTGATGCGGAGGGTGCTGGCGCAAGCTTTCAATTGCCGGTCCATCCTGAGCTGCTAAGCGGCGGCGGGGAAGTGGAAATGACACTAATTGATGAACAGGATCAATATTGTGATGCTGTAACGTTTACGATTGAAGCCTTGCCCGACTCTCCTGGCGCATTCTCCAAGCTCGCTAACTTACTTGTGGATATGGGGAATGCTCAGGCGCGATTGTTAAACATCGATGTGAATAAACCTTCGCATATGCAGCTTCTGGAGGAGAACCCATTCGCCGCAGCGCATTTTGTCGTTGATGATTTCGTACAAGGTGCCGGCAATCCAAATTCAATCATGCGTATGGCTGACAATCAATCGCCGCTGCTAGGTGAATTATCGGAAGACCAGTGGACGTTGATAGATGGGCTGGTGGAGCACAGCGGCATTGTTCGCGCGATGGAGGCATATATCGCAAATCTGGACACATTGGAAGCACTGACGGTAGATGAAACACTGGCTTACAATCGGGTTAAAAGAAGCGGGCTCGTTACCATCAGCAGTGTGAACATGGCTAGCGGTATTCCATTGACATGCGGTATGCCCTTGCATCGTCCAAGTGCCGCTACACTAGACAAACTAATGAATATGCAAATTAAAAATGAAATCTTTGGTGATGGCACAGAATTGCTGGACGCTTCTGCCCTGTTATGGAATGCTGCTGGGGTATTGGCCACGGCAGGCGGCGGTCCTAAAGCAGGCAAGGTGTTTAATGCGATGGGGAACACAATTGAGCTGATGAAATTACGTTATGAAATTATGGAGGGATTACTGCCGAGTGAATTCATTGAACTGAAGGTAGAAGTAAGCCCGAATCAATTTGTGGAAGATGATGAGCAGCTGGATGGAAACTGGGATAAAGCACTGGTTAAAGCAACAAGCAGAGGGTGGAGCGCGGACAAAGCGGCCTTTGGATATTTGTTAGATCAATTAGGAGGCAGGGTAGGGAAAGGACTGACCAAGCGTTTTGATCTCAAGCTGGATGAAGGTATTGAAGCTGCAGATAGCTTCTATAGACAGCAGCGGACTTCGCAGCTGAGCGATCAGCTTTTTGGTAAAGAAACAAGCCGTACTGGCGTATTCGAATTCCCTCCTTGTGAGTTCGGTCCTACGGATATAACAGATGAAAACTGGAGCAGTGTGCGTATGATTCCGGAAGCAGAGCCTCCGGTCTATATGGTGGACCACAATACGTACCGCGCACGGGCAACGGGAATGGCAACGCTAGAAGTATCGCCTCGGGGGGACAGATTTGGACGGCGTGCATTCAACCCAAATGGAACGTTCTTCTCTAAAGATACAGCGATTGAAGTGCTGCCGATTGAAGTGAAGGTTACCCCTAGTGAATTAACGATTAAGCCTGGAACATCAACTCAGATCCGAGCAGCTGTAATGAATGCGAATGATAAAGGGATTGCCTGGGAAGTTCACCCGGCAGGTGCGCATCGAGTAACAGTTCGAACAGATCCGGATGGGGAATCGGTGTTGATGATCGATACGTCTTATGATGAAGCCGATTTTCCGATTACGATTACTGCGATGAGTACATCGAGCACCGGTTTACGAGCGCTCCCTCATGCGCCGCGACGCGAAGGACACGCTCTATTGCGCTTGCACAGCACAGATAGGAGTATAGCTATTACACCTCAGGAATGCTGCGTAGAGCCAGGAAAGCAGCAAGCGTTTCAAGCGATCATTCATAATATGGATGATCAGCGCGTAATCTGGAGTGCAAGCGCGGGATCGATAAGCAGCAATGGTTTATTTACAGCTCCAGATGAGGCAGCCATCGTCACGGTCACCGCCACGAGTGTGGCTGAGCCTGCTTTGCAGCAGAGCGCCCTTGTTCGAGTAGGAGACTGTGAATGCTGGGCGGAATGGGAAATTAGTGCCTTTAATGCGAAGCAAAGCTCGAACGTATCCCAGATTGAACGTGCGGGGGTAGATGGTGAAGGGCGTATAACAAAAATACTGTTTTCTAACCTGTTAAACGGAGAGAATCTGCAGATCCGATTTGAGGGTGAAGGGCCGTTACCTGACGAACAAGGTACTTACCCAGTAAAGATTAGTAATACCGGCAACGAGATGTCCAATCGGTCGATTCTCTTTAAGAATGGAACAGTGATTGGTGTGCCGAGTCCGCATCATCCTGACGGTTTTTATGTTTCTCCGCCGCCTGGCATCATTCCTGATCATGGAGAGCTCGAACCGATGACGGACGAGCTGCTTGCAACCGTCACGATTGACGAGTTTACACAGCTCGGCTCCGATCATCATCATGTTTGGATTAGCGGTACGATACAAGGCCGGGTAGAGGCAGTGGAATATAACGAAGAACGATCGATCGAAGAAAATACGAGTGCGGTTCATTTAATCGGATCAATAAGTGGTCGTTTCCAAGGCCATTATACCGTTCGCCACAAGAATCCAACCGTCAATCCGTTTGCTGAAGGCTCCGTATATTGGGATGTATGTGGCATGCAGGAACAGGAAATTCCGTTTGCTTCGTCCAATGCGATGGACCTGCAAGATATACTTCAATCCAATGACTACCCCAATCAGATGGATCCGGATGACCGTAAGGAATTTGATCAATTTATGAATCAGGGCGGAATGGATGGCTTGAATGATCCGAAGAGTGTAGAAGCTTTAGAGGATTTAAAGGATATATTGAAAATGCTGCAATAGCATGGGCGGTTATTTTATAAGGAGGATGGTTAGGTATGAAGAGACAAGGCGCAATGCTATTATCGATGATACTAATGGTTGCGGTGTTGGGTGCTTGCGGGAACAATGAACAAGAGAATCAAGGTGGGTCCAAGGATGAATCGCATGCAAGCCAGTTACTCGAAAATGGGGAATCTGCTGGTAATGGAGCTGGCACATCGAAAAGTGAAGAAGCTGCTGAGGAAGACGATGATGGCAGCTCTGGCAATGAACAGGATGACAAGCGTAAAGCGGAGCCTCGCCAAGTACCGACTGCATTCCCTCTGCCTATTCTAGACGGCTGGGTGGAAGGCAGTCCCTTCGAGGTGCTGACAACAGGGAAGAAAGAAGGATGGAGTGCTGAGTTTTTCTATGAAAATGCAATCGAGGAAAATGTGCTGAGCTACGAGCAGGTATTGTTGGAGCATGGCTATCAGGTAGAAGCCAACGCGCTGGTAGGAATGAGTCTAGGACAGGGGTTTATAGCATCGGGTCACATATCGGGCATCCTTTATTCGGGTACGGTTGTATTCGATACGAATGCAGAAGGGCAAAATCGGGTGTGGATCACGTTCACTGAAAAGAAAGCAGATTAGTTACTGGGGGGATATTGATTTATTTTCGTGAAAGAACTATACTATTTCAGTCGGAATGAATATTCATTCCCCGCCATTGATCTGAAGGAGGATGAACATATGGCACCCAATAAACGCGAAGAAATCATGCAGGCAGCTTTGATGCTGTTCGCCGAGCGAGGCTATGACGGCACAACCGTCCCGATGATCGCAGACAAGGCAAAGGTAGGGGCAGGAACGATCTATCGATACTTCGATAATAAGGAAGCGTTGGTGAATGCGTTATTCCAGTATTGCGTGAAGCAATTCTCCGGTGAATTGACACCAAAATTAATGAATGATGAGAAGAATATTCGTGATCAATTTCGAGATGTCTTCACGACGATGATGAATTATGCAGAAGAACATATGGATGCATTATTGTTCATTGAATCACATAGCGGGGCATATTATTTGGATGAGGAGAGTCATCTGATTTACAATGACATGCTCGATTCCGTACGCCGCATTGTGGAGAAAGGGAAGCAGGAGGGCATCATTAAGAATGTCTATACGGATGCATTGATTTGTATTGTCTATGGGGCCTTGATTCAATTCAGCAAAATGATGAATAAACAGAAGCTCTCGAAGGATGATGCGATCTTCAATGGCGTCGAGGAATGCTGTTGGCATTCGATTCGCGTGTAGCTTAATTTAGTATGAGATAGATAAAAGGTTGTTATTCATTTCGGAATGAATATTCATTCATATTACAGGAGGCAAGACCATGCGGAAAATGTTGAACTGGAGAACCGGAGCGCTTGTTGGCTGGATTGTGATTACGCTCCTGCTTCTCCTTACGATGCCAAACTTGGATCAGCTGGTACGGGAGAAGGGGCAAATTGATGTTCCAGACTCTGCCCAAAGCGAAGCTGCAACGAAGATGCTCAGTCAGATGAATCAGGAGAGCGGCGACAATTATGACATCATCACGGTATACAGCTCGAGTAGTGGTGCACCATTAAGCGACGCGCAGCTCGAAGAGATCGCTGCAGTAATTGAACAATTCAAGATAAACCAAGATGAATTAGGAATAACCAAGCTGCTGACCCATCTTGACAGTGAGCAGACTGCTAAGCAGCTGATGTCTGAGGATGGAACGACGATCTTAACTCAGATCAGCATCAGCATGTCATCAGGAACAGTCACTGAGGTATCGGAACGCTTGAATGCGATGCTGGACATGGAGAGTGTGGAGGCTTATCTGACCGGCGCTGCGCTAGTCACGGAGGATTTCGTTATCTCCACTCAGGAAGGAATTAAGAAAACCGAAATTATAGCTGTTATATTTATTCTGATCGTACTCGTCTTGGTATTCCGTTCTCCAATCGTTCCATTCGTGTCTTTGCTTACGGTTGGTGTGTCTTACTTGGTGTCGCTCGGAATTGTTGCCCAATTGGTGGATCAATGGAATTATCCATTCTCGAATTTTACGCAGATCTTCCTCGTTGTGATTCTGTTCGGTATTGGAACAGACTACAATATTCTGCTGTACACACGATTCAAGGAAGAGTTAAGTCGAACTGAGCATGTTCTAGATGCCATCAAGGCAACCTATAAGTCGGCTGGTAAGACTGTGCTGTATAGCGGTGTAGCTGTGCTCATCGGCTTCCTGACCCTGCTCCTGGCAGAGTTCAAATTCTATCAATCCACCTCCGCAGTTGCGATAGCGGTAGCGGTGTTAATTGCAGTACTTAATACGCTCAATCCATTCTTCATGGCACTGCTGGGCAAGCGGATGTTCTGGCCGATCAAACGCTTCGAGGGTCATGGCGATAATCGGATGTGGGCCTGGTTGTCACGCGTGTCAGTCAAGCGCCCATTCTTGTTCTTACTCATTGCATTGCTGCTTTGCGTGCCGGTTTATTTGAATTACAGCGGGACGCTTAGCTACAATACACTGCTTGAGGTCGATGATTCCTATCGATCGAAGCAAGGAATCAATGTGATTGAAGAACACTTCCCTGCGGGTTTCTCCTCGCCAGCTTCTGTTGTGATTCAGAGTGATCGCGCCATGAACAACAGTGAGACTTTGAAGCTCGTGGATGAATTAGCGGATAAGATCGAGCATGTGGATGGCGTCGCATCGGTTTATACGATTACTCGTCCCGAGGGCAAGCGGATTGATGAGCTCTATATCAATGACCAGACTAGAACGTTGTACTCAGGCTTGCAGGACGCGGCAGATGGCATTGGACAAATTAAAGACGGCTTGGGCTCAGCAGAGGATAAACTAAGCAGTTCAACCAGCAGTACAGCGGGCATCGAGCAGTTAATCGACGGTACAAGGCAGGCCCAAGACGGCGCAGCAGCCATTGGCAGCGTGCTTGAACAGCTGAGCGCAGGCTTAGTCAGCGGCGAAGCTGGAGCTGGAGAGCTCCAATCGGGCTTGCACACCGTGAATGAGAAGCTGGAGGAGCTTGCGCATGCAACCTCGCAATTACATGCCGGCTACAGTCAATTAAGCAGCGGACTTGGTTCCTTCTCTTCCTCCTTCCGTACGATTGCAGCGGCAATCGATGGTGCGAGAGCTGGATATGAGCAGATAGAGACAGCAATGTCAGCCTTCGCGGAGCAGCATCCCGAACTGGCGAGTGATCAGCATGTGCAATTGACACTGGGTGTTGCCGCCGCTGCCAAACAACAGCTCGCAGCGCTGTCTGCCGAGCTCGCTCAATTAACGCCAGCCTATAGCGATGCTATAGCCAAATTCGAGCAGGCCAACGGCTCCTTGCAGCAAATCAATAGCGGTATAACGATGATGAAGCAAGGAGTCTCCCAGCTTGAGACTGGCGCATCCAGCCTGCAGACAGGGCTGCAGGAGGCCTCGAGCGGTTCGAGTCAGTTAGCGGGCAAGAGTATGGAGCTTGCAGCCGGCATTGGCAAGGTGAATGCTGGTCAGGAGCAGCTGCTGGGCGGACTTGCCGGATTGCAGGATCAGATGAATGTTCTGCGGGCAGGCTTAGAAGAGAGTACGAATGGACTCCAGCAAGTCAATGATGGTCTTCATGAAGCGCAGGATTATCTGGTTAATCTCAGTGCATCTAATGCTTCAAGCATCTTCTATATTCCTCAAGACGTGCTTGAAGGTGAAGCGTTCCAAGAAGCTGTCGGGATGTATATGTCAGATGATCATCGCACCGTTCGTATGATGGTGATTCTGGATGTAAACCCGTATAGCAGTGAAGCCATGGAGATCGTAAAAGACATGAATGACCAAGTGAGGGCAGCCGTACAAGGAACGGAATTAAGCGATGCTGAAATTGCAATCGGCGGAATGTCCGCACAAAATGCTGACCTTAGGGATATCGCGAGCGGAGACTTTACCCGCACAGCAACGATCATGTTAATCGGGATCGGTATTGTGTTGATGGTCATTACACGTTCGTTCTGGCAGCCGATCTTCATTATTGCATCATTACTAATTGCTTATGGTACTGCATTAGGCGTAACTGAGCTTGCAGCTGTCAAGCTTCTAGGGGTTGACAGTCTGGGCTGGAATGTTCCATTCTTCGGATTTATTATGATTGTAGCGCTGGGCGTAGATTACAGCATCTTCCTGATGATGCGGTATCGCGAGCTGCCTCAGGAGCCTGTCAACGCGATCATAGAGGCTGCCAAGCATATCGGCGGTGTAGTCATATCCGCTGCGGTAATTCTGGGAGGTACCTTCGCTGCGTTGATTCCATCAGGTGTATTAAGTCTTATCGAAATCGCCATTCTGGTGATCGTTGGTCTAGCTGCGCTCAGCTTCGTGATGCTGCCGGTGTTCATTCCTGCGCTCATCTCAATTACGAGTAAGCTCAGCGGTCAAGCTAGCAAGGAATAGAGGACAATGAAAAGCTGCCGAATCTTTTATAGATGAGGCAGTTTTTTTGCGCGGCAATGCGTGTGTGCTACACCCGATGCTGATTGCGATACGTCGACGGTGACATATGCATCTTGCTGGAGAAGTGTCGGCTCAGATAGAAGCCATTGCTATATCCGCTGGCAAGCGCGATCTGTTCAATGGTCATTGCGGTATGGGTGAGCAGATGGCACACCTTATCCAGCCTCAGCTTCTCGACATAAGCGGACGGATTCACCCCATAGGCTCTGTGGAACCTTCGAGAGAACTGCACGCCATTCATGTCAAAATAGTGCGCAACCGCTCCGATCGTAATCGGTTCATCACAAGCGGTATCCAGCATCCTGCGGGCTTCCTCCATCTGCGGGTCGTTCACCAGTTGACGGTCCGGCGGCATGGGCATGTCCGCTTCCATTGTGTACACTCGGAATAGGTCGAGCAGCACATGGCTGATCCATAGCCGGTATGTTGGATGCTGGGCGAGTGTCGGCGATCGAAGTGAGGACAGGGAGAGGTTAAACCGTTCCTCTGATTGGAAACGCAACACACTGCCGCTAGGATAACCTGCTGCAGCTGCCGGCTTGCCCTGCCCGTCCAGCCAATGAAACAGAAAATAATGGAATGAGATTTCCTGCTGCAATTCCCTTCTGAAGATGACGCCAGGCGGACAGAGTACAAGCTGCCCTGCCCACGCCTCACCCGAGGCTGCACCAATGTGATAATGGAAGCTCCCTTGCTCAACTGCGAATACGGCCCACTCTTCATAGCGATCAGAAGAACGCTCGAACGCTGGCTTACGATCATAATAATGATGGCGGACGACGGACACACCATACTCCCAGGGGGATGGGAACAATTTGACTCCTCCTCTCTGCTTATGAAATAAAGTATATATGATTTTGCAGTATAGTGCATGGTAAAAAGAAATCCTCTCCTCCTATAATGATATTAAATGAATAGAGGAGGTTTTATTTTATGATTATCAAAGAACCAGCAAGAGAAATTCCGGTGTTCTACGAAGCGGATATCTGTGTGCTCGGCGGGAGCTGTACCGGTGTATTCGCTGCAGTCCGTGCTGCCCGATTAGGCGCAAAGGTCGTTATTGTCGAGAAGCAGAATGCATTCGGGGGTGTCGCTACATCCGGGTTGGTCAATATCTGGCATTCCTTATATAACACCGAGTTCTCCAAGCAGATTATCGCTGGACTCTCTTGGGAAACGATCGAACGATTGCAGCGATTAGGAGCAGTCAAGGCGGAACAGAAAAGTCACTCGGTTGGCTACGTGTTGAACACAGAGGAGCTTAAGATTGAGCTGGATCAGCTCATTGAGGAGAGCAGCGTCAAGGCCTATCTGCATACCTCATTCGTGGCCCCTTATGTAGAAGAGGGACGGTTGACAGCTGCGATCGTGGAGAATAAATCCGGGCGCGGGGCGATTCGGGCCAAAGTGTTCATAGACGCTACCGGTGACGGAGATCTATGTGCTAGATTAGAGCTCGATTACCGGATGTCCTCCCACTTCCAGCCGTCTACGGCTTGTGCGAAGATCAGCGGCTGGGGCAATAATGAGAACGTCCAAGATGATGTGACTGGCAACGATAAGCTGATCGGACTCGATCTGCAGGAAGCCAGACTGACTTATCGGGATGAATTCCAAATTCCTGAGGGCTTCGGCTGGGGCCGGCACGTACCGGGAACGAAGGATGTGTATATGTACGCTGGTACGAGAGTGTATCATGCCAACAGCTCGGATGGAGAGCAGCTGACCTACAGCGAGATGGAAGGCCGCCGGCAAGTGCGGGCGATTATGGATCTTATCCGCAAGTATGGCCCAGACAATAAGGTTGCGCTCGTATCGCTGCCTTCCTATATTGGAACACGAGAAACCCGTCATATCGACTGCTTGTACCAGCTGAGCGGAGAAGAGGTCTTAAGCGGTGCTGTATTCGAGGATGCGATCGCTTACGGCAGCTATCGTGTTGATATTCATCACCAGAACAAGCCAGGATTAACGTTCAAATATCTCGACGGCGTTCGCGTGTATGTCCGTCCGGGTTATCCGCATCAGGTGGACCGTTGGCGCGAGGAAACTCCCGTGGATCCCACTTATTATCAAGTTCCGTATCGCAGCCTGCTGCCTAAAGGCCCTTATGATAATGTGATCGTCGCTGGAAGAATGATCGACGTTGATGAGGAAGCGTTCGGAGGGGTACGCGTAATGGTTAACATGAACCAAACCGGTGAAGCGGCCGGAGTCGCTTCTTATCTGGCGCTGCATCAGTCGAAGTCCGTGAGGCAGGTTGCCGCCGATGAATTAAGAAGGTTGCTGCAAGCCGGCGGGTCGATCATGATATAATGGGCTCGAGATGTTCATGGGCATGAGCCGAAGGAGCGACTGGTAGATGAATGTGCTGGTAATTGAGGATGAGCCCCAAGCCTTAGAGGGGATGAAGCGAATGATGGAGCAGTTGGATGCGGCGATCGAGCAGGTCTTCTTCTGCAGCCATGCGGTGGAGGGGCTGGAAGTTATCGAGGCCCATCGGCCCGAGTTAATCATAACCGATATCATTCTGCCTGATATGACGGGGCTGGACTTATTAGAGCATGTGCATATTACCGATTATGAACCGAAGATCATCATCGTCAGCGGTTTCGACGACTTCGAGTACGCGAAGCGGGGACTGAAGCTCGGTGCTGTGGATTACTTCCTGAAGCCATTCGATACGGATGCATTCGTGAATAAGATTAAGGAGTGCGTGCAGTGGATTGAGGAGGAACAGAAGGAGCGAATCGATCATCATCGGACCCTGGAGATGGCTCATCTGGGTACTAGGTCGATGCGTGATATATTCCTCCTCGGTCTCTGTCTGCAGCCAACATCCCTGCATGAGCACATCCTGCACAGACTGCGTATATGGGGGTTGGAATGGCTGGCATCCGAGCCCTATTACACGATCTCGATCACGGTCAAAGCCTTCGCCTCCGAGTTGTCGGAGAAGGAAGAAGATTTATTGGCATTCGCTACTGGTAATATCGTGGATGAACTGATGCAGCAATATGCACCGTCTGTCACATTCATGAATGCCAAGAAATATTGGATTATCGTTACGCCGCATGCAGACATAGGTCCTCTTATCGAGAAGGTGGACAGCGAGATATTGCGCTATCAGAAGATGAACGCCAGCATCGGGGTCAGTGAGCGAATGAACAGCTTCCAAAGCTTGCACTCCGCTTACAGACAAGCGGTGGATGCCCAGCGCGCCGCGCTGCTAAGTAAAGATCAGAATGTGTATTATTATGATAAGTTAAAGGCGCATACACAGGGTAGCGAAGCTGATATTGCCGCCTATATGGTCAGTGCGATCGAGTCTCGAGACGAGGAGGCGATTCGTGCCGCTGCGGACAAGTACGTCCACAATCTGGTAGTGAAGGGCAATGCTTCGAAGCCTAGCGATATCTCACAGCGGTGCATCGATTGGATTATGAAGCTGCAGGAAGTGCTGCGCAAGCGATCTGAGCTGAAGGGTGGCGAGATTCCCGTAGCGTTATGGGATGAATTAGACGCATGCGAGACCATGGATGATCTCGGATCGGCACTATCTAAGTACCTGATTGGTTTATCCTTGCAAATCCGCGAGGTGAACAAGAATGCGATTATCGCGCAAGCGTTGAAGCTGATTCACCAGAAGTATATGGAGGAGCTGAAGCTGCAGGCGCTTGCTGACGAGCTGTCGATTCATCCGGTATGGCTCAGCCAGCTGTTCAAGAAGGAAGTCGGCATCAACTTCCTGGATTACATAACCGATATGCGCATCCAGAAAGCGAAGGAGCTGCTGCGGCAGACGAACAATAAGATCTATGAGATTGCGAGTACGGTAGGCTATCAGGATATTCACCACTTTGGCAAGCTGTTCAAAAAGAAGACAGGGGTTACACCTAAGGAATACAGGTATGGACGATGAAGATGATCCGGAATTTATATCGGCGAACTACGCTGTTCACCAAGCTGCTGCTCGTATTGGTTGTCTCTGTGTCTGTTCTAGTGCTGCTGCTCGGCTACTTATCCTATGAGCGGTCCATTGACCAGATCGAGGAGGTGGCAGGCGTATTCTTGACCGACAATGTGAATCAGAATGCACAGCGTGTCGAACGATTGATCCGGGAGACCATGCAGCGATCTGAAGCTGTCATCGCATCGGCGGAGCTGCAGGAGCTGCTTGAATCCCCGCCCCCCCAGTTGATCTCGAAGGAACTGGAATTCATTTTGAATATTAATGACATCATTACGCAGCTGAAGGGTCCATTCGAGCTGTACATATTCCCTATCGAGCTCGAGCAGTACCCGAACTACAGCAACCTGTTACAGTACCAGCAAGTTACGCCGACCGAGGCGATGTTCGACAGAGCGTTCGAATTAAAGGGCAAGGGCTATTGGACGCATGAATGGAATGAGCGGTGGGATGCGCCCGACTTCATCTTCGTAAGGCAGATCCGGTCGCTCGATGACTTCTCTCCTGTCGGTGTGATGGCCATCCGCATATCGCACTTTATCCTGCAAGAGGAGTTGATCGGGCCAACTCTGTATGAGAATGCGGAATTAATGATAACCGATGAGGAAGGCATTGTGCTCTCGCACCCTGAAGCGGACCAATACGGCAAGTCTTCAATCATTCATCATGGTAATGAAGCGTATATGAGCGCGACGCTCGGGCTGTCCGCAGAGCATTGGCATCTGTCGATTGTACTGCCGAAGGATGATTTGACTGCGTCACTGGATGAAGTCAAGCGATTTACGATAGGAATGATTATAGTCAGTCTGGTTCTGATCTCGGCCTTGCTGTACGTGATAGCGCGATCATTCACTAACCCGATTAAGCAAATTATTCGATTCATGAAGAAGGTACAGCTCGGTCAGCTGGAGCCTCTGCCCCTGCAGGAGCGGCATGATGAGATTGGGCAATGGATCAACGGCTATAACTCAATGATCGAGAGCTTGCTCGAGCAGATGGAGACGACACGGCATATGGAGCGCGAGAAGAAGGACCTCGAACGGCAAATGCTGATCCTCCAAATAAACCCGCACTTCCTGTACAATACGCTCGATTCGATCAAGTGGAAGGCGCAGGCCATCCAGGAGCCGGTTATCTCCGAGATGGTCACACGGCTGGCTAATATGCTGCGATTCAGTCTGAGCGATGGCGATGGCTGGACTTCGGTTGAACGGGAATTGGAGCATGTCCGGAATTACGTCAATATTGAGCTATTACGAAATCCGGGAAGCTTCAAGGTTGTCTACCACATCGATCCTGACCTCATGGGCGAGCGGATGCTGCAGCTGCTGTTGCAGCCGCTTGTCGAGAACGCCATTCGACACGGTATGGGTAAGCATAAGGAACGCAGCGGCAAGATCATGCTGTCGGTGTACAGAGACGGTCCAGATATGGTATTCACCGTTGAGGACAATGGGCCGGGGGTGTCCCACCCAGGGAAGCAGAGCGGCGTTGGTCTCAGTAATGTAGAGCGCAGGCTGTTCCTGCACTTCGGAGAAGCATATAAGCCAGTCGTGGAAAGCTCTGAGGTGGGGTTTAAAGTCAAATTTAGGCATCCGATGACAGCAAGAAGTCACTAATAATCCACCCATAAACATAAAGAATAACCCGTATTTTCAGATGAAAATACGGGTTATTCTTTATGTACAGACTCAAAGTACCGACTATCGCAAAGGAGAACAACATGGAGAACAGAACAGAGCTGCTGTCGAATTCACCTACTGTGCCGAGCCGCATGCTCAGATGGCTGACAGTGAAGTCCAAGGCCATCTGGAGATATAAAATCTTATATCTCATGCTGCTGCCCGGTCTGATCTATTATGTCACTTACCGCTATGCCCCGATGGCCGGTGCAATAATCGCGTTTAAGGATTACAACATCATGAAGGGCATATTCAGCAGCCCGTGGGCAGACCCCTGGTATAAGCATTTTCTTGCTTTTTACGAGTCGCCTTATTTTGTCCAAATCTTAACGAATACGTTCCTGATCAGCTTCTATAAGCTGGCGTGGGGAATGCTGCCGGGGATCGGACTGGCAGTACTGCTCAATGAAGTGCAGAATCGCTACTTCAAGCGAATCGTGCAAACAGTGACCTACATGCCGCATTTCTTATCCTGGGTCATCATCTACGGCATCGCGCTCGCCTTCCTATCGGAAACTAGCGGACTTGTTAACATGTGGCTGAAGGAAGGTATTGGTCACAGCGTGTCATTCCTATCCTCGACTGATTGGTTTCGAAGCATTCTAGTCGGTTCGGAAATTTGGAAGGATACGGGTTGGAGCGCGATTATCTATCTTGCGGCGATTGCCGGAATCGATCCCTCCCTCTATGAATCCGCAAGAGTGGATGGAGCAGGGCGGTTCAGAAGCATCTGGCATATTACATTGCCTGGCATTCGAAGTGTAATCATACTGCTCTTGATTTTGAAGCTAGGCCATATGCTGGACGCAGGCTTCGATCAAATTTACATCATGTATAACATTCACGTCTATCCGGTTGCTGACATTATCGATACATGGGTATTCCGGACAGGGCTGGAGGAATTGAATTTCAGCCTGGCCTCAGCTGTCGGTTTGTTCAAATCATTAGTCGGGTTTGTCCTGGTCGTCATTGCGAATTCACTGGCCAAGAGATGGGGGGAACAAGTATGGTAACGAGCTGGCAAGATCGAGTCTTCAATGTATGCAATGCTGTCTTCCTGTGCTTGATCGTTGTTGTCGTGATGTTCCCGCTATTATATGTGATCTCGGTCTCTCTAACCCCCTATAGCGAGGTGTTGAAGAATGGCGGGTTTGTGGTCATCCCAAAGCAGATCACGTTTGAGGCCTATGCCGCCTTCTTGAGTGACTCGCTCATCCCAAGAGCGTATCGAGTTACGATATTCATTACCGTAGTTGGTACAGCGTTGAATTTATTCTTCACGGCACTTATGGCGTACCCACTCAGTAAGCCTTACTTGCCAGGTAGAACGGTACTCTTATTCTTGGTTGCCTTTACGCTGCTGTTCAATGGCGGTGTTGTGCCAACTTATCTTGTCGTGAAGGCAACAGGACTCGTCAACTCCGTATGGTCCATGATTATTCCAAGCATCGTCTGGTCGTTTAACTTGCTGATTATGAAGACGTTC
Source organism: Bacillota bacterium (assembly GCA_023441055.1). Lineage (GTDB taxonomy): Bacteria > Bacillota > Bacilli > Paenibacillales > UBA4045 > JAEZQY01. The sequence goes on along the minus strand of JAEZQY010000008.1, from coordinate 440,581 downwards.
TTCGAGGGGCTGCCCAAGGAGCTCGACGAAGCGGCAAGAATCGACGGTGCCGGGGAGCTCACCATTCTGGCCAAGATCATTCTGCCATTATCGATGCCAGTCATGGCGACAGTCGGATTATTCTACGCAGTGGGGCATTGGAACGAGTTCTTCCAGGCGATCATGTATATTCACAACAACGAGAAATATCCACTGCAAGTGATTCTGCGCAACATTCTTGCCAGCACAATGATGCCGCCGCTCGATGCGGAGGATGTGCTGCCCTCGGAGTCGATGCAGATGGCCGCGGTTGTTCTATCGGCACTGCCAATTATCGTTGTTTACCCTTTCGTCCAGAAGTATTTCACTCAAGGGATGCTTTTGGGTTCAGTTAAGGGTTAACATATAAATAATGATGAAGTGAGGAGAATGAAAAATGAAAAAAGGGACGGTACTGCTGCTCGCTTTGCTTTTGACCCTCTCGGTTGTGCTAGCTGCCTGCGGCGGGAACAATTCCGGTAATACGGACAATACGGGTGGCACAGGATCTAACTCAACCAATACGAGCAAGACACCTGCAAACAATGCGAATGACGGCAAACCGGTGGAAATCAGCTTCTTCGCTTCCGGCACAGGTATGCCGGCGAAGAATGAGGACTTCATTCTTAAAGAGCTGGTCGAAAGATTGAACATGAATCTCGACTTTAATGTAACAGCACCCGGTGAATATGAGCAGCAGCTCAATGTGAAGATCGCCGGCGGTTCGGCGCCGGATCTGTTCGCAGTATCGAAGAATCAGCTGCAGAACTATGCGGAGCAAGGCCTCTTGCTTGATCTGGGTCCATATCTGGACAAGATGCCGAATGTGAAGGAGAGATTAACGGAAGACGATCTGAACAAAGGTAGAATCGACGGTGTGTTGTATGCCATACCGAAGCGCGCGTACTTGCCAATGTCTTCCTACTGGATTCGTAAGGACTGGCTCGATAAGTTGAAGCTGGATGTTCCAACAACCGTTGAAGATTTTAAGAATGTGGCCAAGGCGTTCACCGAGGGTGATCCAGACGGCAATAACAAGAAGGACACTTATGGCATTACAGGAGTTGGTATCGGAAGCCCGGATGCGGTGAACGCTCCGGCAACATTCGACCCGGTATTCTCTGCATTCGGAGTGCCGACACCTGGCTTATTCTATGTCAAGGACGGTGCCGCTGCTTATTCGACGGCACAGCCTGAGATGAAGGAAGCACTATCTTATATTCATGAACTGATCTCTGCGGGATATGTCGATCCAGAATTTATGACGAACAAAGGACTGAAGCACCAAGAGAAGGTGTTCATGGGTCAAGCCGGTATCGTCTACTTGAACTGGGGCGAGATGGTCAAGGACAACTATGTAGAGCAATACAAGGCGATAAATCCGAATGCGGAGTGGATTCAACTGCCGGCACTGACTGGTCCTGGCGGCACCTATCAGGGCAACTTCGATATTGGCAGCACGGGTGGACGTTATGCAGTATCTGTAGGCGTGGAGAAGGACCCGGCTAAGCTGGCCAAGGTGCTGGAATACATCGATTATGTAACCAGTGAAGATGGCGGTCGTCTGGTCATGTATGGAATCGAGGGGGAGCATTACAATGTAGAAGGCGGCAAGATTGTCGCAACCGAACGCACCTCCGAAACAAGTTATGCATTCAACCATCAGTTGACAGGGCGTGATGAGCTGAACTACCTCAAGACGAAGTTCGACAAGCAGCAAAGCTATGTGACCTTCGCGGCAGAGCAGCCTAGAATCAACACCTTCAACGAGTTCATTCCGTTCCCAGATGGCATCTCAATCAACGATAAGAACCGTTATGAATCGGAAGAAATTACGAAGTTCATCCACGGTCAGCGCCCATTCGGTGAGTATGAGGCATTCGTGGATAAGCTGATGAATGATTTCAAGGTCAACATTTACTTGGAGCAGGCGAAGACCACCTTGAAGGAACTGGGCTACATCAACTAGAGCATAAAATAGGAGGGGCGCATGCAATTGGCGCCCCTTTCCTTTTGAGTTTTAGACATGATTCAACTATTGAATTGGAGGGAATTTGATGAAGGTCCTTAGACGAAATATCGCATTCTTGTTAGTCATGTGTATGGTGGCGAGTTTAGTTTTCATTTCCTCACCTGAGAGAGCGCTTGCATTAGATGAGTATGACACGCTTAGGGACAAGTGGGGGGAGATCGTAACAGGCGGGAGCAGCTATAATGCAGCGGACCCGGACATAGCTGCCAAGATCAATGCGATCGAGACGATCGCTCAAGGGTACTGGGATACGATGGACACATCGCCGACACGCACACGGCTGTGGAGCAATCTCGGCACCAGTTCAGAGCATGTGAAACAAACGTACCGCAGGCTGAGGGAGATGGCGCTGGGCTATGCGGTAAAGGGTTCTGTGCTGGAGGGCAACACACAATTGCGGGACGATATTGTAGATGCGATGGATTGGATGTATGCGAATCGCTATAATCTGACTTCCTCGACCTCCGGTAATTGGTGGGACTGGGAGATCGGTTCACCGCTAGCTATACAAGATATTGTGGTTATGATGTACGACGACTTCACCTCAGCCCAAATTGACAATTACATGGGAGCCGTCGAGCGGTACTCCCCCGTTGTCGAGATGACTGGCGCGAACCGGGTATGGAAGGTGACGGTCGTGCTGCTGCGCGGTATTCTATCGAAGGATAGTGATTTACTTGCAGCAGCAAGGGACGGGTTGAGTAATGTGTTCAATTATAGTACGAGCGGTGACGGCTTCTATCTGGATGGTTCGTTCATTCAGCACTCGATCTTCTCCTATGCGGGCGGATACGGGAAGAATCTGATCTCTGATATTGCCAATGTCATCTATGTGCTTGAAGGGTCGACCTGGACAGTCACGAATCCGAATAAGGAAAATGTGTACAATTGGGTTTACGATAGCTTCGAGCCATTCATGTATGAAGGGGCGATGATGGATATGACACGAGGCAGGGAGATCTCGCGGAATGCATTCCAGGACCATGCCACAGGGCACTATGTGATGCAGGCGTTAATCCGTATCGCGCAATTCGCCCCTGTCGCGGATGCAGAGCGGATCAAGGCGATGGTAAAGAGGTGGATGGCGGAGGATACGTATAGCAGTTATTACGATGATGCTACCATTAATATGATTGTGCTGGGCAAGCAGCTTATTAATGACATCAACATAACGCCGCGTGGAGAGCTAATAGCCCATAAGCAGTTCCATCGCATGGATCGAGCCGTTCACCATCGGCCGGGGTTCTCACTTGGACTGGCTATGCACTCCACGCGTACAGGCAATTATGAGGCGATCAATTCCGAGAACAAGAAGGGCTGGCATACTTCTGACGGCATGACTTATCTCTATAACGCAGATCATGCGCAGTATAGCGATGACTTCTGGCCAACTGTGGATGTGAAGCGTCTAGCGGGAACGACTGTGCTGCAGAACGGAACCGTGACTGCGGGCAAGCAGAACAGCAGCAATGCGGTAGGCGGAGCTTCTCTAGGGCAATATGGTGTAGTAGGAATGAGGCTGCAGCCATATGGACAGACGCTTGATGCGAAGAAAGCATGGTTCATGTTCGATAATGAGATCGTCGCGCTCGGAGCGGGTATCTCGGCTTCCGGCGGCATGATCGCTGAATCGATTGTAGAGAACCGCAAGCTGAGCAGTGCAGGTAATAACACATTTACGGTTAATGGTACGGCTAAGTCTACAGCGCTTGGTTGGAGCGAGTCGATGAGCAATGTGAATTGGGCGCATCTGGCTGGTAATGTCAGCGGCGCGGGCATTGGCTACTACTTCCCAGTTTCATCATCGTTACAGGTGATAAGAGAAGCTAGAACCGGGAAGTGGAGCGACCTGAATACGTATGGAACATTCGGAGATCCGACGCTCCATACAAGAAACTACTTGAATATGTGGTTCGATCATGGCATGGATCCCACCTCGGCGAGTTATGCGTATGCATTGCTTCCGAATATGACATCCGCTCAAGTCGGCAGCTATTCGAGTAACCCCGAATTCATTGTGCTTGAGAACTCCAGTGATGCACAAGGAGTAGAAGAGACGACGCTGGGCATCAAGGCGATTCAATACTGGAACAATGCCCCGAAGACGGTTGCCGGCATTACCAGTGATGAAATTGCAGCTGTGGTGGTCAAGGAAACAAGCAGTGAGTTGGCGGTGTCTGTTGCGGATCCGACACAGGCCAATACAGGAAGCATTCAGATCACAATCGCGCAAGCTGCTGGTTGCGCACTTGAGAGCGACCCGACGATTACTATTCAGCAGCTCAGCCCTAGCATACAATTTGCAGTGAATGTGAATGGGGCCAAGGGGAAATCGCATCTGGTTACGTTCAAGAAGAGCGGTTCATGCGGCGGGGGCTCGCCGATCGAGACATACGAGGTTGAAGACTTGCCGTTCACCTCCTCTGGTGATACATCGGACGTGTATACGACTGATTCAGCAGCTAGCGGCGGTAAGTGGAGGAAGTATAATGCGAATGCGGTTAACGATTATATCGAGCATTCGCTGAGCGTATCGACGGCCGGGACGTATCTCGTATCTGTGCGAGGCAAGAACGCCAATGATCGGGGCATCACGCAGCTGTCGGTGCAGGGTGCGAATGTCGGAGAACCGATTGACTTCTATAAATCCGGTTCAGCCTCATTCGTAACCACGCCTGTTGGGACGTTATCCTTCGCCGCGGGTGGAATGAAGTCATTCCGATTCACCGTAACAGGGAAGCATGCTTCAAGCTCAAGCTATGTGATTCCGCTGGATTCGATCATTCTGGAGCGAATCGGCGATGCACCAATTACGGCAAGGCATGAGGCTGAACTAGCTGTTATAGCGAATTTTAGCGGCGATACGAGCCACATACACAATGATAGCCCCGCATCAGGTGGCAAATTCACCAAGCTGGCAGCTAATGCGGTTAGCGACTATATTGCCTATACGATGAATGTGGCTGCCCCGGGCACCTATCGGGTCATGGTCAGAAGCAAAAATTACACTGACCGCGGGATGTATCAGCTCGAAATCGATGGTGTGAATCAAGGTGCTGCTCAGAATCAATATGCAGCTTCTGAGAGCTATGTAACCTCTGACCTTGGGCTAGTGAACTTCACAAACTCGGGTAATAAAGTGTTCAAATTTATTGTCACCGGAACCACAGGCTCAGGTTATAACCTGGCATTCGATTATATTGAACTAGTACCAGAGTAAGTGGATGGAATGAACAGGATCGAGCCAGGACATAACGTCCTGGCTCGACTTTTTTCTAACTAAGACTAGCGAGGGGATTAATTCGTAACGCTGAAATCATCATAGATGGCTTTCGTATTCGCGTATGTCCTCGCTCCAATCTTGCCGCTGCTGTGTGCACTATCCGTGGCGCTCAGAATAAGCACATTGTCTTGATACACATCAATCGATGAACCGTTAGCAACAATCTTGTAGGTGTAGAACGTATCCGCAGCAACGCTCGGACTAGCGTGGTCCAGTGTTGTCTTAACACCGCCTACCACCTTGACCAGCTCCATCTTACGGCCGGATCGGTCGTTATTCTTCAAGTACAGGACGTAATGATTGTCTTCATCCGTATACCTGAATACTAACCCGGCGTCCTTGTTGCCGCCTGAATTGTTCGTTACATTAACCTTCGCTTCCAATGTATAATCCGTCCATCCGGAGTCGCCTGCAATCGCATAGCTGTTGCCGCTCGAAGCTTGTCCGTTGTATTCTCCGCCTACTACGGACCAGGTCCCGCTAGTTGTTGACCAGCCATTGGCATTGCCGTCATTGAAGTCATCTGAGAATAACAGGCTGTTGTCGGAGACAATTGGCCCGACTTGAACTGCCGTACTGACCGCATCAGTTTTCGTATCGGTCGTATGGAAGTAGTAGGAATGAACGCCGAGAGACAGCTTCGTTGTGTATTCATAATCCTTGCCATCTGTATAAGTCGTATCGTTCACATCTACTTCAATCATCTTATGGATGACACCGTCTGTAATCAATTCGACCGCGAACGGAGGTTGATTGTCACTGTCCGTGTAAGTAACAGTGAAGGTGAAATCGGTATCCGTACCGCCGCTGTTGACATCTACGGTTCCAGCTGTAAGCGTCGGTGCGCTTCCGCTGGCGTCATTCGTTGCCTTGATTTCATCAATGAACATCTCACCGTATTCGGCTGTACTCTGGCTAAGCCAGATGTAGATTCTAGCCCGATCCTTGTTCACCGGATTCGGCAGTGCATCCAGGTCGAATTTCAGATCGGTCCAGGTGGACGGCACGCTGACGAATCCGCCGGTCAGATTATGCGTTCGGCTGCCGTCTGTCAGCTCGATCCGCATCCGTAAATCCGGATGGTTCGGGTTCTTCACGGTGAAGTTCAAGTATTGATAGCCTGAAGCATCGAATGTATCATGCCATGCTTGGAACCGGGCTCTGGAATCGGTAGATGACGGATCCTGGGTAAACTTCCCGACCGTTCGACCGTCCTCCGTAGTCTTCGCGAACGTCGCTTCACCGCCGTTCTGTGAATACCAGTTCACCCACTGGTTATTCCCGCCGGAGGAGCCCCATAGTCCGCCGCCGCCCATATCGTCATAGATCAGCGGAGAGGAAGGATCCGGCAGTGGTGGAGCAACCATATATTGCGTAGAACTGATTGTGTGATTGCCTAAGGAGTCAGTCCCTCGTACATCAACACGTTTCGTAGAATAGCCTGCAGATGCGCTCTCATCGACTGCGGTTGTATAAACGCCGCCCGTTGATGTCATTGGAATGAAGCTGCTGCCAGACACGCGTTCAACAGCGCTCAAAGCGGATTCCGGCTTGGCAAAGATGGTCACTTCACCGCGCACATTATCACCGATAACCGGTGACAGGATCGGCAGTTTTACCGGATAAGTCCCGCCTGACGAGTCTGCGTTGTCCATTGTACTAAGTCCCATAATTGTGTACAGCAGTCCGACTTGGATACTGATGCTGAACTCATTGTAGCGCCATTGATTCGTATCGTCCTCATAGAGGGAACGATCTTCGTACCATGGGCTGACGCTGATGCGATTTCGAGTATCCTTCGTGTTAGGACCGCTGACCATAGCTCCTGGCATTACAATGCCGGTTGCAGATGCTGAATTGGCCACTTCGTCGAAACGTGTATGCAGGAAGTCGACGAAGTCCGCGCCAATGCCCGATACCCAGCTGATATTCCATGGATTCTCCCCGAAGATCCAGTACATGCCCTTGAGTACGGCACGCAGTGCGGCAGGATCCTCGAACAATTCATAGTATCTCAGCAAATCGCCTAGATAGGAAGCGTGCGGCTCATTCACGCCGAAGTTCTTGAACTGATTCAGCACGCCGTAAGGCGTATCATCGGTTGAAGAAAGGAAGTAATCGACCTGCTGCTTCAACAAATCCTGTATATGTGCCTGAGTGGTTGGATCGGCATGTGGATATAATTCAGCCATGGCCATTGGACGCATATCCCAGTAATTCGTTGCGTACAGGTCTGCGAATGTAAGTGCATTCACCTTGTCTGTCGCTTCGTCCAGGTAGTCCGTATCGTTTGTTAACAGATATAGCTCTACCTCGGCGATCAGTAATGCATTGGAGATGCCGCCTCTGGTCGAGTAAGAACCGTGAGGATCATCCAGATGGTTGAGCACGTAGTTATAGAAGACGAGTGCTGCATCCTCACACTCTTCAGCGAACGCTGTAAGCGCAGCAATATCGGCAGGATCGATATCGCCCTCAGCAATTGCTGTATAGATGGCGCGCGCTGTTGCTGCCAGTGTAGCCGCAGACTTAGCGGATCCCCCAACACCATAGTCTTGAAGCTTCCGATCATCACTCGTATTCGGAATATTGTCGGTCGATTTATGCGGATGACTAAAGGATGAGTTATTCTTCAGATTATACATAGCTCCGCCTAATTGATTGGCGAATTTAATCAGATATTCGCTCCCGAAGATCGCCTCGTCGACCAGGTCAGGAATGCCGTTATTATCATTGTCATACTTCACGCTAGGTTTGTCGGCATAACGGATGTAGGCGAGCGCAATCTGGGTGCCGACCCATTGGTTACCGCCGTATTGTCCGTAGTCACCGGCATCATACCAGCCGCCGACCAAATCGTAGTGTATCGTGCCGTCCTCGGATTTGGCATCATCTAGATGTCCAGCTTCATGAAACAGCTTGGCAGACGGTGCAATGCTGCTGTATCCATCTGGGTAAGCGTCCGAAGTAGCAACACCGGCGCGCAGCAAGCGATAGAAGGCCGTCATCTCATCCTTATACTCATTCCATATATTCGTTAGAATCGAGAACGGATAGGAGGCGATGCTATTCGTGCGAACAGTATAGTTGGTGCCCGTTGCTGTGACTGTAGAAAAGTCTATCGTGTATACATGCTTGTCCCAGAAATAGCCTTCATACGTCATATTACCAGCATGCACGACGGAGGTTCCGTTAAATACATCGAAGCTCAAGTCAACAAGCGGCTCTGTTGTTGTCACCTTGGCGTTCTTATAATCATTGGCACTGTAGCCGGCTTGGCTGACGAGTACATCAATGACTTGCGAGGAGTAACTGACATTCGGTCCGGACTGAACAGCAGTCGCTACCTCACTTGAAGTCGTATCTGTCGTCCGGAAGTAATAAGAGTGATTGCCTGCAGGCAGCTTCGTAATATAAATGTAGTCTTTGCCGTCCGTGTAGGTGTTGTCCCCATGATCCATCGGAGTCATATCGTATGCTGTATCGTCAATGATGACCTGCATCGCGAATGGCGGCTCGTTATCCAGATCTGTGTAGGTTGTCTTGAAAGTAAAGTTGGTGTTCTGGTTGAAGGTTCCTGATGTGTTGGCTGTCATACTAGTTGATGTTAGAGTTGGTGCAGTGCCTGTGCTGTCATTGGAGAAGAACATATCATCAATGAGTGTCTCACCATACGTGCCGCCCATCTGTCTAGTCCAGACTTCCAGGCGCGCCTTCCGCTTATCAATGACATTACTGAAGGAGTCCATGTCGATCTTATAATCAGTCCAAGTTGTCGGTACTTCTGCCCAGCCGCCCAGTACGTTGAAGCTTCTAGTGCCGTCATTGATAATGACGCGGACTCTGGAATCCGGATATCCCGGGTTTTTCAGTGAGAAGTTAAAATACTTGTAACCGCGCACATCAATCGTTTCGTTCCAGGGTTGGAATTTCGCCCAAGACGCGCTAGAAGCCGGAGTTTGGGCGAACAGACCCACTGTGCGAGCTCCGTCTGTCGTCCTCGAGTACGTTCCGGTTCCGCCGTCCTGGTTCCACCAGTTCATCCAGTTCTGAGTGAATACGCCTCCGCCGTTGAAGTCTTCGTAATTAATGGGGTTACTCGGACTCGGCAGTGGCGTTACAGCAGCAGAAGCGGGACTTGGCGCGATAAGCAGCACTTGCATGACCAGCATGAAACCAAGGCTAAGCATAAAAGCTTTCTTCGCCCGCTTCTTCCATTCAGTTGTTAACAACATCAACAAACCTCCATTCATCATTTGAAATTACGACACCGTTCACTACAACCTAACAGCGTTAGAAGAGATTAAGACGTCCACCCCCCATTTAATTACATGAAATCGCTTACATTTTATAGTGTAATTTAATAAGTTGTCGCATTCCATGATGTATATCTATTTTTTTGTGATCAATTCTAGTAAAATATCGAAATGTTCACTATAATCTTGCATATTGTTATTTATTAGATATACTGATTTCGGTATACACCATGAATCGACGTTGATCTTCATCCAAATGTGGAACGCATGAAGGTTAAGCTGTCAGCAAGCTCATTGTCTGTGCCCTGCAAGGTGCACTCAGCTGACAGCATACCCGTGTAGTGAATCTCTTTAAGAATCGCGGCAAATCGCTCATACGGGTAGCTTCCTGTTCCTGGCGCGAATCTCCCTGTATCGGCAAGATGGATATGCGCAATCCAATCGCGATGCTCGATAATCGTGTCCAGCGGCTCATTCTCTTCGTCCATATGATAGAAATCAGCCAATACCTTCACATTGGGAGTGTTGATCTGCTCGGCCAGCGCTGCGGCCTCGGCAACGCTGTTAATGAAATTACATTCCTTGCGATTCAGCGGTTCAATGGCTAAGGTGACGCCGTTGCCAGACCATTCCTGCGAAATCGTCCCTAGCATATGCAGCATCTGAGCTTCAGCCTGCTGATGATCCCAGCCCTCTGGGATCATGCGCGAATTCCCACTTCCGAATACGGCAACCTTGACACCGAGCGCACTAAGAGCTGCGCCGGCTTTGTATACATACCGTTGGATACGCGCTTCATCCACATGCGGACCGACAACTGATATACCTTTGGGTACGAAAATATTAGTTGCTCTAACTTGCAGCGGAGCATCTTGAAATTGTTGGAGCTTCTCGGCATGAGCTTGTTCGTCCTCCAACTGCAGCGATGTCAATGCGCATTCGATGTAATCAAATCCATGCTCAGCAAATAGGCTCGCCTGCTCAATGCCGCTGCACCATCCGAATTGATTCATAGTAGGATCCCTCCATAGTTTGTTATAGCATTCATTGATGAACTCGATCCAATTGTACGAATCCCGCATATCAAATAAAATGGTCAGAGGTATCGTTTGATGGTTGTGAGTCAGATAGGGGGACAGACGTATGAATCTAATCGATGAACTAATGGGGTATGTGCAGCTCCGCATTAATCACTGCGGGACCGCTTATCATGAGGCAGGTTGGTCTGAGATGAGGACTCATCCAGATTATGATGTCTGGCTGGTCACGGAAGGTGAAGTCTCACTGGATTATCAAGGCAAGCTTGTTTCAGCCAGGAAGGGTGACGTTGTTTTCTTCAACCCTGGTATCCCATATACCGCTTATTGCTCAGATGCGCCATGCAGTCATCTCTATCTTCACTTCGACTTTTCTTTAGGTCAGCGCTTTAATGTGCTTGATGAATATCAAATGATGGGAGTGACTACGGCTCGGGAGCTGGAGCAGGTAGGGCCGATGTTCCAGAGTGCGTTCCATTCGTATGTGGATAAGGCACCGATGGCTTCATTACTGCTCAAGGGCAGCTGTTACGTACTGTTATCTCGCCTGCTGACAATTGCGATCAGTCAACAGGCGGGACAGACGGAGCATCATCCCGATACACAATCGAAGCAGCTGATCAAGCTGAAGCCAGTAATGCAATATATTGAGGATCATATGGGGGAATCGATCACTGCAGAACGAATGGCTGAGATGATCGACATGTCGCCCAAGTACTTCTACTCCTTCTTCAAAGCGAATATCGGACTGACCCCGCAGAACTACATCACAAGAATTAGAATGAACCGCGCGCGCGCGCTGCTGTCCGCAGGAGAGCTGACCATTAAAGAAATCGCCTATCAGCTTGGATATGCGGATCCATACACCTTCTCCAAAGTATTCAAGCGAATGCATAAAACATCGCCATCGAAATTTTTCGATCATACTTAGAAACGAGGTTAGCTGACATGCCTGTATTGAACGGTCGCATGCCATCGTTCTACTTGCCGCTCCGTACTAAATTTATTATTCTATTCTGTCTGCTCATCACGATACCCTTCCTCATTATTGGAACGATGACCTATCAGAAGTATTCGTCAGACGTGGAGCGGAACACGACAGCGCTCACCTATCAGATCGTCGACCAGATTAGCATTAATCTAGATCGCTATGTGAAGGAGATGGAGCGGCTGACATTGATGCCCCTGTACGATGACAATGTGATGCAAATCTTGAATAATCACAGTGGACCGCATCAGAATCAGCTATATCTCACGACAGACGAAACGTCTAAGATGAACCTGTTCATCTCGTCCTTATCATTCGACCGGTCTGAGGTGGAGGGTATTCTAATCTTCACAAATGATGGCAGCATCTTCAGCAATTTGTATCAGAGCGTGAGCAAGCATTGGGATGGTTCGCCGGTATGGATGGACCGAGTTAAGCAGAAGGACGGAGGGCTGACACTTATTCCACCCCACGAGGCGGAGTACTATACCGTACCCAAGCAGCAGATTGTGTCGCTATCACGGGTCATCAGGGAGCCGTATACGAACAAGATGCTCGGTATTGTTAAGGTTGATCTAGCCCCGCACGGTATCGAGACCTTACTCTCCTCCGTCAGCCTCAGCAGCAAGAGCGTACTGTACATAACGAATTCTAGCGGGGAAGTCATTTATGCTTCCTCTGATACCGGATTGGTCAATCTCTCCTCCTATATAAGCGCTACTGCTGAATCGGATTATACCGATTTGAAGGTTACCGGACTGATCCCGCTAGATGATATGCGCAAGGATGCCAGGGACTTGTCCAGATTCACATTGATCGTATCCTTGATTGCGCTCTTATTTGCCTACTTGGCTGCTTTAATTTCTTCGAATCGATTAGTGAAGCCGATTGCTCATCTTCAATCGAAGATGAGACAGGTGCAGCGCGGGTCGTTCAAGGAGAGGGCGAATATCAGCTCGCACGATGAGATCGGACAGCTCGCTGCTGGCTTCAACACGATGATCGGCGAGATCGATCGATTGGTGAAGGAAGTGTACGAGACGCGGCTGAGGGAGCGGGAGGCAGAGCTGTCTGCGCTGCAAAGCCAGATCCATCCCCATTTTCTATACAATACGCTTGAGATGATGAATATGTTGGCGCTGCAAGGCAATGGCAGGGAGCTGTCGAGTATCGTGACCAGTCTGGGCAAGCTGCTGCGCTATACGGTAGACAATAAGCAGAAGCAGGTGAGCCTGCAGGATGAGCTGCGGTTTGTCGAGGCGTACCTGAACATTCAAGCGATGCGGCTTGGTGAACAACTGCAGTCTGACATGTATATCGATTCCTCTTATGATTATTGTCTAGTGCCGAAGCTCATTCTTCAGCCGCTGATTGAGAATGTGATCGAGCACGCGATGGGATCACGAACCGTTCACTTGCGTGTATCCGCACGGGTGGATGGCGATGACTTGATTGTCACGGTTGAGGATGATGGGGTCGGAATTCCGCAGGAACGAATGGTAGAGTTGAAGTCACAGCTGCATCACAATTCGGACCATGGCATCGATGACGGGCAAGAGAGCTTCGGTAAGGTGAAGAAGGGGGTCGCCCTGCGAAATATACATCAACGCATTCAACTGCTATATGGCGAACCGTATGGATTAAATGTGGAAAGCATAGTGGGGCAAGGGTCAGTGTTCGCGATCCGGCTTCCATTCAAATGGGGGAGATCTGATGTATAAGGCTGTTCTTGTGGAAGATGAAGCGATTATCCGTCATGGACTGAAGCAATTGATTGAAGAGGTGATCGGGGGCTTCCAGGTCGTAGGGGAAGCGAGTAATGGAAAGCAGGCGCTTGAACTACTCAAAGGTGTGAGCCCAGATCTACTTATTACCGATATTCGCATGAACGAGATGAACGGGATCGAGATGATCAAGCGCGTTCGCGAGCTGTATCCGGAGCTGTACATTCTAATTATAAGCGGCTACGCGGACTTCGAATATGCGAAGCAAGCGATCAAATACGGAGTAGGCGACTATCTGCTGAAGCCGATTGATCGGATTGAGCTGACACAGGTGCTTGACCAGTTCAAACGGAGATTCAAGCCGGATGAGCAAACGTTGGATGCGGAGGACGACCCTTCCAGCTCGGGACGGCACTTGATCCGTAAGGTGAAGGAGCTCATCATAGAACGGCTAGATCGGGAAGTTTCGCTGCAGTATATAGCGGATCAGGTCCATCTCAATCCTCAGTACTTATCGGTGCTGTTCAAGTCCGAGACCGGGCAGAACTTCTCCGACTACGTCACGAACTGCAGGATGAAAAAAGCGAAGCAATTACTGATAGAAACGAATTTGAAAATATACGAGATTGCTGCGCTGTCTGGTTATGTGAGCGCGAAGCACTTCATGGCCGTATTCAAGGATGTCGTTGGCAAGACACCTAGCCAATATCGGGATCAACCAGACTAAAGATCAACTCGAGTATTGATACCATATCTCGAATTGAGATGATTTCTCCAAGGTTGGGGGTTTTATATACTTATAAATGTAAACGCTTAACCAATTGATGGAGGGGAATGATTCGAAGATGAAAAAGTTTTCATTAATGCTCTTATCGATCGTGCTCGTACTAGGTGTAGTTATTGGATGCTCGACCCAAACGAACAATGTGCAGTCAGAGCCTGCAAGTACAAGTGAGAACCAAGGCGCGGGAAAGCAAAATGACAAGCAGCCCGATGCTCCGAAGAAACCGGTCAAGCTGCAATTTAGCATCTGGGGCAATGATGCCCACAAGGCGATGTATGAGGAATTGATCGTGAAATTCAAGGAGACGCATTCGCATGTCGATGTCGAGATCGTGACGATCCCGTTCGCAGACTATCAGCAGAAGCTGTCGATTATGCTCGCGTCAAGGACAGGTCCTGACGTCGGTTGGCTGGCTGAACGGATGATTCCGCAGTTTTTGGAGTCAGGTGAATTGATGGACATCGGGGCGAACGTGAAGGCAGACGCCGACTATCAATTCAGTGATGTATACCCATCCACATTAGAGATCTTCACCAAGGGAGACGCGTTATACGGCATCCCGTTCTCTACACCGCCGATCTTGATCTATTACAATAAGACGTTATTCCAAGAGAAGGGCCTGAAGACCCCATCGGAACTGTACCAAGAGGGCAAGTGGAATTATGAAGAGTTTCTGAAAGCTGCCAAGACGATCTCCGAACCGGATAAGGGTGTGTACGGCGTTAAACTGATTCGAGAATGGAAGAATTGGTCAGATGCGCTGCTGCCATTATTCTGGTCACATGGAGCGGACGTATTCAATGCGGACGGAACCGTCTTCACGCTGAATTCAGATCAAGGGAAGCAAGCCTTGCAGCTGTACGATGATATGATCTTCAAGGATCGGGTTCATCCGAAGCCGGGTGATGAGCTGACATTCGAGACGGGCAAGCTGGGTATGTTCACAGATCGTTACAGCTATGTGTCTAAAGCTCGCGCGATCACGGATTTCGAGTGGGATATTGCGCCGATGCCTAGCGGTACGCATGGTCGAGGCACATCGCTCGGTTATGCCGGATACTCGGTATTCCAATCCGATCACCCCGAAGAAGCGATGGCTTTCCTGAAGTTCGTGACGAATGCGGAATCGATGGGCGTGACTTCGCAATACTTCGTACCGTCGAGGCAGTCGGTGCTTGAATCCGATATCTTCCTGAAGGCAGCGCCGCAGCCTTCCCCTGAGAGCATTCAGACCGCAGTGCTCGATCAGATGGGAGAAGCTAGAATTGCTCCGGGTCATAAGAACTGGCAGCAGATCGATGTGAAGATTCAGACGCTGCTAGATTTCCTGTATACCCAAAGCCGTACGGCTGATGAAGTGCTAAAGCAGATGGAAGATGAAGTAAATCCACTGATGAAATAGAGACTCGGTGATCGAGCAGCAGAAGGAAGTGGAGAGCCCATGCTAAAAAACGAGAAATGGTACGGTTACTTATTCATCAGCCCCATGGTGCTTGGATTCATGTTGTTCCTACTCGGTCCAATCATCACGGCATTCTTCATGAGCTTCACGAACTGGTCGTTGCTTAGAGAGACGTCATTCGTCGGATTGGGCAATTACTCGAAAGCATTCACCGCAGATCCAATATTCTGGGAGACGGTCGGGAATACATTGTACTTCTCGGCCGGGCTAGTCCCGCTCAACCTCATGCTGGCACTCGGACTTGCGCTGTTGCTGAAGAACAATCTGCCAGGCATCGGCTTCTTCCGAACCGCGATCTTCACGCCGGTTGTCACGTCACTTGTCGTATGGGCGATTGTATTCAAGTACATCTTCGCAACAGATGCAGGGATGGTCAATCAGCTGCTCCGACTGATGGGCATTGATGGGCCAGCATGGTTATACCATATGGAGCTGACGATGCCGGTTGTAATCGTGGTCAGCGTGCTCAAGAACGTCGGTCTGAACATGGTTATCTTCCTAGCCGCCTTGCATGATGTGCCCAAGATGTATTATGAAGCAGCAAGCTTGGATGGAGCGTCTAGATGGCGGACACTTACGAATGTGACAATTCCACTGATCTCGCCATCGATCTTCTTGGCGCTGATGCTCACGCTGATCGGTTCATTGAAGGTATTCGGCCAGATCTATGTCATGACTGGCGGTGGTCCGGGAACAAGTACGTATGTCCTCGTCTACTACATCTATCAGCAGGCGTTCAGGCTGTATGAATTTGGATACGCATCGGCGATTGCGTTCATCCTGTTCTTCCTGGTATTCGTGTTAACGTTGGTCCAATGGAGCGTACGAAAGAGGTGGGTGCATCATGAGCAATAGAAAAGGCACATCCTCAGTAAGACTGGCGAATGTGGTGACCTATATTCTGCTCTCAGCGGTGACCTTCCTTATCCTCATTCCGTTCTTCTGGATGATAACGACATCGCTGAAGCATCAGACCAAGGTATTCCTGTTCCCGCCGCAGTGGCTTCCAAGTCCGATCGAGTGGGGGAATTACGTCGAGGTATTCGAGAAGCAGCCGTTTCATCTGTATTTCTACAACAGCGCCTATATCGCTGTGCTGGTGACAGCGGGGACTTGTCTATTCGCGTCTCTGGCAGGTTATGCGTTCGCGAAGATTCGATTTCCATTCAAAAATATAATCTTCCTTATTCTACTTAGCAGCATGATGATACCGACTGAAGTGACAGCGATTCCGTTGTTTAAGTGGATGTCGGTGCTGCATCTGGTGAACACGCATTTCCCACTTATTGTGCCGCCTATGCTGGGCGCTTACGGCATGTTCGGTGTGTTCCTGCTCAGACAATTCTTCATTACCATTCCGTCCGATCTGGATGAAGCAGCCAAGATAGACGGGTGCTCACCGTGGATGACCTTCCGCCGCATCATGTTCCCGCTCTGTGTGCCTGCGCTGGCGACATTGTGCATCTTCGTCTTCTTGCATAGCTGGAATGAGTTCTTCGATCCGCTTATCTACTTGAGCTCCAGCGATCTCTACACGCTGCCGCTTGCTTTATCGCTGTTCACGGATCAGAGCGGCACACAGTGGCATCTGCTCATGGCCGCGTCGGTACTAGCGACTCTGCCGCTGCTCATCGTCTTCTTCTTCGCGCAGAAGAAATTCATAGAGGGCGTTGCGATGACCGGAATGAAATAAGAACTTGAACGAACCAACTAATTGAACGAAATTAATTGTCAAAGGAGGGTTAATAATGGTAAAGTTTTTTAATCGGAAAATTATGGCTTCTTTAATAAGCGCAATGGTGGTGATCGCATTAATGGTTCCTGCTTCGTCCACTTCCGGGCTGACCGGATTCCCGGAATTCACGCATCAGGGCACGGTGGTAAACCCGCCCGATCTGAACTATAATCCGACGAACGAGTATATATTCCCGACCATCATTAAGGCGACGGATCATATCAGTAGTCCGCTGGGTACCTATTATCTGTATGCGGCACCCCACGAGAATCCCGGCGGCATCGCCCTGTTCTACTCAGATTCGCTCGATGGACCGTGGACCGAGTACACAGGTAATCCGGTCATCTCGAATAATTGGCCGCCACATTACACGAATGTGAACCACATCTCTTCCCCGCATGTACTGTGGAATACTGTAGCGAACAAGTATTATATGTACTTCCATGGTAATAACCTGGTCACCCGTGCTGCGTCCTCGACTGACGGAATTAATTGGACCTACGAGGGGGAAGCGATTACGACGGCCGACTACACCGGTATCAGTGAAGCGTCTTACGCTCGTGTGTTCGAGTATACGATTCCCTCCAAGGGCAACAAGTTTATTATGCTCTTCATGGGTAATAACGGCGGCACGCGGAAGATTTATCTAGCCTGGTCCGATGACGGGTTGAACTGGACACCGCAGCTAGTGCCGCTCATCTCGCCAGGATCCGGCGAGAGCGGCAACCTGTCGGGGCCGCACTATTTTCCGTGGAACGGGAATCAATATGTCGCATATCATGCCAGCTCAGGCAACATTCATATAACGGAGGTTGGAGCTGAGTTCGATCAGGAGAACCACCTGGGCGTGCTGTACAATTCAACGTCGGGTGCACCCGATAATGGCAGGTCTGCGGCACCGACGTTCTATACATCCGACAATACGATGTATATGTTCTACGAGCAAGGTGGGCGTCTGAGCGCGAAGATTGCGTATGCGACTGCTAATCTGCTTACGGGATCATGGAACCTGATCGATGACGGGCTGTCTGATTATGCGGCCGGTTGGAGCTCGACAGGTACGACAGGCTCTATTACCCAGCATCATACGTATGTTGAAATAAAGGATGAGAGCACGTCCGGCTACCGCTACATGACCAAGAACAGCTTTACACCGCCAACAGGTGCATTCACCTTCGAAGTGCGCGGAAAGTCCAAGACAGCAGGTACGAAGAATGAAGTGACTGTGCGCAGCGGATCCTATCAGATCAGTTTCTTCTTTACACATGGCACGTCGGGAACGGTGCAGAATAAGGCGGTGAGTCCGACGAAGAGCTACACGCTGAACACAACAGTGGCGCATGTGTATCGAGTGGTGGTCCATTCCGATTACACTTATGATCTCTATGTAGACGGAAGTCTGGCTTGGAGCGGTGCCGCAAGTCTGGGCAGCGGATCGAGCATGTTCAAGATCGGCGGGGATACACCATATACGGCTCACTTCGATCTTGATTATGTGAAGATGGGTACCGGGGAGATTATCCCTTAATATGAAGGATGAAGGGATGCCTGTAAGATGCGGGCATCCCTTTTTTTGTTATACAGATTCAGGTATAGATCACAGCAAACATATAATATATCATTCTTTCTCTCTATGAAGACAAGTAGAATGAAGCGGATTGGAGGAGAACAGATGAGAATTCCTATTACATTCGAAAAGCTATCCATGTATGAGAGAAGTCTAGAGCCTTGTATGGTTGCCCTGCCTTTCTCTCAGGGGCGGCTAACGCCTGATGCTGTATCCCGAATATCCATTCTTGATGATGCGAAGTCGATCCCATCGCAATGCCGCGCTACTGCGCTGTGGCCAGATGGTTCGATCAAGTGGCTGCTTGTGCATTTCTTGGCAGATCTGCCGGCCAATGCGGCCAAACAATTCGAATGCTGTACCGATTCAGTTTCGGTCGTTCCGCTAAACTCTGTATCGGTTAGCAGGCAAGAGGACAGTTACTTCATCGATACCGGCATTGTTAAGGTTGAACTGAACGGTCCCGGCAATAAAGGCTTGTTCCGCTCCATTGTTTCTTCGGAAGCGATCACTCTAGACGGTGTCAGCGGTCCTACTATGCAAGATCAAGAGCAAACAGACTATGAATGTGTAGTCGGTCCCGAAGGCTGGGAGGTGCTCGAGTCCGGTCCTGTCCGCGCAGTAGTGCAGACCAAAGGTAAGCATGTCAGCGGTGACGAACGAACTTGGTTTGATTACACAGCCCGCATATATGCATATGCAGGAAAGCCTTGGCTTAGAGTGGATTATCAAATCATTAATCGGGAGCAGGGAGAGGAGCAGACGATCCGTTCACTGAATATGCGCATAGACGGTTTACCGGGTGAGCGCTTAACAAATTCAATTCGTACTGGTCTTGGCAAATCGAACTATGCGACTACGATTCGTACTGGGCAGTCAGGTGAACAGCTCAGTCACGTGATCACCGCAGAGGAATTGAAATATCAGGGCAATGAACATCTACCAGAAGTCATGTACGGTACATTTTGGGGCTCGTGGCAAAAGGAATATGTGGGAGGCTTTAGTGTAACCTTGTTTCAGGCCCAGCAGAATTTCCCGAAGCTGATCGATGTATCGGAAGCGGGCATTGTAATCGGTATCATTCCAGAAGAAACGGATCTTACGATGTTGCAAGGGATGGCCAAAACCCATCGCTTATATATTCATGTCCTGGGACCGGAGGATGGCTTGGAGCAAGTCAATGTTCGCAGCTTGCAGTTTCAATTACCAGATCGACCTGTGATCCATGCTGATTGCTATGAAGAAGCTGGGGTAATGGAGCCACTGCAAGTGTCTATTAAACTCGCTGATGTGGAGCAAACATTGGTCAATTTAGCCGACTACCGATCCAGGGCATACGGTATGCTGCATTGGGGCGATTCGCCGGATCGGAATTACACCGACCAAGGCCGCGGCAAGGATGAATGGGTATGGACCAATAACGAGTATGATCTTCCTCATTCAATGATGCATATGTATGCCCGCAAAGGGGATCGCAGATTTCTCGACTACATGCTTGTGGCAGCAGAGCATTGGATGGATGTGGACATCTGTCACTTCAGTGATGATCCACTGCGCTATCAAGGACAGATACCTCATTCAGCGAAGCATGTTACGGATAACCCAGCTGTCTGTCACGAATGGGTGGAGGGACTGCTGGATTACTATCACGTTACGGGTGAATGGCGGGCACTGGAATCGGCCATCGGCATCGGCGAGAACGTGCTTCGCATTCTGGCTACACCGCGGTTCCAGGATGGATCGGGACTTCAGGCTCGCGAGAGCGGCTGGGCGTTACGTAGCCTGGGTGCATTATTTAAGGAAACCGGAGATGAGAAGTGGCTGCAGCCTGCAGAGAGCATTGTGGACCAATTCGAGACCTGGATGAACAAGTATGGAGCATGGCTGTCGCCTTACACGGACCATACAATGGTCCGAGTCCCATTCATGGTATCGGTTGCCGTGAATAGCTTAATGCGTTACTACCATATTCGTCCGCAGGAACGTATTAAGAAAATGATTGTCACAGCCGTACAGGACTTGCTCGATCATACGTATATGCAGGATGAGGGGATGTTTATATATAAGGAGCTGCCCAGCTTGATTAAGATTGGCACGTGTAATCCGACGATCCTAGAAGCCTTGTCCTATGCGTATGAATTCACAGGTAACACCGAGTACCTGGATGTAGGGATAGGCTCCTTCCGATCCGTCATGAAGCGGATCGAACGAGAAACGGGAGGAATGGGCAAGGAAATATCGGGTGATGCGGTTATTCTATGGGACGGTATGGGGCCGAAATTCTTCGCTCAATACTATTATCCATTGTTCTATTATTATAGAGCAGCGATGAAAGCGGGCATTAGTCTATAAATCTGGACGCCTATATGGTGTCTTTTCTTTTAGATGTTATATCCAAGCGGATGCTTGCTTATCTTACATCACACTTATATAGGAATAGATCATCGTAATGGATTATGCCCTATTCTATACTGAATTTATAGAGAAGGAGTGAACAAACATGAGCGTGACAACAGTGACTCAACATCCCATATCGCAGCGACGACCGAAGAACAAGCTCGCCACATTCGCCAGAACCATGTGGAAATACAGATTTCTAACCCTGATGTTAGTACCCACTATTATTGTTTTGATCGTCAACAACTACTTGCCGATGTTCGGGGTATTCATTGCATTCAAGAAAATCAATTATATCGATGGGATTATAAGAAGTCCTTGGGCTGGCTTCGATAACTTCAAATTCTTGTTCAGCTCGGGTTCGCTATGGCGAATTACACGTAATACGTTGAGCTACAGTCTGCTGTTCATGGTGGTCAATCTATTCCTATCAGTGGGCATTGCGGTCGCGATCAATGAGCTTCGCAGTAAAATCATGTCCAAGGGATATCAGACACTTATCATCATGCCGAATTTCTTGTCGATGGTTGTAGTCAGCTACTTGGTATACGCATTCCTGCATCCAACGAACGGATTTATTAATGCAACGGTGCTCGAATGGTTCAATACGGATTCAATCTATTGGTATTCAGAGAGAGAATATTGGCCATATATCTTAACGATCGTGAATGCGTGGAAGAATGTAGGTATCGGTGCTGTCATCTATATAGCAGCCATTGCCGGTATTGATCCAGAGTATTATGAAGCAGCGATCATAGACGGGGCTTCGAAGTGGAAGCAGATCACGCATATTACATTGCCAAGCATTCAACCAATTATCATTATAATCACGATCTTGTCGATGGGTTCGATCTTTAACTCGGACTTTGGACTGTTCTATCAAGTACCGCTTAATTCCGGTGTGTTGTATCCGGTTACTGACACGGTGGACACGTATGTATATCGCGTATTAATGCAGATGAATGATATCGGTATGTCCTCTGCAGCCGCGCTTGTGCAATCTGTTGTAGGCTTCATCATGGTTCTTGCTACCAATGCAACAGTTCGCAAGATCAACTCTGAGCAAGCGTTATTCTAAGACATATGGTGGAGGCCAATTCATATGAGCAAAGCAATTAGCAGACGGGAAAATCGAGTTTCTCCCTTTACTAATGTCCTTCTAAATCTGATCTTTATCTTTCTTGCCTTAGCCTGCTTAATGCCAGTATTACTAGTCGTTGCAGTGTCGTTCTCGAGTAATGAATCGATCCTTAATAATGGCTATCAATTCATCCCGGCAGAATTCGCATTAGTGGCCTATGACTCTTTGTTTAAAGACTTTGACCGAATCGCCAATTCATACATGGTAAGTATTGGCGTGACCGTGATCGGAACGCTGTTAAGCGTGCTGTTAATGGCGCTATACGCATATCCAATATCGCGTTCAGACTATCCGTATCGTAATTTCTTCACCTTCTTCTTATTCTTCACCATGTTGTTCAGTGGCGGCATCGTAAGTAAGTACATCATATTCACACAGGGACTGGGCTTAGCGGATTCCTATATCGCACTAGTCATTCCGTTGCTGATTATTCCGTTCAATGTGTTCATTATGCGCACGTTCTTCCAGACGACCATACACCCAGCATTGCTGGATTCGGCGAGAATTGACGGTGCCGGCGAGATGGTCATCTTCACCAGAATCATATTGCCGCTGTCATTGCCTGTGATGGCTACGATGGCGCTGTTCAGTACAATTGGTTATTGGAATGATTGGTTCAATGCGCTGCTGTTCATTCGAAGTGAAGATAAGATCCCATTGCAATACCTGATGATTCGTGTACTCAATGATGTGCAATTTTTAAGGGAAAATGCGACCATCGTGGGATTGAATGCAGAGGCGCTGGCTAAATTACCGAGCGAATCCCTGCAGATGGCGATGGCTGTAGTCGGAATGGGACCGATTCTGCTCGTGTATCCATTCTTCCAGAAGTACTTCATCAAGGGTTTAACAGTAGGCTCGGTAAAAGGGTAAATCTACTACAGGTAGACTCGGCAATTCCATTGCCGTTCTATATAATATTAATTCAGGAGGGTTATAAGCAATGAGACAAAGAAAGTCAGTCATGATCATGCTATCTGTCATTCTTGCACTAACGATGTTCCTAGCCGCTTGTTCGAGCAATACGCCGAACAATACCAACTCAACGAATACCAGCACTACCGGCGGAAGTTCAACGCCGACAACGAATGATAAGCCGGCAGATCCGCCAGCGGAAGAGCTTAAGCTAGATCCGTATGAAGTAGTCATTACGTACTTCGGCAGGCCGCAGACGGATGATGCACTGGTAGAAGCTAAGCTGAGCGAGTACTTCCAAGAGAAGATCAATGCTACAATCAAGCTGCAACCGATCGCGTCAAGCGATTATAAGACCAGAACCGAGCTGATGATGAATACTGGTGAGAAGATGGACCTAGTGTTCACGGCTTCGTGGCTGAACTACTTTGGTAACGTGACTAAGGGAGCCTTCCTTGAACTTGACGAATTGCTTGATGAGCACGGCCAAGGGATTAAGGAAAGACTGAATCCGTTATATCTGGAAGCTCCACGTCTGAAGGGTAAGCTCTATGCTGTTCCTACGAACAAGGAAATTACACAAGGCAAGGCGTATATCTTCCGTAAGGATATCGTCGAAAAGTACAATATTCCGATTGAATCGATTAATCGGGATGCGGATCTTGAGCCTTGGTTTGAAGTGGTCTCCAAGGGAGAGCCGAATATGATCATGAAGCCTGTCAGTGGCGGATCAGGTAACTTCGGCGGCGGATTTATGATGTATGAGACGAATTCCAACTTCCGTCCTATTGGACCGAATGTATCCAAGCAGCCGATGTGGCTCGTCGATTATAAAGCGGATAAGATGGAAGTGAAAACGGTATTAGATCCGGAAATCGTAGCAATCAACAAGTCTGAATTGGATCTGTTCCGTAGCTACTATGAAAAAGGCTACATTAACGCAGATGCTGCAACTAGCACACTAAACGCAACGGACCTGAGAAGAGAAGGCAGAACATGGGTACAATCGGCAACCTGGAAGCCAGGCGCTGAAATTGAAATGCAGAATACAGATAATCATAAATATGAGTATGTCTCTCATGTTGTGGAACAACCAATCGTAACAACTGATCTGGCAACTGGTTCTATGATGTCGATCTCCAGAACATCTAAGGATCCAGAGAGAGCAATGATGGTTCTGAACTATCTACACACGGATCCCTATGCTATTAATCTGATCGTCTATGGAATTGAAGATATCCACTACAAGAAGGTTGGCGACAACCGAATCGAACAAATCGCCGACTCCGGTTATGGTCAAGAAGCGCAATTGTTCTGGGTAATCGGTAACCAACTGCTGAACTACTTGCTGCCTGGGCAACCGGATGATCTGTACATCAATTGGGAGAAATTCAATAATGAAGCAGAGCGCTTCCCGTTAATGGGCTTCGTATTCGATGATACGAATGTGAAGAATGAAATTTCGCAAATGACCGGTATCGTAGCTGAGTATTCATCGATCTTCTCCGGCTCGGTAGCGAATCCTGGCAAGCTGCTCGACGAGCGGAATGAGAAGCTGAAGACAGCAGGTATTGAGAAGGTTAGAGATGAAATTCAAGCACAAATCGATGCATGGTGGGCTGATAATAAGTAATCACATCGTTCCATTGTAACTAAGTGAAAGGACCAAAGAGTCTCCAGCCGGAGACTCTTTGCCTTAATGGCGGTTAGGACAAATCAGTAAAGGAGACCTCAGCTTGAAGCCTGAAAATTTGATTTACACCTTTGTTAGTTATGCCTCGCACTATGACACGCCTTGGGGGAAGGGGGTGGCTATTGACGGGATCGATCGTACCGCCGAAATCGCTCACAAGTATGAGATACCGGTTACCTGGATTGTAAACGGTGCTTCAGTGCCAGTGCTGGCTGATCGAATAAATAACTGGCATGACCGGTACGGCGATCAAGTCATCCTCCAGACACCATTCTTCATTGAGGATTGCGGCTCGTCTAAGCTACGATTCAAGCAAGCGTTGGAGCGGGATTGGAATGTTGTGCAGCAGGCTTTCCCTTGGGCAACTACGAAGGTGGCTGCAAGAGGGAAGATCTATAATGAAGTGATACAGGTTCTCGAGGATCTGGACTTCAAGGGTATGTGGGGCTATTGCTGGGAACAGGTATGGTGGGATGGCATCACTCATAAGGGCATCCCATGGGGTTCGTGGTATGTAGACAGCGAGCGGTACAAGGTTCCGCATCCAGGACAAGGGAAGATCGTTGCCTGTGAATGGACGGCCCGTGATCTGAACTTGACCTACCATTCCGGTAGTCCGGTTATCTATTCCACCGATCCAGACGACGTGTATCGCGCGGGCTTATGCACAGGGGACGATATCGACTACTGGATGAACCTGTTTCATGATTACTTGGCGAATACCGAGCATAACGATCAGGTTTATTTTCTGCAGCAGCAGGAAGGGCATGAGATGGAATTTACAGAGCGCTTCTCCGTGTTCTCAGCGGATCAAGTTGAAGCATGCGCAGGAATGCTTGACCGATTCTTCGCTTATATTACAGGTTTTCCGATCACACTGACAACGCTGCCAAGAGCGGTAGAGCTCTATCATGAGCATAATCAGGTTACGGCACCGTCCTATATGCTTACTACGGATACGATGATTCGGCCAGAAATGAATGCCTATACGGTAGCGTTGGGCGGAGCGGGCTTAGGTCCATGGCCGGAGACGTTCTTGTATTATGATCATCAATGTCAAATGGCCTTCGTCAAGGGCGCATGTACGCCCGAGCTAATGCGTAATTATGTGGGCAAGGGCAATATGACCAGCGAGTTTAAAGAAGAAGTACCGCCAATCTTCATTACAGCATACCAGAAGTTCGATGATCGCATCGAATTGTATTATGAGATCGGATATTGGACGCCAATGCCATTCGGATTAGCGTATTGGGATGACCTGGATGGCTATGAGGTGGAAGAAGCTACAGGTGCTGAGGGAATCGAAGCGAAGATGATTAAGGATAAATTAGTCTTCCTTAGATTCCAGCTGACCGGCGCACCTGTCCGGATCAAACTTACATTAACAAAGCGCAAGAATAGAAATTAACTTAACAAGCAACCGCCTGATTCGTCAGAATCAGGCGGTTGTTTATATGGCTTATTAGATTCGCGAACGGTTGTCAGAGCCGCACAGCGACAATGTTGTCTACTTTTCCTCATGGTCTTGAGTTAGCCATCCAATTCTCAACAATCTGATAGTCATTGGGTAGTAACAGACTTGCCGCACAATCCTGCATCGGAGAAAGTTCTTCATTCATAGTAGATCGTATAGATCTGCTCGGCTAGTTACACGTTGTCATCAATTCCGTTATAGGTATCACGACCGATTTCTCGCGGATATGACAATTATTGTGACAGTCAGTAACTATCGAGCAGAGGCCTTATCCCATAAGATGAGGGGTGTTAGAAACTCAAAAAGAACTTGTTGAAAGGAGTATTACATATGGGAGCGGGATTCATTATGAAGGGCAAATCAAAACTGGCCTTGTTGCTGCTTACAGCGCTGATGTTCGTTCAGCTTGCAGTTCCCGGCCAGCAAGTCCTCAGTTTCGACGACGAAGGGCTTTATGTATTCGATGACCAATTGGAGGAATCGTTTCACGATTACAGCTGGGCGGGCGTCAGCCTGGGCGAGACCGGAACGGTCTACGAGGGCAGCCGTTCGATCCGGTTTGAGGCACAAGAAGGGCAAGCCGTTTATCTTTACAAGGATCGCCTCATGTACACGGGAGAGTACGACTCATTTAGCTTCTGGGTGCATGGAAGCGGGGAGGAGGGCCAGATATTCAAGCTGGTTTTAACGCTCGGAGGACAAGCGCTTGCGGAGCTTAATTCCGCAGATCTGCTTCCAGACGGTATCCCTGCGAACGAGTGGGTTCAGGCAACTGTTCCGCTCGGTTCTGACGGTGTGCAAGGATGGATGGACGGGATCCAGATTTGGGGTGCGGATCGGCAAGGTCCGCTATACTTCGACAATCTTCTCTTCAACGGCAAGGCGGGGGGAGAGGAGCCTGGCGGAAGCCCGGGAGAAGAACCCGGGGAGCAGCCAGGTGAAGAGCCAGGTGAACAGCCGGAGGAGCCGGGAGATCCGATTGAGCCGATTGCAGGATTGTATCTGTATGACGATAAGCTGGCGGAATCAGTCACGAACAATAGCTGGGGGCAGGTCAACCTGACGGAACGATCGGTGAAACGGACCGGCACAAGCTCAATTCGCTTTACACCGAACGGCGACGGAGCCATGTATCTATACAGCACCCAACTGCTGACCGTGAACGACTACGACAAGCTGAGGCTATGGGTGAACGGAGGCGCTGCAGGCGGACAGCAAGTGAAGCTGACGTTGACAGCGGGAGGTGTCGAAGCTTACGAGCGTCCGCTTGACGACTTGCTTGCGGATGGAATTCCGGCGGAGGAGTGGGCTTTGATCGAATTGGATCTGGCCGAGTTGGGACTGGAGCACCGGCTGTTCGACGGCATTCGCTTGACCGGACTGCAGTCTGGTGCACAAGCGCCGATCTATATCGACGACATCTCAATTACATCCAGACAAGCAGCGCAAGCCGCCGTGCTTGAGCTCAGGATCGATCAACCGCGTCTGGTGATGCTGCCTGGTGAAAGTCGCCATATTCAGGCGGAAACATTGCTGCAATCCGGGGATACCGCTATCGTAACGGATGCTGCGGAATGGACGGTAGACAGGCCGGAGCTTCTGTCCGTTGAGGGCGGTCGGCTCGTGGCGTTGCAGCCGGGGATCGCGAAGATTACCGCAACCTATAATCAATTTACAACAGACGGATTTGTACAGATTACGGACGTATTGACTGAGCCGGTGTATGAAGAGTCTCTGACTGCAGGATTTCATAACTTTAGCTGGCATGAGAAGGATTTCGCTAATGGCGAGCAAGCGAGAAGCGGCAGCCGTTCGATCAAGTTCGAGCCGGACGGCTGGGATGGCGTTTGGATTTCCGGTGAGTCGAAGAAACACGTGGAGGATTATTACGGCTTCCGGTTCTGGCTTCATGGTGGAATCAGTGGTGGACAAGCCATGCTGTTCCATGTTTACGACGGCGGTCAAGCGCTTGGCGCAATTGACCTGAGCGAGTTGTTGCCGAATCAATCGTTGCCGGCCGGCCATTGGACGGAAGTGACGATCAGTATGGCCGATCTCGGCCTGGATCTCGGAACATTCGACGGTTTTATTTTGCAGGCTGCGTCGGAGCAAGATCAGGGGGCTGTCTATATCGATGACATCGCGTTTCTAGCGAATCCGCATTCTGGACAATTGCCGGAGCCTGAGCTTCCGATTATTACTGTGTCCATCGATCAGACATCGGAGCGGAGAGCGATCAGTAACGACATCTATGGCATCAACTTTGACGAAGGCAACCCGACAACATCTGCGCTGTCCTTCCCGGTAGAGCGTTGGGGAGGCAATCAGACGACCCGCTACAATTGGCAGCTCAATGCTGCGAATCGCGCGAGCGACTGGTTCTTCATCAATTATCCATATGATGGAGAGGATTGGGAACTATCGCAAGGATCACTATCGGATCACTTCATCGACCGGGTGCTTGGGCGGGGTGATCAGGTGCTGATGACGATCCCGACGATTGGCTGGACGCCGAAGGACCGCACGGTTAGCTATGGATTCTCGCAACAGAAATACGGCAGCCAGCATGAGTCTGCATGGGAGCTGGGTGATGCGGGTAATGGCGTGTACGAAGACGGCTCGCTGGTAACAGATAACGATCCATCTGACACATCAATCCGCGTCGGCACGGAATTCGCTGCCGATTGGATTCGTCACATGGCCGAGAGATCGAACGGCCAAGTCCGCCTGTATGCGCTGGATAATGAGCCAGACTTATGGCATGTGACGCATCGGGATGTTCATCCTGAGGCTCCGACGTACGACGAGCTGTGGAGTAAGACGGTGGAATACGGTACGGCGATCAAGGAAGCCGATCCCGACGCTCTGCTGCTCGGTCCCGTCTCATGGGGATGGTGCGGCTACTTCTATTCTCCTTCGGATTGGTGCGCATACGGGGAGGATCGCAATTCCCACGGCGGAACTCCTTTCCTGGAATGGTACTTGCAGCAAGCAAGCAACCACGAACAGGAGACGGGTCTGCAGTTGATCGATTATTTGACCATCCATTATTACTCTCAGGAGAATGGGGTTCCGTCCGAGAACGAAAGTCCGCAAGTCGCGAAACGTCGATTCCAGGCCTTAAAGTCGCTGTACGACGATCAGTTCGTTGATCAGTCGTGGATTAGCGAGCCGATTAGACTGATTCCGCGCATGAAGGAAATTATTGAGCGCAATCGTCCCGGTCTGAAGCTGGCGATTACGGAGTATAACTTCGGCAACGGCTTCGGCATTACGGCGGGGCTCGCGCAGGCGGAGGCGCTCGCGATCTTCGGCCGGGAGGGTGTCGATCTGGCGACCCGATTCGGCAACTTCCAGGCAGGAACGCCGATTGAGGACGCGTTTAAGCTGTACTTGGACTATGACGGCCAAGGCTCCAGCATTGAGGGAAGCAGTGTTCGCACCGATTCCTCACGATTGGATGCGGTGGGCGCCTATACGATTGAGGGGGATGACGGCAAGACCTACGTTCTGCTCTTCAATAAAGATACGTTAAGCCGGGATGTCCAGCTAGAGCTGGGAACAGGCTTTGACGCTGCCCAAATGTATGCTTTCAATGCGATCCAGCGGCTGGACAAGATCGGGGATATCGGCGCAAGCGCAGATGGTGCCGTATCTCTGAAGCTGCCGAAACGTTCGGCGACGCTGCTCGTTGTGAAAAGTTCGGACTAATACAATAGATTGTGCAATATAAGGAGGAACGGACAGATGATATTCAAACAAGGACTGAAGAAGTGCATGCGCTTGATCGCGCTGACGATGGCGATATGTATGCTCGGATCCGCCTTGCTGGTGAGCGCCGCTTCGGCGGCCTCTCCGGCTGATATACGCGGAGCTTGGTCGGAGAAAACGATGCTGGAATGGATAGCCAAGGGATGGCTCAGCGGCTTTCCGGACGGAACGGTAAGGCCTAAGCAGGAAGTGAAGCGAGTTGATTTTTTCACATTGGCGAACCGTTCGCTTGGGTTTAGCGATGAAGCGGATATCGCGTTCAGCGATGTAAGACAGGGAAGCTGGGTAGCAAAGCAAGTCGCGATCGCGGTGCAAGCCGGCTATGACGGCGGCTATCCAGACGGAACGATGCAGCCCCATCGCAGCGTTACTCGCGAGGAAGCGGCGATTATGGTAGCCAAGGCATTCGGTTTGCAGCCTAAACCGGCAGAGACATCCGTGTTTACAGATACGGCGTCTATCTCGAATGAGGGCAGAGGCGCGGTTGGAGCCTTGGTGGCGAGCGGAATATTGAAAGGTTATCCGGATGGAACGTTCAATCCCCATAAGGTGATTACCCGCGAGGAAGCGGTCGTGATCCTGGACGGGGCACTTAAAAAGCTGGATCGCAGGAGCGACAAGGACCGCACCTTCTCTACCGCAGGCACATATGGTCCGGCTTCTGGTACGGAGAGGGTCGCGGGCAATGTGGTCGTCGCGGCAGCTGGGGTTACGCTGCGCAACCTGGACATTCAGGGTGATCTCCTGCTCTCCGCTGACATCGGCGAGGGTGATGCTTCTCTGGACAACGTTAAGGTGGAGGGCATGGTTACCGTTAACGGCGGCGGTCCCAATTCAATTCACTTGAAGGACTCTCAACTAGAGACTCTAATCGTCGATAAGTACAACGGCAATGTGCGCATTACGGCAAAAGGAAGCACGACGGTGAAGCGGGTGGATCTGCGTTCCGGCTCCAAGCTGGAATCCGAGGCGGCCAAGGACAGAGGCTTTAGAACGGTTCATCTGACGAAGGAGATGCCCGCTGGGTCGAAGGTGAGCCTGCTCGGCGAGTTCCCCTCAGCCAACGTAGCTTCTTCGAATGTCGAGCTCGAGCTGCTCGAGGGCGCGATCCGAGCGTTGAACGTGCTGTCCGGCGCTTCTGGAAATACGCTAAAGCTCGAAGAAGATACGCAAATTGATGAACTGAGTCTTGAAGAAGAAACGACCGTTCAGGGTCAAGGCGCGATCGATCGCGCGATCATCGTCGACCGGGCCAAGGACTCGAAGTTCGAGCGAGAGCCCGGCAAGCTGGAAGGCGACATTGTTCCATTGCCGGGAACCGGCGGGGGAGGAGGAAACTCGGACACGACGCCTCCTGCAGCACCAGCGGTAACGGGGGTGCTGCACGAACAAATCTATATCGCTCCGGTGACTCCGAACTGGGTAGATGTACCCGGAACAACAAGTACGGCGACATTGAGCAAAAGCGGTTCTCCCCAAAAGAGATATACGAAGAATACGGAAATTTCCGAGGATGGCAGCTACGTTCTGAGCGTAACGGCTAAAAAGAACTCGAACGGCTTGTCGGCTAGCACGACGATTTATTTTACGATCGATTCCGTTCCACCGGCAGCCCCTGTGATCGAAGGCATCTCCGACGGCGGCCGGTACTTCTCCGCTCTGCCAAGCTGGGCGGATGCGCCGGGTACAGTCAGCGCAGCGATGCTCAGCAAGGATGGTCACGCAGCCCAGCCTTATGAGCACGGGACGCTGATCGAGGAAGAAGGCAACTATGTTCTCACGATAACGGCTACGAAGACGAGCAACGGGTTAACGGCTGCGATGACGATTCGATTCACGATCGACTATGGCGCTGTGCCGGCGGTAATTGAAGGCGTGCAACAAGGACGCACGTACCCGTATGCGATGATAACTTGGGTGGATGCGTCTGGAATGCAAAGCTCGGCCACGCTTGCCAAAGACGGAGGCGCAGCCGACCCGTTCGTTAGCGGAACCACGGTCACCGAGGATGGCGACTATATCCTCACCGTAACGACGCGGAATGTGCTTAGCTCCCAAACGGTCGAGCAACAGATTCATTTCGCGATCATTGCTGATCTGCCTGCAGCCGCCGAAATTGTGGGCGTGGCAGATGGTCGCACGTATGCCGGCGCGGTCGTGAGCTGGGTGGATGCGCCTGATATGGCGAGCACCGCCACAATTGCCAAAGACGGAGGTTCAGCCATCCCGTTCGTTAGCGGAACCGCTGTAACGGAAGATGGCAGCTATGTCCTGACCGTGACAACGGGCTGGCATGTGAACGCTAAAACCGTTCAACAACGGATTGCCTTTATGATCGATTCCGTTCCGCCGCTGCCGGTGCAGATCGGATTGACAGGCGTTCAAAGACTCAACCGACCGGGAGTCTATAATAATGCCAAACTGCACTGGACGGATTCGTACGGTACGCAAAGCGCAGCCACGCTACAGAGGAACGGTGCCGAGCCGGTTCCGTACGAGATGAACAGTCTGGTCGACCTGGATGGCGACTATGTGTTGACCGTTACGACAACGAAGTTGTCGAACGGCTTGACGGCAAGAGCCACTCGGAGCTTCGCTGTGGATGTAGGACCCGCGCGTCCGATCCTGTCGGGCTTCGCGGATAAGGGGATCTACTTCGAGCCGGTTACCATGTCATGGGACCCCTATGAGAATACCACCCTGAAAGAAAATACGATGACGAATTTGACAACGGGAGAGTACAATTATGACATCCCGAACCCTACTATCCTTGACAGCGATGGCACTTACCACTTCACAATAGGAGTGTCGAGGGACGGCTGGAGCAGCACATACGGATACAGGTTTGTGATTGCCGGAATCAAGGGGGTATCCGAGGGAGGCGCTTATCGGAGTGTGAAGCCGAATTGGATCGAGCCGCTCGAATTCGATGGGGCCAGCTACAGCAGAGCAACGCTGAGCAGAGACGAAGGCGCGGCTGAACCGTATACGAAGGGAACCGTGATCGATGAGCGCGGCGAGTATGAATTAACGGTAACCTGGCATACGGGCACAAAGAGCGCGGATCAAGCATCGAAATCGGTTCGCTTCGCGATAGATCCTGATGCACCCATGCCGGTTGAGGTGACCGGCGTAGAACATGGCCGTACGTATCTCTCTGCAACACCGGCATGGCTAGATGCGCCTAGCATGACCAGTACAGCAACGCTTGTCAAAGGTCTGGGCGATGCGGTGCCTTACGCAAGCGGCACCGAGATTGCCGAGAACGGCAATTACGTGCTGAAGGTGACGACGGTTGATGATTCGAATGGTCGGATGGTTGAGCAGGAAATCCCGTTTGTGATCGACGCTGATCCACCGGCACCTGTCGAGATACGCCTTGGATTAGACAGGAGACAATTGCCGTCGGGGAAACTCGCTTATTACACGGCTATGCCTGCTTGGACGGATTGGAAACAAACGTCTAGTACGGCTATGATCAGTAAGAATGGTTCCGCCCCCGAGCCTTTCATGAACGGAACTGTTATCAATTTGGACGGGGACTATGAGCTGACTGTTACTACGACGAAGTTGACCAACGGGCTTACGGCTACAGCTACAAGCAGCTTCAAGGTAGATGTAGGAGCTGCGGCCCCCATCCTATCAGGCATTGCGGATAAGGGGATTTATTTCGAACCGGTTACGCTGTTATGGGAGGCATTCCCAGGGACAACCATTTCTGAGGTCTCACTGGAGGACGTGGGGACGGGCGAAGTCACGAATCACTTCTCGATCGGAACGACAATTGCCGATGACGGCACGTATGAGCTGGCGGTGACAGTGCAGAAGGACACCGTCACACATATTTACAAGTATCGTTTTAGCATGACCGGCATCCGAGGCATAGCGAACGGGCAAACGTATGTGAGCGCAACGCCTGGTTGGCTGGAACCGATTGGCTTCGGCAGCAGCGTAGCTTCTATACGACCAGTCGGGAGTTACAGTCGTGAATATACGAAGGGAACGCCGATTGTTGAGGACGGTGAGTATATGTTGACGGTAACCTGGCGCGTGGCAGTCAACAATAACCCTACGCAAACGGTCAGCTTCACGATCGACTCTGTCCCACCGGGTGAAGCGACCATTGCCATTTCAGGCAATTCCAGAGTCTTGTCTGGGGAAACGGCTTATTATAGCGCAGGTCTGACCTGGACAGAGCCGACGGGAACGACCGCCACGGCTATGCTGCGGAAGGACGGCGCAGAGCCTGTCCCATACACGATGGGTGCGCTTATCGATCAAGATGGAGACTATGAATTAATCGTTACGACATTGAAACGGTCGAACGGGTTGACTTCAACGGCTACTCGGACGTTTCATGTGGACACTGGACCTGTCCAGCCTGCTCTGACGGGGTTCGCGGATAACGCGATCCTATTCGGCCCGGCGGTTATTGCCTGGACGCCTCGTGAGGGAACGCAGATCGATTGGGTCAGATTGGATAATTTGAATACGAATGAGAGTGACGAACCTTCGAGCCCAACAACTCTTGAACAATTTGGCGAATACGAGTTTAGTGTGGGCGTACGAAAAGGACAAGAAATCACCAGCTACGACTATCGCTTCATGATCGCCGGGATCAGCGGCGTGGAAGAAGGAGGCAAATACGCCAGTGCGACACCGGATTGGTTAGAGCCGCAGCATTTTGGCAGAGTCGAAGCGATTCTGACGCAAGACAGCGGTTCTCCAATACCGTACCTAATGGGAGAAACGATCTACGAACCCGGCGAATACGTCCTGACAGTAACCTGGTTTATCGACGAAAGCCTTTCAGAGTCGAAATCAATTCGATTCACGATCGAGTCTCCGCCTTCCGGCCCTCTTCTGACGGGCTTCTCGGATAAGGCGATTCTATTCAACCCGGCTGAGATCGCCTGGGCGCCCAGATCGGGAACGGAGATCGTGTGGGCCAATCTGTTGCACCGGAACAAGAATTCGGGAATCACCAATCCTGCCACCCCAAGAACCATTGATGAAGCAGGGGAGTATGAACTCACTTTAACCGTGAATGAAGGCCAAGAAAATGTGCAGTACGCGTATTCCTTCATTGTTGCCGAACTTACCGGTGTAGAAGAAGGGGGCAGGTACACAAAAGCGACGGCCAGGTGGTATGAACCCGCATATTTTGGCAACGTGGAAGCGGTGCTGACCAAAGAAGGTACTCCAACGCCGTACGTAATGGGAACAGAGATTACCGAACTGGGCGAATACGTTCTGACGGTGACCTGGCGTACCGATAACGGCCAATCGGAAACGAAGTCGATTCACTTCACGATCGTTCCCTTACCGCCTGCTCCGCATCTGACGGGCTTCTCAGATAACGCCATCCTATTTGGATCGGCTGAGATCGCTTGGGCGGCGAGCGAGGGGACGCAGATCGATTATACCAGGCTGACGCGCAAGAACGGGAATTCGGGGATGCACAATCCCCCAAGTCCATGGACCGTTACTGTCTTAGGCGAATATGTACTCTCGGTGTACGTGAACCAAGACGGGGTGCAGGGTGAGCATCCGTATCAGTTCATGCTCGTCGATATTCAAGGTGTAGAAGAAGACGGCGAATACGACAGTGCGACGCCAGTGTGGTATGAGCCGCAATATTTCGGTACAGCCGAAGCAACACTGGCGATGGATGGCGGATCTCCAACACCGTACGCGAAGGGTGTAACGATTAACGAGGCCGGAGAGTACGTCCTGACCGTAACTTGGCGCACCGACGCAGGTACTTCAGAATCGAAGTCGATCCGCTTTACGATCGTTTCCACACCTCTCGCACCATAAGCGAATCCACACAAAAGCGGTTGTCCACCCGTCAAACTGACGGATGGGCAGCCGCTTTCCTGTTGGAAAGGACCGTCCCCCTAACCGCGCATGCGGTCTTTAGGTGACGGTCCCTTCCATTCTACTTGCCGCCTCCGCCCGGAGGTCCGTTGTTGACCTTCGGCTTCTGGATCGCCTTCTCCGCTTGCTCGAAGTAGTAAGCGGCGCCGATCTGGAAGCCGAGTCCGAAGCCTACGATGTCGGGGGCTCCTTCAACCGCTTTGCCCGACTTCAATAGATGGAACTGTTTGGCCAGCTTGTCGGGATCGTAATCCGTTATCTTCAGCTTCAGGTTTCCGATGCTGTATTCCAGCTTAGGAAGGTCCTTGTTACTCATAAAGCCGCTCAGTACTTCGCCTAATCCAAGCGTATACGCTTTGGCGGCTTTGATGATTTGTTCGTAATCGTCAAGCATTAATGAGAAGGAGCTGACGTTCCAGACCGACGAACTGATACCGATGAACGCGCCGGCCATGAAAGCCATATAATCATCGCCCGTCGGTGACACGGGTTCGAGAGCCATCAAGTACTCCGCGAAGCTGCCGTGCTCGCCCGTATCCGTGACGGAGATCGTCTCGTAGGTGTCCGGGTCGATCTCCAGCCAGGCCCAGCGGCTTTCGCCGCGAATGTTCGTCGGCCGATTCGGAATCAGCATGGCGGCGGAAGAGGCTTTGGCCCGCTCGATGATCACGTCCGGGAACCCATGTTCCTCCATATACTTCAAGTCTTCGTTGCGGTTGTTTCTAAGGCTCAGGAACAACTGCGCATCCTCGGGGCTACTCAGCCATACATCCATGAAATCCGTCTTGTCTCCCGGCAGCGCAGCTCCTTCAAGCCGGGAAGCGAACAGGCCGCTCATGATGTGGAAACCGCGAGCGGCTTCCTCCGATCCCCGGTGAATCCGATTGGCGACCTGTTGCAGGTCGACGCTCGTTCTGAGCACCGGCCCCGTCCGATCGTTTCTGGCGGTTATGAAGATCACCCGTTCCTTGTCGACGCGTCCTGCGGTGACATCCAGCACTTCGGCGAGCTCGCTTTCATAGGCGGTCTGATTGGCAATGATCCGATACAGAATGCTCCGGGTATACCAGACCAGCGCAGAGTGATCATCCGGCTTCGTCGCCGCTTGGTAGACTTGGTCGGCAGCCTGCTCAAGAGCAGCGGCTGCTTCAGCGGACAGATCGGGCAGATTGACCGCGACTGTGTGGAACACGTCGGTGATTTCTTCTTCGCCCTTCAGCTCGGTTACATGCGTCAGCTTCTTCTTTGGCAATTGAACCTCGATGCGCATGCCGACGATCTTCTGCTCGCCCGCGTCAATCAGGCGGTTGCCGACGATCTGCAACGTCTGGCTTTCCAGCACAGCTGTATACTTGCCTCCAGAGCCTCCAGCGCGGATATCTACCGGCTCGCGGCTTAGCTGTTCAAGGTCCAGTACGGCTTCCAGAATGCGAACCTCCTCGATGAGCGGCCCCTCATCGCCTCCACCTCCGCCCAGCGCGCCTCCGATATCGCCGGTGAGGCCGCCTACTCCACGATCTTCTTTCGCTTCAACCTGGTAGTAGACGCTGATCGTGCTTTGCGCGGATTTCATTCGCCTGCTTTCCTGGCCGCCTGGGAAGAAGACTAGACCATCCAATTCCGACAGATCCTTCATGAAAGGCACAACGAAGATTTTTGTCTTCCCCTGTTCGTCGAAGTAGGACCATGCGGGCAAATGCTGTAGGCCGACTGTATCTATCGAGCCTAGTTCTGCGAGCGATTGCCTTCCTCGATCGGTTACCTGCACCATTCTAAGCGCAGGGCTATATCCGAGCTTGGCGAGCAGGCCGCCGGTCAGGTTTGCCAGATCGCCTTCGGTTCCCCACCCTTGGGCGAGCACAGCTTCTGGAGAGTTCCGGTATACCGAATACGGATCGAAGGAGGGCAGCCATCGCAGTCCGTCCACCAATGACTGGAAATCGCTCCATTGCGCGACTGATTCCAGCTGAAGCATGCCGTGCACAATCGGCAGGGGAGCCGGAATGCTGGCGCTGCGGCCTTGGCTAGTATCGAAATCGACCGTCCGCATGAGCTGGGTTGTCGTCTTGGCAGCCTCCAGCGTGCGATGGCGGCTGATCGCATCCGTCAGAGCTGTTGACAGCTGCACGTCGAATTTCTCATCAAGCGCGGGTTCAACTCGCTTGACGAGCAGTCCGCCTTCCTTGTAGGCATCGCCCCCTAAAGGAAGATCGAGCCCGGCGAACAGTGCCGATTGCAGCGTCCAGCTCAAGTCCGCCTGATTGTGCGGAATCGAGAACACGACCAGCCCTCGCCGCGACGTCCCGTCGAAGACGGACCAATTCGCATCGATGCCCAGCAGCAGATCGTCCGTGACCGGGTCTGGCGATAATGCGAACACTTCGCGTCCGGGCGGTACCTGTGCGGGAACAAGCTTGAACGTCTCGCGAAAGCCAGTCGATCCGAAGCCATCGCGTTCATCGGCAATGGTCACATCGGCCACGACGAAATGTCCGCTGCTCGATTCGATATCCCGAACCCGTGCCAGCGCGTTCACGGTCAAGGCTACGCCTTGGCCGCTAATTGCCGCGCCGCCGCTTGCGGCTGTCGTATGCGCCGCGCTGCCGCTTACCGGCAGCACCGCTGCTCCGCCATGCAGATCGACGTACAGCTCTGCAGGCATCGACTTCAGCGCATTCGGCAGCTGGAAGGCCAGTCTGGCCTTGTTAGCAGAGCCAGGCGCGAACATGACCGGCCGCAGCAAGCCGTAGGGCAAGAGCGCCGTAGCCTTATGAATGGGCAGAAGGAACGGCCCTGCGGCAGTCTGGACATTCAGATAAAATCGGTCCAGCGGGTTCATTTTCAGATCGGCCTGCACGTTAGATTTCAATTCGGCCTCAATGATCTTGAATGAGCTGGTGCTGCGGGTCAACGCGACGTTCTCGATCTTGCTTGCCTCGCCAATCGAAGTGAGCGCCAGCTCGAACGTATCCGATAGCTTGCCCGTTACGGTTGTCGGCATGCCATTCCAGTGCGCAGGCTCATCATCCGGCGGATCGCCGACCATCGCCAGCGAGATATGCCCCTGGAAGATGTCGTAGAGATGGATCGATGCTTGCTCAATTTCCTCGTCGGGTACGACGAACACGAGCAATCCCTTGAGCGTCTCGCCGCGCTTCACGATGATGCTGCCTTCGCCCGGCGGAGCGAGCGGCTGCTCAGTCAGCCATGTGGCCGTAGAAGCTGGGTAGGAGCCAGCGTTGTTAAGCTTCATGAAGAAGTGGGAGGCGAAGTCCGGAATGAGGTAGCTCGCGCCCTCGGGATGAATGTTTGCCAGCTCGACCTCGATCGCAGCGAAGCTTCGCTTGTTCGGCGCGTCCACACCCTTCAGTCTCTTCATAAAATAAATCTCGCCCGCCGTCCACTGCGCCGCCTTGTTTGACCCCTGCGTGTTCAGCGGAATTCGCTTGTAGATTTTGACCTCCTCGCTCGGGATGTCGCGCCCGTAGATAAGCGCTGCCGTAGCCTGCTCGTATTGCGCGATCTTCTTGCCCGTCTCGAAACCGATCGTCTGGAATTCAACCTTGTTGCCGGCATCGAGCAGCACGGGGAAATCGACCAACTGATCATCCGTATAATGGCGCGCCGGACCGTCTCCTGCGCTGCCCTGGATAGAGAGCGTCAGCGGAATTTGTTTGGAGGGGCGCTTCTGAACTTCGTTCAGCGCCTGCTCGAATGCATGGGCGAGTACGGCCGGATCCTCGGAGATGATGTACTTGCCGCCGGATTTCTCCGCAGCCCACTTGAATGCGTCCTCGCTGTCTTCCGTGCCGAGGCCAACCCAGAGCACCTGGATGCCCTCTTCCTTAATACCTGTCAGCATCTCCCCGAAGAATGTCCGCCTGCTTTCTTCAACATCGAGTGCTGCATCGGTGACGTAGACAATGACGCGTTTTTCGGAAGGAATTTTCTTTACAGACTGATATGTTGCAACGACAGAATTGAGAATATCGGTTCCCCCGACTGCCTTCAGGTTGCCCAGAGCCTGCAGCAGTTCAGGCTTGCGTGAGGTGAACACCTGCTCGAATTTAAGCTCCGTAGTGAAGCTGAGTAGCTGCATCAAGCTGTGCTGGGGAAGCTGTCCGATGAAGTCGTGGAACAGATGCTTCACCTTATCGATCCGATAAGCGCCGTCGCCCGAAGCGGGATCGACATTCATTGAGCCGCTGACGTCGAGCGACATGGCGATGACCGGCACATCGGAGAGCGCCTGCTCCTTCGGCCGCTCGTAAGTGGCGGTGAAGCGGTTGCCCAGCCTATCGTTGATCACGGTGAACACAAGATCTAGGGCCGCGCTGTCCTGCGCGGAATAATAGGTCCCGTCCGACATAGCCGCCAGCTCCAGCAACGTGGTGTTGTCATGATCCGGGCCGAAGCCGATCGTGTACACCGGAATGCCGGTGCGGATCACTTCTTGCTCGACGTCCTGTTTGGTTGCCTTGCTGCCCGTTCCCGCCTTCTCTGCATTGCTGTCCACGCCGTCGGTGAATACGACCAGCGACGGCCGCTGCTGATCCTTCAGCAGGCCGAGGCCTTCCATAACCGCATCGTACAGCTTCGTATTGCCCTGAGCCTTGATTTGTCCAAGACTAGCCAGTACCTCTTCTATGCGATTGCCTTCCAGCACGCGGACCTGCGAATCGAAGTCGATCACTTGAATATGGGCATCATCCGGCAGCCCTTCGATGAATGCGCGGGCGGACGCGACGACCTGATTCATCGACTTCGACATGGAACCTGAGGAATCAAGCGCCAGCACCACGCTCGGCGGCGTCTCCAGCCGTTCGAGCTTCAACAATTTCCCCGACTGACCGCCTTCCACGATCTGGACATTGGAGATTTCCGGCGTAAATCGGGGATACTGGGCATCGAGCAGCATGAACGTAATCTGCGCTTCCTTGCCCCGCTCCACCGCTTCTTCGATCATCAGCTTGCTCTCTTCACCGCCTGCATGGCCGATCCCATCATTCTGGTAGGCGCTTTGCAGCATCGGCTTGATCGCAAGCTCTGTCATCTCTCCCGTGCTGACGGGAACGAGTCTCGTACTCAGAAAGGTCCGATTCTCCTGTTCGACCCTGACATTCCAGAAGCCGGAAGGAAGCCAGAATAGCATATCGCCCTCAGGCGTCTTATCCCCTTTCAGATGCAGCTCCGGATGGGTCAACGTTACGCCAGGCTGTGGTTCGATGCTGATGCGGCCCAGCATGTCTCCGCTAACCTTGAGCGCGCCCAGCCGCTCCCCGTCCCGGTAAGGGCGCAAGCCATCCTGCTCGTCAAGCGTAAACGTGATCTCGCGCGGGTCTGTATCCGGGCTCCAGCTTAGCTTCCATAGTATGGGCACGGACGTATCTTGCGGGATATCGTTCAACGTATAGTGATTCGTTTTGTAGGCGTACAATTCCTGATTATAAGAGAGATCCCGACGGTATTGCCCTTGCGAATAGGCGCCCTTGCCGGAGAGACGCACATGACCGTCTGCTAGGTCGATTTTGAAACTCTGATACTTATGCTCGTCGTTGCCCGTAATGAAATACACTTCGTGGTTTGGGTAGTCGGATGTCTGGAAGGCAATAGCCTTGTTATGCTGCAGTCGGAATTCCCTGTAAACCTTTAGCATATAGCCGTCGCCACTCTTAGAAGCGATCCCCCACCAGGTCGTCCCTTCCGAATCATCCGCTCGGAGCACCCAATCATTGTCTGTGGCCCCCATGTACGATTGTCCGCCGAGCTCGGCCGCGTACAGCCGCAAGTCCTCCCAAGGATCGGCACCGTCATCTTTCCATTGCACCTGCAATTGCCAGACATCACCGGCGGTAACCCGGAGTGTTTCCATATGGGTCTCATCGACATATCTCAATTCCTGATACTGATTGGTGATGTATTCGGCGGATTGATAATTGCCCTGAGAACCGAACGGATTCAAGTAGGGGATCGCGGTATCCCAATTGCCGATCGGATAGGCTTTTCTTCGAGGCACCGTTTTTGACGTTTCCTCGCTTTCTGATTTCTGAGCAGTGAGGATGTCGGCAGTTACGCCGCGATTGAC
The DNA here is from genome assembly GCA_023441055.1 of Bacillota bacterium. GTDB lineage: Bacteria > Bacillota > Bacilli > Paenibacillales > UBA4045 > JAEZQY01. The sequence continues at coordinate 398,339 of JAEZQY010000008.1, read as the reverse complement.
GGAAACATCCCTGCTGAGCATGAGAATAGCAGCGAACGCCAAGAGCCCGGCGATTAAGACAAGCAGGGCAATCTTGGCGTTCTTATGTGTGAGCCAGCTTTTCATGAAAGAGTATCCCTCCGTTCCCGTTAATCCGTTGCTGCGAACGTATGCCCGCAGGACGGACAGAACCGGGCATCTAGAGGAGCTGGCTTGCCGCAGACACAGTCTTTTTCATTGGTGAGCATTTTAATCTGTTTTTTGTTCTCATCGATGTCATGTTCTAATCGCACGATAGCCATAACATCCGCTTGATGCACTGATTCCGTACTCTCCTGCATCCGACCTGTTGCATTCAGGAAGAACAGACGGCCGATGTTCTGGTACAGCCTCTCGATCTCCTTCTGCTTGTTGCTATTCTGCAATTTAAGCTTGTTGACCTCCACGGCGATTTTCGCCTTGTTGCCCGCCTTCGAAAATCCCGAGTTGACTTTCTCCATAAAACTCATGATCATGGCCTCCCATTGCAATAAATTTGTTCATAGCTCTCATTGTAAGAGAAGCTCGAAGTTCTCCCTAGTTACATGCTGTCATCATTTTTGTCATATCGCTCCATGACACCTATGACAATTCTAGTGACAGTCTGTAACTAGCAGTTGGTCGTCAAAAGAAATACGATGTCAACTAAGGAGTTGAGGAGATGAGAACATTATTGGTCAAATGGATAGTATGGCTCTCTATGCTGAGTATCATCGTTGCCGGGACGGCATCCTCCGTCCTGGCTAAGGAAGACGAAATTAAAGTATATCTACACGGGAAGCTGATTAAGTTCGAGGATCAGCAGCCGGTCATTCGAAATGGGACAACGCTTGTGCCGTTCTATGCGATATTCGAATCACTGGGCTATATGGTGGAATGGAACGGTGAGGAGCGGAAAGCAATCGGGAGGAAGGAAGGGGCGGAGATCGAGCTGACTGTGGGCAGCTTGATCGCCAAAGTGAACGGCCGGGAAGCGGAGCTGTCCGTGCCGCCGCAAATCATCAACAGCCGTACGATGATTCCGCTGCGATTCGTATCCGAGAACAGCGGGTACACGGTGTCTTATTCGCAAACACCCGGGATGCGGATCATTGAGATCGGCACAGACGCGCCGGCTGGCCATGCACCAAGCGGATCGGCAAGCGAGCCGCAAGAGCCTTACATCGTGAAGGGGCAGGTTGTCAACTCGCATGGCGAGCCGATCCAAGGCGCTCTGATTACGATTGACAATCAATTGCTGTACAACAGCAACTCACAAGCCAAGACAGACGCAGATGGGCGATATCGGATCGAATTGACGAAGCTGGCCGCGACCTATATGGCCTATGCCGAATATTCGACTATGTATGAAGGTGTGAAGCACAGCATCGATCTGCTCCCTGATGATGACAGCCCGTTCGCGGGCAATGAAGGCGCAATCCGTAATTTCACCGTCATGCTTGACAGCTCGACCGGTACAGGCGGAAGCGGAGAAGTTCTGTTCTATATGATGGATCTCATTCATCCCCTTGATCCTGTCCTTGAGCCGCCCAGCCGGGACGATGTGATTATGACGCTCGAACCCATTGGGATGATGCTGGACGGCACGACTGGCGGCAAGAGCATCATCGGTAAGGGCAGTCCATCGAATAACGGCTACGGCTTGCATAACGTGCCGATCGGCAAGTATAGAGTCAGCGCGGTATATGCGCCACCCGGCGCCCAGCCTGAGCCGCTGCTGATCAGAATCGTGCGACCGGGACAGGATGATGAGTTCGCTGAATCAGTGGTGGCTGAATTTAAGAGCATTACGAGCAAAATACACAACATGGAGCTCGAGCTAAAGCTCAATGTTGTAAAGCCGCCGGCTGTCGATACGGCGGAATGGGACTGGGATGCCGTCTATGATCTAGACGGAAACCGGATTAACGGATGACCAATTATTTAGGTAAGGGAGAATATGAACATGAAGTATACACGTGGAAGAAATGGTATCTTAGCTGCGGCTGTTACGGTCGCCCTGATCATAGCGGCAGGCTGTTCCAATATCGAGCAGGCAATCAACAATACCGAGCAGGCTATCAATGACGTGGAGCAAGCGTTCGGTGATGGGGAGGAGGGTGAAGTCACGATCACCAGAGAAGATGGCAGGGAGATTACGCTGTCGAGCAAGCCTGACATTCCGGAGCTATTCCCGTCCGATATACCGCTGCCAGGCGAGATGGAAATCGTCTCATCCATCAGCAGCGACGATTCCGTCACACTGGGGGTAGAGACGGAGATGCCTTACGACGATGTGGTGAAAATGTATTTCGACTATGCGCAGGAAGCCGGCTACATGGAGGTTCATAAGTTGGAAGACGAGAAATTCGTCAATTATTCGGCGCAGAAAGGGACGGAACGTTTCCTCTTTACGTTCCAGCTTAACCTGGAAGACAATAAGACCGTTTACGGATCTCTGATTTATTCCAATAAGCCCGAATCCGGGCAATAATGCAGCAAGCATAGCAGCATCGGCTTACGTAAATTTCGCATCTCACGATTCGCCGGCAATCTCTCTTCAGGGGACGCCGGCTTTTCGCGCTTGCGCCATTCCTGATCGGCTCCCGAGAATTTCCCGGCCGTGCCGGGAACGATACCCTTGTGACCGGGAACGGTCCGTCGTTAAGATGGGGGTATCGAGGTGATGAATAGATGACTTACTACGACATCGGAATGAAATGGATGGGCCGCTTCAAGCGGCAGACGCTTGTTCAAGGCGCAGTCGACCGGACGGTTCTGCTAGTGCTGGCTGCCATCGCCGCCGTACTGCTGCCGCCGATACTCAAGCTGCCGGCTGTAAGCGAGAATGCGGGGATGGTCTCTGCCGGATTGGCAATCGCCATTATCCCACTGCGGAACGTTTACCCGAGCGCCGATATGCAACCTCCAGATCGTCGACGCGAGCTCTTGTGGCTTGCGGCTGTCTGTATGATCTATCCGCTATGGGCTGCGGATTGTCTTGATCCGCATCGCCTGCCGGATCTGGTGTACGAAACGCTGAACCGGATTTCTGAACTGTCGGGCATCGACGGGAGCTTGCCACTCACTGCCGTATTATTTATAAATTTGGGCTGGGCCGCGGCGGCTTCGATTTGCGTTCGCAGGATCCTTAAGGGAACTGCGCGCAGCATTGCGCAATTGGAGAATCGAAATCGCGAGCTGGAGCGCATGAATCGAGCATTGGCGATCACCTTGCACGAGGAGGCGGAGGCGCTGGCCGAGTTGGCGGTGCTGGAAGAACGAGACCGCATTACGCACGAACTCCATGATGTGGTCGGACATACACTGACCGCTGCGATCGTGCAGCTTGAAGCGATGAAGAAGATCGCGCGGCAGCATAATTGTATGCCGTGGGATCGGTTGGAGCTGCTGAATAGACTCGTGCGGAGGGGACTGGAGGATGTGCGCAGAACGGTTAAGTTGATGTGCTCGGAGGAGACGGAGACGATGACACTAGAGACGGCGCTTCGTGCGCTGATTCGATCTGCGGAGGAGACGATGGATATCGCCATCGAGGAAGATATTTCGCTGTCCTCGAAGCCGGAGCCGGGCGAGCCGGCGAAGCAGGTGCTGTATCACGCGCTGCAGGAAGGACTGACCAACGGTATCCGCCATGGCAGGTGCGCCCGCGCTCGCTTCTCGCTGCACGCGTCAGGCGAGCTGCTGCAGTTCCGGCTGATCAGCGACGGAGAGCCGTATGGCTCCGCCATGCCCGGCTTCGGACTATCGTCCATCATGGAGCGGGTTAAGCAGCTGGGCGGGTGCGTGGAAATCCGTTCCTCCGCTGACGCCGCCGGCAATCCGGTCGGCTGCGAGCTTATGATCGACTTGCCGCTGGCCAGTTGAGGAAACTGCACATTCTCGGCTTTGTTCACGATCAAGGTAAGAAGGAGGATACTGCATGATTTCGATCATTATTGCGGATGATCAGCGGCTGCTGCGAGAAGGGTTGCAGACGATTCTACAGGCTGAGGACGATTTGGATATCGTCGGCCTGTGCGAAAACGGATTGGAAGCTCTGCAGTTGGCAAAAGCATGCAGGCCGGATGTGGTTTTGATGGATATCAAGATGCCCGTGATGGACGGAATAGAAGCACTCAAACAAATCAAACGCGAACTGCCGGATACGATCGTGCTGATGCTGACCACCTTTGCTGAAGATCGATTTATTGTGGATGCGATGGCGAGCGGTGCGAATGGCTTCCTGCTGAAAGATATGCACTCCAGGCTGATTGTGAAAACGATCCATGAAGCGATGAGCGGGGATGTTATATTGCCTGCCCAGATTGCTTCGCGGCTTGCCGCCAAGCTGTCCGTGCTGTCGGATGAATGGGCGGATACACTGGATGAGACCAAAATCAAGAAGAGCGGTTATGCATTCACGGAGCGGGAACGCAAAATCATCGTGCTGATGATCGAAGGATATACGAATCGCCAAATCTCATCAACGCTGTTTATGAGCGAAGGGACAGTAAGAAACTACGTCAGTGTAATCTATAACAAGTTAGGTACAAGCGACCGACAGCAAGCCATCGCCATCCTTAAAGATCTGCTACTGAACTGTTAATGAATAGTCGATAAATAACAACCGCCTGATTCGTCAGAATTCAGGCGGTTATTTGTAGGGCTTATTAGGTTCGAGAACGATTGTCAGAGCCGCGGAACATACCGGCGAGACCGATCAGACCTAACAGACCGAGCCAGCTCCAGTTGGTCGTGTTGTTGTTGCCTGCAGCTCGCGCGCGATAAGTGTTATTCCTGTACGTATTGTCGAAGTTTCCATCGGTGTTAAAAGCGCGATTCATGTTGTTATTGTCATTGCGGTTATAGCTGCGATCCATGTTGTTGCCATTGCCGTTCGTGGTTCCAATGCCGGCTCCATTCCCGTTACTGTATTGATTATACCGCTCCATGTTATTCATGCCATCCCGCACATCGGTGCCAAAGCTTGAACTGTCGATGCCGTTGGGATTCGTCGTCCGACTCGTGTTCGCGGCTGTGGCCGGCGCTGCGATACCCAATAATAATACGGCTGCAAGCGGCAGATGAATAAGCATCTTCTTCACTGCGTGTTAGCCTCCCTCAATACATGATGTAGAACCAATTGGCTCTCATCATCATTGTCTCCGGCAGCGGCAGCCATTATCCAATATGATTTCTGGCAATGGAGACAGAATCGCGTAGGAAGCTGGAGATCGCCATATAGGACGCGCCTAGTGCTGTTGAACGAGTCCCCAATTCGGTAAAATGAACATCGACGGCGCGTTGGTGGAACCTCAAGGATCGCTTCTCAATCTCATGCATCATCGCATCCTGAAGCCATGCTTGCGCATGGGTTAATCGATTGCCGATGACGATCTGTCTAGGATTGAAGATGTTCGTAATGCCGGCGATGCCGATTCCAAGATAACGACCTACCTTATTCAGCGCTTCGATCGCTTGGCTATCGCCCTTGTCGGCCAATGCAAGAATATCCTCGAGGGCAAGCGCACCGTTTATCGACTGCTCACCGTTCATCGACTTAGCATCATTCATATGATCGAGCAGGGCGTTCTCTGAGGCGTATAGCTCCCAACAACCGTGATTGCCACAGCGGCAAGGCTTGCCGTCAGCGTTAATGGTCATATGACCAATCTCCCCAGAATAGCCGGACGCACCGCGGTAGATATCGCCATCAATCATGATGCCCGCGCCGATACCGATGCCCACACTCAGATAGACCAGATCCTTCGCATGGCGCCCCGCTCCATATTGCTGCTCGCCAATTGCGCCGGCATTCGCCTCATTGTCTACATGCACGGGGAGCTGGAATCGCTCCTGGATAACCGCCTGCAGATTAATATCGCGCCAGCCTAAATTCGGCGCGAACAGAATCAGACCCGCCGAATCTACAATTCCTGGAATCCCAATGCCAATCCCTACGACGCCATAGGGACTTTCCGGCACGAATGGCATCAGATTGGCAATCGCATGCTCGATATGGCGAATGATCTCCTGCACAGTTGCGGAATGATAAGTAGTAATCTGCTCCTTAACCAGATTGCCGCTCAGATCGGTGAGTATCGTCTGCACATAATTGACACCCAGATCGACGCCGATCGCATATCCAGCTTGATGCTGGAATCGCAGCATCACCGGCTTGCGTCCCCCGCTGGATTCTCCAATTCCGGTTTCGTACACAAGATGGCGATCAATAAGCTCTTGCACCAGACTGGAGACGGTTCCTTTATTGAGTCCGCTGCTGTTTGATATACTCGCCCTGGAAATTAGTTTCTCGCGAATTATTGTATCTAATACAATAGAGGTATTGATTTCTTTTACCAAGGCTTGATCACCGGTTCTGCGCATGTTGTTCCTCATTTCTACTTTTCTCGAAGCTGAATTATTGCCTGCATTATACCATGCATTAACTTAGTTTATCCACTATACAAACTAAGGGTGATCTGGTATGATAACACTATTAAACGAATTGGAGGGATTAAGCGTATGGGGTATTTTGATTCAGTATCCAAGATCGCATTTGAAGGGAAGGGCTCCAAGAACGGCCTGGCATTCAAGCACTACAATCCGTCTGAAGTTGTTCTAGGCAAGACGATGGCGGAACATCTGAGATTTGGCGTGGCCTACTGGCATACTTTCGTTGCTGGCGGTGAAGATCCATTCGGTAAAGCGACAGCAATACGCGGGTGGAACAAGTTTGATGAGATGGATCTGGCAAAGGCGCGCGTTGAAGCTTCCTTCGAATTCTATGATAAGATCGGCATTGATTACTTCTGCTTCCATGATCGTGATATTGCCCCGGAAGGCGGCACGCTGGCTGAGACGAATAAGAATCTGGACATTATTGTTGACTTGATTAAGCAGAATATGAAATCCAGCGGTAAGAAGCTGCTGTGGAATACGGCGAATATGTTCACGAATCCTCGCTTCGTTCATGGCGCGGGTACAACGAATAATGCAGATGTATTCGCTTACGCGGCTGCCCAAGTGAAGAAGCAGCTCGAGGTGGGCAAGGAGCTAGGTGCCGAGAACTACGTGTTCTGGGGTGGACGTGAAGGGTATGAGACGCTGCTTAACACGGATATGAAGCTGGAGCTGGACAATCTGGCTCGTCTACTGCATATGGCGGTCGATTACGCCAAGGAGATCGGCTTCGAAGCGCAATTCCTGATCGAGCCTAAGCCGAAGGAGCCAACGAAGCATCAGTATGATTTCGATGCGGCCACGACCATTGCATTCCTGCAATCCTACGGTTTGAAGGATCACTTCAAGCTGAATCTGGAAGCGAACCATGCGACGCTTGCGGGCCATACATTCGAGCACGAGCTGCGTGTCGCGCGCATCAACGGTCTCCTAGGGTCCATTGACGCGAACCAAGGCGATCTGCTGCTTGGATGGGATACCGATGAATTCCCGACGGATCTATACGCAACCACGCTGGCGATGTATGAGATTCTGCTCAATGGCGGTCTTGGCAAGGGCGGCGTGAACTTTGACGCCAAGGTGCGCCGCGCATCCTTCGAGCCTGAGGATCTGTTCTATGCGCATATTGCAGGCATGGACAGCTTCGCTAAGGGGCTTAAGGTGGCAGCTAAGCTGATCGAGGATAAGGTATTCGAAAACGTCGTCGCTGAGCGCTATGCCAGCTTCAGCGAGGGAATCGGAGCAGAGATCGTATCCGGCAAGGCGACTCTGAAGTCGCTGGAGCAGTATGCGCTGAATAACCACAGCATCGTGAATCGCTCGGGCCGTCATGAATTGCTCCGTGCTACATTGAACGAGTACTTGATCTCTGAATAACGAATAGGAAGGAGACTCCTTCAATGAAGCATGTTATCGGTGTTGACCTGGGAACCAGCTCTGTTAAGGTGCTGTTGGTCAATCAAGTGGGAACGGTGGTCGCAGAGGCGACAGAGGACTACCCGCTCATTCACGAGAAGCCCGGCTATAGCGAACAAGATCCTGAGCAGTGGGTACTGAAGACAATTACGGCATTGAAGCAGCTGACCGAGAATTCGGGCATAGCTGCTGACGACATCGAAGGAATCAGCTTCTCCGGGCAGATGCATGGACTCGTGCTGCTGGATGCAGATCATCAGGTAATTCGCAATGCGATCCTATGGAATGATACACGGACGACCGCGCAATGCCGGTTCATCACAGAGCGTCTCGGCGATCACTTGCTGTCGGTTACACGAAACCCCGCACTCGAAGGGTTCACACTGCCTAAGCTATTGTGGGTCAAGGAATTCGAGAACGAGAGCTATGAGAAGGCTTCCGTCTTCTTGCTGCCTAAGGATTACCTGCGCTATCGGTTGACCGGGGAGCTGCATATGGACTATTCGGATGCGGCGGGCACACTCCTACTTGATGTAGCGAATAAGCAATGGAGCGAGCTGGTGTGTGAGCTAGTCGGCATTCGCTCTGCACTCTGTCCTCCGCTAGCTGAGTCTCATGCTCTAGTCGGCACCTTACGTGAGGAGATTGCCGCTCAGACCGGCTTGTCGAACCGGACTAAGGTGTTCGCGGGCGGCGCGGATAACGCATGCGGGGCGATCGGATCAGGTATTCTGTCTGAGGGTGAAGCGATGAGCAGCATCGGCACATCTGGCGTTATTCTATCCTATGAGAACGGATTTGAAGCCGATTATAAGGGGAAGGTCCACTTCTTCAACCATGGCAAGGAGAACGCCTTCTATTCCATGGGTGTTACGCTGGCCGCTGGGTATAGTCTGAGCTGGTTCAAGCAGACCTTCGCCGCAGGCGACAGCTTCGATGCGATGGTTGCGAGCGCTGCTGATGTAAAGCCGGGAGCAGGCGGCCTGCTGTTCACGCCGTATCTAGTCGGCGAGCGTACACCGCACGCCGATGCTCAGATCCGCGCCAGCTTCATCGGTATGGACGGATCTCATGAGAAGAAGCACTTCGTACGCGCGGTGCTGGAGGGCATTACGTTCTCCTTGCGCGAATCGATCGCGATCTTCCGTGAGGCCGGTAAGCAGGTTGATTCAGTCATCTCGATCGGCGGCGGAGCCAAGAGCGAGCTGTGGCTGCAGCTGCAGGCGGACATCTTCAATGCCGAAGTGACTCGGCTAGATAATGAGCAGGGCCCCGGTATGGGCGCTGCAATGCTGGCGGCATACGGCTGCGGGTGGTTCGATTCGCTGGAAGCTTGCTCAGCGGTGTTCATCAAGCGCGCAGGCAGTTATAAACCTAACCCTGAGCGAGCAGCGATTTATGACGAGATCTTCGCTATCTATCAACAGGTGTATGCACAGACCGCATCACTCAATCAACAATTAATGCCATTTAGATAAGTATAAGCACAGGATGCCCTGAACAACATCGTTGTTCAGGGCATCCTGCTGTTGACTATGTCATGTATGTTTATTCTAATATAGCGCTACCACCGAACAGGAATCGCTCGTTCCATTTGCCTTCCGTCATCTTATTGATCTTGACCCCGCCAGATTCCTCGGAAAAGGTATGCAGGATCTCGTCATTACCCAGATAGATGCCGACATGTGTAATTCGCTCAGTCGACCAATCTATATTCGTATAATCGGATGGACTTGATCCCTTATAGCTCATGAAGAACATCAGATCACCACGTTCAAGCTCACGCCATTGTGTAATCACATGTTCGCTGTGCAGCTCTCGCACATAAGCACCCTGCTTGCGTGAATCACTGGGCAAGGTAATGTCTATTCCATCTAAGAAGACTTGACGGACGAAGTCCGAGCAGTCGAAGGTTGTTGTATTGCTGCGGCTCGAACCAAACTCATATGGAGTTCCAAGATAGCTTAGACCCGCCTCAATAATGGATTCAACGGAGGCATGAGTCGGCTTAATGAAGTGTGCTGTGTTGTGTGCTGGAAACGCTGAACCATATGCAGCTATGGGCAGTAAGCCAATGATGGTTGAGAATAAGGTTATCGCCATGATTCTCTTCTTGATCATTCGTCTACCTCCTAGTTATCTATGATACGCTGTTTATTGTAACATAGCTCTTCACTAGATTCGGATTGTAAATAGTTCCATTCATTCGCGAGATTTCGATACCTTCTGCATAACACCAGAGCTATAATAGAAGAGATATGATTTAGAGGGGGGTTACGTATGGAAAATATGGAGCAGCGACCAGTCAGTTATCGATTAGTGAAGCCTAACGATTTCGATCGTTCGACTGATCTATCGTGTTACGCGTTCCAGATGGAGCTGTCGGAGGAAGCCCGGTCATCCCATAAGAAGGAGTTAAGCGAATGCCTGTTATGGGGTGCATACATAGATGATCAATTAGCCGCGCAGGTGCAGCTTCTTCCCCTGCATGTCTATATTCAGGGGAAGAGGTTCGCTATGGGCGGCGTCGCGAATGTAGCCAGCTGGCCTGAGCATCGCCGGGGCGGCATGGTAGCCGAACTGCTGCGAATCGCGCTTGAGCGAATGCGACGTGATGGGCAGACGATCTCTTACTTGGCACCGTTCTCGATCGCCTTCTATCGCAGATTCGGCTGGGAGACGGTTGTGGAGCGGAAGAAGCTCACCATTCCTTCCCATGTACTCGCACAGGCCAGAGCCCAAGCGACGACGGGCACCATCGCACGGGTTACTGCGGAGCCAGCGATCATCGCTGAACTCTACGAACGCTACGCTGCGCAGTATAACGGTATGATCAGTAGGAGTGAGACGTGGTGGCAGCGTCGGATCTTCGACAGACGCAAGGGTGAGCTGGCTGTCTATCTGGACGATGCGGACATTCATCAGGGCTACCTCCATTATCGGGTTAAGAATCGGGAGCTGCTCATCCATGAATATGTAGCACTGACGGATGAGGCCAGACGATCTATATGGCGATATATTGCCCTGCATGAGTCCAGTATCGCGCATGTGTCGATGTACGCGCCGATGAATGAAACAGTCGCTTACGAGCTAGGCGATGCATCGATAGAAGCGCGGACGACTCCCTATTTCATGGCTCGAATTGTAGATGTAGAGGCGTTCTTGAATGCTTATCCATTCCGGCCTGCACAGCAGCGCATCTCTGCATATGGGGCACTTACGCCTGTCGTACTGTGGCTAGAGGTTATAGATGAGCATGCACGGTGGAATGCGGGTTTGTTCCGGCTGACAGTTGATTCAGACGGGCATGCAAGGGTGGAGCGGGAGGAAGGAGCCGATGCACAGATCCGAATGGATATCCTGACATTATCTGCCTTGTTAATGGGTAGTCGCAAGGTGGAGCACTTGTATGGAACTGGGCGGATCGCCGGTTCAGAGAGTGATGTTCAGCGCCTCGAGGTGCTCATTCCGAGCGGATGCGCCTTCATGAACGACTTCTTCTAAACTTATGATTATAGATGGTGACATCCGGCTCCCAGCGATTAGTCGATCGCGCGGGAGCCGGTGCTCTGTCAGCGGGCGGGGACTGAGGTCGTATGAGGGACTGGACCAAGGTCTAGTTCGAAATACAGTCGCTAGTCTGTTCTTGGAAGCTCGTGAATGACCTACAATGAGTACATACAAGAAACACAAGCGCGAAGGGATGTGAATGACAATGAGATGGGATGGGAAGACGGGATTTGCGCTAGCGCTGATCGCATTCGGTGCACTTCTGCTGCTAGGCAAGCTGGGAATCGGTGTTGGATGGCTGATGAGCTATATAATCCCGCTGGCGATGATTGGACTGGGCTACATCGGAATCAAGAATGGCAATAAATTTTTCGGGTGGCTGATCTTCATCATCGGGATAATCGCCTTGATGGGCAAGTTCGCTGGAATCATCGGATTCCTGGTTGCCGCAGGATTCATCGTATATGGTGTATCGCTGCTTAGGAGGGATAGGAACGTATACTAATACACATGAACGCATCTGTCTTAGATCAGAGATGAAGAGGGAGGAAGGGCGCAATGTCCATTATGAGGAGAGTTCGAGATATAAGCGTGGCAACATTGAATGACAGGCTTGAGAAGGCGGAGGATCCCGTTAGACTGATCGACCAGTACTTAACGGAGCAAGGCGAGCAGATCAGGCAATCCGATAAGCTGTATCAGCAATGCCTAGGTCATGCTTCGGGCCTTAAGTCGCAGTACACGCAAGCGGAAGAGCTGAAGAACAAGCGCGAGGAACAAGCGTTGCTGGCACTGAAGGCAGGCGAGGATCATCTGGCTAAGCTGGCACTGCAGGAGAAGCTGCTCCATGAGGAGAAGTACACGCAATACAAGCAGCTGTATGACCAGACGATGCAATCGATCGCGGATTTGTCCAGACAATTGGATGAGATGAAGGCCGATTATCAAGAGGTCTACAACAAGCGACAATATTATGTAGCTCGCATGCAGTCGGTAAGACTACAGCAGCAGATGAATGAACGCATGGGCTTTAACAGCTCACAGAATGGTGAACGCATATTCCAGCGGTTAGAGGATCGCATCACTGGACTGGAGGTAGAAGCCAGATCACTGGCCGATGTTCGCCGCCAGGGGAAGGAGCTGCTGTATGAAGCGGGAAGCGGGGTTAAGCAAATCCTCGACGAGGAGCTCGCCCGGTTGAAGCAGAAATTGGATCAGGAGGGAGCATCTAGATCATGACGAAGCTGTATCGTTCGAACACAGATAAGAAGATATTCGGATTATGCGGTGGTCTAGCCGAGGTGTTCAAGATTGACGCGACTATCCTCCGATTGATCGTTGCAATCGGTGTAGTCTTCTCCGGCGGAACTGTGCTGCTGCTCTATATTGTAGCCAGTCTGGTTATTCCCAGAGAACCGGAGGCATATGGCTCTATGTCGACACCTCCGCCCTATCCGGGAGGCGGCTATACTTACCGGGGAACACCACCGCCGCAGGCCCGCCCCAGCGCGCAAGCTCAGACCTCATCTGACGAGCGTCCGGACAGCGCGATTGACGATATGATGAAGGATATTGAGAAGAAAGCAATGCAGAAGGAAATTGAAGAATTAAAGGCCAGACTGGCCAAATTAGAGAAGGGAGACGAATAATTATGGGAATTTTCGGTAGAGTGAAGGATATGACGAGGGCTTCGGTTAATGAATTGCTGGACAAGGTAGAGGATCCTGTGGTCATGCTGAATCAATATATTCGGGATATGGAGGAAGAGATTGCAGCAGCTGAAGTAACAGTTGCGAAGCAGATCTCCAACGAACGCAGAACCTTCCAACGCTTGGAGGAAGCGCGCAGAGTGTCGAAGGAGCAGGAAGCATTGGCGGAGTCCGCGCTGCGCGGCGGCCAGGAAGCTACAGCCAGACAGGCGCTTGAGAACAAGCTGTATCAAGATCAGAAGGCGGCAGAGTATGCGGAGCTGCACGCTACAGCGAAGGTGCAATCCGAGCAATTGACACAGCAGCTGCATCAGATGAAGGAAGAATTCTACAAGATGCGCAATAAGCGTACAGAGCTGATCGCACGAGTAGAGCTGGCCAAGGCACAGAAGCAGATGGCCCAAATTAGCAGCAACCATTCGATTGAGGGCGGCAGCGCCTCGCGCGGCTTCCATCGGATGGAGGAGAAGATCATGAATATCGAAGCAGAAGCGCAAGCGGTACGCGCACCCTTCAGCAGCCATTCGAGCGGGTACGTAGATCCGGTCAAGCAGGAGAAGGTCGAGCTGGAGCTGCAATCGCTCAAGGAAAAGCTTGGCGGCGCTAAGTCAGAAGAAACGAGTACAAACGAATAAGCTTATGCTATAATTTGAAAGGATGAAAAGCCATGACAGTGACGAATGTTGTCGCTATGGCTTTTTGTTCATCGATAAGACTTCATAAGTATCAGAGAGGAGGCGACGGCTATGAGCACTCGAAATCGGAACACCGCGATCTTGCTCATCATAACGGGTGGTTATTTTATGCTTGGTCAATGGTTCGGGTTCTTGTCGGTGTCCGCCGTTGTTCTCATCTGGCTTGGCTTGTATAAGATTAGATCGGATGGAGATACAAAGGGATATATTGTACTTGTGGTAGGTGCTATTCTGCTGCTCGGCAATCATCTGTCGGTGGTTGTGGCGCTGGTGCTGATCTCGCTTGGTTACTTCTATATAAAATCCAAACGTGTTCATAAGAATGACAGCTACGCGCAGAAACAGACGATTATTGATAGCATTCGATGGGATCGGGAGCCTTGGGTGCCGAAGAGCATGAGCCGTTGGCATATCTTAGGCGAGGTTCGGATTGACCTGTCGCTGGCGATGCAGGATGAAGATGAAGTGACGATCATGCTGCAGGGTGTGCTAGGCGATGCGGAGATCATCGTGCCGATGGGCTTCGGCGTCGCGATCGAGTCCAATGTGTTGTTCGGACGTATCGGGACGGGTGAGGAGCGAGAGACGGGGCTGTTGAATAAGCGGCTCTGGGAGTCGCCCCATTATGCGGAATCTGCGCAGAAATTGAAACTGATCGTCAGTTACGCCGTAGGAGATATAGAAGTGAAGCAGGTATAGGAAGGAGCCAGGCGCTGTGGAACCCAGGAGAAAGCTGACTAGTATGCTGTGGAGAGGCATTGGAGAGACGGCCTTGTTCAGCGCATTAATACTGACCGTGTTGGTGTACTTCCTGCGGTATTACGACTATCTGGTATTCCCGAAGAATTGGTTGGATCAGATTACAGTGATGGCGCTGCTCACCGGTATTGCGATTGTAGCCGGCGCTTCATTCGGCGCTTGGCAGAATGGGCGAACGAGCCGCAGGCTTAACCAGTTGCGTGATTCCTTGATGTTCCTGGAGAAGGGCAATCTATCACGCGCGGTTCCGCCGATGGGGGATGACGAGGTCGGCCTGCTCGCTGAGCAGCTTGGTCGCGTCGGTAAGAAGTGGGAGGAGCAGGTCAGCTCGTTGCAGCGGTTGTCGAATAATAACGCGGAGCTGGCAGGTAAGGCGAGATTTACCGCGATTATCGAGGAGCGGCAGCGGCTTGCCCGCGAGCTGCATGACGCAGTTAGTCAGCAGCTGTTCGCGATTTCCATGACAGCTACTGCACTGTCACGGACGATGGATCGTGACTTCGAGAAGGCCAAGCGGCATGTCATGCTTATAGAAGAGATGGCCTCTGTAGCGCAATCTGAGATGAGGGCTCTGCTGCTGCATCTTCGCCCCGTACATCTGGAGGGGAAGAATCTCGCGGAGGGAATACGTGAATTGATTCGCGAGCTGCAGGCCAAGGTGCCGATTGAGATCATAGCGGAGATCGAGCAGGAAGCGGTATTATCAAGAGGGATCGAGGATCATCTATTCCGAATTGTGCAGGAGGCATTCTCGAATACGCTGCGTCACTCCAAGGCGAGCAAGCTCTACATTACGTTCAAGAATCATGGCGAGTTCGTCTTGCTCTCCATTCGCGATAATGGGATCGGATTCGATGTTGACCAGAAGAAGCACACTTCTTACGGGATCATGACGATGCAGGAGCGGGTAGTGGAGCTCGGCGGCTCCTGGCATCTCGTATCGGCTGAAGGCAAGGGAACACGGATTGACATACGCATTCCGCTTATTGATCGTGAGGGGGAATAAGAGTGGAGAATAATGTGATCAAAGTATTGCTCGTAGACGATCATGAGATGGTGCGAATCGGACTCGCGGCTGTGTTATCTACTGAGGAGGGGCTGGAGATCATCGGCGAAGCGAGCAATGGTCTGGAAGGGATACGGCTGGCGCAGGCTTATAAGCCGGATGTGATTCTGATGGATCTGGTCATGGAAGGCATGGACGGGATCGAGACGACCCGGCGCATTATGCAGCAGATGCCGGATTGCAAGGTGATCGTCCTGACCAGCTATCTGGACGATGAGAAGATGTATCCTGTCATTGAGGCGGGTGCATTCAGCTATCTGCTTAAGACGTCGCGCGCGCCTGAGATTGCACAGGCGATCCGCGCTGCGGCAAGAGGGCAGTCTGTTCTGGAATCACAGGTAGCGGCTAAGATGATGAACCGCCTGCGCGAGCCGCAGGGTATGGCACCGGTGCATGACGAGCTGACAGATCGTGAGATGGAGGTACTGCGTCTGATTGCTCAGGGCAAGTCCAATCAGGAGGTAGCCGACACGCTATTCATTGGGATTAAGACGGTGAAGTTCCATGTGACGAATATTCTGGCCAAGCTCGGAGTGGAGGATCGTACTCAGGCTGCGATCTATGCGCTTAAGAACGGGCTAACGGAATGAACAGGGCTGCAACGCCGGAAGGGACGACAGGCTGCTGCCTAGCGTCCCTTCCGGCGTTGCAGCCCTGTTCACCAGAAGAATGGCACGGTGAACAGAAGAGCAATGAGGGCCAACTCCAGCGCGAGAAATCCACCCGGGAATCTGCCGTAAGGCGGGTAAGGGTAGAGCGAAGAGGTGTTGGCTTTCTTACGTTTCTTGATCTGAACAGAAGTTCCGGCAACAGTCGGCTGATGGCTTAGGATCAGCTCACCGTTCTCAATTCGGTTCAGATAGCCGTAGACTCTGCTGCCATCATAGAGCACAGCGCATACGGGCTTACCGTAATAGGATTCGCAGGTTTCGGCGTTAATCGGGTTAATGATATCCATCTGCGTGATGTCACCTCCGCTTGGTAATCCGATCGATCATGATGCTGTCTTATTGCGGGTGTATCGGCTGCTCCTTCATCCTATTCAGCTTGATGCCCATGGGTTAGGGGCGAATGCACCGGTTAATCCACCCAATTCGATAGGGAATGGAAAGAATCGCGTGGTTGTGATAAACTACAGGGACGAAATTAAAATTTAGAAGGAACGGATGGGAACAATGAACGGTTCATTATTTTATATTTTTGGCGCGACTGGAGACTTGGCTAAGCGGAAGTTGTTCCCGGCGATATATAGTCTCTATCGAGAAGGACGTCTGGGGGAACAATTCGCAGTGGTTGGCGTAGCGCGCAGGGAGCGTACGAACGAGCAATTCCGTGAGGAAGTGTTCCAGTCGATCTCCCAATTCGCCAGACATAAAACGGAGAAGAATGACGAATGGGAACGCTTCGTAGAACACTTCGAATATAAGCCGATGAATATTAATGATCTGAATGAGTACCATGCGCTTTCTGCGTTGTCGACGAAGCTGGACGAGAAGTACAACCTGAACGGGAACCGTCTATTCTATCTTGCGCTGGCACCTGAGCTGTTCGGGCCGGTGGCCGGCAATCTGAAGGCAGGCGGCATGCTCGAGACACGCGGCTGGCAGCGCCTCGTAATCGAGAAGCCGTTCGGTTACAATCTGCCATCTGCGAACCTGCTCAATGAACAGATTCGTCAAGTATTCCGTGAGGATCAGATTTATCGAATCGACCATTACCTGGGCAAGGAGATGGTGCAGAATATCGAAGTCATCCGCTTCGCTAACGCTTTCTTCGAACCGCTGTGGAACAACAAGCATATTGCTAATGTGCAGATCACACTAAGCGAGACGGTCGGCGTGGAGGAACGCGGCGGCTATTATGATAAATCCGGCGCACTGAAGGATATGGTACAGAATCATGCGCTGCAGATGGTCGCCATGCTAGCCATGGAACCGCCTAGCCGGCTCAATCCCGAGGATATCCGTGATGAGAAGGTGAAGGTGCTTCGTTCGCTGCGTAAGTATGAGAATGCTGGTGAGGTCCGCAAGCATGTGGTGCGCGGCCAATATAGCGCCGGTGCGCTCCACGGCAAGGATCTGCCGGGTTACCGTCAGGAGGTAGGCAATCCGGATTCACTTACGGAAACCTACTTCTCGGCCAAGGTATTCGTAGATAACTTCCGTTGGGCTGGCGTGCCATTCTACGTCCGCACTGGCAAGCGCCTGCCTGTGAAGACGACTGAGATTGTGGTCGAATTCAAGAGCTTGCCGGATCAGCTTTACTTCGCGAAGTCGCATAAGCTGGAGCCTAATCTGCTGGTGTTCCGCGTGAACCCGATGGAAGGTGTCTATATGCGAATGAACGCTAAGAAGCCGGGTTCGGATTTCACTGTGAGTCCGGTGTCCATGGATTTCTGCCAGAACTGTGTGGTTGGATTGAATACACCAGAAGCGTACGAACGTTTGCTTTATGACGCGGTACGCGGTGATTCGACCTACTTCACCCGATGGGATGAAGTGGCTGCCGCATGGTCCTTCATTGACCCAATTGCTGAAGCTTGGGCTGGCAGCAGCGCAGATCTGTCCCATTATGCCGCTGGCACTTGGGGGCCTGTAGAAGCCAATAAGCTGCTCTCGGAGGATGGCTTCAAGTGGTGGCCGGTAAATGGACAGGAAGAGGGAGAATCGATCTGGGTCACCCTATAACGACTATATGCTGATGGGCATGAGAAAGATGCAACCTGCTGGAAGAGAAGGGAAGACATAATGAGCGGAACGTTAGCCAAAGAAATCAAGGGTGAGGTAGAGAAGAGACGTACCTTCGCGATAATCTCTCACCCAGATGCCGGTAAGACCACATTGACCGAGAAGCTTCTGCTGTTCGGGGGCGCGATTCGGCTCGCGGGTACTGTGAAGGGGCGTAAGGCTAGCAAGCATGCGACCTCAGACTGGATGGAGATCGAGAAGCAGCGCGGCATCTCGGTCACTTCGTCCGTCATGCAATTTGATTACAAGGGTCATCGTGTCAATATATTGGACACACCTGGTCACCAAGATTTCAGTGAAGATACGTATCGGACCTTAACCGCTGCGGATTGCGCGGTGATGCTGATCGACTCGGCCAAAGGGGTCGAGGTTCAGACGAAGAAGCTGTTCCAGGTATGTCGGATGCGCGGGATTCCAATCTTCACCTTCATCAATAAGCTGGATCGTGAGGGCCGCGACCCATTCGAGCTGCTGGAAGAGCTCGAGCAGGTGCTCGGTATTCGCTCTTATCCGATGAATTGGCCAATCGGTCAAGGCAAGCGGCTATGCGGAGTATATGACCGGCAGAAGGTGCAGGTTGAGCTGTTCCAGGGCGATGATGAGCATAAGGAGATTGCCGTCCAGAAGGTGACCGGCTATGATGATCCGGTTATTCGCAAGATGGCAGGTGACCATCTGTTTGAACAGCTTCAGCAGGACATTGAGCTGCTCGATGTAGCAGGGGATCCCTATGACTATGATAAGATTCGTAGCGGGGAATTGACACCGATCTTCTTCGGCAGCGGGATTAATAATTTCGGCGTTCAGACGTTCCTGGAGAATTTCCTGCAGCTGGCGCCAATCCCTGCGCTGCGCAACAGCAATCAGGGACCAATCGAGCCTTATGAGGAGAAGTTCTCCGGCTATGTATTCAAGATTCAAGCG
This sequence comes from Bacillota bacterium, assembly GCA_023441055.1. Taxonomy (GTDB): domain Bacteria; phylum Bacillota; class Bacilli; order Paenibacillales; family UBA4045; genus JAEZQY01. Next base: position 379,051 of record JAEZQY010000008.1, on the reverse strand, counting down.
AATATGAATCCGGCACATCGCGATCGAGTCGCCTTCCTGCGTATCGTATCGGGCAAGTTCGATAGAGGGATGTCCGTGCGTCATATCCGAGTTGGCAAGGAAATCAAGCTCGCTCAGCCGCAGCAATTCCTTGCTCAGGATCGGGATATTGTGGACACGGCGTATCCTGGCGATATTATCGGGTTGTTCGATCCGGGAATCTTCCGAATCGGAGATACGCTAAGTCAAGGCCGCGACCTGGAATATGATGAGTTGCCTGTCTTCTCGCCAGAGCTGTTCAGCAAGGTTACCGTGAAGAACGCACTGAAGCATAAGCAGTTTCAGAAGGGCCTGGATCAATTAACCGAGGAAGGCACGATTCAGGTATTCAAGACGATTGGATTCGAGGATCTTATTCTCGGAGTAGTGGGTCAGCTGCAATTTGAAGTGTTCGAATACCGGATGCGAGCTGAGTATGGAGTAGAGGTTCAAATGATGCGTCAGCCGTTCCAGTTCGCTAGATGGGTCATTGATGAGAAGGTGGACCCGTCCAAGTTCAGAATCAATTCGACACTGGTGAAGGATAAGAAGGACAACTATGTTGCCTTATTCGAGAATGAATATGCCATGCGCACGGCCATTGAGAAGAACCCAACTGCGAGGTTCCTCGAGACGGCTCCATAGGCTGAATAGACAATGACCCATCTGAGCGTATATATGCTCAGATGGGTCATTATTGTTGCGTATCACTGCTTCATGTGAGGCAGACCGCTGTGCAGGGCGCTGACCACCTGATCTTGGATCGGCGCATCTAGATGCCTCCAGATGATCTCGAACAGCACGCCTAGTCCTGGCAAGCTTCGTTCATCGTTCCCTATGGAATCTTCAACAACGGATCGCAGCTCATCAACAGGTAAGTCCTTGACGCGTTCAATAATGGCTTGTCGTAATGTTAGGGATTGGGGTGCGGCCATAGATCGATATTCCTCCTGTTCACCTATAGCGGAGCTCGATGGATTGATACAATCATGATCCTAATATGCACATATTCAGCGGGCTTCATCCAACCAGCGAGAAAGTCGAGTTGCAATATGATATAATAGGTCAATTCAAGCGGATGGAAGGAAGTGGGCGAATTACGATGGAGAAGAAACAATTCGCTGTAATCGGCATGGGCAGATTCGGTTCTAGTGTCGCTAAGACCCTGTATGATCTGGGCTTCGAGGTGCTGGCAATCGACAATGATGAGCATCGCACACAAGAGGTCGTAAATATGGTAACGCATGCCGTCAGCGCGGATTCCACCGATGAGGAGTCGCTGCGCGCGCTCGGTCTGCGCAATCTGGATGTCGTCGTTGTGGCGATTGGACAAGATATTCAAGCCAGCATACTCACAACGTTGATATTGAAGGAGATGGGCGTGGGCTTTATTGTTGTTAAGGCTCAGAGTGAGCTGCACGGGAAGGTGCTCGCCAAGATCGGTGCAGACAAGGTAATCTTCCCCGAACGAGATATGGGTGCTCGGGTCGCGCATAACCTGATCTCGCCCAACATTCTGGATTATATTGAGCTGTCTGACGACTACAGTATTGTGGACATGTTGGTTGGGCCGAAGCTGCTTGGCAAAAATTTAAGACAACTGGATATTCGAAATAAGTATAGATGCAACGTCATGGGCATCAAGAATAAGCATGGTGTAATGAATATTGCGCCTCACGCCGATGATTCGCTTAAAGAAGGCGATATTCTTGTGGTCGTGGGCAAGAATGAGGATCTGCATCGATTCGAAACCAGCTTTACGAATGGGGGGTGAATAGCTGTCGTGGAGACGATCTCTTCCTTACATAATCCTAGAGTGAAGCGTTGGGCTTCCTTGCTCGAGCGTAAGCATCGAGAGCGGGAGGGCGCTTATCTGGTGGAGGGCATCCATCTGGTTAAGGAAGCGCTTTTTTTCGGTGCGGATATCGAGGCGTTAGTCTATTCCGAGATTAGAGGAATACCTGAAGAACTCGCGGTATGTATCTCGCGCAGAGAGGAATCAGCTAGGCCTCTCGACTGTATTGCGGTCTCTGAGGAGATACTGACGCGTTGCACCGATACGGTTACACCACAGGGCGTATTCGCAGTGGTTCGCAAATCCTCGCTTACGGCTGAAGATATCCTAGCCTCGTACCGCTCTCTCGTACTTGTCGTGGATGGTGTACAGGACCCGGGCAATCTGGGGACGATGATCCGCAGTGCGGATGCGGCTGGCGCGAGCGCTGTGCTGCTCGGCAAGGGAACAGTGGATCTGTATAATGCCAAGTCATTGCGCGCGACGATGGGGGCAATCTTCCATCTGCCAATCGTCTATGGTGAACTGGATAACATTCTTCCGAGAGCTGCTGCAGGCGGCGTGCAAGTGATCGCAAGCGCGCTTGCGAACGCGATTAGCTGCTATGATGCGGATTACAGAGGGGATACATGGCTCGTCATGGGTAATGAAGGCAAGGGGGTATCAGAGTCAGTGCTTGCCTGCGCGGGCACAACCGTCAAGATCCCCATGCCGGGTCATGCGGAATCGCTGAACGTTGCCATGGCGAGCACGGTGTTGTTATTCGAGGCGCAGCGGCAGCGGATGTAGACCGAGACTGAGTAAGTGCCTAGCTATTCGCAGTTCCTTCTACGCGCTGTCTCTGACGCATATACATGCTCTAGAGGGCTCATTCAGGGGGGCTGAGAGTGGCGAGAAGAGCTTGGCGCAGCAACAGTCAGAGGAGGAGCAGCAAATGGAAGTGGCTGCTGGCGATTGGCATGCTGATTGTGTTGATCATCACACAATCCTTTCTCTTCGTGGAGCGAAATTTGCGTGATCCCTTGATGAATGTGGCAACGATCCGTGTCAAGCAGAAGGCGACTGAGGCGATCAACCGAGCGATCACAGAACGGATCGCGCAAGGGACCAACCTGGATAAGCTGATTGATTGGAGGCTGGATAACAACGGTAAGGTCTCCGGCTTCATGTTGAATTATGCGGAGCATATGAAGATCGCCGGTGATACCGTTACGATCGTCCAGAACAGCCTGCAGCAGATGCAGGATATCCCGGAGCATATCCCGATCGGGATGGCACTGGATAGCGCGATAGTCGCCTCCTATGGACCTAGTGTTCCCGTTAGATTCGTCCCCGCGGGAGCTGTGAAGGTGGACCTGAACACGAGGAAGACGGATGCCGGCATCAATATGCTGCTGGTCGAGGTGTATATCCGAATTATCGCGGAGGTTACGATCATTATTCCGTTCGACACGAAGCCCGAGGTTGTAGAGACAGAGATTCCGATCTCTTATCTACTGGTTGTGGGTGATGTGCCGATGTATTATTTTGATGGGAAGGGAAATCAGGTTGGTGCTGTGGAGGCTGTGCCTCCTGCGGTTACTCTGCCTAGCTTGCATGTGAAATAGTCGCGATTGGGCGGCAGGGCTAACGGCTCTGTCGCCCTCTCTCGTCCCGTTCCCAGCGACGCAGATAGGAATAGGGATCGAAGGGCCAATCGGTAAGGCCGGAGTCTCGGTATAAGCCATAATGCAGATGCGGCGGGAACTTGCCGGCGGTCCCCTGCTTGCCATAGCCGGTGTTGCCTACCCAGCCGAGCACCTCGCCTGGCGTTACGATCTTGCCCCGATAGACCTCCTTACTAAAGCCGGATAGGTGCGCATAATAATGATACACATTATTGATGCTGCGTATCCCGATTCGCCAGCCTCCATAGCGGTTCCAACCCTTGGTCTCCACGATCCCATAGCAGGTGCTGCGGACAGGAACACCATGACCAGCGAAGATGTCTGTCCCCTCATGAATGCGTCGCCCGCCCCAGCCCCGGCTTGCTCCCCAGGTACCGCGATAAGAGTAGGTCGCATGCAGGGGAACTGGGAACGCGTTCACGTCGAGCGCCAGTGTGTCGAAGTTGCGATAGATTCGATCGAATTGCAGGATGCGCTCTACTGCGCGATTATTCTGGTACATTGCCCATACCGCAGCAGAGAAGTCTTCCGCACCGGTACCATGTCGCAGGATGTGCCTTGCGGTCGTATAGAGGACATCCTCGTCATTATGGCGATCGGCCTGTCCGTCACCATTGCCATCGAGGCCGATGCCTGCGAAGAATGCAATATGCGCTGGGTTCTGCTCGTCTGGATTCGGATTGAGCGGTCCAGCCCATATGCGTTCATGATACAGAATTGCAGTCAATCCTTCACGAACTGGTCGTGTCTTCTTATGGGCAATTGTCATTGTTCGTTCATATTGATCGATCGCCGCAAGCTGTGTCCAAGGAATGCCGGTAACACTGCTCATCTGTTCGAATAGCGCTTTACGCAGCTCGAATTCGGATGGCTGCTGGGTTGAGGATGTCTCGCTTGGCGCGGCCATCTTAGCGTAACTAGAGACGGGAATGGTCAGTGTGAGAAGCGATGCGATTAAGGTCAGCGTTAAGCATGCTCTCACTCTACCCGGTGTTGGCATAACGGCTTTACCTCCAAATTCTCCAGGATTGGATTAGCAGGAGATTTACGCTTATAGCATGTTCAAGCAAGTGAATATTATGTATGATGAATCTGACGGAAAGCAGGTAAGGGAGTGAAGATGATAGATGTTCGAGCATGAGATGGAGCATGAGGATGAGCAGATGGTACTCGTACAAGCTAACCTGGATGATATGAATCCGGAGTGGACCTCCTATGTGTCGGATCGGCTGTTCGAGGCGGGCGCGAATGATGTATATTGGATTCCGATTATTATGAAGAAGGGCAGACCCGGCATCATGCTGAATGTGCTGGTAGATGACACCAAACTGGACCCAATCGAGAATGTGATCTTCAGTGAGACGACGACGCTGGGCTTGCGTTATATGCGCGCGACCTGTCATCGGTTGGGGCGCCAGTCGCTGGAGGTGGCAACTTCTTGGGGAAATGTGCAGGTGAAGGCCGGCTTCTACCAAGGCAAGTTGATTCAGTATGCGCCGGAATTTAAGCAGTGCGAGGCGGTAGCGCTGGCGAACAAGGTGCCGTTGAAGCAGGTGTATGATGAGGTGAAGCGGCTGTTTCGGTTACAGCATCAGCTGTGAGTGTTTCCAGTGCAGCTTTTAGGTAACTGGTGCGTGTAGTGCTGGAAAGTGATGCTGCATGGTGCTTGGTGAGGTAACTGGTGCGTGTAGTGCCGGAAAGTGATACTGCATGGTGCGATGAGAGGTAGCTGGTGCGTGTAGTGCCGGAAAGTGATGTTAGAAGCCAGCTGTTATTACTCAGGAACCCTGTGGAATGGACCTAGCATAGGCTTTGTATGAATTATCATACAAAGTGGTCATGAAAGAGGCATGAATGACTGGATTTGTACGAAAAATCGTACAATACAGCTGATGAAATGATGCGAGACGCTTGAATTGTATGAAAAAACATACAAAATCCTAAAATGTTACCGAGAATGCGGACACTTGTATGAAAAAACATACAAACCGTCACTAAGACAACGAACAATGGTCCCCCAGACCAGACGTACCAGAGGGAGTAGTAGCGGTTTTACCGGACTACATGAGCTGGGTAGCTACACTGCGAGTAGTGGGGTTGAATCGGACTAAATGGGCTCCTCGTAAGCTGCGCGAGATAGCACCGGTAGAGCCTATGTAGCTCTACCGGTTTTCCTTGTTTGGATTAATTATCTTTGTCTGAATGCCCGTGAATGTGATCATGCGGATGCGGATGTGCGTGTCCATGATCATGCGAATGATCGTTGTCATGATCATGGGAGTGCCCGTGATCATGTGAATGTCCATGCGCGTGTCCGTGATCGTGCCCGTGGTCATGTGAATGTCCATGCGCGTGTCCGTGACCATGTCCATGGACATGCAGGCCCGATGCCGATGAAACACGTGACTGGGCTTCGCCGATTACGGCGCGCAGTACATTGGGCTGTCCAGGTAAGTCTCTCGTGCCGGCTCCGTAGCCAATTGCTTCTACGGTCATTGGAGGGAGTCCTCTGACGAAGTCATGAGACAGCACGGCTGCTATTGCCGCACCTGTTGGAGTCGTCATCTCCTTCTCAATCGCGCATGGCGCAATTGGGATTCCCTTCATCATCTCTAGGGTAGCCGGAGCGGGCACGGGATAGAGACCGTGGTCGCATCTGACTGTTCCGGAACCGAGTGGGATGGGGGATGTGAACACGCGGTCGATATCCAGTGAATCTATTGCTAGTGAGACTGCGATTATATCCACGATGGAATCGATCGCGCCCACTTCATGGAAGTGTACATGCTCCAATGTTGTCTGATGAATCTTTGCCTCAGCTCTTCCGATCTTCTCGAAGATGTCAAGGCTCATAGCGGTCACACGCTCATTGAAGCCGGCCTGTCTGATCTGCTCGACAATCTCCCCATAATGACGGTGATGCTGCGGCGGATGCTCAGGATCTAACACTACATCGAATTTTAAGCTCGACACGCCGCACTTGACGACACGACGCCATTCGATCTTGTAAGGTTCAAGCTTGAGCTTTCTGAGCTCGGCTTCGATGTAGGCACGGTCCGCGCCGGCATCTACTAACGCTGCCACGGTCATGTCCCCGCTAATGCCGGAGAAGCAGTCCAGATATAGGATTCTCATTGTTCCAACTCCTTCGGTAATCGATGGATTCGCTTAATGATGCTAGCAGCATAATAACCAGCGCCGAAACCGTTGTCGATATTCACGACGGCGATGCCTGGCGCGCATGCGTTAATCATGGACAGCAATGCGGCTATCCCTTGCAGATTTGCGCCGTAACCTACACTGGTTGGCACGGCGACTACCGGACTGGATACGAGTCCTCCTACGACGCTCGGCAGCGCGCCTTCCATTCCTGCGACAACGATGACGACATCCGCTCCTCTGATGGTATCCAGACGCGCGAACAATCGATGAATACCGGCTACGCCGACATCATAGATCCGCTCGATGCGCACGCCCATATATTCAGCGATTAGCGCCGCTTCCTCGGCGACTGGCAGATCGGATGAGCCGGCACATAGTACGGCTGCATACGAGTCTCCCAGCGCTTCTGGCGGCTCGTCGTTGCTGGAGTAGGTGAGCAGCATAGCTTCACGATAATAACGAAGTCCGACGACGACTTGCATCACTGCGGCTGCCTTGTCAGGTGATACACGAGTGGCGATAACGGTATCGGTATGCTGCATGAATGCTTGCATGATGGCGGCGATCTGCTCGGCCGTCTTATTCAATCCATAGATAACCTCTGGGAATCCAGTGCGCTTCTCACGATCCAGATCGAGATTAGCAAAGCCCAGATCGGCTACTCTGCCCGGCAATGCTGCCAGGGATCTTATCAGTCCCTCCGCGTCATTCGGGGCAAGCTCGCCCATGCTGACACGGTTTAATATCTCATGGAGTTCCAATTGGGTTCACCTCAGTCCCATCATAGCAGAATAGATCAGATTGTGGAATGTTTCGCCATTCATGGTATAATACAAAAGATAAGTTCGCAATGCTGCCCAACCGTTTTCGGAAGGAGATGTCAGACCTTGACAACCAAACAGATAGAGAGAAAGCCAGACTGGCTTAAAATAAAGCTCACCCAAGGTGAGAATTTCAAGGAACTCAAGCAAATCATGCGCGGCAAGACACTGCATACTGTATGCGAGGAAGCGAAGTGTCCGAATATTCATGAGTGCTGGGCGAATCGGACGGCAACCTTCATGATTCTGGGAAGTATCTGTACGAGAGCATGCCGCTTCTGCGCGGTCAATTCAGGCAGGCCGACAGAGCTTGATTTGGAGGAGCCCAGACGGGTCGCTGAAGCAGTCGTTCAGATGGGACTGCAGCATGTCGTGGTTACTTCGGTTGCGCGAGACGACTTAGCGGACGGTGGAGCCTCGATATTCGCCGATACGATTCACGCGGTGAAGGCAGCCTCTCCGCTGTGCCGCATCGAGGTGCTGATCCCAGACTTCATGGGTGACCCCGAAGCGCTGCGCGTTGTGCTGGATGCGGGACCGCATATTCTCAATCACAACATTGAGACCGTAGAGCGGCTTTCCGACAAGGTGCGATCTAAGGCGAAGTATCCTCGCTCGCTAGAGCTGCTGGAGCGATCACGACAATTCGCGCCTAAGATTCCGACCAAATCCAGCATCATGCTAGGGTTAGGCGAGACGCGTGATGAAATTCTGCGCACGATGGATGATTTGCGATCGGTCGATGTGAATATTATGACGATTGGTCAGTATTTGCAGCCTACTAAGACTCATCTTGCCATTCGCAAATACTACACACCCGAGGAGTTTGCCGAGCTCAAGGAACAAGGGCTGCGCCGCGGCTTCAGTCATGTGGAATCGGGACCGCTGGTGCGGAGCTCCTATCATGCCCATGACCAGTTGAAGGCAGCGGAACAAGCCATTCATAATCGGTAATAGCCATACAGGCAGGAGGCACCGGACATGTTCCACTTCAATGACAGGACGTATCAGATTATCCATGTTCATAAGGATGCGTGGAATGCGGAGGCATTCCGAGAACGCTACAGCGATGTATTAGATCGTTATGATTATATTGTAGGGGATTGGGGCTATAGCCAGTTGCGGCTTAAGGGCTTCTTCAAGGAAGGCAGCTCCAAGTCGAACCGAGATTCTACCATCACTCATCTGCAGGATTATCTGAATGAATACTGTAACTTTGGCTGTGCATACTTTATACTCGAGCGCGTAGCTAATCCGAATCGGGCGGTTGAACCTGTAGGTAATCAACCAGGTTCGGATGAGGAATCGGCCATCGTCGATTCTGCGCTGGCGAAGACAGGCGTTGTAGGCTCGACGAGAGAGACCCTGCATACTGTTCGTCCGGAGCATCGAGATAATCGGCATCGGTATGATCAAAGTGCTCACCGAGCCAAGCAGGAAGCGATGAAGCAGGCGGCTGAAGCAGCCCATTCACAGGATGGAAGAGAGAAGCGGGAGCATCAATCCCGATCTTCCAATCAACGTAAAGACCAGCATGGCCGGTCTCATGGTAATGGTGGAGGGAATGCCGGTCGGGGTGGAGGGAATAGCAGTCGCAGCGAGCATAATGGGCGGCATGATTCCCGTCAGGATACACGTCATGACAACCGTCAAGATAGCCGCCATGATAATCGTCAGGACACCCGTCATGACAATAGGAATGAGCAGCAGGGCAATACAGGGGAAAATCGCGGCAAGGGCCGTGATCGCAGGCCGCGGGGCGCTGGTCCGCGAGCGGACAAGCCGGTTGATAAACAGGCTGGAGAACATAAGCCTAGTAGTCACCCCGCATCGAAGAATCAATCAGTTCACGGGCGAACTAATCCGGCTAATAAGAGTCAGACGAAAGACAAGACCCCAATTAGTCAATAAGACAAGTAGTCATTAATCATATCAGCTCAGACAACCGAGAACAGCCCATCCATGTGATGGGCTGTATGATTTGGGTTTCGGCAACAGAATGATCATCCTAATGCACAAATGCATCTGCCGCTCGCCTAACATCCGATTGGGAGGTGATGGCTCTACTCTGATAGGGTACATCCACATCACTTATTCCTCATCGTTGTGGATGAACGCTTCTCTGACTCGTTTCCAGAACGGAAAAGGACGGTAGCGCGCGAATGCGACCTTCTGCTCCGCCACTCTGCAGCGGATTCTTGTGATGTTATGCCATTCTCCACCTTCGTGGTCGATAGACAGCAACAGGCGTTGGTTTGCGTTCGGGATGATATCGAAGTAATGATGATTCGGCAGTATTATGGATGAGCCCAGCGTACGATACACGCGATTATTGATGGAGGCAATCTCAGCAATCTGGATAGATTCCAGGGTCGGGTGAATGACGGCTCCGCCAAGACTCTTATTATACGCAGTGCTCCCCGAAGGCGTGGATACACAGATCCCATCGCCCCGGAACATCTCGAACAGTTGATCATTGATCGTGGCCTTCGCTACTAAGGTGCTGTCCAGCCCCTTAATCGTTACTTCATTCAGCGCCAGGAACGTCAAGAGTTGATCCTCTAACGAGACCTCCACCTTCACAAGCGGATATCGCACGATGTGCACCTGCTGCTCCAGCCGCTGCGCGGCCATGATCGTCACTAACTCATGCAGCTCGTCCGACTTCCAATCCGCGTAGAAGCCCAGATGGCCAGTGTGAATACCCACGAAGCAGATGTGATCGATGGCGTGATTAAAGGTGTGAAAGGCTTGAAGTAAAGTCCCGTCACCACCAATCGAGACAACCATATCGGGGCTCACGCGATCCTCGATCAGCCCCTGCGCGCCAGCCAATTCGTGAAACTGTGCGGTTAGCTTATTCGACAATTCATCTCCGCGACTCTGCACACAATAACGCAATCGACATTCCCTCGTTTCCATGCGGGTTGTTCTTCTCATCATAATCAATCTGACTGATGAACACAACCGCTAGTCATGGGTGGACCGGGACGGCTGCGGGCGAATCAAGCGAATTACACGCATCATTACCAGATAGAGCAGATAGAGGATGGGGATGAGCATTAGAACGCCTAGGAATAAAATAGGGACACTCGCTACGCCAAGCTTGAGCGGGGTTAGTGACTCGCCGAATCCTGCGGTGGTTGCAGCAGCTGCCTCGCGCAGGGAAGACAACGGCTTCCAGAGTAGGTAGACCAGCAGCATCGAGATGAGCCCATGGCCGAGCCTGGCGATAACGAATGGCAGATAGCGCAGATTCGTGCTCGTCAGCAGACTGATGATTTGCGCATGTACTGATAATCCTGCCCAGGAGAGGACGAATGCGGCGACTGCCACCTGATGGATGAGCGAGGAGTCTGCGAGAGCGACACCTGCAGCCTGGGCGCCGAGCGTGACCTCGAACATGCCATTCACCAGTGCTTCAGCCAGCCCCGCAGGTAGACCCAGCACACCGAGCGTATGCTGCACAGCAAGATAGAGGATGCGCATTCCGCCAATAGCAGTCAACAGCTCGAGCAGGACGGAGATGAAGACGACCAGCCCGCCGATGATGAAAACCAGCTTGAGCGAGGTCTGTATCGCATCCTGCAGCATGCGGATAAGCGATCGTCCGTCCGCTATGCGTGCTCGATGCATATCGTTGATAGCTCGCTTCACATATGTCAAGGGATGAAGTGGTGGAACGCGCTCGCGGTGAACGAATTGCTCAGCATCGGTGCGTCCGCCATGGAAGCGCATGCCGAAGCCGACTAGCAGCCCTCCTCCGTAATGAGCGGCGGCGAGTATAACAGCCAGACTAGGGTCATGGAAGAAACCAACACAGACGGCACCGATCAGGAAGATCGGATCCGATGAGGTGGTGAATGCGACTAGTCGCTCACCCTCTTCACGCGTGATCAACCGCTCTTCCCACAGCTGCGCAGTCAGCCGCGCTCCGATGGGGTATCCTGAGGCGAAGCCCATCGCCATAATAAATCCGCCGTACCCAGGCACACGGAAGACCGGCTTCATCATCGGATCGAACAGGCTGCCAATTAGATGGACCAGCCCGATGCCAAGCAGCAGCTCCGCGATGATGAAGAAGGGCAGGAGCGCAGGGAACAGAACCTCCCACCAGATCGATACGCCGCGAAGCGCGGCGGCCATGGCTTCATGCGGGAACAGTGGCAGCAGTACAATGAAGATGAGCCATGGAAGCAGGAGCAGTAAGGCGCCAGCATGCTTACCGAGTATCATGTTGATTCCCTCCATTCGCTTGGATCAGCTAGTCCAAGGATATCCTTGCTTTTAACCTATGTTCACGAATGGTATAATAGAAATAATGTTGACAGATCGGACGTGATTACGATTAACGAGCTTAATGAGTATTCTTCCATGTATGAGTTATTAGGTGGATCTGAGGGGATTCGCTCCATTGTAGAGGCCTTCTATCCGATCGTGCAGCAAGACCCGGTTATTGGTCCGCTGTTCCCGGAGGATATTCACCCGGTTATGGAGAAGCAATATTTGTTCTTATCCCAATTCTTCGGGGGGCCTGCGTTGTATTCCGAACAATATGGGCATCCGATGATGCGCGCAAGACATATGCCATTCCCGATAACCGTTGACAGCGCTGCTGCGTGGTTGTCCTGTATGAATAAAGCGCTGACCAAGGTAGGGATAGAGGAAACGTTAAAGCAGACAGTGCTGACAAGATTGAGCGGTCCTGCCAATCATTTTGTGAACAGCTGATAGATGCGGCAGTGTACGCCAATTAGGGAGGGAGTCATTCTAGTATGGTGAGTCCAATTTATACGATTAAGGTTCAATGTATGATGTGCGAGATTTCATTCGAGACACCTAGGATTAGACCTAGCTTCAAGAAGACAATCAGCAAGGATTCAGATTTCTGTGGATACTATAAGGATATTAATCCAGAATATTATGTGGTACGCGTCTGTCCGTTCTGCGGATTCTCAACAACTGAGAATTTCGGCAGTTCGCTTACGAGTGACCAGAAGCGTACGTTCCATGAGAAGATCGGCACGAACTGGACGAGCAAGGATTATAACATAACGCGTACATGGGAAGATGCCATGCAGACCTACAAGCTTGCCCTCGTCTGCGCGCAGATCAAGAAGGAGAAGGCGCGGGTGGTTGCGGGAATACTACATCATATCGCATGGCTGTATCGTGAGAAGGAGCTGTGGGAGGATGAGAACAAGTTTCTGACATTCGCTGTCCAAGCGTATATCGAGGTGTTCGAGACGGAGCCGCTGAATGTCAATGATGTTCGAGTGATGTATATGATCGGCGAGCTAAACCGGCGTCTGAAGAACTATTCCGAAGCCGTGAATTGGTTCGCGAGAGTTGTGAATGACAAGCGCATCATGGATGCGGGCATGATTAAGCTGAGCAGGGAACAGTGGGCTCGTACGAGAGAAGATATGCTCGAGGATCAGGTTGAACTGCCTGAAGAATTGGCTTAGCTGCGGGCAACTTAAGGGGAAGAACAAGGGGTTATGTATCCCCTTGTTCTTCTTTCTTGGCCAGCTCGGCCAGCTTCTGGAGTAGAATATGCTGCGGCATATGGTAGATATGTTCGATCGGCACCTTAAGCTTCTCGGCCAGCTTCTGAGCGGTCTCCAGCGATATCTTCAGCGGTTGCACATGGCATACCTCGCCTTCAATTGAGTTGCTATTAGTGTACAACTGTTAATAAAGCGATACAAGTGAAAGGGTGATGAACATTGTTAGACAGACCCGTACAGCAGGTGTGGCAGTTAGAGATGTTCCCCGGAGGGAGTCGCTCCGGGGCATTCGAATCGTTCTTGCAGGATCTGGAACAGAAGGTTCATGATTTCGAACAGCAGGTGAGCGCTGCGTCCGACGGCGATATAGAAGAATGGGCAGCGCTTCTAAGCCTGATGCAGTGGATCAAGGCTGCGAGTATGGAGGCGGAATCCTTCATAGCTTGCTTGGAGGCGCAGGATCTGAAGGATGAATATGCGAAGCAGCTGAATGGACAGTTGAAGCAGCTGAGCGCGGCAGTCGAGGTATCGCTTAATCGGATGGATAGTGTGCTGCTCGCGATGGATGCGGATCGTCTGGCCCAATTGCTCCAGCATGACGAGGTTCAGCAGATTGCATTCGCACTGCGGGAGCGTCGGGAGATTGCTGCAATGAAGCTGCCTCCAGAGCTGGAGTCGATCATCAGCAAGCTCTCGGTGGACGGTTACCATGCATGGGGCGATCATTATCAGCGCGCAGTCGCTCGTATTCAGATCGAACAATCTGGTGACGATGGAGAGCTGCTGAAGCTGTCGGCCGGTCAAGCAGCCAATCGCCTGCACCATCCCGATCGCCAGGTGCGTAGCGAGTTGTTCACGCTGTGGGAGCAGGCATGGGCAGGTCAGGCTGACCTGTGCGCCGCGGCGCTTAACCATCTTGCTGGCTTCAGACTCAGTGTATATGATCAGCGTGACTGGACATCCGTATGGAAGGAGCCACTGCTTCTAAACCGGATGTCGGAAGAGACATTGCAAGCGATGTGGCAGGTGGTGGAAGCGAATAAGGAGCCCTATGTTCGTTACCTTCGCCGTAAGGCAGAGCTGCTCGGACTCGAGCGGCTAAGCTGGACAGATGTTGAGGCGCCACTGGGCAGTTCTGTAAGCAAGATCGATTACAGTGATGCAGCCGAGATGATCGTCGGTCAGTTCCGTACATTCAGCACGGATCTCTCTGAGTTCGCCCAGCGGGTGTTCAATGAGCGCTGGATTGAGGCTGAGGATCGCCCAGACAAGCGGCCAGGTGGATTCTGCACGGCGTTCCCGCTTAGTCAGGAGACGCGTATCTTCATGACCTATTCAGGTACACCATCAGGGGTATCCACGCTGGCGCATGAATTGGGTCATGCCTATCACCAGCATGTGATGAACGATATGCCCATGCTCGCTCAAGACTATGCGATGAATGTCGCGGAGACAGCCTCTACCTTCGCAGAATTGATCATTGCAGATGCTGCCGTGCGAGGAGCCGCAGATGACTCGGAGCGAATTGCGTTGCTCGATGAGAAGCTGCAGAGCGCTGTTGCGTTCTACATGAATATCCATGCTCGCTTCCTCTTCGAGACGGCCTTCTATGAAGAACGTCGCAAGGGGATCGTCTCGGCGCAGCGCCTGAATGAACTGATGGAGCAGGCACAGCGTAAGGCATACTGTGACGAGTTGGAGCAGCTTCACCCGCACTTCTGGGCATCGAAGCTGCACTTCTATCTAACGGATGTGCCGTTCTACAACTTCCCTTACACATTCGGCTATATGTTCAGCGCTGGTATATACGCGATAGCGGAACAGGAAGGCGCCGCTGCATTCGCTCCTAAATACGTAGCTTTACTTAGGGATACAGCCAGTATGCGTGTGGAGGAGCTGGCTGCTAAGCATCTTGGGGTTGATTTGACACAACGTGATTTCTGGCAAGCTGCAATTGACAAGACCAGCGAGGACGTGGAACTGTTCCTGCGGTTGACTGAATAATGGACGGTTTAGATGCATAGCGAAGCACAAAAGCGCAAGCGAACGAGGACTTCATCCTCGTAGCTTGCGCTTAATAGTAGGTGCTGGAAACGCTGAGGCTAACGGGTATGTATGCTGCTTGTATGCTTATAGCTTGAATACGGATATGGTGCGTTGCAGCCGGTTAACCGTAGTCTGTAGTTGTTCGGACTGGGTGACCATAGCGTCTACTACGCCGATCTGTTCGGTCATGGAAGCGGACACTTGCTCCGTGCCAGCCGCTGATTGCTGCGTAACAGAGGAGATACTCTCCATCGCGCTGGAGATCTTCTGCGCACCCTGCAGCATCACATCACTCTCGCTCGCGAATGCTGCGATGCGTTCTGTAATAAAGGTAACGCTGCCAACAATCTCATTGAAGACGGATTCCGTCTCGCGAATCAAATCATGCTGCGCGCTGACAATTTCCTTGTTGGCTTCCATATTCTCGATCGCTTCCTTGATTCCCTTCTCGATGCTGCGCACGAGATTGAAGACTTCCTTGGTGGAAGCGGAGGATTCCTCGGCCAGCTTGCGAACCTCTTGGGCTACAACCGCAAAGCCCTTGCCGTGCTCGCCTGCTCTTGCCGCCTCGATCGAGGCGTTCAATGACAGTAGATTCGTCTGTTCGGCAATCTCGGAGATCGATCGCGTGATCTTACTGATGTCCTGCGCTTGCAGATTGAGTGCTTCGATCGTGCGGGCTACAGCTTTCGTCGCCTCGATATTGCGCTGCATGCCCTCGCTCTGACGGTCGACCGCATGACGGCCATTGTCGACTAGCACAACGGTCTGTTCAGAGCGGTTGTTCATCTCTCTGGTTGATTCCGCGTAGCCGGTCACCATCTGCTCAATATCATGGATCGAAGAGGAGATGTCTCCCACATCTTCGGAAATTTGTGAAGCGCCAGTGGCCAGCTCGCCTGAGGACAGCGTCACCTGCTTTAACACATCCCGTAAATTCTGGTTCGAATAGAACATCGCTTGCCCTGTCTCAGATACTTGCCTCGAGATGGTGCTTGTCTCTCCTAGAATGTCTCTGAGCTTATCCATCATCTTATTGAAGGACTCGCCGAGCTCGCCGATCGCATCCTTGGAATTGATCTCGACCTTCCTGGAGAAGTCGCCCTTGGCAATGTTGAGCGCGACCCGGGAGATGTCATCCAGCGATTCAGTAAGCGCTTTCCCTAAGAAGTTAATTAAAGGGTAAGCAGCAGCCATAACCACTAATAGGATGATGATCGTAGGTAGAAAGCCGGTGTCAAGAAGACTGATGAGCAGACAGGCAATGAAGAATAATGCAGCGATCGCGTAGCATCCGATTCTCAGTTTCACTTGGAACGGCGCGGAATGAAACAATTTCATTGGTAGTCTCCTTTTTTTTGGATGATTTGTGTCCTATTATAGCATCCTGAGATATCCAGGTCTACAATGATGATGGATTAGGTCGAATGCATGGTTATAATGTAATATAATACATGTTAATGTAAATTAATGTTGTAAAATGGATAACCATTCCTTATAATAGGACGTGCGAACTAGAATGTCATAAATAATGGGATTATTAACTAGGCTGAAGGGAGGGATAATTCATGTATGCAGAACAACACGCACCATTATCACAACAGCTTGAGCTCGTATTTCGAGCGCTGAAGGATGAGCTCGCTTCACTGGCATCTGGAACGATCTTCTTGCAGGTTCGGAATAATCTAATTGGCAAGTTTGGTGTGAAGCACGATCCCATTGTAAGCAGCGACGGCTCGCTGCCAAGTGTGGATCGCGGCTTGCAAGAGCACCATCAAGCAGCGCTGAGGCATGCTGGGCTTCAAACGTTGCAGCGCAAGAAGTGGACGCATGGCGAGATGAGCCTGGCATTCGAGCTTAAGAATGACGATTTACTGGCGAATATCCAGATGGAGTCGAACTACAACATGAGCAATTTACGCTTCAAGCCTTAATGGATGCATCGTTGATTGTAACGCGAAGCATGGAGAAGCTATCCTGCGTCCGAACGCGGATAGCTTCTCTGTCACCTCGCGCGAATGCGAAGGTGGGTTTATGTTACAATCGAATGGATCAAGCTATTGCGGAAACTTGCCTGCTAATTGTTGTTCTGCCATTTGAACGAGTCGACGTGTAATGTTACCTCCGATGGATCCCGCGTCGCGGGTTACCATGAAGCCCATATAACCGTCTTGTGGAATTTGAATACCTAGTTCCTGAGCGACCTCATACTTCATTTGATTCAGTGCAGCGGTTGCTTGGGGAACGACAAGAGTGTTGCTGGAACGGCTTTGTCCTTGAGCCATTGTTCTCACCTCCATAATACGTATTATGATCGTTTCCTCTGAATCTAAGCAGCTAATGGCCTGGTAATTGTAGGAATTGACTTTTGAAATCGGATGGGTATAATAAATGCATAAAATGATTGCAGCGATGAGAAGAGGTAGTAGATAACGTCAAGCTTGCAGAGAGCCGATGGCTGGTGAGAATCGGCAGCAGTGACATTATTGAATGGGTCTTCGAGCGAAGCCTCTGAACGCAGTGCGCCTGTCCTCAGGGAGAGGGAAGTGTCAGTAGGAGCGGCGGCTTGTTCCCCGGTATCGGAACTTCAAGGCTTGCGCAGCTATATCGCGCGAGCGAATTAGGGTGGCACCACGGCTCTCGTCCCTTTACAAGACGAGGGCTTTTTCTGTTTGATAGCGGCTTTGCGCGTTGGGTTTTTATTTTGATAAGGAGTTGTTGGATATGAAACGTGTACTATCGGGGATTCAACCGAGCGGACAGCTGACATTAGGGAATTATATCGGAGCACTGAAGAACTTCACCTTGCTGCAGCATGAGCATGAATGCTACTTCATGGTAGTCGATCTGCATGCGATCACAGTTCCGCAGGATCCTGCCGCACTTCGAGAACAGACCGAGGAGGTCGCTTCGATCTTCATCGCAGCGGGTATAGATCCGTCTAAAGCTGCTGTGTTCCTGCAATCTCATGTGCCTGCGCATGCTGAGCTGGGCTGGCTGCTGACGACTCAGACGTATATGGGCGAGCTGGAGCGTATGACACAGTTCAAGGATAAAGCGGCTGGGAAGGAATCAGTGGGCGCTGGACTGTTCGTGTATCCTTCGCTGATGGCGGCCGATATTCTAATCTATAATGCGGATTTAGTCCCGGTAGGCGATGATCAGAAGCAGCATCTGGAGCTGACGCGTGACGTGGCGCATCGCTTCAATACGAAATTCGGACAGCAATTCACGATTCCAGAGCCATTCATTCCGAAGGTGGGCGCCCGCATCATGTCACTGGATGACGCGTCGAAAAAGATGAGCAAGAGCAATCCGAATGCAGGCAGTTATATCGCCATTCTGGATCCACCTGATGTTATCCGTAAAAAAATCGCCAGAGCGACTACGGATTCCGGTCGCGAGGTCAAGTATGACCCCGCGAATAAGCCGGAAATCAGCAATCTTCTGACGATTTATGCGAACTGTTCGGATCTTACAATTGCAGAGATTGAACAGCAATATGAAGGTCAAGGCTATGGTCCGTTCAAGAAGGATCTAGCGGAACGGGTCGTTGCGACGCTCGAGCCCATTCAGCGCGTCTATCGTGATATACGAGAATCCGGTGAAATTCACCGCATCCTGAGTCAGGGTGCTGAGCGAGTGAATGCGGTGGCTGAGCAGACCGTGCGTGAAGCCAAGGAGAAGATGGGCTTCCTGCCTAGGTCAATGGACTGATACCGATTCGCTTCTCCATACGCGTCTCGTTCATCCAGCCGATATGCGCCTCCAGTGGCTGCAGCTTTAGATCCATCAGCAATACAGCGACGAATGGGTAATTCTTGCGCTGTCTGCAGCGAATATCGACCCATCGCACCTCGTAGCCCCATTCATGACGACGTGTCTGAGCGCTCATGAATGGGGTGAAGCTCAGGAAGGCTGCGATCGTCGGGTGCTGTCTGGACGCGTCGATCGATGGATGGGATTCCGTGCGTACGCTGTCTACCCAGTGCAGCCAGCCTGATCTGAGCTCACCATAAGTGAAGCGGTCCTGGCATCGCTTGACGACGACCCACTTATTCGGCCGGAAGGTTGGAATGAGCTTGTATACATCACCAGCGGTGTGCAGCTTATCAAGCTCCGGCAATCGTCTAAGCCATCGCGCGTGCATAATGGTTCTCCAGATGTAATAGGCAACGAGCGCGCTGTACAGCACAGGGAAGATCAAGGCAGGCTCGAATATGCCGAACATCCAGCACGCGATCGCGATCACATGCGCGCCGAAGATGATGGGATCGAAGATCGGGATGATGTCCCATGCGACCCACCGCTTGGTGAACGGCCGCAGACTCTGCGTACCATACGTATTGAACATGTCTGAGAAGACGTGGATGGCGACAGCGGCGAATACCCACATACCGACGTGCAATAGGGGCAATCCGCTGAAGATCAAGCTTAGTCCGAATGTGATGAGCAGTGTCCATATGAGGACTGCTGGAATTGAATGTGTAATGCCACGGTGATGCTTAATATACGTTGAATTGCCTTTAAGTCGCAGGATTGTATCGAAATCGGGAGCTTGCTGACCGACAACGGCACCAATCAGAACGGCTGCGGCAACGGTTGGATTGGATGCTACGACAGGATCAATATAGGCGAGTCCGGCTATTCCAAGTCCCATGACCAGATGTGTGCCAGTGTCCAATTTGAAACCTCCAGTATGATTATTTCTCTATTCTCTCTATAAGGACATTGTAACATGGGGAGTTAGTAAAATAAATCTCCAGAGTTCTGGAATTAATTCAACTTGGTTAAGGAACACAGGTAAACCGTATGGATTCAGCTGGGTGGCTGAATCCATACGGTTTAATGGTTGTGGAGATGTGGAGAGTGGAGATAAGCAAGCCGAATCGCTCAGCTGAACGGATACGTATAGTTCAGCTCTTCATTGAATGTGATATAATCCAGGTTGACCATGAGCAATAAGTAACGAACGCCAGTCTGTGGATCACTGATAATAATATGATCACGGCCAGCCGCTTCAAGTACCCCTTTGAAGATCTTCGCATTCCATTCTGAATTATTCTCGAAGGTCATATAGATGGTAGCGACCTTGCCCAAATTGAGTCGAAGAATATTCTCAATATAAGAAGATTCGAGCGGGAGCAGCCCACTTGGTGTTGGCGTCTGATTACCGGGCGGGTAACCGCCTGGTATGAAGCCGCCGCTAGGTACACTTGGCGGATAGCCCATGCCGCCGCTAGGCATGCTTGGCGGATAGCTCATACCTGCGCCTGTCATGCCTGCGCCTGTCATACCCGCGCCTGGCGAAGCTGTTGTCGTATAAGGATAGGTGGGAGCAGACCATCCGGAGCCGCTCGCGTAAGGATTGTTCATCATAAGTCATTTAACCTCCGTCACTTCATGAATGAGTATAACGCCGTTGCTGGTTTAGCGGTATACGGAAGGACAATCGTCCCCCGTAGGAGCGAAGAAGCAATGCGCCTTGAATCGACCTGTGTTGGGTTGGTCATACCACACATCCGGACATGATCCCCCAGGTCGGAAGAACCATAGCGAATGGCTGGCAGGGTGGAAGCGCTCGCCGTTGATGGTCTGCCTGGCAAGCCGCAAGTCCCTGTCGCGGGCTCGCTGATAGAAGTAGCCCTTCTGAGTAGCTTCGAAACCGCCAGGACTCTGGAATACCATCTGCTTGAGGGTGCGAATATTTTTGAAGTCCAGGCAGTCGGCGCGAACACGATTGACGCCTACATTGCCAACCATCAGCATGCCGAGCTCGCCCTCGCCTTCTGCCTCGGCTCTAATAAGTCTGGCCAACAGCTTCGTTTCTTCGGAGTTCGTCTTGATCACAGCCATCTGTCGCAATCACATCCTTTCTAGGCTCCTGCTACAGTAACCAGTTTATTAATGAAGGGGGCTGTTGGTGACTGGATGATGCAGATTTACGCGAATGGACAAAGAAAATTTGAATTATGACAATTTAGAGCAAGCATTGTCAAAGCAACGACAGGTTGATATGATAAGTACGTTGCAAGTAGGAGGTATGAAGACTAGTGAATTATGACACACCGGTCACCGAGCCGGTTACGATTCGGGATTACATTCAACTGACTAAACCCGGCATTCTTCGATCGAATTTATTCGCAGCATTCGCAGGGTTCATGGTCGCATCCAAGTGGGATATCGATTGGTGGCTGCTTATCTATACGCTGATTGGGACTACGCTGGTTTTGGCGTCATCCTGTGTGTTCAATAACTACCTGGACCGGGATCTGGATGTGAAGATGCAGCGAACGAGCTATCGGGTGCTTCCATCTGGGCGCATGCAAGCCCAGAAGGTGCTGATCTATGGCATTATACTAGGTCTACTGGGAATAGGCGTCTTATTAGTGCTGGTTCATCTACTTGCTGCGGTCTTGGGTCTGATCGGAATGTTCGTCTATGTGGTGATCTATACCGCATGGTTGAAGCGGACCTCGACGCTGAGCACGGTTATGGGCGCTTTCTCGGGGGCGATGCCTCCTGTAATTGGTTATGCGGCAGTAACGGAGTCGATGGATATTGGGGCGTGGATTCTATTCGGCATCTTATTCCTATGGCAGCCACCGCACTTCTGGGCATTAGGCATTCGCCGAATGGAGGAGTACAGGGCCGCTGGGTTTCAGATCCTGCCTGTAGTCAAGGGAATTCGCAGGACGAAGTGGCAGATGCTGCCTTACGTCGTGCTTGTGATCCCTGTGTCGGTTCTGCTCTATACGTATGATTATGTCGGCATATATTATCTGATCGTGACGATCGTGCTGGGCGTATTATGGCTTCTCTTGTGCGTGGCTGGCCTATTCGCTAAGAATGATGATCGCTGGGCGAAGCGCACCTTCATCTTCTCGATCTACTACCTGACGATTATCTTCATACTCATGATTATCAACACGACATCCTAACAGGACGGAAAGGAAGATAGACCATGAAGGCTTTGACTAGACACTGGTTTCCCATTGCGCTGATAGTGGTTGTACTAATAGTCACTCTATTGATCTGGAAGCCGTGGGGAGATCGGTTCGAGCCGTTGCCAATCTTATGGGAGGCAGCGCAATTCGAGCTGGAGGGTACTTCCGGCGAGACTGTGTCGCTCTCGGAGCATGACGGCAAGGTTCGCTTAGTATACTTCTTCTTCTCGCATTGTCCTGATATTTGCATTCCAACAACAGCGATGCTCTCCAAGGTACAGGACGAGCTTAAGTCACGCGATTTATTCGCCGATAAGACGATGATGTACTCGATTACGTTCGATCCGGAACGTGATACTAGGGAGCGGCTGCTGCGCTTCTCGGAAGGCTATCAAGCGGATGCTTCGGGATGGAAGTTCCTGCGAGGCACAGAAGAAGGTGTGAAGAATCTCGCCCAGCAATACAAGGTGTCGGTCATCAAGGACCAGACCGGAAACTTCATTCATCAGAATCTCTTCTCGCTTGTGGATCAGGAGGGGAATGTGCGCAAGGTTTATAGCGCGGGTGACCCCGATGTGGTAGCATCCGGAGATTTGATCAAGCAAATGGCGGATGATATGGAGCGGCTTGCTCGATGATCTTCTTACAAATTCTGATCTATAACGTGATCCCGATCGCCATCATGCTTGGCATCGGGATTTTATTGCAGAAGGTATTCGCGCTGGACATCCGGACATTGTCCAAGCTGAACTTCTATCTCTTCTCGCCAGTAATTGTATTCAAGATGCTCTATGAATCGAAGATGTCGCTGGAGGTTCTGCTGGACACCCTGCTCTTCTTCGCACTGTTCATCGCATCGTTGTTCGCATTAACTGAAATTGTCATACGGATCAGACGCTATAAGGGCGGGATGAGGAGCGCGATGCGCAACAGCGTGCTCTTCTACAACAGCGCCAATTACGCAATACCGCTGAATCAGCTGGTCTTCGCAGGCAATCCGTTCACCATGTCGATTCAGTTGATCATCATGATGATGCAAAGTCTGATTCCGAATACGTACGGCATCTATAGTGTCAATGCGCATAGGGCGAATAAACGAATGATCTGGAAGACAATTGTCGGGATGCCGGTCGTATACGCGATTCCGCTGGCATTCCTGATGTATGGGTTCGATATTCCTATTCCAGAGCCCGTACAGATTCCGATTGATTACATTGCCAGCGGCTTCGTCGTCTCGGCATTATTAACCTTGGGCGTACAGCTCGGCAGCATGAAGTGGAAGTTCCGATACGGGGATGTATTGATTAGCGCGATGCTTCGTCTAGCCGTTGGACCGGCACTCGGGGCTGTTATTGTGTGGCTGCTCGGATTCGAAGGATTGATGGCGCATGCCTTAATCTTATCCTGCTCGGTTCCTACCTCGCTTAGCAGCGTGCTGCTTGCAGTAGAATTCGACAATGAACCTGAATTCAGCTCGCAGACCGTGCTGGCTTCGACCATATTAAGCATGTTCACGGTTACGTTGGTCATCTATCTATTATCCTTCTAATCGTGGCATTCCTGGGATGAGATAGTCCTCCAATCCCGCCTTCATCAGTCGTTCAACTAGATACTCTGGTGGTGAGCCCTCCACTCCGGCGTATCCTCTATTCGTATGGATATGCTCAGCATCCGGGAATGTATCGCGGAGTTTGGCGCGTATTCGCTTGCCTGGATTATCATTATCTGTGAAAATATAGACAAGGCGATCTCCGATGTCCTCGCTCAATTGCTCCAGCTTGCTGGTGCCCGGCGTTCCGAATGTGCAGTAGATATCAATCTCGTTCTCATCGAGCAGCGTGTATAGCTTGCTGCGGTCATTCTTGCCTTCTACAATAATCGCTGGACGGTTGTCCACAGAGATCGCCTCCTGACTAGATGCTCATGTCGATTTCCCGGGAAATTTATTAGACTTTATGTACTTGATTTAGATGTATGATAAACTACTATCGAGGTCCATACAAGGGCCGGGACGAACAGGGAGGGAAGCGAGTGGATCAGTTATTAACATTCATACAGGATAAGTGGTTAACGATCTTAATTGTCTTAATCGCGATTATTGTCATCTTCAAAATTATGAAGAGTATCGTCAAGTGGCTCCTCATTCTCGCGCTAGTCGCCGGGATTGTGATCTACGGCTCCAGTTATATTGGAGAAATTAAAGAAATCGGAACCAAAATTGTCGATTACTCCAAGGAGGAAGCCATTAAGGCGTTCATTGGCGACTCTTCGGATTCCAGCTATGAGACAACGGATGATGGAGGGTATGTGATCACGAAGGGAAGCTTCTCGCTGCAAGGTGTCAAGGGAAGCAAGGATGTCGTGCTCATATATAAAGGACAATCGATCAATATCAAGCTCGATGACGCGCTGGATAAGATTGTGGAAGCGGCGCAGGCGGAACGGCTCGAACAGACGGAATAACGCCTCATTGCAATAGAAAGGAAATCATCGAATGATTAAGTCCAAGGAACAGAAGGACCCCGCTGCAGCGGAGGCAACCAAAAAGCGCCACTTCGCGTTCCGTCTTAATGTGTTCTTCTTCAGCACCTTCATCCTGTTCTCCGTACTCGTTGTACGGCTGGCTTATCTGCAATTCGTACAGGTGGATGAGATGAGGGCGAATGAAATTAAGACGAATACGTCGAGCACGCCGATCGCGCCAATACGCGGTAATATATTCGATCGCAACGAATATCCGCTCGCATACACAGAGTCGACTCAGTCTCTTTTCTATCGGTATGAGCCTGGGCTGGACAGGGATATGGTCATCGATCAGGCCCGCCGACTCGCTGCTGTCTTCGCGCAATTTGGGGCGGAGGGGAAGGACGCGCTTACGGCTGAGGAGATTCTGAGGCGGATGGATGTAGGCTATGATCTGGATAAGAATCCAACGAAGAGCCCGGGTCTTGTATCAAGACCACGCCGTCTGAAGGAAGGGCTGTCACAGCGTGAAATCGCCTATATCATGGAGCATATGGATGAATTTCGGGGGCTGGACATCAATGAAGAGAGCGTGCGAATGTACGACTCCAATACGATTGCGGTCCAGATGATTGGTTACTTGCGTGAATATGCAACAGCTAGTAATCAATCCTCAACTTCTCTTAGCAGATATAAGCAGACAGGGGGCCAATACCTCAATGAGGAATATGTCGGCTTCGATGGGTTGGAGCTGCTCTATCAGGACGTGCTGAGGGGCAGGAATGGATCCAAAACCTATAAGATTAATGCACAGGGCAAGATCATCGAGATGATGGATATTAAAATCCCTGAGAAGGGACATAATCTCATCTTGTCCCTGGATAAGGATATTCAGCTCGAAGCGGAGAATGCGATCATGTCGCATCTCGATTGGCTGAAGAGTGAGGACGGCAAGACGTTCAACAAGGCTGGAACGCAAGCGGTGGCCGGTTATGCGGTGGCAATGGAAGTGGAGACTGGGCATGTGGTGGCGATGGCCAGTATGCCGGATTATGATACGAATGTGTGGCGCGGCGGAATCAGTACGAAGGACTACAATGAAGTTGAATATCGCATAGGAAATGGTACGATACGAGAGCGCTATGCGGATCTAGAAGGCGATGAATATAAGAAGCATCCGAGCTCCCTCGTTCCGCTGGGCTCAACGGTGAAGCCATTATCGGTGCTGCTCGGACTGAATGAAGGATTATTCACACCGCATGAGCGATATCAGGATACAGGTGTATTCGTCTATGGCAAGGATGAGTCCAAGGTTCGAAATTCAGGCGGCGGTCGGGCTTATGGCTCATTGACCGCAACTAACGCGATCCGGGTCTCATCAAATGCCTATATGTCAGCTATGATTGGCAATCGATTATATATGAGCAAGACGCTTAACGGTCTCGATACATGGGACAGCTACATGAAGCAATTCGGCCTAGGCGTCGTGACTGGCAGCGGTCTGCCGGGAGAGAGCGCAGGCGATCCGTACTATTACAAGACGGTGGAGGATTCAAGTGCGCAGGCTGCGCTCGTGCAGGCTTCATTCGGCCAGCAGGGACGGTATACGCCGCTCCAGCTGGCGCAATATACGACTATGCTGGCCAATCAAGGCAAGCGTCTGCAGCCGCAATTCGTACAGAAGATCACGGATTATGAGGGCAATGTGGTAGAGGAGTTTAATGAGCCCATTGTACTCAACGAGGTGGATATCCCGCAGGAGTATTGGAAGACGGTTATTGACGGTATGCAGACGAGTGTAGCATTCGCCTTCGATGGCTTCCCCTATGACTTCCGGCGGAAGACGGGCACCTCCGAGTCGGATATCGCGGGCAAGCGTGTGGAGAACGCGGTATTCATCTCCTTCGCGCCGGCTGAGAATCCCAAGCTTGCAGTCGCCGTCGTGGTGCCGGAAGGCGGATTCGGGGGCTGGGGCGCAGCGCCGATTGCACGTAAGATATTCGACGCCTATGATAAGAAGATCGGGCTGGTAGATAAGCCTGAAGATACAGAAGATAGCAATGAAGCACAAACTGAATAATTGGAAATTGACATCTCCCGCGATTGAATGAGGCAAGCTGATCAATCGCGGGAGATTTTTGTAAAAATAAATGTTGCATAAGGGAAACATATTTGTATATAATCTAAAAGTGAGGCCAATGGAAACAAATATTCATTGGGCCAATATTATTGTGATAGGCGAATATAATTATTGCTTGCGGGAGGATGTCTGGAGATGAGAAAGCTAGTGGTGAACAGAAGGGTCAGTATGAGCATGCTGCTGCTGCTCATAGCCGCGCTAATTAGCGGTTGTGCGGCAACGGAAGCTAAGAACGACAAGGTGCGAGTGACGACAACGATCGGTATGATCAAGGATATTGTCGATCAGGTGGGCGGCGAGCATGTCTCCGTTATCGGTCTTATGCCATCCGGTGTTGATCCACATTTGTATAAAGCGACACAGGGGGATATCAAGCGGCTGGAGGATGCTCAGATCATCTTCTATAATGGACTGCATCTGGAAGGGAAAATGGCCGAGATCCTGGCGCAGCTATCTAAGAAAAAGCCGGTCTATGCCGTAACGGAGTCTATTCCTAAGGAACGATTACTGCAAGGGGATCTCGAATCGGAAACGGAGTTCGACCCGCATGTGTGGTTTAATGTTGAGCTGTGGATGATGGCAGTCGAGTCTGTACGGGATCGGCTGATCGAATATGATCCGGAGCAGGAAGCAGCCTATCGCGCCAATGCAGAGGCCTATCTGTCGCAATTGCAACAGCTGCATCAGAAGGCCATCGACCAGCTGGCTTCCATTCCGGAAGCGTCTCGCGTGCTCGTCACGGCCCATGACGCATTTGGTTATTTTGGAGAGGCGTACGGGATTGAAGTAATGGGTCTGCAGGGGCTCAGTACCGCATCAGAGGCCGGGACGAAGGATGTGACCGAGCTAAGGGATCTGCTCGTGGAGCGCAAGATCAAGGCAGTGTTTGTAGAGTCGAGTGTATCGCCCAAGTACATTGAAGCGGTCATACAAGGCGCCAAGGAGAAGGGGCATGAGCTTGTCATCGGCGGCGAGCTGTTCTCGGATGCAATGGGCGCTGAGGGTACACCGGAAGGCACCTATATCGGGATGGTTGAACATAATGTTAGAACAATTACGAATGCATTAAAGTGAGGTGAGGAAGATGAGGGAGCGCGATGCGCTGAAGGTGACAGATTTAACGGTTGCTTATCAACGGAAGCCGGTGCTTGAGCAGGTGAGCTTCACGGTGCCGGAGGGAATCCTGCTGGGGATCGTCGGTCCCAATGGTGCGGGCAAATCAACCTTGATTAAATCCGTACTCGGATTGATTCCTAAGGCTGCTGGAGATGTGCTTGTCTATAATGAGCGCTACGAACGGGTGCGTAAGAGCGTCGGCTATGTACCGCAACGGGAATCGGTAGATTGGGACTTCCCGACTAATGCGCTGGATGTAGTTATAATGGGGCGTTACGGCCAGCTTGGATGGTTTAGGCGGCCCGGCAAGCTGGATCGGGAGGCGGCTATGGCCTGCCTGGAGAAGGTTGGCATGGCGGATTATGCGAATCGTCAAATCAGCCAGCTGTCCGGCGGTCAGCAGCAACGCGTATTCCTGGCCAGAGCACTGGCTCAGGAGGCGCAGCTGTATCTGATGGATGAACCGTTCGTGGGCGTGGACGCAGCGACAGAGAAGGCCATTATTCAGCTTCTGAATGATCTGAAGCAGCAGGGGAAGACGGTGCTGGTCGTTCATCATGATCTATCTACGGTCAAGGAGTACTTCGATTGGGTACTGCTGTTGAATGTGCGACTAGTCGGCATCGGACCGGCGGAGAACATATTCACGCGTGAGCTGCTGCAGCGAACGTATGGAGGCAAGCTAGCGATATTGGATCAACACGAAGATGCATTACTCGTGTCAGGAAGGTGATGGGGATGTCATTCTGGATCGCTATTTGGCTGGATCCCAATGCGCGTTGGATTCTATCCGCCTGTGCCCTGCTTGGGCTCAGCAGCGGGGTGCTGGGCTGCTTCGCCTACCTGCGCAAGCAGAGCTTGATGGGCGATGCACTGGCGCATGCCGCTCTCCCGGGCGTATGTATCGCCTTCATGCTAACGGGTACGAAATCGATTATATTCTTCCTCATAGGCGCCACGATTGCCGGCATTATCGCTACCTTCGGAATCGGTTATATTACGCGGAACAGCCGGATTAAACAAGATACAGCATTGGGTATTACACTGTCTGTGTTCTTCGGTTTGGGGATTGTGCTGCTAACTCAGATCCAGCGCCACCCAGGCGGAAATCAGAGTGGATTGGATAAGTTCCTGTTCGGCCAGGCCGCTTCGCTCGTTCAGTCGGATGTGTGGGTGATGATTGGGATGTCGCTCTTCTTGGTCGGCGCTTGCGCGTTGTTCTTCAAGGAATTCAAGCTAGTCAGCTTCGATCCGGGCTTCGCCCGCGGTCTAGGATTTCCTGTGGCGGCGCTGGAGCAGTTGCTGATGTTCCTGATCGTGATTGCTGTAGTTGTCGGTATTCAGGCTGTGGGCGTGGTTCTGATGGCTGCCCTGCTCATTACACCAGCTGTTGCTGCGCGGTATTGGACAGAACGCCTAGGTGTTATGGTTGTGCTGGCAGGGCTGATTGGCGCGTTCAGCGGAGCGGCTGGAACGATCATAAGCGCGCTCGGCGACAATCTACCGACTGGGCCGCTCTGTGTGCTATCTGCGACAGCTGTATTCCTATTCTCGATCGTATTCGCGCCGCATCGAGGACTGATTTCCAAGTACCGAATGCGCGCATCTGCACGCAGAACACTGCAGCGTGAAGCGAAGATGGCCGTTACGGAAGGGGGCAGAATCTGAATGAGTGGATTTCTAATCATTCTTACAGGTGCCCTAGTTGCCTGCTCCTGCGCTCTGCTCGGCTCCTTCCTCGTACTCCGGCGAATGGCGATGATCGGAGATGCCATCAGTCATGCTGTGCTGCCTGGTATTGTATTGGCGTTCTTGATCAGCGGCTCTAGGGATTCTATGTTCATGCTGCTGGGCGCATCTGTTGTTGGATTGATCACGGTGTTCCTCATCCAATCGTTCAAGCAGAGCGGTGTGCAGTCGGATGCCTCGATCGGCGTTGTCTTCACCTCGCTATTCGCGGTCGGCATTGTACTGGTCAGTGTATATACGAGTCAGATCGATCTGGATTTGGATTGTGTGCTGTATGGAGAAATTACTTATATTCCATTCCAGACTGTGTCACTGCTCGGATTGCCTGAGCTGCCCAAGGCGCTCTTGATGATCAGCTTCACCCTGTTAATCTGCCTAGTGGTAATCGGGTTGTTCTATAAGCAATTTAAGCTCTGTTCCTTCGATCCTGCGCTTGCCGCTGCGCTCGGCATTCCGGTGGCCTTCTTCCACTATTTGTTGATGGGGCTGGTGTCGATGACGACCGTAGCGTCCTTCGAGAGCGTCGGAGCGATTCTCGTCGTCGGTATGCTGATTGTTCCAGCAGCTACGGCTTATCTGCTGGTGGACAGCTTGGCGCGCATGATTGGAGTCAGCATGGCAATCGGCGTGTTGTGCAGCGTGCTGGGTTACTTCGCCGCTGCGTGGCTGGATGCGTCTATCGCTGGCTGCATGGTCAGCGTGGCCGGTATGCTGTTCGTGATCGCCTTCCTCTTCTCTCCGAGCCATGGCGTGCTCTGGAAGCGGATCCGGATGAGGAAGCTGGCCTTGAACGCTAGTGAATAATGGCATAGAAGCACATATGAGAAGTTTGTCAGTCTCATCGCATCCATAGTATAGTGAAGCTATGCTTACTATGACTACTTGGAGGAACGATGATGATTTACAAACTTCTTGCGCTTGATATGGATGGTACGCTGTTGAATAAGGATAAGCGAATATCAGAAGGGAACCACGAGTGGATAAGGCGCGCAGCGGATGCTGGCATCACAGTCTGCATGGCGACTGGAAGAGGTCAGCCGCATATTGTTCCGTTCATGGAGCAGCTTGGGCTGCAGACGCCCTTCGTTGCAGTGAATGGCAGTGAGGTGTGGCGCAGCACGGATACGATACTGAGCAGAGCGTTCATCGATCTGGATGAGATCAGGGCGCTTCATACACTAGCTGAGGAGCATGATGTCTGGTATTGGGCATACGGCTCCAAGCAGGTCTATAATAAGGAGAATTGGCTGGCGGATATCGGGTCGGAGCAATGGATGAAATTCTGTTACTATACCGAAGAGCGTGATGTGCTTCGCACGATTATCGATCAGATCAAGTCGCTCGGCATACAGCTGGAGATGACCAATTCAGATCCTCGCAATATTGAATTTAATCCGCTGGGCGTGAATAAGGCAACTGGCCTTGAACAGATTTGTCAGCTGCTCGGCTATCGGATGGATGAGGTTGTCGCGGTTGGCGACAGCTTGAACGACCTGGCGATGATTGAGCAGGCTGGTCTGGGTATCGCGATGGGCAATGCACAGGAAGCCGTGAAGGACGCTGCAGACGCGATAACGCTGACGAATGAGGAAGACGGCGTCGCTGAAGTGATTCGACGTTATCTACTCTAACAAGCCGGTACATAATCGGATACTCATGCGAGGGAGGAACGAGGGAACGGTCAGACCGGCATTCTCGTGTTAACAACGATGAAGAAGGACTCATTAGTCAGAGGAACATTAATATTAGCGCTGGCAGCGCTTATTGCGCGTGTGCTGGGCGTTCTCCAGAAGGTGCCGCTCAAGCATCTGCTAGGCGACACCGGGATGGCTTCATTCGTTGTCGCCTTCAATGTCTACTTCGTACTGCTTATTATTGCGACAGCAGGCATCCCCAGCGCGCTCAGCAAGCTGATCTCTGAGCGGGCTGAATCCGGCAGGATGGCTGAGGCCTCGCGCATCTATCAGGCTGCGTTGGGGTTTGCAATAATAATGGGCGTGCTGCTCACCGCTGGACTGATCTTCGCAGCACCCTATTATGCAACCTACATAGCGGATGAACCGGAATCGATCCTGGCGATTCGAGCGCTGGCGCCGGCGCTGCTGTTATTCCCGATCATCGCCATGATGAGAGGCTACTTCCAGGGCCTTCAGTTCATGATGGCCGGCGGAATGTCGCAGATCATCGAACAGATCCTGCGTGTGATCACTGCAGTTGTACTAGCCTATGTCCTGCTCGATTACGGGTACAGTCTTAGTGTCGCGGTTGCCGGTGCGTCATTCGGCGCGGTGATGGGCGGCGTGGGGGCGCTGGCAGTCATGCTGTACTATTCCCGTAAGCTCAAGCGTCTGCGCGGCGGATCGCATCAGACTGCCCAAGTCGCCGAATCCATTGAGCAGAGACGCTCCATCTGGCACATTTATAAACTGATCTTCACCTATTCAATTCCGATAACGTTCAGCGCATTGGCGGTGCCGATCATTAATTTGATAGACAGCTCGACCGTGATCAGCTTATTGAAGGGAGATCTAGGTTACGATGCGGCTAAGGAGGCGCTTGGCATACTTGGCGCCAGAGCGCAATCGCTGGCGGGCATCCCGATTATTCTGGCTATTGCGGTTAGTCAGACCGCTCTGCCTGTGATCTCATCGGCTCTGACCAGAGGCGATCATGAGGAGGCGAGTAAGCGAGCCTCACAGGCGATGTGGCTGGCGACCATATTCGGCCTATGGATCGTTGTGACGATTATCGCAGCGGCACGGCCGGTGAATGGGTTTATTTTCGGCGACACGAAGGGTACCTCGATCATTATGATGCTCACCGCTGCGGCGATGCTGCAGATCGTGATGATGACCACTGCCTCCATCCTCAATGGACTCGGCCGTATGAAGGCTGCTGCTACCCATGTCTATGCCGGGATTGCGGTGAAGCTGGCGGCTACCTATGCACTGTCACCGTGGATCGGTATGTATGGGGTGATCGGGTCGACCGTTCTCTGCTTCCTAGTTATTATGCTGCTCAATTTCCTAGTGATTCGCAAGTTTATGAAGCTGAAGGTGCTGCAGGGAAGATGGCTGGCCCTGATCTCGACAGCAGGATGTGCGTATCTGGCGGGATTCGGTCTGGATTGGCTCAGCGAGCGCTATGTGACATGGTTCATTGATCCGATAGACTATCTCATACAGACGTTGATCGTAAGCGGCGTTACCGCTGCGCTGTTCATTGCCCTTTTATTCGTGTTCGGAGTTATCCGTTCGGATGAACTCGCGTTCCTGCCAGTACGCATCAGACGCATCGCTGAGAAATTCGCGCGGGCAAGCTGAGCATAGCCTGACAGGCTTCGCTGTGTAGGTTATAATAGTGGAAGAAGACAGATAGCAGAAGAGGAGTGGAACGTATATGCGACAAGTACAGACGGAAGAGGAATTTGCTGCGATTGTCGGCGATCGCAAGCCGACGGTGGCGGTGTTCAAGGCGTCTTGGTGCAAGGATTGCCATTATATCGAGCCGTTCATGGCTGATGTGGAGGAACAGTACAAGGAGAAGCTGACATTCGTGCATGTGGATCGCGACGACTTCCCGGATCTATGCGATTCGCTTCAAATCTTGGGCATCCCAAGCTTTGTCGTGTTCCTAGACGGAAGAGAAATTGTCCGATTCGTCAGCAAGCTGAGGAAGACGCGCGAGGAGATCGAGCAATTCCTGGATCGCGCAATCGCGGTTGCCGACTCCTTACCGCAGACGGGTGCTTGAATAGCATTCTATCAGCATACTGGATATAATGTAGGATGGTTGTTAGTACGAAGAAATAAGACAATATGTTAAAAGTAGGTGTACAAGAAAGTGCGATCCCTTAACATCAAATGGTTGGCGTTAGCGACAAGTATCGGGATGTTCATTGTTCTGGTTAATGGAGCCTTAGTGACTAAGACCGAATCTGGACGTGGCTGCGGCGATGACTGGCCGCTATGTAACGGCAAATTTGTACCGGCTTACACGTTGGAATCCATGATTGAATACAGCCACAGGGCGATAACAGGTATTGTAGGCATTCTCGTCCTGTTGACTTTTATAGCTGTCTACCGAGCGTATGGCAGACGAACCGAGCAGTATCGACATGCCTCGGGCATTGCATTCTTCACAGTGCTGCAGGCCATTCTAGGCGCGATGGCGGTCAAGTGGGAGCAATCCTCAGCGGTAATGGCGCTTCACTTCGGATTCTCCATGATCGCGTTCACATTCACAGTCTTATTACTGTTGGTAATCAGACGCGAGGGGCGAGCGCCGACTGCTAAGCCGGAAGCAACGTCTACGCATACGGTTGACAAGCGCTTCCGATTATTGGTCTGGGTGACCACAATTTATTCGTATATTGTTGTTTATATCGGAGCCTTCGTGCGACATACGGATTCCTCTGGAGGCTGTGAGGGATGGCCGCTGTGCAATGGCAAGGTCATCCCCGAGCTCACCGGCGCTGAGGGCATTGCGTTCATCCACCGCATAGCGGGACTGCTCCTGTTCATCCTGCTGATCTGGCTGGCTGTCAGCGCGAATCGACACTACCGTCACATTGTTGAGGTTCGGAGGATTGGTAATCTGGCGCTGCTGCTCGTTGTTCTGCAAGTGATCAGCGGTGCGTTCGTCGTGACAACGCTAGCTTCGGCGAACTGGTATGTGCTCTCGAGCTTGATTCACACTGGGATCATTGCTGTTCTCTTCTCTGCGCTCAGCTACTTATGCATAAGGGTGTGGCAGCTCCGCAATCGATAAGGATGAGGTGAATCGATGTTAAGGGTGCTATTCGGAGAACCTCCTAGGCAGGAGCAGGGCCAATATCTACACACGGTTAATGCCATCAGGGATTTCAATAGACAGCTGCGTAAGACGTTCAATCATGGTGAGGTGGACAATAAGTGGGTACGGCTGAATGTATGGGCGATCGGCCTGCATACCGCATTGAGTGAGTTCGAGCAGAGCTTATATTGCAGCCACCGGTTTGGCCAGCTTGTGAGCAGTTCTTATCTGGATGTGATGACGGCGGAAGAACGAGCGGACTATTATCGCCATATCTACTTCTACAAGGATGCCGTCATTCGCTTATTCTCCCTGTTGGACAAGACTGGCTACTTCCTAGACCTGCTATACGGGCTGGAGACCGCGAAGGTTAAACAGAAGTTCTCCTACTTCACGGTGCTTCGCCAGATGCATAAGACCAATACGCATAAGCGTCTGGAACAGAAGCTGTTCGACTTGAAGGTCAAGTATAGAGAGCCGCTGGATAAGCTGCGCAAGAAGCGGAACCTGGAAATTCATTCCTTGAATGCAGAGTTGATAGATGATAATTGGCATACTGGCACGAGCTTTATAACCCGCATCCGAATTGAACCGATTAAGGTCAATTCGGAGGAGCTGCAGCATAGTATGGATATGGTGTGTCAATCCTTGACAGAGATATTCCGATACAGCAAGGGGGTATTGCGATGAGTGCTCCATCAGAGCAGCAGGTCGTGCTCCTGACAGGCGGTGCCAAGGGACTGGGACGTCACATGGCGATTACGCTGGCTAGTGCCGGCTATCGCATCGTGTTCAGCTATATGACTAGCAAGCGGGAGGCAGAGGAGTTGGTCTCCCAGATTCACGATAGCGGCGGAGAAGCGCTGGCTGTTCAAGCGGATATTAGCCGCTCAGACGATCAAGCCGCGCTCGTGGAGCAAGCGATTGAAGCTTACGGACCCATTGATATTCTCATCAACAATGCCGGACCATTCATGCGCGAGCGTCGCAGGTTCATCTCCTATACACTAGAAGAGATTCAATATCTGATCAACAGCAATATGACTGCGGCCATGGCGCTCGATCTGCTGGTCCTGCCCGGGATGCGCGAGCGCGGCTTCGGGCGAATCATTCACTTCGGCTTCGCGCATGCCGCTGAATCGCGCGCTTGGCCGCATCGCGCTGTATATGCAGCCGCCAAGGTAGGCCTAGTCTCCTTCACGAAGACGCTGGCCGTCGAGGAAGCGGAATACGGCATAACCGTTAACATGATATGTCCAGCAGATATTAAGGGCGATAACAAGATCAGATCCATCGAAGACGTGCTTGGCGAGCGGGATCTGGAATCGCCGCGAATTCGTCCTGGCTCCGGTGAGGATGTGTCGCGAGCCGTGACATTTCTGCTCCAGCCGGAGTCGGACTTCATTACGGGGACGATTATGGACATCTCCGGCGGCATGGATCCGATTCGTGTATGGCCGCTTGACTAGCGGAGTTTCTGCAAATAAAAAGCCTGCCGGATAGGCAGGCTAAGTTGTGAGACCTATTAGAATACTTGAACGACTTCCTGGATGCCCTCTATTTCTTCGACCAAGGCGCGTTCAATACCGGCCTTCAATGTGATCGTCGAGCTGGGGCAGCTACCGCAAGCACCCATTAATCTTAACTTAACGATACCGTCCTCGACGTCCACGAGCTCGACATCTCCGCCATCGCGTTGCAGGAACGGACGAAGCTTGTCTAGGACTTCCAACACGTCATCGTAAACATTGCTCTCTGTACTTGTCACGTCACTCATTTGCTTCATCTCCTTTCTATACTAATTATAAACGATTGAGAAGTATTTTCAAAGGTGGATTTATACATGCGGCCAATCATTGAATTCTGCGCAGCGAATATGTCGCTGGGAACCGACCAAGTGAAGGATAAGCTCGAGCTGGATCCAGACTATGATGTGATCGAGTATGGCTGCCTAGGCAACTGCGGCCAATGCTTCTATGCGCCCTATGCGATGGTGAATGGTGAGATCATCGCCGCAGTATCCCCGGAAGAGCTGTATGACAAGATTAAGGAGGCCATTGCTACCCTAGAAGACCCCTACGCATGGCTCGATGATGAAGACGAATCCTAGCCAGCCGGATTACGGATTAATCCAATCCGAGTATCCGATTAACGAATAGCAGGCTGCTGGCTTCATTCTCCGTATCGAATCGTAACGCTATAATACGTTCCTCCGCACCGTACAGCTTCAGCTCATTCCAAGCAGGTGCATCGCTAAGGTCAATGCCATACACATAGCTTGAACCATCTTCGCCGACTCTGGATAGCTGACGCTCCTCTGGAAGACCAACCGCCCACTCGTCAAGCTGCTTGAAGGCACCTTGCATCACCAGCAATTCGAAGTTATGCGCATCAACAATATAAATGTCGGGGATTTCGGTAATCAGATTCAGCATGTTCTTCTGTGTTGCGGCGATATCGAATTCACTCTTGGGTACGGACGGATTATAAGAGATGAATACCTTGATGCGTTCCCATTCCGGGAAGTGCTGGAGCAGGATCTCGCCGACATCTAACTCTTCCGCTTGTTGATATTCGCCAACGAACATCACATCCAGACTCGATGGTGGCAGCTTCGACAGCGCAATCTGCTCCGCTCGCTTATCCAAGTAAGAATTAATCCCGGCAATTAGAACAACCAGAGCGAGTGCGCTAATGAGAACATGTGCCTTATACTTATGCCAGAAGTCATCGATGGCCTTGCGTGACTTGGATCCGGCATAATGCTTCTGATCGTACTCCTCGGCCTCCAGCCTTAGATGCTCAGCCAGGATAAGCTTGTAGGCCCTTGTGATCGCTTCCTCATCGATCTGCTGGCCCATCTTCTTCTTCTTGAGAAACAGGAAATATCTTTCCTCGACTTCGTCCTTCGTAGCGGTGCCCGGCAGCTCAAGTGTCTCATAAGCTTGCCTCAATTGTTGCTCTTCCATACAGTCTCCACCTCGTGTCATACTAATGTGTGATCAACATTCACTCCAGCCAAAGGAAGGGGGATGAATGTATGAATTGATCAGGGTTAACCTGAACGCCATGCAGCCAGAAGGCTAAGTGCAGATGGGGCCCAGTCGAGAAGCCAGTAGTACCGACCAACCCAATGACCTGACCGGCCTCTACCTCATCGCCTGCCTCTACATGAAGCTCATACAAGTGCGCATACTGCGAAAATAAACCCATGCCATGATCGATGTAGATGGCATTCCCCGTCAGATACAGCTCTTCGGACAGGACAACCTTGCCTGCCGCTGTCGCGAGGATTGGTGTCCCTTGGGGAGCGGCGATATCGATTGCTCGGTGGCTGCCGCTATACTTGCCGTTAATGTAGCGGGTGAAGCCGAACGGTGTCGAGCGGCGGCCTTCGGTCGGCAGCGCGAATGGCTCATCGAAGAGGAAGCGCGGCTCGGATTGACTTCTCGCAGCATCGACCTTGACCTGGTCTGCGGCAATTCTCTCCGTGTTGCGCCGCATCGCTTCTTGTTCCTCGGTCACCTGGAGGTGCTGCGTCTTGAAGCTCTTGGCCAGAATGTTCACTTCGACTTCACCGATCGCGTAAGTACCCGTCTTCATATCGGTTGGGACGGGCAAGATGGCGTAGTAGCCTGTGCCGAATGGGATCAATTCGATCTCCATATCGTTCCATTCGATCTGCTGGGGTTCCGCTGCTCGCAGCAGGAAGGCATCGCCTTGATGCACCTCGGATGGGAAGGCCGTCCATGTCGAGCTGATTGCTTGTTCAGCGTGCTCTCGGCTTGCGTACATCGCCGTTTCTTCCTCAAGCAGGGATTGGTATACCGCCTCGATTCTGGCGGCTTCTGCGATTAATGCCTCATTATACGGGGGCGCGGCTTCTTCGAGCATGCCCCAGAGCAAGGTTAGTGCGAGCAGCCATTCCATCTTAATATTCCTGTACTACGTTGTAGAATGTATCGCGTTCCACTGGAATTCTGCCGGCGCCCTTCACCAGCCAGATTAAATCCTCGCGTGTGATGCCTTCTGGCGTCAGAGCACCAGCGGAGTGGCTGATTCGTTCCCGGACGATCGTGCCATGCACATCAGAGGCGCCCATCGTAAGCGCCACCTGCGTGAGCTGTGTCCCGATATTGATGAAGTATGCCTTGATATGCTGAATATTGTCGAGCATTAATCGACTGATGGCGATTGCCTTAAGATCATCGAAGGCCGAGTTGCGGCGTCTAATGCTGGCCTTGGGACTGATCGGCTGCATAGATAGCGGGATGAAGACGAGGAAGCCGTTCGTGTCATCCTGCAGGTCGCGAATATGCAGCATGTGCTGCACGCGCTGCTCCAGCGATTCTACGGAGCCGTACAGCATTGTAGTATGTGTCCGCAAGCCGAGCTGATGAGCCGTTCTGTGCACATCCAGATATTGCTGCATCGACGCCTTATCAACACGCATCTTCTTGCGATATTCATCTGAGAGAATCTCCGCGCCGCCGCCCGTCAGGCTCTCGAGACCGGCATCGATCAACGTCTCCAGCACCTCTCGATACCCTAATCCGGATATGCGGGAGAAGAAGTCAATCTCAGCAGCGGTATAGGCCTTCATCGTCACCTGCGGATAACGCTGCTTCAATGCGCGAATCGATTCAACATAGTAGTCGAATGGGACATGGGGATTGTGACCGCCCACTATATGAAATTCCCGCACACCGGGATGGATATGCTGATCCACATAAGCGATCATCTCGTCAGGGGTCAGCGTGTAGGAGCCTTCTTCGCCCTCATCTCTGCGGAAGTTGCAGAAGGCACAGTGAGCTTCGCATACATTGGTGAAGTATAAGCTCATATTCTCAATGAAGTACACCTTGTTCCCGTTCAGGCGCTGATTGACTTCATTGGCCAGCTGCCCAATCGTAAGCAGATCATTGGATTGGTACAGGAATAAGCCGTCCTCAGCGGTTAATCGAACGCCGCTTCTCACTTTATCGCTAATTTCTTGCATTTTTGTATCAGGATTGCCGATCAAAATAGACATCGTAGGTTGTCCTCCTAAATTTACAATAACGAATCCATATCATAACAGCTTAAGCAGCTACGATGAGGACTATATATTGATCTGAACGATTCACTCAGTCAATATATAGTTTCTACTGAGAGATTTTGCGTAGTTATGAAATGGATTCAAACAGGCCATCCTATTATTATAAACCTAGTCTGAATATCGAGCAATGACAGGGCGTACAATTCGCTGTGCTAAAATGGAAATATAACGCGTAGAGGTTGAGCGATGAGGGGCTTACCTGTATAATCAGTATATAGCTTATAGCTGCTATATTAGCGTAAGTCTACAAGGAGGAACGATTATGATCGCGATCAGTGAACTGGCAAGCAGTCGTATTAAGGATATGCTGGCTTCCGAGGAAGCGCAAAATCAGCAGCTGTTCTTGCGTGTAAGCGTCAAGGAGGGCGGCTGCAGCGGCTTCTCCTATGGGATGGGATTTGATGATGACCAGGTGGAGGATGACCAGGTGTTGGACATTCGCGGCCTTAAGGTTGTGGTGGATAAGAACAGCAGTAAATACCTATATGGCGTTGAGATCGACTACAAGCAGTCCGATATGGGCGGGGGGTTCACCATTGAGAATCCGAATGCAATCGCGACCTGCGGCTGCGGCAGCTCATTCCGTACTAAGGAAGAGGCAGGCAAGCCGGGCGATTGCTAGAATGATTAGGATAAGCGAGGTTCAACTTCTGTGAAAATCAATGTGGCGCTTAAGGTTTCCGATGGTCATGTCTTGGAAGACGTAATCGTGATTGAGGAGCATAAGCTGGGTGAGTTAACGGATGAGGAGATCGAATCGGTTATAGAGCTTCGGATCCGCAGTTGGGTAGATGAGAAGATCAGCGTGGAATGGGAAGTAGAGGAACCATCATAGAAAGCGTCCTACTGACGGTGACAGCTCGGACGCTTTTTTAATATATAAGACTTTATAAGTTTTCTACTTAAAGGTGCTTATATATCGACGCTAAACGGAAACGCCCTGCGAAGCAGGACGGCAGAGCCGTTTATCTGGTGATGGTTCCTGAATGGATGGATGAGAATCGGTTAAAATTTCATGTTACTGCTATGTCCAGGGGAGAGCTTCGCAGCTGGGTCGATGTAAACCTTGGCATTGTTAATCGCGGTAGGTGCTTCCCCGAAGCCGACGGTAATCAACTTCAGCTTGCCTAAGTAGGTCGTAATGTCACCTGCAGCGAAGATGCCTGGAATAGTCGTCTCCATGCGCGAATCCACTACGATCGAGCCGCTGTCGATCGCAAAGCCCCATTCCGCGATTGGACCGAGCGAGGATAGGAACCCGAAGCTGACAATGACGGCGTCGACATCAAGCTCTGTAGTCTCACCTGTCTTGCAATGCGCAATCGTGACGCGATCGATCGCGTCCGCGCCATGCAGCTTGATGATTTCGGTCGGTGTGATGACCTTAACCTTGGAACTGGCCAGC
Source organism: Bacillota bacterium (assembly GCA_023441055.1). Classification (GTDB taxonomy): domain Bacteria; phylum Bacillota; class Bacilli; order Paenibacillales; family UBA4045; genus JAEZQY01. The sequence goes on along the minus strand of JAEZQY010000008.1, from coordinate 338,320 downwards.
TGCGCAACACTATGCTCATGGGCTCTGAACTTATCGCGTCTGTGAATCAGTGTAACTTCCTCGGCGATAGGCTCCAGCATTAGCGCCCAATCAACTGCAGAGTCGCCGCCGCCGCTGATCAACACCTTCTGTCCCTTGAACATGCGCATATCATTGACGAAGTAGTGAAGATTGCTCTTCTCGAAGCCCGCAGCTTCTTCCAATTCCAGCTTGCGGGGCTCGAAAGCGCCTACGCCTGCTGTAATGACGACCGCCTTGCAATGATGCGAAGCGCGGTTGGTAATAATTTCGAAGTGCCGTTCTGCATGCTTGATGACCTTCTCAACCTTCTCTTCGAGACATACGGTGATTGGAAAGTGGCTCATCTGCTCCTGCAGCTGGTCGACTAATTCTTGGGCGCGGACCTTAGGAAACCCGGCCACATCATAGATAAACTTCTCTGGATATAAGGCAGACAGCTGGCCGCCCAGCTGAGGCATGCTCTCGATCAGCTTGCAGGAAGCCTGACGCATGCCTGCATAGAAGGATGCGAACATGCCGGCCGGTCCGCCGCCGATTACGATGATATCGTGCAATTCCGGGTTGTGTTCAGCTAGTGACAAGATCTGACAACTCCTTATGTTTAGGTAAGTGTATTATAGTCCTCGCGGATGATAAAATCCAGATATGAGCAAATTATGACTTGAATTATTCACATGAAAATTATATGATTCATGTGTATTGACACATAATTATAGATGAAGATGTGAATACATCAAAATATAAAGAGAAGAGCATTTCGGAAAGGATATCACTTCATGAGTAGAATACCAAGAATCGTCATCCTGGGAGCGGGATATGGAGGAATCATCACTGCAATTCGGCTGCAGAAGGAATTGAACTACAACGAGGCGGATGTCACGCTTGTTAACAAGCATGATTATCACTACATCACGACTCATCTTCACATGCCTGCCGCGGGGACGGACAACCCCAAGAATGCGCGTATTAATATCTTGTCCCTGATCGATGAATTTAAAATCGATTTCGTCAAATCCACTGTTGTTCAAATCAAGCCAAACGAGCAGAAGGTCATTCTGTCGGATGGCACTTTGTCATATGATTATCTGGTTATCGGTCTTGGTGGTGAGCCAGAGACATTCGGTATCCCAGGACTAGCCGAATATGCGATGAATATTCGCAGCATCAACACGGTCAATCTCATCCGTGAACATATCGAATATCAATTCGCCCGCTTCAAGAACGAGCCTAAGCGGACGGATCTATTGACATTCGTAGTCGGCGGTGCCGGATTCACGGGCATTGAATTCGTCGGCGAGCTCGCAGACCGCATTCCAAAGCTGTGCAAGCAATTCAATGTGGATCCAGGTCTGGTTAAGATCTACAATGTCGAAGCTGCGCCGACCGCGCTGCCTGGCTTCGACACGGAATTAGTGGATTACGCGATGAAGACGCTCGAGGATCGAGGCGTGGTCTTCAAGCTGAATACTCCAGTTAAGGAATGTACGCCAGACGGCGTCATTCTGGCAGACGGCGAAGTGATTAAGTCGGCTACCGTTGTCTGGACGGGCGGTGTCAGAGGTAATCGCTTGATTGAAGAGGCTGGCTTCGAGGTGAAGCGCGGACGTGTTCAAGTGGACGAGTATCTGCGCACCAGCGAGAAGGAGAACGTCTATGTGGTCGGCGATAACGCGCTGCTCTTCACGCCGGAGGGTCGTCCCTACCCGCCAACAGCACAGATTGCTATTCAGCAGGGTGAGGCGGTGGCTAATAATCTGGTTGCCGTTATCCGCGGAGAGAAGCTGGAGACGTTCACACCGACCATTAAGGGCACGGTGGCTTCGCTTGGCAAGCGTGACGCGATTGGTGTAGTGTATAAGTACAAGGTTAAGGGCTTCAATGCAGTTGTTATGAAGCGATTGCTCGACTTGCGCTATCTGTATACATTGGGTGGGATTCCACTCGTCCTGCGTAAGGGTCGTCTTTAATATCGGTGTTAGAGCGGAGGTGTCTGCTTGCGACATTGCAGTGTGCAAGTGCGTGGCCTGCTAACCAGAGAAGAGCTGGATCGGTATAATGCGTTAATTGAAGTGGGGCAATATCTGGAATCGCAGAAACGGCATGACCTGGCATACCCCGTGCAGAAGGAGATTGACCTGCTCATCCTGCCTGCAATCGAGCGTCTTAAGGAGAAGGGGCGTCAGCGTGATCGAATGACGGAACAATTCCTCGAAAACCAGGCTGCTATATTGCAGATTGAAGATGACGATGATGAATAAGGAATTCATGCCATTAAGATAATTTTTTATTGCAGAACAATCCGGTTCTTACCGGATTTTTTTGCTGTATACAAGGCTTCATCAGCTATGCGGAAGAAGTGCTCCTTACCACTGCCGCGTTCATATTCCACTAATCCTGCGCTTATGGTCACGACTTCATTGCTCAGTTCGGGATTGCTTGTCTCCGCTACACGCCTTCTAATCATCTCCATGATTTCTCTACTCTCGTGCATGGATTTCTCCGTGAACAGAATTGCGAATTCTTCACCGCCATACCGCGCTACGAAATCATTGGGCTTGACATGCTCTTGCAGGATGAGAGCTACTCGCTTTAGCACCGCGTCTCCAGCGCGATGCCCGTATGTATCATTCACCTTCTTAAAGTTATCAATATCGACGACAACCAGCTGCAAGGGAAGCTCGAATACATCACTCTGCTCGGTAAGACGATCGAGATATTCGTGGAACGTTATATGATTGTACAGTTCGGTTAGCGGGTCAAGCTTGGACATACGATCCATGATAATGTTTTTGATCATCAATTCTTGCTTGGACTCGAGTGTGGTATTCAGCCGATTGAGCAGCTCAATGCCTCGATGCATAATACCCATGCAAATCGCGGCTCCACATGTTAGTACGAACAGAATGGATGCGGTGTCCGAGATGGAGATTAACGCTCCCTTGCCAGTCTGAACGTATAGGAAGGCGATGCAGACGATCAGATTGAGCGCGAATGCGAATATGACTTTGCGCACCTGAAAGTAGAAGGTTGAAATTAGTATAGGCAGGAAGAAGGCGTTGTAAAGCGACAGCAGATCGGAGTGGGCAAGTAAGACGCTGGTGGTAATAGCTGTCCCGCTGACAATGATGATGTATTCGGTGAAGCGGTTAGACCAATGATTGATCATTTCAGTGATCAGTAAGATGGCGATCATGGTGACAGGAAGCTTAAAAATGAATTTCATGAAGTATGCATTGGAATCGGCAGCAACCAATAGCAGATAGCTGATCTCGACGAAGATGACCGAAGCGATGATGATCCAATATACATTCAGCATATTGCGGTTCCACTTGCGCAAGTTCACTGCGTGCAGAAAGTCGTTGTCCACTGTGCAAATCTCACTCCAATACCAATACTTTAGACCTATATGGATCCAATATAACATAAACGATCTCCATAAATATATAGTTCAGCTAATAATTGATCGGTAGCAGCCTGCCGGTATGACTGATGTTCGTTGTTCCAGTCGTTTCTTCGTATATGTGCCGGGATCCGGCCATATACTGTAGAGGAATGAGAAGGGGGTATGCTTATGGCATCTCGACTCACATTAGTAGCCGAGCATCCGGCCGAGGTTAGGCAGACAGCGGAGTGCGCAGCGCGCTATATCCTGGAGCGGATGGAGCCGGTGCTTATAGATCAATTGATTAAGAAGCATTATCCGGACGGGCGGTCCGAGGAATACGATCAGATACGGCTGAATTGTCTTGCGTTGCTGAACGACAGTTCAGCAGAGGAGACAATACGACCTGCGCTTAGCCGAAGGGCGTTGGCCATCGCCCGTAAGGCGGAGATCAGTCTGAAGGAATGTAATAGGCTGGATGTAGGCGGATTCTTGACATTCCGGCTTCGCGCTTATCAGGACGAGCTCAGAGATATGATCGAGTATGCGGTAGAAGAGCATATTTCTAACGAGCATTACAAGGAATTTATCGCACTGCTTAAGTACTTTGTTCATTGCCAGACGGAGAAGATTCCGGAGGTGCACTTGATTCATATACACGGCAATGACTGGCTCATTCGCGATCATCACCATCGACCGATTGAGCTGACACAGTCTAACGAAGTAGTCGTCGAGACGGTGGATCGTGAATTGAATTACGAAGATCGATTGCTTAGCACACTAATAGCGGTATCCCCCAGACTGGTGCACATCCATACGCAGTCCCAGGAGGTATTGTCCGTGAAGACGATTCAGCAGATATTCGATGGCCGGACATCCGTATGTGGCGGATGTGAGCTGTGCCGGAAGGAATTCAGCAGGCCTGCGAACCAGCTGCGCAACTTGACACCGAGATGACTACTCACTATAATCTAGTTATAAATTCAACAACAGCGTTCACCAAGGATAACAACATTCGTGTCGAACCGTTCAGAGAAGGGAATCTCCGGCTGTAAGTTCCCTCGTCTTCCATGATTGTTTACCCCCTTGAGAGCTGCGATGTGGAATGTCGGGCCGCTACAGCTCGGCTAGTAAACATCGCCGGGAAATCCCGTTATAGATGACATAAGGATCCTGAAGTTAGGCACAGGATTGAATTTGGGTGGAACCACGAGACACACGCTCGTCCCTAGGACGAATGTGTGTTTTATTTATTTCTATAAGGTGGAGGCGTTAGGAGATGTCAATTGAAGTTGTATTGCCAGATGGCGCAGTTAGAGTGTATGCAGCTGGCGCGACTATCGAGGATGTCGCGGGGTCTATTAGCTCTGGGCTTAAGAAGAATGCTGTCGCAGGCAAGGTTGACGGCAAGGTGGTCGACTTGAATTTCTCGCTCGCTCAGGATGCTGCGGTGGAAATTGTTACGCTCGACAGTCAGGATGGTCTGGAGCTGTACCGCCACAGTACGGCGCACTTGCTAGCGCAAGCTTTGAAGCGGATTTATGGCGATAAGCGAGTTAAGCTGGGCATCGGCCCAGTCATTGAGGATGGCTTCTATTATGATATTGATCTGGATGTGTCGGTGACGCCTGAGGATCTGGCGGTCATTGAGAAGGAAATGCAGAAGATCATCCAGGAGAATCTGCCTATCGCCAGACGGGAGGTTAGCCGAGAAGAGGCGATTCGCATCTTCTCTGAGATCGAAGACCCATTGAAGCTCGAGCTGATACGGGATCTGCCCGAGGATGCTGTGCTGTCGATCTATGATCAGGGAGAATTCTTCGATCTGTGCCGCGGTCCGCATCTGCCGTCCACCGGTAAGATTAAAGCGTTCAAGCTGCTAAGCGTCGCAGGCGCTTACTGGCGCGGCGATTCGAAGAATAAGATGCTGCAGCGGATTTACGGAACAGCTTATCCGAAGAGGGCGGATCTGGATGAGCATCTCAGATTGCTTGAGGAAGCGAAGAAGCGTGATCATCGCAAGCTGGGGCGTGATTTGAAGATCTTCTCCTTCTCCCGCGAGGTTGGTCAAGGGCTGCCGCTCTGGCTGCCTAATGGCGCCAAGCTGCGCAGGACTATGGAACGCTACATTGTTGATCTGGAGGAAAGCCTCGGCTACGATCATGTGTACACACCAGTCCTAGCTAACGTTGAACTATACAAGATCTCGGGACACTGGGAGCATTACCAAGAGGATATGTTCCCGGCTATGGCGTTTGACAATGAGGAGCTGGTGCTGCGCCCGATGAACTGTCCCCATCATATGATGGTTTACAAAAGCGAGATGAGGAGCTACCGTGATCTGCCTGTCCGTATCGCTGAAATGGGCACGATGCACCGCTATGAGATGTCAGGCGCGCTCACCGGCCTGCACCGCGTGCGGGCGATGACATTGAATGATGCGCACATCTTCTGCCGCCCGGATCAGATCAAGGAGGAGTTCGCGCGGGTGGTCAACCTGATCGCTCGTGTATATAAGGACTTCGGTATTGAGGATTACCGGTTCCGGCTGTCCTATCGTGATCCTGCGGATACGGAAAAGTATTTCCAGAACGATGAGATGTGGGAGAATTCGCAACGTATGCTGAAGGAGGTCGTCGAGGAGCTGGGCTTGCCGTATTACGAGGCCGAGGGCGAAGCGGCGTTCTATGGTCCTAAGCTGGATGTCCAGATTAAGACAGCGCTGGGCAAGGAAGAGACGCTATCGACCGCGCAGTTGGATTTCCTGTTGCCTGAACGATTTGAGCTTGAATATGTGGGAGACGATGGCAAGAAGCATCGCCCAGTTGTCATCCACAGAGGGATCATCAGTACAATGGAACGCATGACAGCCTTCCTATTGGAGAATTTCGCGGGAGCGCTGCCGCTCTGGCTGTCGCCTGTGCAGGCGCGTATTATTCCAATCTCGACCGCGATGCTGGACTATTGCCGGCAAGCTGCGGAGCAGCTGCGAGCTGCGGGGATACGTGTGGAAGTCGATGAGCGCAATGAGAAGCTTGGCTATAAAATTCGCGAAGCGCAGCTCGAGAAGATCCCGTATATGCTTGTTGTTGGCGACAATGAGGTGCAGGCGGGCAGCTTCTCAGTTCGCAAGCGCGGTGAAGGCGATCTGGGAGTTAGCAGTATTGCTGATACAGCAAGCAGATTGGCAGAAGAGATTCAGAAGAAGGCTTAGCCTCGCACATAATATGCGGTCACCTGCTTCATACTAATCCAAGGAGCGAAGTAGTCAGCGCTCTTGTCGATTGAGTTGCGGGAGGTGAACGAGAGTGGCCAAGAACAGGAATAACGGGAATGCGAAGTTCAATACAAACTCCAAACGGTTTAATACAGAAGCAGCGACTGAGCTAAGTGTGCAGAACGCTAAGAAAGCGAATGAGGAAACGCCGCAGAAGAAACAGCAATAAATGGTGGCGGCATGCTGAAAAAAAATGAGAGATATGTTCGAAAAATGAACATATCTCTTTTCTTATGGTCTAAAATTCGATTATAATGTCAGTATATCTGACATTATAGAGAGTGGAGGATGGATGGGATGTCTATTTTGGAACGAGTATTGGGTCGGAGAAAGCATGGGGAAGTACAGGAGTTACCTGGAGAGAGGCTGTTCATACAAGTTGTTATGGAATCGCAAGTGGCTGCGGATCGTTTAATCGCTGTTGTAGAAGAAGTGAATGATACGGCAGAAAACCTAACATCAATCGCAGATGAATCCACCAAGCAAGAACAGATGCTTCGGGAGCATAGTCAGGTTACGAAGCATCGCATTGAATCGGCATTCTCCGCTATGCGGGAAGTTGCTGTCAGCGCCGAGCGCATCAGGGACTCCTCTAGCCAGATGGCTGCGGAAAGCGAAGAAACCCATGATCTAGTCCTTGATGCCGTTAGAGCGCTGAATGCTGCGGATCACTTCATCCAAGAGTTACGCAGGCAGCAGGAGCTTATGAATAACGTAATTCTGGACCTGCAATCTCAGACTAGTCATATTGAATCCATCAACACCTTCCTATCTGGTATTGCCTCACAGACGTCTCTGCTTGCTTTGAATGCCTCCATCGAAGCCGCGCATGCTGGGGAGCATGGTCGTGGATTCTCGATTGTCGCGCAGGAGATTAAGAAGTTAGCTGCGCAGAGTCAGAGCGCGGTCAAGAACTCGTCCGAAATGCTTAGCAGAATTGGCTCAGGTGTAAACGAGGTTGTGCAAGCTGTCTCCTCCGAGAAGAGAGCTGTGCTTGATACAGTGAGTGAGATTGATAAAATAAAGAACAGCATCGATCATATTTTCGAGCGAACCATTGAGGTTCATCGCCGAGTGAAGGTGACGACGGACATGAGTATGGAGCAGGCTGTCACAGCAAGCCAGTCTATAGACAGTTTGCGGCATGTAGTGGATACGGTAGACCTGACGATGGCCAGTGTTGATAACACCTTGATTCAAATGCAGCGTCAGAGACGTCGGATCGCTCGATTGCAGCAGGTCGGCCTCAGTTTGGAACGCGTATCAGGCGAGCTGGTTCAATCCGTGCAGACACTAGGAGAACACCAAGCTCAGGAGGTGGATGATTCCTTAATTGTTGAGGCGAGAGGCTTGCTCGGGGAGCTGGTCAAGCGCCAAGATCTGCGAGCCCTGCAGACAGAGGTGCATGAAGCTGTTCTAAGTGGTATTATGTTGAAGACATCTCATGTTGAAGCGATCTGGTCGAATGATGCAGATGGGAATTTTATCTATTCCTTACCCGCGGCAGGATTGCTGAACGCCAGAAGGAGAGACTGGTGGAAGAGAGCAATGCAAGGGGAGCTCTACGTCTCGAGCAGTTATATCTCCTCGATTACGAAGAAGCCATGTGTTACGCTGTCTACCGCCATTAAGGATGAACGAGGTAATCGAATAGGTGTAATTGGACTGGATATTGGCATTGCGACTCCGTCTGGAGACTGAGTGCGGTTTACATCCATGGACGCTGTCTGTCGCGTATGAATTCCGTTACACTTAGTATGTATCAAGGAAGTATAACGGTTGTGGAGGACGAACATATGAATGTACAGACAGCTAGGCGGTTGTTCATGGGCTTATTATTAATTGGAGTCGGCGCGTTATTCCTGGCCGCCCAGTTAGGTTATATCGATATAGACATATCGGAGATTGTTCCTACCTATTGGCCTGTGATCTTAATTGTAATCGGGATCAGCGGATTGATCACGGATAGAAAAGGCAGCGGAACCGGTTCGTGGATGTGGAGCTTGTTCATGATGGCGCTAGGCGGCTTCTTCCTAATGAGGAATTTGGGATACACGAATATGTCTGCTGGAGATATTGTGAAGCTGTTGATTCCAGTATTCATTATCTTCTTCGGGCTCCGTATGATCCTCAGCCCGAGTCGCGAGAAAAAGCCGAAGGAGAAGCCGGACACCTCTTACCAGTATGATTATAAGTATGAATACAAGTATGACAGTAATCTGGACAATCCACCTCCTGCCGATCCACTTCAGGAGCCAGAACCCAAGACATCGCATACAAGCCATACGCATGGCCCAGAGAAGGTCCATCAACAGGAATCCTGGTCCTGGCAGTCGGGCGAGAATCGTTCGGGATTTATCGGCGATCTCTACTTAGGCAATGATTACTGGGAATTGAAGCCGATGAATGTATCCCACTTCATTGGTGACACGACAATCGATCTGACCAAGGCGCAGATTCCGCTTGGGGTGACGAAGCTCAACATCTCTGCCTTCATCGGCGATGTGAAAATTTTTGTCCTGAATGATGTAGACGTTGAGTTCGATGTGAATTCCAGCTCATTCTTGGGGGACATTACCGTATTCGGGCGCAAGGAAGGCGGACTTATGCGGTCGATGCGCGAGGTAACACCTGGATATAAGCATGCAGATAAGAAGATAAAGCTCAATTGCAATTTGTTCATCGGAGATATTCAGGTCCAGAGGGTAGGGTAACGGCGATATGGGGAATTTATTGCGCAATTTCCGCAATCTGAAGTGGGAGATCATGGTTTACTTCATCGCCGCCGCAGAAGTTGCGGTGGCTGTTTTCTTTGTATGCTGGTACTACTTCTCTTCTACGATTCCGGCGCTCTATCTGTGGGTGCTCATCTGGATTGCGGTAACCATAGTTGGCAGTGTGGTCGGATTCATAGCGGCGCTAGAGTTCCAACGGAAGGTGAACAGGCTGCATCTGGGCATCCTGCAGCTCAGCCGCGGGAATCTGACCGAACGCATCGCCGTTTCTGGTGCCGATGGCTTCGAGAAGGTGTATTATGACTTCAATGACATGGCAAGCGGCATGGAGCGTAGAATCAGCCTATTGCAGAAGCTGGGTGAGGAGAATGTGCGGCTGCAGGCTTCCTCCAATGAGGCGGCCGTCCTGGAGGAGCGCAAGCGGCTCGCCAGAGATCTGCATGACACGGTCAGTCAGCAGCTGTTCGCCCTGCATATGTCAGCGTCTACGCTAGTTAAGGTGATAGAACTAGATACCAAAAAGGCTATAGAAATTGCAGAACAGCTCACCAATGTCTCCTCCATAGCGCAGAAGCAGATTCGAGGATTAATTGCGCAGCTGCGGCCGATGGAGCTGGAAGGTCGATCATTAGAACAGGCTCTGGACCGCTGGTTCCCCGATTATTGCCGGCATAATCGGCTACTCGGGTCAATGGATATTCGCGTGTCCGATGATATCTCGGATGCAGTCGAGCATCAGCTGTTCATGATTATTCAGGAGGCTATGGCGAATGTGGTCAAGCATGCAGAGGCTAAGCATGTAGAACTGGCGTTGCGAGAGCTGGAGCATCAGTATATATTGAATATAACGGACGACGGGCAAGGGTTCTATAAGGGACAGGTGCAGACGCATTCATTCGGACTATCTACTATGAGAGAGCGTGCGCAGAAGCTTGGAGGAGATATTGAGATTCTGAGCAAAGCCGGTTCAGGCACTCGCATCAAAGTACAGATACCTAAATTTAAGAAAGAGGAGATGTCAGAGTGATGAGCGGTGTAATGACAATAATGATTGTTGATGACCATGATATGGTTCGGCTGGGTCTGCGCACGTATCTCTCCCTGGAACCGGAGATGCAGATTGTCGCAGAGGCATCTAATGGCAAGGAAGCCATCGAATTGCTGGCTAAGCGCTCGTCAGAGGGGCTGGCGCTTCCAGATCTGGTGCTGATGGATCTTATGATGCCCGAGATGGATGGGATTACGGCGACGAAGCAATTGACGGACCGCTATCCCGAGCTAAAAATTATTATTCTGACCAGCTTCCTGGAGGATGACAAGGTGATGGAAGGGATTCAGGCAGGAGCGGTAAGCTATGTATTGAAGAGTGTGTCCTCTGAAGAATTGGTTTATGCTATCCGTGGCGCATTACGCGGGATGCCGGTGATGAACAGCGAGGTGTCGCAGGCGCTAACTAGGGGATTAAGACAGAAGACCGCACAGACAGAGGATGAAGGCCTTACAGCACGCGAGAAGGAAGTGTTGCTGCTGATCGCTGAGGGAAAGACGAACAAGGATATTTCCGATGAATTGTATATCAGTATCAAGACGGTGAAGACGCATGTCAGCAATCTGCTGATGAAGCTAGAGGTGGAGGATCGCACGCAGCTGGCGATTTATGCGCATCGTAAAGGCTTGACTAGTTGAATAGAACAGCAAGAAAACCATCGGCGCATCAATTGCAGAGAAGTGCAGGATGGTTTTTTATTTGTTTTTTAGTTCGTTTTAATGTCATCTTAAGGTTCATCGTTCATGATAAGGACATAGCAAGCGTATGAACCAGATCATGTAAGGAGGCGGAATACGATGAGTGATCATAATGAATTTGATAAGAATCGTCCATATGAACCAAATGCTGATGAGTTGGCGAATAAGCCATCCGAGCCAACCACTTATTATCGCTACGGCAGCTTTCAATCTTCTAATATGGAATCCAGACTGGACAATGAACAGCTTGCCTCGATCTCAGACAGCGATGTAGAGATCACAGAGCCGGAGAGAGTTAGGCCAATTGTATTCGAACGAGAGGCTGACGCGGCTTCGATCACAGGATCGCCAGCGACCATCGCGGCATCATCCGCGCAATCAGGCGCTAGTCAGGCCAAGACTAAGAAGAGCAAGGGCAGCTCGTCCTGGAAGAGCATGTTCGCGGCATTCATGGCAGGGGTCGTTGTAGTCGGCGGATTGATGTTCACAGCGGACAAGACGAACCTGTTCACCTCTGGCAGTGATGTGCCAGCCGCGGTGAGTCAGAATTCGGGGCCGGCCCAGACCGTCAGTGCATCAAGCGGCGGGGGCGGATCTAGTGTTCAGAATTCCGTGCTCGGTATCGAGCGACCGGGGAATATCGCAGCTATTGTAGAGCAATCACGACCTGCGGTTGTGAAGATCGAAACCTATGCCAAGGTTTCTAGCGGTCGCCAGAATGGATCGAATTATAATGACTTTTTTGACTTCTTCTTCAACAACGGCGGCCGGGGGCAGCAGGATAACAGCCAGGGTCAGCAGAGCTCGCAGGAGACTAAGGTTGGTGAAGGGTCGGGCTTCATCTTCGACAGTGAGGGCTATATCCTGACGAATCAGCATGTGGTGGACGGTGCGGAGACGATCAAGGTGTATCTTGAAGGGTATGATGAGCCGTTCAATGCGACTATGCTGGGAGAGAGCGAGGATCTAGATTTAGCCGCGCTCAAGATTGATGGCAACACGGAATTCGCGTCCTTGAAGCTGGGTAATGTTGATGACCTGAGGGTTGGAGATTGGGTAATCGCGATTGGTAATCCGTATGGTTATGATCACACCGTCACTGTTGGTGTGCTCAGTGCGAAGGAACGGCCAATTACGATTCAAGACGGTTCCACACGAAGGCAATATGAGCATCTTCTACAGACCGACGCTTCGATCAATCCGGGCAACTCTGGCGGTCCGCTACTCAATCTCAACGGGGAAGTAATCGGAATTAACACGGCAGTGAATGCGGCGGCGCAAGGGATTGGCTTCGCCATTCCAACGAGTACGATCTCAGAGGTTTTGGATAATCTGAAGAATGATGAGCCGATTCCTCAGGAGCCAGCTCCCTATGTCGGGATTTATCTAGGTGAGCTGAATGACAGAATTGCTGAACAGCTCGGCTACTCTGGAACAGAGGGCGCAATTGTCACGCAGGTCGAAGTGGATGGGCCTGCCAGCAGGGCAGGGGTTCAGGCAGGCGATATCATCACAGAGGTTGCTGGCAAGAAGATCAGCGCGTATGTCGATGTCAGCGAGACCGTTAAGAAACAAGCAGTCGGAACGAAGATTACGATGAAGGTATTCCGTGATGGGAAGACATATGAGGTTGCGATCATCGTCGGCGATCGCAACGCAACGGAATAACACATGATAGATGTCAAGGGAGTGGCCCATAGACCCGAGAGCAGTATACGGGACGGGCACTCCCTTGTTCGCTGTCAGTTGAATCAATTTCATAACTACGCTAACCATGCTACAATACAATTGCAGCAGAATGAATCGGGGGAATGTGAGTTGAGTTCATTAATTCTGGTCATCGATGACGATGAGAAGATTACCTCCTTAATTCGGAGAAGCTTGGTCTTCGAAGGCTACGCGGTGTCTACTGCTTCGAACGGGGCTGAAGGCTTGAAGCGACTGCTCGAGGAAGAGCCTGCCTTGATACTGGTCGATGTGATGATGCCTGAGCTGGACGGCTGGGAGGTTGTGCGTCGTGTGAGAGAGAGTGGCATGGCGGTGCCGATTATGATGCTAACAGCGAAGGATGAGGTAGTAGATCGCGTGAAGGGGCTCGATCTTGGCGCGGATGACTATCTGATAAAGCCATTCGCATTGGAGGAATTGCTCGCGCGGGTACGCGCTCTGCTGCGCAGGAAGCAGGAAGTTACTGAACAGGTGAATAATCAACTAAAGTTTATGGATATCGTTATGGACTTGGATGGCAGAGAAGTATTCAGAGGCGGTCGCCGTATTGACCTGACAACGAAGGAGTTCGAGCTTCTGTATCTGTTCCTAGAGAACCCCAGACGCGTATTATCTCGTGACCTGATTATGGATAAGATCTGGGGATATGATTACAGTGGGGAATCGAATGTATTGGAAGTGTATGTTGCCATGCTGAGACAGAAGACCGAGGAGCTGGGCGAAGCGCGCGTTATTCAGACCGTGCGCGGAATGGGCTATGTGCTGAGAGGAGAATGAGAACAGGATGTCGCTTCGCACGCGATTAACCTTATGGTATTCGGGAATACTCGCGATAACCTTGCTCGTTTTTGGTATTGCCTTGTATTACTTTATCTCGACTACAACACAATCCAATATTGAGCAACAGCTTAGATCGCAGGGAGAGGACTATGTGCGCGAGATTGTCGTCATCCCCAGATGGAATCTTGTCCAATTGCCGGAGTTCGATGACTTCAAATCGGTGGATGTATTCCTCCAGGCGAATCGCATTGACGGTAAGATTAACCGGTCGGATAATCTGCCGATCATCCTGCCGTTCAACGCCAGTGACTTCGCCCGCGCACAGCAAGAGAAGAGCTGGTTCAAGGCTTATATGATCGAGGATGTGCAGGTGCTGGTCTATCATATCTCTATGGAGGCCAGAGGCGAATTCCTAGGGGTGCTGCAGGTTGGTACCATCGTAAGTGATGACTTCATCTTCCTAGACATCTTGCGTAATTTCCTGTTGCTGCTTTCCTTTATTACAGTAGTCATTGCAGCTACACTGGGATACTTCTTGGCGCGCAAGGCGCTTCATCCCATCGAGGGGATCATCGCGGCAGCGAATCGAATCGAGAAGGGGGAGGATCTGGCTCAGCGCATCACCTATACGGGCCCTAAGGATGAGGTAGGGCGCTTGGCTGGCACAATCAATGGCATGCTCAGCAGGCTGGAATCCACCTATAAGGAGCTGGAAGAGGCTTATCGCACCCAGCGGCGCTTCGTAGCCGATGCGTCTCATGAGCTGCGCACACCGCTGACCACCATTCGCGGCAATGTAGAATTGCTGGAGAAGATGTGGAATGAGGGACGCGGACAAGATGATATGACGTTATCGCTCGAGGCGATGCGCGATATCTCTGAGGAAGCGTCGAGAATGAGTCGGCTTGTCGGAGATTTGCTGGCGCTTGCGCGCGCAGATGCGGGTCAACAGATCGCTAAGGATCCTGTTGCGATGAAGCTCGTGCTGGATGAGGTTATCCGTAAAGCGGAGTTCCTGCCGCGTCAGGTGGAGTGGAGAGTTGGCGATCTCTCAGCGGCATACTCGGCTGTTGTGAACGGGAATGCCGATTATCTGCAGCAGCTGTTGTATATTTTTATTGAGAATGCCTTCAAGTATACGAATGAGGGGTTTGTGAAGATCGATGCGTTAAGTATGCGCGGACAATTAGGCATTCGGATTCAGGATACCGGTATCGGACTCGACCCTGATGAAGTGCCTCAGATCTTCGAACGGTTCTATCGAGCAGATGCTTCGCGAGGTGTTACCGCCGGGACTGGGCTGGGCCTGTCCATCGCGAAGTGGATTATCGATGAGCATGGCGGTTCGATCGAAGTGGTGACTAGGAAGGGAGAAGGAAGCATGTTCATTCTCTGGTTTCCTCTTGGTTAACGATACTCTCGCTAGTGGGGATATGGTATACTGATCTTGTAACGCATGCAAGAAATGAGAGGTGGCGGGACTAGATGGAAGTGTTGAAGATTTCCCCTAGAGGTTATTGCTACGGTGTGGTAGATGCAATGGTTCTGGCTTTGAAGACGGCTAAGAATCTGGATCTACCGCGGCCAATCTATATTCTGGGCATGATCGTGCACAACAGTCATGTGACAGCAGCCTTCGAGCAAGAGGGTGTAATTACGCTGGAGGGTGAGAATCGCTTAGAGATTCTAGAGAAGGTGGAGCAAGGCACGATCATCTTCACGGCCCACGGCGTCTCACCCGAGGTTCGCAGGCGGGCGCGAGACAAGGGCTTGACGGTCGTCGACGCGACCTGCCCAGACGTGACGAGGACGCATGATCTAATCCGCGAGAAGGTCGCGGAGGATTATCAGATTATCTATATCGGCAAGCGCAATCACCCCGAGCCTGAAGGGGCTGTAGGAATCGCGCCTGATCATGTTCATCTGATTGAACGTGAGGAAGAAATTGATAATCTTCACGTCACTGGTGATCGGATCGTAATCACGAATCAGACGACGATGAGCCAATGGGACATCAAGCATATTATAAGCAAATTGATTGAGCGCTTTCCGATGGCCGAAATTCATAATGAGATTTGTCTGGCTACACAAGTTCGGCAGGAAGCTGTTGCAGAGCAAGCTAAGGAAACCGATCTCCTGATTGTTGTGGGCGATCCTATGAGCAACAATTCAAACCGGCTGGCCCAGGTTTCGGAAGAAATTGCTGGTGTTCCTGCCTATCGGGTCGCGGATGTGACCGAGATTAAGCTTGAATGGCTTAGCGGTGTGCGCAAGGTTGGTGTTACCTCTGGAGCATCGACTCCAACTCCGATTACCAAGGAGGTCATTCTCTTCCTTGAGCAATTCGAGTGGAATGATCCGTCCACCCATCAGTTTGAGCGGACGGTGGATATGAAGCGGTTGCTCCCCGCGGTGAAGGTCAGATCACGGGAATAGGTGATGTTATATTTAGGCAGTCATGAACAAGATGATTAGACAAGACGTGGAGCGACACTAGAAGTGATCGCCACTAGTGACACTGGTAGTGATCGACTGCATCGACACTAGAAGTGATCGCGTCTTGACAAACATCTTGTTTTTTAATAGAATTGCTTTATTGGTTAAAAGCGTAGAAGCGTAGAAGCGAATAAGCGTTGAAGTGTAAAAGAGTATATAGAAGGAGTGGTTTATCATGATTGCGATTACCTCGAACACAATTAGTAATGAGCGATTGCAGGAGATTGTGAGTCATATTGAACAGCATGGGGTTGCGGTTCATGTATCCAAGGGAACGGATCGAACGGTAATTGGCATTATCGGCAAGGCGGAGCCTACGCTGGCGGAACAGCTAAGACAGATGAAGGGCATCGAGAATGTCATTAAGATCTCCAAGTCCTACAAGCTGGCAAGTCGAGACTTCCATCCGGATAATACCGTAATCCGGATTAAGGGAGTGGAGATCGGCGGGGATGAACTGACCGTAATGGGCGGGCCTTGCGCGGTCGAGAATGCGGGACAGATCGATGAGATTGCGCGTCTGGTTAAGGCGGCGGGCGGCCAAGTGCTCCGCGGCGGCGCGTTCAAACCACGCACAGGCCCTTATAGCTTCCAAGGCGTTGGTGTCGAGGGGCTGGAGATGATGGCTGAAGCGGGGCGGAAGCATGGCTTACTGACCATCACGGAAGTGATGACACCCGAATATGTAGAGGTTTGTGCCAAACACGCGGACATCCTGCAGGTTGGTACGCGGAATATGCAGAATTTCGATCTGCTGCGCAAGCTCGGAGAGATTGATACGCCTGTGTTGCTGAAGCGGGGCTTCAGCGCGACTTATGATGAGTTCCTGAATGCAGCTGAATATATTCTGGCTGGCGGCAATCCCAATGTTATGCTCTGTGAACGCGGCATACGCACATTTGAGAGCTATACACGGAATACGTTGGATCTAACCGCGATTCCAGTACTCCAACAATTGAGTCATCTGCCGGTCATCTCTGATCCGAGCCATGGCACCGGCCGTAGAGAGCTTGTAGAACCAATGGCCAAGGCGTCAGTAGCTGCAGGGGCGGATGGACTAATCATTGAGATGCACACCGATCCAGATAATTCGATGACAGGCGATGGCGTGCAGTCCTTGTTCCCTGATCAATTCGCCAAGCTGCTTGAGGATTTTGAGAAGCTGGCTCCACTGTTCAATAAGCAATTTGACACTCGCAAGCAAGCGGCATTCGCGTTGCAATAATCATAGGTGCTAGAAGTATATTTCAAATACACACACTCTCTGCCTGAATAGGGCAGGGAGTTTTTTTGTTGAAGATGTGTCGTAAAAGGGTGCGGAGATCAAATAGTTAAGCGCAGCCGTACTACTTAGGTACTGTCGGATAAAAGGAGTTCTTTGCAGTGCCGGAAAGTGATGCTGCATGGGGAAATGAGAGGTAAAAGGTACGCGTAACTTCGGAAAGTGATGCTGCAAGGTGCGATGAGAGGTAAATGAAGCATGTAGCTTCGGTGCTGCCGTATTAATGGAGTCGTTGCGGCGATTGGAGAGTTAGAGATTCCAAATAAAGAATAGCAATAAAAATCCAAACGATGTTAGAAAATATCACATGATTTTAAAAAAATATCTGACATGAATATTGACGGCTGAACGCTGTGGATTTATAATTACGACATAGAACATCTAAATCGGAACATTGATAGGACAAACGCCCTCGAATGTTCGGAATCAGGAGGATTATCATGACGACACAGACTGTATTGGCATTAATTAAGGAGCGAAACATTGAATGGGTAGATTTTCGGTTTGTTGGACTCTCGGGTAAGGCTCAGCATATTTCGTTACCTGCTGTTGAGATCGATGAAGAAACGTTCATTAACGGTGTGGCGTTCGATGGCTCGTCCATTCCAGGTTTTCGAGGTATTGAGAATTCGGACATGGTCATGATGCCTGTCGCGGAGACAGCCTATGTTGACCCGTTCACCGCACATCCGACCTTGATTGTGATGTGCGATATTGTGACACCAGATGGCGAACGTTATGATCGCGATCCGCGGGGCATTGCGATTAAGGCTGAGGAATACCTGCAATCAACAGGTATCGGTACAGCAGCGTTCTTCGGTCCAGAAGCGGAATTCTTCATCTTCGACGATGTGCGATTCGATACGGGCATGAATACGTCTTACTTCGAGGTTGATTCCGAAGAAGCGGCATGGAATACGGGACGTAAGGAGGATGGCGGCAATCTGGGCTTCAAGATTCCGGTGAAGGGCGGTTATGTGCCGGTGCAGCCTGTCGATACCCAGCAGGATATCCGCAGCGAGATGTGTCGACTGATGATGGAAGCCGGCATCCGTATCGATCGTCATCACCATGAGGTGGCGACTGCAGGTCAAGGCGAGATTAACTTCCGCTTCGACACCTTGACGAAGACGGCGGACAATTTGTTGAAGTACAAGTATATTGTTCATAATACAGCGCGCCAGTATGGTAAGGTGGCAACCTTCATGCCCAAGCCGCTGTTCGGTGATAATGGAAGCGGAATGCATGTGCATCAATCGATCTTCAACGGCGATACGCCTCTCTTCTATGAGAAGGGCGGATATGCGAATATGAGTGAGACCGCGCTGTATTATATCGGCGGCATTCTGCAGCACGCACCAGCGATTATCGCGTTTACAAATCCGAGCACGAATTCCTTCAAGCGCCTGATTCCGGGATATGAAGCGCCAGTGAATCTAGTGTTCTCCAAGGGAAATCGCTCGGCCGCTGTCAGAATTCCAATCGCTGCCGTTACACCTAAGGGAGCGCGAATTGAATTCCGTACACCGGACGCGACGGCTAATCCTTATCTAGCCTTCTCCGCTATGCTGATGGCTGGTCTGGATGGCATCAAGAACAAGATTGACCCGCGCAAGCTCGGTTATGGACCGATTGATCGCAATGTCTATGAATTGTCCGATGCAGAGAAGAAGGACATTCGCAGTGTGCCGGGCAGCTTGGATGAGGCGTTGGACGCATTGGAAACGGACATGGAATTCCTGTTGGCCGGTGATGTGTTCAAGCGAGAATTCGTCGAGAATTATATCGCCTTCAAGCGCGCTGAAACCAAAGCCGTCAACATCCGCATTCATCCTTATGAATATAATCTATACTTCGATTGCTAAATGTTGGATGCACTAATTTATACCGCACTAGATTGAGGATAAGGCGTACCCTATTGTAGAATAACAATAGGGTACGCTATTTTTTGTGGTACGATAGGCGAAAGTAAAGTACATGACAGGATGGGAGCGTTCCTATGTTGCGCAGGATGAATCTATTAACGAAATTTATCATCTTCGGGTGTATAGTCAGTGTGCTGCCGGTCGTATTCGTCGGGGGATTCTCCTACATCCGATCCTCTAATCAGGTTCAGGATCAAGCGAATACAGCGGAGGTTCAATTCATTAAGCAGGTTAATTCGAATATCGAGCAGGTGCTGATGACGGTGAATCATACCTTGAATAATCTTGGCGATTCGACAATTATGTCGGAGGTTATGACAAGGCGGCTGACGGAAGCGGATTTCGTGATCTACAATGATCTGCGCCAGGAGATTATCCATCTGCAAGCGTTCGATACGCGAGTAGAGGACGTCATTCTACTCGATACCGAGCAGAATTGGTTGATTAAGAATTCGGGACTATACCGGCTCGATGAGCGCAAGGATTACAAGCGATTCATCTCCTACTTGGATGTGAACCGGAATTCGGAATGGGTATTAATCAACAACAGCGACTTTGCCGAATCGATTTCGAATTACAGCTGTGGATATACGATCAGCTTGGTGAAGAAGCTGCCTGTCCGTAACGTAAAGAAGAAAGCGCTTGCATTCGCAAATATTCCCGCATGCAGCTTGTCCAGTTTAATTAATGATATCGAGGGCAAGGAAGAGGTCATGGTGGTTGATGAGCAGAATCGGGTGCTGCTGCACAGCGATCACGCCAAAATCGGAAAGGATTTATCCGAGCTTGGCTATTTTGACCAGGAAAATCTCTTCGTTGATGCATCTGGACAATTCAGGACGATTCATGAGAATCATCCCTATACGGTGACTTATTATAAATCAGGGTTCAATGGCTGGAATTATATCTCGGTTGTGTCGATTGATCAATTAACGCAGAGCTCTAAGGAGATCGGCTGGTTCACGCTATTCATCAGTCTGTTCATTATTGGATTGTCGCTGCTTGTGGTGCTGCTGTCAACCAAGAAGCTGTATTCTCCGGTAAACCGCTTGGTGGAATTGGTGAGCAGCAGCGGACTGGATACGGATGCAGCGAAGGCGAACAGGGGGAATGATGTCGAGCTGATTGAGGACCACTTCAAGAAGCTATTCTCCTCGCATACGAAGCTGGAGCAGGAAATTCAGGATCATACGGGACAAATTCGCTCATTATATCTAGGCAGGCTCTTCACAGGAAGCGTGAAACGCAGTGAGATCGCGAGTAAGCTTACGTACTTCGGTCTGGAGCGCGCGACAAGATGGAAATTGATGACGGTGCTGACGCTGCAAATAGATACATTGGAGAAGACGCGGTACAGCCAAGGGGATATTGAACTGCTGCACTTCGCAATTTCGAATATTGTAGAAGAGACGCTGCCGACGGAGAGTAGACTGCCTACGGTCTGGTTCGACCAGACGTTAGTGCTGATGATTGGTCTATATGATGACTATGAGAATGAGATGCATACCTTCATCTATACGATGACGGAGCGTCTACAGGAGCTTGTCCACAAGTATCTGGGGCTGTCTGTAAGCATCGGGATCAGCCTGCCGTTCCGCAGCATCGATAAGGCCTCGCGGGCTTATTCAGAAGGAATGGAAGCGCTCAGACATCGGATCAACCTCGGTAAGGGCATCATTATCCCATTCCGCAATGTGAATTCCGGTCGCCATACTGTGCTCTATACGTACCCGCAATTGCAGGAGATCGAGCTGATGGATGCGATCAAGATTGCCGATCTAGAGGAAGCGATGGCTCAGCTGCGCGCCTGGATGGATCGCGCCTTCGTGAAGACACAGTCGCCGCAGGAGATTCAGGTATCGATTATGCGGCTGTTCAATAAGCTGCTTATGGTCCAGCAGGAGGCAGGCATCGGATTCGACCAGATCGGCGCGGGTCACCAACCGCTATATGAGGAATTACTGTCCTTGCATGTGCGGGATGAAATCGAGGAATGGTTCAAGTCAAGAGTGATTCTCCCGATCATTCATGTGTTCGGTGATCGCAGGGATTCGGAATATCAGAATCTGTCAGAGAAAATGATTGACATGATCCATAATTACTATGATACAGACTTCACGCTGGAGGAGTGTGCCTCCAGACTGCATTATAATGCCAATTACCTTAGCAGTGTGTTCAAGAAGGAGATGAACTGCACCTTCTCGGAATATCTGGCGAATTATCGCATTCATATGGCCAAGTCCTGGCTGAGTGATACGAATCTAACTGTGAAGGAGATCGCGGAGAAATTACGCTACACCAACTCACAGAATTTCATCCGGTCGTTCCGCAAGTATGTTGGGATGACGCCGGGCGAGTACCGCGCCAAATTCGGATAAAGCGTATAATCATTTGGTCAGGTTGATCCGTTCGAAGTGCCGCAAATGCCCGTATTATAAGGGTTTCTGACAGATGTGAGATCGAGATTATATACGGAATGATGACCTGTAGCTATGCTGAGGGTGTAGTTCGGAACGACATTATAATTTTGTGGGAGGTCAAACAGAACATGAGAATGGGTAGAAGCAAGTTGTTAATCCTGGTGTGCGTACTCGCAATGATGATGACTGTATTCGCGGCCTGCGGGAGCTCGAATACCAATAACAATGCAGGCGCACCTGACAACGGAAGCGCTAACAACTCAAGTGATTCAGCAGCGAAGAATGAAGACAAATCAGAGAATAAGCCAGCTGAACCAGCAAAACCGATTCCAATCGAGATTATGCTGCCAATGAAGGAGAAGGAAATTCCATCCGACCGCATAGAGCTGTTACTGGAGGAGAAGACGGGCTACGACCTTACGCTCCAGTGGGTGCCAGATGGCAACTATGATGAGAAGATGAACGCCTCCTTCGCTACAGGCACATTGCCGCAGGTGGTGTACTTGAAAAACCAAGCTAGCTTCATGCAATACAAGGATGCGATTCGCGACGGCCAATTCTGGGAAATCGGGCCTTATCTGTCCGAGTTCGAAGGGCTTAGCAAGCTGAAGGATTCGATCCTGACGAATACGAAGGTAGATGGCAAGATCTACTCGCTGTATCTGGGCAGAGAGCTTGCTCGACAAGGCATTATCTATCGTAAGGACTGGGCGGATAACCTGGGGATCAAGGAGCCGACGAACGTGGACGAGGTGTTCGCGATGCTGCAGGCATTCACCGAGAAGGATCCGGACGGCAACAATAAGAACGACACCATCGGGCTATCGGACCGCAGCGATCTGATCTATGGCGCATTCAAGACGATATCCTCCTGGTTCAACACGCCTAACAATTGGGGCGAGAAGGATGGACAGCTGCTGCCGGAATTCATGTTCGATGAATATATCCAGACGATGGATTATATGAAGGACTTGCGCGCTAAGGGCTATATGAACAAGGACTTCCCGGTTACGAGCAAGGAAGATCAGCGGAATCTCTTCTATAACGGAACAGCCGGCGCATATATCGGCGCGATGACTGACGTGCAGACGCTGCATAATGAAACGCTGAAGAACTTCCCTGACGCAGAGATGGAGGTTGCAGGGATCATCACAGGTCCTAATGGCGACTTCGGCATGTGGGCGATTCCTGGCTATGCGAGCTTGATCGTGTTCCCGAAATCAGCGGTTAAGACTGAGGAAGAATTGAAGCAGGTGCTCGGATTCTTCGATGCGCAGATGACGCCAGAGATTGCGAACCTGATGTATTGGGGGATCGAAGGCGAGCATTATGAAGTGGTAGATGGATTGGCTAAGCCGTTCTCCGACAAGGCCGATCTCATCGCACGCGAAGTGAAGGGCTTCAAGGACAGCTTAATTGGTGATCTCGATACAACGGGCAGATATGACGCGCTCTCCGTATTGCCTGCAACTATCAAGGCGAAGGAGTTAATCGTACAGCAGGATAAGGCGTTGATTCTCGACCCTGCGGCGGCACTTGATTCGGCAACATTGGCGCAAGATGGCGTACGTCTGCAACAGATTATCAGTGACGCTACCTTCAAGTACATCCTGGGTACAATTGATGCTGCTGGCTTCCAAGGGGCAGTGGATGATTGGAAGAAGCAGGGTGGAGACAAGGTAATCGAAGAAATCAATGCATCCTGGGCGAAGTCAAAATAATAACGGATAATCCGATTTCGGATTGTTATCATGATAAGGGGCTGTCTGATCCATATGCAGCCCCTTCTCTAGTGAAAGGGAGAGACGAATGAGCGAAGTGTCCATGCCACACGCGCCGATTGAACGCAAGAGGCTTCGATCCGAGAGAATGCGGCGGCTCAATCGGAATAAATTACTGTACCTGATGATCTTGCCTGGACTGATCTATTTCTTTATTTTCAAATATATTCCGATGTATGGACTGATTATTGCCTTCAAGAATTACAAGCCCTTCAAGGGAATGAACGGGAGTGATTGGGTAGGCTGGGAGCACTTCAATCGACTGTTCAATGATCCGATGTTCTACACCATCTTCAAGAATACGTTAATTCTGTTCTCTATGAATCTGCTATTCTTCTTCCCGGTTCCGATTATTCTGTCGCTCATGCTTAATGAGCTGCGTATACGGTGGTTCAAGCGGACAATACAGACAATTATATATATTCCGCACTTCATGTCCTGGGTAATTGTCGTCTCAATCAGCTTCGTCCTGTTCACTCAGGATGGCGGCGTGATCAATGACCTGCTCGTGTACTTCGGCTTCGAGAAGGTGAATTTCCTGCTCAGCTTGGAATGGTTCAGGCCGATGTATATCTTCCAGGTGATCTGGCGAGAAGCTGGCTGGGGTACAATTATCTATCTGGCGGCGATGGCGGCTATCGATCCACAGATGTATGAGGCAGCAAGAATGGATGGCGCGGGTCGCTTTAAGCAAATGTGGCATATTACGCTTCCCTCGATTCGCAGTGTAATCGTGGTATTGCTGATCCTGAAAATTGGGGACGTTCTGGAGCTGGGCTTCGAGCATGTGTATCTCCTGCTCAATGCCATGAATCGTGAGGTGGCCGAAATCTTCGACACCTTCGTATACACGGCGGCGCTCAGACAAGGGCAATTCAGTTATGCGACTGCGGTAGGCTTCTTCAAGTCCTTCGTGGGACTCATCTTGGTCGTGCTGGCCAACTGGTGGGCCAAGAAGGTAGGAGAAGAAGGCGTGTATTAATAGATCAGATTAGAAGGAGACGACTAACAGATGGTAGAGGATCGCAGCATCTCAAGTCGCATTATAGATATTGGAATCTACATCATACTGAGCATGATCGCACTCGTCACGCTGCTCCCATTCGTGCATGTAGTAGCCGGGTCGTTCACGACAACTGCTGAGATCGCGCGCAAGGGCTTCGTGCTCATTCCGACCGTGTGGGATTTCACTGCCTATCGTTATATCTTCTCCACAGATATGATGATTAGGGGGCTTGCGAATTCGATTTTTGTAACGGCGGCGGGCACGGCGTTCAGCATGCTGGTCACGATGCTGATGGCATACGGTCTGTCGCGCAGAGATCTGGATGGGCGGTCAAGCATCATGTTCCTGGTTGTATTCACGATGTTGTTCAGCGGTGGATTAATCCCTACCTTCATCGTGGTCAAGGAGTTGGGTCTGATCGATTCTTACTTATCACTGATCATTCCCACTACGATTAGCGCATTCAATATGATTATCCTGAAGAATTTCTTCCAGAACCTCCCTGAGGGGCTGGAGGAATCAGCGAAGATTGATGGCTGCAACGACTTCGGCATCTTGTTCCGCATTGTGCTGCCGCTGTCGATGCCGGCGATCGCGACGATTTCCTTATTCTACGCGGTCACCTACTGGAATACGTATCTGCCCGCTATCTTGTACTTGAACGATACGGATAAGTGGCCGGTACAGATTATTCTAAGACAGATCGTAATCGTATCCTCGGGGCTTAGCTTTGACAGCGAAGGGTTTGAGGATGCGGCTCCACCGCCTTCACAGGCGGTGAAGATGGCGGCGATCGTGGTGGCTACGCTGCCGATACTCATGGTATATCCGTTCCTGCAGAAGCACTTTGCTAAAGGCGCGTTGCTTGGTTCTATTAAGGGATAGGAAGGAGGGGGCCTGTGAAGGGTCCCCTTCGTCGTTACAAGAAACTTGATGAACCACTTGAATCTTGCTATCATTACGATATCCGAAAAGAGGAAAGGTGAACGAATGATGGCAAGAGCTTATAATTTCAATGCGGGGCCGGCTGCACTGCCGCTAGAAGTGCTGCAAAAGGCGCAGGAAGAGCTGGTTGATTACAAGGGGATCGGCATGTCGGTGATGGAGATCTCGCACCGCAGCAAGGAATACGAGGCAATCAATAATGAAACACAGCAATTGATGAAGGAACTGCTAGGCTTGCCCGATGGGTACAAGGTACTGTTCCTGCAGGGCGGAGCCAGTACGCAATTCGCGATGATCCCAATGAACTTTCTGCGCGCTGGTCAAGTAGGCGCATACGTACATACAGGTGCTTGGGCAGAGAAGGCTTATGAAGAGGCCAAGCTGTTCGGTGAGGCTGCTATTGTGGCAAGCGCGGAATCGGACAAGTTCACTAAGGTGCCTGATCTGAGCAACCTGCAGCTGCCTGATAACAGCGCTTATGTGCATCTGACATCGAATGAGACGATTGGCGGCATCCAGTATAAGGAATTCCCAAACACAGGAGATGTACCGCTATTCGCGGATATGTCCAGCGATATCATGTGTAGACCGATCGAGGCTTCTAAGTTCGGATTGATCTATGCAGGTGCACAGAAAAACTTAGGACCTTCCGGGGTAACCATTGTCATTGTACGCGAGGATCTGTTACAGAACTTGCCTAAGGATATCGCAACAATGCTGCGCTATGGCACGCATGCCAATAATGACTCGCTCTATAATACGCCGCCAGCATTCTCTGTCTATATGGTTAATCTTGTGTTGAAGTGGATTAAGGACAAGGGTGGCCTATCCGCCATCGAGCAGTTCAATCGTGAGAAGACAAGCCTGCTCTATGAGACGATCGATCAGAGTAATGGCTTCTATCAAGGGGTAGCAGAGACTGCAAGCCGCTCGATTATGAACATTACCTGGCGGATGCAGGATGAGGAGCTCGAGAAGGCATTCGTTAAGGATGCAGGTGCGCAGGGCTTTGTTGGTTTGAAGGGCCATCGCAGTGTCGGGGGACTCCGGGCATCCACATACAATGCGGTACCGCGTGAATCGCTCGAAGCGCTCAGCAGCTTCATGAAGGAATTCGCTCGTAAGCATGGCTGAGGGAGCAGCTTCGAGAGGGGGACAACATGGCCTTACATATTGTATTAGTTGAACCAGAGATACCGGCCAATACCGGCAATATCTCACGGACCTGTGCTGCGACAGGCACCATCTTACACTTGGTCAGACCGCTCGGATTTCACACCGATGATAAGACCTTAAAACGCGCGGGATTGGATTACTGGCATGCTGTGCAGATCCACTATCATGATTCCTTCGAGGAGCTGCAGCAGCAGTATCCGGACGGACGATTCTTCTGTTCGACGACTAAGGCGACGAATCGTTATGTGGATGTACAATTTCGCGATGGCGATTTCCTCGTATTCGGCAAGGAGACAGCAGGTCTCCCGGCGGCGATACTGGATGCGCACCAGGATACCCTGATTCGGCTGCCTATGACGGATGCGGTACGCTCGCTTAATCTATCGAATGCGGCTGCGATTGTATTGTATGAGGCGTTACGACAGCTTCATTTCCCTGCTCAAATATAAATTTGACAAAGATAGGTGCAAGTTTCAACGAAATATTGTAGAATAAAGAGGGAATTTGTCGAATGTGACGAACTCTTAATTATTACGATGCGAGGCATGATCGGATAAACAACTAGTGTTAGGAGAGAGGTTAATCATGAAACCGGTAGGCGTAGTCAGAAAAGTGGATCAACTAGGTCGTATTGTATTGCCCAAATCCCTTCGCAAGAGGTACCAAATGAATGAAGGCGACCCAGTGGAGATCTTGGTGCAAGGCGACCATATCATTCTGGAGAGATATAAACCAAAGTGCATCTTCTGCTCCAATCAGGATGAAGTGATCGAGTACAGCTCGCGTTATATTTGTAAGCCATGCTTGGGTGAAATGAAACATATGGTGAACTAAGCTGAACCCCAAAGAAAAGGGAAAAGCAAAGGGTAAAGCAAAGGGAAAAGCAAAGGGTAAAGCAAAGGGACTGTAAATTTACAGTCCCTTTGTCTTGTCGTCATTATATGCAGCGGTGAAGATGGAACCCAGCATAAGTACAGACACTGCTATGACCAGGAGAAAAGCGGTGGACATCGTCTACACCTCCAATATTGTTAATTCCATTATAACGAATAGACCTCAAGTTGCAAATCTATTAAGATAGAACACATATGGCAGAATGATGAATATGCGCCGAATTGAGGAGACATCACCATGAGACTAATTGCAATTTTTCAACAGCTATCACGAAGGTTGCGTCCTCAAATTGCCCCCGAGCGAGCGCTCTCCCGAGATGCAAGGCTCTCCTTGTTCATTCATTGGAGTTTTACGCTTGGCGCATCCATGTCCGGCGTGTTCTTGAATTTATACTTATGGCGATTGACCGAGAGTCTGGCGATTAACGGCGCTTATCAGATCATCGTCAACGCGCTTACCCCGCTGGCATTCGCTTGGGCCGGAAGATGGGTGAAGAAGAAGGATCGGATGTTCGTCTTCCGACTCGGTGTAATCTTCTCCGCCTTGTTCTATCTATTAGTCGTGCTGGCGCAAGAGCAGGTTGCGGATTACTTCTATATCTTCGCGATATTGAACGGTCTGGCTAATTCATTCTACTGGACGGGCTATCTGGTTCTGATGTTCGATGTGTCCACACAGGCCAATCGCCTGCGTTATATGTCTACGAATACGATCGTATTCACCTTCGCTAATTTAATTGGACCCGCATTCGCCGGGTTTATCATCAGCAGATTCGTGGAGTTGACGGGTTATGTTATTATTTTCACAATGGCCTGCTGTTTGTTCTTCTTCACATCGATCATCAGCTTGCGACTCAAGCCGATCGTCTCGCAGCATAAGCGTTATTATTTGCCGTTCATGGGGCTGCTTATTCGCAAGAATCGGGCTTTCCGTAATGCGCTGCTAGGATTCATGCTGTATGGTACCTTCCAAGGTATAATTATGTTCTTGCCGAATATTCTGTTGTTCGAAGTATTCGCGCGCGAGGACTTCGTTGGCTATCTGGGTGTTGGTGTCTCACTCATTGCGATCCTGTCAGGCTTCCTGATTTCTCATTATGGGAAGGAAGGACAAATTCGGAACTATGTGCTGTTCGCTGCATTGGGGTTCACAGCGGCCTCACTCTTCCTATTGATGGGCTTACAAGTATGGACTGTTCTCGGGTTTGTTATGCTGCAGGCATTCTTCAATCCGATGATCAGCAATTCTATTAGCTCCTACTATTATCAATTGATTGCCCAGCTTCCGCTGAAGGGCGAGCTGCGTGTGGAGTCTGTGGTCATTCGAGAGCTGTTCGTAAATTCGGGCCGTGTGCTCTCCATAACGCTGATGATCTTCCTGGCGAGTGATCTGCATGCTGTTCTGCTGCCTGTAGTTGTGCTGGCATCGGCGCTGCTGCAATTCGGATGGCTGGCTTTGCTCGGTAGGAGTAAAAGCTGACATCGATTTGTTTGGTGGATGTTATTTTTGTTATGTATAAAACTAAAAAAGTTATGTAGAAGATAACAAATGACGTGATTATAGTTGGTTGGTATGTTATTATGATGGTGTATTCATGGAAACGCTTACTTTTTCAGTGTGGATAAAGTAGGCGAGCGCATTGATGATAGGGGGAGTTGTATGGAGTGGACTAACCGACGCGTCATAGTTAGCGCGATACTAGCTGTGGTAGTCGCGGTGGCCATCTTGCTCGCAATCTTACTTGCTGGTGGTGAGCAGGAGGAGGTGCTTGATCCTGAGGTTCAGCCTGAGGTTAAGGTTGTGTCTGAGGGAACGACTGAAACTGTGGACAATGCTGAGTCTGTAGAAGCGATGACACCGTTAATTTATGAGGCGGAAGAAGCCAAGCTCATCGGCACACAGGCAGAGAGTCAGGCTGCGGGCTTCTCAGGCACAGGGTATGTGACCGGCTTCGACGAGGAAGGGGATGCGCTGCAATTCACAGTACAAGTAGCCAGTGACGGTCTCTATCAGGTGAGTGTGGGATTCCGAGCGCCATATGGGGATAAGACGATGATTCTGCAATTGAATGATGAGCCTGCAGGCGAACTGTCCATTAAGCAGTCTGAAGCGTTCGCAGAAATTCCGGCCAGTAAGCTTCAGCTAGCGGCAGGCGAACATACAATTGGAATTCTTAAGGGATGGGGCTGGTATGAAATCGATTATATCAAAATAGAGTCCGCAGCAGCGACCAAGGCGCATCAGGTAACGAAGGCGCTGTCCGATCCGCAGGCGACGATCGAGGCGAAGCGATTGATGAGCTATCTAGTCGATCAATACGGGAAGGCCATCCTGTCTGGTCAACAGGAATTTAAGAATTTAGGTTGGATGGAGCAGAATATTGGGAAGAAGCCTGCGATCATCGGCTTCGATCTAATCGATTATTCGCCTACAAGGACGGAATACGGCGCGAAGTCAACAGAGATTGACAAGGCGATCATCTGGCATAATGCAGGTGGCATCGTTACGTTCGCCTGGCATTGGAATTCACCGACTGGCGTTATTAATGAACCGGGCAAGGAATGGTGGCGGGCCTTCTACACGGAATTCACAACCTTCGACTTGGAGGAGACGCTGAAGCATCCGGATTCAGACGATTATCGAGCGATGATATCGGACATTGATGTGATTGCCGATGAGCTGAAGAAGCTGCAGGAAGCCGAGGTGCCTGTATTGTTCCGCCCCTTGCATGAAGCGGAGGGTGGATGGTTCTGGTGGGGAGCGAAGGGACCGGAGCCGGCTAAGGCCCTATATCGGATCGTCTACGATCGAATCGTCAATCACCATCAGATTCACAATTTAATCTGGGTATGGAACTCGGTCGACCCCGAGTGGTATCCGGGCGATGAGATTGTCGATATTGTGAGCTATGATTCCTACCCGCAGATTGAGGCGGATTATGGACCGGTCAGCAATAAATTTGACAGCCTAACAGAGCTGGTTGGCGGTCGGAAGCTTGTCGCCATGTCTGAGAACGGTGAAATTCCCGATCCGGATCTGCTCATCGATTATCGCGCGGATTGGAGCTGGTTCTGTACGTGGGACGGCGACTTCCTGCGCGGCGGTAAGAAGAACACCTTAGAGCATCTGAAGAAAGTGTATCATCACGAGTACGTCATCACACTCGATGAGCTACCCGATCTGAGCAGTTATGACGTAGATTGATCTATTTTGATAATAAAATCATATTCCTTCAGCGCGTCGAGCCCAGCTTCAGTTATTCCGTAGATGCCATGCTCGACGCGTTCGAACCAACCGTACACATTCCTGCGCAGCATTGGCGCGACACCTTGATCCAGCACGGCTGCTCGCAGCGCCTTAGGCGACATTGGTCCATTCTTCGCAAGTTCATTGGCCACACGGAGCGCTCGCTCGCGATAGGCGGTCACCAGCTTGCGGCCTGAGCTGCCGCCCACATTATAATCTCCGCTGCGCTTGCTGAATTCTTGCTGCAGCCGCCCTGCCCCAACCCGCGATCTGCGAGGGATTGTCTGGGCACCTGGCTCGCATAAGATATATACAGCGGGCTTCTTCCTCTTATAGAATTGTACGCCAATTAAGCCGACACCCAGCATACCGCATAAGCGGATGGCATCCTTCCAGGAATAGCTGCCAGCAACGCGCTTCTTAGGATCATATTCGACTGCAGCATACACAGATGCGCTCAACTTGAGTCGCTCCAGTAACTGGAAGATGAGCTGCAGATTGAAGGTTTTCTTCAATTCGACGATAATCGGCTCCTTTTGATTGGCCTGATACGCCACGATATCACAATGTCTGACCTCGGCCTTGACCTCGCACCCCAGTCCGATCAGCATCTCCTTAACAGGCTCGTACAGCTCTGTCTCACTCTTAATCGCCACTGCGCATCCTCCTGCTCCCAATTGCTTCATGAATGATGTCGACTGAAATTATACCACATAATCCGCAGCATATAATCGGCAATATCTCCTGCTCTCGCGCATAGGTATTAGTACATTGCAATTACCTTGATAAGCCGGGGAAAGCGGGTGAGCACACATAATGGATCTATTTCAACGCATTGCCGATTACCAGGCAGATGAAGAACGATTAGCATGGACAGGTACGTTCCGCGATTATATTGAGCTGTTACGGGAGCGTCCGGAATTGGCGAAGACCTCGCATGCTAGAGTGTATGAGATGATTCGCAGGGCTGGGATTGAGGAGGAGAGCGGCGGGAAGAGGTACCGCTTCTTCGAGAATGATCTATTCGGTCTTGATCGGACATTAGAGCGACTGGTCGAGGAGTACTTTCATTCAGCGGCCAGGAGATTAGATGTGCGCAAACGCATTCTGTTATTGATGGGGCCGGTCAGCGGGGGCAAGTCTACTATCGTAACGCTGTTGAAGAAAGGATTAGAGGCATTCTCGCGAGAAGACGGTGGAGCTGTCTATGCGATTCAAGGCTGTCCGATGCATGAGGAGCCGCTGCATCTGATTCCCGATCAGCTGCGACCAGAATTCGAGAAGCAGCTGAGTGTTCGAATCGAGGGAGCACTGTGTCCATCCTGCAGATTGCGTCTGGAGACTGAATATAACAATCAGATTGAACTTGTGCCCGTTCATCGGGTGTTTCTCTCGGAGGAGAAGCGTATCGGTGTTGGCACCTTCAGTCCATCCGATCCGAAGTCGCAGGATATCGCTGATTTAACGGGCAGTATTGACTTCTCGACGATTACCGAATATGGTTCGGAGTCGGATCCGCGGGCTTACCGATTCGATGGTGAACTCAATAAAGCGAATCGTGGATTAATGGAATTCCAGGAGTTGCTCAAGTGCGATGAGAAATTTCTCTGGAATCTGCTGTCCCTGACCCAGGAAGGGAATTTTAAGGCAGGGCGATTCGCGTTGATCTCGGCGGATGAGGTGATTGTGGCGCACACGAATGAAGCAGAGTATCGCTCGTTCATCTCGAACAAGAAGAACGAAGCGCTGCAATCTCGTATGGTTGTTATGCCGGTTCCCTATAATCTGAAGGCTAAAGAGGAAGAGAAAATTTACGCTAAGTTGATCAAGCAGAGTGATATGAAGCATGTGCATATTGCGCCTCACGCTCTGAAGACAGCGGCGATCTTCTCGATTCTGACGAGGCTCAAGGAATCGAAGCGTCAGGGTGTCGATATACTGAAGAAGATGCGCCTGTATGACGGTGAAGAGGTGGAGGGATTTAAGGAAGCGGATCTGAAGGAAATCCAGAGTGAATTTCTGGAGGAGGGCATGTCCGGTGTAGACCCTCGCTATGTGATCAATCGCATCTCCAGCGCATTAATTCGCCAGGATCTGCCGTGCATCAATGCACTCGATGTGCTGCGCGCGATCAAGGATGGACTGGATCAGCATTCCTCGATTACGAAGGAGGAGCGGGAGCGTTACCTGAATTACATCTCACTGGCGCGCAAGGAATACGATGATCTGGCGAAGAAGGAAATTCAGAAGGCATTCGTCTATTCCTTCGAGGAATCCGCCCGCACACTATTCGATAATTACCTGGATAATATTGAAGCTTACTGCAATTGGAGCCGGATCAAGGATCCGCTGACCGGTGAGGAGATGGAGCCGGATGAACGACTTATGCGATCAATCGAGGAGCAGATTGGCATTTCAGATAATGCGAAGAAGGCATTCCGCGAGGAAATTCTGATTCGGATGTCCTCCTTCTCGCGCAAGGGCAAGAAATTTGCCTTCGATACGCATGAACGCCTCCGTGAGGCGATTGAGAAGAAGCTGTTCGCTGATCTCAAGGATATTGTCAAGATCACCACATCCACCAAGACACCAGATGAGACGCAATTGAAGCGAATCAACGAGGTCACAAGAAGGCTGATGGATGAGCATCACTACTGCTCTGTCTGCGCGAATGAACTGCTTCGTTACGTAGGCAGTCTGCTTAATCGCTGAGGGAAATCGGGAGGGGTTAAGTAAATTAAAACTTGCTCTTGAAAACGATAGGAAGAACATGCAGAATAGGAGAGACATTCCTATACTAGCAACTTAGCAGAAATGGCAGGAAGACAGCATGTTCAAGGACTTATTCAAGAATTACAAGACGATTCTGTTGTTAGCAATCCCCTCGATCTTCTCCTTCGCGACCGCGACGGTAACGGGCACAATTAATCTCATTATGGTTGGCCAACTAGGCGCGATCGTTATCGCTATTGTAGGCGTAACGAATATTATTATGTATAACGGCTGGGCCTTGTTCTCTGGCATCAGTCACACGATCAATTATCTGGTTGCGCAGAGCTATGGCGCAGGCGATGCGCGCAAATCGATTGAACGCACTTATGTGGCAATCTATGTATGTATTGGCGTATTGATTGTCGTGACCTTAGTTGGCGCTCTCGGCAGCGGGATCATCCTGCGTGTCGTGCTGGGGTCTACGGAGATGGCGGCTAGCGGCGAGCAGTATGTCCAGCTTCGATTCTATGCGCTGTCTCTAGCGATCTGCGCATCGGTCGTTCACGGGTTCCTGCGCGGCGTTGGCGATACGCGAACACCTGCAGTGCTCACTGTTATTGGCTGCTCCGTGATGATCTTCTTTACCTATGGATTAACCTATGGTCACTTCGGTCTGCCGGAGCTTGGCTTGCAAGGCGCGGGTATCGCATTCTTGATCGGTGAAGCAGTTGGATTCGCAGGAGCGCTCTATGTATTCTTCATTCGACTGCATAGACGCTTCTCCACACGTATTATGGTCAAGCCGAGTAAGGCGGAGTCTAAGCTGATTCTTGTTGAGAGCGGCAAGCTGGGCGTGCAGGAGTTCGCGCTCAGCTTGTCGATGTTCCTATTCACCATGTTCGTGGCCAGACTAGGAACCGAAGCATTGGCAGCTAATGAGATCGCGCTTAACATTATGTCCTTCGGTTTTATGCCGGCCTTCGCCTTCGGGGCGACCGCGACCATACTGGTGGGACAAGAGGTTGGACGCGGTGATCCGCTGAAGGGACGACGATACGGAACGGATACGGCCATATTAGGCTGTATTCTGCTTCTGGTGATCGGGATTGTCGAGTTCCTGTTCGCCTTGCCGATAGCGAAGCTGTACAGCAATGACCGCGAGATCTACGAATTGGTTGCGCGTCTAATCACGATCTCGGCGTTCCTGCAGATCTTCGATGGCATCCTGAACTTCTATGCAGGGGGCCTGCGCGGAATCGGAGACACTGGCTTCTTGATGAAGACCTCTTTTGTATGCGGATTTCTCGTGTTCGTGCCATTAGCGTATGTATTCATGTTCGTGTTCAACTGGGGTTCTATGGGCGCCTGGCTGTCTCTGTACGTATTCCTCATGCTATTCGCGGGCATTCTAACTTATCGCTATTATCGGACCGATTGGCTGGCGGTACGACTTAAGGAATCGCATTAACGTTCATAATGATAATAGCTTGTACAATCAAAAATTGGGAAATCGGGGTGATCCGATCTAATGATGGATAAGAAGCTGGGGGCGGGCTGGAAATTTGACAACAGCTATGCCCGTCTGCCAGATCTGTTATTCACTAGACAGGAGCCGACGGCGGTTCGCGCGCCGAAGCTTGCTGTCCTGAATGAGTCGCTGGCTGCAGAGCTTGGAATCGATATTGATGCACTGCGGAGCGATGAAGGCGCTGCGGTGCTTGCGGGCAATGAAGTCCCCGACGGTTCTCTACCGCTGGCTCAGGCCTATGCGGGTCATCAATTTGGATACTTCACGATGCTTGGCGACGGTCGGGCACTGCTGCTTGGTGAGCATATGACACCGCTGGGGAAGCGGGTTGATATCCAGCTCAAGGGATCAGGCGTGACTCCCTATTCCCGTAATGGCGATGGCCGCGCGTCACTTGGACCGATGCTGCGTGAATATATCATCAGCGAAGCGATGTTCGCGCTAGGCATACCGACAACACGCAGCTTAGCCGTAGTGACAACCGGACAGTCCATTATCCGTGAAGAGATGCAGCCCGGTGCGATTCTGACCCGAGTGGCAGCGAGTCATATTCGTGTCGGCACCTTCCAATATGTCGCGAGCAAGGGCAGCAGAGAAGTATTAGAGGCGCTCGCCGATTACACATTCATGAGGCATTATCCGGAGGCGGCCGCATCGGTTGAGGGTTCAGGGGAGCGGCATCTCACCTTCCTGAAGGAAGTCATCAAGCGGCAGGCGACACTGATTGCACAATGGCAGCTTGTTGGCTTCATCCACGGCGTGATGAACACGGACAATATGGCAATCAGCGGTGAGACCATTGACTATGGACCTTGCGCCTTCATGGATATGTATAACCCAGCAACTGTATTCAGCTCCATCGATAGGAATGGCCGCTACGCCTATGGCAATCAACCGCAGATTGCAGGCTGGAATCTGGCGCGGTTTGCGGAATGTCTCGTGCCTCTGCTGCATCAGGAAGAAGACCAGGCTATTAAGCTGGCAGAAGGCGCGCTCGCCGATTATGCTGTGCACTTCCGCTCTAATTGGCTAACGGGCATGCGGGCTAAGCTCGGAATCGCAAATGAAGAGCTGGAGGACGAGCAGCTGATAGACGACTTGCTCGAGCTAATGCGCAAGTATGAAGCCGATTATACGAATACGTTCCGCGCCATAACGATCGACCAGCTGGAGAATGCCGCGAATGCCGCGAATGCCGTGAAGGCTGAGGATGCTGAGGATGCTGTCTTGTTTGAGACTGAGGAATTTATGCAATGGCAAGTGCGCTGGCGGGAGAGATTAGACCGACAGCAACAATCGAAGTCCGAGTCTGTGCAGCTGATGCGCAGCAGCAATCCGGCCGTCATCCCCCGCAACCATCGGGTGGAAGAGGCGCTGGAAGCAGCTGTGAAGCAGCAGGATTACAGCGTAATGGAGCGACTGCTAGATGCGCTCGCCGATCCGTATGCGTACACGCCAGAGCAAGCGGAATATGCCGCGCTGCCGGCCCCGTCGTCGCGTCCGTATCGCACGTACTGCGGCACATAGCGGCGCGCGTGTGCAGCAGGTGTATTTTGCGTTGTAATTAAATGGGGTGTCTGCTGTATTGGTTGCTTAGTTTAATTCATTAAGTTATTTTGGTAATTTGAGCTGAATAATCGGAGATAGTTCAAATCCTTTAAACTAATTATTCAAATAACCGGGAGTTACGGCCAATATAGCCACATTCCCCAAAAATAGCTTAACAGATTTAACTTATTCGCCTGAATCCGATCCAATTCTTAAATTTAATTTAAAGGATTTCACCTAAGCCATGAGCGGAGCTCCATCAATGGTTCCTGTGGCGTGACAACTTACGTTAGATCGATCGCATAAGTGATGATCGCTTTGATCTGCGCATGCTTCGATGCACCGTTGAACACATAAACGTCACAGGACGAATACCGCTTCTCCACGTATGTGATTATACCGTTCGCCGAAGCGTGTAACCGTGGGTGATGATAAACGCATGACCGTATACCATTTATCAGCTTAGGAACCTCCTCGTCATGCTCTTCCCGTCATAGGTGAACACTACCGGCTTATCCTCGATTCTCGTTTCCAGATGAACAGATTTGCCCCACAAGCGATGCACGTAAGGGAGCGTCCGCTCCACATACTTGAGATCCAGCTCTATCTCTTCATACTGGTGGCGAATGAATAGCTCGCCGCCCTCGTTATAATCCCCATCCACAGCAATTAGATAAGGAAATCCACCGTTCACACGAGAACGAATCAGCTGCTCACGCACATTCTCCCACGCGGTATCGGTGATCTTCCATTCCGGCCCTTGCTTCTCGAAGACGTACAGATCCAGGTCCTCAACAAGCTGCTTGGTCAGATAATTCCGGATGAAGGACGTATCCATATCATGCTCACGAACCTCGAACAGCTTCTCCCGTCCGAATCGCTTCTCAATATCCTCGAAGATCTTCAGTCCCAAATGATAAGGGTTAAGGGTATATCTAGACGGCTGCAGGACTGAAGCGTTGAGTCGAGCGAACTCTACCGTTTCCTCTGCGGTTAGATCCATTTCACGTATGATGCGCAGATGCCAGTAGGAGGCCCAGCCTTCGTTCATGATCTTCGTCTCCATCTGCGGCCAGAAGTAATACATCTCCTCCCTGATCATGCCGAGTATATCCTGCTGCCAGGCAGTGAGGCTGCGAGAATGCGTGGCGATGAACCAGAGGATGTCCTTGGCAGGCACAGGCTTCTCCCTTGAATCCGAGGTGTTTGGCGGTTCTTCTTGCTTCTGCACGTCGAGCTGCCAGAGATCGTCGTATCGCCCGGGGGTGCGCCGCTCCTTAGCGCGTTTATTCTCTTCTTGACTTCGTACAAGCTCCGCTCGGCCATTATCCAGTCCATAGGGCCGAATAATAGAAGGATCGATATGCTCTTGCATCGCAAGCGCCGCATCAATGAACTTCTCCACAGCATCTACACCATGCTCCATCTCATACTGTCTGATACGCTCCGCAGAGGAGGACATGCTCTCGACCATGCCGCGATTCGTGCCGGAGAAGCGGAAGTTATTCTTGAAGAAGTCGCTGTGTGCCAGTACATGCGCAACAATAAGCTTGTTCTGGATCAGCGAGTTGCCATCTAGCAGGAAGGCATAGCAAGGGTCGGAGTTGATGACAAGCTCATAGATCTTGCTTAGTCCATGCTCATATTGCATACGCATCCTATTGAATGATTTTCCGAAGCTCCAATGACTATAACGGGTGGGCATGCCGTAGGCGCCAACTGTATAGATGATATCTGACGGACAGATCTCATAACGCATGGGGAAGAAATCAAGGCCGAAATCAGATGCGATTCGGGTAATCTCGGCAATCGCCTCCTCGAGCTGAGGGATATCGTTATCGGTCATAAGCATCGCTCCTAACAGATCTAACCTATTGTTCATAGTTCGTTCTAAATCTTACATTTAGTTTAAAGCATTTCACCTAAGACGTTGGAAGCTTACCCGGTCACGACGGCGTCCTCTGAGAAGAATGTCTTCAGCGCCTGGTACACCTCGGCCTTCTCGCGGATGAGGCAGGTGCGGAAGCTAGGGTGCTTGAAGTTGCGGTAGGCGGACATCAGCGTGCTATTGCGATTGTACGGATTGACCTCGCTGTAGCCGAACATGTTGGACATCTCTAGAAGCTCTTGAAGCAGCTTTAGGCAGCGCTCGTTGTCAGAGGACAGATTATCCCCGTCTGAGAAATGAAAGGGATACAGATTATGACGGCTGGGCGGATAGCGCTCCTCGATGATATCCAGCGCCTTGCGATAGGCGGAGGAGCAGATCGTACCGCCGCTCTCGCCGCGATGGAAGAATTCATCCTCGCTAACCTCCTTAGCCTCAGTGTGGTGCGCGATGAACACAATCTCGACATTCTGATACTTGCTCCGCAAGAAGCGAACAACCCAGAAGTAGAAGCTTCTGGCGCAATATTTCTCGAACGATCCCATCGACCCCGACACATCCATCATTGCTAAGATCACTGCGCTCGATTGCGGCTTTTCTATGGTCTCCCACGTCTTATAACGCAGATCCTCCGGGGTTATGCCGCCGATGCCAGGATTGCGGTTCAGCGCATTGCGGCGCAAATTCTCCAGAATCGTCCGTTTCTTATCAAGATTGGACATCATCCCCTTCTTGCGAATATCATTGAAGCGAATGTCGGTGATCACAATCTGATCCTGCTCCTTGCGAGCAAGGTTAGGAAGCTTCAGGTCCTCGAACAGAATTTCCTCCAGCGCATCCAGTCGTATCTCCGTCTCATAAACATCATCCCCCGCTTGATCACCAGCGCCATCCCCCTTGCCCTTCCCTGCTGATTGAGAGGGAGCTGGATCTACACCAAGCACATCGCCGACCTGGCTATCGCCGTCGCCCTGACCGACATGCTTGGACTTCTGAAGGTTATATCGAAAATGGTACTCATCCAGGCTGCGGATCGGCACCTTCACGACTTGCTTGCCATCGGAGACGATGATGCTCTCCTCGGTAATCAGATCAGGCAGATTCTGCTTAATGGCTTCGCGGACTTTATGCTCATGGCGCTGCTGATCCTGATAGCCCTTGCGATGCAGCGACCAATCCTCTCGCGATACGATAAAGCTTCTATGATTCATAGGCGGGCCCCTCCTGGTTGATGATCGCCACTATTGCTCTCCTATTCATTGTATTCAACGCAATTGCGGTTATGTGCGAAGCCTGCTCCGCTAGTCGTTCGCGAATTTATCATTTGCCCAACTCAATTATGATCCGCTATGATAGTGCTATTAGCTGTGAAGTTTATATAAGGAGAATATTACTATGCATAGAATCGCTTTCATAACAGGTGCTATCCATGCTTTTCTGTCTGTCGCGTTTGGCGCATTCGGCGCTCATATGGTGAAAGATCGGATTTCTGCTGATCTGATGTCCACCTATCAGACCGCCACTGATTATCAGATGTATCATGCGATTGGGTTGTTTATTGTAGCGTTTGCTAGTATGCATATTGGTGAGCGACGGACAATTCGATATGCGAGCCGATTGTTTAATATTGGAATTGTGATCTTCAGCGGAAGCTTATATGTGCTAGTTATGACAGGGATGAAGTGGCTTGGCGCGATAACACCGATTGGCGGCTTTGCTTTCTTGGCGGGATGGATTTGTTTGCTGGTTTCTATTCGTAAGAATTGACAACATTCGACAAATATTATGTAGATTTGTTTAGTAATGTGTTAGTATTAGGTAACGAATGTTTGTAGGAGGGGCAGAGTGAATAATCGCAGCCTGGCGGATCGACTCATGTTGAAATTCAGATGGTCCGCTCCCATTCTAAGAGTGTTGAAATTGGTGACGAGGAACAATGAGGTCGCTCGGGTGGCACTGAAGCAGCAACTGGCTGATGCGCGCCAATTGCTTCACGCGATGTTCGAGATGAACCCGCAGGCAGTTGCGGTCTGGAACCGCCAAGGCAAATTTGAGAGTATGAATGCGATGGCAAGACAACTCACCGGGTATACGGATGATCACATGCGCGACATGCCATTTGACGCTATCGTCGTGGAAGAGGACCGCAGGAAAGCATTAATCCACTACCAACAAGCATTCAAGGGCGTGGCGCAATCCTTCGAAGCGGGCATTCTTAGCGCGGATGGGTTTAAGCTTGAGCTCCAAATATCCGCACTACCAATAAAGTCGCATGATGGCTCTGAGGTACAATCCGTTGCCTTGATGTGTCAGGATATAACAGGCAACAAACGCGCTCTAGAACGAATCAATCATATGGCTTACTATGACGATATGACTGGCATACCGAACCGTAGATACTTCCGTGAACAATTGGAGAGCGCCTTGTATCTCGCCGATAAGAATAAGAGCACCATTGCGATTTTCATTCTAGATATAGATCGATTCAAGCTGTTCAATGATTCATTCGGACATGATGTGGGCAATATGCTGCTCCTACAGGTGGCAGAGCGATTGAGTCGCTGTGTAACCTCGCATGATGTCCTCGCCCGTATGGAGGGGGATGAATTCGCTGTCTTCTATACAGACGCGGGAGATGAGGACAATGTCAAATCGCTTGCACAGGACATTCAAGCGGCACTCGAACCGACCTTCGAATGTCAGAGCTATAACCTCACACTGACGATGTCCATCGGGATCGCAATGAACGGTCAACAGCATACGGACGCCGATGAATTAATGAAGTTTGCCGACATCGCCTTATCCAGAGCTAAGGAGCTCGGACGCAATAATTATCAATTCTATTCGGTTGCCATGGAGAGAGGGACGCTAGATCGTCTAACGCTGGAGGCTGAGCTTCGCAAGGCGATTCAGAATCAGGAATTCGAGCTGTATTATCAGCCTCAGATGAACAGTCTGACTGGAGAATGCATTGGCGTTGAGGGTCTGATTCGCTGGAATCATCCTAAGCGAGGATTGATTATGCCTGGTGAATTTATTGCGCTCGCCGAAGAGAATGGCATGATCATCCCAATAGGGGACAGTGTAATCGAAGCCGCCTGCAGACAGGCTGTTGCGTGGCACCGTGCTGGGCTGCCCGAATTCCCGGTCTCAGTGAATTTGTCTGTCCGTCAATTTCTACAGCCCAATCTGACTGAACGCATTCGTCAAATTCTGGAGGAGACAGGACTTCGGCCGGATCTGCTCGAGCTTGAGATCACAGAGAGTGTGAATTCAGACTCGGATTATGCGGGTGAAGTGTTCCATGAGCTTAAGGAGCTAGGAGTAGAGATCTGTATTGATGACTTCGGCACAGGATACAGCTCGCTAAGCTATCTTCGCAGATTCCCGATATCCAGATTGAAGATCGACCGCTCATTCGTACGCGATATTATGACGGATCGCAATGATGCGCAGCTTGTCGAGACGATCATTGCGATGGCGCGTCATATGGGCCTGAAGGTAATCGCCGAAGGTGTGGAGAATGAGGATCAGCTTCGCTTCCTGGAGCAGCATCAATGCTTCGATATCCAAGGCTACGTCTACAGCAAGCCGATGAACGCGTCCATGTTGGCGGATTGGATTCGAAATCGCTAATAAAGCTTCGCTCCTTGTCGGGAGCGAAGCTTTATTAGATGTGGATGCTTAAGCTTGCAGGTCTTCAATTTCGTTAATCTGGAAGGTGTATACCTTCTTCTCGTCCACATGATAAACCGTGATGTTGCCCGAATCCAGATCACAATTCAGAATGCGGCAAGGCAGGTTCATAGTGACTCCCTTTCCCTTAAGTATCGACAGGCGCACCAACGCATTATTGGTCCTGTATTGCTCAATTTGATCGATAATCGCTGTATATTGCTGTTTATGCTCTATATTCTTCTTCGAATCCTTTTTAGCGACTGTGGGAGGCGTTCTGACAGTGGAACCTGGCTTGGACGGAGGTTTATCCTTGGTCTTATTGCTGTCCGATAGCGACACTGCAGCCTCGATGACTTGGCCGAGATTAATCCCCTTGTTAATACGAAAGTCAATTAACTCCGAGCTGTTGAGCAGCTGCAGCAGCTTCTCAAGCGCGATGCCATTCGTCTCGCCCTCGATAAATACATCAACCGAGAACAAATACCCATTCTTCTTAGAAGAATCAATGCTGGAATCGGTCACTGCGCTTCACCGCCAATTAGCTGCTTCAAGCTATCCGAATAAGGTGGACGAATGATGCCTCGCTCCGTAATAATCGCAGTGACTAACTCGTGCGGTGTGATATCGAATGC
Source organism: Bacillota bacterium (assembly GCA_023441055.1). Taxonomy (GTDB): domain Bacteria; phylum Bacillota; class Bacilli; order Paenibacillales; family UBA4045; genus JAEZQY01. The sequence continues at coordinate 295,494 of JAEZQY010000008.1, read as the reverse complement.
TGGATTGTATACCTTTACGCCCTGCGGTGCTGTACGCTTGCCGAAGCCCTCGGTGACTTCTCGCTCATCGCGCTCCTCAATCGGGATTTGATCACCCGAAGGTGTAGAGATATCGATGGTGGAGATCGGACAGGCTACATAGAAGGGAATATTATGCGCCTTAGCAAGCACGGCCACCGAATACGTTCCAATCTTGTTCGCTACATCCCCGTTGGCGGCTACGCGATCTGTTCCTACGATTACGGCCTGCACCCAGCCCTTGGCCATGATCATGCCAGCCATATTGTCACAGATCAGTGTCACATCGACACCTGCCTGCATGAGCTCGAATGCGGTCAATCGGGCACCTTGCAGCACCGGTCTGGTCTCATCTGCGAACACCTTCAGGTTCATACCTTGACTATGGGCGAGGTAAATTGGCGCAAGCGCGGTCCCATAACGGGCGGTTGCCAGCCCACCTGCGTTGCAGTGTGTTAGGACGCCCATACCTTCACGGAATAGGGAAAGTGCATGCTCTCCGATTCGGCGGTTGGTCTCCTCATCCTCGCGATGAATGAGGATCGCTTCCTCCAGCAGGGCCGACTTGACGTCAGCTAGCGAATGTCCTGCTGATATCGCTTGCTGGCCGATATGCTTCAGCCTATCTAATGCCCAGAAGAGATTGACGGCAGTAGGTCGCGATGTTGCCAATTCATCTATAATTTGATAGAGCTTCATCAGAAATTGCTCGTTCTGCTGAGTGGGTGTATCGGCTGGCGCCGGTGTGAATTCGCGTATTCCCAAATACACACCGTATGCCGCAGCAATACCGATCGCAGGAGCTCCGCGTACCTTAAGCTGCCGAATCGCCTCCCAGATCTCTTGAACGGTCGATAGGGGGAGATAGACAATATCCTCCGGTAGCAGTCGCTGATCAAGCAGGTTCAGCGCTTCTCCGGTCCAGATCAGTGATTGCAGCTCCGTATGGGGTGTTGTCGAATCTTGCATAGCATCATTATTCATGCGTGTTCTTCCTCGTTTCTGTGATCGAATTCTCTAGATACGCAGCATGCACATCTCTTAGTATAGGAAAAACAAAGGCATAAGTCCATTTAGAGAAGCAACTCCATGATTAAGAATTGAAATAAAATGATGGAGATACTCATAATAGGGCAAATTGGAACTAAGGGCTAAAGGATCATTGTGTAGAAATATGTTTACAAGCCGTGATATGCCCTTTTTTGTTTGGTACGGTTAGGGTATAATAAAAGTATTCGTTGAGAATGGGTTGAGAATGGTTTAGAATTATTATAAGATAAAAGAAACTCCAATTAAAACTATTGTTAATCTTAATCGGAGTACAGACAAAGAGAGGATGTATGGCAATGAGTGAAACACTGCACTTTACGATAGACAACCTGAAGGCGACTATCGAGGGTAAGGAAATTTTGAAGGGCGTTAACCTGGAAATCAAGGGCGGAGAAGTGCATGCCATTATGGGACCTAACGGGACTGGCAAGAGCACATTAGCTTCTGCATTAATGGGTCATCCCAAGTATGAAATTACGAATGGCGGAATCGATTTTAACGGTGAGGATCTGTTGGAGATGGAAGTGGACGAGCGCGCTCGTGCTGGTCTGTTCCTCGCTATGCAATATCCAAGTGAGATATCCGGCGTCACGAATTCGGACTTCCTGCGCAGCGCGATCAATGTGCGCCGCGGTGAAGGCAATGAGATTTCACTAATCAAGTTCATTCGCCTGATGGAGAAGCAGATGTCAGCGTTGGAGATGGATCCACAGTTTATGCATCGCTATCTGAATGAAGGCTTCTCAGGCGGAGAGAAGAAGCGCAATGAGATTCTGCAGATGATGATGCTGGAGCCGAAGCTGGCGATTCTTGACGAAATTGACTCCGGTCTGGATATTGACGCATTGAAGATTGTCGCGGCCGGTGTGAACGCGATGAGAAGCGAAAGCCGTTCCTTCTTAATTATTACGCACTATCAGCGGTTGCTTAACTACGTAACGCCTGATTATGTGCATGTTATGATGCAAGGACGCATCGTGAAATCCGGCGGTCCTGAGCTGGCTAAGCGTCTGGAAGCAGAAGGCTATGAGTGGATTAAGGAAGAGCTGGGCATTGAAGATGAGACAGTAGGCAACGAAGCGAAGGAAGAATTCAAAGTTCCTATGAATACGAGAGCGCCGCAATATTGATCCATCGATCTACGACTAAACTTGGAGGAGATAGACATGACTATACAAACTGTTCTCCCGGTAGATCGTAATTCCATTGAGACGCTATCGAAGGAATTAAGGGAACCGGATTGGATGATATCGCTTCGTCAGCAAGCATTGGAAGCTGCGCAGCAGCTTGAGCTGCCTAAGCTGGAGAAGACCAGAATTGAACGTTGGGCAACAGAGGATTACGGGACTTACTCAACGGATGCGCGGGTCAGTGAGATTAGTGAACTGCCTGACCAGCTGCGGTCAATGCTGCAGGAGGATGTACAATCGCAGACGATCGTACAGCACAACTCCGCTGTTGTGTTCCGTTCACTGCCAGAAGAATTAAGTCAACAAGGTGTAATCTTCACCGATTTATCTACTGCGCTGACTGAGCATAGTGAGCTTGTTCAGAAGCACTTCATGCAAGCTGTCGCACTTGATGAGAATAAGGTTACCGCGCTTCATACGGCTGCTTGGAGTGGTGGTGTATTCCTATACGTTCCCAAGAATGTAGAGGTTGATATTCCATTCCACGCCTTGTTCTATACGGGTGACTCTGCCGCTGTGTTCGCTCCGCACGTATTAATTATCGCGGAAGCGAATAGCAAGGTAACCTACGTTGATCACTATGCAGGTGGTCAATCCGATGGCAAGCTTGTGCATAATGGGATCGTAGAGGTGTTCGCCAAGCCTGGTGCGTATGTGCAATTCTGTTCCGTTCACGATCTGGGACATTCCGTAACCAACTTGTGCTACCGCAGAGCGGTGCTCGAAGCGGATGCGCGTATCGATTGGGTGATCGGGGAGATGAACCAGGGTGACAGCATGTCGGATACGACATCTGTGCTTCGCGGTAATGGCTCATCATCGGATGCCAGAGTGATCTGTGTTGGAACTGGCGAACAGAAGCTGAATATTACGACTCGAGCGATTCACTTCGGTAAGAGTTCCAACAGCGACATGAGTACACGCGCTGTTATGCGCGACTCTTCGACCGCGATTATCAATGGGATTACCAAGATTGAGAAGGGCGCTACACATTGCAATGGCGAGCAGACAGAGCGCATATTGATGCTGAGCCCGACAGCTCGTGGAGATGCTAACCCACTGCTTCTGATTGATGAGGACGAAGTTACTGCGGGTCATGCTGCAAGTGTCGGCCAAGTGAATCAGGAACAAGTGCATTATCTGATGTCACGCGGTATCAGTAGAGAAGAAGCAACGAAATTGATCATCTACGGCTTCTTGGCTCCAATTGTATCTGAGATTCCGATCGCGACGCTGGAAGAACAACTGAAGGCCGTTGTGGAAAGGAAGCTGGGACAATGATAGACTCTGCGATACGTGAGCAGTTCCCGATTCTGAATCAGGAAATCAACGGTCACCCGCTCGTCTATCTGGACAGCGCGGCAACCTCGCAGAAGCCTATTCAAGTGATCGAGGCAATGAAGCGTTATTATGAATACGACAACTCGAATGTGCACCGCGGCGTGCATACGCTCGGCTCCAGAGCTACTGAAGCATATGAGGGCGCGCGCGAGAAGGTTGCTCGATTCATTCATGCAGAGTCTGCTGAGCAGATTATCTTCAATAGAGGAACTACCACAGGGCTAAATCTGGTCGCGTCTAGTTATGCGCGATCCGTGTGTAAGCCTGGCGATGAGATTATCATTACACCGATGGAGCATCACAGCAATTTAATCCCTTGGCAGCAAGCTGCCAAGGCGACTGGGGCCGATCTGAAGGTGATCCCGCTCCAGCCGGACGGTACGATTCTTCTGGAGGATGTTGAGAAGCTGGTAACCGCTCGTACGAAGATTGTTGCGATGACCCATGTATCGAATGTTCTAGGTGTGATCAATCCGATCCGCCAGGTAGCCGATATTGCTCATAGACATGGTGCGATCATGGTAGTTGACGGCGCGCAGAGCACACCCCATATGAAGGTCGATGTACAAGCGCTGGGTGCCGATTTCTATGCGTTCTCTGGACACAAGATGTGCGGACCGACAGGAATCGGTGCGCTGTACGGGAAGCGGGCGCTTCTAGAACAGATGGAGCCGATTGAGTTCGGCGGCGAGATGATTGATTTCGTCACACTCGAAGATGCCACCTGGAAGGATGTTCCGGCTAGGTTCGAAGGCGGAACACCGATTATAGCAGGCGCTGTGGGACTAGGCGCAGCCATTGACTTCTTGCAGGAGGTCGGACTGGACAATATCGAGCGTCATGATCAACAGCTTACCGCATATGCATTAGAGCGGATGAATGAGCTGAAGGACATACAAATTTATGGACCGCTAGACAATCGGGCAGGTCTGATTACATTCAATCTAGGTGATATTCACCCGCATGATGTGTCCACTGTTCTGGATGCCGAGGGCGTCGCAATACGGGCTGGACATCATTGCTGCCAGCCACTAATGCGCTGGCTGAATGTGTCAGCAACTGCAAGGGCAAGCTTCTATCTGTACAACACTAAGGCGGACGTTGACCGACTCATTCATGCGCTGGTCCGCACAAAGGAGTACTTCGGTTATGCGATTGGATGATCTGTATAGACAAGTCATCATGGATCACTATAAGACACCGCGCAACAGTGGCGTCTACGAAGACGATGCAGTAGTGATTGAGTTGAACAATCCAACCTGCGGGGATCGAATCTCCCTTCAACTGAAGATGAAGGACGGCATTATTGAAGGCGCCAAATTCAAGGGCGAGGGATGCTCGATCTCCATGGCTTCCGCATCGATGATGACGGACGCAGTGAAGGGCAGGACATATGAAGAGGCCATGCAACTGGCACAGGACTTCTCCTCGATGATGCAAGGACAAGAGCTCGATTTTGAGTATGAAGATATACAGGCACTGTCGGGAGTAACGCAATTTCCAGCTCGTATAAAGTGCGCAACGCTGTCATGGAATGCGCTGAAGAAGGGGATTGAATCCCAACGTTAAGAAACAAAGCAAGGCTCAGATTTACAAATCATGAAGGAGGGTGACTGAAATGGCTAAGAAAATGCCTGAAATGGAAGCTTATAAGTATGGGTTTAGGGATGAACATCAGTCCGTGTTCCAATCAGGTAAGGGCCTGACTCGCGAGATTGTCATGGAGATTTCGAGGATGAAGGGCGAGCCGGATTGGATGCTGGAGTTCCGTCTGAAGTCGCTGGAACAATTCTACAAGATGCCGATGCCTCGTTGGGGCGGCGATCTCGATGATCTGAATTTCGACGATATTCAATATTACGTTAAGCCGTCCGAGAAGCAAGGGAAGACTTGGGAGGAGGTTCCTTCAGAGATTAAGGAAACCTTCGATAAGCTGGGTATCCCTGAAGCAGAGCAGAAGTTCTTGGCGGGTGTATCCGCTCAGTATGAGTCTGAGGTTGTGTATCACAGCATGCAACAGGAACTGACCGACCAAGGCGTGATCTTCACCGATACAGACACAGCTCTTCGTGAACATCCTGAGCTGCTTAGGGAATACTTCGGGACAGTTATTCCTCCCGCTGATAATAAATTCGCGGCGCTGAACAGCGCGGTGTGGTCTGGCGGCAGCGTCATCTATGTGCCTAAGGGCGTGAAGTGCGAAATTCCGCTCCAAGCTTACTTCCGTATCAATTCGGAGAATATGGGGCAATTCGAGCGTACGCTGATCATTGCGGATGAAGGAAGCTTCGTTCACTATGTAGAAGGCTGTACGGCACCTGTCTACAGCACGAATTCCCTGCATAGCGCAGTTGTCGAGATTCTGGTGAAGAAGGATGCGCGTGTTCGTTATACGACTATCCAGAACTGGGCGCCTAACATCTATAACCTGGTAACGAAGCGTGCTGTCGCAGAAGAGAATGCGACGATGGAGTGGGTCGATGGGAATATCGGTTCTAAGCTGACGATGAAGTATCCGGCTGTTGTTCTTAAGGGCCGCGGCGCTAAGGGACATGTGTTGTCCATCGCTGTTGCAGGCAAGGATCAACACCAAGACGCTGGCGCGAAGATGACGCATCTGGCACCGGATACGACGTCGACCATTGTATCGAAGTCCATCAGTAAGCATGGCGGTAAGGTTACTTACCGTGGACTGACGTCGTTCGGCCGCAATTCGCAAGGATCTAAGGCGAACATTCAATGCGACACGCTCATAATGGATAATGACTCTACGTCAGATACGATTCCATATAACGAGATCCTGAATGATGACATCATACTGGAGCATGAGGCTACCGTATCGAAGGTATCCGAGGATCAGCTCTTCTACTTGACGAGCAGAGGGCTGACAACCGCAGAAGCAACACAGATGATCATCATGGGCTTCATCGAGCCATTCACGAAGGAGCTTCCAATGGAATACGCTGTCGAGATGAATCGACTCATCAAGTTCGAGATGGAAGGTTCTATCGGATAATATATAGGCAATAGAAAGAACCCGCGGATTGCAATCTGCGGGTTCTTTCTATTGGCTCAGCACGATCGCTGCCTGTTAGGTTTTGCACAGATCCGTCTGTGGAAATAGGGGAATATCAGTCGTGAGAATGATGGTCCAATTAGACTTTTCACTTATAATGGGAAAAACCTGTTTGGAGCGTGATCATGTGCGTAAAAAATGGTATTTCCTTATTTTCATCATAATTATCCTAGCAAACGTGAGTACGACTACTGCGGCTGCCGCTGGTGATCTGCCGGATGATGCGGAGATGCAGGAGAGATTATGGCTTGTGGAGCAATTTGTGAGCAGGCAATTCGAGCGCAATGATTTGATTGGCGGAATTTACGGTATCATCCATCAGGATACGCTCATTCATGAGCAAGCCTATGGAACGACGAGCAAGCAGGCGCAAATCACGCCGGATGCGACTACGCGTTATGCGGTCGCCTCGGTGACCAAGGCATTAACCGCTACAGCGATATACAAGCTCCAAGAAGAAGGGCTGCTTGATGTTGATAAGTCAGTTCGGACTTACATTCCGGGCTTTCGCTTTCAAGGCGAGGATGACGTAAATCCGGTCACGCTGCGGCATCTGTTAACGCACTCCGCTGGGGGAGTAGGCTCGCAGACTGACGCGCAGCTCTTCGAGCATGACGCAAGAAACTCGTTGGCTGATTATGTGGAGGTGATGAAGCAGATTGAACTGACGGAGCAGCCAGGTACAACCGGAAATTATTGCAACGGCTGCTTCGACTTACTCGGACATGTCATCGAGCAGGTGACGGATCTGAGTTACTATGACTATATGGAGCAATCGATTTTTGAGCCGTTAGGCATGCATGCGACGATATACGGTGAACAGTTGGATACGATTCCAGCCTCGAAGGTCGCGGATGAGTACCATTGGTTTTTTACACGCAAAATACAGTTAGGCCGAAATTTCGAATCATTCGGCACATCACAGGACCCCGATGGCGGGGCGTACAGCACGCTTGAGGATTTAGTTAAATATGTGGCATTCCAGTTGGGCTATGGCGAGCAGAACCTGCTGCGCGCAGACAGCACCTTGGATGCCAGAGCTCCATTTGTGCCGACGGAAGCTGGCGATGCTTATTATACAGCAAGCGGTTTTGAGGTTAAACACTGGCATGGCACGGATATATATTGGAAGTTCGGCGATGGGATGGGATCAGGCTCCGCTGTCCTGTTTATCCCCGAATATGAATTAGGGCTCGTGCTGCTCTATGGAGAGTTTTACCCGTTTATTCAGACGCCAATCATCGAAGGAATGGCTTCTATCCTTATGGGTTATGAACCAATCGTACCCGAGCCGACAGCTCCTATTGGCAAAATAAGCTGGATTGCAATCGCGATTGCAACAATTGGCCTCCTGCTCCTTAGCATTCTTGCAAGAGCTTGGAAGCGGCGTGAACGCAGTTATGCCAAGCCGCTGTGGCGATCAGTAGCAGCGAGCATTCTCTGGGGCGGAATTTCCGCAGGGATCGGATACGTCCTGCTATTCTTGCGTCCGTCCGGAATGGGCTTCTACGGTTTTCCTTATGATGCTGCATTAGGTTTAATCTTGTTTGTTACGGTATCCATACTTATTTTTCTATATAACTTGTACATCTTGCTGTCGCGAAGATCAAATAACCATTCTGCTGCGGGTAAACCATAATCAGGGCGAATGCACAGCGCATTCCACTGCCTGACTCATATAATGAGTGAGGAGGTGGAGACTCTATGGCAATTGATGCATTTCTCCAAACGCTCGCTCCTGCGGCTATTCGATCACGATTGGAAGGTTCACCCTTGCTGCCTTCGGTAAGGTTAGCCCAGAATTTGCTGGAGACCGGAGGCAAGGTTCACGCTTGGTACAATCTTGGCGGGATTAAGGTGGGAACAGGAAAGCCTAATCCCTGGTGGGACGGTGCCATTGTGAGGAAACCGACATGGGAGGTTTATAACGGCGAACGTGTCGAAACTACGGCCTACTTCCGTAAATATAACAGTGTCTATCACTTCTATAAGGATCAAGATAGATTGCTAAGTACCAGTCGCTATGAGCGGGTTCGCTTGGCGAAGACGCCCGAGGAGCAGGCCGAAGCACTTTATCTAAGCGGGTATGCCACCGACCCGCAGTATGCGGCGAAGCTTAAGTCACTTATACGGCAGTATAATCTGACAGGGTATGATGAGGAGGCGAGACGAATGTTGGAGGATCTTACGAAGCAGCTGGCACAATTACAGGAACGGGTCGAGAAGCTTGAGGTGCGCGCAGCTGCTCCAGAGTGGTTCATACGAGAGTTCGGTTCAGGCGATCTTGGCGGCATCATTCGTGATCCGAACCTATCCCGTGAAGGGTGGCGAGTACTGGCTATCGCGCTTCGCGCACGCGCAGCATCTACTACTGAGTAAGTTTGGCTAGACGAGCGGGTCGCTCCATACGACCGTCAGATAACTACATGCATACACAATGACCACCAAGAAAGCGAGCAGCCCGAGAACGAGGCCTGCCTTGCCGTATTGGTGGTTTCTGTAGGAAGAGGCCCCCAACACGACTGCGATAATGCTTAGGGGAACTCCAATGAACGCTGTGAAGAACAACAGGTTGAATGCACAAGCTATTATGCCGCAGGCGAGGGAGGCAACTGCTAATCCGTAGCGCTGCGGGCGGGATGTGATTTCCATGGGAATAACCTCCAAGTTTTGTGAAGCATATACTCCCGGAATAATCATCGAAGCAAAACTGCATCGGAAGCATAAGCTTAAGTTTTGTGAAGCATATACTCCCGGAATAATCATCGCAGCAAAACTGCATCGGAAGCATAAGCTTAAGTTTTGTGAAGCATACACTCCCGGAATAATCATCGAAGCAAAACTGCATCGGAAGCATAAGCTTAAGTTTTGTGAAGCATACACTCCCGAATAATCATCGAAGCAAAACTGCATCGGAAGCATACACTCAAGTTTTGTGAAGCATCGCTAACTAATCTAATTACATGCATATTATCACAGGTTCGGCATCAAGATAAAGCTGTAGCTGTATCAGAAGATAAAGCTGATGCTGAATCGGTTGCTATGTACATTAGAAAAAGGAGCTATGCATTATGAGACGTATGCGATTGCGAATGAAGGCTGGGATCCTCCTGATTATCGTTGCAATGCTGGCCGGTTGCATGAACACAGCGAATGAAACTCCTACTACGGACAACGGTTCGAATACACAGAGCAATGTGGAAAGCCGAGGCATGCGTGTTCATAATGACGGATCGGACGGGCATATGCTATCCTCGGAATCACAAGATGCGGTTTTACAGATGGTCCAGTATGATGGTCAATTGTATGTGCCTTTACAGCAGCTCGCTGATACCTTATCGTTCCAATCGGAATGGGCGGATGATGGAAGCTCGTTCAATGTGGGTGATAATGATGTAGCCTACGAGATTGTTGTTCATACTCAGGAGGCCAGGCGGGGAGGCGAAGCGATACAGCTCAGTCAACCATCCATCGTGAGAGAGGGAGCCGTGTACGTTCCATACGACTCGCTGCAGTCGCTATTCGGCGATGCCATGAACTTCGATAGGCGGAATCAGGAGCTGCTGATCCATCCGAGCGTGGATGACTTAATTAATGACGCTGGTGTGCCAGATTTCAGAGATGATCCGAATGATCCTGGCAGTGATGCTGGGCAAGTAAGTGCAAGCGGCGATCTTCCTGTCATGCTGAATGCGGCTAAGGTGGATGTGGACAAGCTGCTGGGTACAGCTAAGAAGTATATTGGCGTGGAGTATGATTTTGGCGCTGCACCTTATCCTAAATCAGGCAAGTTTGACTGTTCCACCTTCACACAATATGTATACGGCAAATATGATATTACACTTCCCAGATTGTCGAGGCAGCAAGGGAAGGTTGGTACGCCAGTCAGTCGGACAAGCCTCCGCAAGGGAGATTTGTTGTTCTTCTATCTACCGGGCAGGTTCAAGTCCAATGACATCATTGGGCATGTCGGTATCTATATGGGCAATGGGCAGATGATTCATTCCTCCACAAAGCCCAAGGATGGAGTTCAAATTACGAGTATCAATAAGTCATTCTGGAAGAAGACCTATCTTAGTGCGAGGCGGGTGATATAGCGCTTAGTTCTGGAAGATCGTCTCGATCTCCAGCGTGTGATCCTTGGATAGGTCGATGAAGGTATTGTCGATTCGGATCAGCGGGCGGAAGGGATCAGTTGGGTTGGTCATAATAATCTGGCCGATCTCTCCGCTCTTCAGAATGAGCTTCTTGCCGATGAAATTAGGAATCATATGCTGAATGAAGGTAAGCACGATATGCGGATCCAGATCCGTGAAGCTTAGCTTATGCAGTTCGCGAAGCACGAACAGCAAGTCGCGCTTCTTCTGATAGACGCGTGATGAGATCATTGCGCTGTAAATATCAGCAATAGCTACAATTTTGGACATTGGATGCATCTGTTCACCAGTAATTCCGTGCGGATACCCGTTGCCATTCAAGCGTTCATGATGCTGTAGGGCAACCGTGCTGAGTGCAGGATGATTCGGCAAGGAACGAGTGATGATATCATGTCCGTGTGTAGTGTGCGACTTCATAATATTGAACTCTTCAGCGGTTAACTTGGCAGGTTTATTCAAGATCGTCGTGTCGATGCGGCACTTGCCGATATCATGCAGATAACCTGCCTTACCAGTGAGCAGTGCTTCCTCTTCGTTCATGCCCACCCACTTGGCGATATAGTAGGAAATCATGCCGACCTGAACGCAATGCTGGTAGGTGTAGGCATCCTTGCTTGTAAGAGAGAGCAGCAAGGAAACTACATCAACCTCCTGCTCGAAGTGTTCAATCAGAGGCTCGAAATTCCGGTCCACCAATTCCTCATTTATCTTGCCTTCTTGCATGACTTGTTCGAACAACGTTTTCATTCCATTAACGGCGTCGTTGAACTTCGGTTGTATCTCTTGTTCAATCGCCTCTAGACGGAAATTACGGCTCACGGCAACCTCAATGATCTCACGGTAGTCAATATCGACGTGCGCAATCTTATGCCGATTCAACTTCACAATATCCGATTCGTTAAGCTGCGTGTCACGAGATAGTACGTGCAGCCCATAATCATTAAATACATCTGAGATTAGTTTGTCACCGACCTTAACATTATGAATCGGAATTCTCATCGTTAGGCCCCCACTGTTCTTTTATCTGCATATGTAAAGGCTTTCATATATATAGTACCAATTTACATATTGGTTTGACAATATAGGCGATAGATAATAGGTCTAAAAACCCACTACCGAATACCTGTAAAATGACAATGCTATTAGTATTCTAACTGTTCATGTCGATAATATACTGTATAATATATCACATGGAGCCGGAGGAACAGGTTGTCTACACAAAGCCATAGGCTTGCAGACATATGGGAAAAGAGGGATAATGCAGCTTGGAGACATTGGAAGATCGCGTTATCATCCTGCACACGAATGATATCCATAGCTGCTTCGAGAGTATGCCAAAGCTGGCCACGATGATTGGTCATTATCGTGATCGATATGAACCAGAGCAGCTGCTGCTAGTGGATTGCGGCGATCATATAGACCGCGTTCGCATTGAAACAGAAGGAACAACGGGAGCCGCGAATATTGCTGTGATGAACGCGACCGGCTATGAGGCGTTCGTGCCGGGTAATAATGAAGGCTTGACCTTCCCTAAATCGGATATAGCGTTTGTGTTACAGAATTATGCGCAATTTGCAATATTGGGTACGAATATGCTGGATAGGCAGACTGGATCACAGCCTCCATGGATGAATGAGCATCTGATTGTCGAGAAGAAGGGGCTGCGCATCGGCATTCTAGGTGTTACTGCGTGTTACAATGAGTTCTATGAACCGCTCGGATGGCAGGTGACAGATCCCATGATGGCCGTAGCGAAGCAGGTAGACCAGCTTCGCGGTGAGACGGACTTCATCCTGGTCATGAGTCATGTGGGACTCCAATTTGATCGACAGTTGGCGCAGTCGGTGAGCGGAATCGATTATATTATCGGCGGTCACACGCATCATCTACTGGAGCAGGCAGAGCGTGTAGGTGATACTTGGATCGGCGCCGCAGGTAAGCTGGGTATGCATCTGGGCGTCATAGAGCTGGCGTGGAATGCAGAGCACAAGCGTGTACGGATCGTTCAAGGCGGCGCGTTGCCAGTGACGGATCAAGCAGATGATCCATATATCCGTTCGATTATTGAGCAACAACTGCAGCTGGGCATTGCATCGATGGATCAGTTGGTGGCCGAACTGTCTGCTCCAGTCCATCATGATCCCCGAGCAGAGTCCGAACTTGGGAACCTGCTAGCTGCTGGCATTCGCAACTGGACGAATACCGAATTAGCGATTGTGAATAGCGGCCAGCTGCTTAGCGGACTATCAGCTGGGAGGCAGACAGATGCGGACCTGCTCGCTATATGCCCGTCGCCGATCAATCCGTGCAGCATGAGTCTGAGTGGAGCGGCGATTCTGCAGGCGCTAGAGGAATCACTTCTGACTGAGTTTATAGAGCGATCCATACGGGGATATGGATTCCGCGGCAAGCAATTAGGTGTTCTATGCTTGAGTGGAATTGAGGTTGACTATGATCCTACAGCCCCCGCTAATGCCAAGATCAAGCGGGTACTCGTCGGCGGTTCGCCACTTCAGCTGGAGAAGGTGTATCGAGTAGGCTCGATCGATATGTTTACCTTCGGAATCGGTTATCTATCCTTGGCTAATGGCCAGGATATTCATTATTTCCTGCCTGAATTTATTAGGGACGTGCTTAAACATGAGCTGCGCAATCCAGCGTCACTTGCGCGCAGCAAGCAGCGCCATTGGCGTTTGATTGAGGGCAGGATGAATAGAACATAAGATTATTTTACTGTGAGGTACAAGATGCGATTATTAGCCATCACCAAGTGTCAGCCGGGCATGCGTCTCGGCAAGCATATCTTCAATGAAGATGGTCGTATATTGCTTGGCGCCAAGGTTGAACTAACCGAGGTGCTGATTCGTCGTCTACAGGAGCATGGTGTCGATTATATCTGTGTAGAGGATGAACGAACAGAAGATGTCATTATGCCAGATGTCATCAGCGAGCGGACGAGGAGTCGAGCAATTGCCCAAATCCGCACCAGCTTTCGGATGGTTATGGAGGATGGCTGGCGCAGGCGGGCAGCAGGCTCGCTTGCCAAGGAATTCAAAGAGGTGCTCACGATGATCCTAGATGATCTGAGCGAGCAGCAGGATGCAATGGTCATGCTGATGGACATGGGAGTGTACGACCATTACCTGTATCAGCATTCGCTCAATGTATGTATATACGCATGTTCCCTAGGCATGCATATTGGCTATAGCCGCAACGATCTATATACACTCGGTCTGGGAGCACTGCTGCATGATATCGGCAAGATGCGTACGCCGATCGACATTCTGAATAAGAAGGGTAAACTTACACCGGAGGAATTCGCCGTCATGCAACAGCATGCGGAGATTGGCTATCGCATTCTCAAGGAGGAAGCGAATATTCCGCTCGTATCCGCGCATTGTGCGCTGCAGCATCATGAACGCATAGACGGAAGCGGTTATCCCAGAGGGCTGGCTGGCTCAGAAATTCATGAGTTCGCGCAATGGATTGGGCTGGTGGATTCGTATGACGCCATGACATCCCACCGTGTATATCGCAAGGCGATGCTGCCGCACCAGGCGATTGAGTCCTTGTATACAGGCGCAGGCACGTTATATACAGTTGACAAGGTTGCGGCATTCCGAGACAAGATCGCGATGTACCCGCTAGGTATCACAGTCAGCCTTACGACAGGCGAATCGGGAGTAGTTGTAGATATTAACGCAAGCTGTCCGCATCGTCCGATTATACGGATTCTGGAGGACCAAGAGGGCCGGACGCTTAAGGAACCATATGAGATCGATATGTCGAAGCAATTATCTGTGATGATCACAGATTATTCGGAGCCTCCGATGGATGCCATATCAGCATCCGGCCACATGGGCGGTATCGCTTGAATGCAGCGATGCCGTTTTGTATTTTATACCGGGTTCATGTACAATTAATAGCAGTGATTCAGGAGGTTGACGTATGATTAATAGACTACCAAGCGCATATTCAGAAGTACAAATATCTGCGGCATTCGATCCGTGGGATCCGATTCGATCGCTGCGGCATTATGATCGTCACACCTTGACCAGTGTGGAATTCACGGTGTCGAATTTATGCAATATGCGCTGTGAGCACTGTGCTGTGGGCGATACGCTGACCATGAGCGAGGGGAATAAGCTGCCGCTCGATCAATTGCTGCGACGCTTGGATGAGGTTGAGCAGCTCGAGACGATCAGTATTACCGGAGGGGAGCCATCCTACTCCGAGAAGACCGTACAGAATTATATCCTGCCGCTCTTGCGGTATGCTAGAGATCGCGGAATCTATTCTCAGCTTAACTCGAATATTACATTAGATTATGCTAGATATGAGGTAATCGCGCCCTATCTGGACGTGATGCATATCTCATTCAATTATCTGAACGCAGACGACTTTCATCAAGTGGGGTTCGCCAGGGCGAATCGAACGGTAAGTCCGGAAGTGTCCGGCAAGCTGTTCGAACGGATGGTAGATAATGCAGTGAAGCTTAGCAAGGGTGGGCTGTTCGTCTCAGCAGAATCCATGATCAATTACAGGACGCATGAGAAGCTGGGTGCCATTCATAAGCTTATAGTAGAGATGGGCTGCAAGCGTCACGAAGTTCATCCGATGTATGCCAGCTCCTTCGCGGAAGGACTGCCTATGCTGACGCTTGAGCAGTTGAGAACAGCCATTGATCGATTGCTGGATGAACGGGATGAATCCATCTGGATGTTGTTCGGTACGCTGCCATTCTTCGCTTGTAATCAGGAACCGGATGATCGGCGATTGCTCAGGAAGCTGAGGGACGCGAAGCAGGTCACCGTACGCAATGATCCTGACGGTCGCAATCGTCTGAATATCAACACCTTTACTGGAGATGTCTATGTGACGGATTTCGCGGCAGTGCCGCCGCTGGGTAATATTCGAGAAGATAAGCTGACCACAATCTTCGACAGCTGGCTCGACCATTCTATGGCGCGTTCCGTCAATTGCCATTGTCCGACGGCGGCCTGCTGCGGGCCGAATCTGCTGGTCGCAGATACGTACTATAAGGGGATTGATTTCTTAGCCAGACAGTCATTCGTCTAGAATCAACATGCAAGGAACCCTCATATTGGATTGGAGTGCAGCTTATGTCAATGAAGACGATTGTGGTCATGCTCATCGGTTTAGTAATACTATATGGATTATTCACAGCTGGCTTCCCCTTCTTACTTGCCCTTGTGATCGCCATGTTCCTGGAACCAGTCATTGTGCTGTTCATGAAGGTTACTCGACTCAATCGACTCGCAGCAGCGACAATTATCTCAACGGTATTCACGATAAGCTTCCTGGGACTCAGTTATCTGGTCGGACTGAAGATCATATCGGAACTCATTGCTTTTATTAAGAATTTACCGGATTTGGTCAGGCATGCCAATGTGATCTTCCAGGATACGATTCTTCGTACACAGATCTTCTACGATGAACTGCCGGAAGAAGTGGTCAAGCAGCTGCAGACCGCCGCTGACGCAGGTGTATCCGCACTAATCAACGCACTATCTTCCCTATCGAAGTCGATTCTTAACTTCGCCACGGCAATTCCGAATCTTCTGATCTTCTTCATTGTATCGACGGTTGCGCTCTATCTGATCACCTTCAGTCTGGGCAGTATCAAGGAGGGCTTCCTGTCCCTGTTCGAGGTCAATTCCCGCGAGAAGGTGTCGGAGGTGCTCCAGAATTTACGCAGCTCCATATTCGGCTTCATCCGAGCCCAGACGATTATAAGTGGGTTGACTTATCTGGTAGCTCTTCTCGGACTTTTGATCCTGCAGGTGGAATACGCGCTTGCGATCGCGCTAATTATTATTATTGTCGATATACTGCCTATTCTGGGTACAGGGTCCGTGCTCGTCCCATGGGCAATCTATTGCATTGTCACCGGGAACTCCTTCCTTGGAATCGGACTGATCGTACTATTCCTGATCATCACCGTATTCCGACGCACGATTGAGCCGAAGATTTTAGGCGACTCCATCGGTATCAGCGCTTTATCTACATTAGTAAGCCTGTATGTCGGCTTCCAGCTGGTGGGAGTGATCGGGGTCTTCTTGGGTCCAGTTCTGGTTATTATCTATCAAGCCATGAAGAAAGTAGGCCTGATGAAAATCAACATCAAGCTCGATTAGTATGAATTAGTCTAAGTTTGATCATTCTCTATAACTCATAAATGTGCATTCGCCCAGGACCCTTCCTGGGCTTTTGTCATATGGTAAGAGGAGATACATTGATAATCTGTAATCTGTCACATATGAAGGAGGCTGTTGATGTGTTCAATCAGGTAAGGTGTTGGCGACCCTACATTAGTCCGAATGATCCATGTCCCCCAATTAAAGTGAAGTCCTATGTTGTTCCTCCGAATCAATTTATTACCTTTCAGTCGCCGGGGATGAAACAGAATACAGCGAGCGAAGCGCTTCGTACCGGAACGCTGTGGCCGCAGCTCTACAGTCCATATCCAATCACAGGTTGTTAAACAGCGGGGAGGGAGAATGTATGTCGAATAAGTCAGTCGATCAATCGTTCTACAGTATGCTGCTGCAGCTGCAAGAGATTGACTTCGTACTCGTAGAGCTGAATCTATACCTGGATACGCATCCGAATGACGCGGCTGCGCTGCAGCAATACAATCAGCTGGTGCAACAACGCTGGCAGTTGGCGCAGCAATATGAGAGCTGCTACGGACCGTTAATGAACTTCGGGCATAGTTACTCTAGTCAGCCCTGGCAGTGGATCGATACGCCATGGCCCTGGCAGGTGTAGGAACAGGTGTAGGAGCAGGTGCGGGTTAGCGTTGGAGCCATAATCTTCAGGCGGCATTGAGGAAGAGCGACAAGGAGGAATGGAAGTGTGGGTGTATGAGAAGAAGCTGCAATACCCGGTGAGAGTGAGTAAGTGTGATCCAATGATGGCTAAACTGCTGGCCGAACAGTACGGTGGAGCGGATGGGGAATTGGCAGCTGCGCTGCGCTATCTGAATCAGCGTTATAGCATACCGGATAAGGTAATCGGTCTGCTCACAGATATTGGAACGGAAGAATTCGCGCATCTGGAGATGATAGCGACAATGATTTACAAGCTCACCAAGGATGCTACGCCAGATGAGCTGAAGGCGGCCGGCATGGGGCCGCATTACGCGCAGCATGATAATGCCTTATTCTATGTCAATTCAGATGGTGTGCCCTTCACTGCCGCCTATATTCAAGCAAAGGGCGACCCGATCGCCGATTTGTATGAGGATATCGCTGCGGAGGAGAAGGCTCGCGCGACGTATCAGTGGCTCATTGACCTGACAGATGATGTCGATCTGCAAGATAGTCTGAAATTTCTGAGAGAGCGTGAGATCATCCATTCCCTGCGCTTCCGCGAGGCCGTGGAGATCATTAAGGAAGACCGGGAATCGAAGAAAGTCTTCGCAGTTCATTAATCCAATAATAAGGCGGTAGGCATAGTCACAGTATACAAATTGCCGCCCTCCTGCGAGCACGGCTACAAGCCAACTCGTTCACCGGGAGGCGCGGCGTATACACATCATTACTTGTCGACTATCACGACTCGAGTCCGAAGTGGAATATGCCGGAATAGAAATTCAATATCGCGATTATTCATGCGAATACAGCCGGAGCTTACCGAATGTCCGATCGAGTAAGGCCGATGTGTCCCGTGAATGCCGTACTTATAGCCGTTGCCCACACTGAGTCCCATCCAACGCGTACCGAGCGGATTACTTGGATCGCCGCCAGCAATTTTCTTAGGCAGATAGTAAGGATGGACGACCTTTGTCACAATCCGGAATTCTCCAACAGGTGTAGGCTGACTCTGCCGCCCTGTAGCGACACGGAAGTGGTAGACAGGAATATCGTTCAAAATAACAGATAGTCGATTCTTGCTCTTATCGATTCGAATATAAACCTCATCTTCATCTGCGTAAACCGCGCTGCTGCCCAGCATAACCAAGCATGTCGTTACTATTGCCAACAGCCGGATCAACGTCCATCTCAATGCGCATCACCCAAGGACTAGCATGCACCACAATAGGCGCAAACATGCGCACGAGTAAGATAAGAATACAGGGTTGCTCCAGTGGATGGATAACAGCCCTGTATCTTTTTGTTGATATCGTTCATAACAGCTCGCCTGATCTCGATCGGTATAGCCACTTGGCATATTCCAGCGGTCTCCGAATCGCCTTCAAATAAGTTGCTCGATCTCCCACACGGCGGAATACTTCCCTTGCCGGTTTCGAGTTGACCTCCAGCAGCCAAATTCGCCCATCCTGGGCCACAGCGATATCAAGTGCCAGCTCGCATAGCTTGCCGTAGACCGACTCCAGCGTTTCGACGATCAGAAAGCCGAAGCGATAGATCTCTTCCGCGATCAAGTCCGCTTTCTTCTGACTGCCGAACCAATAGCGGAGCAGCTTGCTCATCTCCACCGCTCGGCCTCCTCCGTGCAGGTTGGAGGTGATACTGCCGGATGGTCCAACTCTGCCAACACAGCCGGTGATCTCCCACTTACCGCTTCCATTCTTCTGCAAGAGCAGTCGGTAGTCATGAACACTTCCGTTCTTCAGCTTCAGATCAATGCCTTGTTGAATGATATAACGATTGGCGGGCTCATTCTGCTGCACGATAGCGCGGAGCTGTGGGAGATTGACCTTACGTTCGGGCATAATCCTGCGATTAGGCAGCCGGCCCTGGACAGAGTAGACGCCGCTTGACAATCGTTCGATTCGGAGGATGCCGCGTCCACCAGTTCCGTTAATCGGCTTCAGGAAGATGATGTTCTTGCTCAGCAGCTCCCTGCGCAGGTCATCGAAGCTCCGATAGAGCACAGTTGGCGGCAGATAGGGTCTGACCATTGATTTCTTCATCAGTTGCTGGAATAGATTCCACTTATTAGCAAGTGGTGAGCTGATGAAGGTCAGCTGCGGGTTCCGCTTGCGAAACCCCGAGGTTGCCCGGTAACGTTGTACGGAATGGAATCGACTGCGGTCCAGGAACAGGTCGGGGTACGGAATCCAAATTCGCCTCCAGTTCTTCGTGGCGGGTCTATAGGCATGCGCATGTATGCGCTGATTCACTTCATCCACATTACTTGGCGCAAATATATACACATCGACACCGACACGCTTGCCGGCAATCGTGAGATTCTGGAAGAAGCTTCGTTCTTCAAATATGCCGCCCTTCCTGAGGTAATGTGAGAGAACGCCTAGCTTGATATTCGGCAACAATTGCTCACCATCCCCGGCTCGTTCATTGATGTCCGACCTGCCTCTTGTTCACTAGATAGTTGCTGTACTGGAGCAAGCGGATTAAAGATTTCTTGCGAATATGCGGCTCATCAAATTTCATAGGTTTAGAGTTCGCTTCGAAGAACCAGAGTCTGGAGGCGCGATCCACACCAAGATCTAGAGACAGCTCGCCAAGCTGATTGCCTGACGCGCGCTCGATCTGCTTGGCGATGATAATGGATGATCGTCTCACCCTGTTCAATATCCGCTCTGCCGCGGCTGCGCTCAGACTAGCTGTGAGCAGTCTCCGAGGATCCTCGATCGACCCGCCGCGCGGTACGTGGGTGGTGATGCTTAGCTCTCCGGCCTGTCTAGCTCCGACTCCAGTTACGGACCATACGCCTTTATGATTCTTCTGTACGAGTACACGCAGGTCGAAGGAGCGGTTATTGCATCTGAGCAGTCGTATGCCTTGCTGCACAATATAATCCTCTGACTCTGCGTATTCATTAATTTTCTGCTTGAGTCGTTGATGAGATAGATAGCGGTAGGCGTGGCTGCCTCCCTTCTCCTGCACATCAATAATATAGCGCGGCTTTCTAGAGACGATCCTGCGAACTCGCATGATGCCCATACCAGCTTTGCCGCGCTCGGGCTTTAGATACAGATAAGGATATCGCTTCATGAGCGGCAGCAGATTGATATCTGCGCGGTAGCGTCTGGTCACAGGCACATAGCGCTTGGTTTTCTTGCTCTGAGACAGCCACTTGAACAACGTCCACTTGTTGAAGAAGCCGGGATTGAATAGTTGAATCGCAGAGTGATTCATACAATCTTCAATCTTGCTCTTCACCTCGGGTGCCCATTCATCCTCCCGCAGCGGAATTCGATTGTAGATGACCTGTGGTAAGGGATGAAACTTCCGTTCCCAGCGTCCATTCAAGGAGTCATAAGTGAAGCCGATGATCTTGCGGTTATATAGCTTGAGATGGTTGACAGTCGTGACGTAGACGAATACGCCTACGCCTTTGCCAGCCTCAATCAGATCGATGAAGTTGGCACGATTGCCCCGGAAATCCCTCTCAACATCGTCGATAGTCAGGATGGCGAGAACATTCACTCAGCTTTCCCTCCTCACCCAGAATCGGCTTAAATACAAGCAATACTCATAAATATGGCGGAGTGTCGCCGCACCTTCTGAACGTAGTGAGGGATGCTTGAAGATGGAACGTCCGGGCTTGGAATTGGCTTCGAACATCCAGATATTATCTCTCTGATCAATGCCAATATCGAAGCCGAGCTCACCTAACCGATGCGGGTAATTTCGCTCGATAGCTTCGGCTAATTGGATGGACACCGCCTTCGCCTTGCTCAGCATGTCCTCGGCCTTCTCGCTCGAGCCATAGATGCGGGTAAGCGCCGTTAACGGCGCCATCAGCTTGCCGCCGTTTCGAATATGAGTCGTTACGCTTCCTCTGCCCGCCCGCTTAGCGCCGATCCCCGCCGCAACCCACTCGTTATTCGCGTTCTTATTCATGTGGAAGCGGAAGTCGATTGGACAGCGATCGAGCTCGACCAATCGGATGCCTTGCTGAATGACATAGTTCCGCATTCTGCCCCCGCGATTGATGCGTGCGAGCAGATGGGTGAAGCGGTCGAACTTCAGCAGCATGTTGCCGCCATTCTGCCTAAAGCGGCAGAAGTAGCCTTTCTTAGGATGGTATGTTAACCGGAAGATGCCGTTGCCCAGACTGCCGCCCGTCGGCTTCAAGTATACGAATTGATGCTTCTCCAGCATTTGTTTGATTCTGGCGCCGTTGGGGTTGATGAATGATTCAGGCACATACCTGGAGGCTGGCTCTCCCTCCAGCAAGCGATACACATCCCACTTCTCGAAGAAGCTCCAGTTGAAGATGGGAATGCGTCTTCGTACGAACCGCTCCTTGAATTGCTCCATTGATGCGGATTTCTCAGCTCTGCGGCTGGGCAGACGATTATAGACAACATCCGGCAATGGAACGGTCTTGCGAGACCAGCCGCCCGAATTATTCGCGAAGTAGCCTACAACGGATTCATTCTGCCAGTCGATGTCCTTGGGCTTGAATGCGAAGTAGTAAGACTGATTCCGGCCGATGCGCAGCAGTTGCCGCATAAGACCAGTGCGGCTGCCGAACGGACTCGCTGAGCCTATACCGCCCGCAGTGAGTACGCCGATCAGCGGCCCGAAGCGGATCTGATCCTCCTCGTTGCTGAGCAGCTGGCAGGTTCCGTCATGCGGCAGATCAAGCGCATTGCGCACACCGCTGGAGACGAGCAGAAGCTTCTCCTTGCCCTTAATCGCACGTATGCTGGCTTCCGTATTGCGCTGTCCCAGACGTAAGGTGACACGGCCCGTAGGCTTCAGCTTCAGCTGCTTCAGCAATGGAGCAGTCGCGTAAATAACCTTATTCGGTTTCTTGGTGAATCGTATTGTACAGGATGTCAAACTCATTAAGTTACCCTCCTAGTTGCCGATCCCATAGGTAGCGAGCATATTGAATAGGGCCTATAATTGAGGATTTCTGCGCGTTCTTGTCGCCCAGTCGTCTGAATATCGAGCGGCCGGGCTTCGAATTCACCTCGAGCACCCAGAGCCTTCCCGACTTATCGATACCGAAATCAATGCCAAGCTCCACCAATCGGCCATGGTTCTTCTCCAGCACGCTGGCGATTCGCAGGGAGAGCTTGCTGATCGTGTCGTAGAGCTGATCAGCACAGTCTGGATATTGCGCTTGTAGGAACGCCAGCGTATCCTCAGCCACTCCGCCCCCATGTAGATTAGATGTCAGAGCTCCGGGGCTGCCCTTGCGCACACCCGTTCCGATGAGCTGCCAGCGTCCCGTGTTATTCTTCATCATGAAGGCCCGAACATCGAATGGTTCGCCCTGCTCGGTTGTCAGCTCGAGATAAGATTGAATGACATAATTGCGCTGTCCAATCCAACGGCTCAGCCATGCGGCTAATCCTCGATAATGATAAAACCCGAATCGGAACATCTCGTTATGCTCATCTCTGCCGATGACGATGAACGCGATTCGGTCGTCATCTATGGCGCGGATCATTAGAGCCCCGCGACCTTGACTGCCGCCCTGAGGCTTCAAGAAGATACGGCCTTCCTGATTCAGCCAGCGGGTTAAGCTGGGAATACCCGCATAACGCTCGGTCATCGGCAGATAGTCACGTATGGCGGTATCCTGACACAGAATATCCTGCACCTGCCACTTTCCTCTTAGGCCGTGACCGAGAAATTTCGCTCTAGAGAATTTCAACAACCGGCGCACTTGCGTTCGATAACGCAAGTACCCGGATTTGCTGCTGAAGAAACAGCGATCATAGATGAGATCAGGCAGCGGATGCAGCGCCTTAGTCCAGCGACTGATGTCTGATCGGTACGTATATCCGATAACCGTCCGACTCCCCCAATAGATGCGTTCAGGCGAGAAGACGTATACGAGTAATCCTCGTCTAGCCCCCAGCAGGCACAGCTTGCGATAATAATTGGAATCGGCGAATGGGGGCGACTTCATTCGTTCCGTCACCATGATACCTAAACGTCCCTTGCGCGCTTCCATGGATGATCGCCTTCCCTCTAATGATCGACGTGCTTTCAGAGCTTAGTTAGAAATCGGAAGTATTGCACCAGCAGCTTAACAGATGGTCGTATGCTGCGCGCTTCATGCAGGAGTGTGTGATCATTCTTCGCCGGCTTGGAGTTCACTTCTATTAATCGGACCCGACCAGAGCCTCGATCTACGGCCAGATCAATGCCGAGCTCGCCGAAGTGATACGGAATTCGCGCTTCGATTCCCTGTGCCACATGCACAGCCGCATGCTCCAGCCGCTTGGCGACGCCTTGTTTATTCACCATGAGATTCGATTTAGCAACGGTTTGCCGAACGGTCCCGATCGTGCCTCCTTGCGCGACGTTGGACACGAAGCGATTGTCTCCGGCGGTGCGAGCAACGATGGAGCCGACTGTCCATTTGCCGTGAATATTCTTGTGAACGAGCGCGCGGAAATCGACAGGCCGGCCATTGACAGCGATCAGGTCTAATCCTTGCTGAATTTGGTACTTGCCTGTTCGCAGCTTACCCGACAGCCCTGTGACCAGCGCGTTCAAGCTTGGATAGTTCACTCTGCTTACCCCGCTCAAGGCGGACATGGCCACCTGGTAACCGGAAGGGGTTCTAGTAATGCGAATAATACCCTTCCCTAAGCTGCCGGTAATTGGCTTGAGGAAGACTGAACGATATCTGGTGCACATCGCTCTTAGCTGTGTGGAGCTCTTGAAGGAATGGGATTCCGGCAAGAAGCTGGAGGCTGCCTTATGCGTACGAAGCGCATCGAACACCTCGGTTTTATCCAGATACTTCTCATTGAACACACGGGTGCCATACTCTGCCTTAATCTGCTTCAGAAATTGTTGAAGTCCTGGCTCGCTATCGAGCTTCCTCGATGGCAGTCGATTGTAAATCACGTCGGGAACGGGAAAGCTAGCTTTGTATTCCTGTGGGGTCAGCGTCCAACCATCGATGGTGTGATCAGTTGACCGAATGTCGTTAGGTGTGAAAAAATAAACAAAGGCGCCTTCCATCTTGCATGCGTCAGTCAGCTCTTGGCAGAAGGAAGTAATCATCCCGAAGCGGCGCCCAGGCGTTGCCGTGATCTTCGGAATCATCACGCCAACGAGCGGACCAATGCGTAGGGTTCGAGCTGCCGGCTTGTAGGATAACCGGAGGCTGACACCTCTCTGAGGCAGACCCAATCGATAGGACAGCGATGATTGGATGCGCACTTCCCCTTTCGAGGTGAAGGGGACAACTCGCACCTGTTGCCTTATGGCTCCGAAACGCAGCTGCACAGGATGACTGGTTGGAATTTTCCAGCGTCTGATCAGTCCCTCGCTGACCAGGATCGAGTACTCGCTTGACGGATAGGGGTGCGGATGCGCGCGTACGATGACTTTGGTAGTAGACATGAGCCTTAAGCTCCTTCCCTTAGCATGGGATGTAAGGCTAGCTATCTTCATCATATGAGGACATATTTACCTTGGTGAAACGTTGACAAGACATTCGCATAAAGCGGGCTCATTCCCAGCGGATGATCAGTAGAAACTTAAGGGTGATGACGATGAACAGTGTGATTACGATTGTGGCAGGTGTACTCATTGCAGGATTTATCGGAGGGGTTACGAATTACTTCGCGATCAGAATGCTGTTCCACCCTCGCCATGAATGGCGGATTGGTAAGTGGCGTGTACCATTCACACCAGGGCTGATACCCAAGCGCAGAGATGAGATTGCCCGTTCACTCGGCAGAGTAGTCTCCGAGTATCTGGTCACTTCCAATGCGTTCACGGAATTGCTGCGTAAGGACACCTTTCAGCAGAAGCTGGTGGATCGAGTAACGGACGGACTTCGACAGCTTGCCGCGTCTGAGCTGACGATGCGCGAGCTTCTTGTTCGCTATTGGCCGGAAGATAAGCAGGGGGATTGGCTGGCTTCGCTCTCGCGAATGCTGGACAAGGGAACAAGACGCCTGATGGTCTATCTGTGGACTGAGCGGGGATTGTCTCGACTGAGCGTGGAAGATATCGTATCGGACTGGTCCCAGGAGAGTCGACAAGCGATGATGAGGCAGGCTGCTGATTATACAGCGTTAACGATCAAGCAGGAGCTGTTGTCACCGAGTGGAGAACGACTGCTGTTGCGGTTGACTACTCAGCTGATTGAGCAATCGGGCGGATTCTTGGGGGCGATGGCGAGCATCTTCGTTGATGAGGGGAAATTAGCCGCCAAGCTTCAGCAATCGCTTATTGCCGCGCTTGATGGCGGAGCGGTCCGACAGGCGCTTGAGCGCTTTCTGGAGGGCCAATTGGACCGCTCGCTGCAGCTGTCTCTAGGAGAGTTGGCTAGCGTCGTGCTCGGACCAGAACTAACCGATGAAGCGATAATCGATCAATTCGGTCAATGGCTGCGATGGGAGGAATGGCTCTCAGCGGCGAGCGACCAGAAGGTAGGAGATTTTCTGAACACGCATATGGACGGGATAGAGGCTAGACTGCCGGAGATCGTCTCTACTGGGCTGCGCATGATCGAGCCGCATGTAGAACGCATCTTCTCCACACTGCGATTAGAAGATATGGTAGAGGCGCAGGTGAGAGACTTCCCGATCGAGCGTATCGAAGGCATTATTCTAAGCATTTCAGGACGCGAATTCAGAGCGATTACATGGCTCGGCGTTTTGCTCGGCGCGATTATCGGGCTCGTCCAAGTGATCTTGATCAGATGGATGCCTTAATTGAAGCTGTGAACATTATTTTACAAGTATATTTTCGGAAGAGGAATCACGGTCAGTCATGTAGAACAGAATCATACAGTATATGATAATTGGGGTGTAACAGCGGATGGATCAGCATATGAGAGACGTTCCTACAGAGGGTACAACTAAGCATGAACAGATCATGCGCTTTATTGAACAGCTTCGGATTGGGACGAAGATCTCGGTGCGCAAGATTGCCAAGCAGATGGAAGTAAGCGAAGGCACTGCGTATCGGGCGATTAAGGAAGCCGAGAATCAAGGATTTGTGAGCACGCGAGAGCGGGTCGGCACGATCCGTGTAGAGCGGAAGAAGCGCGGTAACTTCCACAAGTTAACCTTCTCCGAGGTTGTGCGAATCATCGATGGAATCGTGCTGGGCGGCGAACAGGGGCTGGATATGCCGCTCGGTAAATTCGTAATCGGGGCAATGGAAGAAGAGGCCATGAAGCGTTATATTGAGCCGGGGAGTCTGCTTATTGTAGGCAATCGTACGCAAGCGCATCACGCAGCGCTGATGCAGGGAGCGGGTGTGCTCATTACTGGGGGCTTCGAGGCCTCGCAGGACATTAAGCAGTTGGCTGATAAGCTGGGCTTGCCTGTCATCTCATGCGGGTATGATACGTTCTCGGTCGCTTCCATGATTAATCGGGCAATCGATGACAGTATGATCAAGAAGAAGATTCTACTAGTTGAAGATATCCTATCGGATAAGGACAAAGCATTGGTGCTCAAGGCCACGAGTACGGCTGCGGACTGGAGACGGCTATTCGAGGAGACGGGACATACCCGTTATCCGGTAGTGGATGAATGGAATCGGCTGATCGGCATGATTACATCCAAGGATGTGTCTGCTTCTGAACAGGAGCAGACGGTCGAGAAGCTGATGACGCGCAATCCGCTGCGTATCTCTCCTAAGACGTCGATTGCGTCGGCCGCGCATATGATGGTCTGGGAAGGGATCGAGCTGGTGCCGGTTGTAGATAGCGGCCGCAAGCTGCTGGGTGTAATCGGGCGCCAGGATGTGCTGAAGGCGATGCAATTCATCCAGAAGCAGCCGCATATGGGCGAGACGATCGAGGACCTGGTCTGGAATGGATTCGAGGAGCTGCGAACGGAGGAGGGCGAGCTGATCTTCCGGGGCGTAATCAGTCCGCAGATGACTAGCCAGCTCGGCACAGTATCAGAGGGGGTTCTGACGTCGCTGATGATCAAGGCTGCCAATCAAGTGATCAATTCGCTGAAGAAGGGTGATCTGGTGCTGGACAATATGACCACCTACTATATCCGTCCGCTGCAGATCGATAGTGAGGTGGAAATTCATCCGCGCACAATTGAATTGAGCCGCAAATTCGGCAAGGTCGATGTGGCAATTTACCATCAGGAGCATCTAATCGCCAAGGCGATGCTCACCGCGCAGCTGATCGAGCAGTCCTGAGCTTGAGATCGAACAAGCGCTTTACTTCATTCGGGAGCGGAAGATGGCGAGATTGCGGAAGCCCGCGAACAGATTGAACAGACCGATTAACAGGAACAATATCCCTACGATAAGCGCAATATTGGTGCCCTGGATCAGATATAACGGATAGATCGCCAGCAGTACAAGAGCAAAGCCCATCGCAATATTCTGCTTGGCCTGGTACAACCCGCGCTGCACAGCCTCTAGCTGCTTGCGATACTTGACACTGTAATAAATCGTAAAGCCTAATGCTGCGAGTAATAGAATGAATACAATATTCTTGAAGAGCTCATACATAGCTGACGTACTCCCTTCGGATCGCGGGCTTCTCAACTGCCGGTTAGCGCCCACACATTACTTAAGATACCCGATGAAACTTGGAAAATCAATCCGCTCGGATATAAGGCTTAACCTCGGACCAGATCATGAGCTCGCTCGAGCGAATCATGATAAGCACCAGCTCCATCGTGTATTCTTGATCGCGATCCAGTGTATATACCTTCCTCCCTATGATTCGCCTGGCGACCAGCAGCGAATCTTCAATTCCCTCTGTTCTTCTGCCTCTTAATGTCTCTAGATCGTTGGCGAGCTGCCGCTTTAGCTGTAAGGTGGTCAGCTCGCTGAGCGGCTCGGAGCCTGGCGTGGAGAACAGGCCCAGCTTAATTTGGCTGATGACAGCCATCCTCGATTTATTCTGCAGCAGGGGGTCCAGTGTCTTACGCATCTCTTGATTCTCCGACTTCAGTCGCTGGTTCTCCATGTAGAGCGTATTGAAGCTATGCGCGTACAGGACCATGAAGAAGGCGCCGCCAATAATGCCGCCCGCGATTAATAAACCGGTTGCCCGCATATACTTCGCAAGCCAGGGAGCTGAAGGAACCCTCATCCCTGACCGCCCCCGCCACAAATATACCGAATCAACTCCGTGCCTAGATGCGCGCCGATGAAGGCGCTGATCATCTGCAGCACCTGCTTCAATGCGGGTGAGAAGTACCCGCTGATGACATTGCTCTCAATGACGCGGAACGGGTCTATGCTGCCGCCAATCGCCACTACGACAGCCCATATCTTGAGGCTGGATGCAATCTTAAGCATATCCGTAGTAGGGGAATGCAGACTTAAGATGGAATGAATACCGGTCATTAGCGCAGCACCCAGCACAACGCCGAATGCTACCATGAAATCCTGTGCCATTCTGGATAATAGATGTCCCATGTGATCACCTCTTGGATCTGGCTTATTAACTAAGTATATGGGTAATGGGACAATCAATATGATAGAATTAAGGGAAGGATTTAACGGAGGGATTGGCATGACATCATTCGTGCACTTGCATGTCCATAGTGAATATAGCTTGCTAGACGGCGCAGCTCGCATCCAGGAGCTGCCGCGAAGAGCGAGGGAGCTCGGTATGACCGCTCTCGCGCTGACTGACCATGGTGTAATGTACGGCGCGATCGCCTTCTATAAGGCATGTATGGCGGAGGGCATTAAGCCCATTATCGGATGCGAGATGTATGTCGCGTCGGGGTCTATGAAGGACAAGGCGCCGCGCAGTGAGCAGCCGATCTACCATCTCGTGCTGCTGGCTAAGAATGCGCAGGGCTATGCCAATCTGATGAAGCTTAGCTCTGAGGCGCAGCTGCATGGGTTTCATTATCGACCACGGATCGACTTCGAGCTGCTGTCTCGATATGCTGATGGCTTGATCTGTCTCAGCTCCTGTCTGGCAGGGGAGATTAATCAGCTGCTGCTCAAGGACAACCTGGACGCCGCTCGCGAAGCGGCTATGCGGTATAAGCGGTTGTTCGGAGACGATTATTACCTGGAGCTGCAGGATCATGGCTTGCTGGAGCAGCGGCGCGTGACCCCTATGATGATTGCTCTTGCTAGAGAACTGGACATCCCGCTGGTCGTGACGAACGATGTGCATTATGTGCAGCAAGCGGATCACACCATGCAGGATGTGCTGATCTGTATCGGGACTGGTAAGACAATCGATGATCCAGACCGGCTGCAGCTGCATGGCGATCAGATGTATATGAAGAGCGGCGAGGAGATGGCTCGTCTGTTCGCGCATGTCCCTGACGCGATTTCGAATACGGTAGACATCGCGGCCAAGATTGCGCTCAAGCTGGAGTTCGGGCAGGCGATTATGCCGGAATTCCAGCCGATTCCTGGCGGCATCGATGCTGCGGCATATCTGCGCCAGCTCTGTCTGGCGGGCGTAGAGGCCAGATACGGGCAGTCACCTGCTTGGCGGGAGGCGCAATACCGAAGCATGATTCTGGAGCGGCTCGATTATGAGCTTGATGTGATTGGTCGGATGGGCTTCTCGGACTACTTCCTCATCGTCTGGGACTTCATTCGCTATGCGCATGAGCGAGCCATTGCTACAGGACCTGGACGCGGCTCATCTGCGGGCAGTCTGGTGGCTTACGCGCTGAACATCACGAATGTGGATCCGATCCGCTATCGGCTGCTGTTCGAGCGGTTCCTGAATCCAGAACGGATCAGCATGCCGGATATCGATATCGACTTCAATGATGAGCGACGCGAGGAAGTGATCGATTATGTGGTGAGCCGTTATGGCAGCGAGCATGTAGCGCAGATTATTACCTTCGGGACGATGGCAGCCAGAGCAGCGGTTCGCGATGTGGGACGCGTGCTGAATCTGCCGTACCATGAGGTGGATCGCGCTGCCAAGATGATCCCTCAGGCTCCTGGAATGACGATTGACGATGCGCTTGCGAATAATCCGGAGCTCAGCGCTTACTGCGAGAGCAAGCCGAAGATTGCCGAGCTGATCGATATGGCGCGGCGGGTTGAGGGCTTCCCTAGACACGCCTCGACGCATGCGGCGGGTGTCGTGATTTCCAGAGAGCCGTTGACCGACTATGTGCCCTTGCAGGAAGGAACGGAGCAGACAGCGCTGACGCAGTACGCCATGGAGCATCTAGAGGCAATCGGTCTGCTCAAGATGGATTTCCTTGGGCTGCGGACCTTGTCGATCATCGAGCGCGCGGTTCGATTCATTCAAGAGCGCTACGATCACTCGATCGACTTCACCCGCATTGCCGATGATGATCCAGCCACTTATGCGATGCTAGGCAAGGGCGACACGACCGGGTTATTCCAGCTTGAATCAGCTGGTATGCGGCGCGTGCTGCGTGAGCTGAAGCCGACGGTATTCGAGGATATTATCTCTGTGCTTGCGCTGTATCGGCCGGGTCCGATGGAGTTCATTCCCCGCTATATACGGGCCAAGCATGGGTATGAGCAAATCCAATATCCCCATGCTGATCTGGAGCCGATCCTGGCGGATACCTATGGGATTATCGTCTACCAGGAGCAGATCATGCAGATTGCCTCGAAGATGGCAGGCTTCAGCTTAGGCGAAGCGGATCTGCTGCGCCGCGCAGTGTCCAAGAAGAAGCGAGAGGTGCTCGATCAGGAACGCGCGCACTTCGTGAAGGGAAGTCGCTCACAAGGCTATTCTGAAGCGGATGCGAATGCCGTGTATGACATGATCGTGCGCTTCGCCGATTATGGCTTTCCGCGGGCTCATGCTGCTGCTTATGGCATTCTGTCGTTCCAGACCGCCTATCTCAAGGCCCATTATCCTGCGGAGTTCATGGCGTCTATGTTGACCTCCGTCATGTCCAATCAGCGGAAATCTGCGGAATACGTGGATGCTTGCCGGCGAATGGGAATCAACGTGCTGCCCCCTGATGTCAATGAGAGCGGGACGGCCTATACACCCGTGGGCGGCACAGAAGCTTCGGCTTCTACGCCGCCAGGTATTCGGTTCGGGCTGGCCGCGATTAAGAATGTGGGTACGCAGGCGATGGAGTCGATCATCCGTGAACGGGCGAATGGGCCGTATGAAGACTTGGCCGATCTATGCCGCAGGGTCGATCTGCGGGTATGCAACAAGCGCGTGCTCGAAGCACTCATTCAGAGTGGCGCCCTCGATTCATTGCCCGGCCATCGCGCGCAGCTGATCGCGATGCTGGATTATACGGTTGAGGCTGCGCTCAAGTGGAAGAAGGAGAAGGAAGACCTGCAGATCCATCTGTTCGGGCTCAGCGAGGAGGTAAATTGGGAGGTGGAATATCCTGATGTTCGCTCGTACTCGCTGATTGAGATGCTGGAATTGGAACGGGAGCTGCTGGGCATGTTCATCTCCGGGCATCCGCTGGATAACTACGAAGAGCGGTTTCGTGAGCTGGGGCTGGACGCGATGCACCAGTATGCAGAATATCCGGATGAGCAGATTGTATACGCAGGCGGAATGATAGTGTCCGTGCGTACGATCGTCACGAAGAAGGGGCAAGCGATGGCGTTCGCGGAATTGGAGGATCGCGTGGTGCGAACCGAGCTTGTACTGTTTCCGGAGGTATGGCGGAAGTACCGGCAGTTGATTGAGAAGGGCAAGGTGCTGCTGATTCGCGGGAAGCTTCAGCATCAGGATGAGGACTTCAAGATTCTGGCAGAGCAGGTTTATGAGCCTGATGAGCCAGAATTGGCTAAGCGTCTGCAGCAGGAACGGGAACGAGAGCGGCAGAGTCCGCAGTTGAACACACAGTCGGGGCTGCCAAAGGAGCATTCAACGGCACAGCCGGCGAAGCAAACCAAGACGCAGCCAGCAGCGCAATCGCGGCCCCAGCAGCCAAGAAGGGCTGAGGCGAACGGCTCGCAGCGTGTTTATGTGAAGATCAGCGAAGCGCAGGAGCAGCGGGGGTATTTGGAACGACTGCAGGCTCTGCTCAAATCCCATCACGGCTCACTGACGACGATCTTGTTCTATGAACGGACCCAGCAGGCTATTGTGCTGAATGCTGCTTATAATGTGAAACCGTCGGCTGAATTGATTCGTTCGATTGAGGCTTTAATGGGGGAAGGCTCGGTTCGTGTCAAGTAGCTATTCCATCCATTTGTTGCGGGAAAAAGTCGAGTTATGATATCATTAATTCACTATGCGCGGGTCAAGCCTATAATTTAATGATCGAAGCCCGGTAAGCATGTTCTTGCTTTCGCATGGTTTATACTAGTCGGGGAGGTTGGAAAGCCCATGTGGAAAGTGATTTATATCGCTCCTACCGCCAAGATAGCCGAGCGAATAAAAAATAAACTTTCAGAAGAGGGATTCCTTGTACAAGTCCGGCCGATAAATCTGTCTAATCAGCAGTACGAGATCGTCGTCCCTGAAGGGGAGCTTGAGGATGTCCAAGAGGTTCTAAATACGATACTACCTAATAAAAATTTCTAACATGACAGCTAGGGATGGCCGGATGGGATGAACATAGGAATGGAATGCAGAGTGCTGTGAGGTGCCAAGGTGCTAAAGGACTTTTTTCAAAAAAAGCGAAAATACGCGACCATAACGTCTGATAAGGCGAAGCGTGATATCCCTGAGGGGATTATGACGAAGTGTCCCAAATGCGGGACTATTCAAGTTACGAAGGATCTTGAGAAGAACTACAAGGTATGCACATCCTGTGCTTACCACTTTAGGCTCAGCGCCGGTGAGCGTATCGCGTATATACTCGATGAGGGCCGGCTGACAGAGTATGATGAGCATATGATATCTGTGGACCCGCTGAATTTCCCTGGATACAAGGAGAAGCTTGCCAAGAGCACCGAGGTCACCGGCATGAAGGATGCCATTATTACCGGTGAGGGGACGATTGGCGGCTTTCCTGTCGTTATCGGCGTCATCAGCTTTAACTTCTTCCAAGGCACACTGGGTTCCGTCGTTGGCGAGAAGATTACATTGGCGATTGAGCGCGCAATGGAGAAGAAATGCCCGCTGATTCTGTTCTCAACCTCCGGCGGGGCGCGCATGCAGGAGAGTATTCTTAGCTTGATGCAGATGGTGAAGACCAGCGCCGCATTGAAGCGTCTGGATGAGCAGGGCGGATTATTCATCTCTGTTATTACAGACCCTACACTTGGCGGTGTATCAGCGAGCTTCGCTATGCTCGGCGACTATGTGGTCGCCGAGCCGGCGGCAGCATTCGGCTTCGCTGGACGAATTGTCGTTGAACAGACGATTCGCCAGAAGCTGCCAGAGAATTTCCAGACGGCAGAATTCAATCTGAAGCACGGTCAAGTGGACAAGGTTGTTCATCGCAAGGATATGAAATCATTCCTAACCGCCATTCTAACGATGCACGCCGCAGAGGGGAGTGAGCAGCATGGCTGGTGAGATGCAGTTTGAGTTGCCACTTGCGGAGCTGCGCGCTAAGATTGATGAACTGCGTAATTTCAGCTCCGAGAAGGGAATTGACTTCTCTGAGGAAATCAATCGGCTAGAGGATCGCTATTGCCAATTGGAGGCCGAATTGTACGATGATATGACTCCGCCGCAGAAGATGCAGATTGCCAGACATGCTCAGCGCCCTACCGCATTGGACTATATCCAGTTGATATTCACGGACTTCATCGAGCTGCACGGCGACCGATTGTTCGGTGACGATCTGGCAATTGTAGGTGGATTAGCCAAGCTGGAGGGCTTGCCGGTTACGGTGGTCGCTCACCAGAAGGGGAAGGATACAAAGGATAACATTGCCCGCAATTTCGGCATGCCGCATCCGGAAGGGTTCCGGAAGGCGCTGAGGCTAATGCGTCAAGCGAATAAGTTCCGCAGACCGATTATCGCATTGATTGATACACCAGGAGCTTATCCCGGTAATGCAGCCGAAGAGCGTGGTCAAGCCGAAGCGATTGCCCGCAATCTGCTTGAGATGTCCGGCTTCCGTGTGCCGGTCGTCTGCGTGATTATCGGCGAGGGCGGAAGCGGCGGCGCATTAGCGTTAGGCGTTGGCAATCGTGTACTTATTCTAGAGCATGCTATCTATTCTGCAATTTCGCCGAATGGTGCAGCATCTATCCTCTGGAAGGACGCTTCGTTGGCCGATAAGGCAGCAGTTGCGATGCGGATCACCGCTCAGGACATGCTGGATATGGGGATTGTCGAGGGAATCATCCCAGAACCCAAGGGCGGCGCACATAAGAACCCGGAGCAGCAGGCCGAAGCGATCAAGGCTGCGCTCATTCAGCATCTGAAGGAGCTGATCGGTCTGTCTGACGAGGAGCTCCGCGATCAGCGATATGAGCGATTTAGAAAGTATGGCTCGATCGGCTTCGCAGATTAATCCGAATTGTGACGTAGATCATAGGACTTGCCATTGCAAGTTCCTATGATTGAGTTAGATGAAAGAAATGAAGCTAGACCAAACTCAGGAGGAAACCATTCATGCGCAAAACAAAAATCGTGTGTACCATTGGACCATCCAGCGAATCGCCGGAGAATTTGAAGAAGCTCGTTCAAGCCGGGATGAATGTCGCCCGTCTGAACTTCTCTCATGGCGACTTCGAGGAGCATGGCAACAGAATTAAGAATATCCGGACTGTATCACAGGAGCTGGGTGCACATACAGGTATTCTGCTTGATACGAAGGGGCCAGAGATTCGTGTTGGCAAGCTCAAGGAGGAGTCGATTGAGCTTGTTCAGGATGAGACGATCATTCTGACGACAGAAGAAATTCTAGGGGACGAAAGCCGCATCTCGGTGTCCTATGAGAACCTGCCGAATGATGTTACCGTCGGCTCCAGCTTGCTTATCGACGACGGTCTGATCGGGCTTCAAGTAACGAAGGTACAAGGCTCGGAGATCGAATGTCGGATTCTGAACGGCGGCACGCTTAAGAGCCGCAAGAGCGTAAATGCGCCAGGCGTCAAGATCTCACTGCCGGGCATTACTGAGAAGGACCGCGCGGATATCATCTTCGGGATCAGTCAAGGCATCGACTTCGTGGCGGCCTCGTTCGTGCGTAAAGCGAGCGACGTGCTGGAGATTCGCACCTTGCTCGAGGAGCATAACGCAACGCATATTCAGATCGTCTCCAAGATCGAGAATCAAGAAGGTGTCGATAACCTGGAAGAGATTCTGGAAGTATCAGACGGCTTGATGGTTGCTCGCGGCGATCTAGGTGTAGAAATCCCAGCTGAGGATGTGCCCCTCGTTCAGAAGAGCATGATCAAGAAGTGCAATATTGCTGGGAAGCCAGTAATCACCGCTACCCAGATGCTGGATTCTATGCAGCGCAATCCTCGTCCGACAAGAGCGGAGGCCAGCGACGTAGCCAATGCGATCTTCGACGGTACTGACGCGATCATGCTGTCCGGCGAGACAGCAGCCGGCAAGTATCCAATCGAATCGGTACAGACGATGTCTCGCATCGCCGAGGCGGCGGAGTCCGCGCTGGAATACAGAGAGATCCTGCACAAGCAATCCCTTGCTCAGCAGACAACCATCACTGAGGCGATCAGCCAAGCGGTGGCGAATTCCGCGCTCGATCTGGATGCTAAGGCGATTCTGACGGCAACAGAGAGCGGCTATACCGCTCGTATGATCGCCAAGTATCGTCCGAAGTCTCAGATTATCGCGGTAACTCCAATCGATCATGTCATGCGCCGTCTCTCGCTGGTATGGGGTGTGCTGCCTGTGAAGGGCGAGATGGTCAGCAGTACAGATGAGATGTTCGAGATGGCTGTTGATGCTGCTGTTAGCCAAGAGCTGCTGGAGCTGGGTGACCTGGTTGTGATTACAGCAGGTGTTCCTGTAGGCCGCTCTGGAACGACGAATCTGATCAAGGTTCATCATGTGGGTGAACTAATCGCCAAGGGGCAAGGAATTGGCAGTCAGAAGGCCGCTGGCAAAGTAGTCGTTGCGAGCTCGCCCGAGGAGGCGATCGATCGTGTAGCGCCTGGCTGCGTGCTGGTCGTACCATCGACCGATAAGGAGTATGTACCTGCCATACGGCAGGCGGGCGCATTGATAACGGAATCGGGCGGTATTACCTCTCATGCGGCCATTGTCGGCCTAGAGCTGGGCATTCCTGTAATCGTAGGTGTCGAGAATGCGACTTCTGTGCTGCGCGGCTACAATGAGGTGTCCGTGTATGCAGAGCTGGGCATGATCTACTCCGGTAAGGTTAAGGTTATGTAACAATCTGTACGCAGAATTATATACGCTAATAAAGCCCGTTGTCATTCCGACTACGGGCTTTCATTTTCAATTGGATTAAGGAGGAATGAGGATGAGCGAGCGGCAAGTATTCCGATATCCGCTGCGCGTACGTTACCAAGAGACGGATCAGATGGGCGTTGTCTATCATGCGAACTACTTGACCTGGTTCGAGATTGGACGGACAGAATGGATTAGAGCGCTTGGATTCTCGTATGCTAGCATGGAGGAGGCCGGGCTGCTCTTGCCTGTAACCGATGTCGAGGTCAAGTATGTGCAGCCAGCCAGGTATGATGACGAGCTGGAATTGCAGGTTAGGCTCGTGGAGTGTTCGCATATACGTATCGGGTTCAAGTATGAGATTATGCGTATACGTGACCAGGTGCTGTTAGTAACAGGGGGAACGCGCCATGTGTGGGTGAATGCGCGGTGGAAGCCCGCCAGACTCGACCGGGCCTTGCCTGAGCTGTACAGCCACATCAAGGCGCAGCTTACGGATTATAGCGACCGGTCGTGATGTAGCGGTAGATATCCCGGAACAAGCCCGCGCGCTTCAGGGACAGCAGCACCAGGAAGACGATGGGGCCGATGATCAGTCCAATGAAGCCGAACAGCTTGAGGCCCACGAAGATGCAGATCAAGGTGACGAGTGGATTGATGCCTAGGCTATTGGAATAAATCTTGGGCTCCAGCAGATGCCTGCCGATAATGATTACGGCATATAGAATGGACAGTCCAATCCCGAAGGCATAATTGCCATCGATCAGCACGAAGATGATCCAGGGGATGAATACTGCGCCTGTGCCCAGATAAGGCATGAGATCGACTAGACCGATGAGCAGGCCGATGATGATCGCATACGGCGCGCGCAGCAGCAATAAGCCGATAATGACTAGTAACGTTGTCACAGAGATTAGAATGAGTTGTGCGCGTACGAAGCCGAACAGCGCCTTCTGCATATCTAGGCGCAAGGCATCTGCTAGCTGCTTGGTATGTAGCGGCATTCGTGCTGCGGTCCATGCGCGAATCTTCTCCCAGTCCTTGCTGATGAAGAAGGCGGCAATGACCGCCACCAGTAGCCCTATGGCGATATTCGGAATCGCGGTTAGAATATTCAGCATGGTCTGACCCAAATTCTCCAGAATGCTGGCCACAAAGCTGACGACATTCTGACCAATGGAATCTGGACGAATTTCCATAGCATCCTGTGATTCGCCGCTGCTGAATAGCTGCAAGATCGGTGTCATCCAATTCTGGAGTGTCTCAGAATGGATAATGCCCTGTACATTGTTCAGCCAGTCCTGGTAGTTGTGGTTGATATAATCAGCCAGCCGCTGGAGCTCTTTGCCGATTCTGGCGAATAGCAGCGTGAGTAGACCGCCGAGCGCTCCGATGATCAGCAATAGGGCGACAGTTATGGTCAGCCAGCGCGGCATCTTCACGCGACGTTGCAGGAAGCGGATGACAGGCTGCAGCATGAGCGCGATGACCCAGCCGATGATGAATGGATACAGGATAGGGATGCCAATATACAGGAATAACACCGACAAGCATACAAGGAACAGAACCCATATGAATCGTATGGCCTGATTGATTAAAGTTGTATCCATAGCCGAATCGTCTCCTGTCTAATTGCAATGCCCATATTATACCATGGGACCAGCCGGAAAATGAAATGTGAATGTTTTTACATAAAATTAACACTCCCATAACAATGAAGTTGCAAACTGTAAGCAAATAAGCATGCAGACGATTATGGAATGGGGAGATAGAGATGTCTAGATACATCAATCGTGATCTAAGCTGGATTGCATTCAATACAAGAGTGCTGGAGGAAGCACAGGATCTGAATACTCCATTGCTGGAACGATTGAAGTTTATCTCGATTGTATCCTCTAATCTGGACGAATTCATGGGGGTACGCGTTGCCGGACTGTTCGATCAGAGCAAGATTGGCTATTCAGAGAAGGACTTCAGCGGCATCACGCCATCCGTCCTACTCAAGCGCATCATGAGAAGGACTCGCAAGCTTGTCGCCGATCAGTACAAGACGTATCGCGAGCTGATGCGTCAATTAAATCGCGAAGGGATCCGGTTCTTGAGGTATGAGGAGCTCTCAGAGCAGCAGAAGCAAACTGTTGAACAGTATTATGAGGAGATTGTATTCCCGGTGCTGACGCCAATGGCGGTGGATCAGAGCAGACCATTCCCACTGGTTCATAATCAGGGCTTATATCTGGCTATTGTGCTTCAGCGGGAGCATACAGTTGAACATACTCCCGCTGAGGATGCAACTGAGGATGAGGAGCTGTTCTTCTCGATTGTACAGGTCCCATCTATCCTGCCTAGAACCATTGAGGTGTCGGCTCGCACCTCCAGGCATAAGCAAACCTTCATTCTATTGGAGCAGATTATCGCGGAGCATATTCAATCCCTGTACAGCGGATATACGCCTATCGATGTACGTGCGTTCCGTGTCACGCGCAACGCGGATCTTCCGATCAGCGAGGACAGTGAAGAGGATTTAAGGGAACAGATCGAGAAGGAGCTGCGGAAGCGGCGCTGGGGAGCGCCGATTCGCCTGGAGATTGAGCGCGGTATTCATCCTTATGCATTGGAGATGCTGTGTGAGGAGTTCGACATCGATAACCGAATCTTCGTTATTGATGGACCGCTTGACTTAAGTTTTCTGATGAAGTACGCGGAGTCGTTGCCGAATATGGAGCATCTGAAGTACAGGAGGATCGAGCCCGTGTACCCGCAGCCATTCGCAGCTGATGATGATCTGTTCGCTGTGCTAAGACAACGAGATGTGCTGCTGCATCATCCATTCGAGTCGTTCGAGCCTTATCTAGACTTTATTGAGCAAGCCGCGGATGATACCAAGGTGCTGGCCATCAAGCTGGCCTTGTACCGCGTGAGCGGGAATTCCTCCTTGATTCGGTCGCTGGTTCAAGCGGCAGAATCAGGGAAGCAAGTGACTGTCGTTGTCGAACTGAAGGCCAGATTCGATGAAGAGCGCAACATCGCCTGGGCCAAGCAGCTGGAGAAGGCTGGTTGCCATGTTGTGTATGGGCTGGTCGGATTAAAGACACATGCTAAGATCACGCTTGTCGTGCGTCAGGAGCTCGGCACATTGGAACGCTATGTCCATATCGGCACGGGTAATTATAATGAGAATACGGCTAAGGCGTATACAGATATCGGACTATTCACCTCCAATCCGAAGATTGGGGAGGATGCCTCTGTTCTGTTCAATGAGATTACCGGTTATTCTTCACCGAGAGAGTGGAGGCAATTCGCAGTGGCGCCGGCCAATCTGAAGGATAAGCTGATTGAGCTGATCCAGCGGGAGATTGATCATGCACAGGCAGGTAAGCCAGCCAGGATTATTGCGAAGATGAACTCCCTGTCCAGTCAGG
Source organism: Bacillota bacterium (assembly GCA_023441055.1). Taxonomy (GTDB): domain Bacteria; phylum Bacillota; class Bacilli; order Paenibacillales; family UBA4045; genus JAEZQY01. Next base: position 255,128 of record JAEZQY010000008.1, on the reverse strand, counting down.
TAATGGTCGACGCGCTGTACGCAGCGTCAGACGCCGGGGTGCAGGTCGATCTGATCGTACGCGGCGTATGCTGCCTGAGACCAGGCGTTCCGGGCTTAAGTGAGCATATCCGAGTGATCAGTATTGTTGACCGCTATCTGGAGCATTCCAGAATATTCTACTTCGAGAATGACGGGGATCCCGATGTGCGGATATCTAGCGCGGATTGGATGTCCAGAAATTTGAATAGAAGAATCGAGCTGATGTGTCAGGTGCTTGACAAGGAGGCCCGAAGCCGTATCATCGATATCCTGCATATCTATCTAAGCGATAATGTGAAGGCGCGAAGGCTGACGGATTCTGGGAAGTATATCAAGCTGACAAGCGCGGATTCGCCGCCGGTGCGGGCGCAATTCGCGCTTGCGGAAGCCAATATGGTGAAGTTTAATGCGAATACAACAAGAGAACAGGTGTGAGCTTCCATTCCTTATGGAAATCGTCGCAAATCGCAGCCAGGCTGCGCACTTCAACTGGAAGCTCGCCTGCTGCGCTCACATGCAGCAGCAGGTGGCGGTCTTGAATTTCCGCTCGTTGCAGCTGTGCAGCCTGTGTCTGGCTGCGATCGAGCGTGACGGCTAGCTGCACTAACAGACCTAGCTTGCATATTAGAGCTAGATCCTCCTTATTCAGTAAATCCGAATGCTGCGCAATTTGTCTGCGTACAGCCTTCTTGCCCTTGTACGCTGCAATGGCGGCGCAGAGCAGGATCTCCCGATGTGTCATGCCATTCATTCGGGAGCGTGTAATAAGATAACGGGTATGATCATTGAAGTCGTAGTAATGGATAGCAACTCCGATTCTGTAGAGCAGAGCTGCCGCCCTTGTGATTGCATGTAGGCTGACGTCTGAATGAAGCCTTTGTTCTAATGCTTGATAGAGCGTAGACGCATGCTGTGCGACCTGATTGACGTGCGGCAGCGGCACTACGGGGTGAAGCTTCACCAAATTCCTGACGCTATGCTCGAGAATGTCGGATTGCGCGAGCTGGGTGCGGAGGACCTCCTGGAAGAAGATGCCGTCGCGCAGTCCCGAAGCGCTGACGATATAACCAGAGCATTTCGTTAAGCGGAAGAAGGTTTTCAGGATGAGGGCACCAGGAATGATAATATCGGCCCTGCTCTTGGACATGCCTTCGATATGCTTGCGTTCCTCGGAAGGGACTGCTGCCAGCTGTTCGATTGTAGCAGCGACATCTTCGCCGGTCATGTCATAATGATGCGTCAGCGGCAGGGAGTAATTCATCTGCTTCATATGGACGTTGGCCAATGCGCGTACAGTGCCACCCAGTCCGTACATCGGCAGTCCCTGGTGGCTGCGAATCCAAGGATACTGCGCGGATGCCTGTTCCAATAGTGTGGAAATTGATGTATCGAGACGGACTAGATCATCGCTGTCGCACTTGAACTGTCTGGCTAATGACACTGCTCCATAAGGAAGCGAACAGGAGGCGATCATCGTCCGATCGATGATCAGCGTTACCTCTGTGCTGCCGCCCCCAATATCGATTAGATAACCACTGGTCATGCTCATCGTATTCATTAAGCCTTGAAAGCCGTATTGCGCCTCCTCAGCACCGCTAAGTATCCGTATAGGCAAGCCTGAACGCTGCTCGAGCTGCCGCAGAATAGCGCCGGAGTCCTGTGCATTGCGAATTGCGGCGGTTGCGACAGCATGAATATCGGACACGCCGGCTGCATCACATAAATTCTTGAAGTAACGAAGCGTCTCCCCGACCTCCTCAATTACTTCGTGGGGCAGGCTTCCATTCGAATCGATATGCTGGCTCAGTCGAGCGGCATGCTTGGCCTCGTCAATGACGCGGTAGCAATCCGATTTATTCGTCTCGTAGATCACAAGCCGGATCGAGTTAGAGCCGATATCGATAATACCGACTCGCAGCATGTTGTCCATTCGTACCTCCGGGAAATTTAGATTGTGGGCCCGCTTACATGAGCGGGTACTTGTACTTAATCGTAACGGATTTATGCATGAAAATAAACAGGAGACGATGGCACATTGCATTGATATTTAATTTTGTGAGCCGTTTTCCTTCACTTCTTAGACAAAATCCTTTATTATTGATCTCAGAGCATTCTTCTCGGTTGACATGCTATGAATAACCTAATGATTGCCGAACGACCACAAAAGGAGAGAAGAACGATGTCAGTTACTAAAGGACTTGAAGGAATAGTCGCAGCATCCTCCTCTATTAGCTCAATTATCGATGGCGTCTTGACCTATAGAGGTTATGATATCGATAATCTGGCTGAACATGCCAGTTTCGAGGAAGTTGCCTATTTGCTGTGGTACGGCGAACTGCCGGATGCGAAGCGACTGGAAGCGTTGAAGCAGCAATTATCCGAATACGCAGTCATTCCCGATCTAGTTGTCGATCTGCTCCGAGGAGCCCCCAAGAACGCGAATGCAATGGCTGTGCTGAGAACTGCTGTATCTGCACTGGCGCTGAACGACCCAGAAGCGAATGATATGAGTGAGGAATCGAATCTGCGTAAGGCGATCAAGCTGCAAGCGCAGCTTCCTACCATCGTAGCGACTTACGCGCGAGTACGTGAGGGTAAGGAGCCGATTGCTCCTCTGGCGAATGTATCGATCGCACACAATTTTCTCTACATGTTGACAGGTGCTCAGCCGGAATCCATCGCTGTACAAGCGCTTGATAAGGCACTTGTCCTGCACGCGGACCATGAGCTCAATGCCTCGACCTTCGCCTCGCGTGTAACCGTTGCCACCTTATCGGATATCTATTCCGGTGTCACCTCAGCGATCGGCGCACTGAAGGGACCGTTACACGGCGGCGCGAATGAGGCGGTTATGGCGATGCTGGAGGAGATTGGTTCGGAGGCCAATGTGGAGCCATACATCCAGGACAAACTGGCCAATAAGGCCAAGATCATGGGCTTCGGTCACCGTGTCTATAAGAACGGCGATCCAAGGGCCAAGCACCTGCAGGCAATGTCTAGAGAGTTAGGTGAATTAACAGGCAATCTGAAGTGGTATAATATGTCGACCAAGATTGAAGAGCTGGTCACTGGTCTTAAGGGGCTTAAACCTAACGTAGACTTCTACTCTGCGTCGGTATACACTACACTGGAGATCCCAAGAGATCTATTCACGCCAATCTTCGCAATCAGCCGTTGCTCAGGCTGGACAGCTCATATTCTGGAGCAATATTCCGATAATCGCTTGATTCGTCCTCGCGCGGAATATGTTGGACCGGTGGGCCAGCAATACGTCTCGATACAAGACCGCTAAGATTGGCGAATCCCCAACCGAATATTCATCCATGCGCAACGGGCAACCAGATGGCATTAATCTGTGCGACCCGTTCGCTTTGGTGTGTACAACCTTATGTGATCCATGTTATTGACATAAACTATACAAATATGATGGAGGCAGAGAGAAATGGCTAAGTTCGAACAGTTAGCGTTACCGACAGAAGGACAGCAAATTACGATTGATAATGGGAAGCTGGTTGTGCCTAACAATCCGATTATCCCGTTCATTGAAGGAGACGGCACAGGAGTTGATATCTGGGCAGCTTCGAAGCGCGTGCTGGACGCGGCAGTAGATAAGGCGTACAGCGGAGAGAAGAAGATCGCATGGTTTGAAGTGTATGCCGGCGAGAAAGCCTTCAACAAGTTTAACAGCTGGCTTCCTGCAGACACACTAGAAGCGATTCGCGAGTATATCGTTGCAATCAAGGGACCACTGACTACACCGATCGGCGGCGGCATTCGTTCACTGAACGTTGCGCTGCGCCAAGAGCTGGATCTGTATGTGTGCTCGCGTCCAGTACGCTACTTCAAGGGTGTGCCTTCGCCAGTGAAGCGCCCTGAGCTCGTGGATATGGTTATCTTCCGTGAGAATACAGAAGATATCTATGCAGGTATTGAGTGGCAAGCAGGCTCTGACGAAGTGAAGAAGCTGCTGGCATTCCTGCAGAATGAGATGGGTGTGAACAAGATTCGCTTCCCAGAAACATCCGGTATCGGAATTAAGCCAGTCTCCGAAGAGGGCTCGAAGCGTCTGATTCGCGCTGCAATTGAGTACGCAATCACCCACAAACGCAAGAGTGTAACGCTCGTGCATAAGGGCAACATCATGAAGTATACAGAAGGCGCGTTCAAGAACTGGGGTTATGAGCTGGCTGAGCAGGAGTTCGCAGACAAGACCTTCACGTGGGGTCAATATGATCGCATCAAGGAAGCACAAGGAACAGACGCGGCGAACCAAGCCCAGAAGGATGCGGAAGCAGCCGGTAAGATCATAGTGAAGGATGCGATTGCGGATATCGCGCTGCAACAAGTGTTGACTCGTCCGACGGACTTTGATGTGATCGCGACGCTGAACCTCAATGGCGACTATCTGTCCGATGCGCTGGCTGCGCAGGTTGGCGGAATTGGAATCGCTCCGGGAGCGAACATTAACTTTGTAACTGGCCATGCCATCTTCGAAGCGACACATGGCACAGCGCCTAAATATGCAGGGTTGGATGTTGTGAATCCGGGCTCGGTCATTCTGTCCGGCGTTATGATGCTTGAGCATCTAGGCTGGCAGGAAGCGGCTGATCTGATCTATAAGGGAATGGAAGCTTCTATTAATAACAAGACTGTTACTTATGACTTCGCGAGATTGATGGAAGGCGCGACAGAAGTGAAGTGCTCCGCATTCGCAGACGAAATCATTAAAAATATGTAAGCTTAGTTTCTCATAATTCTGACCAATATCATGGAGGTGTTCGTCTGGATGGCGATTCAACGCAGGAAAATATCAGTAGTAGGCGCTGGTTTTACTGGCGCGACTACAGCACTTATGCTCGCGCAGAAGGAGCTCGGCGATGTGGTCCTGGTGGACATTCCGCAGCTTGAGAATCCAACTAAAGGCAAGGCGCTGGATATGCTGGAATCGAGTCCGGTCCAAGGGTTTGACAGTCAGATTGTCGGCACCTCCAACTACGAAGACACAGCTGGCTCAGACGTGGTTATTATTACTGCGGGCATCGCCCGCAAGCCTGGTATGAGCCGGGATGATCTGGTGGCAACGAATGCCGGTATTGTAAGATCTGTATGTGAGCAAGTGAAGCAGTTCAGCCCTAACGCGTATGTGATCATTCTGAGTAATCCTGTTGACGCGATGACCTATGTGGCCTACCATGCATTAGGATTCCCGAAGAATCGTGTCATTGGTCAATCCGGAGTGTTGGACACAGCCCGATATAACACCTTCATCGCACAGGAACTGAATGTTTCTGTTGAGGATGTCAGGGGTGTTGTGCTGGGTGGTCATGGGGACGATATGGTTCCACTTGTTCGCTATTCCAGCGCCGGCGGTGTGCCAATTGAGAAGCTGATCCCTCAGGACCGCATCGAAGCGATCGTCCAGCGCACACGCACGGGCGGCGGCGAGATTGTGAACTTGCTCGGCAATGGAAGCGCGTATTATGCGCCTGCGGCATCATTGGTGCAGATGACGGAGGCCATTCTGAAGGATAAGAAGCGCATTCTGCCATGTATTGCGCTGCTTGAGGGTGAATATGGCTATCAGGATCTATTCATGGGTGTCTTAACGGTAATCGGCGGGGATGGGATCGAGAAGGTGATTGAGATCGACGTGACTGCTGAGGAGAAGGCGGCGCTGGATAAGTCCGCTCAATCCGTGCGCAATGTGATCGCCATCGTTACTGGATCCTAGGAGGGAAGTCCATGTATAACTTTGTGATCTTCCTGCACGTGATCGGCGCAGTGGCACTAGGTTACTACCTAATTAGTCCCTTATTATTGATTCGCGCCTATAAGCTGACAGGGACTGTATTGGAGAATGTGTTGAGCGGCCTTTATGCAACTGGCCGAGTTATGCAGTTTCTGTTGATCGTACAATTGCTGACAGGCGGTTACCTGATTGCCAAGCTGCCGTATACCAAGCTATGGATTGTGCTGACAATTGTGATCTTCCTAATAGTGGGCGCCGTGACGGGGATTCTGAACGGCAAGATGAAGAAGGCGATTCAGGAGCTGAAGCGTGGCGGAACGGGGACGAGCTATCTGCAGTCGATCAAGCTGCTGAGCTACCTCTCATCGCTATCGATGCTGGCTATTCTATACATTATGATGTATCCCGCACTAGCTTGAACACACAATGACCGTCCGGTATCCGGACGGTCATTGTGTGTCTATCGCATTATGACAACTCATCTAGCGTCTTCTCGAAGCTGGGCGCGAAGTGCTCCAGGAAGTAGGTTGCTTCCTCCATATTCAGCTTCTGAATGGATTGCAGGATCTGCTTCTGCGCTACTGCAAATTCGCGATTGCCTGCTGATAGCTCTGTTACACACTTCAGATAAGCATCGAGTAAGTCCGCTGCCTTCACATAGCTTCGCAATATACTCTGCTCATATTTGCTCGTAACAAGCGGGCGGTATACCGTCTTGAGCTGCTCGGGAACCATCTCGAGTAAACGTTCGGATGCAAGCTGTTCGATCTCGCGGAAGTTGGTCAGCATCTTCTCGGAATGATGCTTCACGGGTGTCGGGATGTCACCTGTAATAACCTCGGTGCTGTCATGGAACAAGGCCATCGTCACCGCTTGGTCGGTCGGGATTTGCTTGCCGAACACGTTATTGCCAATCGAACATAGCGCATGCGTTAGGACTGCGACATGGTACGAATGCTCCGCTACATTCTCCTTCATTGTATTACGCATCAGACTCCAGCGCGCGATGTATCGCAATCTGAATAGATAAGCAAAGAAATGCTTCATGCTCCGCAGCTCTCCAATTCGGGATTATAATCAATCTGTATGTATCTCTAGATTATACATATAAGCTGTCAGGCGTACAAGTGTTCTGGACGACGCGCCTGTTCTTAAGTTCGGGCTAATATGGTATTATTATAACTATAGACGAGTATATGGGGAGGACCAGAGATATATGAAAAACTTCCAGAACAGTGTGTATCAGTTGATTGTCGAGACTTCAACGAATCTGCCTGCGGACGTTCGCAGAGCGATTAAGTCGGCGCAGGAACGTGAGGATCAAGGGACGAGATCGGCGTTATCCCTTTCAACGATTGCTAATAATATAGAGATGGCGGAATGCAATGTGTCGCCGATCTGTCAAGATACCGGGATGCCGACCTTCATCGTGCACACGCCAATCGGAGCTAATCAGATCGTGATGAAGCAGCAGATTCAGACCGCTGTAGCCGAGGCGACCAAGGCCGGCAAGCTGCGCACCAATTCTGTTGATTCACTTACAGGCAGTAACACGGGTGACAATCTGGGACCAGGTACGCCGGTTATCCACTTCGAGCAATGGGAGAAGGATGAGGTTGAGGTTCGCTTGATTCTAAAGGGCGGCGGCTGTGAGAACAAGAACATTCAGTACAGTCTGCCAGCAGAGCTGGAAGGTGTCGGCAAGGCTGGTCGAGATCTCGACGGCATTCGCAAGTGTATTATGCACGCGGTGTATCAGGCGCAGGGACAAGGCTGCAGCGCTGGCTTCATCGGAGTTGGCATCGGTGGAGATCGCACGACAGGGTATGAGCTGGCGAAGCACCAGCTGTTCCGTCAGGTGGATGATACGAATCCGATACCAGAGCTCCAGAAGCTGGAAGCGTATGTGATGGAGAATGCGAACAAGCTGGGCATCGGGACGATGGGCTTCGGTGGTCAGGTGACGCTGATGGGCTGTAAGATCGGTGTGATGAATCGATTGCCAGCTAGCTTCTTCGTCTCAGTCGCTTATAATTGCTGGGCATTCCGCCGTCAGGGCGTACTGCTTAACGGCGTGACTGGCGATATTCAAGAATGGTTATATGCCAGCGGATCGGAAGAGTCTATGTCGGTGTCAGCTCCTGCAGCAGCGGGAGAGGAGCCTCGCCGTGAAATTGTACTCACTCCTCCGATTAGCGAGGAACAAATTCGTAAGCTGCGTGTAGGCGATGTGGTGGTCATTAAAGGTACTATGCATACGGGGCGTGATGCGTTGCATAAGCATCTGGTATCCCATGATTCACCGATCGATCTGACTGGCGAGATCATCTATCACTGCGGGCCGGTTATGATGAAGAATGAGTCGGGTGAATGGCAGGTGAAGGCCGCTGGGCCTACGACTAGCATTCGCGAGGAGCCATACCAAGGTGACATTATTAAGAAGTTCGGCATTCGCGCAGTAATCGGCAAGGGCGGGATGGGGCCTAAGACGCTCGCGGCGCTGCAGGAGCATGGAGCCGTGTATCTGAATGCGATTGGCGGCGCCGCGCAGTATTATGCGGAGACGATTAAGAAGGTGAATGGCGCTGACTTCATGGAATTTGGCATTCCGGAGGCCATGTGGCATCTGGAGGTGGACGGCTTTGCTGCCATCGTGACCATGGACTCGCATGGTAACAGTCTGCATGCTGATGTCGAGAAGGATTCCAAGGAGAAGCTGGCTCAGTTCAAGGACCCTGTGTTCCAATAACAGATCGGGCATACTAGACCGAGGCGACATCGCCTCGGTTTCGTTTACAAAATCTTTACTCGCGCTTCTCGCTGCTCGAAGCTATCATAGTAAGATAGAGAGATTCGCGCACGAAAGATTGGAGATGGCTTTCCCACATGCGTAAGTTCAGAACGCGGTTATCTGTTATTTTCATCATTCTAATCGGTTTCTCGGTGCTGTCCCCAGGTATATTCATGGTGCGAATGGTACAGAATTCCCATCTGGACATGCTTCGCACGAGCATGCACAGAGAGCTGCGCGTAATCGCGGCAGAGACGCAGTGGCCTGTAGACAAACAGGTGAGTGACCAGCGCGCAGCGCTAAGCCAGGAAGCGCAGCGGTTGAAGCTGCTCATCGGCGAGCGAATTACCTTCGTAGACTTGGATGGTCTCGTTCTTGGTGACTCCGAACGCGAAGCTGAGCAGATGGATGATCATGGGGAGCGTGTGGAGATCCTGGAGTCGCTGGAGCAGGGAGTAGGCTTTGCGATTCGCAGGAGTGAGACAATTGGGCATGATATGCTGTATGCGGCAATCCCGATGCAGCAGGCTGATGGACAGCCGGTCGGCTTTATTCGGCTTGCCGTCAGTCTGGCAGAGGTTGAGGAGACAATCCGACGCATGTGGACGATTCTATTCACGGGTCTGCTGGGATACTTCATTATTGCGGCATTCATCAGCTACCGGATAGCGGGCGGTCTGGCGAAGCGGCTGGAGAAGGCGACGGAGGTTACCCAGCAGATTGCCAGGAATTATACGGCAAGAGTGCCGATACAGGGCAGAGATGAATTCTCCCAGATGGCGAGAGCGATCAATGCGATGGCAGATAGTCTGCAGCTGCAGATGAACAAGATCCGCGAAGGAGAGACCAGGCTGAAGATGGTGCTGGATAATCTGATCAGCGGGGTACTGCTAGTCGATGCGCGCGGCACGATACTATTGGTTAATCGCACAGCGGAGGAAATTCTCGGGCACACAGGCAAGGAACTGCTGGGACAGCAGTATGAGGTGGTGCTTCATCAGAGCGATCTGGCTCGGCTGATTCAGGAGTGTCTCTCATCCGGTGAGCGCATGCGAGATGATCTGTTGGTCTACTATCCGGAGGAGCGGGTCCTTGAGGCGAGCATTGTGCCAATGGCACAGGACGGCGAGGAGCCAGGGCTGGTGATCGTCCTGCATGACATCAGTGCGATTCGCAGGCTGGAGCGGATGCGCAGCGAGTTTGTCGCGAATGTATCACATGAGCTGCGGACACCGATTACTGCAGTTAGAGGCTTCGCCGAGACATTGCTCGGTGGTGCGCTGGAGGATCGAGATACGGCCAAGTCCTTCCTTGAAATCATCTACGAGGAGAGCGATCGCCTCAATCGCTTAATTGAGGACACGCTAGCATTGTCCAATATTGAAGCGAAGCGCGCACCGCTCATCTTCACGCCAATCCATCTCTCTCCGTTCCTCCATCAGGTGACGGAGATGGTGAGGGGAGCAGCGAATAAGAAGCGGATAGATATGGATTATCAGGTGGATCATGATCTGTATATCGAAGCTGATGAAGACCGGATGCGCCAAATTCTCATTAACTTATTATCGAATGCAATCAATTATACACCAGAGGGCGGCCAGGTCCGTGTCACGGTCTACGACAATCATGATCATAGTGCTGATCTGGCAGAGGGCCAGAAGATCACCATCATTGTTAAGGATTCTGGCATTGGGATTCCGCGTAAGGATTTGCCGAGGATCTTCGAACGATTCTATCGCGTAGACAAGGCGCGCAGCCGTGTATCCGGAGGAACGGGGCTGGGATTGTCAATCGTGAAGCATCTGGTTGAGCTGCATAAGGGGACGATCCGAGTGGAAAGCATGATTGGCATGGGTTCAAGCTTCATCGTTGAGCTTCCCGTGATTCAACAGCATTAGGAGGGGTTACGGTGTCTAAGCAGATTCTTATCATCGAGGACGAACCGACATTATCCAGATTATTATCCTATAATTTATCCAATGAGGGCTATGAGACGAAGCTAGCTGACGACGGCTCGCTCGGCTTGCAAGCAGCCTCAGAAGGGACCTTCGATCTCATCATTCTGGATATTATGCTACCGGGATTGAATGGGTTCGAGGTGCTGTCGAAGCTGAGACAGGCTGGGAACAAGACACCAGTGCTCATATTGACAGCGCGTAATGCGGAAGAGGAGATCGTGCAGGGGCTGCGTTATGGCGCGGATGATTACATGACGAAGCCGTTCGGGGTGGCTGAGCTGCTCGCTCGTGTATCTGCCGTTATTCGCCGATCCAGCGGGGAAGGCCAGATGACGGACATGGAAGAACGCGAAGATAATATCATTACGATCGGTGAACTGAAGATCTTCCCCGAGCGGTATGAGGTGCTGCTGCACGGGAAATCGATCGCGCTGCGGCCCAAGGAGTTCGAGGTGCTGCTCTATCTGGTGCAGCGTCCGGGCATGGTTATTACACGTGATGACTTAATGAATGTTGTATGGGGCTTCGATTACATGGGCGGGCAGCGAACGGTTGATGTGCACCTGAGCTCGCTGCGCAAGAAACTGGAGATGAATCAGGAGAGCGTACAGATCGAATCCATACGCGGAGTGGGCTACAAGCTGGTTATCAAGAAGAAGTAAGCGTAAGAAGAAAGTCCGGCGGTGCATCAGATAAGCCAAAATAGCGGAATAACATAACGCATATCGGTAATGTTATACGGAGGTAGCAATGCTATACTAGGCGCTAGACCAGTGCTTCATTACAAAAATTTGAGGAGGTTCATTCATGTCCAGAAAAGTTAGAGTTGGTATTATCGGATGCGGCGGGATCGCGACCGGCAAGCATCTTCCCAGCTTGGTGAAGCAGTCTGTCGAGATCGTCGCATTCTGCGATATTGTTCGAGATCGAGCTGAGAAGTCCGCCGTGGAATATGGAATAGAAGGCGCAGCGGTATATACGGATTACAAGGAACTACTCAGAGATACATCAATCGAAGTGGTACATATTTGTACGCCGAACGATTCGCATGCCGAGATTGCAGTTGCAGCGCTTGAATCCGGCAAGCATGTGATGTGCGAGAAGCCAATGGCCAAGACGGTAGCGGGCGCGCATAAGATGCTGGAGGCCGCTGAGCGTACGGGCAAGAAGCTGACGATCGGCTATCAGAACCGATTCCGCGCAGACAGCCAATACCTGCACCAAGCCTGCCGTGAGGGACAGCTGGGTGAAATCTACTTCGCTAAGGCACACGCGATCCGCAGACGCGCAGTTCCGACATGGGGCGTCTTCCTCGATGAGGAGAAGCAAGGCGGCGGACCGTTGATCGATATTGGTACGCATGCACTTGATTTAACATTATGGATGATGGATAACTATAAGCCTAAGACGGTGCTGGGACGCACCTATCATAAGCTCGCTGGTCGTGAGAATGCGGCGAACGCATGGGGGCCGTGGGATCCGAAGGAATTCACAGTAGAGGATTCCGCATTCGGCTTTATTACGATGGAGAACGGCGCGTCCATCTTCCTGGAATCGAGCTGGGCGTTGAATTCCCTAGAGGTTGATGAAGCCAAGGTGAGCCTATCCGGGACTGAAGCTGGCGCGGACATGAAGGACGGGTTACGCATCAATGGCGAACATAATAGCCGGCTCTATGTACAGAAGATTGAACTGGAGCGAGGTGGGGTAGCATTCTACGACGGCGCGACAGCTAGCCCTGCTGATCTGGAGGCGAAGTACTGGATCGACTCGATTCTGAATGACACGCAGCCACTCGTAAAGCCGATGGAAGCATTGGTTGTCTCACAAATTCTTGAAGCGATCTACGAATCGTCCAAGACGGGTCAGGCGATATCCTTCTCGTAATAGGATGTCAATTCAATAACTGGAAATCATAATAACGGTGCTGGGAAATAAATTCCCTGCGCCGTTATTTATGCTTTCTGTGAATGCTAACGCGCGCGCCTCCTGATCCATGCGACACAAGACGGCAGCGCCAATTATCTGGTATGATATAGAAGTACTGTTGCATAATAAGAATGATAATGGCTGAGAGGAGTGGATTGGAACATGTCAGTAGGAGTGCTTGCGCATCTGTTCGGATCGCTGCCCTATCGAGCTTTGGCGGCTAAGGTTGGCGAATATGGCTTTAAACATGTTCAATTGGCTTTATGGAAGGGGATCAGCGATATAGATTTCAGTCAGGCGGGCAAGCTAAGCCCTGGTCAAGCTATGGCGATTGGAGAGGAATTCTACAAGCACGGATCATCGATCTCAGTGCTTGGCTGCTACCTGCATATGTTCGATCGCGATCCGCAGGTGCGACGCGGCAATGTTGCTCGCTTCAAGGAGCTGCTGCGGTATGCGCGGTTCTTCGGGGCACCGATGGTTGCATTCGAGACTGGGAGAAATCCGGACAATAGCTATACCGAGCAGGATTGGACCACGATGCGAGATGTACTGACCGAGCTGGCTGAAGAAGCGGAACGTTGGGGTGTATTCGTTGGTCTGGAGGCGGCGAATGATCATCTTGTAGGTACAGCCAGGCAGCTCCATCGTATGCTTGAGGAAGTGCCCTCGACGAATATCGGTGTTGTCCTGGACCCTGGGAACTTGCTGCATAACGAAAACTTCGATAACCAGGATGCTGTTATTGAAGAAGCATTTTCGCTGCTAGGCAATCGCATTATCGCGGCGCATGCCAAGGATCGGATGCGCGGGGAGGATGGGCAAGTGGTCACAGTGCCGGCTGGATTCGGCCAGATGAACTACGCGCTCTATATGAAACTGCTGGAGCAATATAAGCCGGGAGTTCAGATCGTCATGGAGGAAGCTGGACCGCATCAGATGGCAACCTGCAAAGCGTTCATAGAGCGGATAAGACAAGAAAACCAAAATTAGCATTGCTGAAAGCGTCATTTCAAGTTAAAATAAAGCTAGAACAAATAACAACGTTGTTATTTTCCGAAGGGAGATTTACCATGTCAATGAATCAATGGGTATCTGTAGCAAAGCAATTAGCTTCTGGGGGAACGGCATTCTCCAGCTCTGATGTGAAGGTGTATGAAGCATCCTTGGTTACGCATGAACAAGATCGAATTGCAATGGTAGCCGCAGGTGGAGTTCGGCAGTTGTTAGTGACTGGCGGAGGCGCCTTATACCAAGCCCTGAATGGCGAAGAAGACAATCAGGATGGAGTAGCATTCAAGGTGTGTCCGCTTACGAACGCTAATCGGCTTGTTCTGAATGCCTACTTCGATTATACGAAGCCTCGCGCATTCGGGACGAATATCGCTACAATCGGCTTAGGCGATCGATTAGGCCTCGCGTCCCCAGGGCATATTAAGACGATTGCAGGTCGCGATATTCGACCAATTCTCGCGCAGCAGAGTATCCGCGAGCTCAATCTGACCAACCGTACTTATGAGGATGTGCTTGATGCTGCTGCCTTCGCTGTATTCCAGGAAGGCTATAAGGATGGATGGGGCGCGGATGGTGATCATCTGAAGACAACCTCTGATATCGAATATGCGCTGGGACTTGGCTTCTCCATGCTGACCCTGGATGCCTCGGAGCATATTGATAATGAAGCGGCAGCGCTGAGCGATGAAGAAATCGCTTCACGCTATGCACAGCTGGATGAATCGTATCGCTCACGTCTGGAAGCTGACTATGCGGATCGTCTATTCACCATTACTGGCGGCAATATTATGATGAAGAGCACGCAGATGAAGCGTTATGCGCTAGTGTATGGCAAGGCGGTTGCCTTCATGTTGGAGATCTACAGAACGTATATTGAGCATGCTGAGCGCGATATTGACTTCGAAATCTCGATCGATGAGACGAGCACGCCCACGGAGCCGGCTGCCCATTGGTTCGTAGCTAGTGAGCTTCATCGTGAGGGTGTTCGCGTATACAGCGTAGCTCCTCGATTCTGCGGAGAATTCCAAAAGGGCATTGATTATATCGGGGATCTCGCTCAATTCGAGCAGGAGCTTGCTGTACATGCGCATATTGCCGATCACTTCGGCTATAAGCTAAGCATTCATTCAGGCAGCGATAAGTTCAGTGTATTCGCGCTTGTAGCCAAGTATACGAATGGTCGTTTCCATCTGAAGACAGCAGGCACGAATTGGCTAGAGGCTGTTCGCGCAGTCGCTAAGGTGAACCCAGCGCTGTATCGTTCGATGCATGCCTATGCAGAAGAGCATGTGGAAGAAGCGCTCAAGTATTATCATATTACAGCGGACTTCAGCAAGATTAAGCCGCTCAGCGAGGTTGCGGATGCCGATCTGCCTGCTTATATGGATGACAATAACGCGAGACAGTTGATTCATATTACGTATGGTCTGCTGCTGACGGCTAAGGATCCTGCAGGCAAGCTGCAATTTAAGGATGAATTCTATGCAACCTTAGCTAACTATGAAGAAGCTTACGAAGAAGGCCTGATCGCGCATATCGGCAAGCATCTTCAGCTTCTAGGAAAATAATCAACATGTTTAATGTGCGTTATACGCTAAGGAAGGATGTGAGCCGATGAGTGAAATCATTAGGAAGATGCTGGAGCCGATTCCAATCCCTCCAATGGCGCGGATTCGTCAACGATTCGACGCGGAGAAGCTGGAGGATCCGATTCAGGTTCTGAAGGAAGAGCTGATGAAGCCGGGCGCGATCGATCAGATCAAGCCCGGTCAGCACGTCGCTGTTGCGGTAGGCAGCCGCGGAGTTGCCAATATCGCCCCGATCACACGTGAAGTGATCGATGCGATCAAGGCAGCGGGGGGCCATCCTTTCATCGTGCCATGCATGGGTAGTCATGGCGGCGCAACGGATGAAGGACAGGCTGAGGTGCTCCATCATCTGGGTATTGATGAACATACGATGGACGCGCCGGTTCGCTCCTCCATGGAGGTCGTCAAGATTGACGAGCTGGCTAACGGACTGCCAGTCTATGTGGATAAGATTGCCTCTGAGGCAGACGCGATCATCGTCATTAATCGTGTGAAGCCCCACACGGCCTTCCGCGGTCCGATCGAGAGCGGGATTATGAAGATGATCGCCATCGGGCTAGGCAAGCAGAAGGGCGCGGAGGCTTGTCATCAGCTAGGCTTTAAGTATATGGCGGATTTCGTCCCAGAGATGGCAACGCTGATGATGAACAAGCTGCCGATCTTATTCGGTGTGGCAACTGTTGAGAATGCCTATGATGAGACCTGTCATCTCGAGGTGCTGCCGGCTGCTCACGTATACGAGCGCGAGGTCGAGCTTCAGAAGATGGCGAAGTCTCGTATGCCGAAGTTGCTGTTCGATCAGATTGATGTGCTCGTCATAGACCGAATTGGCAAGAACATCAGCGGGGACGGGATGGATCCGAATGTGACCGGCCGTTATCCAACACCGTATGCATCAGGCGGTCCCGACGTTAATAAGATGGTTGTGCTGGATGTGACCAAGGAGTCTAAGGGCAATGCGAATGGGGTTGGAACTGCAGACTTCACGACGCAGCGTCTGGTCGATCATACCGATTTCACGGCGACTTATCTGAATGGTCTGACCTCGACGGTGTGCGCGCCGACGAAGCAGGCGACCACACTGGCCAGCGATGAGCTCGCGATCAAGGCAGCGGTCAAGACCTGCAACGTGCTGGACTTCACAAAGTGCCGTCTGGTGCGTATTAAGGACACGCTGCATCTGGGCGAGATCGAGATTTCGGTGAATATGCTGGAGGAGGCTCGGCAGCATCCTGGCATCGAGATCGTCTCCGAGCCGTATGAATGGACATTCGACAGTGAGGGGTACTTCGAGTCATGAAGCAATATGTTATCGCGGCGGACATTGGCACAACGAGCACCAAGGCCGTCATTATCAACCGCTCAGGTATCATCATCGCCGAGCAATCGGTTGGTTATCCGCTGAATGCCCCGATGCCGGGCAGAGCTGAGCAGGACCCGAGCGAGATCATGCAGGCGGTTGTGTCTGCTGTGCGAACAGCCGTGGATGCGTCTGGTATTCCTCAATCTGAGTTTCTGTGCATGTCGATGAGCTCTGCCATGCACAGCCTCATCGCACTGGACCAGAGCGATGAATTGCTGACGCAGTGCATCACCTGGGCGGATAATCGCAGCGCGCCCTATGTGAACATCCTGCGCGAGCGTTATGATGCGCAGGCGTTGTATGCGGCAACCGGCACGCCCATTCATCCGATGTCGCCGCTGCTCAAGCTGATGTGGATGAAGGAGAAGGATCCGGCGATCTTCGCGCGTGCGCGTAAATTCATCGGCATTAAGGAATATATATTGAATCGATGGTTCGGTCAGCATGTGATCGACGAATCAATCGCCAGCGCCACTGGACTGTATTCGCTCAAGGAGCGAAAGTGGCATCCGCAATCCCTGGAAGCGGCCGGCATCACGGAGGATCACCTGCCTGAGCTGAAGCCGACCACGCATGTACTCGAAGGGATGAGGCCCGAATGGGCTGATCGGATGGGCGTTCCTCGCGATCTGCCTGTAGTTATCGGGGCCTCCGATGGCGTGCTGGCTAATTTAGGAGTCGGCGCGGTGTCTCGCGATTCCTTCGCGGTGACAATCGGCACCAGCGGCGCCGTACGTGCCGTCGTGGATCAGCCCTTGACCGACCCGCATGGCCGCACGTTCTGCTATTCGCTGATGCCCAATCGCTGGGTTGTCGGCGGTGCGATTAATAACGGCGGCGTATTGTTCCGGTGGGTGCGTGATGAGCTCGCAACCAAGGAAGCCGACGCGGCCCGCCAGTCCGGCCGTGACCCGTATGATGCGCTAACCGAGCTGGCTGAGCAGGCGCCAGCCGGCTCAGGCGGACTTGTTGTTCTGCCGCTGTTCGCTGGCGAGCGTGCACCGTATTGGAACGCGGACGTGCGCGGCGTGTTCTTCGGCTTATCGCTCAGCCACGGCAAGGCGCATATGGTGCGCGCGGTGCTGGAGGGCATCGGCTATGCGGTGCGTTCGGTTGCGGAAGCGGTTGAGGTTGCCGCAGGCAAGCCGCGCGAGATCCGCGCAGCCGGCGGCTTCGCGAGATCGGCGTTCTGGCGGCAATCACTCGCCGATATACTCGGCGCGCCGCTGACTGTGCCCGATGCGATTGAGAGCTCGGCACTGGGCGCTGCAGCGCTGGGTATGCATGCGCTCGGCGAGATGCCGGATCTGAACGCGGTGACCGCATGGTCGCAGTCCTCTTACACGCATCAGCCGAATGAAGCATATCAGGAAACCTATAATGAGCTATTCGCACTCTATAAGGAATTATATCCGAGGCTTGTAGACCCGCTGCGAGATATCGTAGCAATACAGATGAAGGAGTCGAAGTAGAGATGGTAAACATGTTCGATCTAACGGGGAAGACCGCTGTAATTATAGGCGGCAACAGCACACTGGGTTCAGCGATGGGCGAGGCATTCGGCGCGCAAGGAGCCAAGGTGGCCATTGTAGGACGTAATCCGGAAACATCGGCATCTGCGAAGGCGCGTGTTGAGAAGGCCGGCGGCGCTGCTGAAGTGTTCCAGGCGGACACCACCAGCAAGGCGGATTTGGAGCGTGTCTTATCCGAGGTGCTGGCATGGACTGGCAGCGTGGACATCTTGATGAATTGCCCGGGCAAGAATAGCACTACGCCATTCTTCGAGATTACGGAGGAAGAATACGACAGTATCATGGATGTCAATCTGAAGGGTGTTGTTCTTGCCTGTCAGGTATTCGGCAAGCAGATGGTTGATCAGGGCAAGGGCGGCAGCATTATCAATATCTCGTCCGTCTCGTCCGGACCACCGCTGTCCAAGGTATTCACATACTCCGCGACCAAGGCGGGCGTCAACTCCGTCACGCAATTCCTGGCCCGTGAATTCGCGCCGCATAACGTGCGTGTCAATGGCATCATCCCAGGCTTCTTCCCAGCGGAGCAGAACAAGAAGATTCTGTCTGAGGATCGCGTGAAGAGCATCATGGCGCATACACCGATGAACCGCTTCGGCGCACCTGAGGAGCTGCAAGGCGCAGCTGTGTATCTGGCCTCTGAGAAGGCATCCGGATTCGTTACAGGCACGTTCGTGCGTGTGGATGGCGGCTTCGGTGCGATGACGATATAGCGTGAATAACGCGTAGGGCTTTATTTTATACAGGGGAAGGGGTATGCCAGTTGGCTAAATTCATGAAGAAGAATTTCCTGCTCTCGAATGATACGGCGATTAAGCTCTACCACGATTACGCGGCGAAGATGCCAATCATCGACTATCATTGTCACCTGAGTCCACAGGAGATCTATGAGAACAAGACGTACAAGAACTTGACCGAGGTATGGCTGTACGGTGATCATTACAAGTGGAGAGCGATGCGCTCCAATGGCGTGGAGGAGCAATATTGCACAGGCGATGCCAGCGATTATGACAAGTTCCTGGCCTATGCGCGCACGGTGTCTGAGGCGATCGGCAACCCGCTCTATCATTGGTCGCATCTGGAGCTAAGACGGTACTTCGGCGTGAAGGAACTGATCAATGAGCAGAATGCGCCGGTCATCTGGGAGAAGGTCAATGCGCAGCTGGCAGGCCCAGGCTTCGGAGCTCGTGATCTCATTACCAAGTCGGATGTTCGCGTTATCTGCACGACGGATGATCCGATCGATACACTCGAGTATCATATCAAGCTTAAGGAAGATGAGTCATTCCAGACGGCTGTGCTGCCTTCCTTCCGTCCTGACAAAGCGCTCGAGATCAATCGCAAGAGCTTCCTGGACTGGCTGGCTAAGCTGGAGCAGGTCACAGGCGGCGAGATTCAAACGTATGAAGAGCTGCTGGTCGCGCTAGAAGCACGCATCGCCTTCTTCCATTCCGTTGGCGGACGTGTGTCCGACCATGCGCTGGATTATGTACCTTATGCGGAGGCCTCGCAGGAAGAGGTAGCGGCGATCTTCGCGCGGGCGCGCAGCGGTGAGCAGGTCTCGCTGGAGGATGAGCAGAAGTACAAGACGTATACACTCGTGTTCCTCGGCAAGCAGTATGCGGCTCGCGGCTGGGTGATGCAGTATCATATCAATGCGCAGCGCAATAACAATACGCGGATGTGGAACAGTCTTGGCGCTGATGTCGGCTTTGACTCCATGAATGACAGCGCGATCGCGTACCCGCTCTCCCGGCTGCTCGATGCGCTCGATACGGATGATGCGCTGCCGAAGACGGTGCTTTACTCCCTCGACCCGACGCAGAATCATATCATTGGGACGATGATCGGCAACTTCCAGGGCGGAGGCATTCCGGGCAAGATGCAATTCGGCTCGGCCTGGTGGTTCAATGATACGAAGGAAGGCATGATCGCGCAGATGAAGACGTTGGCTGATCTAGGCCTACTAAGCCGGTTCGTCGGCATGCTGACCGATTCCCGCAGCTTCTTGTCGTATACGAGACATGAGTACTTCCGCCGTATCCTGTGCAATCTGATTGGGGAATGGGTGGAGAACGGGGAGTTCCCGGATGATGAAGCGCTGTTAGGCGAGATTGTGCAAAATATATCCTATAACAACGCGAAGCAGTATTTTGGATTTTAAAACATATAGGAGGAGCCTGGATCAATCAGGCTCCTCCTTATTTCTTATGCGAGCCTAATCGGCCTCAGGCTTCTGATAGCAATCTGATATAGAAATTGATAGTCCTGCGGCGGTACAAATGAGAGGGAAGGGGCTGGGACAAAAATTAGGTAGAGGAGTGTTATCCGTGAAGAAGTGGTTCTCGCGAGGCAAGCTGGCAGTCATGCTGGCGGTTACTTCGATCTTATTAGCAGCAAGCGTCACCATGCAGGTGACGGGAGCAGGAGCATTAGTACCGATAACAGCGAATCTTAATAATGGCATTACGATTATGCTGAACGGCAAGAAGTTTGAGCCGTCAGATCCGTCAGACGGTACCAAATATGTACCCATTACCTATAAAGGCAGGACCTACCTTCCATTGCGTGCAGTCATTGAGGAAGCGGCAGGACTGCAGGTTACTTGGGATGCGAATACCAGCACTGCCTATATCGGTGATATCAGCAGCAATATCGACAAGGATCAAATCAGCTACATCCGTCTTAGTCCGGAATTTACGATGGGATACGAGAGCGCCTATAGATTACGCAGTCGGACACCAGAATACTTGAATCGCGCACCAGACCGAGCATTCGAGTATGGTTATTCTCAGGATCCAGAATATTATGCAGGATTATCCTTGCGTGTCATTACGAATTATGAGTATGACAAGTTCAAAGCGACGTTCTGGATCGATGAGCCTAAGGATGAGGATGGGATGTATTACAATTCCTATGCGGAGCTGACATTCAAGGATGAGCATGGCATCATGATTAAGGAGTTCGAAGTGGAATATGGCAATCTCTATGAGATTGAGCTGGATATAAAGGACGTAGGCGAGCTGGAGATTTGGGCTAGCGGCAGTCTAAGCATTATTGGGGAGCCTATGTTAGGGAAATAGACCATACAGAAGCGGTGTTCCATCTCGGATGGACACCGCTTCTGTATGATATGATAGCCAGCGCATACGCATCTAGAGAACGACCCATCGATAGGTCAACTCACGAACGGCTAGACGCAGATAGCGATAATAGGTTGGGGCGGACAGATTGAGATGCTCGGCCACACGCTCGTGTGTCCCTAGCTTCTTCACATACGCATATGTCAATATCAAGGCATAGCGTTGTTCCTCACTAGTGCCGGCAGTGAACTCTTGAATCTTCTCCGCGATCTCTGTCTGTAGTCGCTGGGCGACGGTCAAGGCTGAATCTTGAGCCTTATCCTCCTTCAGCAGGAAGCGCAGGCTATCGGCCAGCTCCGGCCATTGATGCAGGCGGTTGTAGTGCTTGAGCACACGCTGCACATGAGGAACAGTCTCCTCTATCGTCAGGCGACTGTCAGCTTGCTTCCCGACAAGCTGTGAGTCAGATGTCTGATGCTCCTCCAGCATTGTTAACATGCGATCCACATTAGCTGGCAGTTCCTTGACCCGCAAGTCCAATCGGTAGCCTACATATTCGATGCCATACGGGGTGATGGCATCAGCCCATGGAATTCGCTCGTAGCCGAGCAGGAGTAAGAACGGCTCCCACTCCGGCAAGGGAAGCAGCATAATAATCGTGGCCTCACGATCGATTAAACGGGTGAGCGCGCGTGCCAGTGATCCGCTGATCTCTTGAACCAGATCAGGATGGCTGCCTGCTAAGCATGTGATATATTGCCGATCGTCAGGCGAGTATGACGCTGTAGCTGGAGCTGTGATGGGATTGGATCTGAGTAGTGCCACGGATTGTTCAGTGAGCAGGATAGAGGAGCTGAATGCGACTAGCTGATCTTCACGCCATAGTCCATAGAAGGAGCTGGGTCCCAGCTTCCATAGCGGCTCGATCAATGGCGTCAGATTGGGATCCGCCTCGTTATAAGCAGGCAGGCTCGCCAGGTGCATGGTGTAGATCTGTATGATCTGGTCAAGATGTGCATCCTCACATGCTTGATAGTGCATATGACCGCTCCATTGATAACAGAGATCACGGACGAAGTCATCCTCATGCAGATAGAGCTTCTCGAAGGCGAGGTCGGTCTTGCGGCTGGGGTAATAACCCTCCCGCTGTCTAATCTCTTGCAAGGCGCGTGAACGGTATCTGGCGTAGGTTTGCGGCTTGCGGTTTCGGAAGTCGGTGAACATCCATTGCCGGATGGAATCATGCAGCGACCACTGCTGCTCGATCCGAATGACGAAGGGGAGCTCACAGAACTGGCGAAACTGAATAATCGAAATCTCTTCCTGCAATAGCGCCTGCAGCATCTCTTGATCGAATTTCCATACTGCCGAGGCAGCTTCCAGGTAATGCAGGAATGCTGGATTCTTAATATCAGCAGTTAATTCGGTCGCCAGGCTAGCGATCATCTCCTCCTGTTGCGTTGTCTGCAGGAAGCTGGTTTTGCCTTGGCGAATGATGAGCTCACAGGCCATTGTCATGGCAAGCGGATAGCCTAGACAGAAACGGTATAACGCATCGATAATCGCTGAATCGTGAACGCCTCGATTAGCGGCATATTGGCGAACTTCAGCTGAGGACAGCGGAGCCAGTTCTAGCTGCCGCACCGTTTGCATCCAGCCCTCTCGCTGCCATGAATAGGAAAGTGGATACCGTCCTGCCATGATGACGCTGACCTGTTGATTCAATTGCGGGAGGAACTCCAATCTGAGCCAATCCTCAATCCAATTCCATTGCTCGAAGGTATCGAATACGAGTACGATTCGACCCTGCACGCTCGCATAATGGTTCAACGCATGAACAGGATCCGATGTGTGTTCGTGATCGGGAAGGAGTCTCTGCAGCTTGGACAGGAAGTCCTCTGGCTTACGATAGCCGGAGTACCCATTGAAGTAGATCACTTGCTCCGAAGCGATCGTTTGAATAAAGCGTGAGAGCAAGGTAGACTTGCCTATCCCGCCGGGGCCATAAATATGCATGAGGAGCCACTGGGAATCGGAGATGACCGTCTGCATCGCGGCAAGCTCCTGCTCTCTTCCAACGAAACGAATATGCTGCCTATCAGCTAATAAACGATTCACATTCATCGGCGGTACTATCTCCTAAACTTTAAAATTAGTAATAGTATTTGATAGTTCTAATCATAGTAAAGTGGAATTAATATGGAAATCATTCATAAGACCTACTAGATGATAAAGTCGATTGGTATATTTTGAGGAAGAGTTGAAGGAATTTACTCATGTATGTAGAATTATGACACAAGTCTTAGGTCTATTCTACCAGTTATTTGATTAATTCTTAATTCAGTATGAAGTTTGTGAAGGGGATCGAATGTAATGAGGATGACACTATTCAAGGTAATGCTGTCAGCGCTTCTCTGTGTCAGTATGATTGGCCATAGCGTAGCTGCGGTGGATCTCTGGTCAGAAGATCTATGGGGGGAACCGTCAAAGCCTCAGACACCAGCGCCGCCTCCGGTTCATGAGCCGTCGCCTCCAACAGAGGGTAATGCGCCATCGACTAAGCCAACCGGCAGCGGATTGTGGTCGGAGGACTTATGGAAGGAGACGGACAAGCAGGATCCGCCGGGAGCAGATATCAATCCGAAGCCAGTGGACCCGAAACCATTAGAGCCGAAGCCTGCCGAACCTGCGCCGGTGGACCCGCCACTTCCGGATGATCAGTATGCGGTCGTCATGCAAGTAGAGAATAACACAGCTCTGGTGCGCGGACAGAAGCAGGATCTGCCGGTTCCGCCAACGATTATTAACGGTCGCATGATGGTGCCGCTGCGATTCATTGGGGAAGCACTGGGCGCTGCGTTCACCTGGTCCGGTGCGGAGCGCAAGATTACAATGGAGCTGGATGCTAGGCGCATCGAACTGTGGGTAGGCAAGCAATCAGCGGTTGTGGATGATAGAGTGGTGCAGTTGGATACCCCGCCTGTTATTCTGAATGCGTCAACGCTTGTACCCGTGAGGTTCGTCAGCGAGAATCTTGGTTATGAGCTTCTATATGAAGCTGCGACTAGAACGGTCAGAATCAACGTCCCCTACACGGATGTGTTCGAGCAGACCGCACCCGAACCAACCGCGCCGGAACCAAAGCAGCCTGATCCAATTACGATTGAACCAGAGGAAGCTGAACCAAGCTTCCCTCAGCCAGCCATGCCGGATCCGACCGCAGTCGATCCTGAACCCGTTAAGGATAAGCCGATCCTGACATCGACTTATGATTACTTCGGCACCTGGACGCTCGAGGACGGTAACATAGGGATGGGTTCGCTGACAGTGAAGGAAGACGGCTCCTACAGCTTAACTACCGGTCTATATGGGACCGTAACCGGAACGTGGAGACAAGGCGAGAAGGGCGAAATTCCGCGTGTTGACGATCTATTGATTCTGCTTGACGGCCCTGACGATATGGACTGGGCGATGGTGCCCAGATGGATGGGTTCGGTCAGTGTCAGATATCATTATCTTCGCTCTTATAGCGGCGGCAACAAGATTTGGTTTGAGTATTCGACTGGTACCAAAAATTATAATTAAACCTTGAAAGGAAGAGATCCATGTTGAAGAGGCATTCCTTGAAATTGCGAATCATGCTTGGTTTAATGTCGCTGCTCGTCATGCTGAGCCCGATAACAGGACTAGCATGGACAAGTGTAGAGTATACAGAGAATTGGTCAGAGGCTGAGGATTTCGAGCTCGGACAGCCCACTACAACCATTCCACCTGCAAGCAAGGAGATTGCTGTGCCGCCTCCGGGCGGGAGCAAGGCATCTGCAACACCATCCTTGTACATCCGGCTGCAGATCGGCAGCAAGGACGCTCGTGTTCAGGATCAGGATATCGTGCTGGGCACTGCGCCGATTACAATCGATGGACATACGATGGTTCCGTTCCGCTTCTTGGGCGATGCGCTGAAGGCAGAGGTAGGCTGGGAACAATCAACTCGAACGGTTACCTTGAATTTGAGGAATAAGTCTGTAAAACTGGTCATTGGCCAGGATACCGCGCTGGTGAATGGCAAATCAGTCAAGCTTACTACTCCCGCTGTGATCAAGGAAGGATCGACCTTGGTGCCCTTGCGATTCGTAACCGAGAACCTGGATATGTTCGTGAATTATACGGCCGCGACCAAGACGATCGAGATAGCGGATGTACCGTTCGAACAGCCTGTGACTGCCCCCGCTGACTCGCCTGCAACGCCTGCGAAGCCAACTGAAGAATCGACCTCGAACGCAGACGATTCGGGTACACTCGACTATGAAAAGCTATATGGCACCTGGTATATCTGGACTGCCGGTAGTGTAACGAATCTATATGATAAGACAACCGGCGATTATGCTACACATGATTACACACAGGGAGCGGATCAAGGTAAGGTTGTCATCAATAAGGACGGTACATATAGCATGTCGCATGCTGCCTGGGATAAGGGGACAACAGTGGAAGGCAAGTGGCGGCTGACTTATCCGAATGAGATGACGATCGACCGGAAGATAAGTATCGTCCTGCTGGACGGAATTACTGACACGAATTGGAATGTGAACATTGCGGATAACGGTAAGATTCAATTGCGGTACGCAATGGAGTGGGCGGACGGCACGGTCACGTGGATTCACGACTCTGAGCTGTATCAGAAAAAGTAGGTGACAGCCGCACATAGAAGTTTAATATGATAGTTTTATGACATTGACGTTGATAGTTATTGTTCTTGATAATAGTCCTGATTACCAATGTCTAATAATGTCTGATTCAGACAGATGGGGGTAGCAGGATAGTGAGGAATAATAGTAGAGTAGGCAACCGATTAGCACTGTTTCTGTCGATAGTCTTGTTGGTCGCTATAACCATAGGATGCGGCAATGCAGCTCCGGGTCAAGAGCGCTCCAATGGGAATAGCATGCAGAATGAGAGAGAGGTTGAGCGTGCTGCAGCCGACCGTTCGAAGAACGCACTCAGCGAAGAACTGGCTGAGCTGGCGGATTCGGGTGTCGCGCCTGCGGCGCTCGGTGTGGTGGCCTATTTCGAAGCCAAGGGTGCTACAAGCGAAGCGCTGAATGCGGCTACGGAGAAGCTGGCTGCAAGCGGCGACCCGATGGCGATGATGGCCTTCCTCCCAATTTCATTCGCAGATTTGACCATTCTTCCATTAACGATGCTGTCCATGTTGCCTGAGACAGGTAAGAATATCTGGGAAGGCGAATTGATGATGCTGGTTACCGGAAGCGGCCGCATTGAGCAGAAAGGAGACATCAGCGAATTTACCTTGAAGCTCCAGGATTCAGGTGAGGGCGCTGATTATACGGAAATCACCGGTAAGTATGATCGATCCAAGGATTCGATGCGAGCAGAGTTCTGGCAGAATAATCAATTATCGCATGTGTTCGAATACAGCACGTCGGGTAATGGTTATGTCAGTCAACTGTATTCGAATACGGAAGACGAGACTACGTGGCTCAAGCATGCATTCACCGGGACAAGTCTTTATTCCGGTATTGTGCCGGCTAATGGGGAACCGGAAAGCATCTATCAGAAGAGTCCGGCGATCAATGAGGAGTTTGTCAAGAATGAATCATTGATGCTGGTGCTTAATGATGGAGTTGGATATGCGATCTTGGACGGGAAGCGGTCTGTGATCGAATAGAACGAACAACAACATAAATAATCCAACCTCTATGGTGCGGAAATCATGGTAAACTACCAACATGGCTTAGGCTTGTTGGTAGTTTTATTCTTATGGAGAAGGGACGTGCATCACAATGGTTGAACAGACAATAATCAAGTGGGGCATTCTGGGACCTGGCGGAATTGCGCGGCAATTCGCGCGGGATCTGCAATACGCGGAGGGGGCGGTAGCTGCAGCTGTAGGTTCGCGTTCAATAGAGAAGGCGGACAGCTTCGCGCGGGAGTTCGGGATCGCCAAAGCTTATGGGAGCTACGAAGAGCTGACACAAGACCCGGAGGTCGATATTATCTATGTGGCGACGCCGCATTCCTCCCATTATGAGCATGTGATGCTCTGTCTGCAGGCGGGCAAGGCGGTATTGTGCGAGAAGCCGTTCACTGTTAATGCTGCAGAGACGGAGAAGCTGATCGCGTATGCTCGTGAACGCAAGCTATTCCTGATGGAAGCGATGTGGACGAGATACCTGCCGGCTATCATCAAGGTCAAGCAGTGGCTGGAGGAAGGGAAGATCGGCGAAGTAAAGATGGCGAAGGGGGAATTCGGCTTCCGAATCGGCTGGGATCCTAGTAACCGATTGCTGAATCCCGATCTGGCAGGCGGCGCGCTGCTGGATGCGGGTATCTATCCAGTGTCATTCGCATCTATGGTGTTCGGCGGTCCGCCAGAGACGATCACCAGCAGCGCAGTCATCGGGCAGACTGGAGTAGATGAGCAGTACAGCTTATTATTCACTTACAGTGGGGGCAGGTCTGCGAGCCTGAGCGGCGCAGTTCGGCTGAGGATGGATAATGCTTTTACGATCTATGGGACTACAGGCAAGATTACAATTCCTGAGTTCTTCATGGCGAAGACTGCGATTCTAGAGGTATATGATCGTGAGCAAGAACGATATGAATTTAAGGGTTCTCAGAGGGGCTATTCATTCGAGGCCGAGGAAGCGAGTCGCTGCGTGCGTGAAGGACGTATCGAGAGCGCTGGAATGCCGGTAACAGAGACGCTGCAATTGATGCGAACACTGGACGAGATTCGCGGTCAGTGGGGATTGAAGTATCCATTCGAATAGTAAAATAGGCATGATCGATACAATTTGTTTCAGCATGTTTACATATTTCTTTTGACAGATCCGGTTTTCATGGTTATCATAGAGATACGCTTAGTTTCCAGTCTTGATTGAGATTGGGAAGCGGGGGAACCATTGTAGTGGGGCGAATCATTCGTTACAGAATGTAGGGTACCATCTTACCCGAGTCCGTCAGCTAACCTCGTCGGCAGTGGATGGGTCGTTATTATGCATGAGCCAATATGCATTCACAAGGACCCTCTAGGGGTCTTTTTTGTCTGCTTACGCGATTTCAAAATTACCCAAACCCTGCTGTCGAGGCTGATTGTCTGCTTCGCTGCAGGGTTTTACTATGATACTGGGAAGAGGAGATGAGCGTATGCAGAAAGCGAAGTACATCACCGATATTGACAAGATTACGAATATTCCTGAGCAGGAGAGAGCGAAGCTCAAGGCCATTACGGATAAGTTCGTGTTCAGGGTGAACGATTATTATCTGAACTTGATTAATTGGGATGACCCGCATGATCCGATCCGCCGCCTCGTTATTCCGAATGAAGGCGAGCTTGCCGAGTATGGCAGATGGGACGCATCCGACGAGGAGACGAATTATGTCGTGCCCGGCTGTCAGCACAAGTATACGACGACCGCGCTATTGATCGTATCCGAGGTGTGCGGTGCCTATTGCAGATACTGCTTCCGCAAGCGGCTATTCCGCAATGATGTGAAGGAAGCGTCCTCCGAGGTGTCGGCGGGGCTGGACTATATCGCCCAGCATCCTGAGATCAATAATGTGCTCTTGACTGGTGGAGACAGCTTGATTCTAGCCACAGTAAAGCTGCGCGCGATTCTTCAGCGGCTTCGAGAGATCGAGCATGTGAAGATAATCCGGCTCGGTTCTAAGCTGCCCGTGTTCAATCCGATGCGGATCTATAATGATCCTGAACTACTAGAGACGATTCGTGAATTCTCTACGGAGGAGCAGCGGATCTATGTGATGGCACATATCAATCATCCGCGCGAGATTACGGAAGAGGCGCGTAAGGGGTTCAAGGCGCTGCATGACGCAGGCGCAATTGTCGTAAACCAGACACCTGTGCTGCGGGGGATCAATGATGATCCAGAGGTGCTGGGTGAGCTGCTTGATAAGTTATCTTGGGCTGGAGTTACACCATACTACTTCTTCGTGAATCGCCCTGTTGCCGGCAACCGAGATTTCGTGCTGCCGCTAGAGCGTGTATATCGCATAGTAGAAGAAGCGAAGGCGCGGACGTCGGGTCTGGGCAAGCGCGTTCGGCTGTCGATGAGCCACACCTCGGGCAAGATTGAGATTCTAGCGATTGAGAACGGCAAGGCCTACTTGAAGTACCATCAATCCAGAGATAATGAATACGGGAAATTTATGATACTGGATTGTCCGGAGGATGCCGCATGGTTCGATGATCTGCCAGGGAATGAGCAATACTGGGAGAAGCCGGAGAAGGCAGACTGGGTTGTGTCTGTGAATGCGATGACAGAGCTGCAGGAGCAGGACGAGCAACAGCAATTGCAAGAAGGCAGCCCCACACGAAGCGCTGATGAACTGGTAAAGTCAGTTGTGGGGGATTAATAAGAGTTACCGATAAACCTTCCGTTATGATATAGTAATCGTTAGTGGAATTGACGAATTGCGAATCAAGGGGAGTAGCAATATGCGAATTGACGCGCATCAGCATTATTGGAAGTTGGATCGTGGGGACTATGACTGGATTACTCAGGAGCTTGCAGCTCTGCAGCGTGATTTCCTGCCGAATGATCTGCGGCCTCATCTAGAGAAGCATCAGCTTGATGGCACGATTGTCGTTCAGGCGGCAGAGACTTTGGCGGAATCGGACTATCTGCTTGGATTGGCGGAGACGAATGATTCGATTCTAGGCGTCGTAGTCTGGCTGGATCTGACCGATCCGGAATATCTGGCGCACTATGAACGATTCAGTCGTCATCCGAAGTTCGCAGGCTTCCGGATCATGATTCAAGGGATGTCAGACGCATCGCGTATTCTCGAGGCTTCATTTGTGGAAGCTGTGCGTTATTTTGCCAAGCGGGATGTGCCTGTGGATCTGCTGGTCCTATCTCACCAATTGGGACCGTTAGTCGAATTGCTGAATCGGGTGCCTGATCTGCGTGGGGTAATCGATCACATCGCGAAGCCGAGAATCGCCGAAGCCGTACTTGAGCCATGGCGCAGCCAGATGGTCGAGATTGCGCGACATCCGACGATCTCTTGCAAGCTGTCGGGCATGGTGACCGAAGCCAGTCACCGAGACTGGACCGTAGAGCAATTCGCGCCGTATATTCGTCATGTTGCGGACATCTTCGGCCCAGAGCGGCTCATGTATGGCAGTGACTGGCCTGTCTGTCTGCTGTCCGCGAGCTATGATGAAGTGATGGAGGTTGTGCAGAGCGCGCTGCCTCATCATTGGACGCAGCAGGACAAGGAGCGGCTGTTCGGTTGGAATGCCAAGCGGTTCTATAAGCGTTGATGGTGTGTCATATAGGGGATAGGAGTAGCCTGTAACGGTCATGATGACCGATACAGGCTATTTCGTTGTTGACAAACTTTGAAAACGCGTTATATAATACACACTAATCAATCATATAATACGTATTATATATGGGTGGTAGCACGTGTTATTCATGTGAATGGTTGGTATTGGCTTTTTTATTCGAGTGGAGGGGTTATGTTGGAGAGAGAATTAGCTTTAGAAATAGTGAGAGTCACGGAACTGGCCGCACTGGCATCCGCGCCATGGATGGGAAGAGGCGATAAGTATGGAGCCGATCATTCCGCAACGTCGGCCATGCGGGCTATGTTCGATTCCGTATCCATTCAAGGGACGGTTGTCATCGGCGAGGGAGAGATGGATGAAGCGCCAATGCTGTATATTGGCGAGAAGGTTGGCGGCAATGGCGGTCCTGAGGTAGATGTGGCGGTCGATCCGCTAGAGGGCACGGATATCGTTGCCAAGGGTCTAAACAATGCGCTCTCATGTATTGCGGTAGCGCCTAAGGGACAGTTGCTGCATGCCCCGGATATGTATATGGAGAAGCTGTCCATGGGTCCTGAGCTGGCTGGCAAGCTGAGTATTCTGGATTCGCTGGAGATGACGCTGCGCAAGGCGGCGGACCTGCTGCACAAGAGCGTATCCGATCTAACGGTTATGATTCTGGACCGTCCACGTCATCAGACACAGATCCAGATTCTGCGCAAGGTTGGCGTTCGGATTAAGTTCCTCTCGGACGGTGATGTAGCAGGCGCGATGGCACCAGCCTTCCCCGAGACTGGCATTGACCTGTACGTCGGCTCGGGTGGAGCGCCCGAGGGCGTACTGGCCGCGGCAGCGCTGAAGTGCATGGGCGGTGAGCTGCAAGGCCGATTGATGCCAGCAGATGGCAATGAGTATAATAGATGCGTTACAATGGGGATTGATGACCCATATCGTGTACTTACGATGGAGGATATGGTCGGCAGCGGAGATGTCATCTTCGCGGCGACTGGTGTAACTCCGGGTGAATTCCTCGGCGGCGTACGTTACTTGTCTGATCAGCGTGCGGAAACTCATTCCATCGTAATGAGGGGCAAGACGCGCACGATTCGCTTCATTCGAGCGCTGCATTATCTGCCGTCCAAGACGTTGTTGCAACAGTTGGACTAAAGTAAGCATAAGGAGGGAGCCGTTATAGAACTTACAGAACGGCAGCACGAAATTGTAGAGATTATTAAGAAGCAGGCTCCAGTGACAGGGGATCAGATTGCCGAAAGTCTCGGCATCACGCGTCCGACCATTCGGTCGGACTTATCTGTGTTAGTCATGCTGGGTATTATTGACGCGAAGCCCAAAGTCGGTTATTTTCTAGGTAAGGAGCTGGGGTCTAACGGTCGGTTGATCAGTGGACTGCAGGAGATGAAAGTAAGCGAGATCATGGGTAGACCGATCGTGATCCGCGAGAGCGGGACAGTGAATGACGCCGTCATTCAATTATTCGTTGAGCACTCCAGCTTAATCTCTGTCACGGATGATGAGGGATACCTCTCGGGCATTATCTCTATGAAGGACCTGCTTAAGCTGACGCTGGGCAATGCCAACGCTGCGTCGATTCCGATAGGGATGGCGATGACACGACTACCCAGAGTGATCACAATCCGGCCTGATGATTCCGTATTCGAAGCCGCCAAGCGAATGAATCATAATCAGATCGGCGGGCTGCCTGTTGTGATTCCCAGAGCTTATGAGGATGATAAGGTACGCTATGAGATTGTCGGGCGCATTACCAAGACGAATATCATACAGGTACTGCTGGATGTTGCAGTTGACTAATCGGCTGATGGAGGACAGAGGATGCCTGACAATTCAGAGAAAATAATCTTCGTATGCTCGGACGCAATTGGCGATACGGCTGAAGCGGTCGTGCGGGCTACGATCAGACAGTTCGCGACCGAGGAATTCAAGGTCAAGCGATACGGTCAAGTGAAGCTGGAGGATGAAGTTAGAGCAATCATTCTAGAGGCTAAGGCGGCAGGGGGCTTCATCGCGTATACGCTAGTGCAGCCGGAGCTTCGCGATACGATGCGCGAGGAGACGGTGAAGAGCGGTGTTCGCGCCGTTGATGTGATGGGGCCGATGATGCAGGCATTCGTGGATACATTCAATGATGCCCCGAAGTACAAGCCTGGCCTGCTGCATGAGATGGATGAGCAGTACTTCCGCAAGATCGAAGCAGTCGAGTTCGCGGTTAAGTATGACGACGGCAAGGATGCCAGAGGTCTGTTACTGGCTCAAGTCGTACTGGTCGGCGTATCCCGCACCTCCAAGACGCCGCTGAGCATCTTCCTGGCCCACCGAGGCTATAAGACAGCGAATTATCCGCTTACGCCAGAGGTGAAGCCGCCGAGTGAGCTGTTCGCCGCGGGAGACCGCCTGGTTGTCGGACTTACCATGGAGCCGGAGCGCCTGCTCCGTATTCGAACGGAGCGCCTTCGTGCGCTAGGCTTACCGGATCGTGCCACCTATGCGTCGCTTGAACGGATCAGGTATGAGATCGCCTCGGCCAATGAGATTATGGCTAGACTGCAATGTCCAGTAATTGATGTGACAGAACGCGCGATCGAAGAGACCGCTGGGATTATTCTTGAAATGCTGGTTTAGCTGTAGATTGACAAAGACAGGGAGGATGAATCGTGACCATTTCTTATCAGGCTTCTAATCAACTTTTTCACTTGCAATCAGAAGGAATGAGTTATCTAATCCAGATCGTGGAAGGGCATCCCGCACATGTGTATTGGGGCGCAAGGCTGCGCGATGATGCGGACCTCACTCAGATGCTGCAGCTTCAAGAACGCGCCTTCGCGCCTAATCCAATACCATCGAAACGAAGTATCACATTAGATACACTTCCGCAGGAATATCCCCAGTATGGGACAAGCGACTTCCGAGGGCCAGCCTATCAGGTGCAGCTGGACAACGGAACAAGAATAACCGAACTCATCTACCACTCGTACAGAATAACACCGGGCAAGCCTGCCCTGCAGGGCTTACCTCATGTCTATACAGAATCCGATGCGGAAGCGGAGACGCTCGAGCTATTCCTGCGTGATCCTTCTGGATTAGAGGTCGTGCTCAGATACACCGTGTTCTCTCAGCATGATGTAGTAGTTCGATCTACTAGCTTCAATAATCTCGGTAGTGAATCCATTCGACTGGAGCATGCTGCAAGCGCTAGTATAGACTTTCCAGATTCCGATTATGATTGGCTGCAGCTAGCTGGCTCATGGACGAGAGAACGACATGTGCAGCGCCGCGCACTTGCACAAGGCGGCACACGCATCGAGAGCAGGCGCGGGGCCAGCAGTCATCAATTGAATCCGTTCGCTGCTATTCTAAGACGAGGCGCGGATGAACAGCAAGGTGAAGTTTACGGATTCAGCCTGGTTTACAGCGGAAGCTTCGCGGCAGAAGCCGAAGTTGACCAATTCGCGACGACTCGTGTCTCGATTGGCATCAATCCATTCGATTTCAGTTGGTTGCTCCAAGCTGGTGAGCACTTCCAGACGCCTGAAGCTGTGATGGTCTATTCCAATAATGGCCTGGGCGGGATGTCACGAACATACCATAGGCTGTATCGCAGCCGATTGTGCCGTGGCGTGCATCGCGATAAGGAACGTCCAATTCTAATTAACAATTGGGAAGCGACTTACTTCAACTTCACTGCGGATAAGATCGAATCGATCGCAAGGGATGCCAGCGAGCTTGGCATCGAGCTATTCGTGCTCGATGATGGCTGGTTTGGCAAGCGTGATACCGATAATAGCTCGCTAGGCGATTGGTTTGTAGATAAGAATAAATTACCGGGCGGACTGGAGGATCTCGCAGACCGCGTCAACAAGCTCGATCTTCAATTCGGCTTGTGGGTAGAACCGGAGATGGTGTCACCGGACAGTGAATTGTACCGCGCGCATCCGGATTGGTGCCTCCATGTGCCTGATCGCAGGCGAACAGAAGGCAGGCAGCAGCTGGTGCTGGATATGTCTCGCACTGATGTGAGGGATTACTTATTCGAGACGCTCAGCGGTGTATTCTCCAGCGCCCCAATATCCTATGTGAAATGGGATATGAATCGCCATATGACGGAGATTGGTTCCGCCCTCCTGCCGCCGGAGCGTCAGAAGGAGACGGCGCATCGTTATATGCTCGGTCTGTATGAGCTTCTCGAGCGGATCACCTCGACCTTCCCGAATATTCTATTCGAGAGCTGCTCGGGCGGCGGCGGTCGCTTCGATCCAGGGATGCTGTACTACATGCCGCAGACGTGGACAAGCGATGATACAGATGCGGTTGAACGACTGAAGATTCAGTACGGCACAAGTCTCGTTTATCCGGTCAGCACTATGGGGGCGCATGTGTCGGCTATCCCGAATCATCAGGTTGGCCGGTCTGTTCCACTGGAGATGCGCGGTGATGTAGCGATGTCGGGCAATTTCGGCTACGAGCTGGATCTAACGAAGTTGTCTGAGGAGGAGAAGGAGCTTGTCAAGCAGCAGGTGGCGTTCTATAAGACATACCGTGCACTCATACAGCAAGGTGAATTATATCGCTTGAAGAGTCCGTTCGAGGGCAATGAGACCGCCTGGATGTTCGTTTCTGCAGATCAGCGAGAAGCAATTGTGTTCTACTTCCAAGTATTAGCTGAACCGTATGCGCCGCTGCGTTGGCTGAAATTGCAAGGCCTGGCCGCCGAACTGAATTATCGAGTTGGCGATACAGACACTGCTTTCGGTGGCGACCGCCTCATGCAGCATGGCCTGTCCTTGCAAGGATTGCACGGAGATTTCGCCAGCCGCGTATTCACGCTGCGGGCGATTTAATCACATAGGCATAGTAATTGACCGTCGGAGATAGACTCCGACGGTTTTCTGTCGTTTGCAGGAATATGGAGGATCCAATAGAAATGAATACAATCACGATAAGATTCGACATATAGCAGTCTGGTTATCTCTGATATATTGGTGGGAAGGGAGGATGACTGTTGAATCCACTGACTCGAATAACGATACGTTGGCAGCTTATTATTGTTTTGATATTGTTAGTATCGCCAATCATGCTGATCTACTGGATGGCTAGCGAGCAGACCGAGGATATTCTGAAGAATCAAGTGACAGATGCGTATGTTGAGATGATTAAATTGAATCATGCCATGATCGATCGGGATATTGATACCGTCAATCGAATTATGACTACGATTATTCAACACCCGCTGACGCAGAGCTTCGCCGCAAGGGAGCTTGCAACCGCTTCTATCAGCGAGGTGAAGCAATATCAGCGAATGAATGAATTTCTGGCCTCTCATTCCATGGGAATTGACGGTGGTCAGACGATTCGCTATTCCTTCTTCGTCCCGGATGAGCATGATCTATTCTCGTTCGCCCCTAGCTATCTCACACAGAATAAGAGCTTCATCTTCTTCTTCGATAAGGAAGAGCAGCCCGATTGGTACCAGAAAGCCGTAAGCTTGAAGGGCAAGGCCATTCTTAGCGTAATCGAAGATTCCGGGCCCGATCGGGAGCCTACGCTTGCTCTGATTCGAGCTGTCAATCTGCTGTCCGAAGGCAACTCAGTCATAGGCGTGTTGATCGCTACGAATATGGATAATAAGATGGGCGATTCGCTGCGACGGATCTCGTTGCCGGTAGGCAGTCATCTGAGCATCGCCAATCTGGACAATGAGCTGTATTATGGAACGGATGCCGTGCTGGCGATGAGCGATCACGTGGAGCTTCCAGATGCGGCCAAGCTTACAGTGAGCCAGGATAATGTGTCCTATGCGATTGATGAAGACAGTATCCATGTCATACATACCAATTCGATTATGAACCATAAGCTGATATACAAAATACCGACTAATTCGCTTGTGGAGAGACAGAACGAGGTGAAGGGAGCCATATTACTGCTCTCAGCTGCCTATCTGGTCTTATTCTTCCTGGTGATCCTCTACTTCCTGCGATCGCTCATCACACCGCTGTTCAAGATGGTGACCTTCTTCAAGGCGTATGAACCCGGCAAGCGTGTGCCTGCGCTGCGCGAGATGGAGCGCAGGGATGAAATCGGCAGTCTGGTGTCTTCCATTCATGATATGGCGAGCAGGTTTAACCAGCTGGTGCACGACAAGTATATTATGGAGCTTCAACAGAAGGAAGCGCAGTTGAATTTATTGTACCAGCAAATTAATCCCCATCTCCTGTACAACACATTGGAGAGTGTCTATTGGAAGTGCGCGCTGCAGGGCGAGAATGAGGCTGCGGATATGATCAAGGACCTCTCCAAGCTGATGCGGATCAGCTTGAGCAGAGGCCGGGAGCTCATCCGGCTAGACGAAGAGCTGGAGCATGCGATGGCGTACGTGAATCTGCAGCAGAAGCGCTTCGAATATGGATTCGAAGTCGAATGGCGAGTAATCGATGAGGTAAAGGCAATGCTTATCCCCAAGGTTTCGATCCAGCCGCTTATCGAGAATGCCATCCTGCATGGGGTGCGCTATATGGCTGAAGATGGGAGAATTGCAGTCAGCTGCTATCTTGATCAGCATTACGCGGTAGTCAGCGTCGAGGATAATGGCTATAAGGACGTGGATCATGAAGCATTGCAGCGAAGTCTGGAGACGGCAGACGATGAGTTATCTGCCGGCTATGGCGCTCGGAACGTGCATAAGCGGATTCAGCTCCATTATGGGCAGGAGTATGGACTACGGTATGAGCGGCGAGAGGACCAGGGGACAAGGGTGAGGCTGCTGCTGCCATTGCGCGACAATACCAACAAGGATGGAGGCGGCGAGCATGTATCACATTCTGATCGTCGATGATGAACCGCTGATCTGCAAGGGGTTAAGCAATCTGCTGGAGCAATCCGATTTGGACATCGACTCAATTCAGATTGCCCATAGCGGTGCCGAGGCGCTGGATTATCTACGGATGGATGATATCGATTTATTAATTACGGACATCCAGATGGGGGCCATGAGCGGGATTGAATTGATGCATCAGGCCAAGATCATTCATCCGCGTATTCAGACGATCGTCATCTCTGCGCATGATACGTTCCAATATGCGCAGCAGGCGATGCGGCTGGGCGCTAAGGATTATCAAGTGAAGCCGATCAACAACAATCAGCTGCTGGACTCTGTGCGCAATGTGCTGCTTAAGATCGACAAGTCCAATCAGCCAGACCCAGCTAAGATCGCGCAGATGAAGTCGGACTTCATGCTTGAAGAACCGCATAGGGAATGGTCAGAGCAGCTGGATCATTATATCAGGGGCGAACGTCAACTCTCATCTTCCTTAGCCGCAAGATTGATAGGTCCGTATTTTGCATTGATGAAGATTAAACCCAAATTGAACGTGCAGGAATTGGAGCCGCGAGCGACCCGCAAGGAGGACAACGCGCTCTTCCTCTATGCCATACGGAATATAGCTCATGAAATTCTGGATCAGGAGCTGCGCTGTCTGTCGGTCTACGCGCCGAATGACGAGGTTACCGTTATCGTTCAGTGGGAGGAGCAGACTTTCCTGGACGCGCGATTGAATAAACTCGAACAGCTAGAGCTTGTTAGCCGGACCGTTATCGCTACGATCCAGCGCTATCTTCAGCTGGATTGCTCAATTGGAATCAGCCAGATTATGAAGGACACCGCTTCTATCCCGGCGCTCCATGAGCAGGCAAGCAAGGCAATCAGCTGGAATCACATGCATCTGGAAAATCAGGTGTTCTATTATGGCGATTTGAACTGGAATATGTATCAGTCGGATCCCTCCGCTGAGGAGCTGTTGGCTCACAATAACACGATTGTGGAACAAGTTCGCGCCTATCTGGATCAGAATTATGATCAGAAGGGTCTGACGTTGAACGAAGTGGCTGCTCGCAATCACATCAGTCCGAATTATCTAAGCTATCTATACAAGAAGTATACGGGCTTCAATCTGTGGGAATATGTCATTAAGCTGCGGATGGAAGAGGGCAAACGACTGATTCAGACAACCGATCTGAGACGATATGAAGTTGCGGATCGAGTAGGCTATGAGTCCCCAGAGCACTTCAGCAAGATATTCAAGAAGTACTTCGGCTGCAGTCCAACTGACATCAAGAAGTAAGATTGACTACGATCCGATTAGAATCGCACATTCCCTCAGCTCCGCAAGCTCACTATGATAGGAATAGACAATAGAAGCTTGGAGGAAGCGGAATGCATGCACCAATGAATACGAATCAGACGATTCATGCTAGTTCACGATCAAGGAGCGGAAGAAGAGCGATACGTTATGGCTGGGGACTGTTATTCGTTCTGCCTGCTGTTGCGGTGTTCGCTCTCTTCTTGTGGATGCCGATTATCAAGGGTGTGATTTACAGCTTCTACACGATCGATTTCGTCAGAGGCAACACATTCGCAGGGTGGGCTAATTACGAACGAGCGCTCAATGATCCGGCCATCTGGATTGCGGTCAAGAATACGGGCTATTACATGCTCCTGGGACTGATTATGGGCTTCTGGGTACCCTGCGTATTCGCGATTGCAATCTCAGAGCTCAGATGGTTCCAGGGCTTCGCGCGCATTGCCGCCTATCTGCCTAATGTTGTGCCGTTAGTCGTCATGTATGGATTGTGGAGATGGTTCTATGATCCGGTAGGTCCGATCAACGGGGCGCTGACGCAGCTAGGCTATGAACCGATTGCTTTCTTAACGAACCCAAGCTGGTCCATGGTCTCGATTGTGATCATGGAGACCTGGCAGCAGTTCGGGTCGGCGATGCTGATCTATCTCGCAGGCGTGATGGGCATTCCCAGGGATCTCTATGAGGCTGCCGAGATTGACGGCGCTTCCGTCTGGAACCGCATTCGCTATGTCACGCTGCCCTCCATCAAGAACCTGCTGCTGCTGCTGTTCCTGCTGCAGATTATAGCAACCTCGCAAGGCTTCCAAACCCAGCAAGCGCTGCTGGAAGGCGGGCCGAACAATGCGACGCTGACCTATGCGCTGCTCATCATTCGCTATGCCACAACGCAGCTGAATTATGGAGTTGCCTCAGCGCTGGGTGTTCTGATGTTCCTTGTTCTCAGTATGGTTGCTCTGCTGCACTTCAGACTGTCCAACAAGGAGGGGAATAGCTAATGCGCATGCATGAACGCGGTATACTATCCAGATTTGACTTCAACAGCAAGAAGGTTTGGGCGGTCTACAGCATGATGGTCGTGGTGATCGCTGCTATGGTGTTCTCTATGCTGTACCCAGTGTCGTATCTATTCATGAATGCATTGAAGCGCAATCAGGAATTATTCAGCTTCCCGCCTCGGTTCCTGCCGGTGGAATGGGTATGGGGGAACTTCTCGAAATCCTGGGGTTATATAGATCTGCTGCAATTCATGAAGAATACACTGGCCATCTTCGGTGGCAATATGCTGTCGATTATGCTGATAACGGGCTTAGCGGCCTTCAGTCTATCCAAGATGGATGTGCCGATCAAGCGGTTTATCTCGCTGTTCTTCCTGACGACGCTGCTGATTCCCCCGACCACCTATATCATTCCCAATTTCATTAACCTGAAGGAGCTCGGTCTGCTCAACAGCTTCTGGGCGTTCTGGCTGCCAGCGGGGGCCAATGCATTCTATCTCTTACTGCTTAAGAGCTTCTTCGATGATCTGCATCATGAATTGTTCGAGGCTGGCCGCATCGATGGGGCCAGCGAGTTCAGACTGTACTTTCAGCTGGCCTTCCCTCTATCGATTCCGATTTATGCGACGCTTGCTATATTCGTGTTCGCGACTGCCTGGAATGATTGGTTCTGGCCTTCGCTGGTGATGCACAGCGATAATCGATATCCACTGGCCACGGCGATTCTGAAATATGTGATTCAAGCCAGAATGATGGATTGGAACCTGCGCTTCGCGATCTTAGCGATGATCTCAGTGCCTCCAATTCTCGTGTTCCTCATGTTCCAGAAGTACATTATGCGTGGCTTGCATCTGTCCGGCGTGAAGGGATAATGTCGTAAACTTACACATAGTTGACTTAAGAATACACATCGTAATTACAATTTGGCTCGCTCTATAATGAGCTTGCAACACCAAATACGGATGAAGAGGGGTAACGTGCAATGGGTCAAATGCGTAAAGGATTCCTATCTACAATCTGCATCTTGATGCTCGTCGGCATACTGGCGGCATGCGGTGGAAATTCAGGAGGAAGCAGCGGGGGCAGCACTGCGGGTAACACGAGCAAGCCTGCTCAGACTAACAATGATGCGAAGGATAACACAGGGAATGAAGATGCGAAGCGTGAGCAAATCTCTATCAGCGTCTATTATCCGACACCTGATCGTGAGGCTGACCGCGCATTGGAGGATGACAAGATTCGCAGATACCAGGATGTGTATCCACATGTCACGATCATTAAAGCGGATTGGCAGTACAACCCATCCGAGATCGGGATCAAGATGGGGGCTAATGAAGCGCCTACCTTGTTCAATACGTATGCGACAGAAGGCAAGTTTCTAGCGGAACGCGGATGGGCGGCCGATATTACAGATCTGTGGGAAGCCTATCTGAATAAGGAGCAGTTCAATCCGATTCTGGCCAATCAGTTTATTCTGGATGGTAAGGTGTATGGGATTCCGCAGAAGGGCTATGTTGTGGGAACCGTTGTGAACCTGAAGATGCTGAGAGATCGCGGCGCAGCCATACCGCCGATAAATTGGACGTGGGATGATCTGTACAATACGGCCAAGGCGGTGTCCGATCCAGCTGCAGGCATCTCAGGCATCGCGCTGATGGGCAAGGGGAATGAGTCGGGCTGGAACTGGACGAATTTCCTGTTCGAAGCCGGCGGCGAGATCCAGAATGTGGCTGACGGCAAGGTGACCGCGACGTTCAATTCAGAGGCCGGTCTGCAAGCGTTGGCATTCTAT
This sequence comes from Bacillota bacterium, assembly GCA_023441055.1. Classification (GTDB taxonomy): domain Bacteria; phylum Bacillota; class Bacilli; order Paenibacillales; family UBA4045; genus JAEZQY01. Next base: position 213,823 of record JAEZQY010000008.1, on the reverse strand, counting down.
CATAAGCTAAGATGGGAAGCGAATGCCATTCCGACAGACTGGGCGCTGGGCTGGGGCGATGCAGTTGGCTCATTCGCACAGGGACGCACAGCAATGGTTGTAGCTGGACCGGACGGCCCTGTTGACCAAGGCTTGAATCAAGGAGGCATGCTGAAGGAGGATATCGCGGTGTATCCGATGCCGGCCCAGCACGCAGGAGGCAAGCATACAGGTGTACTCGGCGGCGACTATCTCGTCATCAATCCGAATGCTTCCAAAGCTGAGCAAGAGGCCGCATTCTTGTATGCTACCTTCGATTACTTCTCAGACGAAGCGATCGCGTCCGCTGAAGAGAGCATCAAGGCGCGTCAAGCGGAAGGCAAGTTCTTCATTCCGCCGGTAATTGAATACTTCAAGATGGATTCAGCGTACGGGCAGAAGATGAAAGCCCTCTATGATAAGTATGAGAACGTCTATCAATATGATCAGGATGTATTGAACCTGCTCGACGGGAAGCCAGAAGCGCAGTTCAATACGCAGGATTTCTACGGAGCAATGACGAATGTCGTGCAGGAAGTATTTTCGAATAAGGATGTAGATCTGAAGGCTGCGCTGGATAAGGCATCAGCAACCGTGCAGGAAACGGTGTTCAACACGATTAAGGTCGATTAATTCACACACGGAAGGGTCAGCGAATGAGGCTGTCTTCGGGAGCACCCGCAGGCAGCCTCTTCTGATAGAAGGGGAGGTGGCGCTGTGAGCAGACGAAATCGATTCATGGTGCTTATAAGCTTAAGCTTGATGGTTGTCATAGTTGTGATATTCGGTGCTAGACAGATGATGAATCAGGTGCGATTCGAGGAGACGGATCAATGGCTGATCGTCAGTACGCCGCAGTATGAGGCGGGGTTCGATTCACAGACCGGGGGGGTTGCCTATATTCGTCATCTGTCGGTTGACGAGCCGATAACGATCGGTACTCGGGAGCGTCAGCTGTGGAGAGCATTCACGTCCGATCAAGTAGGGATACAAGCGCAGGAGTCGGATTCCGATGATCGATTGTCCTATGAATGGAATCGATTAAATCGTACGCTGGTATTTCAATATACGGATCCGCTGCCTGTCACGGTGAAGATGGACTTCTCGCAGGAGGACCGGATTGTGATGCAGGCGGCGGTGAACAATGTGAGCGAGCATCGTATCGCATCCTTCCGATTTCCGTATGAGCTACGTTTCAACAAGCATCACATTCAGGATGCGCTCCTGCCCATGCTGCCGGGCGCGAAGCTTAGACCCAGCTTCTTCTTAGAGAATAACGCTTATGAGGGGCAATATCCCGGTGTCATGTTCGCCTCTTACGCAGCGCTCCGCTCTGTGAATGGCGGGTTCGCGATCTATGATGTTAATGAGGGGGAGCTTCCGCTCGCGAGCACAGAAATCGGATTTAAGAACCAGGTGGACGATGGTGATCTGACGGCCATGGTTCATCAATACAAGACGTGGATCGAACCGGGTGCCGCCTGGCAATCGCCGAAAGTCGTCCTATTCATTGGCGGCGATTATCCAGACTCGATTCATGGCTATCGGGTGGACAATCGGATAGATGTGTATCCGGATGTAGCTGAGAAGCTGGATGAGGAGAAAGAGAGCTACTATGGCTTGCCGATGTATAAATTAGACATAGCGGCCATTGGACGCGAGCAATGGCGTACATTGGGCGAGCGCTATATCGATCCGATGGACCATACGGGAATCATTCATCTGGTCGGGTTCCAGGAGGGGGGACATGATGAGCATTACCCTGACTTTATTCCGCCAGCGGCCAGATGGGGCGATTATGAGGAATTCCGTGCCTGGGTATCAGCGGTTCAGCGCGCGGGCAATAAGGTGGTGCCGTATACGAATTTCTCCTGGTGGGGCGTGAATGCACCAACCCTTCTGTCACTGCCAGAATCTCTCCAATTGTCGGATATTGCAGTGAACAGAGAGAACGGGACAGTGGTGAAGGAGGATTACGGACCGCACAGTGGCTATGTGATGGACCCTGGTCATCCGTTCGTGACCCAGCGCATCGCCGAAGAGCATCGGAAGCTGATCGAGGAAGCGGGTGTGGACGGCATCTTCGAGGATCAGTGGGGGGCGCGCAACGCGCCGTATATGTTCAATGCGAATCGACCGGGGAGCATTGAAGGTACGGACCCATCTAATGCCTACTTCGCAGGTGTGCAGCGGTATGTGAGTGCAGTTCAGCACAAAGCCTTCCATGAGGTAGGAATAGATGTTCACGCGGAGCATGCGACAGGCTTCATGGGCTCCAATTACCTGTGGGATCTGCTGAGCTACCGCACCAAGACAGACCGCTATACCGACTATTATCCAATGGCGGGCATGCTTATGAGAGATAAGGTTCTTCAATATCAGCATAATCTGGCGCCGGAGACGATGACCAGCAGCAAGGAGATGCTGCGTTGGAATATGGCGATGGGCTTCCAGCTTAGCGGGGACCTGATCCATGGCACTGAGAATCCGTGGCTCGATGTTGCTGGTGTGTACCAGCGCGAGCTGCTGTCGCGCTATGCGGATCAGCTGGTGAGTGGGTTCGAGCAGCAATCCGATACTTCGACGATTACTCAAATTGGGACGTATGCGGTAACCGCCAACTGGGATAGTGAGCATGCACTGGAGATAGGAGATGGCGACTTCGCGCTGGCTCCTGCAGGCGTGGAGGCGGTTAGCGCGGACGGAGCGGTGAGAGGCGGCGTCTATCAGCGTTATAACGGCTATGAGCTGGATCCTGGCGACCACTACCTAGTTGAAGTACGGGAGGGAGACCGCGTGATGATCTATCAGCCAATGGGGCCCGACACGACCATTCGAGTCCGTAAGGGGGGGAAGTGGCCGTATGCTGTTGCCGCCGCTCATCGCTATGACGGAACTTGGATTGCTGACTTGCCCGTTGCAGAGATGGATGGCCATATCCAGTTCGACTATATCGGCCTGATCCATGATCAAGAGGTCGGTTATATGCTCTTATCCAGAGCGGACGCGCCCAGTGAGGTTAAGGATGTCAGTTTCAAGAAGCGAGTGCCCAAGCTGAATCTGACGATTGGCAAGCCCATTCATTCCACCACGAATACGGCCGAAGCATTCCTGCCCATTAATGCGAATGACGGCGATCCCTACACGTATTGGGAGAGCATGCCGAATCGCTTCCCGCAATCGCTGACTGTTGACCTAGGTGAGGTCAGGCCGATTACCAGCCTTACGCTTACACTTCCACCGCTCGATGCGTGGGAGGCTAGGGAACAAGGAATAGAAGTGTGGGCGGGATTAGACAGTGAGAGTGAGCTAGTGCTGATTGCATCTGGGTTATATGTATTCGATCCGACGCAGAGCAACCGGGTGGATATTGCGATTGAGGGTGTGGAAGCTCGTCACATCCGATTGACATTCATGAGCAATTCCGCATGGCCGGCCGCGCAAATCTCGGAGTTTGAGATCTTTTAGCGTTCGAACAGCGCAGCCAATTGGCTGATATGCAGAGGTATAATCTGATACAATGATAGGGTGCCTGGATGAATGCTGGGCATCCTATCTTTCGTTAGCGAACCAGGAGGGCATGGACCAATGACGAAGTATCAAAATAGACAAAACGAGATTGTGACCAGAATCGCGGCAGAAGCGATTGAACTTCCACGATTAGCAAGTGGATTATGGTTCCATAATGATATTCGGAATAATTATTACTACGCCTCTTATCTGTTAGCTGCGGCTACAGATGAGCAGATGCCAATCGCATTCGATCGGGGCAGGGCAGTTGCGCTGGGGACAGAGGTGCTACTGCGCGTACTGCGTCTGCAGAATCGTGACGCCGAGCACCAGCTGTTCGGGCATTGGCCGCTAGGTCTGAATCCCTCGCCAGAGGAAGCGAAGCCAAACCCATTACCTGCGGAGATATTGGGTTGCTTGATCGCCTACTTCTATGATCAGTATGCAGATCAGCTAGGTGCTGAGCTGCGCGGCGAGCTCGAAGTGACGCTGGAAACGCTATACCAAGCCGCTTATTATCGCGTCCCGCAAGCGCATTACAACCATCACGAGTCGAAGTATATCGCAACGAAGTTAATCTTCGGCAGCCGATACGACGATGCGGATCTGCTGCAGGATGGCTTAGACAGTCTGAAGCAGACGCTGTCCCGAATACAGGAGAAGGGCATGCCGGAATACGGCGCGCTCCCCTGGTTCTGGCACTGGGTGCAGGCGTTCACCTGTGCCTACGCTTGTGTTCAGGATGCAGGGATTCGAGGGTTACTGAGTGATCTGCTAGATAAGTTGTGGATGGTTCGGGCTGAGCATTATCTTGGCGGAGCATGGGTAGGCGCGCGGATGCGCAGCCTGGCGCATGATCTGCCTCGTGATCAGAATGTCTTGTTCGATTATGTGCAGTTCGGTGACTTTGCCATGCCTAGCATGTTGCCGCGAGTAGAGTATGCGGGTTTATTGTTCTATGAAGCGCCTGCAGAGGCAAGGCGAATCGCCCTCGAGCGGACTGAGCCAACCGAATTGTCGCAAGTGGTGGTGCCATGGCAGCCAGACGCTGCGCCGCTGCACAAGTATACTTACATAACGAAGCATTATGCGATCGGCGGGATGTTGGAGCGGGTGCAGGAGTTCGATAATGAGCAGCATCGCTGGGATATCGCCTTCCCATTAATTGCGGAGGATACAATCAACCATCTGTATATGTTCCAGCCAGGCGCAGGCTATCGAGCTGGCGATCCGCGGCATCAGCATAATAATGGTGTGGTACAAGTTGGCAAGCATGTGGTAGCGGCACGGTATGCATCTTCTGCTGAGGGGGAGCAGCGGTTGGTAGGTGTTCTGCCGAAGGGAGAATGGGTGGAAGGGGAGAAGGCGCTGTTCGGGTATACGTTCGGCGTCTATGTCGCGATCTTCCTCCAGGGCGAGTATGTGCTGACCGAGCAAGAGGATCGTTACGAGCTAGTAAGTGAAGGGCTGCCGAATGGTGTTATTGTAGAAGTGAGAGAGGCTGCGGAATTAAGTGAGCATCAAGTGACTGATTTGCCGGCGTTCTGCCGCCTAATGAGTAAGCTCACTCCAGTGTGGAGCGAGCGTGAGGGCAAGCCTTCAGTCGTGTATCGCGATCTGTCCGGCGAAACCTATCAGCTCGTTAGCGCAGATAGTCAGGTTCTACCGGACTAAATGAGCTGAGATGGTACGTAGAGCGCAGATAGTCAGGTTCTGCCGGACTAAATGAGCTGAGATGGTACATGGAGCGCAGATAGTCAGGTTCTACCGGACTAAATGAGCAGCGATGGTGCAAGGAGCGCAATTAGTCAGATAGAATCCGACTAATCACGCCCCGCAGCCATTCCTGCCACCATTTAATCGATTGTCAGCTTTAGCACGACCGGGTACGGACTCTGTACCGATGTCGTTCTAATCTCCAGCGCTTGTTCTGTTCTCTTCCAGACCGGCTGTTCCTCGAAGCCCAGCACACTTACATCCTTAATTATCCCATGGAAGTGATGCGACTTATCAGCTAGGGCCTTAATCCGCACAATACCGTCTTCCGGATACAGCAGCACAGTGGCATACAGCGTGCTGCCCTTGACGGTGAAGCGGATGTCTTCGCTGGTGAATAGCTTCATCTTCGTATCCGTGAATTGTCCTTCTTCGACCTCTGTTGGGCCTTCGCCGAACACGCGCCAATACGTCGTGTCATAGATCGCTTCACCATTGATGTTGAGCCATTCCCCGATCGTCAGCAGAATATCCCGATCCTCCGAAGGAATCGTGCCATCCGCCATGGGTCCAATATTGAGCAGCAAATTCCCGTTCTTGCTCACGATATCGACAAGGTCACGAATGAGCTCACCGGCCGTCTTATAGTCATTATTTTCTGTATAGCACCAAGAGTTCTTCGCCACGGCAGTATCGGTCTGCCAGAAGTATGGCTTCAGGTCTGCGAATTGACCGCGTTCCACATCGGGCACTGCGGTGCCGAACATATAGGCGTCATGCTTGTAGTTAATCGCGACGGGCGTGCCCCATTGCGCACCGCGGTTGTAGTAATAAGCGGCGAATTTCTTCAGATACGGCTTGAACGCAGCAGTATGAATCCACCAGTCGAAGTAGAACACCTTAGGCTGATACTGATCGACCAGCTCGCAGCAACGGATCAGCCAATCCTCCAGATATTCCTCACTTGGCGGAGAGCCGTACAGATCTTGGTGATCGGGCTCAGGCATCGCAGGCCAATAGAAGTCACCGTATACGAGCGGCTCCTTAATGTCAGAGTCAAAAGCCTTGCCATGCGACATGAAGAACCAATGCTCCGCTCTATGTGACGAGACAGTGAGCGCTAGTCCATGCCGATCGAATGCGGCCTTCATCTCGCCGAGCACATCGCGCTTCGGACCCATCTCGTACGCATTCCATTGCGAAATCTCGCTCTTATACATCTGGAATCCGTCATGATGCTCGGCAACGGGCATCACATATCTCGCGCCAGACTTGCGGAACAACTCCGCCCATTCGTTCGCATTGAACTTCTCCGCCTTGAACATCGGAATGAAATCCTTATAGCCGAACTCCGCATGCGGTCCATAGGTTGCAAGATGATACTCATATTCCTTGGAGCCTTGTATGTACATATTCCGTGAATACCATTCACTGCTGAATGCTGGAACACTGTACACTCCCCAGTGGATGAAGATACCGAACTTCGCGCTCCTGTACCAGTCCGGTACTTGGAATTTGCTGAGCGACTCCCAAGTGTCTTGGAAGGGCCCGTTCGCGATACATGCATCGATTGTCTTCAGATACGCTTGCTTATCCATCACTTCATTCGCCTCCTAGCTTCGATCCTCCTTTCATTATACCTGCTGTTAGCGGTATGATACATGGGGAACCCTAACTTCCCTTTGTACAAAATAAACCTTCTGAGCCGGAGGTCTTGCGCATGCCATTCACATCCACGCTGCTCTCGAATTATCTTGCGAATCTTAGAATTGAACTGTATATGGCCCATTACAATACAGTCAGTTCGGAATGGCGAGATCTTGACTATACACCGGATTACAGCAAGTTCTATTACATCGATGATGGGGAGGGATGGCTGAAAATTGGAGATGAAGACTATCATCCGAAGTCAGGACAGTTGATACTCATGCCTGAGGGTGTGAAGCAGTCATATTCTACAATTAGCGAACATGTTTACACCAAGTGGTGGTGTCATTTCAATGCCTTTGTAGGGGATTTGAATGTATTCCAGCTCGTGAAGCTCCCGCTTGTATGGGATGTGCCGGATCGTACCTATGTAGAATCGATTATGCAGGCTGTTGTTACGCATGCGAATACCGGGTCTATCTACGGAATGCTGCTGGCGAAGAGCAAGCTGATGGAGCTCATCGCATACTGCGTAAGTCAGACGGACACAGAACGTGTTGAACTGCAGAATATACGGGCGATTGAGAAGCTCTCCGATGTACTCGAATATATCCACCAGGATATTGAGAGAGGGTTTACGGTTCAGGAGCTTGCAGAGGTGGCACATGTGCATCCGAACTATTTTATACGGCTGTTCAAGAGACATCTAGGGGTTCCACCGATTCAATATATTACGCAGAAGAAGATGGAGAAGGCGAAGCAGCTGCTGATTACGACAGGGAGCTCGGTAAGTGAGATTGCGGAGCGTGTAGGGTTCAGCGATCTGTTCTACTTCTCGAAGCAATTCAAGAAGATGACAGGGCTCACGCCATCAGAGTATAGGAAGCAGGGTACGATGGGCTATAATAGGTGAAGTTAAGAAAGGGAGCGATTATGATGAAGATTGATTTGAATGGGAGGACTGCCTTAGTTACTGGAGCTACCGGTCAGCTGGGCAGAACAATGGCGCGAACATTAGCGGAGTGCGGAGCGGATATTGCGATTCATTATCATAGCAATCGAGCCAAGGCGGAGGAATTGCGGTCGGGGATCGAGGCGTTGGGACGTCGTGCGATTACGGTCCAGGCCGATATCACGAGCGGAGCATCCATTACTGAGATGCGAGATCAGATTATTACACAGTTTGGCCGGGTAGACATTGTAGTGGCGAATGCCGTCACACAGTATCAATGGACGAGTATATTGGAGCAGCCTGCAGAGGATTACCTGGATCAATTCGAATCCTGTGTCATGCAGAGTGTTCACTTATTCAAGGCTTTCGTTCCTGGGATGATCGAGCAAGGGTATGGCCGCATCGTGGGGATCAATACGGAGTGTGCCATGCTGGCGCTGCCGACACAATCTGCCTATGTGGCCGGCAAGCGAGGGATGGATGGATTGTATCGTGTGTTGGCGAGGGAGGTAGGCGCTCATCAGATTACGGTCAACCAAGTAGCCCCCGGCTGGACCATCAGTGAACGTGACCGGGAGGCGGGTACGGAGAAGATTGAGTCGTACGATCAGCACGTTCCACTGGGGCATCGCGGCACCGACCAGGATATCGCCAATGCGGTTGCCTTCCTATCCTCCGATCTGGCGGGCTTCATTACTGGCGTGTACTTGCCGGTCGCAGGCGGCAATGTGATGCCGGCGATCTAGCCTAAGAGATGTGTCGAATCCTGTAACATATGCAGGTTTCCCGACAGTATATATGACACTTGTCAATGGTAAGCGCACGATGGGACATGATAAACTTAGGACAAGTCATAAGGATGGAGGAAGTTATGTCCGAACAAATCATTGTGGATTCATGCTGCGACCTAACCGATGCGATTAAGCAGCAATTGAATCTCAGAACGGTGCCGCTCAATCTGAATTTAGGCGATGATCACTATGTGGATGATGAGTCGCTGGATATTCCGGCATTCTTAGCGGCGATGCAGCAGTGCACAGGCAAGGTTGGCTCATCAGCGCCGTCTCCCACGCTCTATCAACAGGAGTATGAGGCCGCTGCTGGGAAGCAGTCTTATGTCGTTACGCTGTCCAGTAGACTGTCAAGCTCGTACGATAGCGCTGTATTGGGCGCTCAGATGCTAGAGGAGCATGCTGATCGCGTCCATGTCTTCGATTCCAAGAGCGCAGCTGCAGGGGAATTGCTGGTAGCCTATCAGATTCACGATCTTGTGAAGGCAGGACATGGACCGCAAGAAGTGATTGCGAAGGTGGAGCAATTCATACATGAGATGAAGACGTACTTCGTGCTGGACAGTATCGACAACCTGCTGAAGAATGGCAGACTGAGCAAGCTGAAGGGCGCGTTGATTAACATTCTCAATATCAAGCCATTGCTAGGTTCAGACGGCGACGGGAATATAATCAGTTACGCGAACTGCAGAGGACAGTCCAACATCGTGAAGAAGATGGTCGCTACGATTACAGACAGCGGCAAGGCCACCGATGGGCTTCGCGCTGTTATCGCGCATTGTCATAATGAAGGATTGGCTCAGCGTTTGAAGGATGAGATTCTGGCGCAGTTTAACTTCAAGGAGATTGTCATCGTCCCGACGCGGGGTGTAAGCAGCTTGTACGCGAACGAGAAAGGTGTCATCTTGGCATACTGAAGCAGATGATTACTTCCGGCATTAACCTGCAAGATGAGCGTTCGATCATCGTCAAATGTCAAAATCGTGTTATAAACAAGCAAAATTGAACCTGAAATTCCTCCTCAATAGCAATATCATGGAAGTAAGAGCGTGATATATTGAGGAGGCTGATTCTAGATGAAATTTACGGACGGCTATTGGCAGGTCAGAGAAGGCTATAAGCTGCAGCATACAACGGATATACGAGATATCCATATTCATTCAGATTCTGTAACCGCTTACGCCGCGACAAAGCATGTGATGCATAAGGGTGATCCGCTCAACGCGACACTGCTGACTGTGCGTTACAGCTCCCCGATGCCCGATGTCATTCGGGTGCAATTCTATCGTCATAAGGGCCGCAAGCTGCAGGGCCCCCACTTCGACATCTTCCCGCAGGACACGTATATTCAAATTTCAGAGGGTGAGGAGCAAGTCTCCCTGACCAGCGGCAAGCTATCACTTACGATACCGCGCAAGGGCTGGCAGGCGGACTTTTATTATGACGGCCGTCGGCTGACCGGCAGCGGCAATCGTTCGCTCGCGCATATCGAGCATGCTGCAAGCAAGGAAACCTTCGTCCGCGAACAGCTGGATCTCGGTGTGGGCGAGTACGTGTATGGTCTTGGCGAGCGGTTCACACCATTCGTGAAGAACGGTCAGGTCGTCGATATCTGGAATGAGGACGGCGGTACGAGCAGTGAGCAAGCCTACAAGAACATCCCCTTCTATATCTCGAATAAGGGGTATGGGGTATTCGTCAATCATCCGGAGCGGGTTTCGTTCGAGGTGGCCTCCGAGCATGTATCGAGGGTCCAATTCAGTGTAGAGGGCGAATACCTCGATTACTTCATCATCGGCGGCGAGACGATCAAGGATGTGCTGGGCAATTATACGGCACTGACTGGCAAGCCTGCGCTGCCGCCCGCGTGGTCGTTCGGCCTCTGGCTGACGACCTCCTTCACAACAAGCTATGATGAGGCAACGGTTAATAGCTTTATAGATGGGATGATTGAGCGGGAGCTGCCGCTGCATGTGTTCCATTTTGACTGCTACTGGATGAAGGAATATCAATGGTGCGACTTCGAATGGGACAAGAATGTGTTCCCCGATCCGGAGGGGATGCTGCGTCGTCTGAAGGAGAAAGGGCTGAAGATCTGCGTATGGATTAATCCGTATATCGCGCAGAAGTCAGCCATGTTCGATGAGGGGATGGCGCATGGCTACCTGCTGAAGCGCCCGAACGGGGATGTGTGGCAGTGGGATATGTGGCAGGCTGGCATGGGACTCGTGGATTTCACGAATCCGGCGGCAGTGGATTGGTACAAGAGCAAGCTGCAGCGGCTGGTCGATATGGGTGTGGATTCATTCAAGACGGATTTCGGCGAGCGAATCCCGACAGATGTCGTCTATTATGACGGCTCGGACCCAGTTAAGATGCATAACTATTATACGCAGCTGTACAACAAGGCCGTATTCGAGCTGCTCGAGGAGCAATTGGGTCGGAATGAAGCGATGCTGTTCGCGCGTTCTGCAACTGCCGGCGGCCAGAAATTCCCAGTTCACTGGGGCGGCGACTGTTCAGCGAACTATGATTCGATGGCCGAGACGCTGCGCGGCGGTCTGTCGCTCGGTCTGTCCGGCTTCGGCTTCTGGAGTCATGATATCAGCGGCTTCGAGCATACTGCTCCGCCTGATATCTACAAGCGATGGGTGCAGTTCGGTCTGCTCAGCTCCCATAGCCGTCTGCATGGCAGCACCTCCTATCGCGTGCCGTGGCTGTTCGGCGAAGAGGCGGTAGATGTGCTGCGCACATTCACGCAATTGAAGAGCAGGCTTATGCCTTACCTGTTCGATCAGGCGGTGGAAGCGACAGAGAAGGGCTTGCCGATGATGCGCGCCATGGTGCTGGAATTTAGTGGCGATCCAACCTGCGGACCGCTGGATCTGCAATATATGCTCGGCGATTCGTTATTGGTCGCTCCCATCTTCAACGAAGAGGGTACGGTGCAATACTATGTGCCAGCGGGTGCTTGGACGAATTACTTTACGGGAGAAGTGCTGCATGGCGGCCGATGGGTTTCGGAGCAGCATGATTACTTCAGCCTGCCGCTGCTCGTGAGACCGAACACCCTGCTGGCGATTGGCAAGAATGACCAGCGCCCAGACTATGATTATGCGGATGGGGTGGCGCTGCATCTGTTCGAACTGGGCGAGGGGGCGGAAGCATCCGCCAGAGTAGTCAATTTACAAGGGGAGACGGAGCTGCTGGTAGCGGCATCCAAGGCGAACAGCGAAATCCGGATCAAGGCTGAAGGGCCAGCAGTGTCAGCAGGCAAGCCGTGGACGATCGTGCTGCGCGGTGTTCATGAGATTGCCTCTGTAAGCGGCGGAAGCGTGTCTGCCAGCGAACAGGGTGTCGTAATCACGCCGTCAGAGCCAAGCGCTGCGCTAGTCATTCAGCTGTAGACGCTTCCGAAATTCGGCAGGCGTGCATCGCAGCTCCTCCTTGAATCGCTTGGTGAAGTAGCTGGGATTGTCGAAGCCGACCTCCATCGCGATGTCGAGCAGCTTGCGATCACGCTGCTGCAGCAGCACGGCCGCTCGCTTCACACGGTAGCTATTGATATAGGCGATCGGTGACTTATGCACGAGCTTCTTGAAGAAGCGGCAGAATTGCGCCTCTCCCATATGCGCGAGCTGTGCGAGCTCGTGGAGATAGATGCGCGACTGGTAATGGGTCTCGATATAGGCCAGTACACGCTTGAGCGATTCGAGCCGGTGCACCTCCTGATCGGTCACCATATGCCGCTCAGACCAATGACCGCTGCTGGCGATTTCGGCCAGTATCAAGTAGAGGCGAGCCTTGATTGCGAGCTCGAAGCCGGGTCTTGTCGACGCAGCGTCTTCACGCAGAGCGGCTAGTGCCTGGAGGACTGCGGCCCCCACTGTGCTGACTGGTGTATAGTGCTGCGGCAGCGAGCGCCGATCCTCCAGAAGAGGCGCGATATAGTCGTGATGCAGCCGGTCCAGCAGACCGCTTCCAAGCCATCGCATATCGAAGACGATAGCGAATATGGAGCATTCGGAATCACCCAATGGATGTCCAGCATGAATATCGCCGCCATGCACGAATACAGCCTCGCCAGCGCGGACTGGGAAGCTGCTAGTGCCAATCTGGAACAGGGTCTGTCCCTTCAGCACGACTAGGAATTCAGCTTCTTCATGCCAGTGACAATCGACGACGGTCTCACCTGCTGGCGCAGCGTGCCAATAGGAGGCTAGCGGGAACAGGGGATCGCCATGTGTGCGATTCTCTCGGGGAACGTTCAATGGATTGATATGCATCATAGATCACCTGCTCATAGTGTACCGTATTCCCATTGCGATTGGTAGAATGCATGCGCAGCATGCCTGATCCAGGACTGCATCTCCTTTAGAGGAGTGCGGTCCTATTTCGCTTGCGGCTCGGTGGAGTTGGTGATAAATTTTCCACCTATCTTCATTGAATGCTCCGACGCTTGAATAATAGATTGCAGCTATTATTATAGTAGAGAGAGTCTGCGCGCAATACTGCGAAATGATAGTGGAGAAGGGAAGGATGGCTTACGAACATCTTGCTGAAGAAGCTTCAACATGTAACCTTCAAGAATCGAATTATCCTCATCTTCCTGATCAGCAGTCTAGCACCGTTCTTATGTCTAGGGGTGATCTCCTTCTTCACCATCGATTCCATTATTGGCAATAAGGTGGAGAGCGCGCACCAGAGCAACCTTAGGCAGGATTTGCTGATGCTGGAGAATTCGCTGAATAATCTCAATCATGTCTCGCAGCAGCTAGCTTATGGCGGTAATACCAATCGCTTGATCGAAGAGCTTGCTGTTGTCAGCGACAGCTATGAGCGACTCCGCATCACGAATGAAATCAAGACCGAATTGAATGTGATTACATTCTCAAATCCGAATATTGGCTTGCTGATGTATTACTATCCCGGCCAAGGGGCGTATAATTTCGAGAATTTCCGCGTAAGGGGTGAATTCGTACCAGATGATCTGCCCGTGCTGGCGGAGTTTCCAGAAATCACGTACTTCGGCCCGCACATTAGCTACAATGGCTCTATCAATCAATATGTCTTCAGCACCATACGGAAAGTGAATGTGCTGGATCAGGAGGTTTATCTCTATATTGAGACTGGTCGGAATGCGATACAGACCTTGTTCGCGCCTCAGAATCGTAAGGACAGCGCGAGGAGACTGCTGCTGTTGGATGAGCAGGGACGCATCGCCTTCAGTGAAGTGCCCGATCAGTATCCGGAGAATGAGCGTTTCGCGGAGAGCGATCCCGAAGTGCTAGCAGGCTATTCGGATAAGTTCTTCTGGAATCGGGAGATCAGCAATCAAGGCTGGAGCATTGTGTCCGTATACCCAGAATCGGAATTACACCAGGAACGCAATCGATGGTTAATTCTGATAGCCGGGATCTTCATGGTCTTCTTAGGAGTGGCCGTATTCTTCGCTTGGTTAACCTGGAAGATGGTCTACCGCCCGCTCGATAAATTCAATAAGGAAATCAAAGCGCTGATTCAGACGAATGATAATGAAGAGACAGAGCACATCCATATTCCGGAATTCGATTATCTGCTGTATCAGATTCGCAATATGAAGGGTAAGATATGGGACCTGTACGAAGAGATCGAGCTAAAGGAGAAGCGCAGAGTCGATCTTGAGGTTGAAAAGCTGCGTTACCAGATCAATCCGCACTTCCTCTTGAACACACTCGATACCGTACATTGGCTTGCGCATATGAATGGACAGAAGGAGATTGATAAGCTTGTCCTCTCTCTGAACAAGCTGCTCTATTATAATCTTGGCAAAATGGGTCAGTCCTCCACAATCGGTGATGAAATCGAGGCGCTGAAGGAATATTTGCAATTGCAGCAAATTCGTTATGATTTTCAATTCGATGTGGAGCTGGACATAGACGAATCGAGCTTGTCGCTGGATAGTCCGCGCTTTATCCTGCAGCCAATCGTGGAAAATGCGCTCTATCATGGTGTGAGCGATGATGGTTACATCTATGTAGGCGTTAAGCGTGAGGAGCAGTTCATACAGATTGCCATTCAGGATAACGGAGCAGGCATGTCACAGGATGCCATTAAGAAATTGCTGCATGAGGATGCAGGAGATGGAGATAAGCTCGGCATGGGGATCGGCTTGCGCTATGTGAAGCGAATTCTGGAATCCAGCTACGGCGATTTGGCGCAAATAAGCATCAGGAGTGAGATTGGCAAGGGGACGTTGGTTGCCTTGCGCTTACCTGTCTCGGGAGGTGAGGCGAAATGATTCGTGTGCTAGTCGTTGATGATGACAAGTTAGTTCGCAAGGGATTGATCTCAGCAATGCCATGGGGTCAATATGGAATGGAAGTGATTGGTGAAGCCAATCATGGCGAGAGCGCGCTGGTGTTCATGGAGCAGCATCACGTTGATCTGCTGATTACAGATTTATCGATGCCGGTGATGTCTGGGATCGAGCTCATGAGAATCGTACGCGAGAAGTATCCGCAGACACAGATAGTTGTGCTAACCATGCATCAAGGTTTTGAGAATGTCCAAGATGCGCTTCGCTTAGGCGCGATTGATTATATCGCCAAGATTCAGTTGGAGCAGGAGCAATTCGAAGTTGTGCTGAGTCGTATTGTCTCACTGATGGAGCATAAGGAGGGGGCTAAGCTAGCACCGACCCATGAGGAGCAGTGGGAGCGAATAGAAGAATTATTCGTCCTATACGCGTTATATCCGCTGGAGGAGGAAGCCGGTGAGAAGCCAGACTTGCCTGAACATGCTGAGGAAGCAGATCATGGGATCTGGTATTGGCAGAAACGATGGAACGTCCCGCAGCCCCGAGCTGCTAATATAGCTGTAGTCTGCTTCAGAGGACTATCAGGAATGGATCGCAGATCGATACTAAAGCAGATACAAGCCTATCGTAAGAAGGATTTGTTCTACGACTACGATCCTTCGGTCGATATGCTGACGATTGACGCATCTGAGATCCAGAGTCAGGACAAGATGGCGGGTTCACTGGATCATCCGAGCCAAATCCGCGATCAGTGGATTAACGCAGAATGGATTTACGATGATGCGATATTCCACACCCAAACTCAGAGTCTGCGAGGGATGAGACTGCCGCCAGTCCGGCTGGCAAGAATTTTCTATTCGATATCGGATGAATGGAATAGATTGTACCAGCAAATTCTGGGGAATCCCATTATGATCGAGGATTTCTTCCTCAGCTGGAGCGGGTTTGAGGCTTGGCTGCTAGAGATCAGGGATCGTATTCAACAAGCCAACACAAAACCGCAGTTCTCTAAAGAAATTCAAAATAGCATTCTGAAGGCGATTAACCTCGCCCAGCTGCATCTGAGCGAGCCGATCTCTGCCTCTGATATGGCGTATAAGGTCAATATGAGCAGCAGTTACTTCAGTCAATGCTTCAAGCAATATGCAGGCAAGACTTATACGGACTATGTGCGCGATCTACGGATGGAGAGGGCGAGAGAGCTGCTAAGGAATTCGTCCAAGACGATCCAGTGGATCTCGGAGCAGATCGGCTACCATGATGAGAAGTACTTCAGTCGGCTGTTCCGAGAGCAGGTGGGGCTTCTGCCGAGCGAATATCGGCAATGCAATCATGAGTAAGGTTAATTCAGGATGACTATTCAAGCTGGCCGTCAGGTAGGAATTCGTACGTTACAGGGGTAGACACTTTTTATTCGATTTATGATCTAGCTTAGTTTCACCCCCTCATCGAAGCAGATCTTCTAACGCGAGTTCCACAGAACCTTAGTATATTGAAATTGTCGAGAAGACGAATATGGTTGAGGGGGATTTCCATGAAGAAGGTTAGTCTAATGTTATTGGCAGCGATCCTGATCGTTGTCACCCTGGCAGCTTGCAGCGGCAATAACGGCAATTCGAACAATAGCAGCAACACCAGCAATTCTAGCAATACTAGCAGCAATCCGGATACTAGCACCAATAATAAAAATGAGGGTCTAGCGGCAGAGCCAGAGATCATTGATCCATTCGCCAAATTCGATGAATTGACCGAGGTTTCAATCGGAAGAGGAATCGATCCGAATTACAAGTTCGACGGTACAGACACGGCTGAGGACAACGTGTATACACGCTGGCTGAAGGATAAGTATAACATCGGCGTGACCCATGCCTGGGAAGCAGCTAATGGAACAGACTATCAGCAGAAGGTCAGCTTGGCAATCGCCAGTAATGATCTGCCGGATGCGATGGTCGTTAACGAAACGCAGCTAAGGCAGATGGTGAAGGCGAATCAACTAGCTGATCTATCGGAGGTATATGAGAAGTATGCAAGCTCGGAGTTGAAGCTTGTGTATGATTCCAATCCAGGCCTGCTGGATAGTGTAACCTTCGATGGCAAGCTGTTCGCGCTGCCAGAGACGACACTGCCCTCAGCGCCATTAACCTGGATACGCCAGGACTGGCTGGAGAAGCTTGATCTGCCGGCGCCTAAGACACTTGATGATCTGGAGCGGGTAGCCAAGGCGTTCGTGGATAATAAGCTGGGCGGAGAGAACACGATCGGGATTGTCGGCACGCAACAGGGCGGAACACTATATTCAACCTTCTTGAATTCGACCGATCATTGGTATAATTTCTCACCCTTGTTCTTTGCGAATAATGCGTATCCGGGCATCTGGGTGAAGGATCAGGACGGTAAGTCGGTCTATGGGTCCACGCTGCCGGAGACGAAGCAGGCGCTCGCACTTATGAGAGCGTGGTACGACAAGGGGATAATAGACAAGGAGTTAGGCTTGCGTAAGAGCACTGGCGAAGTAGTTGCCGCCGGTCAGGCAGGGATCTTCTTCGGTCCGTGGTGGTCAGCCTATAACAATATCCCTGACAATATTAAGAATGATCCTGCAGCGAACTGGAGACCATACGCTGCTCCTGTAGATGCTTCGGGTTCATTCAACTCCAATCAGGCAACCGGCAGCAGCTATATAGTAGTAAGTAAGCAGGCCAAGCATCCAGAAGCTGTCATTAAGATGCTCACGCTCCATAAGTGGGGTAAGGATGAGGAGTTTAATACATTGACGGCGGGCAAGCAGATGACTTCTCAGGAAGTGCCGCTGTTCTTGATTCTGGGAGCCGGCGACCAATTGGAGTATGCGGTAGATTCGTTGAGGAAGTACCTGGCAGGCGAGATGACGCTAGAGGACTTCGATGAGATTAATTACGGCTGGGCTTATGAGATGGCGAAGCACGCGAAGGATGTCAAGCTTGAGCCTATGGATAATTATGATATCCAATACTTCGATCAAGAGACCGATGCCGGCTTCTTCACTCACATCTACGCGCATCTGAATGGCGGGTCAACCTTCATAGACGCGGATATCCATTATGTTCGCAGCTTGGCGACCGCGCAGACGAAGACGATGGAGTCCAGATGGACGAATCTAAAGAAGATGGAGGACGAGACGTTCTTCAAGATCATTATGGGCAGCCTCGAATTGGATGAATTCGATGTATTCGTGAAGAAGTGGTACGAACAAGGCGGCGAGCAGATTACAGCTGAAGTCAATGAATTAAAATAGATAATCCGGTCAAGACGAATAGCGATATTCGTCTTGACCCCTAGTTAGGGGTAGTGATGGATGCGGACCAAGAGCTTTACGAAACATTATTTCTTGATGCTGGTTCCTGGTTTGATCTGGTTGTTCTTCTTCAACCTGTTTCCCATGTATGGGATTCTGACCGCTTTCAAGGATTTCAACCCGGGCCTTGGGATTCTGAAGTCCCCATGGGTGGGTTTAAGTAATTTTGAGTATATGTTCGTGCTAGATGATAGCAAGATTATCTTCAGGAATACGATTGTGATCGCCTTCGCGAAGATTGCAGGCAATCTGCTTGCTCCACTCGTATTCGCCTTGATGTTGAATGAAGTGAAGAACCGGTACTTTACCCGAACGGTTCAGACGGCTGTCTACTTACCCCACTTCCTGTCCTGGGTCATTGTTGCGGGCATGATGCTGGATATCTTCTCCTATACCGGCCCTGTGAATCAAATCTTAACTGCATTGGGACTGGAGCGCATTCTGTTCTTCGCTGATGCGAGGATCTTCCCGGTACTGGTCGTTGGCAGCGATGTATGGAAGGAGTTCGGATTCGGAGCAATTATCTTCTTCGCGGCGTTGACAGCAATTAACCCGGAGATGTACGAGGCAGCGGCGATTGACGGCGCTTCACAATGGAAGCGGCTCACTAGAATTACGCTGCCCAGCATTCTGCCGGTTGCGCTGCTCTTGGCAACCTTGAGTCTGGGTAATATCTTGAATGCCGGATTCGATCAGATCTTCAATTTATATAACCCGACTGTCTATTCGACAGGAGACATTATCGATACATGGGTGTATCGCGCTGGGCTAATCGATATGCAGTATGGGTTAGCAACGGCGGTGGGCTTGTTGAAATCCATTGTCGGCTTCTTCTTGATCGCGGTTTCGTATGGACTCGCCTATAGATTTGCGAATTACCGAATTTTCTAGGACAAAGGATGACATCCCATGATTACAGAACGTACAGCAGTCTCGAGACTATTCAATGGTCTGAATGTGGTTATTTTGCTAGCGATCATGCTCTTATGTCTAATGCCAGTCTGGTACACGCTGTCGATCTCCCTGAGCGATAAGGCGGCAGCATCAGCGGGGCAAGTGTTCTTATGGCCGAAGGGGTTCACGCTGGGCTCCTACGCGACGATTATGAGCGATGATCAATTCTTCCGTTCATTCGGTATCTCTGTTCAACGGGTTCTGTATGGTACAGCGATCTCCTTCTTCGTTATTCTATTAATGGCGTATCCCTTGTCCAAGACAACGAAGGAGTTCAGGGCGAGGAATGTAATTATGTGGCTGCTGATTTTCATCATGCTCTTCAATGGCGGTTTAGTGCCATGGTACCTGACCATGAAGGCGCTGGGCATGATTAATAATATATGGGGGCTCGTTCTGGGCGGCGGTGTTCCCGTATTCAATGTCATTCTCGTCATGAACTATATCCGGAATATGCCTAGGGAGTTGGAGGAGTCCGCCCTGATGGACGGTGCTGGACCATGGATGACCTTATTCCGAATTATACTGCCGCTGGCTATGCCTGTGCTGGCTACAATTCTAGTGTTCACGATCGTGTACCATTGGAATGAGTTCTTCCAGGCGCTGGTCTTAATGAATCGGTCGGAGCACTATCCGTTGCAATCGTATATTCGTCAGGTCGCTGTCGTTATTGATCCTAGCCGAATGGATGAGGAGTCCGTGAAGCGGATGACGAATCTGTCGAACCAAACCTTGAATGCTGCCAAGATCTTCATCTCTATGCTGCCGCTCTTGGTCATCTATCCATTTCTACAGAAGTACTTTGTGAAGGGAATAACATTAGGTTCAGTGAAGGGGTAATGAAGGATGCGCATCAAGCATGTGATCGCGCTAGTGCTGGCGCTCAGCCTGGCAATGCTCTGCGCTTGCAGTGCGAAGCGCGGCGAGGAGATGGTTATGAATAATGTGGAGTCAGCGCCTATACAGGCAGTCGTAAGGACACCAGTTCCGGAATGGGCGAACGCCGCCGTCATGTACGAGGTCAACATTAGACAATATACTAGAGAAGGGACATTTCAGGCTTTTGAAGCACATCTCCCTCGTCTGAAGGAGCTGGGTGTGGATATCCTGTGGCTGATGCCCATCCATCCCATCTCTGAGACGAGACGGAATGGAACATTGGGCTCGTATTATGCGGTAGATGATTTCAAGGCAATTAACCCAGAGTTCGGCACCGCGGAGGACTTCCGTTCGTTGGTTAACAAGGCACATCAGCTCGGATTTCGCGTCATATTGGACTGGGTGGCCAACCACACGGGGTGGGACCATGATTGGACTGCGAATGAGGGCTGGCATACTGTGAATGACAGCGGGGAGATCATTCATCCGGCGGGCACGAACTGGCTTGATGTCGCTGATCTGAATTATGACAACCAGGATATGCAGACCGCTATGCTGGAAGCGATGCGTTATTGGGTAGCTGAATTTGATATAGACGGTTATCGCGCTGATTATGCCGGCGGTGTGCCTCTGGCCTTCTGGGAGCAAGCCAGAGAAGAGCTGGAGCAGATCAAGCCTGTGTATATGCTGGCTGAGGATGATCAACAGCTTAGGCTCTTAACTCGAGCCTTCAACTCCAATTATGGCTGGGGATTGAATAATATAATGAATCAGATCGCGAAGGGGCGGGGCAATGCTGAGCAGGTAAAACGCTATGCGCAGCGCCTGGAGCAGCAGTATCCGATCGGCATGTATCCCTTGCACTTCACCTCGAATCATGATGAGAACTCTTGGACGGGGACGGAGTACGAACGATTGGGCGAGGCGGTCCAGGCCATGGCAGCGCTGACCTTCACCCTGCCGGGGATGCCACTAATCTATTCCGGACAGGAAGTCGGACTGGATAGACGTCTCAAGTTCTTCGACAAGGATGAGATCAACTGGACGGATCATGCGATGCAGGATTTCTATCGAGAGCTTACGCACTTGAAGCATGATAATCCTGCCCTGTGGAACGGTGAAGCGGGCGGAGCCTATCGCAGCTTGGAAGTGGATAACGAGCATATCCTCGCGTTCGAGCGAACGAAGGATGATAATACCGTGCTGGTTGTGATGAATCTTGCTTCAGAGCGCGCTGAGCAAGCTGTGATCTCAGGTATAAAGCCAGGTGACTATGTAACGTTCGATGGACAAACTCGAGTGGGGCTGGCTGCACAGCACACGGTGGATCTGGATCAGTGGTCGTATATGATTTATATCCTTGCAATGGAAACTTGAATGCAATCATCGACAAATGTATCAGGGCAAGAAAGCGTGGGACAAATAGAACGCTCGAATAGTCGGTAGTTGGTTAAGTGCATCTTGGTGATTAATGAATCATGAGCTGTTAATCGGAAATATGGCTCATCAGTCTCTGTTTTGCTTCTTTTCTATCTGCGCTCATATCGATAAACTAATTATGTGGATGTGAGGGGATATATAAGAGGGGGACATGATGTGTTAGATAAATTCAGGCCGAAGTTCCACTTTACGCCCGAATCAAATTGGATGAATGATCCCAATGGCATGGTGTACTTCCAAGACGAATATCATCTATTCTATCAGCATTACCCGGATGGTAACCAATGGGGACCCATGCACTGGGGGCATGCAATCAGCCCGGATATGGTGCATTGGGAGCATTATCCGATTGCACTGGCGCCAGATGAGCACGGTACGATTTTTTCAGGGAGCGCAGTCGTTGATTGGCAGGATACATCAGGTTTTTTTGGAGGACAGCCAGGTCTGGTAGCGATATTCACACATCATGATCGAGTTCCAGGCACAGATCGCAAACGAGAGCGTCAAAGTCTTGCATACAGCATCGATGCAGGTAGAACCTGGACGAAGTACGCGAACAATCCGGTTCTGACGAATGAGGACTATCCAGACTTTCGCGATCCTAAAGTGTTCTGGCACGAGCCGATTGAGCAGTGGGTGATGATGCTGGCCTCCGGTCATACAATTAGTATTTACAACTCCCCTGATTTGAAAAACTGGACATTCGCCAGTGAGTTCGGACAGGGAGCTGGCTGCCATGTTGGCGTCTGGGAATGCCCGGATCTGTTCGAGCTGCCAGTTGATGGGGATTCATCGCGAACCAAGTGGATCATGCTTGTCAGTTTGGGACGCACTTATGAGCTGAGCTCTGGCATCCAGTACTTCATCGGAGACTTCGATGGCCGAACATTCGTCAATAGCGGATCACCCGAGGGAGTTCGCTGGCTGGATTTGGGCAGAGATAATTATGCTGGTGTCACTTGGTCAGATATCCCGGCGGAGGATGGGCGTACGATTTGTATCGGCTGGATGTCCAATTGGAGGTATGCGAATAGAACACCGACCGGAAGCTGGAGAGGTGAAATGACGATCCCGAGGGAGCTGGCTTTGGAAACTAGGCATGGTGAGCTTATGTTGATTCAACGGCCTATTCGAGAACTGAAAGCAATCCGACAGCCGATATTGGCGATCGAGGATTGCTCGATTAAGGATGCGGAGCAGAAGCTATACGACCTCCAGCTTGTCAGCTATGAGATAATTGTAGAGTTTATTTTCGATACTGGTGTAGAAGAACTTGGAATCAAGGTGCGCAAGTCGCAATCAACGGAGACAGTCATTAAATATGCTCCACCAAGCTGCGAACTTACACTTGACCGTACACAATCGGGAGACAGTTCATTCGACGAGACCTTCGCGCGAGCACACACTGTTCAGTTGAAGACTGGTCAACACGTGAGGCTTCAGGTGTTTGTTGATAGCTCGTCTGTAGAGGTGTTCGCTAATGATGGTGAAAAGGTTATGACAGATTTAATTTTCCCTGAATGGCAAGCTGATAGAATAGAAGTTTTTGCACGGGGCACAGCTGTACGACTGAAATCATTGGACGTATACGAGCTCGCGAAAAAATAAATGAAGTCATAAATAGATCTAGTATACTTCCTATACCTCCTATATATCTACATATAGGAGGTTGAATTATTGTCGAGTCCGATTTATAGTTGGGCAATATACGTATTGGATTACTTCGAAAGCGCATACAGGGGGATGTCATCATGAGTAAACTAAAAGATTATCGGAATAGAATAGGCTCCAGTTTTCGGCGAATTAGCAGATATCGCTTTTTCATTAGAATTCTAAGCTATTTTCTACTGCTGCTTATTCCTCTGATCATAATCAGCACAATCTATTACATGAATCTGAAAGCAATGAACGAGCAGGAGATTCGTGAGAGACTGCAGCGCGACATCGTTGCGGTTGGACAGAATGTGGATTTATACTTGCGTACGATCCAGGAGAATCACTTAAACTTGTTAAGTGACAATACGATTCATAGATATCTTTATCCAGATGATCGTTTAACTTTAAATGAACGCGTTGAGCTTAACGAGATTCATCGCGTCCTCATGAGAGCGAGCAATATCGTGTATCCTTATGTACAGCATTTATTCATGTACATCGATGATACCCGAGTATTCAACGGGAACGGCGCAGATGAGTTCTATTCCTTCTTCGATAAATTTCATCCCCTAGAGCATTATCCAGCGACCTTCTGGCGTGATCGACTGCAACATAATCAGGATTATGAAGTGCTGATGCCTACACATTATGTAGATGGGCGTAAGTTCCTACCGATTATTAACCAGCATTTAATTAACGGTGAGAACGCGGTGGCTGTTTCGCTTTTATCATTAAATAGTATTAATCATATGTTGGAAAGAGATGCCTATCTAGGTAAGACCGGTTATTTGATTTTTAATCAAAGTCGAGATTTGTTACACAGTTACACCATGACTGATACAGATACCGATGTGATACAAGCGGGAATGCGTATGTTGGATGCTGATTACATTGGAGAATGGGACGGTAAGCAGATCAAGATAGAAGGTAAGGCCCATCTCATTTTAGTGGAAGAGTCGAATACGACCGGCTGGCAATATGTCTCTATAACGCCCGCTTCAGAATTAACAGGAGTTTCCGGACAGATGTTCCGATTTGTGGTGATCTGGAGCGGAACTATTATTTTGCTAACCTTCTTGGCATCCATCTGGCTTAGCTTTCGATTATACAGTCCAATTCGCAAATTGAGTAATATTGTGGAGGACTATGAAGAGACTTCGGATGATACAAGAAATCATAAGGGTAATGACAACGAAGTTAGTCGAATTGGCGATGGACTGAGACAGTTATTCGCGGATCGGAACTATTATCAGAAACGATTATCTTCCGTCTCCTCCCATTATGTAGAGCAGACTTTGTTCAATCTATTGCAAGGACAGCATGTAGGAGATGTCAGCGAGATTGAGACTCATTTACGGGAGAGGTATGCTTTCGAACATAACAGTTTCTTGTGCGCAGTGCTGCAGTTCAACTTCCAAGACACCTTCTACAAGGAGATCATGGATGTCGATCGCTTCAACATCATCTCTAAGCTACGCAATGTCGTTAGTGGATTATTAAAGCCTTATATAAGGGCTGCAGTCATTGAATACAGCCCTTATGTCTATGTTTGCATAGTGGACAAACAAGACCTGGAAGTGTTGAATAAGGGACTGCACAGCATCATACGTACGTTCTCCAATGATATTCACTATTGTCATATCATCATCGGTGTTGGTGGTCTTCATGATGGTTTAGAAGGCATACATGCTTCCTTTGAAGAAGCGATGACGGTTATTGAGAGTGCGCAGGGATCGGTTGGCTCACAGCTGCTGCATGCAGAACAGGTTGATATTCGACCGCATTATCACTATAGCTTCCAGGATGAACGTCAGCTTATTCATTATTTGCAGGCAGGTGATGAGGAGCAACTGTACCTGAAGCTGGAGGAGATTATCGCGATGAACCGGCAGCTAGGGGTGTCCCATCAATCTCTTAATCAGCTCTATGTGGCGCTAAGAAGTACAGCGATTAAATTTGCTTATGAGAAGAGACTCCCCTTGCAGTTAGATGAGCTCCAAATCCAATCACAACTCGTCGATCAGCTCAAACAGCTTCAACTATTCTTCATGCAGGTCATGAATCATCTGCAGACACAAGTGAAGGAGGATAACCGACAGGAGCAATTGGTTGAGATGATTACAGCATATGTGGATCAACATTATGTGGAGGATTTATATTTGGAGCGCATTGCAGAGCATCTGGGTGTATCAGCCAAGTATATCTCCAAAATATACAAGGACAAAACAGGATCCAATCTCACCGACTACATTGGACTGAAACGGATCAAGCAGGCACGTGAATTGCTCATTCACACGGATATACCCATTAATGAGATTGGTACTCAAGTAGGAATCCATAGTCGCACGACATTCCTCAGAACGTTCAAAAAGTGGGAAGGTGTGGCTCCCGCTGACTACCGACAGATGTATCAGATCAAGCCAGAAAGCGATTCATCGTCCACTGAGTAGGTAAACTGCACCATGGCGATTAATGAATCATGGGATGAGATTCGGAAATTCGGCACGTCAGTCTCTGTTTTGCTTCTTTTCTATCTATGCACATCTCGATAAGCTAAATGTGAACGTGAACACCACAAGAAATCAGGGAGGCAAAGTAAAATGAAAAGAAGATTTAGCGTAGCACTCATTCTCATTCTGATTGCAGCCGTTATCGCGGCCTGCGGTACGAACGGGAACAACTCGCCTAGCAATAGCTCGAGTAAAACAAACAGTTCAAGCAGCTCTAACAGCTCAGGAAATTCCAACGTACCTAGTACGCCTGTAAATGTGACCTGGATGGCTGCTGATTCACCAAATCAGCCGATGTTAACTAATCTGCCGATTCTTGATGAGATTAGTAAAAGAATGAATGTCAATATTAAGCTGGAATTGGTGCCAAACAGCAGTTACTCGGAAAAAAAGACATCACTAATAGCGACCAATAATATTCCGGATGTTATGCGCCTTACTGGCAAAGAAGTTCAAACTTATGCGCGTACTGGTATATTCCTTAATCTGAGTGACTACCAGCATCTGATGCCCAATTTCATGAAGCTTATTGAAGATCGTCCAGAAATCAAAAAGCTTATGGTAGACGGTGAGCTATACAGCTTCCCGTTGCTTGAGAATTATCGCGTGAGCGTTGCTCCGCAGCCTTTGATTCGCATGGATTTACTAGAAAAGCATAATCTGAAGACCCCGGAAACGTGGGACGAGCTATATCAAGTATTAAAGGAGCTTAAGCGTCTGTACCCGGACAGCCATCCATGGACAACGCGTCAGAAAACATTAAGCACGATTAACTTGCTCAGCTTCCCGTTAGGCTCGGGAGGCGGCGGCAGAGCTCCAGTCTATTATGAGCCCAATGAGCAGCGATATATTTATGGTGCTACTCACGAGAACTTCAAAGAAGTTATTTCATTTATGGCCAATATGTATGCAGACGGCATCTTCGATCCTGACTATGCCATAAATACGCAGGATATGGCTTGGGAGAAGCTGTCTTCAGGCAAGTCGTTCTTCTATTATGACAACAATTCCTTCGGTGCACGTGTATTCAATCCAGCATTGAAGCAGCTCGATCCTTCTTATCGTTTCCAAATGCTCGATCCCATGACGAATAGCTTCGGTGAAGCAAGAGCCCAGCGTTATCAACGCGATTGGCTGGAAGACGATTATGCCATTAGCTCTAAAGTGTCTGACCCGGAAGCAATCGTTAAGCTGTTCGATTACTTCTACTCAGAGGAGGGCACAATCCTCACGAACTTCGGACTGGAAGGTGAGCACTACACCATTGAGAATGGTATGCATATGCCTACACAGCAGCTTCAAGACAAGGTGAAAGACAAGGGCGGCGATCTTGTGTCCATGATGCGTGGCGAAGTAGGACTTGGATTATTCGGTTTTGCTGTCCATGTCGATGAGACGTGGGATACGACGACTACTGACCCATATATGCTGGAGATGGCCAAGCAGATTGATGCCTTTACTGAATCGGGCGAAATTACACACCAAGTGATGAATCCGCCATTTACTGACGAGGAGATGGATGCACTTAAGAAGCTGGAGAATAAAGTGAATGTTTATTATGAGCAAGAGATTGATAAGTTCATTATGGGAACACGCCCACTAAGTGAATTTGCAAGCTTCCAGCAGAAGTTGATTGAGCAGGGCGCCAAAGAGATGGAAGATATCTATAATGCTGCGCTCGCTAGAATTCAATAATGTGAGGTGCACTCACGATGCCGTGGAAGTTAATTAAAGAGAATCGCTATTTATACATCATGTTCCTACTGCCTTTTATCTACTTCATCCTGTTCAAATACGGCGCTATGTTCGGTTTATTAATCGGATTTCAGGATTACAATGTGTTTGCCGGGATATGGCATAGTGAGTGGGTGGGCTTCGAGTACTTCCGAGATTTCATGAGCGAAGCATATTTCTGGAAGGTAGTGCGCAATACCGTTGTCATTAACGTGTTGATGCTCCTCTTCTACTTTCCAACACCGATCATTCTTGCGTTGTTAATTAATGAAGTGCGGCATGCGCTCTTTAGAAAATTCGTTCAAAGTGTGAGCTACATGCCGCACTTTCTATCCACAGTTGTCGTATGCGGGATGTTAGTGAACTTGTTGTCATCAGATGGGATGATGAATCAACTACTAGCGTGGCTCGGAATGGAGAAAATTCCTTTTCTTATGCGGGCAGATTGGTTCAGGACGATCTATGTCGCATCAGAGATTTGGCAGAAGGTTGGCTGGGGTTCGATCATCTATCTAGCTGCTTTGACTGGAATTGATCCGCATTTGTATGAAGCTGCACGCATGGATGGTGCGAACCGGTTCAAGCAAATCTGGCATATCACGCTGCCGAGTATTGCGCCGGTGATCTCGATACTGTTCTTGCTAACCCTCGGTGACATGCTGTCGGTTGGGTTCGAGAAGATCTTGCTGCTCTACACAGGTCCGACCTATGAGACCGCTGATGTGATCTCAACCTACATTTATCGTCGTGGTCTGCTTGGAGCTGATTTCAGCTACGGCACAGCAGTAGGCTTCTTCCAGTCCGTACTTGCGTTGATTCTAGTCTATTGTGCGAATGCCGGAGCGAGAAAACTCGGCTCAACGAGCTTGTGGTAAGGGGGAGCAATATGCAGACTAATCGAGTTCTAGGAATACTGTACGATGTGTTGATTGCCATTGTATTGCTCCTGTTGTGCTTTGCCATTCTATACCCACTGTACTACATGTTAATCGTGTCGATTAGCGATGGAAATGCGGTATTACGAGGTGAAGTGAATTGGCTGCCAGTCGGATCTACGCTGAATGCCTATAAGTATATTTTTCAAGATCCGTTGATTGTAACAGCGTATGCCAATACATTGAAGTACACACTCGTTGGCACAACCATCTGTGTTGTAATGTCAGCACTATGTGCGTATCCATTATCACGGAGCAAGTTTTACGGGAAATCCATTTTCACTGCACTGGTACTGTTTACGATGTTCTTCGAGGGCGGTATCATTCCGAATTACATTCTGATCAATGGACTAGGGATTATCAACACGATGTGGGCAATTGTATTGCCGTCCGCGATTAGTGTGTGGTATATGATCATCATGCGTACATTCTTCCAACAGATTCCGAATGATATTCACGAGTCTGGTTATATGGATGGCGCGAATGATATGCAGATTTTCGTGCGAATTATTATCCCCTTGTCAGTGCCAGTATTCGCAACAATGACGCTGTTCTATGCGGTGTGGCACTGGAACAGCTTCTTCCCAGCGATGCTGTACTTGAATGAGAGGGCCTTGTATCCGATGCAGATTATGATGCGCAATATCGTTGTGCAGGGTGATCTGGCCGGCATTGCTGCTGGGGCAGCGGAGACAAGCGCGGGCTCAATTAATGTAACTGGCTTGAATCTGAAATATGCGGTAATATATGTAACGATCACACCAATTCTAGCTGCTTACCCATTCATCCAGAAGTATTTTGTGAAAGGTATGATGGTTGGCTCGCTGAAAGGTTGATCTACGTCATACCCACCAGAGACCTACTAGAGGAGGATGAGCATGGAGCACGTGATCGTATATCGTGAGGAAGGGCGTTATGCCGGCTGGCCAGCCAATTATGGCATGTGGAATTGGGGCAACGAGATTGTGTTATCCTTCATCTCAGGTTACCCAGATGCGGAAAGCAGCTTCCATGCTCGCGACATGTCCAAGCCGTTCGAAACCATACAAGCTAGAAGTTTAGATGGTGGACGAACATGGACGACATTACGCTTCCCCGGGCATACGCCCGGAGGACGCGGATTATCCGCGGATGAGCATATGGAGCCGGAGCTCCGGGCGATAAAGGCGATCCAAGAAGGAGATGCGCCTGCGCCATTCGATGGGAATGTTGATTTTACAAGTCCGACTTTCAGTATGATGTGCGCGAGAACGGATTTGAACGAAGGGTCGATCTCCTGGTTCTATGTTAGCAATGACCAGTGTCATAGCTGGCAGGGACCCTATGAGTTACCGATGTTCGATCAACACGGAATTTCGGCTAGGACGGACTATATCGTTAATGGTCCTGAGGATATACTTGTATTCCTCACTGCAACTAAATCGAATGGCAAGGAAGGGCGCGTATTCTGTGCCCGCACCACAGATGGAGGCCGAAGCTTCAAGTTTGTGTCATGGATTGGTGAGGAGCCGGAGGGTTATACGATTATGCCAGCCAGTCTGAAGCTTGCTGACGGGCGAATACTCTGCTCCATTCGTTGTCACGGCATAGATCAATTGGGTAATAAATCATATTGGATTGATCTCTATGAGTCATCGGATGAGGGCTTAAGTTGGAGGCTGAAGAATTCTCCCGCCCCAGATACGGGCAGAGGAGGGAATCCTCCTACCTTGAATCAGCTCTCAGATGGACGACTGGTCATGACTTATGGTTACCGGGATGAGCCTAGGGGTATGAGGGCGCGTGTTAGTAAGGATCAAGGTAATAGCTGGGGGGAGGAGATCATTCTGCGCAATGATGCTGGCAGCCATGATATCGGATATCCTCGCTCAGTTGTACTGCCTGATGACACTGTTGTGACTGCTTATTATTACAATGATGGCTTCGGGGCCCCATGTTATATTGCATGTACACGCTGGAAGCCATAAAACGCGAAGTGAAAACAGAAATGACCCGTTGCGATAACGGGTCATTTCGATTACACGGATACGGTCTCTGGACGCTTGACTTGGAGCGGCGGGGGAACGAGCCAGCCTTTGTCCTTAAGCAATCTGAGCGTTTTTACGCCTAGTAGAGTCATCGATGCATGATACTTAGCGAACAATGCACCGACATCCTCCCGGATGCACATCCCCATCGCCTGGCTGCATGCAACGAGCGAGATCGCATTATTAGCAGCAAGCGCATTCGCGATCTCTGGATCGGCAAACCGAGCGCCAATCGGGATATCCTCGAGATTGACCATTGGCCGGCTAGGCAACTCAGGCGCTGGCGTTATCCCATTGTCAAGAAGCAGTTCATCCAGCTCTCTCATCTCTAGATTCGCTTGATCTAAGTAGTCTTCGATCAATTTCTTTAAATCCTTGTCCCCTGCATGGTTGAGATAGGCTTGATAGCACGAGATCGCTCCTCTTGCAGCAGTAGACGCTGCCCATACACTCGAGATTTCACCATAATGCATGGGCTCATCCTTCGGATTACCACTTAGAATTCCCAAATCTCATCACTCCTTATATCGATCATTCAAGGAGTATTATGCGATCTCGGAAGGGCTATTATTCATGAATGATATGTGGTAATCTTCAATCATGAATATAGGCAAAGCGATACATATACCGCAATGGAAATGAGGAGACAACAATGAGTCCATATAAGCCTGAAGTGCATGCTTACTTAGAGCGTATCGGATACAGAGGACCAATAGACGGCAGCCTAGTTATGCTTCGTAAGCTTCAGGAATGCCATCTTCACACTGTCCCTTATGAGAATCTGGATATTATTCATGGAATCCCTCTATCACTTGAAATCCCGGATCTATACGATAAGATTGTTACTCGGCAACGCGGCGGTTATTGCTTCGAGTTGAATGCACTGTTCGGATGGCTGCTCAGAGAGCTCGGATTCCATGTTACAGACCTGGTAGCTCGCTTCTGGCGAGATGAGTCTGCTCCGCCACCCAAGAGACGTCACCATGTGTTGAAGGTTGGAGTCGAAGGCGAGGATGCTTCCTATCTATGTGATGTGGGGGTAGGTGGAATTGTTCCGAGACAGCCGATTAAGCTGGTAAAGGAAGTCAGTCAGGAGCAAGGCAGTGAGATTTATCGCATGGCATACGATCCCCTCTATGGTTGGGTGTTATGCGAATGGAAGAAAGACGAGTGGTTGTGGATATATTCCTTCACCGAGGAACCCCAGAATGCTAAGGATTTTATATTCGCCAGCTACTGGTGCGAGCATAGCTCGGACTCCATATTCAAACAAAGCGTTATGCTTTCGCTGCGCAGCAGAGATGGACGCTACACCGTAGCAGGCGAGGAGTTTCGAATTTTCTCGTCAGATGGGATTTCCACATTCATCCCAACTGGCATAGAAGCGTATAATGAGGCGTTGAGCAAGTATTTTGGCATAAGCATGTCATCAAGCACAGAAAAGGTACATTCACTCGAGTAGACGTGAATGTACCTTTTTTCCTAGTCTAAGTTAGTTAATCCGTCACTCTATGACAACGCTGTCGATGAACGCCGTAGAGTCACCGCTCGCGGCCGTTCCGACAAATTTGATGGTATGATTGCCTTGAGCGACGGTAAAGGTATTCGTCGTGTAGGAGGCGAAGCTGCCGGAGGAAGGCGCTATTGATCCGACATGCGTCGAGCCTACAAATACGTCGATGGTTTGGGCTCCGCCGAAACTGGTTCGTTTCGCAGCTTGAACCTTGATGCTGTACGTTCCTGCAGCGAGTGAAACCGATTGGCTGATCTCACCGTGAACGCCATTGACGCTTTGAATGAACGCGGTTTGAACACCTTCTGGGGCAGTGGCTGCCCCGAATGCGCTGCCGTTGCGCTGAACGCCCGCTCGATTATTAAAGGTCCATCCGTTCGTAATCGGTCCATAAGTGAAATTGGTCGTCGCGGGTAACTCAAATCCTGCGTTTACAAATTGTGTAGCCGGTGGTGGCGTTGTGCCGTTTAATTTGTAATAGCATTTCTTAGGCGTATTAAATGCCGGATCCCCGCCGAATGCGGCAACGGTACAAACGGTCCCATTGGTAAACGTGCTGAAGAGGTAGTTGCCGTTGGCTCCGAAGGCTACGTTGGCTGTGCCGCTGAACGAGCAATTGCTAAATTCGTTAGCGCAGAAAGTATAGTCTTCAATACCGGTCCCTGGACCAGGAGATGTGCCGCCCGATGCAGTCAATTCGATCATGGTAATGGAATGTGCCGGGAACGTCTTCGTGAAGCTGCTCGCAATGCCTGTCATTGTCGTTCCAGCGATCGTCGGCAGCGTGCCATTGGTTGCTACCTGAGTTCCATTAATGGTAATTCCAGTCTTCGATTGAATCGTAGGACCGTTCATTTCCCATGCCGTTGCAGTTGCTTGGGGATTGAAGTTTGACAAGTTAATGGTAGCGCTCAAATTCTGAGTCTGATTCTTATTGATGACCATCAGATACAATTTATCGGCTATGCCGCTGCGCTTGCTGGCCCATATGGTGAAGTTTTGATTATCACTGGATTCGGATTGCACCAAGGAATCTCCAAAATAACGCTTTAAGAGCGGATACAGATAGAATGCAGGTCTGACGGCCTTATCCGTATCCATCAATGCATAAGCTTGCTCGCCTTCCAGCAGGAATTGGGTTGCGAAATCAACCTTGTGATATGCCAGCCTGCCCAGAACATCCCCCATCCAGAGGGCGCCGGCCAATGTATCTCCAATATTCGCGCCTTCGTTGCCACCGGTCACTTGACCGAGCTCCGTTATGCCAATTTTGGCGCCAGGGGCATACAGGTTTCTATAGTTGACCAGATTGTCGGTTGGCGTTGTATCCGTAAATTTATTGGCCCAGCTTATATAGGCGTTCTGATAATTTATTCCTTCGTATTGCAGCAGATTTGTAATCGTCGGATAGGAAGAGGAACCGGTATTGGTCTGCTCGCCCCACAGCGGATACCAATGTGTAGATATAGCTCCAACTGGCTTATTGTTGTTTTTGAGCTGGGACAAGATCGGCTTCGTCCAATCGGAGAGAAGCGCTGGCTGGGAATTAGCAGGCCCTACGATAATAATCGAAGGATCAACAGCTTTCATGGCATCGCTATATTCTTGTATGCGAGTGGCTACATTCTGCGGAGTGGTCGCATAAGAGCCGCCGTAAAATTCAGGTTCGTTGCCAATTTCCCAATACTTGATATTATAGCCCTTTTCAATATTGGCATATCGAACCATGTCGGCTGCCATTAGCTTATCGTTTATACGCGCATTGACAGTAATCAGCGGCTCGGCGCCAACCTCATTTGCCAGGCTGATCAAACTGTCGAAGGTAGCAGCGGTAAGCGTCCGTTCGTATGCGCCAGGACCCTGGTACCATACGCCAGTATTCGTACGATCCCAGTAAACCATGTCAGATTCGGAGCCCGCAGGGAATCGAATCATCGATATGCCGGCTTCCTTCATCAAGTTGACATAGCGCGCGGAGCGGTTGGCAACGGGGTGAAACGAGCTGCTGGTCCATAGTCCAATGTTCGTGCCGCGCATCTCTTTGTTCATTGGGGCTACCACTGTTGCTGCATTCACATTCAGATTAATACCGGATGCATGAGCCTTCGGACTGATCGCTAAATTTGATAACAGCATGACCACAACGATAAGCAGGCTTAGCAAAACCATAACTGATTTTGAGTACCTCTTCATAATCATCATTCATTCCTCCATATTCATCCCATTTTTTGAATCGGCTTCATTATATAAAACGCTTTCATACTATTCGTTGTAATATTTGTCGATTTACTTGAACTATTTAATAGAGATGAATTGTAAAGCTTGTAATTTTTAAATGGTGTCCATATATTAATATCAGAGAGGCTTGGTGATCGGGGGACTGCAGATGTATAAGGTGATGATTGTCGAAGATGAGATGCTTGTTCGTATTGGAATGAGAAATTCCGTAGACTGGGCCAAATTTAACATGCAGATTGTTTCCGATATGCCGGACGGCCACGCGGCCTGGCACTATTGCCTGAATGAAGGCTTTCCCGATTTGATAATTACGGATATCCGAATGCCTAAGATGGACGGCATGGCGTTAATATCATCGGTGCGCAAAGAAAACAAACATACGCGCATCGTAGTCTTGTCATGCTTGGAGGAGTTCGAGCTTGTTCGTCAGGCTATGTCACTGGGCGTGTCCAATTATATTCTGAAGTTGACAATGACCGAGGAGGAAATTGAAAGCGTGCTGAACGGCGTGCGTGAGGAGCTTGATGTTCATGCTGCAGCGGCCGCTCTGCCTAGAGATGATCACCAGCTGGGCCATGCCAATTTTGATTTGATCAAGGAGAAGTATTTGAAGGATTTCTTGTTCTACGGGATCTATTCGACGGAGGAATTCGAACAATTTGCCGTTGCCAACAGCTTGAGATTGGCCCCCTCAAGACTGGTTGCATGCATCATGGAGGTAGACAACTATTCGAATTTAAAGCGCAGGTTCAAGGACAAGAATGGTCATCTGATTAAAGCAACACTGCTTAATATCCTGTATGAAATCATGAACGCTTATAAGCGGGGGGAAACGATTTACCTCGATGAGACTCACTATCTGCTGTTGTTCAGCTTCGATGACATGGTGTCGGAGCAGTCCATTAAACAGGAACTGCAACTGACGCTGAGTACGATCAAGGATGCGATCCAAACCTATTTCAACAGCTCGGTCTCGTTCGGAATAAGCGGCATGAAGAGCGGTTACAAGTCGCTTCGCAAGCTGTATATGGAAGCAACGCAGGTGCTCGATGGCAAGTTTCTGGCTGGTCCAGGCCTCAAACATAGGGTCGGCGATCCGATTGACGATCGACCGCTCCAAGTGAGAATAGAGAAGCTGCGCATGGATCCATCTGTTCGCGATCTATTAAGTCCGATGAAGCTGAAGGAATTTGACCAGCTATTAACGAGCGTATCGGACTTCCGATCCCTGGAGAAGTCAGCTATTCGTATCATGCTCCTTCAATTCGTCCAATGGATCAACGCCAATGTATATGATGATGCGAGCGATGACAGAGAGCTGTTGTATCAAGTTGTCGAAAAACTGAACGAATGCGACACACTGCCCGAAATGGTGGAGCATGTCAGCAGCTATGTGATGCGCGCAGTGGAGAAATCGAAGACCGCTCTTCAAATCAGCAGCGAAATTGCCAAAGCCATTCAGTTTATCAAGCGGAACTACGATCAGAATATCAGCTTGCAGCAAGTTGCCGATCATGTGAATTTGAGCTTCGGCTATATGAGCAATCTGTTCAAGAAGGAGACGCAAGTAACCTTTGTTGAATATTTGAACAACTACCGTATCGAGCGAGCGAAGGAGCTGTTGGACAAGACACAGATGAAAACCTATGATATTGCGGTCAAGGTCGGCTTTTCACCGGAGTACACTTACTTCAGCAAGGTGTTCAAGAAAGTGACAGGTCTTAATCCGAATGAGTACCGAAGACAAGCGATGTCTGGATCACGAGGCGCCAAATGAAGCTGAGAGGACTCTTCCAGCAGCTGGGCACGCAGCTTATCGTCTTCTATATGATTATTTGTCTGATTGTGCTGTCAGCAGCTTCCTACTTTATCTATTCCTTCATGATGGGCATGATCAAGGATAACAATGAGAAGCTGCTTCTGCAGCAGTTTCAACAGCTGGATCACAATATACACAGCTTAGTTGAGGATGTGGATTCACATGCCAAGTTCTTCGCTCTGCATGACAGCGTACAGCGGTATTTCAATTACACGCCTGAATCAGGCGATGAAGAGCTGCTGGCGATCAAGAACGACATTCATGCTGCAATCGAAACCTACGTGAGCAATTATGATTACATCGATTCGATCTATATCATTAGTCAATCGCAAGGGGTAATCGGAGGGACACATAATACCACACTTGTTCATCCGGGACCAGAATGGCTAAATCAGTTTGTGGAATCGTCATTCCATCAAGACATCCAAGAAGCGTTTCCCAAGATGATTGTAAAGGGCGCAATGGATAAGTCCTATTACAATCCGTATATAGTGGATGACTATAGCGGCAACATCGTAAGCATGGCGCGCGTCATCAGATCGATCTATGAATCGTCCCGCAGCGCGGTTCTAGTAGTGAATGTGGACGAGCGCTACTTGTCCTCCGTTTACGCCACCTCCCTGGAAGAGGCAGACGGCAAGATGTACATCATAGATGAAGACGGCATCATCATATCCAGCAGCAACGTGGCAGATGTAGGAAGCGAAAGCGCCTATCTGCCTCTGATCGATTACACGTCGGGATATGGCAGCTATGATGAGAGCGCTTCTGGCGATTCCGAACAAGTGGTCTATTACCGGCTCAACCAAGCGAACTGGCATATGATCAAGGAAATCCCGCTTAGCCAGTTTACAGATCAATTGTATGGGGTTCAGATGTTGCTCGTTGCCGTATTTTTATTAAGTCTAATCGTCATTTTTATTATTTCTTTTTTCTGGCTGAAAAAGATGACCCGACCGTTGCAAATTCTAGCGCACAAGATGAAGGATATGAGCCGGGGGGAGCTGGGGGTGACTTTCTCCAAAATACCCAATAATGAGTTCGGTGTTGTCATTCGCAGATTCAACGAAATGTCTCTGAGTATCGTAGCCCTGATCAATAAAAATAACGACATGCAGGAGAAGCGACGCGAGCTAGAAATGGAAGCCCTTCAGAATCAGATCAACCCGCATTTTCTGTACAATACCTTGAATATGATCCGCTGGATGGCCACAATTATCAAAGCCGACAATATTGTCCACAGTATCGTGGCCCTCGGCAATATATTGCGTCCTGTCTTTGCCAGCAAGGACACGACCTGCACGCTGCGGGATGAGCTGTATTATTTGGAAAATTACATTAAGATTATCAACTGGCGCTTCAGCAACAGTGTAATCTTCACGATCGATGTGGATGATCAGAGCCTCGAGAGGAAGATTCCGAGATTTATTCTGCAGCCGCTTATAGAGAACTCGATTACATCCGGCAGGCAAGCCGATGATCATGCCATTCAGATCAGAATCCAGGCTTATGAGCGGGATGGTGATTTTATGATCGATATCTTCGACTCTGGTGTAGGCATAGATTCAGAGAAGCTGAACCAATTGAACGAGTGGCTGTCTACTGGCGTTGAGCATTCGGCGCTCAAGGGCGGCGGCAATGGTATCGGCCTGTACAATGTGAATAAGCGGATTCAACTGAATTACCCGGAGCCATACGGAGTCAGACTGATTCCACAGCCTGCGGGCACGCTGGTGCAGGTACGTCTGCCTGGCGAGCTGGATGGCGGAGAAGTCAAACTGTGACTTGCATTCCAATCAGCTTGAAGGGGGAGACAGGAGAATGAAGAAGCGGAATAGGGCTCAACCGATTACGGCGTTCATTGTGATCATGTCGATGCTGCTGGCTGCATGCTCGAGCAATCCAGACAATCCAATCAGAAGAGACCTGGAAGCCAGTAATCACGACGAAGTGGTGACACTCAGACTGCTCGTTGTCGAAACAGGCACCAAGTGGAACATCTATCCGCATAGCGATATTGCGAAAGAAATCGCTGATCGGATTGGTGTGAAAATCGAGTATGTCGAAGCGGATGAAACGAAGTTCAACGTGCTGCTCGCTGGCGGAGAATTGCCGGATATCATCAGAACCGAGCCGGCGACCTACGGAAAACAGCTCATTGAAGGCGGCCTGATAATTCCCATGGACGATATGCTGCAGGAGTATGGTCAGGATATAATGAACAATGTTCCGATTCTTGTCTCCTATAGCAAAGAGAACTGGAGCGAAGGACGAAATCAATTGTACTTTCTGTCACCGCAAATTCAAGCGGAGCCCAGTCCAGTATATACGCCTCTCACGATCGGGCCGACGATTAGGTGGGACTATTATAAAGAGATCGGAGCGCCAGTAATTAATGATCCTGATGATTTGCTGGATGTGCTAGAGCAAATTGTGCAGAAGCATCCACAGACAGAAGAAGGCAAACGTGTTTACGGTGTTTCCATGTGGCAGGATTGGGGCTTATGGCCGTATATATTCCCATTCGCGTGGTATACGACGCAATCGACACATAACAGCGATCTGATGGCCAGAGCGTTGGAGGAGACGCAATATCGTAATATACTCACGGATGAGGAGTCTACTTTCTGGGTAGCGATGCGATTCTACAACGAGGCGAATCGGAAAGGCCTGCTGGATCCCGATGCACTCACGATGAAGTACTATGACTATTTGTCGAAGGCAACAGCTGGACAGATCGTGGTTGGACCGGCTACCTGGGCGATGGGCGACTTCAATGCCTTGAACGCCAATGATGGCAAAGGATATATCGTACTGCCTACCGGAAAGTATGCCTGGAGCGGCGGAATCAATCCACTTGGATGGACGGGCAAGAGCTATGCGATATCGAAGAGCTCGAAGCATCCAGAGAAGGCCATGCAATTATTGAACTATCTATATTCCTATGAAGGCGCCAGAACGATGTACAGCGGCGTGGAAGGCAAACACTGGTCAATGGTAGACGGCAAGCCTCAATTGAAGGATGAGACCTTTCAATTGAAGAATGCAGGTGGAAAGGAGTGGGAGAAGACGGG
Organism: Bacillota bacterium; assembly: GCA_023441055.1. GTDB lineage: Bacteria > Bacillota > Bacilli > Paenibacillales > UBA4045 > JAEZQY01. The sequence goes on along the minus strand of JAEZQY010000008.1, from coordinate 174,778 downwards.
CATAAATTTCGATCCGAACCTGATTGGACTCGGCCCTTACGTGCTGGATCCGGTGACGAGCATGCCGGTTGATCTATTCGCCACATCGGAAGCGTTGGCCAAAGGGATGACCGCGTTGGAGAGGGACTTCAGCGAGTATTACGGCAGCATGCATCCGGGCGATGTGCTCGGCAAACGAATAGCAGAAGGCAAGCTTATTGATGCCAATACTGTATCTAGCAGTCTGACGATGGAGCAGCTTATGATGGAGGGGAAGATTGGACTGCCATCCATACCGGAAGACATGCTGAAGGTTGAGGCTCAGCTTAACGAACTCGCGATTCGTCATGCGGCAAGACTGATTATGGCCAAGACAGATGAAGAGTTTCTCAGAGCCAAGCAAGAAGCGCTTAATGCGTTCAAAGAAGCGGGAGTGGACAAATTCACTGAATTCTACACGACTGATTACGCACAAAGACGAGCTGCCTTGGAAGCTCCGGAAAAGAAGCCAAACCATTAATCAAGACTATAAAGCAGGGTATGCGCGAGACTGGCGCATACCCTGCTTTATGATTACGGCCAAGCGTGCTAGGGTGCAATCGCGTAAGATTATTCAACTCGATTGCAAGATTGTTCAAGCGGCTTTTTTTCGACAACAAATTATTCAGCTAATTCATAATATCCTTCATTTTTAAAAAATGAATAGTTGATAGGATGATTATAGCAGTGAACCACTGCTGAACATTCTATCATCTTAAAACTGGGGGAGATTTTTTGAAGGCGAAGAACAGATTGTCCATCTTGATGCTCGTATTGTCGATTTTTCTTGTTCTGGCTGCATGCAGCAGCGGAAATAACGGCAACAACTCAGCGTCGAATGGGAACGAAGGCGGCTCCGACACGCCGGCGACAGCACCTGAGGTAGTAGAAGAAGTGGTTGAAAAGGTTCCGGTTGTCGAATTCAACATGGATGGCCGAACAATTAAATTTTTGGCTTGGTGGGACGCAACGCCAACCGATGCAACGCCGGAAGGTCAACAAATGCTGGCGAATATTGCGGAGCTGGAAAAGCAGCATAACATCAAGATCGTATTCGAAGCGGTTGGCTATGACGACGTTAGAACGGTCTTCACAGATTCCACGCTAGCTGGTGAGCCTGCGGCTGACTTCTTCCGGATGCAGCGCTCCTGGTTCGTGCCGGGGATGATCGCTCAAGAGATGGTTCTGCCGATCAGCGATTATGTGGATCTAGCGGGTGCTGAGAATGCGTTCGGCGATGAATCCCAAATCAATATCGGTACCTATGGAGATAAATCCTACGGAATCGCGGGCGATGTGGGCGGATTCGGACTTTACTTCAATAGAGGCCTGCTTGCGGATCTGGGCCTGGAGAATCCGCATGATCTCTTCGCTAACGGTCAGTGGACCTGGTCCAAGATGCTGGAGATGATGCGTGCCGCCACACAGGACACAAACAATGACGGTACTCCGGACACATGGGGCATCACGGCTAAGGACGAGGATCTGCTCGGTATACTCGTAGCTTCGAACGGCAGCAATCTGGTCGATCTGGCTGCTCGTCAAGAGAAGCTATCCGATCCGAAGACGATTGAAGCTCTGGAATTCTACAAGCAATTGTTTGATGAGAAGCTGGCCAGACTGAACGACGCATGGAGCGATTATATCAATTTCTACGGCGAAGGCAATACCCTGTTCTTCCCTGGACATAACTGGGAATCCGGTCGTGTGAAGGAGCAGCTGGTGGATAAGGATTTTGGCTATGTACCGTTCCCGAGAGGACCGCAGGCAACTGCCGATCATTCTTACAACTCGCAGGTCAATATGTGGGCAATGCCAAGCAATGTGAAGCAACCGGAGGAGCTGCTCTATATTTTCCGCAAAATCTTCGATGTGCAGAGAGTGGAGGAATGGCCGGGACAGACGGATCTGGAGCCAAACTTCAATCATGACGAGGATCTGGAATCTGCAAAATACAATCGTGAGAATGTCGTCGTGTTCGACCATGGTTCCGTTCCAGACTTCCCGATTCAACAAATTATGGATGACTTAAGAAAGAACAACGTTCCTGTTGCAACGGTGGTTGAATCGCTGAAGGGTACCATTCAAGCGTCAATCGAATCCATGTTTACACAATAACAGGTTGAGAAGGGTATCATCCCCATTGCTTTAGAGAAATGGGGATGATGCTTTCTTTCAAGGTGAATGGGCATTGTGATTGGAGGCTGCGAGTGTTGAAGAAGCGTTATTTCGTGAGATTAGGTTATGTCATCGTCTTCGGATTTCTATTATTCGCAGTATATTTGTTGTTGAACGGCTCAGGCAAGCCTTTGTCGATTCAAGCCTTGGATAGCTTGGAGCACCTGAGTTCATATAAAGAGGGCAGCTATTCGAATTATCTGGTTCATTATGAAGACAAAGCTAGGCCGGCTGTACGAATTCGTCTAGAGGGCGAACAATACACGAGGGCTGAGGGCGACCAGCCATCAGTCGTTAGTGAGGTTGACGGATTGGAAGGAGCCGCCGTTGCTACGGGAGAGACGGGCTCGATTTCGTGGACCTTCCGCGTCGAGCGGGAGGGCATGTACAATATGGCAATTCGCTATTACCCCGTCAAGGGCAAGAGCTCGGAAATTGAGCGGGAGCTGCTGATTAATGGCGAGGTTCCGTTCAAGGGAGCGGATACCCTTATTTTCGACAGAGTGTGGGGCAATGAGCTTGACTATATCGAGCGCGATAATCGAGGTAATGATCTGCGTCCGAGACAGGTGGAAACCCCGAGATGGCAGACGATGTCCTTTCGGGATCAGGACGGCTTTCATGGCAAGCCGTATCAGTTCTACTTTGAACAAGGTGTCAATACGGTAACGTTACAAGCCTTGCGCGAGCCAATGATGATTGACTATATAGAGCTGTATCAAGAGAAGGAAGTTCCGAATTATGCCGCCGTTAGACGAGGCTATAAGGAGCAGGGCTATCAGAATGCCAAGGATGTGCTGGTCAAGGTTCAGGCTGAGGATGCCGTATTAAAATCATCGCCTATGCTGTATCCGATCACGGATCATACAAGTCCGTCGACCGAGCCTTACGATGTGTCCGAGATTCGGATCAACACCATTGGCGGCAACAACTGGCGACTGCCTGGACAATGGATTGCCTGGGATATTGATGTTCCCGAGGATGGCTTGTACAAAATTGCGCTGAAGAGCAAGCAGAACCTGCTGCGGGGCATCTATTCCAATCGCAAGCTCTATATCGACGGGCAGATCCCCTTCCGAGAGATGGAGCATATCACATTCAATTACGATGCGGATTGGAAGATGTCTGTGCTCGGCAAGAAAGACGAGCCGTATTTATTCTATCTGACTAAAGGACGGCATGAGCTGAAGCTGGAGATCAGCCTCGGCGGCATTGCGGAATTCGTGAGTACGGTGGAGTCCAGCGTGCTGGAGCTTAATCATATGTATCGCAAAATATTGACCATTACCTCAGCGACGCCGGATCCGTTCCGTGATTATAATCTGGAACGCCGAATTCCGGAGATGACCGAGGTGTTCACCAGACAAAGCCGGATTCTGCTGACGGTTGCGGAAATGCTGAAGGAAGAAACAGGTGAAACGAGCGATAAGACGGCAGTACTCAATACAATGGCCGTTCAGCTGCAGGATATGGCCGAGCGTCCGGAAACAGTGGCCGAACGTCTGGCTCAGTATATGACCAACGTAGGCTCGCTTGGCACTTGGATATTGACGGTCCGCGAGATGCCGCTGGAGCTGGATTATCTCATTGTCGCTTCGCCGGAGCAGAAGCTGCCTAAAGCGAAGCCATCTCTGCTAGCCAAGACTGCTCATGAAATCAAAGCGTACGTGCAATCGTATGTGACCGACTACAACTCCATTGGCAATATTGTCGATGAGCAGAAGAGCGTCACGGTATGGATCGGCACAGGCCGAGACCAGGCGCAAGTGCTGAAGGCGATGATTGACGACACCTTCACGCCGGACACGGGCATTGACGTGAATTTGAAGCTGGTGAACATGGGCGTACTGCTGCCTGCGTCATTGGCTGGCCAAGGCCCCGATGTCGCGATGCAGATCGGCAACAATATCCCTGTCAACTATGGCATGCGTAATGCAGCGGCAGATTTGACCCAGTTTCCCGACTTCGAGGAAGTAGCTGATCGATTCCGGGACAGCGCGCTCGTGCCATACAGCTACAATGGCGGGGTGTATGCGCTGCCGGAGCAGCAGGTGTTCAGCATGATGTTCTATCGCAAGGATGTGCTGGCTGAGCTTGGCCTAGAGGTGCCGGACACATGGGAGGACGTGTACAGCATGATTCCGGAGCTGCAGAAGAATCATATGCAATTTGCTCTGCCGATCGAGGATCCCAACAACGCACAAGCGCAATTGGGACCCAATCAAGCCTTCGCGATGCTGCTATTCCAGAATGGCGGCGAATTCTACAAGGATGAAGGGCGTACGAGCAGCTTTGACGATCAAACCGCGATGAATGTATTCAAGCAGTGGACCGATTTCTATACCAGCTATAAATTCCCCGTCCAATTTGACTTTGCGAATCGGTTTCGCATAGGTGAGATGCCAATCGGCATTGCCGATTATACGATGTACAATCTGCTCAGCGTATTCGCGCCTGAAATCCGAGGCTTATGGGGCTTCACTGTTGTTCCGGGCACTGTTCACGAGGACGGATCGATCAGCCGTGATGTTGCGGGAGAGGGATCCGGCGTCATGATGATGAAGAGCACGGAGCGCTCGGAGGAAGCGTGGTCATTTATGAAGTGGTGGACGAGCAAGGAGACGCAGATTCGCTTCGGTCGAGAGATGGAAGGCCTGATGGGACCTGCAGCGCGCTATCCAACCGCCAATATCGAAGCGCTCAAGGAGCTGCCGTGGCCTGTACAGGATTATATGAATCTGGAACGGCAATGGGAATGGGTCAATGGCATTCCGGAGGTGCCGGGAGGCTACTTCACGGGCCGCCATCTGAACAATGCATTCAGGACGGTCATTAATGAAGGTGAGAATCCGCGCGAAACCTTGTATGATTACACCTTGAAAATCAACCAGGAAATCGAAGTGAAGCGTGATGAATTCAATCTTTCTAACTGAATGGGGTGAACGATAACACCGTGCACAAATTTCTAACCTTGAAGAAGAATGTGGTTCTGAACAAGCATGCGTATGTGCTCGTGGGCCCGTTTATGCTGCTGTTCCTGCTGTTCACCGTTCTGCCAGTCATCATCTCACTCATTGTCAGTTTTACCTACTTCAATATGCTGGAGTTTCCTAGATGGATCGGCTGGGCTAATTATAGCCGCTTGTTTCTCAAGGATGACATCTTCCTGATCGCAATCAAGAATACGTTCCTGTTCGCTGCGATTACAGGACCGGTCAGTTATATCGCCTGCTTTGTATTCGCATGGGTGATCAATGAGCTGACGCCAAAGCTTAGAGCGTTTATGACATTGGTGTTCTACGCGCCATCGATTTCAGGCAATGTGTTCTTCATCTGGCTGATCATCTTCTCTGGTGACAGCTATGGCTATGCCAATGGCTTCTTGATGAGAGTCGGTATTCTGCTGGAGCCGATTCAATGGCTGCAGAATGAGAACTATGTGCTGTGGATCGTTATTCTCGTCCAGCTGTGGCTAAGTCTGGGTACGGGATTCCTGGCCTTCATCGCCGGATTGCAATCCATTGACCGAACGCTGTTCGAGGCCGGCGCTGTCGACGGCGTCCGTAATCGATGGCAGGAGCTGTGGTTTATCACGCTGCCAGCGATGCGTCCGCAGCTGATGTTCGGGGCTGTTATTCAGATCACAACCTCGTTCGCTGTCGCGGAGGTATCGACGGCTATCGCGGGATTCCCGAGCGTCAACTATGCCGCGCATACGATTGTTACGCATCTGCAGGATTACGGGTCGATTCGATTCGAGATGGGCTATGCCTCTGCGATTGCCACCGTGCTGTTCATCATCATGCTCGGCTCCAATCTGATTGTGCAAAAACTTCTAAGGAAAGTAGGCGAGTAGCGGCATGAGCAATACATTTTCGTTAAAGCGCGAGAATAGAGTGAATCGTTCCCTGCTCGGTGATCTTTCGCTGTTTGCCATACTGGCCGTATTCGGCGCCTTTATGGCACTGCCGCTTGTGTTTATTGTCAGCAATGCCTTCAAGCCGCTGGATGAGCTGTTCCTGTTCCCGCCCAGGTTCTTCGTGAACAATCCGACGACGACTAATTTCTCCGACCTGTTCATGCTGATGTCGGGATCCTGGGTGCCGTTCTCCCGATATGTATCCAACACGTTGTTCATAACGCTTGGCGGTACGCTCGGACATGTCATTCTAGCATCTGCTGCCGCGTACGCGCTCGCCAAGATCAAATTTCCCGGCTCGAAGATCATGTTTACAACGGTCATTCTGTCACTGATGTTCTCTGCTCAGGTGACAGCCATTCCCAATTATATGATTATGTCATGGCTCGGCTGGATTGATTCCTACGCTTCCATCATTTTGCCTGCCTTTGCCTCATCGCTGGGCTTATACCTGATGAAGCAATTTATGGAGCAAATTCCGGATGCGCTGCTGGAGGCCGCCAAGATTGACGGGGCCAGCGAATACCGCATCTTCTGGCAAATTGTAATGCCGCTAGTCAAGCCAGCATGGCTGACGCTGACGATTCTGCTGTTCCAGGCGTTGTGGGGCATGGATCCGGGAACATTCATCTACAGTGAGCAGCTTAAAACGATGAACTATGCTTTAGGTCAAATTGTAGCCGGAGGAATCGCACGCGCCGGCGCCGGAGCAGCTGTAGGTCTGCTGCTGATGTCTGTGCCCGTTACGATCTTTATTTTTGCGCAGAGCAGAATTATTGAAACGATGGCCTCCTCCGGCTTGAAGGATTAAGGGGTGAAGCAAACAATGAATCGATTATGGTTATCGATAATCATCAGCTTAATCTTGTTGACTTCCGTCGCTGTGCCCGTTGCCGATGCGGAGGAGCCCTATGTTGGTTACAACTATTCGTACTGGGGCAATACCGTGCCATCGCCGATTGCGTATACGGCTGATCGCGCTATCTCTGGCGATCAGCTCGGGATCGGACGCTTCAACAGACCGCAGGATGTCTTCGTTGCCAATGATCTTGTCTACGTACTGGACTCGGGCAATGGCAGAATTGTCGTGCTGGACGATGAGTTGTCCTATGTCAGGCAATTGGAAGGCTTTGACCGAGACGGCAAGCAGGAAACCTTTAACAATCCACAAGGCTTGTTCGTAAGCGCAGCCGGCAACCTGCTCATTGCGGATACCGACAATCAGCGGCTAATCGAGCTCGACGGCAGCGGTGAATTCGTCCGCGAAATCAATGCGCCCGAGTCGGATGTATTAAGCGACGGCTTCCAGTTCTACCCGCGCAAGGTGGCGCTTGACAAGGCCAAGCGCATCTATGTGGCTGGCCGCGGCGTATTCGATGGCATCATACAGCTGGATGCCGACGGACAATTTCAGACCTTCATGGGCGCCAATCGAGTCCGGTACAATGTGATCGATTATTTCTGGAAGACGATCTCGACCAGAGCTCAGCGCGCGCAGATGGAGCAGTTCGTTCCTGTCGAGTACAACAATTTCGATATTGACGATGCAGGCTTCATCTATGCGACAAGCACGGTATCCGGCTCGGACTTGCCGGTCAAGCGATTGAACCCGAGCGGTACCGATGTATTGCGTCAGCAAGGCTACTTCAAGCCGGTCGGGGATATCTATCCGCCGCAGGTTGGCAGTATTGTGGGCAACTCCACATTCGTCGATGTCTCCGTTGGTGACAGCGGCATATATAGTGTGCTGGACAGCAAGCGCGGCCGCGTATTTACGTACGATGAGGATGGCAATCTGATCTATGTATTCGGTCTTATGGGCAACCAGGTTGGAACCTTCAAGTCAGCAGCCGCCATTGCGCGGCTGGGTGATCGAGTCCTGGTGCTCGACAATACGACGAATCGGTTGACCGTATTCCATCCTACGCCGTTCGGATCCTTAATCAATGAAGCGGCACATTACCATTACATCGGAGACGAAGAACGATCGGCCCAGCTGTGGGAGCAGGTGGCGCAGCTGGATGCCAATTACGAGATTGCGTATATCGGCATAGGCAAAGCCCTGCTCAGGCAAGGACACAATGCAGAGGCAGCGGAATACTTCAAGCTCGGCTTCAGCAGAGACTACTACTCCAAGGCTTATCAGAGGCATCGGGAGGAGATTCTGGAGCGGCATTTCGGCTCCATTATGCTCGGTCTGCTAGTAGCAGCGGCTGCCGCTATCGCACTCGCCGTCATTCGAAAGCGCAAATTAAGAAACAGGCCTCCCAATTACGTCAAGGAGCGGGGACCGATTGCGTTTGTGTTCTATATTATGTTCCATCCATTCGACGGGTATTGGGAGCTCAAGTATGAGAACAAAGCGAGGATGTCCATTGCGCTTACCCTTGTACTGTTGTTAGTCATCGTTAATGCGCTTCAGGATCAGTTCGCCGGCTTCGTGGTGAACTACAACAATCCGCTCTACCTGAACAGTTTGAATCAGCTGCTGTACGTTCTACTGCCTTTCCTCTTATGGTGTGTGGCCAACTGGTCGCTAACGACGTTAATGGGCGGCGAGGGCAAGTTCAAGGAAATTGTGATCGGGACTGCGTATTCGCTTACTCCGATGATTCTGATCTACATTCCGACAACCATCTGGAGCAACTTCATGACGGTTGACGAGAGCGCGTTCTACTATTTACTCAACGCCATAGCGGTTAGCTGGTTCTTATACTTGTTCTTTGTATCGACGATGACTGTCCATCAATATTCCGTAACGAAGACGGTGGTCACCATTGTTCTGACTATTCTAGCCATGGCTTTTATCATATTTCTGGCTATGCTGTTCTTCAGCCTGGTTCAACAGGTAGCAGCTTTCCTCAGTACGGTGTACAGCGAAATTGCCTACAGACTATAGAGAGGGGTGACAGGAATGAGAAAAGGAAAGCGAGCGACCATATTCCTCCTGTTGGCAGTCTGTGCGATCATTGTCATGCTCATGCTTGGCTTGGGTAGACAATGGGGCAATAACGATACCGAAGCGTTACTGAGCAGTCTAGCTCTGGGGGATGAAGCAAATCAGGTACAACAGGTCCATACGACCATGCCCGCCTTTCAGATCGAAGGCATGCAGGGCGTTGCTGCCACTGAACGTATCGCCCTGTATATTAACAAGGACAAGGCGTCCATAGCCGTTCGGGATATCGCCAGCGGCGAAATCTGGTATTCCAATCCTGTTGACAGGGAGGATGATCCAATCGCTAATGGGGTTAACCAAGAACGACTGTCAGCACAAATGAGCATCATGTATGAAGACAACAAGCTGCAGAAGTTTACATTGAATTCATACTCCGACAGTGTGAAGCACGGGCAGGTCGAGTATGAGGAAATTCCGAATGGAATCAAGGTGAGCTATACATTCGGGAAGATGGAGGCGGGGATCGAGTCGCTCCCGGTGGCGATGAGTAAGGAAAGGTATGAAAGCCTGCTGCTGGCCAAGCTGGATGAGACCAATATCAAGCATGTAAACAGAGGCTACAAGCTGTCAGCAGACGGCGAATCCTATACTCGGGTTGACTCGGCGCTGTCCGGTCTTGTGCTGTCTCGAGTGCTCAAGGCGTTCGATGAAGCGGGATACACAGCGGAGGATCTAGTTGTTGATAATGGAGAGCTCTCTGGAGAGGCTGCAGAGCGGAAAGTATTCAAGGCGTCGATTGCCTATACCGTTGAAGGCGATCAGCTGGCGGTCCGCGTACCGACGGAGGATATAGCATACCCTGCTTCATTCCCGATGGTCAACCTGTCGGTGCTGGATTACTTCGGAGCTGGCAATAGCAGCGATGACGGGTATATGGTCGTGCCGGATGGCTCGGGCAGCCTGATTTATTTCAACAATGGCAAGCTTAACGCAGACGCTTATTATGGTGTTCTCTACGGTCTCAATGAGGTGAAGGTGCGCACCGAGAACTTCAACTACAATGAGAAGCTGCGATTGCCGGTGTTCGGCATTCGCAAGAATGGCAGCGCATTGCTGGGCATGATCGAGCAAGGAGATGCGGTTGCCGCGATCAATGCCAATATTGGCGGCAAGCTGCATTCGTACAATCATGTGTATCCCCAGTTCGAGGTGCTGGCGCAGGATGCGATCAAGCTGTCGTCCTCCGTTCAACCCGGTGACTTCACGATTTCGGCTAGCGCTGAAATTCCGATCTATCAGCCGGACGTTATGCGGACGGATTATGTGATTCATTATGCCTTCCTAAGCGGATCGGCGGCCGAGTATTCCGGTATGGCCAATTACTACCGAGAGTATCTGGTGAATAAAGGCGTTCTTCAGCGGCTGGAGGCAAGCGATGAGCTGCCATTCTACCTGGAGCTGGTCGGTGCGATTCCGAAGCAGCAGTCATTCCTCGGGATTCCGTATGAATCACTGTCTCCACTGACCACTTATGATCAGGCAATCGAGCTGTTGGAGCAGCTCCGCAGCCGAGCGATCAGCGGCATTCATCTGCGCTACACGGGCTGGTTCAATGGCGGAGTCAATCATACGATTCCACTGCGGGTGAAGCCTGACCGTGTGCTGGGCGGCAAAGAAGGGCTGCAGCGATTGGCCGATTATGCGCAGCGCAATGACGTGCAGCTGTATCCGGATGCATCGTTCATCCATGTGTATCACTCGAAGGGCGCATTCAGCACGAATCGGGATGCGGCACGCTACTTGACCAAGAAGCCGGCTATTATGCATCCCTTCAATCCGGCAACGTTCCAGCGGGAGAGATCGCCGCTTGGCACCTCTTATTATGTGCTGTCGAATGGCAGACTGCCGGATTATGTGAGCAGCTTCCTTGATGCCTATGAGCCTTATCAGATCAAGGGGCTGTCCGTACGGAATATGGGCCATACACTCAATGCGGACTACCGGGATAACCATGTGCTGGATCGCGCCGTATCGAAGCGAATTGTGCAGCAGCAGCTGGGCGTTATGCGGGACCAAGCGCTGGAGCTGATGGTTACGGGAGGCAATGCGTACGCGCTCCCATATGCCTCCCATATCATTGAGGTGCCGCAAGGCGACAGCGGCTATCTCATAACGGATGAAGCCATCCCGTTCTATCAGATGGTCACGCATGGCTATATCCATTATGCCGGCAAATCAGTCAATCTGTCTGATTCCTACGACGAGCAGTTGTATCTGCTCAAGGCGCTGGAGACGGGCTCCAATGTGTACTTCAAATGGACGCATACGCCGAATTCAGCAGTGAAGGATACAGCATTCAATCATCTGAGCTCGGTGAATTACTTGCACTGGATAGACAAGGCCGAGACGATGTATGCCGAGTTAAACGCTGTGCTGGCGGATGTTCAGCATGAAGCGATAGTCGATCATCGCAAGCTTGCCGAGCAGGTCTATCGGGTCACCTATGAAGGCGGCAAGCAAATCATAATCAATTACAACGACGATGCTGTAAACGTGCAAGGGACGACAATAATGGGCAAGCATTTTGCCGTGGTTGGTGAGATACGATGAGGAAACCACTATCTTTTGAACAACGCAAACGTAGACTGGGCATGCTGTTTCTGCTTCCCTGGTTCACAGGCTTTATCTTTTTCTTCTTGACACCGCTGTTCCAATCCCTGCAGTTCAGCTTTAGCAAAATTGTGATGAACCCGTCCGGCTTCAAGCTGCAATATGTCGGTCTAGTCAACTATCAGAAGGCGCTGACTGTGCATCCGACATTTATCCGCTTTCTTACGGATTCGATCTTTGACATGGTGGTCAATGTTCCAATTATCATTTTTTTCAGCCTGTTTGCAGCCGTACTGCTCAATCAGAGGTTCAGAGGCCGAGCGTTCGCCAGAGCCGTGTTCTTCCTCCCGGTCATCCTGACCTCTGGGGTCATTATTACGATTCAGAACGGCAGCTTCCTAGGGGAGATGATGAGTCAGAATACATCAGGCGGTATTGTCGAGGGCGGAACCTTCCGCGGTGTGCAATTTGAATATCTGCTGCTGGAATCTGGCGTCAGTCCGGTCATTGTCGATTATCTGGTTGGAGCGGTCAATCGAATCTACGACATCGTCAGTCGATCAGGCGTACAAATTCTCATATTCCTGGCTGGCTTGCAGGCCATATCGCCATCCCTGTACGAGGCCGCCAAGATTGAAGGGGCGACGGGGTACGAGTCATTCTGGAAAATTACCTTCCCAATGATCAGCCCGCTCATTATTACGAATGTCATCTTCTCGATCATCGATTCGTTCGCAAGCAATCGATTGACCAAGGAGATCGATGACATTGCCTTCAAAGCATTGGATTTTGGTCTGAGCGCGTCGATGGCATGGATTTACTTTGGCAGTATTGCTGTGATCCTATCGATTAGCTCGTACTTGATATCCAAGGGTGTATTTTATAACGAATAAAGGAGGGATGCGCTGTTGGAACGCCTTATGCACTTACCGATCGCATCGCTGGAATGGTGGAAGAAATGGCTTTGGATTGTCGTCAGATCGATTCTGCTCGTCGGGTTGTCGTTCATTATTATCTATCCCATCCTGATGAAAATATCGATTGCCTTCAAGGACAGGAAGGACATTTATGATCCGATTGTCGTATGGGTGCCGCGTCATTTCACGCTAGAAAATTTTAAAGTTGCCAGTGAGCTGATGGATTATTTGCCAAGCCTGGTCAATACGTTAGGTCTGGTCAGCTTGACGACCATGCTGCAAGTCGCTTCCTGTGCGATAACCGGCTATGCATTCGCCCGATTGCGATTCAAGGGCAGCGGCATCCTGTTCGCCGGTGTCATCTTCACGATCCTGGTTCCGCCTCAGACGATTCTGCTGCCGCTGTATATGAACTTTCAAAAATTTGATTTCTTCGGACTGATGGGATTATTCTCCGAAGGGTCCGGCATTCGGATGCTGAATACGTACTGGCCGTTTATATTGACTGCGGCCACTGCTAATTCGCTAAAGTCGGGCTTGTATATCTATATATTCCGGCAGTTCTTCCTCGGGTTGCCGAAGGAGATTGAGGAGGCATCCTTCGTCGATGGCTCGGGCGTATTCAAAACCTTCCATTCCATTATGCTCCCGAATGCTATCCCGGCGATTATAACCGTGCTTCTGTTCTCCTTTGTATGGCAGTGGAACGACAGTGTGTACACCGGCATCTATATGCCGACAGCCGATGTCATGTCAGTCAAGCTGTCTCTGCTCCCTAACGAAGTGAGGCTGATGCTGGGCGGCGCGCTAGATGAATTCTATGTCTCCATGCTGTCGGACACAGGTGTGCTTATGACGATCGCTCCGCTGATTGTGTTCTACTTGTTCTTCCAGCGTTATTTCGTAGAGAGCGTGGAGCGCTCCGGATTGATCGGTTGACGATAAAGGGGTGACTAGAGATGATGCAACGCTTGAAGGTAAGCGATAACCAGCGATTCCTCGCTTATGAAGATGATACGCCATTCTTCTGGCTGGGGGATACGGCGTGGGAGCTGCTGCACAGATTGAATGCGGAGGAGGCGTCCGAATACCTGAGTCATCGGGCTAAGCTCAATTACAATGTGATTCAAACGGTCGCCCTGGCTGAACTGGATGGACTGAAGACAGGCAATGCTTACGGGCGCAAGCCGCTCAAGCGAAACGCGTTTGGTCAGTATGACCCTGGGCTGCCGGATACAGACGGTGAGTATCACTATTGGAATCATGTTGATTATGTCATTGACCAAGCTGCCTCGCTCGGCCTGTATGTCGCGCTGCTGCCGACCTGGGGAGATAAGTTCAACAAGCTGCATGGAGTCGGCCCGGTTGTCTTCCATGAACAAAATGCGGGCGAATATGGGCAGTGGCTGGGCAGCAGGTACAAGGACCGGCCCAATGTGATCTGGGTGCTGGGCGGTGATCGACCACTCGCCAGCTATGAGCACTTTGCCATTATCCGGGCTATGGCGCAGGGGCTGAGGCGTGGCGATGGCGGCCTTCATCTAATGACGTTCCATCCGCAAGGCTGGCAATCCTCGTCCTATCATATGCATGACGAGCCATGGCTGGATTTCAATATGGTTCAGTCCGGACATGGATCAAGGGGAATTATCAATTATACGAAGGTATCTGAGGATTATGCCAAGCATCCTGTCAAGCCGGTTCTGGATGCGGAGCCTTGCTACGAGGATATTCCGATCGGCTTCAAGCCGGAGAATGGTTACTTCGACGAGTCTGATGTTCGGGTGGCTGCATACTATGCCGTATTCTCCGGTGCATTCGGCCATACGTACGGGCAGCACAGCATCTGGTCGATGACGACTGAGCCCAATGACAATGCGTTGATGCATTGGAGGAATGCGCTGTCGCGCCCAGGTGCCGCTCAGATGCAGCATCTGCGGGCGCTGATGGAGTCACGCCCCTTCTTCGGCAGAATGCCGAATCAAGGACTGATTGCTAATAATCGTCCGGGAGCTAATTATATGGCTGCGACTTCAGGACCTGGATATGCCATGATCTATATTCCGAATGGGGCCTCTGTTGAAGTGGTCGGCGGCATGATTGAAGGAGTCCGCCTAGCTGCCTCCTGGTTCGATCCGCGACACGGTGGATATATACACGAGGGTGTAATCGACAATACAGGCCTGCTATCGTTTCAGCCGCCTTCCGGGGGAAGAGGCAATGACTGGGTGCTGGTGCTAGATGCTGTACATGGAGAGACGGAACAGGACGAAATCAATGGACTAGACGGGGAAGGCGGGACGGTTCTATGTGGATGAATGAATTGCCGTTATCGCAGCAATACGATGTCGTCGTTGTTGGAGGAGGATCGGCTGGATTTGCGGCAGCTGTTCAGGCGGCGAGAGCAGGAGCCAAAACTGCTCTAATCGAGAAGAATGGAATACTGGGAGGCACTACTGTGGTTGCTGCGGTCAATTTCCCAGGGCTGTTTCATGCGTGGGGGAAGCAGATTATCAGGGGAATCGGCTGGGAAGCGATTGAGCGAACGGTGGCCCAGGGCGGCGCGGAATTGCCTGACTTTACGAAGGACGTTGGTGGGAAGCATTGGGAGCATCAGGTGCGAGTCAACAAATTCGTATACAGCGCAGTGCTCGACGCGATGTGTCTGGAAGCGGGAGTAGATTTGCGATTTCATGAGATGCCTGCAGCGGTCGATATGGATTCTCTGCATGATCCTAATCGACGTTTAATTGTGGCTGGCAAATCGGGTCTTATGGCGATTGGCTTCCGAAAGCTGGTCGACACAACTGGCGATGCCAATGTGGCAGAGATGATGGGATATCCAATGATGCGGGGCGAGACGCTTCAACCGGGCACGTTGATCTACAGGCTGGGCGGATACGAACTAGAGAGAGTAGATAAGAACAAATTGAAAGAGGCTTATTCGGCTGCACGGCAATCCGGCGCGCTAAGGGAGACCGATCATCTGCCAGGAGAGATCCCGCTGTATCGGGAGCTCGCGAGCAAAGGCAGCAGTTCGCTGCATGTTACTGGCATTGACGGATCTACTTCGCGCTCCAAGTCACTGGCCGAGATACGTGCGCGTGAAGCCTTGCTACGTATTTATACCTACCTTCGCGGCATACCTGGTTGTGAAAGGCTTTATGTGGATTTCGCCGCGAGCGAATGTGGTATTCGCGAAACAAAGCGAATTGTCGGAGAGCAGTATGTGGATGCGGATAGCTACATAAGCGGACACAAGTGGCCGGAAGCCGTATGCTACAGCTACTATCCAATTGACATTCATCAAGATGATTCGAACTTGACTGATATTCGCCCGCTGGCCCCAGGGGTCGTGCCGA
Organism: Bacillota bacterium; assembly: GCA_023441055.1. Taxonomy (GTDB): domain Bacteria; phylum Bacillota; class Bacilli; order Paenibacillales; family UBA4045; genus JAEZQY01. Next base: position 158,875 of record JAEZQY010000008.1, on the reverse strand, counting down.
CCATTCCCTACGGCGCGCTCATTCCGCAAGGAAGCGACCATCTGCTGGCGGCCGGACGTTGTATATCCGGCGATCAGACGGCACATTCCGCCTATCGCATACAGGCAACCTGCATGGCTACGGGGCAAGCTGCGGGTGCTGCAGCGGCGCTCGCGGCAAGTCGGGATGTGTCTGTTCGTCTCGTGTCTGTCAAGGATATCAAGCAAGTGCTGCGAGAGCATGCAGCCATCGTACCAGATTGCTCATGATCAATGAATAACAAAGGAGACCCAGTTCAATGAAGTTTTTTCTTCGTATATCGCAAGCAGCGGTCAATCTATCCCATACGATGACGGCCCGAGAGCTGCTTAATCAAGTATGCTGCCCGGCATTCTCGCGAGTAGGACCGGATTGTCAGGAGGCATTCGGCGCCATGTTCTTCCACCCGATGGAGCGAGACTTGCTCGAGCGTGAAATTGCGGCCTTCAAGGCGAAGTGTGACATTCCGCCGTTCATTGTCAGCGATCTGGAGACAGGTGCGGGCCATATGGTGATTGGCGCAACTAAGTTCCCCTATATGATGGGACTCAGCCAGACGAATTCGGAGGAGCTTGCTTATGAGGTGGGTGCGATCGCCGCCAAGGAAGCTGGGGAGCTCGGCTATAACTGGACCTTCTCTCCTGTAGCGGATCTGGCGTACGACCCGGACAGTCCCGTCGTCGGCATGCGGAGTGCCGGCATGGAACCGGAGCATGCGACCAAGATCGTATCGGCTTATATGCGAGGTTTACAGGATAACGGTATGATGGCGACTATCAAGCACTTCCCGGGCGATGGCTACGGCTCGTACGATCAGCATCTTACGACACCGGTCAATCCGCTCGACAAGGAGCAATGGCGCAGCGGACCCGGGAAAATCTTCCGAGACTTGATCGATGACGGTGCGATGGCCGTCATGCCGGGACATATTTCCTTGCCATCCTTTGATGAAGTAGATGTGGCAACGGGGGTATGTCCTCCGGCAACTGTATCCAAGCGGCTGCTCGTTGATCTGCTGCGGGAAGAATTGGGTTTTGAAGGCTTGGTGGTAACTGATGCATTGGAGATGGGCGGTCTAGTCGGCTATATCAATTATTATGACGGCTGCGCCTTGGCGCTGGAGAACGGCTGTGACATTCTGCTCTTCCCGAGAATGGATGAGCTGTTCTACAAAGAGATGCTTACGCGTGTTGAATCGGGCATGCTCTCGCTGGATACGCTGAGGAACCGTGCGAGCCGTGTCATCTCGCTTAAGGAGCAGCTGATGGAGAAGCCGCGACCAGCAGTTATTCCTGATCAGGCTCGCAATCAGCAGATCGCGCGAGAGGTGGCGGCACGCAGTATCACGATCGTCCGTGACAGGCAGGGGATTATTCCGTTCTCGCCGGGGAAGCGGCTGTCGAAGGTGCTGCATGTCGTGATTATGAATAATCATGAGCGCTACATGGACTTGTACGCAAGAATAAAGATAGAGCTTGGACGCTATTCGGATCATGTCGAGCAGCTGCTCGATCCGGGTCCGGACCGACTGTACCAAGCAATGCATACGGGAGGCTTCGATCTGGTCATCTGCTCGATCGGGAGTGAGCTGAGCTATGGCTTGAATGTGGTGCGGCTTCATGGCGAGGTAGCCCGGAATATGATGGGCGGATGGACGAAGCTCGGCAAGCCAATCATCTTTATCTCGCACTATCACCCGTTCGTCCACAAGGAATACGAGGTGTCTATCGATACGATTATCAATACGTACGGTGATATCGATTGTACGGTTGAATATGTCATGGAAGGGATATTCGGAGACAGACAGCTGAATCGCAGCTTGTATGCTCACAACTAATCGAGACGCATATGCTCAACCAATTAACAGACGGGAGTGTTGCTGAATGAAAGCGGCGATGGAGTGGGAAGTCGGATGGAGCAATGGTGTAGATGAAGTGCCGGCTAGGTGGGTGCCAGCTGTTGTGCCAGGGGCGGTACAGCTGGATTATGCCAGAGCAGAGCAATGGGGTGATCATACATTCGGTGAAAATTGGCGGCAGTATGAATGGATGGAAGATAAATATTGGGTATATCGGTCACGTCTCTCCGTTCCCAATTTGGCACAGGACGAGAAGCTATATTTGGTATCCAAAGGTATCGACTACAGCTTCCGGATTCGCTTGGACGGCACAGAGCTGCTCCGCCAGGAAGGGATGTTCACACCCGTGAATCTTGATATTACAGAACATGCTCGCGACGGAGCGGTACTCGAGGTTATCATCGATCCGGCACCGAAGCGTCTGGACGCTCCGAAGAGCAGGGATCAGGCTGATCATTCCTGCAAGCCAGCGGTCAGCTATGGCTGGGATTGGCATCCCAGACTCATCCCGCTTGGCATCTGGGATGAGACCTATCTGAGCGTTCGTGCCGATGTTCATCTGGAAGCTGCAGAATTGACGTATGAATTGAATGCGGAGCTCGATCAGGCGGAGCTGAAGCTGTCTGTCCATTTTAATGATAATCCTGCAGGGATGCTCGCGTGGAGACTGATCGGACCCAGCGGCAAGATTGTGTTGGATCAGATCTTGCCAGCAACGCGGCAGAGCTATGTTGTAAGCGCTATGCTGGATCAGCCCGAATTATGGTGGCCGCATGATCATGGCGAACAGCCGCTCTATACGTCGGAAGCGTGCTATCTGGCCAATGACGATGCCGGCAGCGTAGGAGAACGGATCTGTCAGAAAGTGGGGTTCCGCAGGGCGAAGCTCATTGTTCATGAAGGGGGCTGGAACGAACCTTCTCAGTTTCCGAAGAGCCGCAGCCTTCCGCCTATTACAATGGAGATCAACGGTCGGATGATCTTCTGCAAAGGGACGAATTGGGTGAATCCGAGCATCTTCCCGGGCAGCATCACGTCCGATCATTACAGAACCTTGCTTGAGCTGGCCAAGTCAGCGCATATGAATATGCTGCGCATATGGGGAGGAGGCATTGTGAACAAGGAGTCCTTCTTCGAGCATTGTGATGAAATGGGAATTCTCGTATGGCAGGAATTCCCGCTGGCCTGCAATCTGTATCCGGATAAGCCGGAATACTTGCGCGTTCTGGACCAGGAATCGCGCTCCATCATAACTCGCCTGCGCAAGCATGCTTCCGTTGTGCTGTGGTGCGGCGGCAATGAGCTGTTCAACTCATGGTCTAAGATGACGGACCAGTCGTTACCGCTGCGTCTGTTAAACGCTAACTGCTATGAATTGGACCCGTATACGCCGTTTATGATGACTTCGCCGATTGAAGGAATGGGTCATGGGCACTATAAATTCCGTTACGAAACAGGTGAGGATGTGCTGGAGGCGATGCAGAAGGCTAGTAACACGGCTTATACCGAGTTCGGTGTTCCTTCGCCATCCTCTGTTGAGCAGCTTAAGAGCTTTATTCCGGATGACGAGCTTTATCCGCCAAAGCCGGGCACAGCATGGGAAAGTCATCATGCCTTCCATGCGCTGTCTCCGGAGATGTGGCTGATGGAGGATCATCTCGATCATTATTTCGGGCCGCATCAATCGCTCGAGGAGCTGGTGGAGAACGGGCAGCTCCTGCAATCGGAGGGCTATAAGGGCATCTATGAGGAAGCCAGACGTCAGAAGCCGAAGTGCGCCATGGCGCTGAACTGGTGCTACAACGAGCCATGGCCGACAGCGGCTAACAATAGCATCGTCATGTACCCGGATAAACCCAAGCCCGCGTATTATGCGGTTCAGGCTGCCTGCAGGCCGGTGCTTGCCAGCGCGCGCATTCCGAAGTTTGTATGGCATGAGCATGAATGGTTTGAGCCGGAGCTGTGGATGCTTAATGACAGCTATGCGGCATTGGAGAGCGGCCGCATCGAGGCATACTTGACAGTTGGAGACGGAGAGAGGGAGCTATTGCTCGCTTGGGACTTTGCTGAGTTGCAACCGAATGCGAACAGAAGAGGACCGACGGCAAGATACAGACTTCCAGTGACAGCCTCTGGAGCAATGAAGCTTGAACTGATTGTCGTAGGCAGACCGGAATGGAGCTCCGAGTACACCACTTTATACAGGAGCAGTGTTCGCTCGGCTGGACCAACTCGGAGTACGCTGAATTTTGACTAGTCGAGGAGGATGGGCATAAGTGAAACTGAGCCGTTGGTTCAAGCTTATAATGCTTAGTCTATGCATCATCACGATCATTCTAGGGGGATGTACAATGAACAACAAGGACACGACCATCCATATTAATAATCCGCTTGAGGACATGCCGACAACGACTCTCCAGGAAGAGGAGGCCGTCGCGGCGGCCCTACTAACCGTTGATGCGAATGTGAATATCGCAGCCATGAAGCCAGAGATACTAGGAACGAATATCGGACTGTGGACGAATCATGAATTTCATCCAGCTAGTGAACGAAAGGAGCGTTATGTCAATCTGATTAAGGAAGCAGGCATTTCCTTGATTCGATTTCCTGCGGGAAGCGAGGCTGATTACGCCTATTGGGACCGAACGAACGCTTATGAATGGCATAAGGGGCCAGACCCTTACATCAGAACCATAACAGCCGAGACCTTGGACAGCTTCATAAGTCTGGCGCGAGAGGTCGGGGCTGCGCCACTGATCACGGTCAACGCCAAGATCAAAGACAAGGACATGGCTGCTGACATGGTTCGATATGCCAATATTGAACAAGGATACGGCATCGTGTATTGGGAAATTGGCAATGAACCCGAATTTTTCGGTGAACCGTTCGGAGTCACACCTGAGGAATACGCCGAGACCATTAAGGACTATATAGCTGCAATGAAAGCAGTGGATCCGTCGATCGTGATCATCGGACCAGCGAACGCGCAGCCTGCTCACATGTCGAGCTGGACCAAACCGATTCTTAACGCATTAAAGGCCGAAGAGACTATGGTCGATGCCATCTCAGTACATTGGTACCCACTGTGGGGCGAACAGCCAGATAAGCAGTCATCTTCTTACCCTACGATTGAAAATTTGCTCACCTATGAAGGAAATAACTATCAGAATGCCTACATCAGCTGGGCAAATCAATTCACCAACTCGACCCCTGGCGACAATCTGGCCGCTTATCGCGAGCAATTCGCGCCAGGCGCATTAATCGGGATTACCGAACTGGGACAAGTCACAGGCGGCAACGAGGGTGATGGAATCGGTAATACAATGGCTGGAGCGTTATGGCTGGGCGATGTTCTGGGACGACTAGCCTATCATGGGATAGACTTCGTCACGCAATTTCTGATGCAAGGGAATCAAGCCTATGGGTTAATTGATATGAATCAGAACGTTAGGCCAGCCTATTACTTGTATCCGATGTTAACTAGATATTTTGGAGATCAGATGGTGGCTTCAAGCTCCAGTGACAATCAAAACCTGACTGTATGGGCAAGCAAGAGGAGCGGTGATAGTCAGAAGCTGTACTTGATGATTATCAATAAACATGCAACCGACGATATCGAGACGGCTATTGCGTTAACTCACTTCAATCCGTCCTCGACAGCCCTAGCTTGGACGCTGAATGCGTCCTCCATAGATACTGCTAATGGCATAAATTTGAACGGCGTGCAAGTCGCAGCAGACGGAACCCTGGCTGCTATCCCAGGGACTCCGTTAATGAACATATCGAACCGTTTTGTTATGAGCTTTCCCGCTCATTCTGTGACGATGATCGAGCTGACGAGTGCGCGTTGACTTCTGTATCTGGTCCCGCAAGGTGAGGAATCATGAACGGGGGATTGCGAAATGAACGGACCAATTATGCTCCAGGCGGGCCTATTACAAGCAGAATTTGATAACGGCGGTTTACGCGCGATTGCCTATAATGGAATTGAAATTGTGCGCGGGATTTATGCTGCAGTCAGGGATCAGGATTGGGGAACGGTAGCGCCTCTATTGTCCGATCTGGCCATTTCACAGGATGTCGGAAAATCGATAACTCGTTTCACATGTAGACATATCAAAGATGAAATCGATTTTGAATGGGAGGGGGACATCGAGCTAGCTTCAGATGGTATACGGTTTGATTTCAAGGGCAGGGCTCGCTCAACCTTTCTGAAAAACCGAATCGGCTTCTGTATCCTCCATCCTATGAACTTCGTAGGACTGCCGATCGAAATTAGTAGTACAGCTGGAAGCATTAAAGGCAGCTTTCCCCAAGCGATATCGCCGCATCAGCCCTATAAGTCAATGAAGGGCATCAAGTACGAGCCATCGCCTGGGCTGCAGGTTGAAATTAGCTTTATCGGAGAGCTGTTCGAGATGGAAGACCAGCGCAATTGGACGGATGCGTCGTATAAGACCTATTGCACCCCGCTTGAACAGGCTTATCCGGTGCTTGTTGAGGCAGGTGAACGGGTCGAGCAGTCAATTTGGATCCGAATTGAGGATGTCAGACTGGAGGAAGGCAGGCCGCGTTACAGTAGTCATGACCGATCCGTGATGAATCATAGCGAGTCGGGACTTCGTTCAGAGGTGATTGTTGTAAGTGATAGCATCGCTGGTACCATGCCGGGAATCGGCTATGGGGTGAATGCGGATGACAGCAATCCGACAACGGAACGATGGATCAGGCAGCTTCGCCCATCGCACTTGAGACTGACGATTGATCTTGCTGATGAGCGCTGGCTTCCGCAGCTTGAAGAGGCAGGCCGCACAGCTGGCTTGCTTGGTTGCGGAGTTGAACTGGAGGTATTGCTTGATGCTGACGGGATACGGCTGACTGATCTGATCAGGCGAATTTCCTCCTCCAATTCACCGATCCCCATAGTCAGGCTGCTTCCTTATGCGGCAGACTCGTTTGTTGTAGATGAGGAGACGCTTGATTCGGTAAATCGCATAGTTCTTGATTCGGCGTTGACGATCCCGGCTGGAGGTGGGTCACGCGCGTATTATGCAGAATTCAATCGTGCAGCATTGCCGTTTGACGATATGGCGTTTGCCTCCTATTCAATCAATCCGCAGGTCCATGCCTTTGATGACCGTTCATTATTGGAAACGCTGGCAGCTCAGAGGGTTGCTGCTCTTGATGCGGCGGCCAAGTCGGGTTTGCCGCTCCATATCGGTCCAATCACCTTTAAGCCGAGAATCAATCCGAATGCGACTGGAGGAAGCGCTGATATTCCGATTGCCGATCAGCATGATTCCCGTCAGATGACCCTGTTCGGCGCTGTATGGACGCTGGGAAGCCTGGCCGCGCTATGCTTGCCTGAGGTGAAGGGACTTACCTACTATGAATTGACGGGCCCGCTTGGCTTGGTCAGGGACGGGGTTCCCTCGCCTCTCTATTTTGTTTTACGGGATGCAACAGAAGAGCAGGATGCTGTGGCACTTCGTGTTGATGGGAGCTCCGACAGGCTGGCAGCGCTGGCTCTTCGTCTGCCTGACGGTCGTATGCGGCTGCTGCTAGGTAATCTGACATCGGAGACGCTGGAAGTTGAAGTCGACGGGGGGATTTATGTCCAACCAGACATCACTATGTACGATGAAGAGACCATCGCCCTGCATCAGTCTGTCAACTTCCCCGGAGCGGAGGGGCGCGGTTTAAACGATAGCCAGATGCGCATATGGCTCAAGCCGTATGCTTGCGCCAAATTGGATTATGCAAGGGGAAAGCTGTAAGCCATGCAACGAAGGGAGAGGATGATCATACATGATGAATATGTCATTTGTTCGAGCGACCTACTTAATAGAAACACCGTTCGATCCCGAGTGGGCTGCGCAGGTTATGGCAGGCGAGCAATCGACGGGCACGTTCATAGCGGTGCCGGGGGAGACGGATGAGGTGAGGCTGCGCAGTGCCGCGCGAATTGTCTCCGTCCGATTGCTGGATGTTGTGAGGCAGCCCTCTCTTCCGGGTGCAGTCAAGCCTCTAGGACATAATGGAGACTATAACCGCTGTGAGGTTGTGCTCGACTTTCCGTTCCATAATTTTGGTCCTTCGATTCCAAATCTAATGGCGGCGGTAGCCGGAAATCTGTATGAGCTGCAAGAGTTTTCGGGCGTTAGGCTGCTCGATCTGGAGCTGCCAGAGCCGTTTGCCGCTGCATACAGCGGTCCGAAGTTCGGCATGAAGGGGACGCGCAAGCTTGCCGGCGTGCAGCATGGACCGATTATCGGAACGATCGTGAAACCGAGTGTGGGCCTAACTATTGAAGAGCTGCGAATGACGGTAAGGAGCTTGGCTGAAGCGGGATTGGATTTTATTAAGGATGACGAATTGAATGCTAATCCGTTATTCGCACCTTTCGATCACAAGGTGAGGGCAGTAATGGAGGAGATCGAACGCGCAGCGGATCGAACGGGTCGGAAAACAATGTATGCCTTTAATATAACCGGTGATATGGATGAATTGCGGCGCAATCATGATCTAGTGCTGGATGCTGGCGGAACATGTGTAATGGTTGGCATTCAAAGTATCGGCCTTGCCGGTCTCGCCTACTTGAACCGCTACAGTCAGCTTCCCATTCATGGACACCGCAATCAATGGGGCATGATGACAAGATGTCCTGCGCTCGGCATCGAATTTACCGCTTATCAGAAGCTATGCCGTCTTGCTGGAGCGGATCATCTTCATGTTAACGCTTTGAACAGCAAGTTCTACGAGAGTAATGAATCGGTAATCCGCTCAGTTCGCGCCATTCGCGAACCTCTTCTAGGCGGTTACGAAGCGGTCCCGGTACTCTCCTCCGGGCAGTCGGCGGCAACGGCCGATGAGACGTATCGCCTGCTTGGCACAAGCGATCTGCTTAATGTGGCAGGCGGCGGCATTCTCGCGCATCCGGATGGGATTGCCGCTGGTGTGCTCAGCATGAGGCAAGCCTGGGAAGCTGCTACGAGCGATGTGAGCGCTGATGAGTATGCCAAGACACATCCCGAGCTGAGGAGAGCGCTGGACATGTTCAGGGGAGTTCATGCGTTGAAGCAAGGCGGAAAGGAGACAGCATTATGAACAAACCATCGCCGCATTTGCTGTTATCGTACTACGGGGATGACTTTACCGGTTCGACAGATGTCATGGAAGCGTTAGTGCTAAACGGTGTGAAGACGGTTCTGTTTCTGGAGCCTCCATCTCGGGAGCTGATCGCCTCCAAATTTCCCGATATTCGGGCTTTTGGCGTAGCGGGATTAAGCCGCGCCATGAAGGCCGACGAGATGGAGCGGCAGTTGGGGCCGATCTTGGCACAACTGCGTGACATCCCAACATCAATCGTGCATTACAAAATTTGTTCGACCTTTGATTCATCGGTGGAAATCGGCAGTATTGGTCGCGCGATAGAGATTGCCTCAGACCTATATAGGGACCAGCGATGTATCCCTATGATGGTAGGCGTTCCAGAGCTTAGGCGATATACCTTATTCGGCAATCATTTTGCCGCCGCGGGCAACAACACATACCGGCTCGACCGACATCCGACCATGTCCAATCATCCGGTAACGCCGATGGACGAGGCCGATCTGCGCGTGCACTTGTCCCGGCAGACAGATAAGTCGATCGGGCTGATGAATATTGTGGACCTGACGGGAGAAGGTGAACAAGTCAGGCAGCGGCTCGCTGAACGACTAGGGGAAGCTCCGGATATCCTGCTATTCGACGTGCTGGATAAGGAACGACAGAAGCTTGCTTGCGAGCTTATATGGGAAGCGGCAGAAGGTGATGGAAATCGATTAGTTGTAGGCTCTTCCGGTATCGAATACGGACTCACTGCGCATTGGAGAGATATCGGATTGACAGCGCCGGACTATGAGTCGTCGCCTTCAATTGGTCCAGCTTCACAGTTGCTGGTCGTGTCCGGCAGCTGCTCCCCTGTGACGGAGGCGCAAATCCGTTATGCCCTGGCCAATGGATTTGTCGGCGTGCAAATCCGTACCGAACTGCTGATTGATCCGACTAAGCAGGAGGGAGAGAGAAGCAGGCTGATCCAACTGGCCAAGGAAGTATTACAGCGAGGAGCAAGCCCATTAATGTATACGGCTATGGGCTCCGAAGACGATTCCATTCGTCTGACCCGGAAGCGGCAGGCCGAGAGCGGCAAGGACGATATTAGCTTAGGAAGGATGATAGGGGAGCAGTTGGGGCGACTTGTCCGCGAGATTGTATCGGATAATGGCTTGACTCGTGTGGTTGTTGCCGGGGGAGACACATCGGGCTTCGTAATGCGCGAGCTCGGTTTATATGCGCTAGCATGCTTGATGCCGCTGGATCCGGGAGGTCCCTTATGCATAGGATATTCCGAGGATGCGCGCTTTGAGGGAATCGAGATTGCACTCAAAGGTGGACAGGTGGGCAAGGATGATTATTTTGTCCGTGTGCTGCAAGGGAAATAAGCGGTTGGACCGCAACGATAAGGAGTATGAAGACGATGCAGACAACGATTACGTTAATAGGTGCAGGAGGTAAAATGGGTTGCCGGATTACAGACAACTTAATGGATTCCGGATTTCGTATGCTCTATTCGGAGATTGGCAAGAACGGATTGGAACAACTGAAGCTGCGCGGCTTGATGACTACACCGCAGAATGATGCGGTGAAAGTTTCCGATGCCGTTATTCTGGCCGTACCGGACATCGCCATTGGGCAAGTCGCTGCTGAGGTTGTACCCCAGATGAACCCGGAGTCCATGCTGATTGTGTTGGATCCGGCAGCCGCCTATCTCGGACATTTGCCAGTACGGGAGGATGTCACCTATTTTGTCGCGCATCCGTGCCACCCGCCGGTGTTCAACGAGGAGACGGATCCAGAGGCACGCAAGGATTACTTCGGAGGGGTTAAAGCAGCTCAGGCTGTTGTCTGCGCATTGATGCAAGGCCCTGAAGAGCATTATGAGAATGGAGAGCGGATTGTTCGGTCCATGTATGCACCGGTCATTCGTACGCATCGCATTACGGTGGAGCAGATGGCGATGCTCGAGCCGACGATGGCGGAGACGATCGGCGCGGCCGCGGCGATGTTCTTGCGGCAGGCGATGGATGAAGCGGTGAAGCGAGGGGTGCCTGCCCAGGCAGCCAGAGACTTCATGCTTGGTCACATCAATATTGAGCTTGCGATTGCTTTCGGCGAAGCGGGCAATCCGTTCTCCGATGCTTGTCTTATCGCAATGGAATATGGTCGACGATTCTGGCTCAAGGATGGATGGGAGCAGTTGTTCGATCCTGAACATGTGCGCAATCAGATTCAGGTTATGCTGCATCCAGAGAAGCTGGAGGAGATATCAGTCGCGGAGCGAGGAGCTGATGCGACATGTGGAAAGTAGGCTTGATCGGTACAGGCTACTGGTCGGTTAATCATTTGCGAGCATGGCAGCGCATTCAAGAAGTGGAAATTGCGGCCTTGTGCAACCGCAGCAGTGAGAAGCTGGAAATGCGAGGTGCAGAGTTCGGCATCCCAGCAGCGTCCTTGTACACGAGTCTAGATGATTTCTTCGCCAGAGATGACATCCAGATCGTAGATATTGTGACGGGGCCGGAGACGCATCTGGAGCTGGTTACTAGAGCGGCTCAGGCAGGCAAGCATATCTTGTGTCAAAAGCCGTTTGCAGCCACTCAGGAAGAAGCGGAGGAAATGGTGAAGATTACCCGGGAATGCGGGGTGAGACTGATGGTGACCGAAAACTGGCGCTGGCTGCAGGCCAATCAGATTATCAAGCGTATGTTGGAAGAAGGGACGCTTGGGCGCATTCGTACTGGGAGATACACACATACAGATTACTATACGCCTCGAATGGCACCGGGCATCAAGCTGCCTCAGCCGTTTTTTCGCGAAATGCCACGTCTGCTTTTCTATGAGATGGGGGCGCATTGGTTCGATACGCTTCGATTCTTCTTCGGTGAGCCCAAGCGACTGTACGCGGAGACATTACGGATCAGTCCGTATATTGCTGGCGAGGATTCGGGAATCGTTACGTTTGGATATGAGGATGCCTACGTCGTTATGGATATGAGCTGGGCAACGCGCCGGGAATTGGTCGGTCATCCATCCCAGCAGGTCCATGCGGAGCATCGGGAGCAATTCGTGATCGAAGGCGATAAAGGAACATTAAAGCTGCACTTTAACGGGAGGATAACCGTAGTGGATTCAGAGGGAATGGAAGCAGAGTTGGTTAAGCATACGGAGTGGGATCATGCTGAAAGCCACTTTAGACTGCAATCGCATTTTATCGATTGCCTGAATGATGATCAAGCTTTCCAGACTAGCGGTGAAGACAATATAAAGACCTTGAACATCATTTTTTCCGTGTACAGAAGCGCGGCGTGCCATGAGGTGATCAAGGATCCCTCTTTCAGGATCGATGCCGGGCCTAAGAGTTAGCGTAACGTTGAATCGTACCGATCTTCTAACCACGTGCCTGCCCTGTCGATGAACGAACCACTAGCTCCGGCTCTAGATAGATCGCAGGTACGTAATCTTCTTCCTCCACCATCCTCAGGAGCGTCTCAGTTACTGTCTCCGCAATGACATCAATATCAACCCCCACAGATGTGACCGGCAATTGGAAAGCATCAGTAAGCTTCATATTGTCATAACAGACAACGGACAGATCGCGCGGAATAAGGAGTCCGAATTCCTCTATTGCTCGGATGATACCCCGTGTTAAGTCGAAGCTGCCGCTCACTATGGCAGTCGGATTGGCGACCGACGCATCGAGCAGCCTCTTGGTCGCTGTGTAACCATCATGCGATTCCATCCCATTAATGGCGATAACATGATCCATTAGACCGCGCTCTTGCATGATCCCTCGGTAGGCAACAACTTTCGTAATCTGTAACGGGTCTGGGACCGTTGGCTCGCCCACATAGGCGATACGCTCGTGTCCGAGAGCCAACAAGTGTTCCATGGCAAGCGCAATCGCCTCGCTGCGCTTCACGTCAATCGTAGGAAAATCCGTAACTTCAGCAACCCCATAATGCAGGATTGGAATATTCGTGGTAGCTGGACGGTCATTGGCCCTGATATGCACATTATCATGGAAGAGCAGGATGGCATCGACCTGCAGCCGCTGGAATGCCTCGATTGCAGCTTCCATCCGATTAATGGACAGCATCGTGGTGTACCCCTGATTCTCCAGGCGGTCATTAATGTTCGTAATGAGTGTAGACAATGCCGTCCTCTCTACGGAAGGCCATACGACGCCGATGATATTGCTGCGCTTAGAGACGAGTCGACGCGCAGAGATATTGGGCTGATAGCCCATGCGATCTGCAATTTCCAGAATACGCCGCTTCGTCTTCTCCTGCACAAGCGGACTATTGCGAAGCGCCTTCGATACGGTAGAGAAGCTGACTCCAGCTTGCTCGGCGATATCCTTGATCGTGACAGACATATAAGTCTCCTCCATATTCGAGCGTACAGCATTGACAGTTCTAGTATATACTAAATACAATCAGTCTAACAACGTTGTTACTATAGAGCATTGTATGTTCGCTCAGAAAGGTCGGCAGTTACATGACAAGTATGAAGGCAGCATCGCCTGATCCGACAATCCAGTCCAATCCGGTCTCGCTCAAGCGAATGATCACCTTCTTCATCCCCTTAGGGATTTCAGCAAGTTTAGTTACGCTGTCCCATACGATTATTCAGCGGACGCTGGCTAGCGCAGCGTATCCTGAGATAACAATCGCAGCATATGCCATCGCATTAAGCGTATTCACAATTACTGAAAGACCAGCTGTTCTGCTTAGGCAGACATGCACAGTGCTTGTGGAAGATCGGCTCGGTTTCCGCGCATTGACCCGGCTGATGTTCTATCTTATGTTCTTCACGCTCTTATTCGGAGGCATTATCGCTTATACACCTGCTGGCTATTATTTATTCGGTGGACTATTTAACGCTGAAGAGGCAATGCTCGTCGAGATTACGAATGCCTACCGCTTCCTCATGTTCGTGAGCTTGTTCTCCGCCATTCGCTGTCTCTATCACGGCGTCATCATCCGCAGTATGCGAACGAAGTGGCTGACCATCGGCATGATTCTCCGACTGCTCGGCATGTATGCTGTCTCCCTGTACTTCCTCGCGGGAGAGAGTCCGATCACAGGCGCGACAGGCGCGATGATCTTCCTGATCGGAATGGCAATTGAAGCACTGGTCAGTTATCTGGAAGGCCGCACTGTGCTCAGGCGACTACCATTGGGCGATATGCATTCCAGGGTTGTGTCGGTGCGAGACGTCCTGCCTTTCTATACGCCATTATTATTTTCGTCCATTCTTGCCATCATCATCGCACCTGCGATTAACGCTATGCTCGGGAAGACAGTGAATATCCCATTGTCGATCGCTTCCTATGCATTAGCGGCTAATGTAGCCAATCTATTCACGAGCTTCTTCACGTATACCCATCAGATTGTGCTCAATTTCTATAAGGATGAACCGCGTCTTGTTCGCCGCTTCGCAGCGGTGTCCAACTTCATTCCAAGCGTGCTGATCGCAGTGTTAACCTTCACCCCAATAGGTCGGCTGTTCATGAGCGGTGTCTTAGGAGTCAGCGGACAGCTGCTCGATGAGAGTCTATCTGTTCTGCGTGTATTCATGCTCTATACGCTGATCATCACCTGGGTAGATTATTGCAACGGTCTGGTTCTGCTGAAGCAGCAGACCAAGTTTATGGTGTGGTCGCAGGCGGGCAATGTACTGACGACTATAGCGGTCCTGATTGCGCTTATAGCGATCGTCCCGTACTGGAACGGCGCCATTGGCGCGGCAGCGCAATCGGTCGGCGTAGTAGCCGAATTGGGCATACTGATGGTCTTCCTATTGCGCGCTAGAAGGCGTCCACAATAGAAGCGACCTGCTCTTCTAAGCAGGAATCTTCCAGCTAGGTGTCGAATTGTGATCGGGACTTCACATCTCGTCTATTGGAGGAACATGATGCAGACCGTATGGTACAGAATCCGAACCTTCTACATGAACCTCAGAATCAAATACAAGCTGTTCTTCCTCATCACGACGTTGATGCTGGCTGTCAGCGGGATCAGCATATCCGTTCTTCAATATGCATTCGATGTCTATGACGACCAGATCTATCAAGAGGCGGCGAAGTCTCTGCAGCTATCTTCCTCGGGCATCGAGAGTGAGATTAACCGGATTGAACGGATGTCGTTCCGCATCGCGACGGACGAGCAGATGCAGGCTTATCTGAATACGGCCGCTACCGCTAAGGAAGTCTATACACGATACACCGCACAGAAGGAATGGCTGGATATGCTCGCTATCTACGGGGCATTCGATAAGTATATATTGTCCGTCCATTACTTCGATGCCGAGAATATTGAGTACTCGCGCGGGATCAACATGAGGAGCACAGCGCCTGAACGGATAGCCGAGATCGTGGAGCAAGCAGTCGCTAAGCGGGGAAGTGTGAGCTGGATCTATCCGAACAGTACGGACTCTTCACTCGTCATTGCCAGACAAATCAGAGGGATCTTGAATGCGAATTTCTTGGAGCATCTGGGCACCTTGGTCATTCGTATAGATATGAAGGGGCTGCTTCGAGATTATGCGCGCAGCATGAGTGTGGGTGAGGCGTCCTTATTGATCGCAGATATAGGCAGAAGAGAAATTATATACCCGGAGAACGCTGACCACACGGCAAGAGAGACGCTGTCAGGCATTAGCGGCGCACAGGGATTTAAGACGGTGGAGCTGGAGGACAATCGCTACTTCATGGCTTATATTCCATCGAACTATCTGAACTGGCTGTACGTCACTTACATTCCCTACAATGATATCTTCCGCGCGATTTCGGTCGTGAAAAATATGGTATGGATTGTCTATGTATGTCTCACCCTGCTCGCGATATTAGCGGCCGTTCGCTTCTCTCGCGGCATTACTCGCCCGATCGAAAGCTTAAGCTCTAAGATGAAGAAGGTGCAGTTCGGTGAGTTCGATTATGGGATAGATGAGTTAACCGATTCGATGCCTATGGATGAATCCGGTCAGCTGCATCGGAACTTCCGCATAATGGTCGGTCGAATTAATGAATTAATCAGAGAGAATTACATGAAGCAGCTAACAATCAAGGAATCGGAATATAAGGCCTTGCAAGCTCAGATCAATCCGCACTTTCTATACAATACACTGGAGTCTATCAATTGGCTTGCCAAGATGGATGGTCAGCAGCAAATTTCACGCATGGTGGAGTCACTGGGCTTCCTATTCCGCAGCTCCATTGATCTGAAGGCTCCGCTTATTCCGCTTCGTGAGGAACTGCAGATTGTTCAGAATTATATTACGATTCAGACGATTCGCTTCGAAGAGCGTCTAAACTTCTCGCTCAATATTCCTCAGCAATTCGCGGATGCGCTTGTGCCGAAGCTGTCCTTGCAGCCTCTCATTGAAAACTCGATCAATTATGGGCTGGAACAAATGGTGGAATCATGCTCCATCAGTATTGAAGCTGTCACAGAGGAAGACTTGCTGCTACTTTCAGTTAGAGATAATGGACCTGGTATGGATGAGGCGATTATAGACAAGCTGAGCTCTGGCGAGCTGAAGTCGCGGGGCTCTGGTGTTGGCTTGCGTAATATTGACGAGCGGATCAAGCTGCTATTCGGTGAGTCCTATGGGCTCAGCGTGAGCAGTACGTTTGGCGAGGGTACATGTGTGACCCTGCGTATACCGATTAAGATGGAGGCGGATCATGTATAAAGTCATGCTGGTAGACGATGAGCGCATCATACTTGAGGGAATCTCCAAGATCATGGACTGGAAGGCCATGGATACGATCCTCTGGGCAACTGCGCGCAATGGGTTAGAGGCGCTGGAACATATAGCCGTCGAACAGCCGGATATTGTAATTACCGATATTCGGATGCCTGGTATGGATGGTCTGCAGCTGATTGCGCGCATCCATGAACGCTATCCTGACATTCGCTTCATCATGCTGTCAGGTTTCAATGAATTTGAGTTCGCGCGCCAAGCGATGCAGTTCGGCGTACGGCATTACCTGCTCAAGCCCTGCAGTGAGGAGAATATTCGCGACGCGGTAGTCGAGGTAGTAGAAGAGTTGAGGCAAGCCCAGGATGCAGAGCAATTCCTCGCTCGCATACAGGCCGAGCTTAGCCGTGCGCTGCCGCATGCGAAGGAGCAGTTCCTGAAGGAGCTGGTGACGAACAAGACCTACGGAAAGCGAGATTGGGATAACTTCAGGAGCATGTTCGGGATCGAAGAAGAGCGAATAAAGGTTCGATTGGCCTTGTTCCAAGTAGAGGGCGCGATTGAATATGAGCATCTATTCGCGATTATGAATATTGCGGAAGATATACTCCGCCGGCCGCCGCTGATGCTCGGCACCTCTATTGGAGAGCGCGTCCTGCTGCTGATACATGATGAGCGCCCAGAGGAGGAGCTTATCGGTTCGCTTGAGCTGGTGCGCGCGACGTTCCGTAAGTTCTACAAGCTGGACGCGACGATTGCGGTCAGTGATCCCGGCGATATAACAGCCGCAAGAAGACTGTATCGAGAGACGGTAGCCTGTATCAGTCATCGGTTCTATCTAGGTGAAGGCAGTCTAATCACCGCGCGGGATGTCGAGAGTCAGCAAGTGATGAATGATTCAAGCTTTATTTTCGATGAAGAGCAGCTCTGTATGTTGGTGAAATCTGGTCTGCGCGAGGAGGCCGCGCGAAGCTTGGATGACCTGTTCGACGCGATGACGCAGGATCGGATGGATTCGGACACGGCCAGAAGTCATATTATCTCGGTGTATATGGCGATTATTCGACAGGGTAGGCCGGATGAGCTGCCTGCCTATATGAAGGATCTGACTAAGCTGACTGACGCCAACACCCTGCAAGCGATGAAGCAATTTGTGAAGGCTGCAGCTGACGAGATCGCAACACAGCATTATGAGGCGAAACGGAACAAGCACTCTACGATTATTAATAAAGTGCTCGCGATCATCCAGGACAATCTGGGCAATCCGATGCTCAGCTTGCATTGGGTAGCAGGCGAAATGCTGTACATGAATGCGGATTATCTGGGTAAGCTGTTCAAGAAGGAGATCGGTGACAAGTTCTCCAATTATGTGATGAAGATTCGTATGGAGCAAGCGATCGCTTGGATGAACGAGTCTGAGGATGTAAAGGTGTTCGAGCTGGCGGAACGTCTGGGATTCGGGGATAATCCGCAGTACTTCGGGCAGGTATTCAAGAAATATACAGGTTCTACACCGTCTGAATATAAGAAAATGCCGTGATCCTTCATCTTTCTGGGACTCTGATTTTTGAACAAAGAGGTCTGATTATTGCGTTCAAATCGGATTAAATCCTACTTATAATGGACATCGTAAGCGCTTTATCAGACTCGTAATCAAGGGGAGGACAAGAAGGATGAAAAAATGGCTAATGCTGATTCTCGCGTTAACCCTCGTAGTATCCGTACTCGCGGCTTGCGGCGGCAACACCAACGATAAGTCGAACAGCTCAGGAGACAAGGCGAGCAATTCAAGCAATTCGAGCAGCAGCACGAATACGAAGGATGACGCTGCTAAGGTCGATGAGAAGAAGGAGAATATCACGCTCCGTATGGCTTGGTGGGGTGGTCAACCAAGACATGACTACACCTTGGAAATCATTGATTTGTACGAGAAGCAGAACCCGCACGTCACGATCGAACCGGAGTATGCGGCTTGGGATGATTATTGGAAGAAGCTTGCTCCGCAGGCAGCAGCCAATGAGCTTCCGGATATCGTGCAGATGGACCTATCATTCCTGGCACAATACGGTGAGAATCAACAGCTAGAAGATCTGACGCCGTATATCGGTAATGAGATCGATGTCACCAACATCGCCCAATCGATTATTGACGGCGGCTTGCTGGGCAACCAGATCTTCGGATTCAACCTTGGCGTGAATGCGCTGGGCTTCCAATATGATCCGGCTCTTCTGGCCAAGACAGGCTTCGAACTGAAGGATGACTGGACCTGGGATGACTACATGGTGTTCGCAGATAAGGCGAAAGCAGCCGGATTATATGTCGATACCGGGATGAGAGCGGAAGTGTTCTTCGCTTACTACCTCCGCACGCAAGGCAAGTCCTTATTCGGAGATGGCACTGCGCTGGGCTATGAGGATGATCAGCTATTCATCGATCACTTCACTAGATTGGCTGATGTTGTGAAATCTGGCGCTGGCATGACGCCTGACCAGAAGGCACAGATTAAGGGGCCTGAGGACGATCCGGCTGTGAAGGGCGAGGCTATTGGTATCTGGCAATGGTCGAACCAATTCGTCGGTTACCAACAAGTAGCTGCTCGCGATCTGGCTATGCATCCAATGCCTGGACCTAATATGCAGCAAGGCTTGTTCCTGAAGCCAAGCATGTATTTCTCAATCTCCAAGAATTCCAAGCACAAGGAAGAAGCAGCCAAGTTCATCAGCTTCTTCGTGAATGATATCGAAGCGAATAAATTGAACCTGGCCGATCGCGGTGTACCTGGATCATCAGTGGTTAAGGAAGCACTTAAGCCGTTACTGAGCCCGCAGCAAGCGCAAGTATTCGATTATATCGCTTGGGCTGAATCCAACAGCAGTCAGATGGATCCGCCGGATCCGATCGGTACAGCTGAAGTGTTCGCAGCGCTGACCTCGGTAGTTGAGCAGCTGGATTATGGTCAAATCAATGCAGTTGAAGCAGCGAAGCAGTTCCGTGAGCAAGCGAATGCCATACTAGCTAAGAACAAGAACTAGATTATATCAGATAGATCGACCATTATTCTCATAGTGACGATAGCTGATCGCTAGATCAGCTATCGCACTTTAAGGGACTAAGCTGGCATTCTTTCTAAATAGGAGTGGGCATACATGAGAATGCGTTCGTTCCAAAGGCATCTAACAGGCTATCTCTTCATCAGCCCCTTTATACTGGGGTTCCTGGCTTTCACCTTAATTCCTATTGTCGTCTCCTTATATCTGGCGTTCACAGATTTCAGTCTATTCGGAGCGACTGCCTGGATCGGGCTTGAGAACTTCAAGCAGATGTTCAACGTCGATCCGAAGTATTGGAAATCAGTTAAGGTAACATTCATCTATGTATTCGGAGGCGTCCCGTTGCGTCTGGCCTTCGCCTTGTTCGTCGCGATGCTGCTAAACACAGCATCCAGAGCAGTCGGCGTATATCGCACATTATTGTACTTGCCTTCCATTATAGGAGGCAGCGTCGCAGTCGGCATCATGTGGCGCAATATCTTCGGAGATAAGGGCATCGTCAATCTGGCGCTGGACTATATTGGGCTTGACCCGGTACGTTGGTTCGGGCAGCCGCTGGCGGCATTGTGGATGCTGATCTTCCTATCCGTATGGCAATTCGGTTCGTCCATGTTGATTTTCCTGGCCGGCCTGAAGAATATACCTGTAAGCTATTACGAGGCAGCGAGTGTAGACGGAGCGAATGGCGTGCAGCGATTCTTCAAGATTACGCTGCCTATGCTGACTCCGGTCATCTTCTTCAACACGATTCTACAGACAATCGGCGCCTTCCTGAGCTTCATACCAGCGTTCATCATCACCAAGGGATCTGGCGGTCCGGTTGACGGCACCTTGTTGTACTCGCTCTATCTATTCAAGCAAGGCATAGAATTCTTCAATATGGGCTACGCTTCGGCTATGGCCTGGGTGATGCTGCTGTTCATCGCGCTACTCACAGCGATTCTATTCCTGACATCCAAGTTCTGGGTACATTATGAGACGAAGGAGGGGAATTGATCATGCGGCTGCCAGCGATTAAATGGACGATCTATCATGTGTTCGTCGTATGTTTCACCATCCTGATGCTGTACCCGGTAATCTGGTTTATTATGAGTTCATTCAAACCGACCGATACGATCTTCTTAACGGCCGATCAATTAATTCCCAGTGTCTGGACCTTCGATAATTATACGCTGGGCTGGCAAGGAATTGGTAAGCAGACGTTCCCGGTGTTCATCAAGAATTCGCTGATTATCGTTGGGATTTCGACGGTGGGCGCAGTCATCTCCTCGGCCTTCATCGCGTTCGGCTTCGCGAGATTGAAGTTCGCTGGCAAGGCGTTCTGGTTTGCAATCTTGATGATGACCCTGATGCTGCCCTATGAAGTGATCATGATCCCGCAATATATTATGTTCGCGAAGGTGGGATGGTTGAATTCGATTAAGCCGCTGGTCGTCCCTTCATTCTTCGGCCAGACCTTCTTCATCTTCCTAATGATTCAATTCATTCGTTCGATTCCGCTCGAGCTCGACGAGGCGGCCACACTAGACGGGTGCAATAAGTTCAGGCTATTCTACCGGATTATTCTGCCGCTAATCACGCCTGCAGTCGCAACCTCAGCGATCTTCTCATTCTACTGGGGCTGGGAGAGCTTGCTCGGTCCGGTGCTGTACTTGAACAGTCCGTCCAAGTACCCTGTCTCGATGGCGCTGAAGATGTTCCTGGATAATGAGACGATATCGAACTGGGGGGCGATGTTCGCCATGTCGATTGTGTCCTTGCTGCCAGTATTCTTAATCTTCTTCTTCTTCCAGAAGTACATCGTGGAGGGCATCAGCACGAGCGGACTTAAGGGATAATTGTACTCACTAAGATCGGTCTCAAACCTTTGCTGTAGGAGGGGGGGAGACCGATTTTTTTGTTGTTAAGCTGACCGGTTTCATATTTTCTGTCATAATGAGAGAATTGATAGTAGGGTAGAGGAGATGAATGATGAGGTACGCGAACTTTAATAGGAAGAAGACCATTATTCTAAGATTTGTGCTGATGCTGCTCATCCTTTCTGTCATTTATGCTGTGTACATGTATACGATTGCGCCGTCAGGCACCCCCGAGAATGAGTATGATCGGGTGAAGAGCGACTATGTGCTGATGATTCTGCAGTGTGCAGTAGGCTGCATCGTGATTTTCCTGCCGGCGAAGATGGAACAGAAATTCGGCATTGATATTCCCGATATTATGGAGATCATGTATTTCATATTCCTGTTCTGTGCGATTTACCTCGGCGAGGTACGTAATTTTTATTTTAAAATCCCTTATTGGGACTTGATTCTGCACGGATTCAGCGCAGCCATGCTGGGGGCGTTCGGATTCCTGCTTGTGAATTTCTTCAATGACTACGAGAGACTTAAGCTAGGGCTGAGTCCGTTCTTCGTGGCTCTATTCGCCTTCTGCTTTGCGCTGACCTGCGGAGTGATCTGGGAAATCTACGAGTTCCTGGCGGACGCTGTGCTAGGTACGAATATGCAGAAGTTTATCACTGCAGATGGGACTGTGCTGATTGGCCGCGATGCGCTGGTGGATACGATGGAGGATTTCATCATAGATGCGCTGGGTGCCCTGACGATTGCGGTAATCGGATACTACAGGCTGAAGCGGCAGCAGGAATCGGAAGTTCCTATAACGGTTTCAGTTGATTAGCTTAACGTGTTAAGCTTACAATGCAGATAATCGTTATATAGAGGAGCTGGCGTTGTGAAATCAGGAGTCACGATGCGTGATATCGCCGAGAAGTTGAATATAAGCGTGGTGACCGTGTCCAAGGCGCTGAATGATAAGGATGGCGTAGGAGATGAGCTGAAGCAGCGGATCAAGGAGCTGGCTGAAGAGCTCGGCTATCGGATGAATGCGGCGGCTCGCGCGATGAAGGCCGGTTATTCTTATAATATTGGTGTGATTGTAGCGGAGCGCTTCACAGGTGAGCATGAATCCTTCTACATGCAGTTCTATAAGTATATCGCTCAGTCGCTGGATGACTATCAGTATTCGGCTATTCTTCATAATCTGTCTGCTGATGACGAGGATCATCTTATCCTGCCGCGCAGCTATCAGGAGCGGAAGGCTGACGGTTATATTGTATTAGGCCAAGTAAGAAGAGCTTATGTAGAGGCTCTGCAACATACAGATATCCCACTGGTCTTCCTTGACTTCTACACGGATCAGGCGAATATGGACTGTGTGCTGACGGATAACTTCTATGCCGTCTATGAGATGACCAATTACTTGATTAAGCAAGGCCATCGGCGCATCGCCTTCGTGGGCAATCTGCATTCTACGAGCAGCATTCAGGATCGCTATCTGGGTTATTATAAATCCATCTTGGAGCATCGATTGCCGCATACACCGGATCAAGTCATGAATGATCGGGATGAGAGAGGGCGGTTTATCTCATTCGAATTGCCGAAGCAGCTGCCGACGGCCTTCGTGTGTAATTGTGATCAGGTGGCCTATAGTCTGATACAGACACTGAAGAACGAAGGCTATCGCGTGCCGGAGGATTGCTCGGTTGTCGGCTTCGACAATGATCTGTACTCAGAGATTGCTTCACCTAGGCTGACTACGGTAGCTGTTGATATGGTGGAGATGGCGAAGACAGCTGTGAAGATCATTGTGGAGAAGATTAAGGATAGTCAGACGCGTTATGGCAGGGTGTTCGTGAAGGGCAATCTGATTCATCGGGAGTCGGTGCGGAGTATGAATTAACAAGGGTGTAGGCAATTAAATGGAGGGGTAAGCGTATGAGGAAGCCTAATATTCTGATGTTGGTGTCTCACGATACAGGATCTTATTTTGGCTGCTATAACCGTGGAACGGATACACCTGCCATTGATCTTGTGGCGGAAGAAGGGGTGCGCTTCGATCACTATTTCTGTCCGGCGCCGCAATGCAGCCCTAGCCGAGGGAGTATGCTGACCGGACTGTATCCGCATAATCACGGATTGATTGGATTGGCGCATATGGGATTCAGCTTGAACGCCGGAACAGCTACGCTTCCGAGTGAATTGAGAAGAAGCGGATATGAAACCGTTTTATTCGGATTTAATCATGAGAGGATGGCCGGTGCGGAGCAGTCCAAGCATGCGCTTGGCTATGATCGGGTTGTCGAAATTCCTGGCGAGCGCGCTAATCAGGTTGCTGACCATGTAGAGCGCTTCTTAGTGGAGAGAGCGACAAGTATAGATCAGCCATTCTACGCGTCAGTCGGTTTTTTTGAGACGCATCGTCCATTTGACGAATATGAACCGGTGACTCAATCTCGTATTCCGCCATATCTACCTGATTCACCGAAGGTAAGGCAGGATATGGATCAGTTTCATGGTTCGGTTCGGGCCCTGGATCATGCAGTAGGACGTATTCATCAAGCACTTGAGAATTCCGGTCTAGCGGAGAACACGGTTCTTATTGTGACCACTGATCATGGGATTGCATTCCCTAGGGCGAAGGGTACATTATTCGATGCAGGTCTGGAGTGCGGACTCATTATAAGATGGCCAGGCGGGATGCGAGGCGGACGGATTCACAGCGAGCTGCTATGCAACGTAGATCTGATGCCTACGCTTCTAGAGCTAGCAGGGGCAGCTGTGCCGGATGGGCTGGATGGGCGCAGCTTCCTGCCGTTGCTATTGGAGCAAGACTATGTGCCAAGAGAATCGTTCTTCTGCGAGCTTACCTGGCATGATCGTTATCATCCTATGCGCGGTATACGCACATCCCGCTATAAGTATATTCGGAATTTTGAAGAGGGCCCCCGTGTATATTTGCCTTTAGACATCCACCAAAGCTTATCTGGGCAGGAGGTACGTGAACACTATTATATTCATAATACCGAGGAAGAGCTGTACGACTTAGTTGAGGATCAATTGGAGCAGAATAGTCGGATTGCCGATCCCGCCTATACAGAAGTGTTGATAGAACTGAGAACAAGGGTAGAGGAATGGATGATCAGAACGAATGATCCTCTGCTTCAAGGAAAGGTACCCGGGTATGATGCGCCGGAATGGCAGTCGGAGATTGATAATGGCACGGCTTATGAAAGTGATGCTTATAAAACATAATAGGTTCAAATGAACATCGTGGAGAGCTGTCCTGGCTTAGTGTCAATCGGGACAGCTCTTCCTGTATGTATAGCCGGCATATGTCGAAATGTTGTTAATAGAAGAGACTAAAGTTAAGATTACTGCCCCGTGCAGCCTCAAACGTATATTGCAGTTTCTTACAAGAATCACCCATAATAGAAGTAATCTGTAACGGAAAGGGCGGACGGTCATGTATAAACTCATAATTATTGATGATGAAGACACGATTCGAAGCGGGCTTGCAGATTTCATTCCGTGGGAGGACCTGGGCTTTACCGTAGCTGCTGAGTTCGAAGATGGGCAAGATGCCATACCTTATCTGAAGAAGAATGCTGTGGACGTCATCTTAACAGACATTATGATGGCGGAGGTCAGCGGACTGGCGTTGGCTAAGCATATATACAAGGAGATGCCTGAGGTCAAGGTGGTGCTGATCAGTGGGTTTAAGGAATTTGAATACGCGCAGCAAGCGATTCAGTATAATGTGAATCATTACCTGTTAAAGCCGACGAGGATTGAAGAGATAGCGGAGGTTTTCTCGCAACTTAAGCTGGAGCTTGACAAGAACAAGGAGCAGGAGGCTGAGAAGAAGCAGTCTCAGGAATGGCAGCTCTTACTGCAGGAACAATTTTTTACGGATTTGCTTATGGGTGCCCTGCGTAATCGTGAAGACATGCAGGCGAGAATGGATAAGATTGGCTTGCCCATCAAGCCTTCCAACAGTTGTTGTATAATCGATATCCGAATCGGTCCGAGCTCTTCAACAGAGCCGCTGACCCATAGTGAGAGGGATAAGGTTGTTCGCGGATTAGGTAAGCTGTTCAAGAACAACGAGCATGAACAGGTGCAATTCTATCCCGTCTACCACCCCGTTCAGGGCCTCAAGGTTGTGGCTGTATTCGCCGAGCGGCTAACTGCTCTAGAAGGGACACAGCTAGTGAGCAGGATTCTTCATCGGATCAGAAGCTCGACGCAGGAGATCTTCGGTGTGGATGTGCTGCTGGAAATTGGAAATGCTTATGTTAGCTTTGAAAAGCTGGCGATGTCGAGTGAAGCCTTGCGATTGGTTCAGCACACGCCTGGCGGAAAGCTGCGTCTGGCGCATAATGAATATGACCAGATTGTTACCAAATATACGCTGTTCATCTCTAATATGATTGAGGGCAACGCAACGGAGGCAGCTAGTCTGCTCGATCGATTCCTCGAGGAATTCCGCGATATCCCAGTGAGCTTCACGCATCGTCTGATCAAGGATTTATTCGCGATCATTCAGCACACGTTCGAGCAGGGTGGGGTGGATGTGCAGAGCTTGACCGGCATTATCCTGAATGAGGAAATGGAGAGCCGCGAGCTGGAGGATATTAAGAAGCTATCTAAGCAGATGCTGGCAGAGGTAATCAACAGTACGGCAGCGCATAAATCACAATCCTCTGCTGCATTAATTACTAAAGCGCAGGCTTATATTTGGGACAATTATAGCAAGGACTTGTCGCTGGAAAGCGTTGCAAATCAAATCTTCTTGCATCCTGTGTATTTCAGCAAGCTGTTTAAGCAGTACGCTAAAGTGAACTTTACAGATTACTTAACAACGATTCGCATTCAGAAAGCACTAGAGCTGCTTAGTGAGCAGAAGTATAAAATGTATGAGATCGGCGAGATGGTCGGTTATACGAACAGCAAATACTTCTATCGTGTGTTTAAGCAGGTGACGGGATATACGCCGAAGGAGTACTTCCGACAACACTATGGAATGAGAACGGATCGATGATGAACAGACAGCGGTTAATGAACGTCTTCCGCAATTATCGCTTCCAAAGTCTATTCTTCAGAAATCTGCTGCTCATCTTAGTGCTGACCTTAATTCCATTCGCAGGAACCGGTGTAGCCGTCTATTATCAGATGAATAAGATCGTGCAGGATGAGATCAGCACGATCAATTTGAATACGCTATATCGTATACGTGATGTTGTGGATACCGTGTTCAAACAGACAGATTTAATGGCTACGAAGCTATCGCTTCAGCCTGCGGTTGAACTGTTCGTATTCTCGAATCAACCGGCTCAAACGATTGATATGTATTACAAGGAGCTATACAGTGCCGTCTCCATGTTCACGAGCGTGTACAAGTATATTGACTCGATCTATGTGTTCTCTGAACGTAATCAGTATATGATTGCGGAGTCTGCCGGTATGTATCTCGAACAATTTGAAGATCAGAACTGGTACCCTGCGTTCAAGCAGAGAACAGATAACGACCCCTGGATTATGCCACGCAAAAAAAGAGATCGCTATCCCTATTTTATCACCTTAGTTAGGCCTACCTATATTTATAACCAACAACAGAACGGCGCTGTCATTGTAAACATTGATGTGGAGGAGCTAGGCAAGTTCATCAGTGGTCAACGTCCGATATCCGATGAGATCTTGTATCTAGTCGATCATAACGGAGATGTGCTGTACAGTGATATCCGTAATGAGTTTATGCTTCACTATAAGGACAGCAGCATGCTCGCTGGAATCGAACTGGAGGAAGGGAGCGGGCCCGCTGAAATTAATGATCGGAATTACATTGTCTCGATTGCTGATTCAGGATTATTCAACTGGCAGTACGTTTCCTTGCTGCCGGTAGAACACTTTCAAGAGAAGCTTCACGATTTGCGAAGCTATATGATTGTCTTCAGTATAATCGGCTTCTTCGTAGTCGTGCTCGTGTCCTTCGTTATCTCTGTTAAATCGTTCGCACCTGTGAAGCAGATTATATCTGCTATTAAGGATCCGGCAGTGGACAGGCCCGACGCCTACAAGAGTCCGGAGATGAAGCTGATCCTCAGCCAGATCAAACGAAATGTTCATTCGCAGCGCGAGATGAAGCTCGAGCTGGATCGCCGATTAGCGTTGTTGAATAAGGCGCGTTCTGTCGCACTGCAGTCACAAATCAACCCGCATTTTCTGTTCAATACACTGGATACGATTAAGTGGACGGCTATTCGATTAACGAGAGGCAACAATGACGTATCGATCATGTTATCCTCCCTATCGGACTTATTGCGACTAAGTACAGATTCAGATCGACACTTAATCCCCCTGATCAATGAAATTCAACATGCCCAGAAATATATCGACATTATTCGCTATCGCTATAGAGATAAGGTGGAGGTGAATTGGGATATCCCTGAACATCTGCATCAATGTCAAACTATCCAGCTTAGCTTGCAGCCGCTTATTGAGAATGCAATCTACCATGGGATAAAGCCGACAAGACAGAAGGGAAATATATGGATAAGCGGCAGAAGCATCGGCGCTAGCATGATGATCGAGGTTCGGGATGATGGCAAAGGCATGGAAGAAGCGGCAATTGAACGATTAAACGAAGGCTTGCGAGAAGAGCATGATCTGTCGGGCAAGCATATCGGCTTGCAGAATGTCAATCAACGCGTGAAGCTGATCTTCGGCGACCATTATGGTTTGACGGTACAGAGCAATGAGCAGTCGGGGCAAGGCATAGTCGTTACGATCTGGCTGCCTATGGCGAATTAATTAGCGAGCAAGCTGATTATATTCAAATGAGAGACCTAACTTAAATCTGTACACTTTCTAAATTTATGATGCTAGAGAAAGAGGAGTAATATTAAATATTTGGGGCGGAAAGCCGCACACGGTTCCCTTATGATAATAACGAGAGATCGCTCATGAACATCTCTTCACGACTATTAAGAAGGGGGATACACCAATGGTTCATCGCAATACAGCAATACGCTGGCTCGTCTTATGCTTGGCATTGACCATGGTCCTTACAGGCTGCAGCAATACAAATACGGGAAGCCAATCGCCTGATAAGCCCGCGAACACCAGCAATGCGAATACACCAGCACAGACGGTAACCGAAGCGGACGCTAAGGTTGAGCTGGATCCTGTGACGTTGAAGTGGTTTATTCTGGGGAGTAAGGGCGAGGAAACGGCGATGGTCTTTGATCATTTCAATGAACGGCTGCAGGAATACTTGCCGAATACGACAGTCGAATTTGAAGTTGTCGAGCAGTCGGAATATGCCGAGAGGTGGGAATTAGCAGCCGCGGCAGGAGAGCAATTCGATATTGCTTGGACGGGGTATGTTCACGACTTCGTGGATCAAGTGAATAAGGGAGCTTATCTTCCACTGAATGATCTGTTCGATAAGTATGGGGAAGACATGAAGAGGGAAATACCGGAATGGGTGTTTGATTTCTCCATGGTAGATGGTGAATTATTCGCCATACCGAGCTATAAGGATATGTTCGACCTGCGAGCGGGCTTGCGGACACCGAAGGAGCTTGCGGATAAATACTGGGACTATGAAAAAGCGGAAAAACAATTTTTCTCAAGGGTAGGCAGAGAGTGGACCGATGCGGATTATGCCATCCTGGAAGAATACATGAAGAAGCTAAAGGATGCGGGGGAGCTAAAGCTGGGAATCTCCGATACCTTGCTGTCACGCTTGAACAATGGCACCTCGGTAGCGGGTGGTCATACCGGGCCATTCACGATTCGTGAGAATGATGATACGTTCACCGTTCAGCTGCGATTTGAGCTGGATGCTGTCAAGCGATATTACGACGTCATGGCCGACTGGTTCAAGAAGGGCTATGTTCGTCCAGATATTCTTAGCAATCAGAACAGACGACAAGACGAGGGCAATCCGAATGGATATACACTCTGGTTCCACACCAGTTATGTCAATCAGAGTGAAATGGAAACAAGCAGATTCCAATTCCCGATTGAAGTGATTCCGGTGGAGAAGGATTGGCGAATACTGCCAGCTAATGCGTCTTCCGCAACAGCCATTCCTAGAACAGCTGCTAATCCAGAGAGAGCGATGATGCTGATCAATCTGATGAACACAACGAAAGGCAAAGAGCTGAATAACATTATCATCTACGGCATTGAGGATGTGCATTATACGAAAATTTCGGAAAACCGGATTAAGCAGCCTGCGCCGGATGAGAGAAAGAATGGAGCGTTCAATATCTTCGTTCCTGGCAACCAATTCAATGCCTATGAAACGGACAGTCAGATGGAAGGCTATGTAGACTATATCAAGGATATTCAAGAGAACGCGCTTGTCTCGCCACTAGTCGGCTTTAAACCGGATATATCGAATATTAGCACAGAGATGGCACAATTGACAGCCATTATCAAGGAGTATGAGGGCCTGAATCTCGGCGCGCTGCCGAATCATGAAGCGTCCTACAAGGAGTTTATCGATAAGCTCCACAAGTCTGGATCAGAGCAAGTAAGAGTTGAGCTTCAGAAGCAGGTGGATGCGTTCCTATCATCCAAAGGAATCCCTGTGCCGAGCCGATAATTGAACAACAATGACGGAGGGTGGCCGGAGTAATCCGGCCATACCTGATTCAACCTATCCAGATTTAGGGAGAGAGTAAGATGCGGAATAAGAACAGACACATCATTAAGGATAATCGCATACTGCTATTGCTCACAATCCCCGCGATTGTGTACTTCCTGGTATTCCATTACTTGCCGATGTTCGGGGTCATTATTGCTTTTAAGAATTATAAATATCATCTGGGCATTCTGGGCAGTGATTGGATCGGCTGGAAGAACTTCGAATTCTTCTTCAAGTCGCTAGATGCTTGGCGGATTACGCGTAATACGGTCAGCTATAGCTTGGTTTTCATTGTGGTTGGCAATATTGCGGCAGTCTCTATCGCCTTAATGTTGTTCGAGATTAAGAGCCGGTTAGCGTTAAAGTATTACCAGACGACGATGATCTTCCCTACCTTCGTGTCCTGGGTTCTCGTCGGATACATCAGCTATACGCTGTTCAACCCGAGCCTCGGCGTGCTGAATCAGATTGTTGGTTTCTTCGGGCTTGATCCAATTAATTGGTATTCTAGTCCGGGATACTGGCCATTCATTCTAACGATCTTTCACCTATGGAAAAATATTGGGCTATCAAGCATTATCTATTACGCTGCCTTGATGGGGATCGATCCGGAGTTGTACGAAGCGGCTAAAATAGATGGCGCTAATCGCTGGCGGCAGAGCTGGCATATCTCCTTGCCGTCGATCGCGCCTGTCATGACCATTCTGATTCTACTTGCGATTGGAGATACGTTCCGGGGGGACTTCGGGTTATTCTATCAAATTCCACGCGATGTCGGAACGCTCTATCCGACAACAGATATTATTGACACGTATGTGTACAGAGGACTGCGGGGAGGAAATCTGGGTATGACCGCGGCTGTCGGCTTGTTCCAATCCTTCGTCGGCTTAATACTGATCTTGCTCGCTAACGCGTTCATTCGAAAAGTGAAGCCGGAGAATGCACTATTCTAATCAGGAGGCTCATGATGCAATCGAAAAAAACGGTCGTTCTCATTCACGCCTTTTTCATCTTGTTTTCA
Source organism: Bacillota bacterium (assembly GCA_023441055.1). Classification (GTDB taxonomy): domain Bacteria; phylum Bacillota; class Bacilli; order Paenibacillales; family UBA4045; genus JAEZQY01. The sequence goes on along the minus strand of JAEZQY010000008.1, from coordinate 127,626 downwards.
TTGCTGTTTGTCGTGCCATTCCTGTTAGTGATTGCCATATCCTTCTCCAATGAACAAGATATCATGGGGGGAGGGTATCGGCTGATCCCCGAGACGATTGACTTTACAGCTTATGGTGTCGTATTCAGCAATCCCGAGCAAATCCTGCAATCCTATTTAGTTACGATCTTTATTTCCAGCTTTGGCACATTGGCAAGCGTGTTAATCATGTCCCTATGCGCTTACCCGTTGTCGAGAACCAGCTTTACCTGGCGGAATCCAATCACATTCTTCATCTTCTTCACGATGCTGTTCGGAGGCGGATTGATACCGAGCTATATATTGAATACACAGTATCTAGGCCTCGGCGATTCCATATGGGTGTACATTCTTCCGTCATTGGCCAATGCCTTCCATATCATTATATTCCGTACGTTCTTCCAGGGGCTGCCCGTCTCCGTCATTGAATCGGCGAAGATGGACGGCGCAGGAGAGTTCAGGATTTATTGGCAGATGATCTTGCCGATCTCCAAGCCTGTCATCGCGACATTGGCGCTGCTCAATGTGCTCGGTAAGTGGAATGAATGGTTTACCGCGCTTATCTATATTCGCAATGAGGACTTATATACGCTGCAATATCTATTGCAACGTATACTGCAGAAAGTGGAGTTCATCCAGCAGATGGCCGATGAGATACCGGCAGGTGTTGATCCGGCTACGTTCGAGGTTCCGACAGAGACGGTCCGCTTCGCGCTTGCGGTCGTTGCAGCTGGACCGTTGTTGATCGTATTCCCGTTCTTCCAGAAGTATTTTGTCAGAGGGTTGACGATTGGGAGTGTGAAGGGATGAAGAAGGATTCAGATTGGATCGGTTTAACGGATTTTCGTATCAGTTGGTTGCAGCAGTCATCCTTTAACGCATTACAATCAGCTAGGATGCATCATGATGACGTTCGCAAGGCTAGAGAGCAGCTGCTGACTGACGCGCAGACTTGGCTGTCTGGTGGTTCATTCAGTGTAATGAATAAGAAGGTGCTGCCGCCAAGCTGTGATCGACATGATTATATGAGTCTATCCATCTATCACTGGCCGAACCCGAATTCGTCAGATGGACTGCCCTATATAACACGTGATGGTCATGTGAATCCAGAGATAGCTGATTACGACCGACCTGCCATGGCACAGATGGTGCAGGCTGTTGAGACACTTGCGTTATGCTATGCGATCACTGCAATGGAGGAGTATGCCGCTAAGGCAGTAGAGCTGCTCCATGTCTGGTTCGTAGATCCGGAAACCCATATGAATCCGAATATGTTGTATGCACAGTATATTCCTGGACATGGAGGGTTTGATCGTCCGGCAAGATACCCTGCTGTCTATGTGCCTGGCGTAGATGGCCAAGGCATCTACGTTGCCTTCGGCGGCGTAATAGAAGGTGTTCGGCTAATCCCTCTCGTTAATATCATCCCCTTGTTGGAGGGAAGTTCATCGTGGAATCAAGCGTTATCGACAGATTTACGCGAATGGTTCCGACAGTTTCTGTTCTGGCTGCTGGAGCATCAGCACGGGAAGGATGAGGCAGGCTGTCTGAATAACCATGGTTCGTGGTATGTTGCACAAATTATGGCCTATGCCCTATTCACAGGTGAATCGGAAATTGCGCGTCGTTATGCGATGCAACAGGCGCGGCAACGAATCGCGATGCAGATCGAGCCGGACGGCTCTATGCCGGAGGAGCTGGGTAGAGCCCAATCCTTTCATTATGTGATCTACTGCTTGACATCGTTCGTTACCATTGCGCAGCTGGCGGAAAGTATCGGTATCGACCTGTGGCATTATTCGACCGAGGATGGTCGCGGTGTACGACAGGCTCTGGAATGGTTCATTCCTTATGTAAGAAATCCGAGTGCTTGGCCATATCGGATGAGCAAGCCAATTGATGACCAATTGATCGGAGCTGTACCGCTGCTTCAAGCGGCCTATGAAGCTTATCATGATCCGTTGTGCTTAGAGGTCAAGGAACAGCTGGATCCTTATCCCGATACGCATCGATATCGGCTTCTCTATTAACAAGCGGTGACACGAAATAAAGTTAGGAAGGCAGGCGAATAGAAGATGGAATATGGAGCTTGTTATTATCCTGAGCATTGGCCCAGGGAGCGGTGGGATCTGGATGCCAAGCTTATGAAGGAAGCAGGCTTTACGATAATCCGACTTGCAGAGTTTGCATGGGCGCGGTTGGAGCCCGTGGAAGGACGGTTCGACTTCGCCTGGCTGGACGAGGCGATCGATCTATTCGCAGAGCATGACATACGAGTCATTCTTGGCACACCGACTGCTGGTCCGCCGGCATGGCTGATGGACAAGCATCCAGATATATACCAGCAGGATGCCCAGGGTCATGTGAAGGGCTTCGGAACGAGGAGGCATTACTGCTTCAATAATGATCATTACCATGTATATACGCGATCTATCGTTACTCAGATGGCGAAGCACTACATGCGGAATGACAATGTCGTCGCTTGGCAGATCGACAACGAGCTCGGCGGTATACAGACGACGAGATGCTTCTGCTCGGATTGCCGCGCAGCTTTCCAACGCTGGCTGCAGGATCGTTACGGCTCGCTTGACGAGGTGAATGAGGCATGGGGCACGATCTTCTCCAGTCAAACCTTCAATCGGTGGGAGCAGGTGCATCTGCCTGCCTACTCCGTGCATCAAGCTCACAACCCTGGTTTGATGCTTGACTTTAATCGCTTCTCCTCTGACAGCGTGGTTCGTTATCAGCGTATGCAAGCGCAGATTCTCCGTGAATATTGTCCCCAGCATATCGTGACGACGAATTTCATGGGCAGTTACAGTGAGATGAATTATTACAAGCTTGCTGAGGATCTGGATGTGGTCGCACTGGACTCGTATCCGAATTTGAAGCGGGTACCTGCCGAACGCGCATTCCGGATCGCTGCCAATCTGGATATGACTCGCGGCTACAAGAGGCAGAACTTCTGGGTGATGGAGCATCAAAGTGGTGCGCCGGGAGGTGGTACGATGGCGCCGACGCCCAGACCCGGCGAGCTTCGGCGCTGGACCTATCAGTCAGTAGCGCGTGGTGCGGACGCGATTCTATACTTCCGCTGGCGTACAGTTACGTTCGCATTAGAGCAATATTGGCATGGGATTCTGCAGCATCATGGACAACCAGGCCGCTTATATGAGGAGGTAAAGCAAGTAGGCGCAGAGCTGGCCAAGTTGGCTCCATTCATGGCTGGTACGGAACTTAAGTCGAAGGCAGCGATTGTACGCTGCTTCGACAATGAGTGGGCATTCGGGATCCAGCCGCATACGCGGGGCTATGATTATAAGGATCACCTAACGGCCTATTATCGGTATTTTCATGAGCAGCATATTCAAGTGGACATCATCTCGCCTGGGAGCCCGTTGGATGAGTATGATCTGGTCATTATCCCTAATCTGATGATGTCTGAGCCAGGGATGGAGGCTATGGTGTATGACTATGTGAGGGGCGGAGGTCATGTTGTGATGGATTTCCGTACAGGCGCGAAGGAATGGAATAATCGGATGCTTCCTAAGCGATTGCCTGGTCCTTATGCTGAGTTATTAGGGATTTCCATTGAGGATTATGGCGTGATCGATTCCAATCAAGCGGTGTCGGTTACGTTTACTGAGGAGGCAGCAGCTCAGCCAGTTCCTCCTTATCAGGCTGGGGTCTGGTATGACGTTATAAGCTTGCATACGGCCAGGATGATGATTGCGTTCGATGAAGACTACTTCGCCGGCTCGCCTGCGGCGACATGCAATGACTATGGATCAGGCAAGGCGTATTATGCTGGCACTGAGCTTCATCACAGCGCATTGAGGCGATGGTTGAACTTGGTCTGCGAAGAAGCAGGCATTCAGCCTGTGTTAAAGGACTTGCCTGCTGAAGTGGAAGCGGTTTCCCGTTCGCGAGGAGAAACGCAGTACATCTTCCTCATTAATCATCACAGCAGGAGCTCCCAGCTAACGCTTCCAAATACCTATATGGACTTACTATCTGGAAGGGAGGTGAGTGGGGAGCTGGAACTGCAAGTGAATGACATTCTGGTTCTGAGCGAAATGAGAGAAGGTTAGTCAACATGGACAAATTTGAAAAGGAAAAAGGAGGCAAGTGATGAGATGGTAAGAAAAACAGGAAGGTGGCGCATATATCTCTCGTTAACAGGGCTGTTGCTCGCCCTGTCATGGTTCGCAGATTCAGCATCGGCAGCTGAAACGACTTTCTCCAATGTGAACATGAACACATTAACCCCGGCGCAATATGAGAAATTCGAAGTGACCTTCGACCTGAGCGCTGTGTATGACAATCCATTCGATCCAGAGGAGGTCGATGTTAGAGCCTACTTCACAACACCATCCAGCACAATAGAGGTGGTCCCCGGGTTCTACCAATCGGATTCCTCACCGCAATGGGCAGTACGCTATTCGCCTAGAGAGGCAGGCGCTCACAGTGTGGTGATCCAGGTAACCGATTCGGAAGGCGTCGGGGAAAGCTCGGTCTATGGGTTTACGGCAAGCGCGGCGAGCGATTCACGTGGATTCATGGGAGTCGAGGGCAATCGAATCATAGATAGCCATGGTAAGCAGATCACCTTACTGGGCAGCAATTATGCCTGGACCGCCTATCCGAACGAGATTCTTGAAGCGATGCCGGAATATAAGGCTTCGCAGATGAATATGATGCGTGTCTGGTATACCCCATATTGGGGCGTATATTCACCAGAATGGGCGCCGGGCTCTAGATGGCAGCAGGGTGTATTCATGGAATTCGATGGAGTTGGACGCTATCAGCTGGACAATCAAGCCAGATTGGACATGGTATTCGAGACAGCAGAAGCGAACGATATCTATATCATGTTCACGATGAATAGCTTCGGTGATTTCTTCTATAATTGGGCGGCTAATGCTTATAATCAAGCGAATGGCGGCTGCTGTTACTGGTCTGAGAATGATACGGATTTCTGGACGAATCCGATTGCGATCGATTATCAGAAGAAGCTGCTTCGGTATGTATTCGCACGATGGGGGTACAGTACCTCACTAGGGATACTGGAATACTGGAATGAGTCGGATAATCATGTGAATACGTATGAGCACAAGCCGAGCTGGCATGAAGCGGTTGATACGTACTGGAAGAGCTGGGACTTCTATAACCATCCGACAACGACCAGCTTCGCATGGATGGATCATGTTCAGCATAATCAGACTAGCTGGGAGCCACTGACTACGTTGGACATTGTCAACATTCATTACTATGCGAGCGGCAGCGACGCCATGGATATATGGGAAGCCAATCTGGACAATGCGCTTGCGAACTTCGGCAACCGGCCTACGTTCATCGGGGAGTACGGCCGTGCCGGCAGTGAACCGATCAATTCACCGGTCACGCATCGTTATTTTCATGATGGCCTATGGTCTCCCTTGTTTCGATCTGGAGCGACTGGGGCTAACCTGATCTGGACGATCGATGACTTCGAGCCGTCAGTCAGTGGATTTAACGTGCCGGCTCCTTACAAGCATTACTATAATGTTCTGGCCGGATTCATTCAGGCGGAGGAGTACTATCTGACAGACATGCCGCATGTCGATTATGGACTGCAGGGCAACGATACGAAGGTTGGCGCTTTTCAGAACAGTGACCGCGCATTGCTATGGATCAATGACACCGAAGCCACATATGATGTCAATGAACCGGATACGGTAAGCGGAATGTCCTTTACGCTGCCATCGATGAATAACGGCACTTATCATGTGAAGTATATCAACACGGTAACGGGTGAAACGATAGCGACCTCAATCGACAGTGCGGTTGGAGGCAATCTGACGCTGAATATTCCGCCATTCGTCAGGGATATCGCGGTGAAGGCGATCCGTCAAGGAAGCGGTGTGGCGGATGCAGTAGCACCGACTGCGCCGTCGAATCTGGCGTCTGCCGGGAAGACAGATACGACGATCGATTTAAGCTGGATTGCTGCTTACGACAATGTTGGGATTACCGAATATGAGGTTTACCGGGATGATGTGCTCGTAGCTTCAACCAATGGGGTGGTTAAGTTTACCGACTCGGGTTTGAATTACGATACGACCTATACGTATACGATTAAAGCGAAGGATGAAGCTGGGAATAAGTCACTAGCTAGCAATGCTGTGCAGGTTACAACGAATCCGCTGGATACCGTCCCTCCCTCAGCGCCAACTGACTTGCGCATGATGATGAAGAGCGATACAGCGATCGTATTGGCGTGGACCGCTGCAACGGATAATGTAGGTGTGACCGGATACGATATTTATCGGGATTTGATATGGGTCGATTCTGTCGACGGAACGACGACTGCGTATGCGGACGATGGACTGACAGCCGGGACATCCTACTCTTATACCGTCAGAGCGAGGGATTCCAGGGGGAATGAATCCGCTGCCAGCAATGCGCTCGTGGCAGCAACGTTTCTTGCTACCGATAACCTCTTGTTGAATCCTGGATTTGAGATCGATGACGGTGCAGGAGATGCCGCCAACTGGGTCTGTGAGCGAGCTTGGCATTGCGAATTGGATACGAGTGTGAAGCGCAGCGGTCTATCATCGCTGAAGGTTACAGGGAATAACAATGCTTGGTTCGGCGCTTATCAGGAGGTGCCTGCAGAGCCTAATCAGACATACACGGTTGATGGATATGCCAATATCAGCCAGAATGTGGACGCAACGGTGCGATTCATCGTGAAGTTCCTAGATACGAATAAATCGTTGATCAGCGAATCGCATTTCACTACGCTGTCCGGCACGACAAGTGGATGGGAACATGTGCAGACTGCCGTTACATCGCCGGCAGGAACCGCCTATGCACAGGTGTATATGTACTTCACGAAATTGAATATGGTGCTGCATGTGGATGATTTCTCGCTGACGAAAGAGACGGAGGAGCTGCTGCTCAATCCCGGGTTCGAACAAGCGGATGTCAACAATCATGCATTGGATTGGGTATGCGGTCATGCGCATCAATGCAGTGTGGATTCCTCTGCAGCGCGCTCCGGCGCTTCAGCGCTGAAGGTGTCCGGCAGTCAAGGATCATGGTTTGCTCTTGAGCAATCCGTTGCAGGCAGCGCGGGCCATACGTATCAATTCGAGGGCTATGTTGATATTCCAACAATCGGCGGGACTGAGGTTCGATTCAGAATACGATTCCTTGATGCATTGGGTGCTGTGATCGCTACACATACCCCTGCCATTTATACCGCCTCTACGAGTGGATATGAACAGGTATCCGGATCGTACACGGCTCCGATGAACACCGCCAGCGTACAGGTATATGTATACTTCGTCAGTTTGAATACAACGCTGTATCTGGATGACTTCTCATTGAAGGTGAATTAACAATTTAGAGCATGGAGAACGATTGACGGTTCTAGAATGATGGATAGAGCAAAGGTTGTGGTTAACGCCACAATCTTTGCTCTTTTTTCATCATTGACCAGCTCTCATCAGGAGGATACAATATGGTATAAGCTTAACGATAACCTAAATAATGAACGGTTATCAAATGGGGAGGAAATAGGATGACTAGTCTAGCAAGAATCATTGGCGAGGCGCTTCCGAATATGCCTTGGGAAGACCGTCCGGCTGATGAACAGAGCGTGGTATGGAGACATTCGAAGAATCCGATCATTGGCTGGAACCCTACGCCTAAGACAGCGAGAATCTTCAATAGCGCGGTGATCGCGTATGGTGATGCCTTCATCGGTGTGTTCCGGGCCGATCATAAGAATGGCCGTCCTCAGCTTCATCTAGGGCGCAGTATGGATGGATTGTCATGGCAAATCGAGGATGAAGAGATTCATTGGGTAGATGAGGCTGGGCAGCCGTATCAGCCTGGCTATGCTTACGATCCGCGTCTGGTGAAGATAGTGGATACCTACTATATCATCTGGTGCACGGATTTCGGAGGCGCATCGCTGGGGCTGGGGATGACCAAGGACTTCCAGACTTTCGTTCGATTAGAAAATCCCTTCGTACCGTTCAACCGCAATGGCGTGCTGTTCCCGCGCAAGATTGCAGGGAACTATCATCTGCTCAGCCGACCTAGCGACAGCGGGCATACACCGTTCGGCGATATCTTCGTAAGTGAGAGCCCGGACTTGACATTCTGGGGCAGACATCGCCTTGTGATGTCCAAGGGCGGCCAGGGCTGGTGGCAGGGCACGAAGATCGGCGCAGGCCCCATTCCAATTGAGACCACTGAGGGCTGGTTGGTGTTCTATCACGGTGTGAGCGGGACATGCAATGGCTTCGTATATAGTATTGGCGCAGCGCTATTGGATCTGAATGAACCGTCTAAAGTGCTGTATCGAACGAGAGATTATATCCTAACGCCTGAGGCCGCTTATGAGACAACTGGCTTCGTGCCGAATGTGGCGTTCCCATGTGCGACGCTGCATGATGCAGCAACTGGTCGTATCGCGATTTATTATGGAGCGGCCGATACGTATACCTGCGTTGCCTACACCGAGCTTAATCTCCTGCTGGATTATATGAAACACAACTCCGAGTTAGTGGCAGGCGACGGTGAGGTTTACAGATGATGGTGAGCGGGATCGATCTGCAGCTGTGGCGGCGGGAGATTGAGGATGAGCTGAAGGATAATATACTGGCATTCTGGATCAAGCATACTGTAGATTCGAAGAACGGCGGCTTCATCGGCGAGATTACGAGCGACATGGGTATGCGTGTAGACGCGGATAAGGGACTTGTCCTGCATGCTCGTATGCTCTGGACGTATGCTGCGGCATTTCGTATTCATCGGGATCCTGCGTATCTGATCATGGCGGAACGGGCCTATCACTACTTATTCGAAGCGTTCTACGACCGTATATATGGTGGTTTCTATTGGAAGGTTAATCATAAAGGTGAGCCAGTACAGTCGAAGAAGCAGGTCTATGGGCAGGCGTTCGTGATCTATGCGCTGGCTGAGTATGTGCGCGCAGTGCCGAATCAGGGGGCGCTCGACCGCGCAATTGAGCTGTTCGAGCTGCTGGAGCTGCATAGTCATGATTCAGAATATGGCGGCTATATTGAAGCGTTGGATGAGGATTGGGGGGAGACCGCTAATCTGCGTCTGGGTGATGGTGATATGAACGCGCGCAAGTCGATGAACACGCATCTTCATATGATGGAAGCCTATACGAATCTGTATCGAGTATGGCAGTCGGAACGGTTGAAGAAGCGACTAAGCGAGCTGATTACACTTACTATCGATCATATTCTGGATGAGGAAGGAAGACACTTCAAGCTGTTCTTCGATGATGACTGGACAGTGAAGTCCCATGAGGTGTCGTTCGGACATGATATCGAGGGCAGCTGGCTGCTGTTCGAGGCAGGTGAAGTGCTAGGTGATTCGGCATTGCTGGATCGGGCGAGACATGCAGCGATCGCAATGGCAGAAGCGACCTATGTGGACGGTACGGATGAAGATGGGAGCATCTTCAATGAAGCCAGTCCGAATGGGCATATTGATACCGATAAGCACTGGTGGCCGCAGGCAGAGGCAGTTGTCGGATTCGTTAATGCTTATCAGCTGACTGGGGAAGAACGGTATCTCGAGAAGGCGTATGGGGCATGGCGGTTCATTGCTGCTTATATCGTAGATAAGAAGCATGGAGAATGGCATTGGAAGACCGATCGCGCGGGCAGGCCGGACCTGTCGCAGCATAAGGTCGGTCCATGGAAGTGCCCTTATCATAATGGCCGGATGGGCTTCGAGCTGCTGGAGCGGCTGCCGAAGCTGCTGCCGGAATCGGAATAATGACAAGTGAGGGGAGCGGCTACATATGACGAATAGCGTATTCATGAACAGATTGAGACGATTAGCGGATGAGCATCGCGAGCTGATCAGTCGTCCAAACCGCGCGATTGCGGGCAATGGCATATATGAGCGATATGAGCATCCGGTGTTGACCGGCGCGCACGCACCGCTCTATTGGCGGTATGACCTGGATGCTGAGGCGAACCCGAATCTCATGGAGCGGCTCGGTGTGAATGTGGCATTCAATCCAGGTGCAATCGAGTGGAACGGCAAGGTGCTGCTTGTCGCGCGTGTGGAAGGACTGGATCGCAAGTCATTCTTCGCCATCGCAGAGAGTGATAATGGTGTGGATGGCTTCCGATTCTGGGATCATCCGATCGTCATGCCAGAGACGGAAGAGCCTGATGTTAATGTGTATGATATGCGTCTTGTTAGGCATGAGGATGGCTGGGTGTATGGTCTATTCTGCACGGAACGCAAGGATGCTGATGCTCCTCCGGGAGATACCTCGTCAGCGATAGCGCAGTGCGGGATTGCGCGGACAAGGGATCTCGTAAGCTGGGAGCGGCTGCCTGATCTGAAGACACCTTCCCCGCAGCAGCGCAATGTCGTCTTACATCCAGAGTTCGTAGACGGCAAGTATGCGTTCTATACGCGACCGCAGGACGGCTTCATCGACGCAGGCAGCGGAGGCGGAATCGGCTGGGGCTTATCGGATTCGATGAATCCAGCGGTGATCGCGCATGAATCGATTGTGGATCAGAAGGCATATCATACGATCAAGGAAGTGAAGAATGGGCAGGGTCCAGCGCCGATCAAGACGGATAAGGGCTGGCTGCACATCGCCCACGGCGTGCGCAACACGGCTGCCGGTCTGCGTTATGTAATCTACGCCTTCATGACCGATCTGGACAATCCGAATGTCGTAACTTATTCACCGGGTGGTCATCTAATTGCGCCCGAGGGAATGGAGCGTATCGGCGATGTGTCTAATGTGGTGTTCACGAACGGTGTTGTTGTACGAGACCATGGCGAAGTGTTGATCTATTACGCATCCTCCGATACGCGCTGCCATGTTGCGACGACGAGTGTTGAACGCTTGGTCGATTATGTGACGAATACGCCTGCTGATCCGCTGCGCTCCTATGCCTGCGTGCAGCAACGGATCGCGCTGATCGACAAGAACCTGAAGCTGATGGAGCAGCCGGAGTATGCGTTCTTGAAGTAAGAGCGTGGGATGAGTAAGGCAGGAGCAGATTAACCAGAAGATAGGTAAGTAGAGGATAGATAAGCAGAGGATAGATAAGTAGAAGAAAGGTACGTAGAAGATAGGTAAACTTGGGGGTATGGCCAGTGATGGCTGTGCCCTCTTTGTGATTGGGCTGGATAGTTTAAATTCTTTAACCTATTTCTATAATATCCACAGATATGAGGGCAATAGTGTAAATCCTTTAAGTTAATTTTCGTAGAATGGGTGGAAAACGCCCCAAATAGGCCTTTCTGTAATAAATAGTGTAAAGGATTTAAGTTATTTGAGGAAATATCCAATAAACGACCGAAATAGTTCAAAGGATTTAAACTAAAGTAGCGGGGTGTGGATGCAAATGGAGCAGCAGCGTCAGATGCATTGAAGCAACTTGGGGCACAATGGTATGATCAGCCTGAGCGGTATTATCTTGACCTTAATAAGGAGATCATTATGACGAAATCCATTGTAGACAAACTAAATTTGCATAAGTTTGGTAGGACTGCCCTGCTGCATGTGCCGGCGGGGAGTAATTATTTTGCAGGGATGAAGGGGTATGATACGGAGCTTGGAGATGGTGAGTATGCGCTTATCGTCGATTTCGTGTTGGAGATGGATGCGCTAAGGCGGTCGGTCCAAGATGTGATCGAGCATAACAGGCTGCAGATGGGCGGTTATCTGTTCGCGGCGTACCCGAAGAAGGGCAACAAGGTGTATCCGAGCTTCATTCATCGCGATGATCTGCTCGAAGGCGTAGGTAGTGATGCGGATGGTTATGTCGGTGACAGCGATGTGAAGTTCGCGCGCATGGTCGGGCTGGATGACGTATTCACGATTGTCGGGTTCAAGCGGGAGTCTAGAGCGAAGCGTAAGTCAGCTCAAGCATCCAAGGCTAGCCAGCGTGTAGCCGACTATATTGACTTGATTCCGAGTGTCGAGCAGGACCTTGCGGATAAGCCGGAGCTGCTCACCTTCTATCAATCGCTTACGCCGGGCTATCGGAGAGATTGGGCGCGCTATGTGTACAGTGCCAAGCAGGAGGTCACAAGGGCGAATCGGCGGGAGGAGATGAAGATGATTCTGGGCGCCGACTATAAGAGTCGCGAGCTGTATCGACAGGCGCAGCAGAATGAATAGGAGCTCGCTCAGAACGATTATCTGTTATAATGGAGACTAGTAATCCTGTTGGGGGTGCATGGTATGGACGACACGAAGAAAGTGAAGCCAGAGCGTGTGAAGGAGCAGCAGGAGTACTACGAGCCGGACGAGCGTTATGAAATCATTGCAGGTTTACGATATGACTTTCTATCATCGCCTAAGTATGTGCATCAGAAGATTCTCACAAATTTTCACCTCGGCTTTCACGCTGCTTGCAGCATGAATGGTGAAATTCTGCTTGCGCCGATGGACGTGCACTTTGATGAAGACAATATTGTACAACCAGATGTGATCTATATTGCGAATGAGAATTTGGGTATCATCCGTGATGGTTTCGTATTCGGCGTTCCTGATTTGCTCGTGGAGATCTTATCGGAAAGCACAGGAAGAAGAGACAAGACGGTCAAGAAGGCTCTGTATGAACGCTCGGGCGTGCGGGAGTACTGGCTGGTCGATCCGATCTATCGAATCGTTGAACAATTTGTCCTGACTGATCAGCGTTACCAGCTGGAAGCGACGCTGACGGAGGAGGAGCGATTGACCTCTCCAACGATACCTTGCCTGACGATTGAACTATCTGCCATATTCCCGCCGCCCGAGGCATGAGGGTGATGAGCAGCTGTTATAATGTTGCATGAATATAGGAATAATCGATGGGTGCGGCTATGGAGGCTGTGCCCTTTTTGATGTGAAATAGGTCATTCCATTCTGATCGTAGATGCGCTATAGTAAAGACAAACAAAAACAAATAAAAGAAATCAAATCTATTAATCGACTTGGAGGGATAGACCATGCGATTCGACCTGCTGCATCCTGCTGATCAAATTATCTTGATTATGGAACGGATTTATAAGTATGGTATGACGACGACATCCGGCGGGAATTTATCAATTCTCGATAATAACGGAGACATCTGGATCACACCGGCGGGGATTGACAAGGGTGCGCTCACACATAAGGACATTGTCTGTGTGAAGCCGGACGGCACTGTCGTTGGGCATCATCGTCCATCGAGTGAGTTCCCCTTCCATCGATTGGTGTATAAGACTCGCCCGGACCTGAAGGCGGTCGTGCATGCCCATCCGCCTGCGCTGGTATCGTTCAGTATTGTACGCAAGGTGCCGGATACGCGCATGTTACCCAATGAGCGGAGTATATGCGGAGAGATCGGCATCGCGCCGTACGCGCTGCCGGGCAGCGAGCTGCTCGGGCAGAATATCGCCGATGTGTTCAGAGCGGGAATTAACTCGGTGATGCTGGAGAATCATGGTGTTGTGGTCGGGGGCAAGACGCTGTTCGAGGCTTACGCTGCATTCGAGACACTGGAATTCTACGCGCGCCTGGAGATTAACGCGAACCGGATAGGGACGCCGATCCTGCTCGATGAGCAGAGCTTCGAGCTGGTAAGGGAGAATCAGGGACTGCTTCCTGTGGAGTTCGAGCCTAGCTATTACGGCACGCAGGAGCGCGAAGTGCGCAGGGAAATGTGCAAGTTTATTCAACGTTCCTATGAGCAGCGGCTGTTCAACGCTACCCAAGGCACCTTCTCACAGAAGCTGGATGACGGATCATTCGTCATCACACCGTACGGCAAGGATCGCAAGTATCTCGATGAGTCGGATCTGGTGCGTGTGGAGAATGGAGCAGTGGAAGCTGGCAAGCTTCCGAGCCGGGCGTATAAGCTGCATCAGCTGATTTACGAGAAACACCCGCATATCAGCTCTGTAATAATTGCGCATCCACCTAATATTATGGCGTTCGCAGTGACGGAAGCGGTTTTCGATTCCCGCACGATACCCGAGAGCTATATCTTGCTGCGCAACTCGCCGAAGCTGCCGTTCCACGCTGTCTATGCTGAGCCGGAGAAGACCTCGGAGGTATTCGATAAGGATACGCCGATCGCGATTGTCAACAACAACTGCGTCATTGTAACGGGACAGAGTCTGCTCAATGCGTTCGACCGTTTGGAGGTTGCAGAATACAGCGCTAAGGCGATTATCGATACGATCAGTCTGGGAGAGATTGTGCACATTGATGAGCAGAAAATCGAGGATATCGAGGTTGCTTTTAAATTGAAGTGATGACGAGTGTTGTTAATCTAGCAGAGAAGAGGAGGTGAAGGCCTCCTCTTCTCTGTATTTTGGTAGCCGTCCCCCTATTCAAACACAAACAAAGATGATAAGATAAAAACAGATGCATTCAAAAATAAATCAATACTCATGTGGAGGTAACGGAAATGGTTCAAAGCTTATGGGATAATGCGAAAGCGCCGAAGGAGCAGGGCGGGCTCGATCAGCTTGTGTACCGCTCGAATATAATCGGCGCGGATCGACGCGTGTGCAATTGGGGCGGCGGCAATACGTCCAGCAAGACGATTGTGAAGGACTTCCGCGGCCGTGATGTGGAAGTGATGTATGTGAAGGGCAGCGGCTCGGACCTTGCGACGATGAAGGCAGGCAGCTTCACAGGCTTGCGCATGGAGGATATTCGCCCATTGTTCGAGCGCGATGCCATGAGCGATGAGGACATGGTCGCCTATCTGGCCAATTGTATGATCGACGCCAAGCATCCGCGCGCCTCGATTGAGACGCTGCTGCATGCGTTCCTGCCGTTCCCGCATGTGGATCATACGCACCCTGACGCGATTATCGCGTTGTGCTGCGCGGATAATGGCAAGGAGCTCGCTAAGGAAATCTTCGGTGACCGCTTCGTCTGGGTGCCCTATGTTCGCCCAGGCTTCACGCTGTCTAAGATGATCGCTGAAGGTGTACTCGCCAATCCGAAGGCTGAGCTTGTTCTGATGGAGAAGCATGGTCTGGTGACATGGGGGGATTCGTCCGAAGCCGCTTATGCGCAGACAATCAAAATTATTAATGAAGCGGAAAGCTTCATCGAAGCCCGCGTGAACGAAGCGAAGCTATTCGGCGGTGTGAAGCACGCTGCGCTGCCTGCAGAGGACAGACGGGCAATCGCGGCAGCGGTTATGCCAACCGTACGCGGTGCGGTGAGCGATGACAAGAAGATGCTCTTGACCTTCGACGATGAGGCAGATGTGCTGGCATTCGTAGGCGGCCATGATTCTCCGGCGCTCTCGCAGGTTGGCGCGGCTTGCCCGGATCATCTCGTGCATACCAAGGTTGTTCCGCTGTTCATCGACTGGACGCCGAATGCGGACGACATCGATGGCCTGAAACAGAAGCTAGTTGAGGGTGTTGCGGCCTACAAGGAGCAATATCGGGCTTACTTCGAGCGTAACAAGCATGAAGGCGATGTCATGTTCGAGGCTGCACCGCGCGTTATCTTAATCCCAGGCGTGGGCATGATCAATACCGGCAAGAATTGGGCGATGTCCAAGGTCAGCGGCGCTCTCTATCACCGTGCGATCGCCGTCATGCGCGGCGCAACTGCGCTCGGCAGCTTCGTATCGCTGAGTGAGAATGAGTCCTATAATGTAGAATACTGGCCGCTTGAGCTGTATAAGCTGTCGCTGGCACCAGCCGAGGTGGAGTTCTCCCGCAAGATTGCCTTCATTACAGGCGGTGCGGGCGGTATCGGCAGTGAGACAGCGCGCAGACTCGTGTCTGAGGGCGCACATGTCGTTCTGGCAGACTTGAATCTCGAAGGCGCGCAGAAGGTAGCCGCTGAGATCAACGAGAAGTATGGTGAGAACCGCGCGATTGCGGTCAAGATGGATGTAACGAGCGAGGAGCAGGTAGCTGCTGCTTATGCAGAGACAGCGCTCGCTTATGGCGGCGTGGATATCATCGTGAATAACGCAGGTCTTGCGACATCCAGTCCATTCGACGAGACATCGCTCAAGGAATGGAATCTGAACATTAATGTGCTCGGTACGGGCTACTTCCTAGTAGCGCGCGAGGCGTTCAAGCTGATGAAGCAGCAGGCAATCGGCGGCAATATGGTGTTCATCGGCTCCAAGAACTCCGTCTATGCGGGCAAGAATGCCTCCGCGTACAGTTCGGCTAAGGCGCTCGAGGCGCATCTGGCGCGTTGTATCGCAGCTGAGGGCGGCGAGTTCGGCATTCGCGTGAATACGGTGTTGCCTGACGCGATTCTGCAAGGCTCTGCGATCTGGAATTCCGGCTGGCGCAATGAGCGGGCTGCCGCTTACGGCATCGAGCCCGATCAATTAGAAGAGTACTACCGCAAGCGCACTACCTTGCTCGTGAATATCTATCCGCGTGATATCGCTGAGGGGATTGCCTTCTTCGCATCATCCAAGGCAGACAAGACAACAGGCTGCATGCTGACAATCGACGGCGGTGTTCCTGCAGCATTCACAAGATAATATTGGGAGGGTACGATGAATATGTCCAGAGAGCAATTGGTGAACAACTATGAAGCGGCTAAGCAGCAGTATGCGGCGCATGGCATCGATGTAGATCAAGTACTTGACGCGTTGCAAAATATAAAGATCTCCATGCATTGCTGGCAAGGCGATGACGTGCGCGGATTCCTGTTCCGCGATCAGGAGCTGAGCGGCGGCATCTCGGTTACCGGTAACTATCCGGGTGCCGCGCGCACACCGGAAGAGCTGCGCGCTGACCTGGAGAAGGCGTTCTCGCTCATCCCCGGCAAGCATAAGGTTAATCTGCACGCGATCTATGCAGATACGAGCGAGCAGGTTGACCTGGATGAGATCGAGCCGAAGCACTTCGAGAAGTGGGTAGCTTGGGCGAAGGAGCAAGGCCTCGGCCTTGACTTCAATCCAACCTGCTTCTCGCATGACAAGTCCAGCGATGGCTTCACGCTGAGTCATCCGGATCCGGCGATCCGCGACTTCTGGATCGAGCACTGCAAGCGTTCGCGCAAGATCGGCGCCTACTTCGGCGAGCAGCTCGGTCAGACCTGCGTGACGAATGTGTGGGTGCCGGACGGCTTCAAGGATGTGCCAGTTGATCGTCTCGCGCCAAGGCAGCGCCTGAAGGATGCCCTGGATGAAGTATTCGCTGAGCCGCTCAACCCGCAGCATAATCTGGATGCGGTGGAGAGCAAGCTGTTCGGACTCGGATCCGAAGCCTATGTAGTGGGCTCGCATGAGTTCTACATGGGTTATGGCTTGCAGAATAACAAGCTCATCTGTCTCGATGCCGGTCACTTCCACCCTACTGAAGTCATCTCCAATAAGCTGTCGACGCTATCGCTGTTCGCGGATGGCATCCTGCTGCACGTCAGCCGCCCGATGCGCTGGGACAGTGACCATGTGGTGACGATGGATGACGAGCTAATCGAGATTGGCCGTGAGCTGGTGCGCGGCGATCTGCTCGGCAAGACACATATCGGCCTGGATTTCTTCGATGGCAGCATCAATCGTGTAGCTGCGTGGGTAATCGGCACGCGCAATACGATCAAGGCGCTGCTGCGCGCGATGCTGGAGCCGGTAGATGCGCTGAGAGCCGCTGAGCTTGATGGCGATTATACGACACGTCTGGCGCTTACAGAGGAGTTTAAGTCATATCCGTTCGGCGCAGTGTGGGATTACTATTGCGACAAGATGGGTGTTCCCGTTCGCGAGCAATGGCTTGCTGAAGTGAAGACGTATGAACAAGATATATTATTGAAGCGAGGTTGAGGAGATGTCACAGATACTCGCCTTTGATCTGGGGGCCAGCAGTGGTAGAGCGCTGCTGGGCCGCCTGGAGAATCATAAGATTGTAATCGAAGAATTGCATCGATTCCCGAATGATCCTGTGCAGGTGGGTGACCGCCTGCAGTGGGATATTTTGCGTTTATATCATGAGATTAAGCAAGGACTGCTCAAGGCGAAGCATCAGGATCTCGAGCTAGAGAGCATCGGGATCGACTCTTGGGCGGTCGATTTCGGTCTGCTCGGCACGCATGGTGAGCTGCTGGCCAATCCGTATCATTATCGGGATCACCATACGGATGGCATGATGGAGCAGCTGCTGGCCGAGTATCCTGCTGAGGAGATCTTCGCTAGAAGCGGGATTCAATTCCTGCCATTCAATACGATCTTCCAGCTGTATGCGCTGAAGCAGGCGGGGAACCCTGTTCTGGATATAGCCGATAAATTCCTGATGATACCGGATTTATTGCGTTATTTTATGACTGGGAAGCGCTATAATGAATTTACGAATGCGACGACAACGCAGCTGTATAATCCGCTCTCGGGTCGCTGGGATGAAGAGCTGCTCGTGAAGATCGGGATTCCGGCAACGTGGTTCGGCGAGGTTGTGCAGCCCGGTACGCATGTCGGCGAGCTGCGTGACTCGTTGTGCGAGGAGTTAGGCATCTCGCCGGTGCCGATGATCGCGGTGGCGGAGCATGATACGGGCTCGGCTGTTGTTGCGGTGCCCGCGCTGGAGAAGTCGTTCGCTTACTTAAGCTGCGGCACCTGGTCGCTGATGGGTACGGAAGTGGATGAGCCGGTGATGGGCGAAGAGGCGCGTGCGCTGAACTTCACCAATGAAGGCGGCGCCTATGGGACGTATCGGCTGTTGAAGAACATTATGGGCCTGTGGATTCTGCAGGAATGCAGACGGGAATGGGAGCGGGCAGGAAGTGCGTATTCCTTCGTCGAATTGGTGAAGCTGGCGGAGGCTGCGCCTGCATTCGCTGCTTATATCGATCCGGATGACGATTGCTTCCTGCATGCGGGTGATATGCCGGAGCGGGTTCGTGCGTATTGTGCAAGAACCGGGCAGGACGTGCCGTCAGATGTAGGCGTAATCGTGCGGGTGATTCTGGAGAGTCTGGCTCTCAAGTATCGCGCGGTGCTGGAGATGACGGAGCGGTTGTCCGGCAAGCAGTTCAGCGGGCTGCATATGGTGGGCGGCGGCATTAATAATACGCTGCTGTGCCAATGGACAGCCAATTCGATCGGCAAGCCGGTATGGGCTGGTCCGACTGAGGGCAGCGCGATCGGCAATCTGGTTGTGCAATGGATCGCCAGCGGCAGGCTGAGCGATATCTGGGAGGCGCGTCGTGTGGTTCGCGATTCCTTCGAGGTCGTGACATATGAGCCTGCGGATCGGGAGCGCTGGGATGAGGCGTATGATCAGTTTCGTGAACGAGTAGGATTGGCTTGATTGGGATTGAATGGATTGGACTGAATGGATTGGATTGAATGGATCGAGATCGATACAGTGAATGGAGGAGTTGACAGTCGATGTTGGTCGCGGAGAGATACGAGAAGATCGTACAATTGGTCAATGAGCGGGGGAGTATTCGAGTGTCTGAGCTCAGCGCGCTCTGCCAGGTGACGGAGGAGACGATTCGCCGCGACCTCGACAGATTGGAGCTGGCGGGTCGATTGCGTCGTTCGCACGGCGGAGCGATCAGCGTGAAGGAGCTACAGCCGGAGGTCCCCTTCTTCGAGCGCGAGGTCACGCACGCCGAGGAGAAGAAGCGGATTGCCGTGGAAGCGGTCAAGCTGATACGTCCCAAGGAGCGTATTCTGCTGGACGCGAGCACAACCGCCTGGTATATGGCGAAGCTGTTGCCGGATATTCCGCTAACGGTGCTGACCAATTCCGTGCAGGTGATAACGGAGCTCAGCAGCAAGGAGAAGATTGAGGTGATCGGTACCGGCGGCCGGCTGGCACCCAGCTCCCTATCATTCGTGGGGCCGCTGGCAGAGCGTTCGCTGGAGACGTACTACGTCGATAAGGTGTTCCTCTCCTGCAAGGGCGTGCATCTGGAGCGTGGGATTAGCGAATCCAGCGAGCTGCAGGCGCGGCTCAAGCAGCAGATGATCAGTATCGCGGACCATGCGGTGCTGCTGGCGGATTCGAGCAAGTTCGGCATTCAGTCGTTGTCCCATGTCGCGGGCTGGTCGCAGCTGGACGCGATCATCTCCGATCGCAAGCTGACTGACGAGACGGTAGAGCTGTTAACGGGCAAGGGGATGTCGATTACGTTGGTATAATGAGCGAGGACTGGCTGTCACTCGCATTGTAGAGGCGTGGCAGGTCAGTTGGGAACAAATAGTGAGGTTTGGCCGGACTAAATGAGTGTAGCAGGTGGATGGAGAGTAAATAGTGAGGTTTGGCCGGACTAAATGAGCGTAGCAGGTGGATGGAGAGTGAATAGTGAGGTTTGGCCGGACTAAATGAGTGTAGCAGGTGGATGGAGAGTAAATAGTGAGGTTTGGCTGTTACTCCTTAGGTGCGATGTGATCTGGGAACCGCCTTTCGTCGTCTCGGACACAGTTTGTATGTTTTTTCGTACAAATGTCCACATGCTACCCTGTATTTTTCCGTTTTGTGCGATTTTTCGTACAAATCATGCGTTTCGTGGTACTTCTTTAGAAATTTTGTGTGAATTATCGTACAAGTTCAGCAAATTGTGCCGCTTGCGAGGCCATTTTGTATGTTTTTTCGTACAAATCCTGTGCCAGCTCATCTTCACACTAGGTCAAATCCGAATCAGTACCTGAGTAGTATCAGTTTGGCCAGAGCAAATAGTTCTGCAAGTATGAATGTCCAGAGAGAGGTGACACACAGATGAAGGTTTCGATGTTCGTGACGTGCATGAGCGATGCGCTGTACCCGCGCGTGGCAGAATCGATGATGCGGCTGCTGGCCAAGTATGGCGTGATCCTGGAATTCCCGCGCGTACAGACTTGCTGCGGTCAGCCCGCCTATAATAGCGGCTATTGGGACGAGGCGCGCACAACGGCAAGAACGATACTTACAGCGTTCGAAGACAGTGATTTCGTAGTATCTCCATCAGGATCCTGTACCTATATGATTCATCATTATACGAATCTATTCAAGGATGAGCCACAGTGGCTGGAGAAGGCGAAGCAGCTGCAGAGCAAATCCTATGAATTCACACAATTTCTAGTTCAGGTGCTCGGGGTAACGGATGTTGGAGCCAGCTTCCCGCATAAGGTCACGTATCATCCCTCCTGTCACGGCACACGTCTGCTCGGTGTGAAGGATGAGCCGCGCGCCCTGCTGGAGAATGTGAAGGGACTGGAATTTGTCCCTACACCGTTCCAGGAGGATTGCTGCGGCTTCGGCGGCACGTTCTCGATTAAGATGCCGAATATCTCTGGCGCCATGGTCGCTGAGAAGGTTGATCATATTAAGGAGACAGAGGCTGAGGTGCTGGTGGGGCTGGATATGGCCTGCCTGCTCAATATCGCCGGGAATTTGCGTCATCGCGGCGAATCGGTGCGTGTCATGCATCTGGCCGAGCTGTTGATTGAAGGAGTGGAGAAGTGATGAGTAAGACTAGTCAAGCTCCCAATCATACTGGAAGCAAGCCTGCCTCGCGTTCCACGGAAACAGTTAAGCAGCGGGCGGATCTGGCGCTGAACAATGAGTTCCTGATCAATGCGGTGAAGTTCACGACCGAGCGGCTCAGGAACGGCAAGGCGAATGCGACTAAGGAGCATGGCAACTGGGAGGAGTGGCGGGAGCGCGGCCGTCAGATCAGATTGCATACGATCGCGCATCTGGATTATTATCTGAACGAATTCGCGAATAATGCGAGAGCTAACGGCGTTCATGTGCACTTCGCAGATACAGCGGCTGAGGCGGTGAAGATCACGCTGGATATCGCCCGGCAGAAGGAAGCGAAGACGGTTGTTAAGTCCAAGTCGATGGTGACAGAGGAGCTGCATCTCAACCATGCGCTCGAAGAGATCGGCATGGAGGCGATTGAGTCCGATCTAGGGGAGTATATTATTCAATTGGCGGGAGAAGCGCCGTCACATATAATTATTCCCGCGATTCATAAGAATCGCTATCAGATTGCCGAGCTGCTATCAGAAGATGCGGGCTATACGCTGGAACCGGATACGACTATTCTAGCTGGCTATGTGCGTAAGCGGCTGCGTGAGACATTCCTGGAGTCCGACATCGGGATGACTGGCTGCAACTTCGCAATTGCGGAGACAGGCTCTATGGTTCTATTCGAAAATGAGGGCAATGCCCGTATGGTGACCACGGTGCCGAAGACTCAGATCACGCTTATGGGGATGGAGCGGATCATCCCGTCATGGGAGGATCTTGAGGTGATGGCCACCTTGCTGCCCCGGTCTGCTACCGGACAGAAGCTGACAGTCTATGTGTCTGGTATTACAGGACCAGGGCGTGAGACGGATGCAGACGGACCAGAAGAGATGCATATTATTATCGTAGATAATGGGCGCTCTCTGCAACTGGGTGATCCCGAGTTTCAGGAGCTGCTCAATTGCATTCGCTGTGGCGCCTGCCTGAACGCCTGCCCGGTATACCGGCATATTGGCGGCCATGCGTATGGCGGTACCTACAGCGGCCCGATCGGCGCGGTGCTGACCCCTGCGCTCAAGAAGAATGTCGCGGAGTGGGATGATATCGCCAATGCATCGAGTCTATGCGGCGCGTGCTATGAAGCCTGCCCGGTGAAGATTCCGTTGCATGATATGCTCGTGTCACTGCGCAGGCGTAAGGTGGAAGCGGGACGCGGCGATAAGCTGGAAGGGCTCGGAATGAAGGGCTTCGCATCAGTAATGACTAATCATAAGCGGTTCGAACGCACGCTCAAGCTGGGCAAGCTCGGACAGAGGCTGGTTGTACGCGGCGGTGAGATCCGCTCGAAGCTGGGGCCGCTCGCGGGCTGGAACAGCTATCGCGTAACGCCGAGCATCCCAGCAGAGTCGTTCCGCGATCGGTATGACACAATCGAGCAGGAGCTGCGTGCTGGACTGCAAGAGATAGAGCCCGGTACGAAGGCGCGCATGGAAGAGCTGCTGCTGAGGCGGCAGTCGGAAGGAGGCGGCAAGCATGACTAATCGAACCGATCATCAGGGCTGGCTGGCCGCTCAGACCGAAGAAGACCGTGTGAAGCAAGACGCCTTCATGAATAAGATTGCCGACAAGCTGGGGCGAGCGCGCATTACGGCTAAGCCGGAGCATCCATTCCGCGGAGCGCCTGACTTCTGGCGGACGTATGAGTGGACGCTGGAGGAGCGTGTCGAGCGGTTCACAAGCAACTTCCTCACCGGCGGCGGGCATGTTGCGCGTCTCGCGGATTGGGCTGCGGTCCGGCAGTTCGTCACGGAGAAGGCCGAAGAGACTGGAGCGATGCATGTCATCCGACAGGATCAGCCAGAGCTGGAGGCGCTTGGATTGGAGCAGGAGCTGACCGGGACAACAGTGCGCGTATGGAACAGCGATCCGGAGGAGGACTGGCGAGCCAGAGCTGCTGAATCAGATATCGGGATTGTTGTCGCGGACTGGGCTGCGGCCTACACGGGGACGATCACCGTGCTGTCCTCCAAGGAGAAGGGGCGTTCTGTGAGCCTCCTGCCGACGATCTTCATCGCGATCATTCCCATTGAGCGACTGAAGACTCGACTCGGCGAGATCATGACGCTATTCGACAAGGCTGATGGCGAGCAATTGCCAGCTGGCATTCACTTTATCTCAGGGCCCAGCCGATCCTCGGATATTGAGAACGACCTGACGATCGGTGTGCATGGCCCCGGAATTGTCTACGCGCTGATCGTAGGATAGCTGATCACAGGATAATGGAAGAACGAAGGAAGTAGGGAGCGCTAGGCCGACCCTTCTTCCTTCGTTTTTTGGTTATTTTCGGATGTGAGAGGGCAGTGTACCGGTGTATTGCTTGAACAGCTTGGTAAAATAATTCGAATTCCCGCATCCTACTCGCCCGGCAATCTCGGTCACATTCAGGTCGGATTCCCTGAGCAGACGCTCGGCCTCTTGCACGCGATGCAGATTCACATATTCAATGAACGTTCGTCCTGTAAGCTTCTTGAACGTCTTGCAGAAGTGATAGGGGTTCAGATTGACCAGCTTGGCCGCGCGCGCTACCGTCAGCCTCTCTGCATAATGCGCTTCGATGTGCAGGAACAGCTCCTTGAAGCGAGCCGTGTTGGGCGAGACGGGATAGGCCATGTTGGCGCTGCTCGGGGTTGCGAATTGTCTCGCCAGCATCGTGAGCAGCAGGTAGATGTGCGATCTTGCGATGAGCGGCGCGGAGGCATCGCGATTCTCGAAGCGCTTGATGGCCTGCTGGATCAGAATGCGGTAATAGCTTAACTCGGCCTCGTCGGCAAGCTCCAGAAGGTAGGGCAGTCGCGCGCCGCCCGTGAGGAAGGGGAGTACAAGCTGCTCATGAAGCGGGTCTCGGGCATAGTCGCTGAACAGTGAAGCATTGAAGACAATAGATACGAATTCCACAGGGGTATCGCTGAGGCTATAGCCAACATGCAGCGCGCCTGGAGGCACGAATAAGATGTCGCCGTGCTCGGCATGAATGGGATGACTGTCGATATGGAAGACCGCGCGGCCGCTTATCATGACAATCCACTCCATATGCTCATGCCAATGCAGGTGCAAGATGTTCTGATCAGGGCGGATCTCCCCCGAATGGTTGCGGAAGAAATTAAGTGGATAAATCTTCCCCTCCAGTCGTGTGTCCTCCCAGAGCTCCCTAGGATAGGTCATGTCAGCCACCTCCAATGACAAGATAAGACGATTATCTATCAATATTGTATAGAGAATCGTAAGAATTTGAAAGCTATAATGAGGATGAGTCGCAAGGAACATGACAATATTGGAGTGATCCAATCCAGCATAAGGAGGAAGGGACAGATGCGTCAATATCGAGTTGTCGTTGCCGGCTGCGGCGGCATGGCGAATGCGTGGATCGACTATGCGATCAGCCGTCAGGATGTCGAGATCGTAGGCCTGGTGGACATCAAGCTGGCCTTCGCTCAGGCCAAGGCGGAGAAGTATGGGCTGAGCTGCGGGGTGTACACGGATTTGAAGGAGGCGATTGAGCAAAATAAAGCCAACCTGGTGTTCGATGTGACGGTGCCAGACAGTCACTTTAGTGTCGCCTCTACGGCGATGCGCGCCGGCTGCGATGTGCTCAGCGAGAAGCCGCTGGCGGCCACGCTGGACCAGTGCAGGGAGCTAATTCGGATATCGGATGAGACGGGCCGCGCGCATGCCGTCATGCAGAACCGCAGATATGATAAGCGGATTCGGGCGCTGCGCGAGATGGTGGGCGGCGGGTGGATCGGTCAGCCGGGATATTGCGGGGCAGACTTCTTCATCGGCGCGCACTTCGGCGGCTTCCGCGATCTGATGGATAATGTGCTGCTGGTGGACATGGCGATTCATACATTCGATCAGGCGAGGCTCATTCTGGGCGCTGATCCCATCTCCGTCTATTGCCATGAGTTCAACCCGGCGGGCTCCTGGTATCAGGGGAATGCCTCTGCTATCTGCATCTTCGAGATGTCGGATGGCTCGGTATTCTGTTATCGCGGTTCCTGGAGCGCAGAGGGCGCCAGCACGTCATGGGAGGCTGCCTGGCGCGTGAACGGCTCGAAGGGAACGGCCATCTGGGATGGGCACGGCATGCCTTATGCGGAGGTGCTTGCTGAGAATCAGCAGGAGGGCGCGTTCATGAAGCAGACGATCCGTGTGGAAGCGCCCGAACTGGAGTTAGCGAGCGAGATGCACAACGGCTGCTTCGATGAGATGTTCGCGGCACTGCAGGAAGGCCGCCGCGCTGAGACGGACAGCCGTGACAACATTCAGAGTATGTTGATGGTATTCGGCGCAGTAGAGAGCGCTAAGACTGGAAGGAAGATCCAGATCTCGGAGCTGTAAGCGAAGCTGGCCGGCTTATTCGGCGGAATCGGGCCTCGAAAACATGCTTTACTAACCGTAATGGCTGTGTCATAATGTACATAATGTACGTGCGTACATTATGATGAGTAAAGTGAGGGTCCCTATGTCCAGACGTAAGCAAGTCGCAGAGCTCGCTGGTGTGTCGGAGGCGACGGTATCACGCGTGCTCAACGGCGTAGGACCGATGAAGGAAGAGACGCGGGACAGAGTGCTGGCGGCAGCCAAGTCGCTGGGTTATCAGGTAAATGCCATTGCTTCCAGCTTCGCGCGCGGACGCAGCGGCAATCTGGGTGTCGTTCTGCCGCTAGTGCCCAAGGTATCCCTGTTCTCCACGTACTACTTCTCGGAGATTCTGAGCGGCATCGGTGAATCCGCGCATGAACATGGGTATGGACTGTTGCTGCTATATCGAGATCCATCCGAGACTTATGATTATGTATCCCTGCTTCGTTCTCAGCGAATTGACGCATGTGTCATTCTAGGCGCGAGCGCATTGCCAACTGAGCGTGTCGGTATTGAGAGGCTGGCTGATGCGTCGCTACCTTGCTGTGTGATTGATCAGAAGTTCGACACGATAGACATCAGTATGGCGGGGGCTGATCATGAACTCGGCGGTTATCTAGCCACGAGCCATCTAATCACGCTTGGATGCAATCGGATCGCCTTCCTTAACGGTTCACCGCAATATTCCGGCAGCTCATCGCGTATGTTAGGGTATAGGCGAGCACTCGAGGAGGCCGGACTGCCGCTGCAGGAGCAGCTGCTATACGAGGGTAACTACAGTCGCTCGAGCGGCTATCGGATGGCTGAGCAAGTCGCAGCGGACCTGGGCCGAATGGATGCCTTATTCGCAGCGAATGATCGGATGGCGCTCGGTCTCATCCAGGGTCTGCGCGATCACGGCTGCACAGTGCCGGATGACTTGCCGATCATCGGCTATGATGATTCAGACGCGGCGCGGTTCTCTGAACCGATGCTGAGCACAATTCGTGTCCCGTTCCGCGAGATCGGGCGGCAAGCGTCTGATGCGCTGCTCGGGCAAGTCCAGCGGGACGATGAACCGCACGTCCGATTCCAGATTGAGCTTCCTGTCGAGCTTGTCGTTCGCAGATCCAGCATGACCTAGCGTGAAGGGGATTTTATTAGATGCAACATCGCGTTTAAGCGCATACATATCAGCTTGCCCTTATTATGATCGAAGGAGATGAGTAGTATGAAGCAAGTGAATGTGGGGATGGTCGGTTACAAGTTTATGGGGAAGGCGCACAGCCAGGCTTATCGAGATGTGCCGATGTTCTTCCCGGATTCGCCGAAGCCGGTGATGAAGGCGATCTGCGGCCGGGATGAAGCGGGTGTGAAGCAAGCGGCTGAGCAATTCGGCTGGGAATCCTATGAGACCGATTGGGCATCGCTGATCGCTAGATCAGATATCGATCTGATCGATATTAACGCTCCATCGAATGCGCATAAGGATATCGCGATCGCAGCCGCTAAGGCTGGGAAGCATATCTTCTGCGAGAAGCCGCTGGCGCTGACGCTTGCTGATGCGCGCGAGATGCTGGAGGCGGTGGAGGCCGCTGGCGTGACCCATATGGTCGGCTTCAATTATCGATTCGCGCCAGCTGTTCTGCTAGCCAAGAAGCTGGTAGATGAGGGCAGACTCGGAGAGATCTATCACTTCCGCGCTCACTTTCTTCAGGATTGGATTGTAGATCCGGACTTCCCGCTCGTCTGGCGATTGGATAAGGAGGTTGCCGGCTCGGGCTCGCATGGCGACCTAGGCGCGCATCTGATTGATATGGCGCACTTCCTGGTCGGCGAGATGCAGGAGGTCATCGGAATGAGCGAGACCTTCATTAAGGAGCGTCCAAAGCCCGAATCGATGACTGGTCTCAGCGCCAAGGGCAGCGCAGATGCACCGCGCGGACCAGTAACGGTCGATGACGCTACATTGTTCATGACCCGGTTCACTAATGGAGCGCTCGGCAGCTTCGAGGCAACGCGCTTCGCGCCAGGGCATCGGTGCACGAACTCCTTCGAGATTAATGGGAGCAAGGGAAGCGTCAGATTCGATTTCGAGCGGATGAATGAATTGCAGGTGTATTTTGTGGATGATGCAGAGGATGTTCAAGGGTTTCGCCGAGTGCTCGCGACCGATAGCGCGCATGCGTATATGGACGCTTGGTGGCCGGCTGGACATACGATCGGGTATGGGCAGACGTTCACGCATGAGGTGTTGGAGCTGCTGGAGGCGCTTCGCGAGAATCGGCAGCCGGTGCCGAATTTCCGTGACGGGGTACAATGTCAGGCGGTGCTGGAGGCGGTTGAACGTTCGATCGATGAGCGCAGATGGGTGGCACTAAGCGAGATGTAGTGCAGTAGAGCTGTAGTGCAGTAGAGATGTAGTGGCAAGCAATTGCAAGCAACAGGGCAAGTAGAGGACATCCAATAGGAGTGAGTGACGATGAGACGCGCATTAATCGTATGGGGCGGCTGGCTCGGACATGAGCCGGAGCAGGTTGCAGGCATATTCCGCCATGTGCTGGAATCCGAAGGTTTCGAGGTCGAGGTGTCAGACACGCTGGAGGCATTCGCGGATGCGGAGAAGCTGAAGGCGCTGGATCTGATCATTCCGCTGTGGACGATGGGACGAATTGAACAGCAGCTAGTCGATAATGTGTCGGCCGCTGTGCAAGCTGGTGTCGGATTGGCCAGCTGTCATGGAGGCATGTGCGATGCGTTCCGCGAGAATGTGGATTGGCAGTTCATGACCGGCAGCCAATGGGTTGCGCATCCGGGCAATGACGGAGTGGAATATGTGGTGAATGTGAAGCATAGCTCTAGTCCGCTTGTTGATGGTCTATTGGACTTCACAGTGAAGACCGAGCAATACTATCTGCATGTGGATCCCGCGGTGGAAGTGCTGGCAACAACCCGATTCCCGACTGTGCCGGGACCGCATTCGCTGAATAAGGCAGTCGATATGCCAGTCGTCTATACGAAGCGCTGGGGGATCGGTCGCGTCTATTACAACTCACTGGGGCATCTAGCGAATGTTGTGGACCAGGCTGAGGTGAAGGAGCTGATGCGCCGTGGCTTCCTCTGGGCTGCAGAGGGTAAGGCAATCGCAGCAGCCGCTGGTCTGGCAGCAGATGGTGTCTATACGGGAATGGCGGATAATCAATTATAAGGTTTACAACAAACTCTACTATAAGAAGAAGGTATCGGAGCGATATGGAGAAGATTAAAGTTGGACTCATCGGAACAGGCAATATTAGCGGCATCTATCTGCAGAACGGCAATCGGTTCGATTCGATGGAGATTGTCGCCTGCGCCGACCTGAACCAGGAATTGGCTCAGAAGCGGGCGCGAGAATTCGGGATTCGCGCTTGTGCGATTGATGAGCTGCTCGCTGATCCGGAGATCGAGATGATCATTAATCTGACGATTCCGAAGGCGCACGCGTCGGTATGCATGCAGGCGCTGGAAGCGGGTAAGCATGTGTATGTCGAGAAGCCGCTTGCGGTGACGCGCGAAGAGGGTCAGGCGATTCTGGAGCTGGCGGCGCGCCAGGGTCGCTATGTCGGCAGCGCGCCGGATACGTTCCTCGGAGGCGGTATACAGACTTGTGTGAAGCTGATCGAGGAAGGCGCAATTGGCACACCAATTGGAGCGACGGCGTTCATGATGAGCGGTGGTCATGAGAGCTGGCATCCCGCGCCGGAGTTCTATTATCAGGCAGGCGGCGGTCCAATGTTCGATATGGGACCGTACTACCTGACAGCGCTTATCGCGATGCTCGGTCCGATCACTCGAGTTACGGGCTCCGCCAGAGCCTCATTCCCGGAGCGCACCATTACGAGTCAGCCGAAGGCCGGACAGAAGATTCAGGTCGAGGTGCCGACGCATGTCGCGGGCGTGATGGAGTTCGCCAGCGGCGCGATTGGCACGATGCTGATGAGCTTCGATATTAAGGGCGGCTCGCAGTTGCCCCGCATCGAGCTCTATGGCAGCGCAGGAACATTGATGGTGCCGGATCCGAACACATTCGGAGGGCCGGTGCTGCTGCGCCGCGCCGGAGGCAGTGAGTGGGAAGAGGTTCCGCTGACGCATGGCTATATCGAGAACGCGCGCGGTGTCGGGGCGGCCGATATGGCCAAGGCAATTCAGACCGGGCGCGCGCATCGCGCCAGCGGGGAGCTTGCTTATCATGTGCTGGAGGCGATGCACGGGATTCATGTCGCAGCTGAGCAAGGCGTGCATTATAATATGCATAGCAGCTGTGCGCAGCCTGTCGCATTGCCGGCTGGAATCCAGGATGGGACGCTGGACTGACGAACACGTAACCGGTTGCGGTTCAAGCCGCTCATGAATACACAAGAGGGATTGTCCTGAACAGGACAATCCCTCTTATGTGCTTCTTAGCGTAGTGTTAAAGCGCGCGCTGGCCGATGCGTTCCCGTATGATCTCTTGCATCTTGCGAGAGACCGGCATGCGATTCTGTCCGTAGGTTTTCTCTTGGAAGAAGAGGCAGTCATCCTCAACAGCGGTCACTCGATTCACGTTGACGTAGCAGTCTGTGCTTACACGGATGAACGAGCTGTCGTCGATCAGGCTTTTCATTTGGTCTGCGGTGATCCGTTTTCTTATGCGGTAGTTCCTGCCATGAAAGCTGATCAAGTCCGGCGTGCCGCCAATCCGGAAGAACAGGGAGTCCTTCCTTGGTTCGAATTGCTCATACAAGTCTAATTCGTGTGCAACATTCATCGTTCTAAATCCCCCTTCAGAAGATGTGTTAGCGCTTACATTATAACACAAGATTTCCCTCCTGAGAAGGGAAATTTGCAAGATTAGCTAATTTTGAATCGGCTGATCTGAGCGAATAACTGGTTGGAGAGGTCATTCACGGTATTGGCTTGGTCCGCGATCTGATGAATAATATGCGCTTGCTCTGTTGCGGAGGAATTGACTTCCTGTACGCCTGCAGCAGTCTCCTCGGCAATGGACAGCACATGCCGGAATGCCTCTACGACCGCCTTATTCTTCGTGATGGTATCGTTCACCTTGCCGAAGATGCCTTCAATATCCCCTGTCAACAATCGAGCGGAGCGATCAATATCGGAGAATGAGGCTGAGGTCTGATCCATCGCCCTATTCTGCTGGCGAACCTGATCGACCGTTGCGGATAAGCTCGTGCTCACTTGCGTCATCTGAGCCTGGAGCGATTGGATGATCTGATAGATATGCCGGGATGAAGTCTTCGTCTCATCGGATAGCTCGCGTATGCGTGATGCGATCACGGCGAAGCCTCGTCCATGCTCGCCTGCGCGCGCAGCTTCGATGGTGGCGTTGACCGCTAATACATTTGTCTGGCTGGATATCTCTTCAATTGTCGTGGAGATCTGACTGATCTGCTTGGAGCTTGCCGTCAGCGAATACAGGGAGCTTACCATCTGCTCAAGTCGCGTCTCAGTCTGCTTGGCACTCTGATTAAGGACTTCAACCGCATCCGCGCCTTGCCGTGTATGACCACTTGTCATGATGCTCAGCTGGTTGATGCTGTCCGTTAGCTGCTTGATCCCTAAGACCTGCTCCTCGAGCTGGGTAATCCCATTCATGCTGATCTCGGCTTGAGTGGCTTGTTGATCCGAGCCGAGCGCGATCTCGTTCATCGCCTTCGAGATATCCCCGCCTGCAGCTGCAGCTAATTGCGCCTCGCGCTCTAGGGAGTCCGATACTTGCTTCATGGCGTCTGCGACCTGGAAGCTGGCTGACAGAATCGCAGCCATCTGAGTCGTCATCTCGTCCAAGCTCCTGCTTAATGCCCCCAGCTCGTCCTCTGCCGTTGAACCAACCCTTACCGTCAGATCCCCCTCCGCAACTCGTCTAATACTTAGCTGCAAGCGGCGAATGGGACCTACGAAAGCACGGATGAATACGATGGTCACGATAATGGAGAGAATAATGACTATGCCTATGGCGATGATGAGAACGCGGGATGTCTCCTCTAGAAGGTCGTCTGAGGTCTGCAGCGCAGCGGCGGCTTCCGCCGTGAATACATCGTTGAATTGATCAGTGAGCTCGAAGATATACGTCTTATGCGCCTGAGACATGATGTAGCGGGTTCTCAGCTTGGCAGCGCGCTCGTCCTCCGTAATCGCATTGTCATTCAAGATAGCGACAATATGGTTGAAGTTATCCGCGAATTCTCCCGCTGTTGTCGTCATGGAAGCGCGCCACTTGCGCTCCTCGCGCGAGGTGGCCTGATCGCCGACGGCGCTCACCAGGCTCAGGAAGGCGTCCTTCTCCGCATCATACTGTTCAATGATGGAGCGCTCCCCCGATAGGGCAAGCCCGCTGCCCATGTTGTCCAGCTTCTGTGCGGACTGCTTCAGCTCTACCGCGAGCAGCTGCTTCTCAATTTTTGCGTTCTGTTCGATGAATTGCTCGGAGATCTTCTCAACCCGTTGCAGGTTATAGACGGCTACCAGCCCAACGATCAGCACGATCATGGCGAAGCTTGTCACAACCTTCAATTGCAGCGATAAACGCCGGAATCGGAGTCTGGATAAGCGTCTGCCAACCTGACGGAATACGATCCATAACTTTCTTAACATCATGCGTCCTCCACTCTCTCTATTAAAATAATACCTTCTCGCACATGCTCCCATTAGTAAATTTACTATCTTCCTATTAAAGGAGATGCCGAGTTTTGTAAAAATTTCGTTAAACTTCGATGTAAAGACGAGTTTACAATTCCATTGATATTTAACATTCCCATAACAATTTGATGAAATTGCGATAACACGTCGGGTTTATGATGGGTTTGTAAACGACAGAACCATACTAAATAAAATGGGAGTGGTACTAGTGGCTAGCAATTTACGTAAAGGCTTTGCAATCCTGGCTGTAATCGCACTCGTAATCGTACTTGCAGCGTGTGGTAACAACAACAGCAATAACGGGGGGAACGCATCAACAGGATCAGGCAATCAAGCAACCGGCAACAGCTCGACAAGTGAACCGGCTAAGAATGAACCAAAGGATGAGCCGAAGGCAGAGCTTAAGGGCGAAATTACAATCGACGGCTCCTCGACCGTGTATCCGATCTCTCAAGCAGTCGCGGAAGAGTTCATGGCTCTGCATCCCGGCGTGAACGTTACGGTTAACGTATCCGGCAGCGGCAACGGCGCGAAGCGCATGATCGCTGGCGAAATCGACATCGCGGACATGTCCCGCCTGTTCAAGGAACAAGAGCTGACAGATGCTGCAGCAAGCGGCAATGAAGTCGTGCTGATGGAAGTTGCTTATGACGGAATTACAGTCGTGATCAATAAGGATAATGATTGGGCTAAGGAAATGACAGCTGCTGAGCTGAAGCAAATCTGGGAGAAGGACAGCCAGGTAACGAAGTGGTCTGATGTTCGTTCGGAATGGCCAGATGAGAAGATTAATCTGTACGGTCCTGGTACAGCCTCCGGCACATTCGAATACTTCACAGAAGCGATCAATGGCGAAGCGAAGGTATCCCGTGATGACTTCACACCATCGGAGGATGACAACGTGCTTGTGACTGGCGTCGCCGGCGATAAGTATGCGATGGGTTACTTCGGATATTCATACTTCGTAGAGAATACTGACAAGCTTCAAGCAGTAGCGATTCAAGCAGAAGGCGAAACAGCATTCGTAGCACCTACAATGGATACCATCAATGAAGGCAGCTACTCGCCGCTGTCCCGCGCCATCTTCATCTATCCGAGCTTGAAGGCGATGGAGCGTCCTGAAGTGCAAGAATTCATCAAGTTTTACATGAGTGAGACAGGTCAAGAGCTCGCAGAAGAAGTCGGTTATGTGAAGCTTCCACAGAGCATGTACGACAAGAACCTGACCTTGCTGCCTTAATCGTAAGTAGAATGCTTGTATAGCAAGCTTTAAAGCGAGGGCCGCGGTATCCATACCACTATGGGATGCCGCGGTCATCGGTCTATCTGCGTTCAACTATTAAGAATTTGTGAAGAGCAGGAGGTTTGCGAACCGATGATAGATACAACCTCATCATCCGCAAAGGACATGAAGAAGAAAGTTTCGCTCTTCTCGGCTGATCGCATCATGCCAAGAGTGCTGCTCATATTCGGCTTTATATCGATCGCGACCACAATTGGCATCGTATTGATTCTGGTGACAGAATCCTTCGGCTTCTTCCGGGAGGTCCCGATTCTCGACTTCCTCACGGGCACGAAGTGGACGCCATTATTCGCTGATCCTCAGTTCGGTGTAGTGCCGCTTATTGTTGGCACCTTCCTGATCACGATCATCGCGAGTGCTGTCGCCATTCCGCTGGGACTAGGAAGCGCGATCTACTTAAGCGAATATGCGCCAGCTAGAGTGCGATCCATCCTTAAGCCGGTGCTAGAGATACTGGCTGGCGTACCTACGATTGTGTATGGTTTCTTCGCCCTCACATTCGTAACGCCGCTCATTAAGACGATCCTCCCGCAGACGAGCCAGTTCAATGCACTCAGTGCGGGAATCGTAGTGGGTATTATGATCATACCGATGATCTCATCCCTTAGTGAAGATGCGATGGCCGCCGTTCCTAGCAGCTTGCGCAACGCCGCGTATGCACTGGGCTCTACGAAGCTGGAGGTTGCGATTAAGGTTGTTGTGCCGGCGGCATTGTCCGGTATCGTCGCTTCATTCGTGCTCGGCTTGTCGCGCGCGATCGGTGAGACGATGATCGTCACCCTGGCGGCTGGCGCGCTGCCGAATACATCGTTCAATCCGCTGGAGAGTGTACAGACGCTAACTGCGTATATTGTCGCGGTAAGCGGCGGTGATACAGCACATGGCAGTGTGGAATACCTAACCATCTACGCAGTCGGGATGACCTTATTCATGATCACCTTAATCATGAACATTATTGCAGGCTATATTGCAAGAAAGTATAGAGAGGAGTATTAGCATATGCTCGAATCCCAAGCAGATAAAGTAAGGATGCAGCGCCGCAGACGCAAGAATCGAGTCTTCCATAGCTTATTCTTCCTATCGACCTTCTTCGGTGTAGTCGCGCTTGCGGTCCTATTGATTCAGATTTCAATTCAGGCATGGGGATGGCTCGACTGGCAATTCCTTACGAGCTTCGCATCGCGTAAGCCGGAGTTGTCCGGGATCAAGGCCGCACTTGCGGGTACGCTCTGGATGATGAGTGTTGTAGCGCCATTAACCTTCATCATGGGGGTAGCTACAGCGATCTACCTGGAGGAATATGCGAAGAACACTTGGTTCAGTCGACTCGTGCAGACGAATATCTCGAACCTGGCTGGCGTACCGTCCATTGTATTCGGATTGCTCGGCTTAACGTTGTTCGTCCGCATCTTCGGTCTGGGTAATAGTATTCTCGCGGGGGCATTCACGATGACCTTGCTCGTACTTCCAATCATCATCGTCTCGTCACAGGAGGCGATCAGAGCAGTCCCCATGTCGCTCCGTAACGCGTCCTACGCGCTGGGCGGCAATCGCTGGCAGACGATTGTCCGAGTTGTACTGCCCTCCTCGTTCGCTGGTATTCTGACCGGATCCATCTTATCGATGTCGAGGGCGATCGGAGAGACTGCGCCCTTGCTCGTAGTCGGAGCGGTTGCATATATCGCCTTCACGCCGACGAGCTTCCTGGATAAGTTTACAGTACTGCCGATGCAGATTTATACTTGGTCAGGCTTGCCGCAGGAAGACTTCCAGCACGTTGCCGGCGCAGGTATTGTCGTATTACTGGTGCTGCTCTTGTCAATGAATGCGGTAGCCATCATTCTCCGTAATAAATTTCAGAAGAGGCACTAGGGAGGAGAATCGCAATGAAATCCATTGTTACCATAGACAAACTAAATTTATACTATAGTGATTTCCATGCCCTCAAGAGCGTTGGTATGACGATTAAGGAGAAGTCGATTACCGCCTTCATTGGACCTTCCGGTTGTGGGAAGTCCACCTTGCTGCGCACGCTCAATCGCATGAATGACATGATTAACGGCATACGGATCGAAGGTGTCGTCAATGTGAATGGTACGAATATCTATGATCCGGATGTGAATGTTGAGCTGCTGCGTCGGAACGTCGGCATGGTGTTCCAGCAGCCTAATCCGTTCCCCAAGTCGATCTATGATAATGTGGCCTACGGTCCGCGCATTCATGGCATACGGAATAAGGCGGAGCTGGATGAAATAGTAGAGCGCAGCTTAAGACAGGCAGCGCTGTGGGATGAAGTGAAGGACTATCTCAAGAAGTCCGCATACGGCTTATCAGGCGGCCAACAACAGCGACTCTGTATTGCCAGAGCGCTAGCCGTCGGACCGCACATTCTGTTAATGGATGAGCCGACCTCCGCGCTCGATCCGATCTCTACGCTGAAGATTGAGGAGCTCCTCCAGGAGCTGAAGGACACCTATACAATCATCATCGTGACCCATAACATGCAGCAAGCTGCGCGCGTGTCAGATCAGACCGCATTCTTCCTGCATGGTGAAGTTGTCGAATTCGCGGACACGGAGAAGCTATTCTCCAATCCGGATGATCAGCGCACAGAGGATTATATATCGGGAAGATTCGGATAACAGCAGTACCCAAATTAAATGGTGGAGGGATAACCGTATGGCAGCGCAACGTTCGCAATTTGAGATTCTTCTAAATGAGATTAAGTCAGCTATTATTCATATGGGTGAGGAAGTCAGTAAATCAATCTGGCAGTCCGTGCAGTCCCTGCAGAACGGAGATCAGGCGCTTGCGGAGCAGGTGGTGCGATATGATCTGGAGATCAATAAGATGGAAGAGAAGATTGACGTGTTGGGATCTCGGCTGATCGCTACGCAGCAGCCGGTTGCCAAGGATTTACGCCGCATCTTGATCGCCTTCAAAATCGCTGCCGACCTGGAGCGCATGGGTGATCTGGCTGTGGATGTCTGCAAGGTGACACTGCGTCTGGGCAGTGCCGCAGACACACATTCTTTAACGGAACTCATTAAGATGTCCGAGCTTGCCATTCAGATGACGGAAGAGAGTATCGCTGCATTCACGGGTGAGGATATCGATCTCGCCTACAAAACTTCTGCCCTTGATGATGCCGTAGATGATCTGCACAGCAGGAATCTGCATTACATTCTTACGCATATTACCAATGACCCGCAGAGTATTAACAAGGCGATGCTGTTATCATTCGTCAGTCGCTATCTGGAACGTATTGCCGATCATGCGACGAATATATGTGAATCGGTTGTATATCTGGTCAAGGGCAGCCGTCCGGATCTCAACCAGTAAGGTGGATGTATGTTAAATGACTTCAAGGAGATTATGCGTCAGCAATCCATCTATACCGTCTATCAGCCGATCGTCTCCCTCGCGAACGCGGAAATCTTCGGCTATGAGGCGTTGACCCGAGGACCGGAGAATCATCTGTTCCATTCTCCCTTGCAGCTGTTCGCGTATGCGGAACGTGAAGGCATGATCTACGATCTGGAGCAGATGGCTCGGGAGAAGGCCATAGCGGGCAGCCGCGGACTTCTGCCTGAGCAGCGGGTATTCATTAATATCTCCGCTGAGATGATACATGATACGCGATTCATGCCGGGCAAGACCTTGAAGCTGCTGGAGGAATGCGGGCTTTCACCGAGCAATGTCGTCTTCGAAATCACAGAGCGCAGCTCAGTGGAGGACTTCACCACGGCGAAGCGAATTCTGGAGCATTACCGCAATCAGGGGTATCAAATCGCGATTGACGACGCGGGTTCGGGCTATTCCTCCCTGCAGGCAATTGCTGAGCTGTTGCCGGACTATATCAAGGTCGATCGATCATTGATCCATAATATCTTCAAGGATAAGATCAAGGAATATATTCTGGAGACATTGATCAGCTTCGCTCATAAGATGAATATTAAAGTCATCGCTGAGGGGATTGAGAATCAAGAGGAATTATTCAAGCTGATGCGCATGGGCATTCATTATGGACAAGGGTATTATCTAGGGCGCCCAGGGACAGGGCTGAAGCCATTCGGCTCGGCATTGGTGGATCAGATCGAGCATTATCGGAAGGTGTACTCGGTTCGTGGAGACTATCTGCGGGTCGGGGATCTGGTTGACAGTCCTGTGTCCTTCAGCCCCAAGACGATGGTGTCCGGCGTAATCGACTACTTCAATGCGAACAACACGCTTGAAGGAATTGTCGTAGCGGAGGACGGCGTCACAGTTGGGATCGTGATGCGCGAGAGGCTGTTCCAGCAGCTTGCGAATCAGTATGGATTCTCCTTGTATTCGCATAAATCCATTGAACAGCTGATGGATCGACATCCATTAGTGGTGGACGAGCATCAACGCGTAGATGCGGTCTCTCAAGAGGCGATGATGAGAGCTACGGACAAGCTGTATGATATCGTGGTGGTGGTGAGCAAGGGGAAATTATTCGGGACGGTATCGGTCAGGACCTTATTGGAGACCATAACGAATGAACGGCTGGAGCATGCCAGGCTGTCCAATCCGCTGACTGGTCTGCCCGGTAATGCCCAGATTCAGCGCGAGCTTAGCCGCCGATTGAATGATGGTCGGCCATTCACGCTGATCTATGCGGATCTCGACTACTTCAAGTGGTTCAATGATCGCTTCGGCTTCCAGCAAGGAGATCGGCTCATTCAATTTACCGCCGATATTCTCTTGTTGGCCGTGAATGCATGCGGGACCCCAACGGACTTCATCGGTCATATTGGAGGAGACGACTTCATGATGATCTCCTGTACGGATGAGCCGGAGCAGTTGTGCCGCACCATCATTCAACGGTTCGAGCAGGGAGCTGAGAGCTTTACTAAGGGGGAATCGGAATTAGCGATTACGGACCGTGACGGCAATCATGTCGATAGCGACACAGTCTCACTCTCCTTATCTCTGCTTATATGCAAAGCGACTGATGGATTAAGTATTGAGAGCTTATCAGCGATCTCGGCTGAGCTTAAGAAGCAGGCGAAGAAGATCAAGGGAAGCAGCTATCGCGCAATCGTGCTGCAGGATTCACCCATCATTCGAACAGATCTAATAGACTGCGTATACGGGACACGATAATCACACGGTTTCTGCCGATTTTTCGGCGGGCCGTTTTTTTTGTTCCTGGGAGTCGTCGTCGGATCCACACCGAATCCATGCCCACCGCCGCTGCCCCCTGAATGTCATTGCGCCACGAGTTGCCGACCATGACGGCCTGGGCAGGATGAATACCCAACTGTTTCAACGCCTGTGTGAACAGCTCGGCGTTCGGTTTTCTCTTCTTGGGATTAGCGGCAGCGAAGATGCGATTATCCGCGAACAGCGGCTTTAATCCGCTGCTGTGCAAGGCGAGCATCGCTGTATCCGGAGAACCGTTGGTGATGATGGCTAATGTGTAACCGATGTTCTGCAGCTGCTCCAACGCATCCCGTGTATGCGGATAGGGCTGTGCATGCAGCGGCGTTAGCTCACGCGCCCGCTGCCAGACCCGGACCAGGAATGGCGGCGTGATCGGGAAGGGGGATGGCTGTAGCGCCAGCTCTAAGGCTTCCAATTGCTCCGCGGTTGTGCGCTTCCCCCGCGAGAGGTCCGCATACCGCTGCGCGGACTGCTGCGCATCCCAGCCGGTAGCGGCCAATTCCTCCTCAGTCAGCCACCTGCTCGTGAATTCTTCGATCGACTCACGCAATGCTGCCAGCCGTGCTGCCTGCGGGTTCACCAGCGTGTTCTGCAGGTCCAGCAGAATCGCTTTCTTCTCCCTTAATCGGAATATGGGCCTAGACACAACACGCACCCCCTGCCGCATAGTAGGAATTCTTACATTATGTTATGATGTGAAGGTACGATTTGGTACTTACGAGTTCTATTTCAATGAGGTGAACGAATGGACAAGTTGATCGTGATTGACGGGAATAGCATTGCGAATCGAGCGTTCTACGCACTGCCCCTGCTGAGCAACTCGAGCGGTCTTCACACGAATGCCGTATACGGATTCACCACGATGTTACTGAAGCTAATAGAAGATGAGAAGCCGACCCACATGCTGGTGGCGTTCGATGCGGGCAAGATCACATTCCGGCATAAGGAATATGCGGATTATAAGGGCGGACGAGCGAAGACGCCTCCAGAGCTGTCTGAGCAGTTCCCGCTTATTCGCGAGCTGATCGACAGCTTCGGCATCACCCGGTTCGAGCTGGACGGCTACGAAGCCGACGATATTATCGGCACGATTACTCGGCTGGCCGATGAGCGTCAGAATATGAAGGTGGTTGTCGTATCCGGGGATAAGGACATGCTGCAGCTCGCTTCTGAGCATGTCAGTATTGCGATCACACGCAAGGGGATCAGCGAGGTGGAGCTGTTCGATCCTGCGCATATCCATGAGGTATATGGACTTACTCCCCAGCAGATTATTGATCTGAAGGGCCTAATGGGCGATTCCTCCGACAATATTCCAGGCATTCCTGGAGTCGGCGAGAAGACCGCACTCAAGCTGCTGCATGAGTACAAGACCGTCGAGGGTGTGCTGGAGAATGTCGAGGAGCTGAAGGGCAAGCTGAAGGAGAGGGTCGCGGATAATCGCGAGGATGCGATGAAGAGCAAGGCGCTGGCGACGATCTTCCGAGAGGTGCCGATGGACAATGAATGGGTGAGCATGCAGCTTGCGGCGTTCGACCGCGACAGCGTAACGGCGATGTTCCGTAAGCTGGAATTCAAGCAATTGCTGGAGAAGCTCGATCTGCCTGCCAGCGATGCAGCTGAGGAGCCGCAGATTGCACTTGATTGGCAGCTTATTCAAGATGCGGAAGGTGTCCAACAACTGGTCGAGGCGCTGCCGTCAGTAGAGGCAGTGCACATCGAGGCGGTCGGTGACAATCCGCATCACGCACAGGTGCTCGGACTCGCGTTCAGCGCGGCGAGTAAGCTTTATTTTGCAGCGATTGATACGGTTCTAGGCTCTGAGGGTGATGCGATCCGCGCATGGCTCGGTGATGAGGCGGCTGTGAAGTGCGTCTATGATGTGCATCGCGCGAAGAATGCGTTAGCGTGGCAGGGGATTGCGCTGCATGGTGTCCAGTTCGATGTGATGCTGGCCGGTTATCTGCTGGATCCGACGGATTCTAATATCTCGATGGCCGCGCTCACGCGAAGATTCGGTGTTATTGCGGTGTCGGATGAGGAGGACGTATACGGCAAAGGCGCGAAGTTCAAGGTGCCCGAGCTGGAGCGGGTGGCAGAGTTCGCGATTCGCAAGGCGGCTGCGCTGCAGCAGCTGAAGGGCCGTCTGCAGGAGGAGCTGGATAAGAGTGAGCTAAATGAGCTGTATGCCGAGGTGGAGCTGCCGCTGGCCTCGATTCTGAGTGATATGGAGCTGCGCGGCATTCGGGTAGACAGTGACAGCTTGACGCGATTGGGCGAGGAGTTTACGAGTCAGATCGGCAAGCTTGAGCAGCAGATTCATGAGCTGGCGGGCGGGAGCTTCAATATCGGCTCACCGAAGCAGCTCGGCGAGGTGCTGTTCGATCGACTGGGCCTGCCGGTATGGAAGAAGACGAAGACCGGTTATTCGACGGATGCCGAGGTGCTCGAGAAGCTGGAGCCGTATCATGAGATTATCGGGCATATTCTGCATTACCGTCAGCTAACAAAGCTGCAATCGACCTATATAGAAGGACTGCTGAAGGAAGTGCGCCCGGAGACGAGCAAGATCCATACGTATTACCAGCAGACGATCGCGGCCACAGGCAGACTGTCAAGTCAATATCCCAATTTGCAAAATATCCCAATCCGTCTGGAGGAAGGACGCAAGATTCGTAAGGTGTTCATGCCGAGCGAGCCGGGCTGGTTCATTATGGGCGCGGACTATTCGCAGATTGAACTTCGGGTGCTTGCGCATATCTCAGGCGATGAGAATCTCAAGGAAGCGTTCCAGCAGGATATGGATATTCATACGAAGACGGCCATGGATGTATTCGGCGTCGCCGAGGATGAGGTGGACGCGAATATGCGCCGTCAGGCGAAGGCGGTCAACTTCGGAATTGTGTATGGGATCAGTGATTATGGATTGTCCCAGAACTTGAATATTACTCGGAAGGAAGCGGCCGATTTCATTGCGCAGTACTTCGCCGTGTTCCAGGGGGTTCGCACATTCATGGATGACATCGTACAGCAAGCGCGTCAGGACGGTTATGTGACGACACTGCTGCGTCGACGCAGATACTTGCCGGAGATTACCTCGTCCAATTATAATACGCGGTCATTCGCGGAGCGAACGGCGATGAATACGCCGATCCAGGGAACGGCTGCAGATATTATTAAGCTGGCGATGGTGAAGCTCGACTCGCGCATGAAGGCAGAGCAGGTCCGCAGTCGACTGCTGCTGCAGGTGCATGACGAATTGGTGCTCGAGGTGCCAGAGGAAGAGCTGGAGCTGATGCAGAACATCGTGCGCGAGGAGATGGTCAGCGCGTTGCAGCTCGATGTCCCGCTTAAGATCGATGTCAGCTACGGTGTGAATTGGTACGAAGCGAAGTGAGAGGAGTCATTGGTTAGATGCCGGAATTGCCAGAGGTTGAGACGGTCAGACGGACACTGGAGAAGCTGGTAGTCGGCCGGACCATTGTTGATGTTACGGTTAGGCTGCCGCGCATTATTCAGCATATGGAGCCCGAGGTGTTCTGCCGAGCGCTGATCGGTCAGACGTTTCGCGCGATTGGCCGGCGCGGGAAGTTCCTGCGCCTCGTGCTGGATGACCTGGTCATCGTGTCCCATCTGCGGATGGAGGGACGGTACGGATTGTTCGCGGGAGATGAGCCTGTGGAGAAGCACACACATGTATGGTTCCGCTTCGAGGACGGCATGGAGCTGCGATACAAGGATGTGCGGCAGTTCGGTACGATGCAGTTGTTCCCGCTCGGCCGTGAGCTGGAGCTTCCGCCACTGGCTAAGCTAGGTGTCGAGCCGCTGTCCGATGCATTCACCGTTGCTGAGCTGAAGCGACTGCTCGCTGGGCGTACGACCGCGATTAAGCCGCTATTGCTCAATCAAGCCTATGTCGTGGGTATCGGCAATATCTATGTGGATGAATCCTTGCATCGGGCTGGCATTCATCCGCTGAGAACGGCAGATTCCTTGACGAGAGCCGAATGGGCGAGGCTGCATGAGGCGATCGTCCATG
Source organism: Bacillota bacterium (assembly GCA_023441055.1). Taxonomy (GTDB): domain Bacteria; phylum Bacillota; class Bacilli; order Paenibacillales; family UBA4045; genus JAEZQY01. The sequence goes on along the minus strand of JAEZQY010000008.1, from coordinate 84,559 downwards.
TGCTGCGCGAGGCGGTCGAGATGGGCGGCTCCACCGTGAAGTCCTATGTGAATGGACAAGGCGAGATGGGCATGTTCCAGCAGCAGCTGGCGGTCTATAGTCGTAAGGACATGCCATGCCCAGCTTGTGGAACCTTGATCGTGAAGACGGTTGTGGGCGGACGAGGCACGCATTATTGCCCGAGCTGTCAGTCCAGCCGTCGCCGCGCTAGACGCAAGCCGGAGTAGGAGGACAGATTGGCGGCGAAATCGCCTAGGCTGAACGAACCGAGCATACCCTGCATAAGATGCTAGTGCTTATGATCATTGCGCTGGCATCAAGGAGGGGAATGACTGTGGCGAGTTACATACCGCTGATGGTGATCGCGCTTGCGGTTAGTCTGGACGGCTGCAGTGTGGGTATGTTGTATGGGGTAAGGCGAATACGGATTCCGCTGCTATCGTTAATCGTTATCTCATTATGCTCTGGGCTTATTATCTGGTGCTCAATGAAGGCTGGACAGCTGGTCACGACATGGCTGCCGCCGGAAGCCGCCAAGGCGGCCGGTGCAGGCATTCTGGTAGCAATCGGCCTATGGGCGATCATCCAGTTCTTCCTGCAGAATCGCACGAGCACTACTATCGAGCAGGAGCAAGCAACAGTTGTAGCGATCCGTTCAGAGCGAAGGGCTATTCTGCATATCGAGCTGCGCAAGCTGGGACTGGTGATTCAGATTCTGCGATCGCCCTCCATTGCGGATATGGACCGTTCGGGGAACATATCCGTATGGGAGGCAGCTCTGCTCGGCATCGCACTGTCTCTGGACGCGCTTGGGGCAGGAATTGGCGCCGCAATGGTCGGTTATCATGCCATGGGTACGGCATTATTAATCGCCGCGGCGTCGGGGCTGTTCCTGGCGCTGGGACTTCGTATGGGGAAGTTTGCCGCCAGATTGCGCTGGATGAGACGCCTTTCACTGCTGCCAGGTTTGCTGCTTGTTACAATGGGCATTATGAAGCTATTGATATAAATGTGTATATGGCAAGGAGGGGATGTCGTTGATAATTGGGTTAACAGGTGGAATCGCGAGCGGGAAGAGCACGGTATCCTCCTTGCTGATTAAACGGGGCGCGGCGCTCGTGGATGCGGATCGCATCGCGAGGGAGGTCGTGCGCCCCGGGGAGCCAGCGCTGGATGAGATCGCTCGCGTCTTCGGACAAGCCGTCATTGCTGAGAACGGGACATTGGACCGCAAGAAGCTGGGCGCTCTTGTGTTCGCGGCACCCGAAGAACGGAAGCGCTTGGAATCGATTCTACACCCGGCTATTCGCCAGCGGATGAAGGAGCAGATGGCACAGCTTGAGCAGGAGGATCCGAATCGCTTGATCGTCGTAGACATTCCGCTCCTATATGAATCAGGCTTGGATACGATGTTCGAGGAGATCTTGCTGGTCTATGTGACGCCAGAGCTTCAATTAGAGCGGCTTATGCATCGAGACGGCATGAGCGCGGAGGAGGCGTTAGGCAGACTGCGCGCGCAATGGCCGATCGATGATAAGCGAGCACTGGCTTCGGTCATCATAGATAATAGCGGCACGGTTGAACAGACGCGGCAGCAGGTGATGGATTACTGGGATCGCAAGGTGAAGGTATGAGCTTACGCCTGTTACGGAAGAAGAGGACCTATGCGATTCTGTTAATCGTGTTCCTGATCCTGTTGTTCGCTTCGACGGATTGGCTCGGGCGTCTCATGTACCCGATCGAGTATGAAGCGACCATTCGGGGGACTGCGGAGGTTGAGCAGGTCGATCCCCTGTTCATTGCCTCAATCATCCGGGTCGAGAGTAATTATGTGCCAGACAAGGTTTCAAGCAAGGGCGCGATTGGGCTGATGCAGATTATGCCTAGCACGGCTGATTGGGTAGCGGAGACGTCAGGGATCGCTCCCTCTATCGCTGATCAATTGGCTGAACCGGAATTGAATATTAAGATCGGAGCTAGGTATGTACGTATGCTAACGAAACAATATGCGGATCCGCTGATGGACAGGGCGCTGCATCATGATCGAATCGCGTTAATTGCCGCAGCCTATAATGCGGGTCCCGGCAGCGTGAATAACTGGCTGACGAACGGGGTGTGGTCGGGGACATACGACGATGTACAGGCGATCCCGTATGGCGAGACTAGACACTTCGTGCGGCGAATTATATATTATTATGAGAAGTATACAGAATTTTACCAGCAAGGCGATACCTCGATATAGCGGAAGAGTGCCGACTCGCCTATGCGTAGGCGCCGCCGACACTCTGTGTGAACCAAGGGATAATTTGTTATTTGGATAGACCTGATTGACCCGCTAATTGTTGCTCAGCGATCTGAACAAGTCTACGTGTGATCTGACCTCCAATATGACCAGTATCACGAGTAGCCATATTGCCATAATAGCCGTCTTGTGGGATTTGAATACCCAGCTCTTGCGCAACCTCATACTTCAATTGGTCGAGCGCAGCGCCCGCTTGAGGTACGACAAGTACATTGCTGCTTCTGGATTGTCCTTGTGCCATTGTGTGTTCACCTCCTCGCCGCTAATGTAATACTATTATGCGCGCTAGTCAGAGGATCATGTAAGGTAAGCTATGGTAATAGACGACGAGAATGCTAAGGGAGTGGGATGCGAGAATGAGATGTCCATATTGTGCGTTCGATGGCACGAAAGTACTGGATTCGCGGCCGGCTAATGAGAATAAATCGATCAGGCGCCGCCGTGAATGCGAGAAGTGCAGTCGCCGATTCACGACCTTCGAGACCATTGAGGAAGCTCCGCTCATCGTAATCAAGAAGGACGGCAGTCGCGAGGAGTTCAGTCGCGACAAGATGATGCGCGGCCTGATTCGCGCTTGCGAGAAGCGGCCGGTGTCTGTAGAACGCCTGGAGTCGATTGTGTCCGAGGTGGAGCGCGAGATACGCACAACCGCGCATGCGGAGGTGGAGAGCCGGGAAATCGGCGAGAGTGTGATGGAGCAGCTATATCCGGTGGATGAAGTCGCCTATGTGAGGTTCGCTTCGGTCTACCGGCAATTCAAGGATATCGATATGTTCATGAAGGAGCTCAGCAGCCTGCTCAACAAGGGCCACTGAGCGATGGTTGCATGGGCGATTCGGGTCTGTGGGTTCATGGCATTGTGATCCATTCATGTTCGAGATCGGGGAAATATGTTATAGTAGGAATACAATCTTAATTAGAACTGTCTAGAGAATCATCATTCTCTATAACATTTTTTTGGAAAGGATACGAGTGACCATGACAGAGAAGCTAAGGGTAGGTATCGTCGGAGGAACAGGCATGGTTGGACAGCGGTTCGTACAGCTGCTGGATCAGCATCCTTGGTTTCAAGTAACCGCAATTGCAGCGAGCAGCAACTCGGCTGGCAAGACTTATGAAGAATCTGTTCGCGGGAGATGGAAGCTTGACAGTGACATTCCTGCTGACGTGAAATCGATTATTGTACAGGACGCAGCCAATGTGGAGGAAGTCGCTTCTCAGGTGGACTTCGTCTTCTGCGCAGTAGATATGAAGAAGGATGAGACCAAGGCGCTCGAGGAAGCCTATGCGAAGACGGGCACGCCGGTCGTCTCTAATAACTCCGCCCATCGCTGGACGCCTGACATTCCGATGGTGATCCCGGAGATTAACCCGCAGCACCTTGAGGTGATCGAGGCACAGCGGCAGCGTCTGGGCACATCAACCGGATTTATCGCGGTGAAGCCGAATTGCTCCATCCAGAGCTATGTGCCGATGCTGTCAGCCTTGCAGGAGTTCAAGCCGACCGTCGTCGTTGCTTCGACGTATCAAGCGATCTCAGGCGCGGGCAAGAGCTTCACAGACTGGCCGGAGATGCTGGACAATGTGATTCCGTATATCGGCGGCGAGGAAGAGAAGAGCGAGCAGGAGCCGCTGCGTATCTGGGGCGACGTGAAGGGCGGAGAGATCGTGAAGGCCAGCGGGCCGCAGATCACGACGCAATGCATTCGCGTGCCGGTAACCGACGGGCACCTGGCGACGGTATTCGTCTCGTTCGACAAGAAGCCGTCCAAGGAAGAGATCCTGGAGCGCTGGCAAGCATTCAAGGGCCGTCCGCAGGAGCTGGAACTGCCGAGCGCGCCGAAGCAGTTCATCACCTATTTCGAGGAAGAGAATCGTCCTCAGACCAAGCTGGACCGCGACCTGGAAGGCGGTATGGGCGTGTCTGCAGGGAGATTGCGCGAGGATTCGCTGTATGACTACAAGTTCGTCGGCTTGTCGCACAACACGCTGCGCGGCGCTGCCGGCGGGGCTGTATTGATTGCAGAGCTGCTCAAGGCGGAAGGCTATATCCAAGCGAAGTAAAATAGAACCAGCAAGCATCCGAGCTCGGACTTGCTGGTTTTTTCTATTGCATGACTATGCGATTGGGCTACAGTCACTCGGAATGCGCTGATCATGCAGCCAATCCGAGACAAGCTTATTAAAGTAATCGGGTCTCGCCATCGTTACACCATGTCCAATACCGGGGATCTGGATCCCCTGACAGTTGGTATTGTGACGAACGAGAGCTGCGGCGGATTTCTTCATAATGGCTTTCTCCTGGGCGCCGACTGTTACTAAGATGCGCGTGCTGGCTTGGCTGAAGCGGCCCGGGATGGCGTAGGACATATTAGCTTGAAGAATTTGGATGAGTGTATCTCGTTGCATCTGGTTGCTCTCCAGGTAATAACGCTCAAATTGCTCAGGCGAGATGTACAGCGTCTTGGCTTGGAGCTTGGCGAATGCACGATTGCGAATAAGCGGGTAGCTCAGCTGTACAGACGGTCTAATCCAGCGAACCATGGCTGGGCTAGGCACTGTTAGGCGCTGTTAATGATCGCGTAATTGATTCGGGTAGGTTCTAGCGCAAGCAGTTCAACAATCACTTGCGCACCGAGTGAGAATCCGACTAGCGTGACAGGTCTTCCGTCCGCCTTATCTTCGATCAGCTTGATGACGGCTTGCGCGCTGTGCTCTATCGTAAATGGTTCCCCGGGTGTCTGACTCTTACCATGGCCGGGTAAGTCCGGGACGATGCAATGGTAGTCTGTGCTGAAGTGCTTCACTTGTGGTTCCCACATCCACCCGCTTACACCGCCCCCGTGCAGGAACACCATAACCGCTGGATGGTGAATGCCATATTCTTCGTAATGGATCGACATTTCATTCTCCCCCTTACTATTGAGAATACCATATTGTGCATGGATAGTGTCTGTAAACCTATTGCTTGAAAGGTATTGACAATAGATGGTATTACGTATAAAATTGCCCCTAATATAAAATTTAAAGCGCTTTCAATTAATGCAGCTTTGTTGATGGGGAGGTTCAAGGAATGAAGCCGAATGATAGCCCGAATATCCACCGCTTGAATCCGCCGCAATGGTTCAAGGAATCTGATCTAGGCATATTCATACACTGGGGGCCGTATAGTATTCCTGCGTTCGCACCTGTTGATATCGATGATTACGGGAAGCTCATAAGGGAAAAGCCGATGGCGGATATGTTCAAGAGCATGCCTTATGCCGAGTGGTATCAAAATAGTATACGCATACCGGGCAGCCAAGCTCAGCTGTATCATCAAGAGCATTATGGCAACCAGCCGTACAGTGCGTTTGCCGAGGAATTCAAACAACGGGCCAAACGTGTCGATGTCGAGGCTTGGGCGGATCTATTCAAGAAAGCTGGCGCTAAATATGTAGTCATAGTCAGCAAGCATCATGATGGCTTTGTACTATACAATACGCGGTTCCAGAATCCCAGACAGCCAGGCTATCACTTAGACTTTGATTTTATTGGTGATTTGGCAGCTGCAGTCCGCAAGCAGGGTATGCGCTTCGGTGTCTATTATTCGTCATTGCTCGACTGGACATTCACAGCGCATGCGATCTGCAATGCTGGCGATCTGTTCCTCGGCAATGACAATTCGCAGGAATACTGTGATTATTGCTATCATCATTGGACAGAGATCATTGATCGTTACCAGCCTGACATGCTATGGAGCGACATTGGCTATCCCACAGACAAGCGACTTGAATCGCTATTCGAATACTATTATAATCGAGTCCCAGAGGGAGTTGTGAATGATCGCTGGGGCCAGTGGCCGCATCTGCTCCGTAACCGATTAGGCATGCATATCCTCAATCGATTAGCCAAGAGAGAGCTCAAGAGGAAATCAACTAAATTACTCAAAGCCAAGTATTACGATTTTCGTACACTGGAGTACTCCACGGAATGGCATGAGAAGGATATCTGGTTCGAGATGTGTCGAGGCATGGATAAATCCTTTGCTTACAATCAATTCAGTCGTCCGCAGGATTATGTCACAGTTGGTGAACTGCAACAGATTATGTCTGATATCGTTCCGAAGAAGGGCCGATTGCTGCTGAATGTGGGTCCTGATTCTTATGGCGCGATTCCAGATTATCAGGTCAGAATATTGGAGGAATTGGGGGAGGCGCAGTATGACAGCCGGGCAACGAACGTACATGAGCAATCAAGCGATACTTTCATTCCTAATTAATGGGGTTGGGAATGGTGTAATAGCGTACTTCTTAAATCGAGGGAAGCAGATGGAACAAATTCCGATGTCGCAAACTTATATCGATCTTATCTTTGACATTGTCATTACATCGATGCTCCTTGCGTGGCTGATTGCTTGGTCCGTGAATGCCGGATTGAAAAAGGCCGATTTCTATGGTGTGACCCAGCCGAAGACGAAGCTGCAGGCATGGATGGGCAAGCGATTCCGGAAGCCTGCTATCTATGGCTGGACCTTATGTATCGGAGTGGTCCCGCTATTATACGGATTGACCGTTCTAGGCATCCAGTTATTTGATTTGACACATTTTACCCTATGGGGCTACATCATTTATAAGAGCAGCTATACAGCCCTGGCAGGCACGGGATTCTCCTTGATCTTCATATTCAGCGGATTTATGATGGTTCCGGCAACGAGCTCTTCCCACTCATCAGGCATAGAGTATTCATAGGGGAGAAGAGCAGCAAATTGCTCGGAATGATATTGTCGAAAAATATATGCGAAATCATTTGACAAGTGGGGTCGAAATGTTATATTATATTTCTTGTCGCCTACAACATATGGGTTCTTAGCTCAGTTGGTAGAGCAAATGACTCTTAATCATTAGGTCCAGGGTTCGAGCCCCTGAGAACCCATTCTAATTGCGACATTCGAGACGGCAGCGATGCCGTTTTCGTATACACGGGGTCTTAGCTCAGCTGGGAGAGCGCTTCGCTGGCAGTGAAGAGGTCAGGGGTTCGATCCCCCTAGACTCCATTTTTTTCCAACTTGAATGCGATTGCGGTTCTTTTAGCTGGTTGATATTGGCGAATTGAATGTAGTTAATGCACTTTGTATGATTTATCGTACAAAGTAATATAGTGGCGAAGCACGCCCCGTGTTATTTCTGCTTAAGCAGGGATCACCGGGGTGTTTTTATTTTCTATATTAAAGGAGATGATCGTAATGAGCCTTGAAAACGAACAGGAAAAGTGGATAAACTGGCATTTGAGTCGTCGTAACGGAGAGCGAAAAGATGCATTAAAGCGGGGACACGGTTATGGGAATCGATTCTTCATTGAGAAAATATGGTGGCCGTTGGTTGGACATTTCGAAGGGTTGCATCCGGAATATGAAATGCTGGATTGGCGCGGACGATCGTATGATTTCATACAAGCTATTTTACGTAATATGTGGGCTCCTTATTTGAATTCGGGTAAACCAGTCCTGCAACCGTATGAAAAAATAGAACGGATGATAATCCGCTATGCGGCATGTCATAACCGAATCATTCGTCCGCAGAAGCGGCCATCGAACTTGATCTGCACAAGCAAACGGTCATCAAGTATTGCCGTGAATTGGTGCACCAGGGGAAGCTTCGACCTGTTCCTACCGGCAATATGGGTAAGGTTTATACATACGAGTTGTTAGGATCAATTGTTAGTTTTGAACTGATGTAATGGGTCATCCCGAGAGGGGAAATCGAGTGTTCTGACCACTGATAAAGGAACACAACTGAAAGGGTAGCTATATCATTATCTTTGCATGGTAAGCTTTTATATAAAAGAAAGGAAGTTCCGCTTTTTTGTCGAATACTGTAGAACCGATTGAATAGACCGATAAACGAAGGAACAAGAGTGATGTTGCTAATTCCGAAGGAAGCGGATGGAAGAAGTGGACATGACGAGGAGGGGACGTTGTACATGCTTAAAGCCATCATCATCGATGACGAGAAGAATGCAATTGACGCCTTGCAAGATATTATTGCAGAGTTCAGCCAAATTCAGGTTGCAGCGGTGTTTACTAATCCGTTGCAAGCACTTAGCAATATGCGGACGATTGCATTTGATGTTGTTTTTCTGGACATTGAAATGCCGGGCGTTGATGGCTTAGAAATGGCAGAAAAAATAATGGAGATGAATGCAGAAACACAAATTGTGTTTATCACCGCCTACGACCAATATGCGGTGGAAGCCTTTGAAGTGAATGCCATGGATTATTTGTTAAAGCCCGTACGACATGAACGGATGATTAAAACCGTAGAAAAACTAGCGATCTATTCTAATATAAACGCAAGAGAAGATGGGTCAAACGTAGGTCGTATTTCATGTTTTGGCAGCTTTCAGATTTTCGAGAGTCAAGAGAAGGTCATGCATATAAAATGGCGGACGAATAAGGTTAAGGAGCTGTTTGCCTACCTCATTCATCATCAAGGAAAGAGTATGTATAAGGAAAAGATCGTAGAAGATTTGTGGCCCGATATGGAATACGAACGTTCCGCAGCCTATTTGCACACTTGTATTTATCAGATTCGCAAGACGATTAAAGAGCACGGCTTGGACGATCGAATGAAAGTCACATATAACAATGACAGCTACATTATGATTATGGATGGGATCATATGTGATACGGAACAGTTTTTGAACATCGCCAAGGAGAAGAGAGAGATTGGACAAGATACGGTCCTAATGTATGAAAAAGCGGCGGCGCTTTATCACGGTCATTATCTGGAAGAGGACGATTACGCCTGGGCTGCTCAATTGAAACAGAAGTTTTTTTTCCATTATCAATATATGGTTAAGGCGATTGCGGAATATTATATGGAGGGTGGAATGTATTCGCAAGCCATTCTTCACCTGCAGCAGCTGATTCTTAAAGACCCGTTGCAGGAAGAAAGTCATGAGATGCTGTTGAAGTGCCATGCTGAAATGAGGAATCGGGCAGCGCTTGTTGAGCATTATAAGCAAATGAAAAAATTGTTTCTGGAGGAACTGGGCATTGAGGTGAAAGAATCAACGAAAATCTTATATGAACAATACTATCATCGTTTAAGTGTTTAGAAACTTAATAGCCGTGGGAGCAGCATCAATGCTGCTCTTTTTTGTTCTGCTCAGTATTCGCTCAGAGTGATTTGATACAATCAGGACTAGACATTAGGCAGAAACCGGAAGGAGATTTGGAAAATGAAGTTGATACGAGTTCCCATAAGAGTCTTGCTATGTTTTACCTTGTCAATCGCATCTCTAATAGGGAATAACGACGTCTTCGCAGCCGATGAAATGCCAACAATCACTTCGTTCACCCCGTCTGCAGCCAGTGAAGGAGATACAGTGGTTATCACCGGAGAACATTTCACGGGTGCGACTTCGGTATCGTTTGGCGGGATTGAGGCATACGACTTTACTGTAGATAGTGATACGCAGATCACAGCTACTGTAGCGTACGGCTCCAGCGGGGATGTAAGTGTAACCAACGGGTTTGGTACCGAGCGGAGACCTGGATTTACGTATGAATCCCCGGCAACCTATACATTCAATTATCTTCGAACAGGCAATCTTCACGGTCAAGATAACTGGATTTCGTATGTAGTAGATTCGACGATGCACAGGATTAATGTACCTACAATGACTGGGCATGATGGATCACAAGCTGTCTTTTTTGATACTGTAAGCCATGATGATAGAGTAAGTCGTATCAACAATAGCAATTATAGTATACCTGTATTTACGGCTGATAAGATTCATATTATTGAGATTGAAATGATGTACAATTATTGGGGTGCAGGGTTTGGACTTGGCGCCGATACGAATGGAGACGGGAAACTAAACGATTCAGAACAGGGAATCGGATACTATGATGGTAGACAAGTCAATCAGAAGTCGCGTTTGATCAAGCCGGGGGGCACGGAGGTAATTAGTGAGGAAGTGGTTCTGGGTGATTTCAATCGTTACCAGATCGTGATTGATCGTTCCGCTTATGATGGCGCCGGATCAGCAAGCGTCTGGTCCAAAAATTTGAGTGATGGGCTCGATTGGCAGGAGATTTCCGAGCTGCAGGATGTGAATATGGGATTCGATACGGGCACTGGCAGCCGTAATCCTATGAATTGGAACGGAATATTTATTGAAAGTAATGGTGCTACTAGTCAATTCGATAATATCAATTTTCGACAATTAAGCTTATCTGCAAGAGCGTTATCTTATGCGGATATCGACGTAGGAACAACCGAAACGCAACAGGTGAGTCTCATCGGCGAGCATGTAGGAACGAACTACAATGCCACGCTGACCGGTGACTTTGAATTCTCAGATGGAACACAAACCAAGAACCTTACGGGACTTGATGTCGAACAGGTCATTGATGTCGTGTTTCGCCCTGCTGTCCCTGGCATCCGTATGGGGAAATTGGTTTTGTACGGTGATGATATGGTGCCTTTTGAGATTGCACTAAAGGGCGGGATGTATAAAATTGCGCCGATCAATGACCAAATCCTGCAAACGGTGACCGCAGGCTATGATCTGCAACAAACCAAAACCATTACCATAACCCGTGCAAGTAACGGGGATATTATCAACTTAGCGACGGAGTTAAGCGGTCCGAATGCTGAAGATTTTGTGATGAGTCAACCAGTGAATACGACTTTGAATGATACGACTACTGAAACGACCTTTACCATTCAAGCCAAAGACGGCCTTGAAGGAGGGACTTATACCGCAACTGTTACTGTAACGGGAGATGACATGATTGATGAAACGTTTACGATTACACAATCAGTGATCCCTTCCTATAACGTAATGTATAACGGCAACGGCAATACGAGTGGAAGTGTACCCGTAGATGTGAACCGCTACAAAGAGGGATCCGCAGTTGAGGTTGAGGGCAACACAGGAAATCTGGCAAGAAACGGATACACCTTTGCAGGATGGAACACAGCCGCAGATGGAAGCGGGACAGCTTATGCTGCCAATCGTTATTTTACCATGGGAAGTGCTGATTTAGTCCTGTATGCAGTATGGGCCTCTACGGTCAGTTTCGATGTGGACGGCGGTACAGCTATAGCTAGTCAAATTATAAATATGAACGATTATGCAACGGAACCTGCAAGTCCGGTAAAACCGGGATTCACATTCGCTGATTGGTATACGAATAATACACTTACAACACCATTTGATTTTGCGAATACACCAATCACGGGTGCTGTGACGATTTATGCAAAATGGATGAATAACCCGCCCGATGCGCCTGAAATTCAATCGGTGATTGCGGAGGATTCGAGCGTAACGATTGATTGGACAAGCGTACCGGATGCAACGGGTTATGAGTTATTTAAGAGTACTACTTCCGGGCTGTACAATGATCAGCCAATCACCGTGACGGATTCCGTTTATGAGGTTCGGGACTTAACAAATGGGACACACTACTACTTTGTAGTGAAAGCAACGAATGCCGGCGGAGCAAGCGCGGCATCCGAGGAGGTAAGCGCAACACCGCAAGTGCCGTCTCCGGGAGCGCCTGTCATTCAGAGTGCAGCATCAGGAGACGCAACTGTTACGTTGAGCTGGGATCCGGTCATTGGATCGACAGGGTACAACATCTTTATGAGCACCAACTACGGAGTCTATGGAGCACCCGAAGCATCTGTAGCAAATTCGGTATACAGTTACGAAGCGACGGGATTAACGAACGGCACGATGTATTATTTTATAGTGAAAGCGACGAATGCCGGAGGAGACAGCGCGGCTTCCAATGAAGTAAGCGCGATGCCGCAAGTGCTGCCGCCGGGAGCACCGGTACTGCAAACGGTGACAGTCGAGGATGCGAGCGTGACCCTGAGTTGGAATCCGATGACAGATGCAACAGGGTACAACATATTCATAAGCACCGCCTCCGGCATGTATGGAGCAGCTACCGCTACTGTGATAGATTCGGTAAATAGCTATGTGGCAACGGGCTTAACGAATGGGACAGCGTATTATTTCATTGTAAAAGCAACGAATGCGGGTGGCGTCAGCCCAGCATCCAATGAAATCAGAGTCATCCCCAGTTCGCCATCTTCAAGTGGGGGTAATAATTATCAAGGGTCTGGAGGTGGGAAACAAGAGACCGACGTTGACGTATTCGTGAACGGACAAGTGGTTAGTGCGGGCAAGGCTACGACAGTGACGGTAAATAATCAACGGGTGACAACGATAACTATGGATCCAGCCAGATTTGAACAATTTCTTGTGGAAGAAGGCCAAGGTGCGGTTATCTCGATTCCTGTTTTAACGGCATCCGATGCGGTAATCGGGACACTGAATGGGCAAATGGTCAAAAATATGGAACAAAAAGAGGCGATAGTGGAAATCATCACCGAAAATGCGACCTATACCTTGCCGGCACAACAAATCAATATCGATGCGGTAGCGAAACAACTTGGCACCGGTGTAGCATTGCAAGACATTGAAGTTCAGATCGAAATTTCGTCTCCGCCTACAGAACATTTGCAATTTATTGAGAGTTCGGCAGGCAACGGGGATTTCGCGATTATTGCGACTCCTCTTACATTCACTGTGAAAGGCGTATACAAAGGTAACATCATCGACATTTCCATCTACAACGCATATATCGAAAGGGCAATTGCTATACCAGATGACGTAGATCCGGACAAAATTACGACAGCGGTTGTCATTGAACCTGACGGTACAGTAAGACATGTGCCTACGAAAGTCGGGATCGTGGGCGGTCGATATTGGGCCATCATTAACAGTTTGACGAATAGTACGTATACCTTGATCTGGAATCCGATAGCGTTTCTGGACGTTACTAACCATTGGGCCAAGGATACCATCAATAACATGGGGGCCAGAAAGATCGTAAATGGTATGGGCGACAAAACTTATCAACCAGACCGAGACATTACCCGCGCTGAATTTGCTTCGGTCATTGTTCGAGCATTAGGCTTGAAGATAGAAGACGCAACGGCTCCATTCACGGATATAGAAAAATCGGATTGGTATAGCGGAGTTGTGCAAACGGCATATACTTACAATCTGATCAACGGTTTCGAAGACGGAACATTCCGTCCGTTGGATAAGATCACTCGGGAACAAGCGATGGTCATCATCGCGAAAGCAATGGAGATCACGAAATTAATGGACAATCTTGGCGATAAGGTGGAAGAACATCTGCTCAATCCTTATGTCGACGCAGATCAAGTATCGAGCTGGGCCAAAAGTGCCGTCACTAACAGCATGCAAGCAGATATTATCTCAGGTAGAAGCAATAAGCAGCTTGCTCCTAAAGCCAATATCACGAGAGCCGAGGTTGCTGTTATCATTCAAAGGCTTCTACAGAAGTCAAACCTGATTTAACAGCAAGAAGCGGCGAACTCGATCCGAAAGCATAATGCCGAGTTCGTCGCCTTTATTTAAGAATGAAATGATGAATTCCCTAGTGTGAGTTTGTCTGCGTCTCCTGATAGGTGCGGAGCAGCATTAAAGCTGCTTCAGCACGGGTAGCTGCTCCGTCCGGTACGAAGCGGTTGTCGCCTCGGCCGATGACAATCCCAAGTTGGTGAATCGAGGCTACTGCGTTCTTCGCCCAAGCAGGGATCCGAGCATCATCGGCGAAGGCGGTGGAGAGGTAGACATCCGTCGGTAAGCCCAGCGCCCTGGTGATCATGACAGCCATCTCGGCACGGGTGATGGTCGCTTCCGGCCTGAAGCTGCCATCCGGATAACCGAATACGATACCGGAAGCTGTCGCTTGTGCAATGGCTTGCTTGGCCCAATGCGTTGTGCCGGCGAGATCGCTGAACGTAAGCGGTATCGATGCGCGTTCATCTGGGAAAAGTCCAGTCAACATGACGGTGAACTCGGCGCGGGTCACGAGTCGGTCTGGTCCGAACCTGCCATCTGGATAACCCTGAACAATGGCTTGGCAGCTCGCTTCGATGATGAAGGATTCGCCCCAGTGACCGGTAATGTCGGTGAACGCAGATGGCATGGCGCATGCAGATTCTGCCGGAGTATGCTCAGCGTCATCAAGCTCTGCATCACCAGGCTCTGCATTATCTGGCCTGGAATCACTTGGATCTTCATCTGGAGTTGAGGTCGACGGAGGGCTGCTGTTAACGATTTTCACGATGCGCTGCTCCGTAACCGATGCATTCCCCGCTTGATCGATGGCTGTGATCTTCAATTCGTAAGTACCATAGACGGCGAAGGTTACGGAATACGAGCTGCCGGTATAAGCAGCCACAGAGCTCGTCGAACCGTCATCTAACTCGACCACGATGTGACGAATATCGCCATATGGATCGGACGCAGTGGCGTTAATGGTGACCGGTCGTTCACTCCATGTATCATTCAGGTAGGGATCGTTAGACGGGCCTGTTGTCATCTTGACGTCCAGCGTCGGAGGTGTCCGATCGACTCGGAAGCGCTCGGAATGCCAAGCTTCTGTCCGGTCCAACAGGGAGCCTTGCATATGCAGATACCACTCACCATCGACGGTCTGCTCGATTACGTCGCCCGGACCCCACAAGTGCCACTCAACTTCTGGGCCGGGAGTGGATTCCGTGTTCGACCAAGCATACTTCAAATCGTAGATATTATAGGTAGCGCCGGTCACCGTTGTTGCGGCCGACTGCGCCCAATCTTGGCTGCTAGGGGTAAATTGGATGTCGGGCATCGGAATCGTCGCGGCATCCATGAAAGTATAGTTGTAAGTGGTCGCAAAATTGTGTGCGGGTGAACCGGGCGATCCGATGATCGTAAAGTCGGCCGGATTGTCGCCGAATGAATTGTGCTCAATCGTGTTCACGCTTGGAGGAATCACAGCATACGCAAGTTTATTCGTCAGGAACGAAGCGCCATAAATCGTATGAACCGTAGACGGAATAACGACACTGGTCAGCTCATTATTTTCAAATGCAGAGTACCAGATCTCCTCCAAACCTTCATTCAACATGACTCTATTGAGCTTATTATTCCGGAATGCGGCATAAATGATGGATGTAGCGGATGCCGGAACCTCAACTTCGGTTAACTCATTGTCGGCAAATGCAGCATATCCGACTTCCGGCAAGCCTTCGTTCAGCTTTAGTTTCGTCAGTCCGATGCCTTTGAATGCATTCATCTCCATAAAGCGCACGCTAGCGGGAATTTCGATTTCTGATATGACATTGCCTGAGAATACGCCAGCTCCAATGGAATGCAGATTCTCAGGCAAGACCACTTGGGTCAGTTGATTATCAAGAAATGCATAATCACCGATGGAATGCAGATTCTCAGGCAAGACTACTTGGGTCAGTTGATTATAAGCAAATGCAAAATCACCGATGGAAGTCACACTGGCAGGTATCTCGATTTCCGTTAATTGATTCTCGTAGAATGCACGTACTCCGATCGTCTCCAGGCTCGCAGGCAACGTCACCTTCGTTAAACCTTCACCCCAGAAAGCGTCATCTCTGATCGCCGTCACGGGGAGTCCGCCCGCAGTTTCGGGAATAACGATCTCCGTATCTGTTCCCCGATAAGATACAATCTCAGCATGATCTGCATGATAATCGATACGATAATCATCTATCGCCGCATATGTCCTAGCGTTGCTCTCAACAACGAACCAAATGGAGCACATGATTGCAAACGCAAGCAACAGCTTCTTCCAGTCAGTACCTAACAGCATGATTGTCATCCTTTCATGAAAGAAATGTAGAAATAGCAGATGCTATTCCTAGCATATCAGAGGGCTATGATAGAATTATGATAGATTATTCTGCTTTGGAGGAGTTGCATAATATGATTACATCCTTTCCACCGATTGTGCAAAATGATGCACAGGTGCTTATACTCGGCACGATGCCGGGTGTACAATCACTGGAGAAGCAGCAATACTATGGTCACCCTCAGAATCACTTCTGGCGGGTCATCTATGGCCTGTACGGTCTAGAAAAGCCGGCGCCAGATTATGTGGAGAGAGTCAACTTCCTGCAAGACAAGCGTATTGCGTTGTGGGATGTGCTCAGCAGCTGTGACCGCGAAGGAAGCAGCGATGCCAAGATCTTGAATCCCGTTCCGAATGATTTCGATTTCTTCTTTAAGCAATATATAGGTATCAAGGCTGTATGCTTCAACGGGGGGAAGGCGGAGGATTTGTTTCATAAGCTAGTTCGCGAACAGCAGGAGACAAGTGATGGTTTGTGTTATTACAGACTGCCATCGACGAGCCCTGCACATGCGATCCCTTTCTCCAAGAAGCTGGAGAATTGGAGAGTCGTACTTCAGCTCCTATCAGGCGGAACTTGTATTTAGGGAATTGATTAAGTGGAAGAATACCACCTTCCACGATGATGCCGAAATACCGCAATGGGCTAAAGGGTATATCCAAGAAGCGGTTGTGAGAGGTATAGTAGTTGGGCGGGGAGATAATCGATTCAGCCCGTCCGAGTCAGCGACTCGCGCGGAAGCAACGGTGCTGCTGATGAAATTGTGGCATGCGCTTGATGAGCTGAAGAGCGAGTCTAGCGATTTGTAAAGTATAACTGTAACGAAGTGCGCCCCGATTTATTTACAATCGGGGCGCATTTTGTCTCATATGGGGCAAGTCACTCTAGCGGTTATCTGACGATACTCTTACTTTCGTTACTTTAAAATCTTCACAATCCCTTTTGGGAAGGTGTCTTCTACCGTTTCTCTATGCGCATAATCACGTAGTTCAACAGCATATTGATCCAATTTCTCTTGGGTTCTAGAAACCATTGCGATCCGGAATCCGTTTCTCCCAAAAGTTTTGGCCAATGAAAAACCAAGACCTGGTCTAGCCCCAATTACAGCAATCGTCTTCAACTCATTCCCAACCCTTCTTTTCACGTCTGGATGATGCGCCGCGCCCTGGCGAGATTGACTTTCAGCTCGGACTTTGTCTGGTGCGCGTGCGCAATCCAAGCTGGCTGACCGGGACCGCTACGCCATGATTCGCTCAGTGGACTATTGTCGACAGTATCGAATCCGAACTGGTCGTACAACCGAGTCACGAGTTCCACGGCTTCAGGAAAATTGCTTGAAACCGACAATGCATGGCGGTCAGGGTCGTCAGCAGGTCGACTTGAAAGGAAGAGGCGAGGGGCCTGAATATGGGTGAAGGCCTTCGCTACCTTCGAGGCAGGAAGATGCTCTTGGCGGAGCTCATGCACGGTCTTCTCACCAGAGTCGACCATAGGGAATTGCCCATCGCGCCAAGGCATATAGTTGTTCGTGTCGAGCACGATTTTACCTGCGAGTTGCTCGACAGGCATGTTATTGACTAGCTTGAGGGGCACGGCCACGACGATGAAGTCACCGGCCTCGGCAGCGCCAGCCGCTGTTGCGGCGCGCGCTGATGGGCCAAGTTCAGCAATGAGATCCTTCAACGTCTCGGGCCCTCGTGAATTGGCAATGACGACCTCATATCCATTCGCAATCGCCGCACGAGCGATCTGGCTGCCAACCTCTCCTGCTCCAATAATGCCGATAACTGTCTTGGAATTGTCATCCTTACGCACCTGTCAACACCTCGCTTATCGCCCACAGCCGCGCAGCTTTGTTAGCGTCGAGCGCATACGACTTTACGCCGTCAGCAAATGGATTTGGTGTGTCATCAATCGGGGCGACCGCGCAATTTTCGAGATAACGTCCTCCGATTTCGTCTTTGTCAGCCACGACTGCAGCCCAGACAGACGTTGCGGCTGCCTGAGCAACGTCTTTGAGCTCACTTGGTTTCAAACCTGCTTCGCTGCGGGCTTCGCTAATGCTTTCAAGAAGACCCTGCAATTCTTCATGTGAGAAGTGGCTAGAGAGATTGGTAGGACTATTGCCAGGCATTACGGAGGCTGCACGGATGCCACGATTGCGATTACGCTTATCGAATTCCACTGCGAATAAGGTTGCGGCTGTTTTCGATCGGCCATAGGCGACGAATGGGTCGTATTCTTGTTGCTCGAAATTCGGATCATCCAGGTCAACATCCGCAACGCGATGAGCTTGGGACGACAGCACGATCAAGCGCCCGTTATCGACGAGCAGTGGTTCGATCCAATTAATCAAAGCGAAATGACCAAGATAATTCGAGCCGAACTGAGCCTCAAACCCGTCGACTGTCCGACTGAACGGAGTTGCCATGATTCCGGCATTGGCAATCATGACCTCGAACCGCCGGCCGTTGGCCAATAGTTTATCCGCGCAGGCGCGGACGCTCTGAAGGGACGCGAGATCGAGTTCGATCAACTCTAGGCTGCCGCCACTTTTCGTCGCAACGTCTACAACCTCAGCGGTTGCTGTCTTAGCTTTGACAAGTTCCCTGACAGAGCCGACGACACTAGCTCCTCGAGCGACCAGTGATCGGGCTGTTTCGAGACCGATGCCCGATGATACGCCTGTAATAAAAAAGTGTTTTCCTTGGAGATCAATGCCGGTAAGCACCTGATCTGCTGTTGAGCTTGCACTGAAATTTCTAGTCATATATGTTCTCCTTTGAATGCGTATTTTTAATCGCCGAGACGTCAAGGTCGGGAACATCTACCAACTGTCTTGGATCGCTGCATGAAAAAACCTCCCCTTAATTGATTACTTCAGGTAAAGTAAGTCGCTGAATACACGCACACCGGTGATGAATAGAATATCATAACGGTCATTACGTAATGCCATATTATACATTTAAATATGTATTGTCAATATCATAATGATCATTACGTTAAACTTCGTTTGCTAGGCGGCTCCTGTATTGGATTCAGGTTATGTCCGATGATTGGCAGCGAATTGTAACGTGTGTTATGATAATGTAAAGTATGAAACTGGACGAAAACCGTTCTAATCCAAAGGTAACAATTAAGAAAGGGTGGTCTGACTAATGGGGCGTAAGCGCGAATTCGATGTAGATCAAGCACTGGATGCAGCGCTATGTTTATTTTGGCGTAAGGGTTACGAAGGTGTGTCGTACACCGATCTGACGCAAGCCACGGGTGTCGAACGACCCGCGTTATATTTGGCATTTGGCAACAAGGAAGCGTTGTTCCGACGAGTTTTGGAGCGCTATTATGAGAGACACTTGGATTTCATCCCGGTGGCGTTGGAACTGCCCACATCGCGGGAGGTGGCTGAACATATTCTCTTTAGCGCGGCTGAATTAAATACTCGTTACACAGATCACAAGGGGTGTCTAGGGGTACATGGCGCCTTAGCTGGTTCAGATGATGCAGAACCTATTCGACAAGCCCTGATCAAGGCGCGTGCGGAAGGCGAGCTATCGCTCCGCGATCGCTTTGAACGGGCAAAGCAAGAGGGAGATCTGTCGGAGACCGCTGACAGTGCAGCGCTAGCTGCTTTTGTGCTGGCTGTGCTCCACGGTATTGCGGTTCAAGCGAAGGCCGGTTTCAGTCGAGACATGCTAGAAGCTGTAGCCCGTCAAGCGCTCTCCACGTGGCCTGCCAGTCCCGCGCTCTCTGGGAAGCCATCCTAATCCTGAGGCTGTGTAACCGACTGAGGCGAGATAGTGCTTGACGGGCAGTTAAGCGTTCAGTGGCAATAAATCATTGCAACGCTCGTATTTTTTCTGACTTTCAATAGAGTCACCTCCTCTCGTTGATATAAGTTCGATCCAATTCGATCAATTGATTGTGGCTAAGCTTACTTTGAGAAGAAAGAATAATCCCATTCCCCGCAGGATCGCGTACAAATTGAAATTCGCATGGAGACTCGTACGTTATTGAAAAAGCACGAAGTCCGATCGCGGTAATGTCCGGCCGTGGACCGCCTTCACTCTCCCACACATGAAATCCAACATGATGATGGTAGCCGCCCGCTGAAACAAATACAGCACCCGGCAATCGCATCGATACGTCAAATCCAAGATTGCTGGTATAGAATTGCTCGGTTTTTGCAAGATTGGCAACCCGAAGCAGGATATGGCCTATTGATGTTTCTTTCGCTATATCAGGGGACGGCGTCTTAAATTTACTATATAAATCCATAAGCTGAAGCGCTAACTCTTGGGAAGAAAGCGGTCTACGCTCGGCAAGCTCTTCTGGTGTAAAATCGCGCGTAATTTCGATCAGGATATCATCAGGATCGGCAAGATAGAACGATTCATTGACCCCATGATCTGTGATCATAGTAATGGGATAGTTTCTTTCAATTACTCGGCCCATATGTCTGGCTAGTTCTATGCGATTAGGGACGAGGAAGGCAAAGTGGTCCATTCCGGTTGCGTTGAGGTCCCTAGGAAAACTAGCTTCGACTTGAGTCAGAATGAGTAAAGGCTGGTCTGTCATTGTGCCCAAAACAGCAGACTGATTCGTTCTCAACAAGACATGGAGTCCAATTACAGAATGATAAAAATCAATGGATGTCTCCAGGCTCGAAACGGTTAAAGAGACATAAGTTAACTCCATAGATAAGCCCTTCTTTCCAATGAGATAGACAGCATTACTCCCCCCGTTGGACCATATAATGCAAGGGAGTTTGCGAAGCCGCGGTATTGCCTTGAATGAGCTCGGAAATAAAGCCTCCAATATCTTCTGGATCATACCAATTCGCTTGCGCTGCTCCTCTTGCCATGCGTTCGCGCGTTCGAATCGGGCCAATGATCAGTTCATATATTCTAGGGCCGGTTGTTCCTTGCTCGACAGCCATCGTAAGTACTAATGATTTTTTGGCGGCATTGGTCAGTCCGATGACTCCTGCTCCCGGATATGGACTGTCGGCGCTAAGTCCGCTCAAATGAATTAGAGCACCGTCCTGCTTGAGTAGTGGAACAAGTATGCGCAAAGCGCGGAAGTGGCTCGTTAGATTATCCTGTATGGTCTGCGTCCAGAGCTGATCGCTAACGTCTAGCAACCTGGTGTTCGCATTTCCCCAATTACCGATGGTGATGACTGCTCCGTCAATGGGGCCGAATTTCTCATCTAAGCTATCATGAAGCTTGAGGCCATACTCCCGATCTTGGTCAATATCGGCCTGGATGGTAATGAGATCACCAGCCTTGATATCCGAGAGATACAATCTTAGATCTTCTAGCTTATTTTTGCTGCGGCCAAGCGCGACAACTGTTGCTCCATGTTGGAGTAGAAGCTTTGTTACGCCCTCGCCGATTCCACCAGTTGCTCCTGCTACGATGATTGTTTTCCCAACCATGGTCAATTGGATCACACCTTTCATTTTCAATTGTTGATGCATGTACATGAATGCTATTATAGATACCTAATAACATATTTATAAGTACGCACAATTAAGTGCTATACTATACAGAAAGATACTATTGTAGAGTGAAGGGCTTAGAGGGATTATCCTAACAGCAAGTGAATCCCATTAAGCTCGATAAACACAAGAACCCCGATCCGAATGGAACGGGGTTCTTGTGTTTATCAGGAAGTGTTTAATGGATTACTTTTTCTTTTTCCTTGCATAAAATTCAGCTGCTTTTTGGCGATTACCGCATAATTCCATGCTGCACCATCGTCTTTTTCCTGATTTTGATGTATCGACAAAATAGAGACGACATTCAGCGTGTTCGCAATTCCGAATTCGCTGGATTGGGACTGTATCCAATGTTTGAATAATGGAATGGATAATCATATATAGCACATGATCTTTTGGAGTTCTTCCTTCCGCGACCAATTTCAATTTGTCAGAATCCGAATCAATTATTAGGCTTACCTTCACTTGTTTAGTAAGACTCTTTAATTGCTCTGTAACATGAAGAGAAAGATTTTCTTGATTTTCTAATTCACTTAAAATCGTTTTACTAAGGTCACGAAGCAATCGGAGCTCGATTATAAGTGATTTAAGCCATTCTTCATTCTCTAAAGCCAGATAATCAGATTCCCGTAATAGGTTGTTTTCCTCCAGCCATTGAATAGTACTTGTTGGCTCGATAAGGATATCAACGATTTCTTTTTGGGAGATATATGTCGTATTAACTAGGTTAATCCATGCAGTGCCGCCTAATAAGAATAGTGATTTGTTCATCATTGTTTCACCTCAATAGGAATTGTAACCTATAAAATAATGCTTTACAAGTTATAAATAATGTTGTAGCATACAACTCAATAACCATTAAAGTTTAGTTATAACGGTTATAATGGTGTTAGTATTCATCTTGAAGGGAGAGAAAATACTGTGGATTACGAAATTTTTGCATTAGGTGAAGTAACCTTACAATCAGGAGTGACATTACCGAATGCTTTTCTTGCTTATAAGACTTATGGAGAATTAAATGAGAAGAAAGATAATGTAGTCATTTATCCAACTGCTTTCGGAGACCAGCATGTTCAGAATGAATGGTTGATTGGGCACGATAAAGCACTTAACCCAGAGAAATATTTTATTATTGTTCCGAATCTACTGGGGAACGGATTATCCTCGTCTCCTAGTAACACGCCAGCTCCATTTGACAAGGCGAATTTTCCACAGGTATCCATCTATGATAACGTTCATTTTCAATATCGACTGGTGACTGAAAAATTCGGCATTCAGAAGATTGCGCTCGTCGTTGGATGGTCCATGGGAGCGATTCAAGCATTCCAATGGGGGGCGAGTTATCCTGACATGGTGGAGAGAATTGCACCCTTCTGCGGAGGCGCGAAGACCTGGCCGCAGACGTATGTAGTCCTGGACGGCATGAAAGCGGCCCTATTGGCTGCAGTTGGATTTGATTCAAGTAAATTAAACCAGTTGACTTCTGCTGACATGCGCACAGTTGGCCGCGTCTATGCGGGATGGGGCTTATCACAGGCCTATTATAGAGAGGAACTTTATCAACAAATGGGGTTTTATTCATTCGAAGATTTTGTAACTGGCGTCTTTGAAAATAGTTTTATGAGAATGGATCCACATAACTTCCTAGCTATGTTATGGACGGGTCAATTTGCAGACATCAGTGCAAACCCCGCCTATAACGGAAATTTCGATGAGGCTTTAAGAAGCATTAACGCGATTGCCAGTATTATGCCAGGAAGTACGGATCTCTTCTGCACGGCGGATGAGAACGAGTATGAGGCAAATCTTATACCTAATGCTGTACTTAAACCTATCCAATCGATTTGGGGCCACTTTGCAGGTCGTGGTATCAACAGTTCGGATAATAAATTTATTGATGACAACCTTAAGCGCTTGCTGGCCCTTGGCGAAAAGAGTTAAAAGGAATTGTGTATATCCAAAAAACAAGAGGAGATGCAAAAGATGAAGATTAGATATCAGAAACAGAAAGTCGGAGATGTCGAAGTTTTTTATCGTGAAGCTGGGCCTAAGGATGGTCAAGTTATTTTACTGTTGCATGGATTTCCAAGCTCAAGTCATATGTTTCGCGATCTCATTCCCAAATTGGCAGAACAATACCGTGTCATAGCCCCTGATCACGCTGGGTTTGGTCATACAATAACACCGCCACGTGGCCAATTTGACTTTACATTTGACAGCCTGTTCCAAGTTATCGAAGGTTTTACGGAAGCACTAGCTATCCATCAGTATGTCCTATATGTATTTGATTATGGAGCACCAATTGGTTATCGTTTAGCAGTGGCTCACCCAGAAAGGGTTCAAGCCATTATTAGTCAGAATGGCAATGCTTATTTAGAAGGATTCAGTGAAAATTGGGGATCCTGGGAGACTTATTGGCACTCTCCAACAGCTGAAAATCGTGAAGCATGCCGCGAATCCCTGACTCCCGAAGCCATCCGAAACTTTCAATATCTTCATGGCACCGATGCTAGCCTTGTTTCACCTGACGGATATTCGCTTGACATTGCTTACATGTCCCGCCCAGGTGCTGAAGAAATCCAACTCGATTTGATCGGTGATTATAGAACAAATGTAGATCGTTATCCAGACTTTCAGGCCTATTTCCGTAAGTATCAACCTCATTTTTTAGCCGTATGGGGTAAGAATGATCCTGCCTTTCTCCCTGCCGGTGCTGAGGCTTATAAGCGTGATATTCCAACAGCCGAAGTTCATTTACTTGATACGGGGCATTTTGCTCTTGAAACACATGTTGCAGAGATCAGTGAGATCATGCACCTATTTTTAAGAAAGATATTTATAACAAATTAAAAGCCCGGTGTAACAGCCCTTCGATAAGGCTGCTCCACTCAGAATACTTGACGTAATTCAATCTGACCTTCCCCATGTCCTTGTGGGTCCGGCATCCGCATGGCCCACTGGATGGCTTCTTCCCTAGACTTCACATCAATCAGAATGAACCCAGCAATCAATTCTTTCGATTCCGTAAATGGGCCATG
The DNA here is from genome assembly GCA_023441055.1 of Bacillota bacterium. Lineage (GTDB taxonomy): Bacteria > Bacillota > Bacilli > Paenibacillales > UBA4045 > JAEZQY01. The sequence continues at coordinate 59,968 of JAEZQY010000008.1, read as the reverse complement.
CGTAACTACTGGCTCTTCCCCAGCTTTTGGAAACGAAATGCGAATTCCATTTGAACTTGGATGTAGTCCTTTAGCCATAACCCTTACGCCTGCCTTGACTAAATCCTCGTTATACCTTGTCATGGCTTCCCTGAGCGCAAGGTCCGGGAGATTTGCCTCTTCTGAATTCCTTGAGGCTTTCACAATCAACATAAACAGCATAACCTTCCTCCAGTTCAACAGTTCATTTTTCTTTATTCCACCCTAAGATATCTTCGACTCCTGCGGTTTACTGCAATACAAGGCCCAAACAATAAATAGAGGCTGGAATGCTAAGCGGATCCATGACATGATCGGCGAACTAAGTGTTCCCGTAATATCGATCTCATTCATCGCTTTAATAAAATTAGCAGGGAATACAGCGACGAAATAAATGGCGAGTAATATACCAGACCATCGTATAGTTGAAGGAAATAGCAGCCCAATGGCAAGCGCTATTTCGATAATTCCGGTGAAGTAGATGATCGTTTTCTTATTAGGAATCATTTCAGGAAGCATCAGGATGAGCTCATCTTGTTTATAAAAGTGACTGAGTCCAAAAAAAACCATGAAAATGGCTAGCGCGTACACGGCAAGTTCACGATTCGTTTTATTTGCAAGAAGAAAGCCAGTACGCGCTAAAATTAACAGAATGAAATAACTACCGAACAGCACAATAAGGGTAATCATAGTCCGACCTCCTTGGATTAACTCCATTCAAATAAAGACAGCTTGACGAAATTTAGTTTAGATACTATACTAAGTTTATGGAAAAGTCAACCAATAAAAACATGCAGGATAAAAGTCTTCAATTTGGTCAATTACTGTTTCTTTTGCAGCGAATGGATCGCCAACCAACCACTTATGGGGCTGCAGGGCAATTTACGCCGAGCGAAATTCATACGATCGATGCCATCGGCTGCGATCATGCGATACTAATGTCAGAATTAGCTGCCAAGCTGAATGTGACGAAGGGAGCGATAACGCAGCTAGCTGATAAATTGGAGAAGAAAGGTGCAATCCAGCGCAGCCCTCATCCCACTGACAAGCGGGCGATGCTCCTATCACTTACTAATATTGGTGTGCTCGCTTATAAGGAACAGAATGAGGTGCGTTCTTATTTTTACACGCTGCTTGCGAATCAAATGAATGCACAGGAAATGGCTATTTTCGAGAAAGGAATTGATATCACGATTGGATTGCTACAAAAGCTGTTGGGAGAAAAATAGTCGTCAAGGGATTTTGATATTTGTAGCTTTTGTATTGTTGTTTACATCATTTAGTGTGACTGTTGCTGCAAGTTCAAATCATTATAGCGAAATCAATATCCAGTTTCAGAGCACGGATCAAACCCTGCTTAACGGATCATTACTCATTCCTGAAGTGCCTGGTCCTCATCCCGTCGTTATACTCATTCATGGAGCTGGTTGGCATGATCGAGAGGACTATCGTTCTGAGGCGGAAATCTTCGTCAAGTCCGGTATTGCAGCGTTTATTTATGATAAACGGACAGTCGGTTATAGCGCTGACGGAATCGGTGAACAGTCCAGATCTTATGCGCTGTTAGCTGATGATGTGCTTGCGGCGGTGGACATCCTTCGTTCACGGGAGGAGCTAGATCCGAAGCTCATTGGTCTATGGGGGTTAAGCGAGGGAAGCTCGGTGGCGCCATTGGCCGCTGTCCAGTCCAATGATGTAGCGTTCGTTATTACTGTTAGCGCCAGTGGTGTTCCACCTGCACAACAAACGTCTTGGGAGTTGGAGAATAAGTATCGCGAACAAGGCATAACAGCAAGTTCGTTTATTCATTCAATGACGCGAACCGGTATACGTTTTCTAGTTTCATCAGATTTATTCGCTGAGGCAACATATGATCATGTTCCTCCACTTGAGAAGATGCAACAACCTCTATTGGCCATTTGGGGAAATAATGACCGTACAACGCCTCCAGTAGAGAACTACCAAATAATGAGGTCGGCTTTGGAACATGGAGGAAACGTGTATGTTACGTTTCAGTTCATCCCTGAAGCCAATCATGATCTGCGCTTGTCGACTAATGGATTCATCAATTCCGAACAATTTGCTCCAGGCTATGTAGAAGCTATGGTTTCGTGGATCCAGGATATTGTAGATGGAAATGGAGCGGGAATTAACGTTATCGGTAATATGCCAGAGCAAAGCTACACCTCGTTTGACGGAATTACTGAATCATTCTGGTATGATTCAGCTTGGTCGCATCTTGCAATGATGATTATACTCAGTACAACCTTTTTTAGTTTTTTTGGAATGGCACTCATTCGATTTCGAAGAGTCAAAGTTATATCTACCCGAAGTAGACTACGGTGGTACGCAGGTGCTATCGCTGTTACGGGAACTGCAAGTGTCTTGGGTTTCTTCGGATACTTCGGCTATATAATGATGACTAGCGAGCCTGGTCTCATCATCTTAGGGAGTCCGCTATCTTGGCTTGTCCTACAGTTATTATCCATTGTGACAATTGTGCTTACGGTAATGCTTGCGGTAATGCTTGTGGTGTCAAGGCGTAAAGCTCAGTCTTCAACTGATCGTTTCGAGAGAATTCGACTGGGATCACAGCTAATTGGCGGCATTTTGTTTATACCTTGGGCATTATACTGGAAGATACTCTTACCGCTAGTTTAAATCGTACATGTATATGATATAATCGACATTATTGAAGTTATTCCAGTAATCCCCAATAGACAGGTGAGCAGAATGGTATCACCATTAATTGCTACGAAGCTTTATATCCCCAAACTTCGACCTGGTGTCGTCGTACGCCAGCGCTTGAAGGAGCGCCTCGACCAAGGCATGTATCGGAAGCTATCCCTGATTTCGGGCTCAACAGGCTATGGGAAGACTACGCTAGTTAGTGAATGGCTCTCAAGCTGTGACCGTTCGGCGGCCTGGCTGTCGCTAGATGAAGGTGATAATGATGTCAATCGATTTCTAGCTTATCTGATCGCGGCATTACGCATGATTGCAGAGCATCAGCCATGGGTTGTCTCGGATCTGCTCCAATCTCTGCAGCCACCGCCGGTTTCTTCTATTATCAGCGTTCTGATCAATGATCTTGCTAAACTTGCTGAGCCGATTATCCTTGTACTTGACGATTACCATGTGATCGATTCCAAGTCTATTCACGACGCGGTTTCATTGCTGCTGGGGCATATGCCGCCGAATGTGCATGTGGTTATCCTGACACGAGAAGAACCGAATTTGCAGATAAGTCAATTGCGATTTAAGAATGAAGTCACCGATCTGGGCGTCATGGACTTGCGATTTAATAGGGAAGAGACCGTTGCATTTCTGAATCATACGATGAATTTAGGACTCCCACCGGATGTAATTCACAGGCTGGAGGAACGCATGGAAGGCTGGATTGCCGGGCTTCAGATGGCTACTTTATCCATGCAGGGCCAGCAAGCTATTGAACCAATTCCCTCGCAACTTCCAGGCAACCAACGAGTGTTGCTTGATTATCTAGTTGAAGAAGTCATGCTTAAACAATCGGAATCTATTCAGAAATTTCTACTCTATACATCGATTCTTGATCGACTGTGTGGCTCGCTCTGCAATGCTGTGCTGCTCGATGATCCCTCGATTCCTGGAGATGAAATCCTGCACACCCTCGAACGCACCAATCTATTTATAGTCTCCTTGGATCAAGAGCAACGCTGGTATCGGTACCACCATCTATTCGCAGAATTACTGAAGTATCAATTACAGCAACGGATCCAACGTACTGGCGAGATCGAGGACATGGCAGTCTTACACCATCGTGCAAGTGTGTGGTATGAGAGAAATGGCTTCACCGTAGAAGCTTTCCGTCACGCCGTTGCTGCCAATGATATAGAGATGGCCTCCCGGCTTGTTGAAGGCGACGATCTCCCCTTGCATCTTCATGGCGAGGTTGCTCCTGTGTTGAACTGGCTGGAGTCCCTGCCCAGAACAGAATTAGATAAGCGCCCTTCGTTATGGGTGATATATGGTTCGGTATTATTAATGGCTGGAAGACCGACTGAGGTTGAATCCAAGCTGCAAGCAGCAGAAGCTGTTCTGCCAGCTTCAGCCACAGATACCAAACCGAATAATCGGCTTGGTATCATCGCAACTACTCGTGCAGCAGTAGCTGCGCTTTCATTCTCAAGGCTATCAGAGAACGCTGAGTTGAAGCTGCAAGCCGCTGAAGATGCCTTGCAAATGACGAATACAATGGATAAGACAACAGAACTGGTTGGACAGCTCACTCCAGTGCACGGCACGTCCGAACTTGATATCCACCAAATCGATTTCGCAATTAAGCAGTGTAACCTCGCACTTGAATTTCTAGATCCTGCACTACTTCCAGTACGCCTTACAGCGGTATGGATGCTGGGGGTTGCGCAACAGCTGCGCCAAAATAATCAGGAGGCACATCAGGCATACATCGAGGTATTGTCACTTAGTCGAAGGATGGGTGGGAATATCATTGCAGTCATGGCCGATGTTGGACTTGGCAGTCTGAAGGAAACCGAGAATCAGTTAGTTGAAGCAGAGCATTACTATAGACGAGCAACGTTGACGAACAGTGCTTTGCCTCTGATCGCTATTTGTGAAGCGTACTTGGGATTGGCTCGTATAGGCTATGTATGGAATGATCTAGAGAATGCGTTGCTGCATGTGCAGCAAGGGATTCAATTAGCGCATCAAGCAGACAACAAGGATATTATCCTAGCATGTATGATCATGACCGCCCGTATTAAGCAGGCTCAGCATAATGGGATAGAAGCATCTGCATTACTTGCTGACGCGAAGAAATGGGCTCGTGATCATCGTCTGTTGCATCGCATCCCCGAAATTCAAGAAATTGAAGCTGAGCTAGTGCGGCTTCAGAGAGATTCACCTGCAGGACTGGAGCTGCTAACGAAGCGCGAGCTGGAAGTGTTACAGTTGATCGCCCAGGGGTGCTCCAATCAAGAGATCGGAGAGAAGCTGTTCTTAGCCCTGGATACTGTGAAGGGGTATAATCGACGTATATTTGCTAAGCTGCAGGTGGAACGACGAACAGAGGCGGTAGCCATCGCACGCAAGCTGCGCTGGATAGAGTAAGGCCCAACTTAACACTTAAGTGTCTATGCATCCTTCTCTGCTACGGATATGCTGAAAGCAGGTTCACAGTAGAGAGGAGACCGCACAATGATAAGTAGAACGAATGAAAAAATAGTTGGTGTGTTATTCCTGCTGGCAACAGCGGCATTCATGGCTGGTAGTGCGCTAATAGACTTAAATCTAACGCAATCCGATTTTCTTTCTCATTTTTATTCGAATCGTATGCAAGTGTACACTGGTCTGTTTCTAGAGCTCATTAATTCCGCAGCAGTAGTAGGTATTGCGATGCTGTTATTCCCACTCTTGAAGCATCACAATGAATCAATCGCCCTTGGCTACTTAAGCTCGAGGATCATCGAGTCCGCGCTGCTAATCGCGGGGTTTATGAGCCCGCTAGTTCTACTCACTTTAAGTGAAGCCTATATCGCGGGAGACGGTTCTAGTACTACCATCTACAGCTCGATAGGGAATTTGTTGATAACAGGACAAGAGATGAGCTTTGAACTGGCAATGCTCGTTCTCGGAATAGGCAGCTTGATGTTCTGCTACTTGTTGTATCGCAAGAGACTGATTCCAAGACTATTATCTATACTAGGGATTGTCGGTTATGCCGCACTCATAGCGAGCAGTTGCTTAGTGATCACTGGATTTGATCCTGGCTATATGCTGTTTATTCCAGGCGGGATATTCGAAATACTATTCCCCGTATGGCTGATCGCTAAGGGGTTTAATCGGACATAACCTCGATTACTACCTTTATTTCCTTAACAGTGAGGCCTATAATGGAAGTAATGTAGTGAGGCGGGCAACAGCAGTTAGGAGATTAATATGAAGCTACTTATGCGTAGATGGCTATCAAGTAAAAAGACGATGGGATTTGCCATCGTCTTTTTACTTATGACAGCTGCTGCTTTATATTTACCTAAGCCGGAGACTGAGCGAGCTCAACCTCCTGCCGTGGCAGGCGGGGTGCTTGATTCATCATCCTGGGATTTTGAGCAAGACGGGATCATCTCACTGAAAGGGGAATGGGAGTTTTTTTGGGGTAAGCTTTTAACTGCAAAGGACTTCGACGACAATGCTCTGCATGGTCAGCTTGTTCAAATTCCTAATGTTTGGACGAATTATCAGGCGCAAGATGGAAGGGATTATCCAGGGGAAGGGTATGCTACGTATCGCTTGAAGGTAAGAACCAATGGGAACGACAGCCGACTGGCTTTGAAAATACCGGATATATCAACAGCAGCTATTGTCTTAATAGATGATAGAATTATTGCAACTAGTGGGCAAGTAGCGGAAATCAAGAACGAGGCGGAGGCGGAATTCGCACCGCAGGTTGTTTATTTTGAGCCGCATGCGCCTGAGTTTGAGCTTATTGTCCAGGTTTCAAATTATCTCTATGACCGTGGCGGAATGTGGTACGCGATGGAGCTTGGTACGGACAAGCAGATTGCGAGGCTTAGAGAAAATGGAATGGCGGCAAATTTGATTTTGCTTGGCATTTTTTTGTTTATGGGTTTATACCACTTAGCGATCTATATGATGCGACGGAAGGAAAAGATAGCGCTTTATTTTTCCATTGGCTGTTTGATTGGAGCGATGCGACTGTTGGCCGTCGATGATATGTTCATACGGAGTCTATTTTCGGATGTGCGCATAGAGGTCATTATCGGTATTATATATTTCACCTATTACGGCGGTGTCACTGCCTTGACGCTCTATTTACGCGAGCTGTATCCGCAGGAAATTCATCGTTATGCAACCCGTGCAGTCGTAGCTTTTTCTGGCGCATTTATGCTGACCGTCGTTCTCTTACCGGTCAATCTGTTTACACATATGATTCGTTACTATCACCTGTTTATGATCGTGTTAGGCCTCTATTTAATTTATGCAGTGCTCCTCGCAGTTTGGCGCAAGCGGGATGGTTCTGGATTGCAGTTTATGGGGATTTCCATTTTCGTATCGACGATATTCCATGATATTCTGTTCAATCTGTTCTACATATCGGAGTGGATCAACTCTGCGAACACGGCTCAAATTTTGCAAAAGCAAATTGTACTGCTCGGATTGTTTGTGCTTGTTTTTGTGCAGTCGATCATTCTAGCGAAGCGATTTTCAACAGCATTTCAAACGGTGGAATCGATGTCGGAACGGCTGCTTTCATTAGATAGGCTGAAGGATGAATTTCTGGTCAACACCTCGCATGAGTTGAAAACACCGCTTCACGGCATGATTAACTTAACACAATCGATGATAGAGGGCTCGAACGGACCTATAAACGAAGTTCAGAGGCAGAAGCTGTCCGTCGTCGTGTCGGTGGCGCGCAGGCTTACGAATCTCATACAGGATATTATGGATTTCTCCAAGCTGAAAAACAATGAGATCAAGCTGCACAAGAGAAGTGTATCGATACAAGCCGTGTTGCGGGCCAACATGGATATCTTTCATAATTACATTGGGGATAAACCGATCGAACTTAAGGCGCAGCTATCCGAGGAGCTGCCGGCTGTTCATGCGGATGAAAATCGAGTTTCGCAGATTTTGTATAATTTGATTGGCAACGCCATTAAATTTACCGAACGAGGAGAAATCGTAATCTCAGCCGAGCATCAGGGAGATTGGGTTAAGGTACATGTCATGGATACAGGGATCGGGATTCCAGAGAAGAAGCAAGAGATGATTTTTCAGTCCTTCGAGCAGGTCGGCTCCACGGTATCGCGAGAATATGGAGGGGCGGGCTTGGGCTTGTCGATCAGCAGGCAGCTGGTTGAGCTAAATGGAGGAGAGTTGAGCGTTCACTCCAAACCGGGAGAAGGGTCAACGTTTTCATTTACACTTCCTGTGAGCAAAGAACAACCTGTTGTCCATACTGAGGTTCAGCCGTTTCATTACATTCCAGCATCGCCAGTGCTGTCTCCAGAACCTAGTCATCCATTCAAGGAGGAATTACCGTATACGATATTGGCGGTGGATGATGATCCGGCGAATCTGCAGGTCATTCTCAGTGTATTCGCGCAAGAGCCCTATCGGATTATCCTTGCAAAGGACGGTATGGAGGCATTAGAGATGCTTAACCATACGGTTAAGGTAGATCTGGTGCTGTTAGACGTGATGATGCCGAAGCTGTCCGGTTACGAGGTGACGCGTAAAATACGAGAGCGTTATACGATTAGCGAGCTGCCGGTGTTGCTGGTGACAGTCAAGAATGAACCTGAGGATATGGTCAACGGTTTTTCGGCTGGTGCCAATGACTTCCTAGTCAAACCCTTCTATACGCATGAGTTGAAGGCGAGGGTACGTACGCTGCTGGAATTGAAGCTTTCTGTGGAGGAAGCCATTCATGCGGAGCTGGACTTCTTACGGGCACAGATCAAACCGCATTTCTTGTACAATGCGCTCAATACGATTGTCGCTATCTGTCCGCGCGATCCGAAGAAAGCGTCCTACCTGCTGACGGAATTGAGTCATTATTTGCGAGGCAGCTTCGATTTTGAAAAGCATGAAAAGTTTGTGTCTCTAGAGCAGGAGCTTGAGCTTGTCGCTTCCTATGTCGCTATTGAGAAGGCGCGATTCGGGGATCGCCTCCAAGTGATCATTGATAGGAACGAGTCTGTGAATATTTCTATTCCGCCTTTAAGTATTCAGCCGTTGGTGGAAAATTCGATTCGTCACGGTGCGATGAAACGGATAGATGGGGGATGGGTGAAAGTCACCGTATGTCCGGATGCTGATGATGTGGTGATTTCCGTTGAGGATAATGGAGTTGGCCTATCAGTAGAACATTTGAATCATTTGTTTGCCAATGAGGAGCCGAAGCGCGGAGTCGGTCTGAATAACATTCACCAGCGACTCCTACGAATTTATGGCGTCGGCTTATCAGTAGAAAGTGTGGAGGGTCAAGGCACGAAGGTCACGATACGAATTCCTACAGCTGCGGAGATATAGGGAGACATATTTGTTGGGTACATTTTTCCTGTAACGATGTTATTATTACAATAAACAACATACTTATAGCGCATCTTGTAGATTGGGGTCGATTTTATAATGAAGGATATTCTCCAATTTCGTTCTCGAATGATCTTGCTTCAAATAACTGTTGCTATTGTTGTGGGTTTAGTCGCAAGCCTTGCCATCGTCTCTGCTCCAGACTCGCCTAAGCTGCAAAGTGAGGAAGGCATTCTGGATCTAACGCAGGTGCATGTCAGTAAGAATCCGCTAAAGTTACAAGGGGAGTGGTCGTTCTACTGGGAAGAGCTGCTGTCGCCTGAGGATATACAGCTTCACTTGGCAGGGGAAGGATATCGTGATCGCTGGATCAACATCCCGAGCTCATGGCTAGGCTATCAGTTAGACGGTCAGCAGCTTAGCGGTACTGGCTTTGCAACCTTTAGATTGATCATCCAACTTAGTGAGCAGGATAGGCATGAGCGGCTTGCACTACGTATGCCTACCATTTTTCATGCGTATAAATTATGGGTGAATGGCGAGCTGCTTTCAGAAGTTGGTGTGGTTGCTCAGGACAAGAGCGTTGTGACACCGCGTCTGGCAACGAAGCTGGTATTCTTTCAACCAGAACAAGACACAGTGGAACTGGTTATGCAAGTGTCAAATTTCCACCATAAGCGAGGCGGTATTACCAAGTACATAGAGCTAGGCGGCAGTGATCTTCTCACTGTCAGAACACATAAGAAAATTGCGGCTGAAATGTTCACGACTGCAAGCTTGCTGTTGATTGGCTTGTATCACCTGCTGTTGTTCTCGCTGCGGCGTAAGGACAAGGCTCCGTTATATTTTGGCCTAATGATTCTGATGTTTGGTATACGATCTTTGCTGGTTGGCGAGCTTATGCTTACTCAAATATGGCCAGCTTTTCCATGGGGACTACAATTTAAAATTGAGTATCTGGTTCTTAGCATCGCGGCTTATGTTACTATGCTGTACTCAGAATGTATTTTTCCTAATTATGTATCGAAACGGTTGCAAATCGGGTCCCGGATCATAACGAGCTTACTTTGTATCGTTGTTATAGTGACTCCTGCACTTATATATACCCAAATGCTTCTATTGATCGGCATAGTGGTAGTGCTGCATGTGGTTTATCTAATGGCGGGTTTGGTCCGAGCGGCTGTACGGAATATGGAAGGGGCATTACTATTCCTGCTGGTTTCGGTAGTCGTGCTAGTTACTGTCGTCAATGATTTCCTATATTATAATGAATGGTCACAAATTCCAAATACATCTCCAATTGGTCTGTTGATATTTACGATTGCACAAATGTTTCTGCTATCTTCAAGATTTACAAGAGCGGCAACGAATGAAGAGCGGATTGCACGTGAGCTGCAGGTAGCCAATAACAAGCTGACCGAAATGAATGTGAATCTCGAGCAGATCGTGACGGAGCGGACACATGCCTTATCTGCTGCGCATGATGAGCTTAGCGAATCGTATGAGCGCTTGCTTCAATCCGAGCAAGGGAGGAAGAAGCTGCTTGCCTATATTACGCATGATTTGAGAATGCCGCTCTCGAGCATGCTTGGCTATGTCGAAGCTGTGCAGGACATGGTCAAGCCAGAACGCAATGAACAGTACTTGAAGTATATTCGGGATAACACGATAAGGATTAACCGTATGATTGAGGAGCTGTCATTCTTATCGCATCTGGAGACGGGACAAGTCTCGTACCGAATGGAGCAGGTTCATGCGGCCTCCTTCTTGCGTCGGTTCTATGAACAATATGAGCTGGTTGTACGTGACGCAGGGTTAGACTTCAGGTTTGATATCGAAGAAACCGAAGATCAAGAAATTAATCCCGTTCTGGTCGAGATGGACACGCAAAGGCTCGAGCAGGCCCTGTTTAATCTAGTATCTAATGCAATGAAGTTCACCTCTAGTGGTGGATTTGTACGTATTGCACTAGCTGTGAACGAAGTTCAGAATTCCCGATATGCAGTCATTCGTGTACAAGACTCGGGCATGGGAATTCCTCCTGAGCAGCTCGAGCAGATCTTCGATCGCAATTACAGGTATGAACAACCTGGCACGGATAATGGAGTAGATGGCAGCGGGCTGGGGCTAGCGATATGCAGGGAAATTGTACAAGCGCATGGAGGGATGGTTCGAGCGGAGAGCGATGGCGAGACGGGATCGATATTCTATTTATCGCTTCCATGTATTCGAGCAGAGGGAAGGTGACGGTGTGCCAGAACCATATAAAATTATGATCGTCGATGATGATCCTAATATATGCGAGATTGTTGAAGCGTATTGCGAGCGGGAGGGCTTCCTATCCGCTTGCAGCTATAACGGATCAGATGCCATGAAGCTGCTAGGGACGTTCGAGCCGAATTTGATCGTGCTAGATGTCATGCTGGCTAATGAGAGCGGAATCGATTGGTGTAAGCATGCACGCAGCTGCACGAATGCGCCGATCGTGTTTCTGAGCAGTCGAGAGGAAGACGAGGTCAAAATCAGCGCATTATCCGATGGCGGTGACGATTATGTGACCAAGCCGTTCAGTCCGGGTGTACTCATGGCGAAAATTAAGGCGCATCTTCGCCGAGTATCGGTGGGCAGAAAGGAACAACTACTGGAGCTGCCGGGTTTGACACTGGATTATTACACGCAGTCTGTCGTCATTCGAGGAGGAAACGTATACTTATCGAAAAAAGAGTTCGGTCTACTGTCCTACATGGCGCAAAACGTTAATCGCGCCGTAAGTGTCGATGCATTATTCCAGCTGATCTGGGGAGTGGAGAGTCTGGAGGATACGAGAACGGTAGCGGTACATATCAGTAATTTGAGGAAAAAAATTGAGGTTGATCCAGCAGATCCTGAGGTTATCATTACGGTTCGAGGGACTGGTTATATGATGGCTGCTCCAGCTGCGGTGCAAACACGAACTTAAAGATTTCTTTAGATTTCACAATTTAGTGTGTCTACCGTGATAAAATCGAAGAGATTTGGGATGATCTTCGCTACGGGGTGGTAGGCTTGCTTGAGAAATTGTTTAAATTATTAACCTTCTCTGTTAAAAAGGCTAATGGGAAGAAAGTTGCGATCCGTGCAGACTTCGATAAGCTTGATGACTTTGGCACCATTTATGCGGGTGGAATTCAAGTGGGGAGTACATTTTTAAATTATATCGGATCAGGTCCACATGGAAACTCAAGAACGGCGATAAGATTTAAATTGCCACCTCATGTGAATGAGGTCCAGAAAGCAATCTTAAGGGTGTATGTAACGGGTACATATAATACGCTGTCTGTTAAGTTATTGGGTACGGATACAGATGATTGGGCGAATGATACGCATGAATTTCCTCATGGTTCAATAACGATCACCCTCACAGGAGACGAAGAAAGTAAATTGGAGTCTGGTAAATGGAAGGATTTTGTCGTTACGGAATATGTGAATGATCAATTGAAACGTGAGCAGAATGCTTATCTCTCATTCATTCTGGAAGGCCATTCATCTGATCATGGATATAATGAAATCAACATTAAATCGACTAAAAATATGAATCAAAGGCCTGAACTGGTCCTGATGACGAGCAGTGCAGGACTATGACAGCTTCAGCAACACCCGGAAGTGGGAATTACAGCTGGAGAATATTAATTTTGGACCGGTTGCATTAGCGCCGGTCCATTATATTTTTAGTAAAATCCAGTTAAAGAAGTAAAGAGAAGAACATTGCCTGCACAGCCAGTAATTCCTATAATGAAAGCGCAGACATTCGCATGCGGCTGTGTCTCGAACCTATGGATTGGGGGCAATACAATGAGAAGTTCCAATAAACAAAGGCTTGTCAGTGCTTGTGCAGTGCTTCTGGCGATTATTCTTGTATTATCGGCATGCAGCGGAAGTAATGGCGGAACTAGTAACGATGGTCAGAAGGAAAATAAAAATCAACAAAACCAGACGGCTCAAAGCAATAATAATTCATCCAATAATAGCGCATCAGAAGGGGCGGACATGTCAGCGGATCCGCTAGGCAAGTATGATCCACCGATTGAGGTTACGACCGTTAGAAACCTGAGCGATGTTGTAGAGAATAATGTGCTTGGGGTTCTGGATGGCGAAACATTCGAGGACAACCGATGGACACGGGTCTATGAGGAGCAGCTTGGCATCAAGATCCGCAACCTGTGGGTTGTTAAGGGGAATCCGGAATCGGATCAATATGTGCAAAAGATGAATGTAACGCTCGCATCCGGCGATCTGCCTGACTTTCTGTCGGTGAATGCCATTCAGTTAAAGCAATTGGCGGAGGCCGATATGATTGAGGACATGACAGAGCTGTATGAGAAATTCGCTTCTCCATTGACGAAGGATATACTGTCTCAGGAAGGCAAAGGACCATTCGATGCCGCGACGTTCGATGGCAAGCTGATGGCTATCCCTCAGGTTGAACCATCTATCGAACGCTCCATGTTTATCTGGATTCGTACGGATTGGCTCAATAACCTTGGTTTGGAGCCGCCTAAGACGATGGCGGATGTGCTCGCGATTTCAAAGGCATTTACAGAAAGAGATCCGGACGGCAATGGCAAGCCGGACACATTAGGCCTAGGAGTAACGAAGGGGCTATGGGGCGGTTCGAATGGGCTTGAAGGCTTTATGGCTGGCTACAAGGCTTACCCGAATATCTGGACCGAGGACAGCTCTGGAAAGCTTCAATTCGGCAGCATTCAGCCAGAGGTAAAGAAAGCGCTTCAAGTGCTCCAGGATATGTTCAAAAGCGGACAGATTGATAAGGAGTTCGGCATCAAGGATGGCGGCAAGGTAGCCGAGGATATTACAGCAGGTAGAATTGGGATGGAATACGGCGAGCAGTGGAATTCCATCTGGCCGCTTCAATTGAATAAGAATAATGATCCGAATGCTCAGTGGCAAGCATTCCCAATCGTATCGGAGTCAAGTGAGCTGGCACTGGTTCCACAAAAATTCAGCACAACGAAATTTTTCGTTGTTCGCAAAGGCGCAAGTCATCCAGAGGCCGTTATCAAGTTGTTCAACCTGCACCTGGAGAAAAACTGGGGCGAGACTGCCGAGTTCGACTATTATTATGCGCCGAAGGAAGCGGAGAGCGTCTGGCAGCTGTCGCCGGTGCAGCCATCTCCACCCAAGAAGAACGTGACAGCCTTCCGGGAGATCGATGCGGCTCGTAAGGCTAACGACTTCTCGATTTTGCAGGGAGAGGCCAAGACGATTCAAGAAAAGATTGATCTGTACCATTCTGGATCTGAAGAAGGCTTCGCTGTATGGGGCTGGGAACGAATTTATGGTCCGGAAGGCTCGATGGGCATTACTGACCAATATGATAAGAATAATCAATTCCTTATCGATAAGTTTGTTGCAGCGCCAACTCCAACGATGGTTGAACGGAAGTCAACGCTTACGAAGCTACAGGATGAGACATTCATCAAAATTATCCTTGGGGAATCGATCGATACGTTCGATAAATTCGTCGAGGATTGGAGGAAACTGGGCGGCAATCAAATGACTGAGGAAGTCAATGAATGGTATGCCACAACGAACTAATGGCGAATGAACAGGGGAGAAGGCGCCTATGGCGCCTGATTTCCTTGTAGCTTTACACGTTGCAGAGAGAGAGGAGATCATCATAATGAGCGGAAGATGGAAGAGAGAGCTCCCGCTGCACGTCATGATTTTACCAGGCTTAGTATTTATCGCGATATTCTCCTATGTACCCATGGCTGGTATTGTGATTGCCTTTCAGAAATTTATACCGGCCAAGGGGTTGTTCGGCGATCAACAGTGGGTGGGCTGGAACAACTTTCGATATGTCATGGATCTGCCTAGCTTTACACAAGTATTCTGGAATACACTCACCATTTCAAGTATGAAGCTGGTGCTGGGACTATTGGTACCAATCATATTCTCCATATTGTTGAATGAGCTGAAGAACGAAATTGCCAAGCGATCCGTCCAGACGGCCATTTATCTGCCCTATTTCCTATCATGGGTCGTATTGGGCGGCATTCTAATTGACCTGCTATCTCCTTCCAATGGAATCGTCAACAGCCTGTTAAGTGCAATAGGAATCGAGCCGATCTTCTTCCTTGGCGATAACGACTGGTTCCCGGCTACGTTGATTATGTCGGACATTTGGAAGAATTTTGGATATGGTACGATTATTTATTTAGCTGCCATCACCGGCATCGATCCTGGCTTGTATGAGGCTGCCACGATCGATGGCGCGAATCGTTGGAAGAAGGCTTGGCATATTACATTGCCCGGGATGCGCATGGTCATCGTATTGCTCGCCGTTCTCAGTTTGGGGCAGCTGCTGAACGCCGGATTCGATCAGGTGTTTAACTTATATAGTCCGCAGGTATATGAGAGCGGCGACATTCTGGATACATTCGTCTATCGAATTGGTCTGCTTGACGCGCAATACGGCGTTGCAACCGCAGTCGGTTTTTTCAAGTCCATCATCTCATTCATATTGATCGCTGGTTCCTATTTCTTCGCATATCGGTATGCCAAATACAGAATCTTCTAGGAGGGAGCAGAGCATGTCTATCATTCCCGCGAAGGCGAAGTCAGAGAAAAACTCGGGGAAGCGCATGGATCTATTCGCCGTACTTAATTCCACCTTTCTGATTGCAGTTGCATTGTTGTGCATTCTTCCGCTCATTCATATCATCGCAGTTTCATTCAGCTCTAGCACCGCTGCGGCTGCCGGATATGTGAAGCTATGGCCTGTTGATTTCACACTCGCGTCCTATGAATTTACGGCAGGCCGAGAAGGATTCTGGATATCTATGCTTAACTCGATCAAGCGAATTGGTATTGGAACACCGTTGAATTTACTGCTGACGATCATCGTAGCCTATCCATTATCGAAGGAAACGAAGCAATTCCGCTACCGTCTCGTCTACGCCTGGGTGTTCTTCATGACGATGCTGTTTAACGGCGGTTTGATCCCTTGGTATATTACGGTGAAGGAGCTGGGACTGCTGGATTCCATCTGGGCGCTTGTCCTGCCGGGAGCAGTGCCGGTATTCAGTGTGGTCCTGCTTCTCAACTTCTTCCGTGAGGTGCCCAGAGAGCTGGAAGAGTCGGCAGTCATCGATGGAGCTAGTCAATGGGGGACGCTGTGGCGAATCTATGTGCCTATCTCGAAACCGGCTATCGCCACACTTGCGCTCTTCTCGATGGTCGATCATTGGAATAGCTGGTTTGATGGGCTGATCTTAATGGGCGATCCTTCGAATTATCCACTGCAAAGCTATATTCAAACCATCGTGATCCAGCAGAATTTCACAGCTGTGTCACGTGAGGATGTATTAAGCCTGTCACAAATTTCTGACCGAACGCTTAGATCGTCGCAGATATTCCTTGCCTCGCTTCCAATCCTATCGGCATACCCATTCCTGCAAAAATACTTCGTGAAGGGGATCGTGCTAGGCAGCGTGAAGGGTTAGTCAAGTGTATAATGGAGGAAATGGCCAGGGGGGACGCTGATGATCGTTCGCAGAGACTTTTCATTCCGCAATACGATTTTTTTGCGTCTGGTCGTCACGTTCGCGCTGATCATGCTGCCGATCGTTGCGGTCGGCGTTTCCATTTATAAGTGGAGCATTCAAACGGCAAGAAATGATATTTCGAAGACAGCAATATCGCAGATCTCATTTTACATGAATGATTTAGAGAATGAGATTGAACGGATGAGGCTGCTTCAATACGGACTTATTGATGATTCTGACCTGAATAAACTTGCCATTACGTGGGAGACCATGGACGATATCAAACGGATGGAAAGTATTACATCCGTGCTGAATCGCGCCTTCTCGCTGCAGCTCAGCAGTAATGTTATTCGGAATGTAAGCGTCCACATCAAGCCGATTGCCAAGACACTATCTTCGTTGAATGGCGCTGGCAGCTTTGAGGAAGACAGATATCACGCCATTCGTCCCGAGCATTGGGGGCATACTTCGAAGCTGATTGAGTGGGAGGGCAATCTATATCTCAGTGCCGCCAAGCCGAGTGGGGGGAAGGACAAGGAGCCGCTGTTTACCATCGAGATCGAGCTGGACATGTCCAGGCTGCGCCTGGCGCTGCAGCAGTTCAACCTGTATCCGGACAGCAGTACGTTCATGCGCTCCGGACACTCCGGATTGTTAATTGGCAGCGGTTCTGTACAAACCTTGGACGATGAGGTGCAGCAGAAACTCGAACACATCGCAGATGGCACCTCGGATACGATCCTATGGGGAGGACAGGGCTATTTGGTATCCCATGCTTACTCTGAACGGCTTGATATGTCGATCTACCGCTTTATACCCGAACAGATCATCAGCAAGCCGCTTGATAAGTTCTACACGCGGGCGTGGCTCTTCGCTGCAGGCGCGCTGGTCATTATGGTGATTTATGCCTTGTCTACGTACAAGTTTATTCATAAACCTCTGATTAAATTGGTCAAGGGATTTCGTCGATTGGAGATCGGCGATCTCGAGCTGACGATTGATCACGACGCTAACGATGAATTCCGTTATATCTACACACGATTCAATCAAATGGTAGTCAATCTGCGTACGCTGATTGACCAGGCCTGGAAGCAGAAGGTGCTGGCACAGCGCGCAGAGCTGAAGCAGCTGCAGTCGCAGATCAATCCGCATTTCCTCTACAACAGCTTCTTCATTATGAATACAATGGCGAAGACAGGGGATACAGAGCGCATTGAGATGTTTACGACGCTGCTAGGCGAATACTTCCAGTTTGTTACCCGCAATGCATCGGATTTCGTTACGCTGCAGCAGGAGATTCAACATGCGAGAACGTATGCGGAAATTCAGGAGCTGCGCTTCTATAAGCGAATCGATGTCCGTTTCGATCAACTGCCTGCAGCTTACGGACAATTGAAGGTTCCGCGATTGATCGTACAGCCGATTATCGAGAATGCGTTCGAGCACAGCTTGGAGAAGAAGGCGAGGAATGGCATTATCGAGGTTCGGTTCGAACGCCGCGATGCATGTCTGTGCATCGTGATTGAAGATAATGGAGATCGGCTGACGGACGAATTGCTGGAGAGTCTTGCTCATAACCTTGTGCAGCCAGGAGAGGCATCAGAAACAACGGGCATTGTCAACATTCATCGGCGTCTGATCATAACCTGCGGCGAAGGGAGCGGGCTCCGAGTTGCTCGAGGAGACAGCGGCGGGCTGAAAGTAACGATTCACATACCGCTTAAGGGGGATAGGTTAGATGCGCCGATTACTGATCGTTGATGACGAAGCGATTATCACAGATGGTGTGGCAGAGATTTTGCAAGAGCTGGGCGTACCTGGGCTTGAAATCTACAAGGCTTATTCGGGAGCCGAAGCGCTGGAATGGTTGAACCACACACGAATCGATATTATGCTGTCCGATATTCGGATGCCGGAAATAGACGGACTCGAGCTGCTTGAGATCATACGTCGAGACTGGCCGCGCTGCCGGGTTATTTTTATTACGGGCTATCATGATTTCGATCCTGTCTATAAAGCGATTCAAGTGTGGGGCGTTCGATATATTTTGAAGACGGAAGGCTATACCAAAGTGATCGCGGCAGTGAAGGAGACGCTTCAGGAGCTGGAAGAGGGTCTGCGGACAGATACGCTGCTGCAGCAGGTCATGGAGCAGCGGAACACGTTAGAGACGCTGGCGCATGGTGACTACTTCCGGCACTTGCTGCTAGGTATTGGGATTGATGCATCGGGGAACCGCGAAGAAGACTTCCGTAAACTGAACGTTCCGCTTCACCCCGATCTTCCGCTCATGATCGTCTTAGGAAGTCTGCTGTATACCGATTCTGACAGCTCTTACACGCGAAGGCAGGAAACGGCGATCGCGGTCAAACTGCTAGGCGATGCCTATTTACAGGATAGGGTCAGATGCGTCGGTGTGATTGATCGATACGGCGACTTGCTCTGGATGGTGCAGCCTGCTGGAGAGCCAGTAGACCTCGTTGATGCTTTTGGCAGCGCTGCAAGGTTTTTGGAGGGAACGTTGGAATTGATCCAAGAGGCGTGTAAGAAATCGCTGGACATGGAGACATCCTTTACGATTTGCAGGACGCCGTTTGCTTGGGACTCGCTGCCGAACGCTTATGACCGGCTTAGGCAGATGCAGCATGTGAGAGTCGGTGATGGGGCCAGCATGGTCATGACTGTAAAGCTGGATCCGCTCGATCCATCTGGTCAGGCGTATGACAGGCTGCGCATTGAGAAGCTGGAACCGCTCGCTGGACTGCTGGAAGCGGGACGAGAGCAGGCATTCATGGAGCTGGTTCGCGAATCCTCTGATGCGTTGTTGAGCAATCCGATGCCGGATTCAGCACAGGTGATGGAGGTCTACTATTCCATTGGAATCATGCTGCTCTCTTATATCAACCGAAGGCAGCTTGGCGAGCAATTCTCCTCTGCTGAACTCATGAGCTTTGAGGCTCATATCTCTTGGCAGGAAGCATTCGATTACCTAGTCCGCACAGCGCAACAGCTGTTTACGCTCAGACGTAAAGGGGAGAATAGTCGAACCGCAGGGGTCATTCACGGCATTAGCGAATACATTGATGAGCATATCGCAGAAGACTTGTCCATGATTCGGTTAGCGGGCGAGTTCCATTTTAATCCGGCCTATCTGTCTCGATTGTTCAAGCAGGGATGCGGCCAAAACTTATCGGATTATATTGAGGAGGCGAGAATTCGCAAGGCGAAGGAGCTGCTTGCCGCTGCAGACCTTCGCATTCACGAAGTTGGTATACGAGTCGGATACGATTCACCGCACTCCTTTACGAGATTTTTCAAGAAGGTAACAGGGATGACACCGCAGGAGTATCGGGAGTATGCCAGAGAATCCGCGATGTGAATACATCTACCGAAAGGGCGGGACGGCCGATGCTGTTCTTAATCGGTTGAATCGTCAGCTGCTTAAGACGCTGCACCATGACACATATGTCACGATCACAATTACAATTGGGAGGGTGGTCTAGGTGCTGGACGAACGTTTCTGGTATTCAATTTCACTGAGGTTCCTTACATCAACAGCGCAGGCATAGCCCTCCTGATTCGAGTTACGCGACAAGGGAAGAAGGCGGGCCTTCACTCGTTCGCTTACGGCGAGCAGCTCTTAAGCGTTATCGATCAGCTTGTCGGCCGTGTTCCTCTGCTTGCGTGCCATATGCTCCAGATGTGCCGCCCCCCACTCGTGCATCCCTTGCAACAGGTTGTGTAATCCGCGCCCATATGCAGTCATGGAATATTCAACCTTAGGCGGCACCTGTGCGTACACCTTACGCTCAATAATATCCTGCTCTTCCAGCTCGCGGAGCTGTGTCGTCAGCATCTTCTGCGTGATGTCAGGCAGCAGCCGCTTCAATTCCCCGAACCGCTTCGTTCCTCCATGCAGCAGGTGCAGCAAGATAATCGGCTTCCACTTGCCCACGATGATATCCAGGGAAGCCTCCACCCCATGACGGCAGCATTCCGGTCTTTCGTTCTTCATAATAACAGCTCCATTCGCCAATAGTATCCTATAAGATAGTATGGCACGTATAAGTGCGTACTTACCATAAAGTGTAATTATACCTATAATAGCATTCAGATGAACAATCAACAATCCTGAATGGAGGCAATCATTTGAAGGCGATTATCATGAATGATTACGGAAATCCAGATGTATTACAGGAACAGACGGTTTCCATGCCCAAGATCAATGAGGATCAAGTACTTATAGAGATGTACGCGACCTCGATAAATCCAGTTGATAGCAACATTCGGGCGGGGACGGTGAAGGAGGCGTTCCCGGTTCAACAGTTTCCTCATATTCTGGGGATGGACGTGGCTGGCGTGGTGAAGGAAGTAGGAGCGAATGTGCTTGGTCTTAATCGGGGAGATCGCGTCTACGGGCTGGGGGCTACAGGAAGTTATGCAGCGTATGTAGCTGCTCCGTCAACCATGCTTGCCAAACTTTCTCCGGACACGCCGTTTCATATCGCTGGGGCACTGCCTGTCGTTGCATTGACCGCTTGGCATTCCCTGTTCCAGTACGGGAGGTTGCAGCCAGGCGAGCGATGCCTAATACATGCGGGTGCCGGCGGTGTGGGACATCTGGCCATTCAGATGGCGAAGCTTGCGGGCGCTTATGTCATCACAACGGCAAGCGCGTCGAACCACGATATGGTCAAGGAGCTGGGGGCTGATGAGGTCATTGATTATCGGAATGCGGATTTCTCTAAAATAGTGAATGAAGTCGATCTCTTACTTGACGCCGTTGTTGGCGCAGATCAAGAGAAGAACTTCAAGGTGCTGCGGAATGGCGGCAGAGTGGTGTCCATCGTAACCCCGGACATCGCTGACATCGCTCAGGACTATCAAGTGAATGCTCAGTTCGTTCTTGTTCAGCCTGCCCGTAATGAATTAGAAGAAATAGAAGCATGGGTGCGCGCGAGCAAGCTCAAGGTTCACATTGATCGTATTCTCCCCTTCGAAGAAGCTGCACTGATTGAGGCTCATCACATGATCGAAACCAAGCATACCAGAGGGAAGCTTGTCGTACAAGTGAAGAATGAGCATATGTTTTCAAGATGAACCGGGTGCGACTGGTTCGCTCATATTGCTAAATGTAAAGAAGTGCTACTAGAATTTCAGCAGAACGACCGTCCGCTTTCTGGACGGTTTTTCTTGTTTTTCTTATACGTTCTTCGGTGAGGAATACAACAGGAGAAATAATCAAATAGTATAGTCAAAGGTGATGATTAGGAGGTTAGCGAATTTGGTGTATATAAGAGTTATAGCTATAGCGCTAAGCGTGCTGCTGCTTTCAGCTTGTGGTCTTAGCAATGGGAGGATGGAGCAATCTGAATCAGGTCCTCATCTTCTTGCTCAGGAAGTAGATGAAATTGCAATAGGTGAAACGCCATCGCTGGCAGGAGGAACAGAACAAGATGTCCGTGACAACAGACCAGCGAACAATCGAGCGCTAGCCCGCATGTATCCGAACTTGATTGCATTGAATGCTCCTTGGACGACTAGACGGATTGCCATAACGTTCGATGACGGACCGGACAGGCAGTATACGCCCAAGGTGCTTGATATATTGAAGAAACATCATGTTAAAGCGACGTTCTTCCTAATGGGTTCACGTGTGAAAGGCCATCCCGATGTCACGCGGCGTATTCATCAAGAAGGACATGTTATCGGAAATCATACATTCTGGCATCCGAAGCTCTATGCGGAAAGCGTCGAGCGGCTGGTCTGGGAGGTAGAGCAAACTGACGATTGGATTAAGAAGACGGTCGGTTACACACCTACATTATTTCGCGCTCCATATGGCGGTCTGGACACGGTATATGTGGAGAAGCTCGGGGAGCTAGGAAAAACCATCATCGGCTGGTCTGTCGATACGCAGGATTGGAGACAGATTTCCTCTGCGGAAGTGCAGCGTAATTTATTTAAGGACATACACCCCGGTGCTATTATCTTAATGCATAGCGCCGGGGATTGGACACAGGACCTGAGCGGCATGACGGAGGCCCTCGATGAACTGATCCCAAGGCTGAAGAAGGAAGGCTATGAGATAGTCACGGTGCCTGAGCTGCTAGGAACCTCCTTCAAGTAGCCAACAAGTTTGAAGGCTGTCACTCATGATTCATACTTCTGAATAATTGCTCGAGCTGTATCACGCACAAGCGTCCTAAGCTCGTCCGGCGCGAGTACGATTACGCTCGATCCGTAGCTTAAGACAAGCGAGACTGCATAATCCTGTCTGTAAATCAGGGTGCGAACGTCAAGGCATCCATCTGATTCCTTATACGCTTCGGGGAACTGTTCTTGGACGCGCCGTCGCACACTTCGATCGAAACGTAGATGGACCTCAATTCCTAAGGGTTCCTCCCGCTGTGCGGACCGGGAATGAACTCTTGAGCTGTATACACGTGTTGTCGCTTCGAATTCCGACATACGGGACAAGCGGAACATTCGATCCGCTTGTCGAAGATGACAGTAGCCGTTCAAATACCAGAATCGTTGTGCCCAGTATAAATTGTCTGGTTCAACACTGCGTCTCGTGGTGTTCCCATCGGAGTCCATATAGGAGAATGTTACCACTCTCCTATCATGAATCGCTTGCATGATGGGCTGGACTAGGGACCGCTCATCATTCGTCGTAGTTAGATCTAGAATCAGCTTGTTATCAATTTCGCGCGATAGTAATGCCGGCTGCAGACTAGTCAGCTTATTGATGATGGCACCCGGATACGTGCTCATAATGCCATCCATCCCTTTCAACAAGCTGTATATAACCGACAGATCATGCAAGGAGAAATGCTGCTTCGTTAGATAAAACCCATCCATTACTTCAAATCCGCCATCTGTACCGGCATACGAAGAAATCGGAATGCCCGCTTGATTAATTAACTCAATGTCTCGGTAGATCGTGCGAATGGATACTTCGAATTGAGCGGCCAGCTCCGTAGCCGTCACCCTACGCTTAGACAGCAGAGCCATCGTGATGCCTAATGCACGAATCAGCTTCATGGCATTGTCCTCCTTGCAAGTAAGCGATGCCCTTACCGGTTGTTTCGGTTTAAGTATATCATTATCGTGAATGGTGCGAAAATGACGATCATGAGCAAGCATACGCCGATGCCCTTCGCTAGCACCAAGGGATCAACCGTATTGTTCATCAGCCCTCTGACAGAGGCGGCTGCGATGCTAATCGGGTTAAATTCGACCAGCACTTCAATCCAGCGCGGCATCGTTGATGAGTCGACCAGAATATTGCTCGCGAACAATAATGGATATATGAAAATCATACTCGTTCCCGAGACGGTCTCCGGTCGCTTCGCCAAGACACCCAGAAGTGAGAAAATCCAACTGATGCTAAATGCAAAGAGCATGGTGAACAAGATCGCCAAGGTTGTACCCATTACCCCGCCTTCCGGACGGAAACCGATCAATAGCCCGGTGCCGATTGTAACCAGCGATGCTGATGTATAGCGTAAGCCATCGGTAATAAGCGGACCTAGCACAGCGGATGGCTGCCAGAAAGGCATGGTGCGGAACCGATTGTACACACCTTTAGATATATCGAGGCAGATGGCAGTACCGCTATATACGGTCATCGGAACAACAGTCAGGATCAACATGCCTGGGAGCAGGAATTGGACATAGTCTGTCGCTGTTCCCGCAATGGCCCCGCCGAACAAATAGGTAAAGATTATCAGCATGAGTACCGGCCCCATAACCGTATCTGTGACGAAGCCGAACAGATTGTGCTTCATACTGAGGAATGACCTCCATACGAATATGCTTGTCGCCCGCCATACATTCGGATTTCGTTGGGTTTGATAATGAGTTCGATTCATGACATGATCTTCCTTTCATTCGTTTGTGTCAGCACTAAGAAAACTTCGTCCAGACTCGGCTCATCAAGTGTAAAATAAGCGATTGGGATGTCGTGATTTAGCAGCTGCTGAATGATGTCATTAGCCAATCTTGCCTCCTGCACAGGCAGCTTGTACACGAGGGAATGTTGATCTGAGAATACATCCAGCGAGCGGCTCGTGAGCAATTCCGTTATCCGTTCCTTCTCAACAGGTTGAGACAATTGGACGGTCAATGTCTTGCCGCCAATGGTTGACTTCAGTTGCAAGGGTGTTCCCTCTGCGATAATGCAGCCCTGATCGATTACCGCGATACGGTCCGCCAATTGATCAGCTTCCTCTAAGTACTGGGTAGTTAGCAAGACGGTTGTACCCATGGCCAGCAGCATACGCACGACCTCCCATACTTGCATGCGGCTTTGAGGATCCAGGCCAGTAGTAGGCTCATCCAGAAAGATGAGTTCAGGCTGTGTTACGATACTAGCCGCGATATCCAATCGCCTCCGCATTCCGCCAGAGTAGTTACAAACCAATTGGTCCCGCGCCTCCCATAATCCGAATGAGCGAAGGCTGTCTTCTGCAATCGTACGGGCTGCCCTTGCTGCATACCCGCTGAGCTTGGCAATCAACTCCAAATTCTGCGAGCCGGATAACCCTTCGTCCAAGGCGGCGAATTGTCCGGTTAAGCTAATGCGCTTGCGCACCTCGCTGGCTTGCTTTGCTACATCAAATCCGGCTACGATTGCCGTTCCGCCATCTGATCGAAGCAGGGTTGTCAGCATATGAATCGTCGTCGTTTTGCCTGCCCCGTTCGGTCCGAGAAGCGCGAATAGCTCCCCCTTCTTAACACGCAGGTCAATCCCCTTTACGACTTCCTTACCTTGAAATGATTTTCTTAAGCCACTGACAGTAATGGCATATTCCATGCAGTAGTCCTCCTAGATTCATTTTCTATGAACATACTATCACGCTAATTATGACAGTATGTTTGTCAGGATTAGAAAAGAGTTGGAAGCACGGGTTTAGTTTCTCATCATGATTAGATATAGTTGAATAGAGATTACATTTGGAATGGAGTGTTAATGATGAACGCGAAGGCTTGGCTCACCGTACTACTCATTATGACGGCAATTCTACTAAATACAGCTTGTACCTCAACGTCTAGTACCGAACCAGATTCCTCGGCGGAACAACTCTCCTTACTCGCGGAAATCCCTGAAGATGAGATTTTTCTCTATGCTAGAGAATCGGACGGCGTATTATTGAAGATCGGAGAACATGAGCGGACGTTCGATTGGGAGTATATGACACCAAGGATGGTCATGCCAGAGATGCAAACCTATGATGTCGATGCAGATGGTGAGAATGAGCTTGTCATCCTATTATACATAGGCTCGGGTACAGGGGTTTCGATTAACGAATTGCGAATCATTGAGTTTGATGAATCCGGGCATATTGTAGATCATGTGTTCAAGAGTGAAGACTATCGGGCGCAAGTTGGTCATAATACTGAATTCCGAACACTCCTGCGGGAAGAGGCTCTACTTGGCGAAATTACAATTGGTTCTAACCGATATAGCGTGAATTTGAGCGAGTATCAATCGGACGAGTATGGGAAAATCGCAGATCACCTACTATACGGAAACATCGTTAATTTCAATAATGAGAATCAACAAATGACCGTGGATTTCGCAATCGGCATTGGCATTGAGACATTTGTGGAGCCGGTCTATATCGGTACGCTGGTTGCGGATGTAAGCTTCCGAGACGGCGAATTTCGGTTATCGAACTTCAGGTATATTCCGGAGGAGCAATATCTGTGAAGGTTAAGAACGGTATAGCGATGTTACGATTGGTTTATAGGTTCAGACTATCGCAGACGATATAATGATTGTTGCAATGCTATTTCGCGTGGTTCGACACTATTAACCATCCGCCCAGCATATGGATTCGTATCGAGCAGCAGCAGCCATTGCCCTGAAGCATCTTAACCGGATGATCGCAGTGGAGATATCCCGATAAGTTCGTATTCGGATATGAAGGAGGAGTTTTGCATGGGTCAAATTAACGTGCTGTTCTGGTTTGACGTAGAGGATTTCATCAATCCGGAATCCGAGAAAGCGCTTGTTGGGATATTGGATCTGTTGGACAGTCGGGGAATCGTAGGCATATTCAAATTAGTAGGGGAGAAGATCAGGAAGCTGGAAGAGCATGGGCGGACCGATATTATCGAGCGATTATCCCGGCATGAAGTCGGTTATCACACAGATTGGCATAGTGTTCCTCCGGTTGTGACTGACTACTTGGAGCCGCTTGGCTTCCGAGAGGGAGCGAATGAGTTTGAGCGCCGAGAGGGGAGAGGCTTCCGCGACCTGGAACGCATCACCGGCCAACCGGTTATATGCTATGGTCAGCCCGGTCAAGCCTGGGCACCACAAGTATTCCCGGCGCTTGCGGGATGGAATGTACGTGCTTATATCGATGGCCACAATCAAATCACGTTACAGGATAGGCCCTTCTGGTATGGGGGGATGTTGAATTTGACTTCGCTTGTGGGGTTAATGGGTATGCCGCTGATGGATGGCGCATTGGAGCCTGCTAAGCGAAGGTTCGATGAATTATGCGACCTGCAGAAGGATGAGGATGTTGGTTTCATAAGTATTGTGTATCATCCAACAGAATTCGTGTTCTCGGAGTTTTGGGACGCTGTTAATTTCTCACAGGGACAGCATCCGCCATCCGCGGAGTGGAGGAAGCCGGCAGCAAGGCCGGAGGGGGATATGCAGCGTTACTTAGATATGGTGGGGGAGTTCGTGGACTATACATTGTCCCGTGATGATGTCAGCTATGTGACGACCGAGCACTTGCTGAATACGGAGAAATCCGCACACCGTACGCTTAGCCGCGAGGAAGTGATCCAATTGGCCGGGCTGGTGAATAATGAGCTGGGCTTCGTATCCTACGGAGATCTTAATTTGTCTGCATCCGAGCTGTTCGGTGTATTCCGCCAGCACCTGCTCGGATTAAGCCCGATACCGGAATTGATTTATGGTCCGGAACAGGACGTGCCTGATGAGTGGCCGGAGCATGAGCGCGCGCACGAGGATGATCCCGTGACGCTGCAGGTGCAGGATATACAGGATGCATTGCGCGACGAGCTGTCAACCGTGTGTGGGTTTAAGCAGCTGCCAGATTGCTTCGACGTGGCGGGACGACAGGTAAGCCCTGCAACGTTGACCTGTACTATGGCAGCTATTATAAGGGAAGGCCTTTCCTCTGATGCGCCAGTTCAACTCACCAGAGGAACATTAATAACCACGCAGTATTCATCGATGACAGGGGAATGGACCAAGTGGTGGCCAATCTTCAGGGCTGATCTAGAGGTACCGAACATCCTGGAGCTGGCGCGCTTGCAAACGTGGACATTGAAGCCGGCATTATTCTAGCCGGCTATGATCTAGCCGGCTGGAATACAGCATCGAGACACCCTTAATTGGGATGATGGGCATGCAGATCGCGATATTCTTGCGGTGTGAGATTAATCATTTTTTTGAAGAATCGCGAGAAGGCAATGCCAGATTGATAGCCCACTGCTTCAGCTATCTCATGGATCTTCATATCGCTGTGCTCGAGCAGCGTTTTGGATTTCTCAATCCGCGATTCCATGATATAGTCGGATATGCCATCTCCTGTAATCTGCTTGTATAACCGGGATAGATAGGTCGGGTTCAAATGAACATGCATCCCTAGCCGAGTCAGGGATAAATCCTGATTCAAGTTATTCACGATATATCCCTGTATATCCTGCACGAGCCGATTGGACCGATCCTCTTGCTCGAAGGTACTGTGCTCGAAGAAGTACAGAGCCAGATTGCGGTAGTAATGCGCGAAGCTCTCCCATTCCTGTTCAGGGTCAATGTGAATCAGTTTATCAATCCCATACGTATTCACCACTTCTGATAATAAGCGCCTTCGATTCATATAGCCCATGAACATCGATCCAAGGTAGTGCAGGGCTTCCAATTTATACCCTGCATTATCGCCAGCGTCTCTTACTGTGGCGACCAGATCTTCGAATAATTCTAAGAACTCTTCTTTCTTGCCAGCAGCAAGGAGGACGGGTAAGGAGGCGTAATGAACGGTTTGCAAATAGAGACCGGAATCCGTCAATTCTTCACTATGGCTAGCTTGATCGCTTTTATTCTGCAATAGCTCTTCATCTGTTGTCAGCAGCTCATGGTTAAGTCCGATACCACTCTGCAGCAACAGCTCCAGCTGTTGCAGCTTGTCGCCTATACGGAGCCAGTCGATGGATTCTTGACTAAGAATGACCGAGATATGCAGCTTTAGTAGATCACGGCATGTATTCTGAATGGTCTCTAGCGTCCCATAGAAGAACCGGAATGCCTTGCTGGCTTCCTTGGCTGAGGGTGGAGCCTCATTCGGCTGCCATAGACCGATGATATGCGATGAGTCGAGTGTAAGCGAAATCAGGCGAACACGCGGAGTCAGATATTCGTACATAATATTCTGGACGGCATACAGCAGTAAAGCGCGATCGGACCAGGTCATGGATTGCTTCCAACGATCAATTCGGAGCATGACAAGCTGAACCGGTTCCGATGGATGAAGATCGATCTCGAGCGTGCGGAATTGCTCATTTCGGTCTGCTTCGTCTTTCGGCTTACCTTGCAGCATTTCTTGTAGGAATTGCTTCTGCAGCATAGGCAGCGCCTGCTGATATTGAGCCTGTGCCTTCATGACAAGCTCCTGCCGCTGCTTCCCCTTCAACACTTCCTCCGCAGCCTTATATACGGCATCCTGAATTCGCGCATCTCCTTCCGTCTTCAGGATAAAGTCAAACCCACCAAGATTCACTGCTTCCTTGGCAAACTCGAAGTCATGGTAGCTTGTCAAGAAAATCACCTTGCAGGAAGGTCTAATGTCATTGACTGCCTTAAGCAATTCCAGCCCGGTAACTTCAGGCATCTTAATATCTGTAACGATGACGTCTATCGGTACTGTATTCACGATGTCAATTGCAGCTGGGGCGGAGTAAGCCTTGTATACATCCGTTGGTATTCGCTGCTCCTCTCGGAATAGCTCGTAGAGCCCATCGGCGATAATCGGCATGTCATCAACGATTAGAAGCTTCAGCATCGGATCACACTCCCATTCTCTCTATGATGATATTGATCTTTAACCCGCCATACCGGCTTCGTGATAAGGTCAAACCGGATTTATCACCGAATTTGAGACGAAGCCGACGATGTACATTAATGATGCCGGTTGTTTCTTCCGTCTGGATGTCTGCGGTTGATAGCAGCTGCGATAAAGCTTCCAATTGCTCGTCATCAAGCTGTTTGCCATTATCCTCCACGATGATCTGGTACGTCGCTTCATCACTATGGAATGTAACGGATAAGAAGCCATCGGCCAGTTGATTGTCGAATACATGCTGGAAGCTGTTCTCGAGCAAGGGCTGAACGATTAATCGCGGAATGATGATGTTCCTCATCTCTTCCGGTATAGTCTGAAAATTGACGATTACACGCTGATCGAAGCATACCAATTGGATGTCCACATAATTTTTGGCATGAAGCACATCATCATGCAGCGAAATTTCATCGGCTGCGTCACGGGTAATGAATTGAAAGTGCTTCCCGAGATACTCAGCGAACTTGGCTGCCTTCTCATTCTGCTTGGAACGAATCAGTCGCTGCAAGACAAAGAAGTTATTGTATAAGAAATGAGGGTTGATCTGCGACTGCAGCCGCTTAAGCTCCGAACGTTGACTCAGAAGCTTCTGCTCATACACAACATTGACCATGGTATTGAGCGTGTCGGTCATCATATTAAAGCGTCGATACAAGTATCCAAACTCGTCATCGCTTTTGGGCGTAAGTGTAAATTGTAATTGCCCGATCTCAACCCTGCGGAACGCATGGACTAGACTGCGAAGCGGCTTGTGGATCATTTTGTAGATGCCTAGGGAGAATACAATAATGACCATAATGGATAAGATGGACATGGTATAAAAGAACGTTTTATAAATGTTTAATGATCCATAAAAATCGGCTTGTGGCGTATAGGCAGCGATTAGCATATCGGTATAGGCCGAGCGTTGATAAACGATCAAGTACGGCTCTCCATTAATCGTTCGGTTTAAGATGTGAGGGACGGGTATACCAGATTCACCCTGAATCGATTCTAGTACTAACAGCTTTATTTCTGTATCTACGGTATGTTGGGCGTCAGTTGAGATCTCCCATGTATGTTGTCGATCGAATAACAGGGCGTTTCCGCGTTCGAAGCTCATGATTTTGGATAAATAAGTGGATATGGTCTCGGTTGAGACCGTTACGGCTAGTATGAATAATCCATTCTCCTCCTGGTTGTTCGTGACGAAGGGTGTGTTCATATATAAGTTGCCATTCCAAGGGATAAATGGACTGCCTTGCTTGCTTAATACACGGAATGTGGGCGCGTCGAACGCTTTATTCGTCAGGGTGGACAAGGTCGTATTCATTCTAGGCAAGAGCGCTTCCGGCTCACGGACAAACCGTGTCGAATATTGAACCCGGTTCAAGTAATTCCGGATATAATCGAAATGAATGGATTTCTCACTCGGTGTAGTATCATCTCTAAGAAGTTCCACATGTGATACGGCGATGTCTAGCGCGCTCTTATCAAGCAGCTGTTGAATGCGAAGAAATTCGTTGTCAAGTATATTCATGTAGGATTGCAGGGAGTTCGTGAGGGCATGTTCGATTTCTTGGCGGTTCTGATTCGCGCCGATCTGATTGATGTAATAATTGAAGACATACAGCGGTGTGACGATAATGATTAGAGAGACGATCAGCTTGGTCAATATAGATCGGTCGGACACCAGCTTGGCGAGTCGGCCCAACAGATGCATTCGTCCTCAGCTCCTCACATGCAGATATCTACCATTATATCAAATCCGAAAGAGAATGATCGCCAAACCAATCTCAACTACCCTTAACGGATCTATACATCGATTCACAGGGTAGTGATAGCTTGTATGCGTTATGCGCTGTAAACGTGACAACGTCGGTCTGTCCTTGTATATATTCGTATATATCGGGATGAGGGGGATCTATTTTATGATTAAGAGGCAAGGCGATGTTTTTCGTTCACAATACTATTTAGGGGGTACTTATGTATGTCGAAAAGATTGTCAATGATTGTCTCATTACTATTGATCTTAACCCTAATCGCAGCATGTTCATCTAATGGCAGTAACAGTAACAACAGTAACAATAGCAGTAATAACAACAAATCGGCGACTACCAACTCGTCGAGCAGTACGACCAACACGCCTAGTAATGATGAAGGAACAAAGCCGCCGCCAGCTAAGCTGTCTATGATGGTGCAAAGCCATGCCGCCTGGCCGTTGAATGAAGATTGGCTGATCTACGACCTTATGGAAGAGTACGCCAATGTCGAGCTCGATGTCAGCGGCTATCAGGGCAATTGGTGGGAAGCGATTCCACTCATCATTGCATCCGGCGATCTGCCTGACCTGATGTGGATGTCTGGTCCAGACATTATTCATGAGAATGGCGGCAACGGTGCGCTTGTCAACTTGCTTGACCACCTAGACCAAATGCCGAATCTAGAAAAGTTTATCGCCGCTCATCCGGATGAAACGAATCATCTGCTCTCTCATGACGGCAAGCTGTATATGCATCCAGCGCACGGGGCATTCGGCGACTGGGACGGCTTGTGGCTCCACAGGGAAGATATCTTCCAGAAGCACAATATCGCGTATCCAACCACTTATGATGAATTGTACGATGTTCTCGTGCAGCTGAAGGGATTATACCCAGACAGCTATCCGCTCTACATCCCCGATTGGGGCGCAATGAATCAAATCGCACTGAGCTTCGGCTCAAGCAACGACTACTACTACAGAGAAGACACCCAGAAGTGGCATTATGGTCCAAGCGAGGACAATTACAGACAAGCGCTTCAGTTCCTGGCTGACGCTTACAAGGCTAAGCTGATTCCACAGGAGTTCGGTAATCTCGACAGCAGCAAACGCAATGAGTTTGTTACAACGGATAAAGTCTTTATCCTGTATGGTTATATCAATAACATCGATACGTATAACAACCTAGCAAGAGGAGAGAATCCGGAATTCAAGATGGCGCATTTCACACCTCCGGGTGGAGCGGGTCATAAGGGCGTTCATGGAACCAAGTATATCTTCCAGCAAGGCTTGACCATTACGTCGACATCGAAGAATAAAGAAGCAGCCTTTGCATTCCTCGATTCGCACTTTACAGAAGAAGCGCGCGAACTCGTCAGCTGGGGCAAGGAAGGCGTAACCTTCGAGAAGGTGAACGGTAAAAACCAATACCTGCCAGCCGTTAAGGATCAAGCGTCTCGCTCCGTTGATTTCGGTATACGGACTGCTGGCTTCAACGCATGGTTCGACAATGATTCGAATATCGCGCTGCTCAACGAGGAGACAAAAGTTTCCTACGATGCGGCATCCGCACATATCGCTCCAGCGGTCAAAAGAGCAGCATTCACGAAGGATGAACGGGAGTCTATCTCGATCAAACGTGAAGCTATCAATAAATACACCTCTGAGAATGTCAGCAAATTCATTATCGGTCAACGGTCGCTTAGTGAATGGGATGATTATGTCAATGGCCTGACTGCACTAGGATTGAATGATGTGCTGCAGGTACATGATCAAGCGTACGCACGTTCTAAGTAAGTTTGAGGAGGCCACTTCCGATGAACAATCGTGTGAAGAGACCCATGTTGAAGAGATTGGACGATAGTAAATACTTGTTGCTGCTTTTTCTACCCGCTGCCTTATATTATCTAATCTTCGAGTATGGTCCGATGTTCGGGATTGTAGTGGCCTTCAAAGATTACAATACGTTTACCGGAGTATTAGCCAGCGATTGGGTAGGGTTCAAATACTTCAAGCTATTCATACTCGATAACCCTGATTTTCTGATGTTGCTGCGCAATACAGTATTAATTGGGGTGTACACGTTGATCTGGGGCTTTCCAGCCCCGATCATCCTGGCCCTGCTGCTCAACGAGCTTCGCAGTATGGTATTCAAGCGAGTTGTACAGACCGTAAGCTATATGCCTTTCTTTGTATCGAATGTTGTTATTGCGAGCATGGTCGTGATGTTCTTGTCGCCTGAAAGCGGCATGATCAATCGGGTTATCGGACTATTCGGAATCGAGTCCATTTACTTCCTCTCTTTGCCGGAGTGGTTCAGAACGATTTTTGTTGCATCAGGCATCTGGCAGGGTGTTGGTTGGGGAACAATCATTTACCTGGCTGCGCTTACGTCGATCGATCCTTCGCTCTATGAGGCTGCTGAGCTGGACGGTGCGGGTCGCTGGAAGAAGGCCTTGCATGTCTCAATCCCTGGCATCATTCCTGTCATTATCATCCTGCTGATCTTGAACATTGGCGGATTGCTGGGAACTGGATTCGAACGGGTATTCTTGCTCTATAATCCGCTTATTTATAGCACGTCAGATATTTTCTCCACTTATACGTATCGCGTAGGGTTGCTTCAAGGTAATTTCAGTTATGCAACGGCAATTGGTGTATTCAATGGTGTTGTCGGATTTCTGCTGATTGTTGGATCCAACTGGTTAGCGCGCAAGACTAATGAGACTAGCTTGTGGTAGAGGAGGCATACAATGAAGAATAAAATCAGTGTGTTCGATGTAGCCAATGTCATCTTCATGATTTTGCTTATAATTGTCACCCTCTATCCATTCTGGTACATGGTCAGCGTGTCGCTAAGCAATGAGCTTGCGATTATGAAAGGCGAAGTGTCACTATGGCCGGTTGGGTTTACGACAGAGTGGTACGAAACCGTATTCGCTGACAAGCGCGTAGGAAGCGGTTATCGGAATACGATCTATTATACGGTTGTTGGAACAGTTCTTTCCTTAATTATTACATCGATGGGTGCTTTTGCTTTATCTCAGCGGAAGATGCTGTTTCGCAAAACATTTATGATGGCTATCGTATTTACGATCCTGTTCAGCGGCGGTATGATTCCAAGCTTCCTTGTTGTTAAGGGAGTCGGCATTCTGAATACGACATGGGCCATGATCCTCCCAGGTGTAGTTAGCACCTTCAATTTGATTGTATTCCGAACGTTTTTTCAGGGGTTGCCTGAAGAACTGTTTGATTCAGGGAAGATTGACGGATTAAACGATATCGGACTGTTCACTCGTATTGTTGTGCCATTGTCGAAGCCAGTATTTGCGGCGATCGGTCTGTTCGTTGCAGTAGCCATGTGGAACAATTTTTACAGTGCGATCCTGTATTTACGTAATCCAGATTTGTTCCCGCTGACATTGGTGCTCAGAGATTTGATTATTCAGGGTCAGTTAGATCGAGATGTAGCTTCACAAACAGCGGCTGGGGGCGACTTGGTTATCACCGATGCGCTCAAGTTTGCGACCATTATTGTCAGTACATTGCCTATCCTGCTATTGTACCCGTTTCTACAAAAGTACTTTGTTAAAGGGGTTCTGCTAGGATCGGTCAAAGGATAAATTGAACACCGGAGGGAATGACATGATAGAAGCAGCTTTGCTAGGAGCCGGAGGTAGAGGGATGTTCGCTTATGCCTCCTATGCACTGAAAAGGCCGAATGAAATTAAATTCGTGGCCGTGGCCGAACCGAATGAAGAAAGAAGGAATATGTTCGCGCGCTTGCACAACATTCCGGAGGATCGCGTATTCTCAAGCTGGCAGGAGCTGCTCGAGCAGCCGCAGCTGTGCCGCGCACTGCTAATCTGCACACAGGACGATGATCATTACGCGCCTTCGATGAAGGCGCTTGACGTTGGGTATGATATTCTGCTCGAGAAGCCAATGGCCAACAATCCGGTCGAATCGCTGGCTATTGCTAAGAAAGCGGAGCAATTGGGACGAACGTTAACTGTCTGCCATACGATGCGTTACTCGACTTACTTCCGCAAGCTGAAGGAATTGGTTGACAGCGGCGTGATCGGGAAGATTATGACGATTCAATGGACCGAGAATGTGGGGTATTGGCATCAGGCGCACAGCTTCGTTAGAGGGAATTGGCGCCGATCTGATGAGACGAGCCCGATGATTCTGGCCAAGAGCTGCCATGACATGGACATTCTTCAGCACATTGTAGGTGCGGAATGCACAACTGTATCGTCATTCGGCAGCTTATCCTTCTTCAATGAAGCGAATGCGCCAGAGGGATCGACCAATCGGTGCACAGATGGGTGTAAGGTAGAGCATGAATGTGCCTTCTCAGCGATTAAGTGGTACTACAACGAGAAGGATCAGTGGCCGCAGAATGTCGTATCGCTGACACCGACGCTGGAAGCGAGATGGAAGGCGCTGGAGGAGGGGCCATACGGCCGGTGTGTCTTCCGATGTGACAATAATGTAGTGGACCATCAGGTTGTGAATCTGTTGTTCGATAATGAAGTGACGGTATCCTTTACGATGACAGCCTTCTCGACCGATAATACACGCAGCTTCAAGATCATGGGGACGAATGGTGAAATTCGCGGATATGACGTTAAGAATGAGCTGGAGGTCATTAAGTTCAATGGTGAACGCTACAAGGTTCACCCTGAACAGGTCGAAGGCGGTCACAATGGCGCGGATACACTCATCATGATCGATTTCATTCGTCAGCTTGAAAGCAATGATACACAAGGCAGCTCGCCTGGCATGATATCTGCTAAGAACCATTTAATCGCTTTTGCGGCTGAGAAATCACGTGTCGATGGAGAGACCGTGAACATGCGCGACTATATGCGTGAATTGCAAGGCTGACGAGTGGGCGAGAGCTGTTCGCAGCGGCTGAATCCAGGTTTTCAGGAGGAGAATGCAGCATGAGCATTGGACATTATGCAAGCGGTTATTACGATGTTGGCGTTCAGTTGCCCAATTATCTGCTCAAGGCAACGAAGGAATTGGTCGATCGCGATCAAGCTGAGAAGGATAATCTGCGTGATAAGGCGGATTTCGAGTCTCGACGAAAGCGATTGAAGGCCTATGTGGACGAGCTGGCAGGATATTGGCCATCTGAGAAGAGTCCGCTGAACGCTCAATGTACTGGCGTGCTGAAGCGAGACGGCTATGAAATTCGGAAGGTCGTCTATCAAAGCTTGCCGGGCGTCTATGTCACTGCGAATCTCTACGTACCTGCCAGCGAGGAAGGGCCGTTGCCTGCGGTCCTGTTCGCTTGCGGCCATATTGAGGCTGGTAAGGCAGCTCCCATCTATCAGAAGGTATGTATAGAGCTTGTTCAGAATGGGATGATCGTACTCGCTGTTGATCCGGTTTCTCAGGGTGAACGCATGCAAGGCTATGATCGTTCAGCTGGACGAACACTGGTACGCTGGCATGCCGAGCACACTTACCTTAGCTTGCAATGCGAGCTGGCAGGGAGCCATATTATTCAATACTTCGCATGGGATCTCATACGTTCCGTCGATTATTTATTCGAGCTGGCTGAGGTTGATTCCGCCCGAATCGGGATAACCGGTAATTCGGGCGGGGGCCTGCAGACGATTCTGTCGATGATGATTGACGATCGAATTGCTGCAGCAGCTCCATGTACGTATGTGACTTCACGCGAGTCTTATATGAAGACAGGCCAACCGCAGGATGGCGAGCAGATCCTAGACGGAGCTATTCTGGCTGGTATGGATTATGACGACTACGTGACCTTATTCGCCCCCAAGCCCGTAATCGTAGGCGCGGTGGAATCCGATTTCTTCTGCCTTGAAGGGACGCTAGCCAGTATGGAACGGGCGAGGGCTGTGTATCGGCTGTTCGATGCGGAAGATAAGGTGGAGCTTGCTCTTGTGAAAGGCACTCATTCTTATAATGACGCGCTTCGGCGTGAGATCGCAGCCTGGTTCGTACGACAATTTCACGGCTCTGATGCTCCGGTAAATCTATCTGAATCGATCATTCCGGAGAGTGTAAGCGATCTTCGTTGTACGGTCAGCGGGCAGGTGCTCGCGGAGTATCCGGACGCTGTATCCGTACAGCAGATCAATGCTGATCGGCTGCCTGAGCTGCGCGCAGGATTGCTGCAGCTTGCGGGAGAGCCGCAGCGCTTAAAGCATAATGTTATGCATTGGCTTAGGATGACTGAGTGTGACCAGCCCATATATCCACGCAGCATTCAGACGGATCGCGTCGACCGATCTGGCAGCAATATGCAGCAGGCGTTCATGCAAGAGAAGGTGTTCTTCTTTAGTGAACCTGACATTACAGTCGGTGGTCTTCATATAAGCCGAGAAGGCAGCCTATGTGATCGAACGACCATTGTGCTGCAAGATGCGGGGTCAGCGGGCATCCATCTCGAGAATGACTGGATCACGCAATTGACCGAGGATAGCCATGTATTTGCCTTTGATCCAAGAGGTACAGGAGCCTTCCGCAGCAGGCCGGTGAATGGCAGGGAATATGATGCCATGTTCGGAACGGAATACAAGCTCGGCTGCGATGCGCGTATGCTGGGTCGGCCGTTAGCTGGCATGAGAGTATTCGACACGCTGCGAGCTATGGATTATATAAAACTACGCGATCCGGGGGCGAAGCTGTCCATTGCAGGAAAAGGGTTCTCGGCGATTTATGCTTTGTTGGCCGGAATCATTGACGATCGTGTCGATGCGATCTACCTCGAGAATATGCCGAGATCCTTCGCCGAATTGGTGGAGACTCGATTTTATCGCTATGATGTTCGCTTTCACTGGCATAATGTGTTGGCTTACTTCGACTTGCCTGAGTTGATTACCGCATTCGGTGAGACGAAACGAATCTCTATGACGGAGCTTCCAGATGTCGGAAGCATCGTGCGTTTCTGAATGGATCGTGTTGGAAGGCGCGTTTACTCATACGATAAATAAGAGGTATGGAGGAGTGCTGATATGCTGCGTTCAACCTATAAAGTTGCAGTGCTGGGTGCCGGCGCAATTGCAGGCAATCACTTCGACGCAATTGCAGCGATTGGTGGACTCGAGGCTTGCGCGGTTGCAGATATCCATGAGGATCGAGCACAAGACATAGCGAGGCGTTACGGCATTACCGCGTACCAGGATTACCGGGAGATGATCGAGCAGGAGCGCCCCGACATCGCAGTCATCGCGTTGCCGCATTATCTCCATAAGGAGGCAGCCGTATTCGCTTCGGCACATGGCTGTCACCTCATGCTGGAGAAGCCGATGGCGCTGTCGGCAGCGGAATGCGATATGATTATCGAAGCGGCACGACAGGCTGACATTCGAATTCTGGTCGGACATACGCAGCATTACATGGCCCATAATCTCCTGGCTAAACAAATCGTGCAAAGCGGTAAAATTGGTGAAATCGTCATGATTCACGATGCTCGCCATGCGAATTATTTCCATGCTACACGGCCGGACTGGTTTCTAGAAAAGTCTAAATCGGGCGGAGGC
The DNA here is from genome assembly GCA_023441055.1 of Bacillota bacterium. Lineage (GTDB taxonomy): Bacteria > Bacillota > Bacilli > Paenibacillales > UBA4045 > JAEZQY01. The sequence continues at coordinate 20,967 of JAEZQY010000008.1, read as the reverse complement.
ATTCTCGCCAATTTGGGTACGCATTCCATTGATAAGATTCAGTGGCTGGTTGATAGTAAGGTGCGCAAAGTGCGCGCAGCTACTAGTCATTACGGGAAGAGAGGGGATGTTGAGGGCAGCGGCATGATCTACCTCGAGCTCGACAACAGTGTCACTGCCGTCATTGTTCAATCTGGTTATGAAGGTGTTCCCCGCAATGAGACGGAGATTATCGGAACCAAGGGCATGCTTAGACTTCGTACAGGCAACAGCTTATGGATCAGCGAAGGCGGAGAATACAAGCAGCTTGAGCTGCCGCAGGTAACCCCTCCGTTCGAGCTGCAATATGCCGAGCTGCTGAGCGCTATTCAGTCTTCCGATAATCACTTCGAGTCGGCGAAGTACGGTCGTGATGTGCTGGCCGTTCTGGAAGCGGTGTATCGATCGGCCGGGACCGGTACAGAGCAGCTCGTGTCAACCGATCAGTAGGAGACTGAAGGAGGTGTAATCGTGAACCTAGTCAAGCTTGTGACCCATTGTAAGCAGTTTAAAGCCATGCATGTGAATGAGCCGCCGCTTATACTTCCGAACGCATGGGATGCGATGAGCGCAAAGCTGCTGCAGCAATGTGGATTTCAAGCGATCGGAACAACTAGCGCAGGCATCGCAGCATCGCTGGGTTATACCGATGGCGAGCACATCCCTATGGACGAGATGTTGGATGCCATCTCGCGTATCACTGCAGCCGTGCAAGTGCCAGTATCAGCTGATTTGGAGGCGGGTTATGGGTGCACGCCGCAATCGATTGGCCAATTGGTGGAGATGGTTGCAGCGGCAGGGGCCGCAGGCATCAATGTGGAGGACGGAGCAGGACTCAATCGGCGAGAGCTGCTCAATGCCGATTATCAGGCAAGCCGAATCGCAGCGATCAGGGATGCTGTGCGCTCACTCGGCCTGCCGTTGTTCATTAATGCGAGAGTCGACACATATTGGTATGGAATAGGAAGCGAGAAGTGGCGATTAACGGAGACGCTGAGGAGAGCTGAAGCATACCGCCAAGCAGGCGCTGATGGGTTATTCGTGCCAGGATTGACGGATCTGGCAACAATCCGGAGCTTGATTGAAGGTACGCAATTACCGCTTAATGTGCTGGCGGGACCAAGCTTGCCGTCTATCTCTGCGCTTGCGAAGGCTGGCGTTGCCAGAGTAAGTACCGGTTCAGCGCCGTTTCGAGCCGCGATGACAGCACTAAGAGATTTTGGGAATGAACTGGCTCAGCTTGGAACATGCTCTGCTCTATCGCAAGAGACTATGATTGGATTTCATGTGATGAACGCGCTAATGTCGAAGGGAGGCAGAGATGATGATTGAAGGGGATTCAGGGGCCATAAAGCATGCTGTGACAGATGAAGAAGTGATGTCGACCTTCCATGTGATGAATCAATTAAGGCCGCAGCTGCTTCAGGCGGACTATGTGGAGCAGGTGAATCGGCTGAAGCAGCTGTTCAGTTACGAAATGATCATGTTGATGCGGGATAGTGAAGTGAAGGCGGTAGCCGGCTATAAGCTCAGCGAATCATTAAGCTGGGGCTTGTATATGTATGTGGATGATTTGATAGTCGATGCTGGGAGTCGAGAGCTGGGCTATGGGCGCCGGCTGCTGGACTGGGTCATTGCCGAAGCTGTGAAGCGTGGCTGCAAGCAGCTTCATCTGGATTCAGGCGTCATGCGCTATGATGCGCATCGGTTGTACTTGAAGGCTAAGATGAATATAAGCTGTCATCATTTCGAGCTTGCCTTATGAGAGAAGAGACCTTGAGAATTGGGTTAATTGGCCTGGACAGCTCGCATAGTGTTGATTTCACGAAGGTATTGAATGATTCGTCTCATCCTTACTACGTTCCAGGAGGTCAGGTGACTGCCGCCTACAAGGGTGGATCTCCCGATATGGCGCTGAGTATCGGCCGGGTAGAGGGATACACGAGACAACTCATTGACAGCTACCGTATACGCCTTGTGGACGATCTCGCCGCATTGGCAGATCAAGTGGATGCGATGATGATCACATCTATGGATGGACGTATTCATCTGGAGCAGTTTGCTGCTATTGCAGCAAGCGGTAAGCCGGTATTCGTCAACAAGCCGTTCGCCGTAAGCACCGAGGATGCTAAGGCGATGCTGGAGCTGGCCGAGCGGTATTCTGTTCCCATCATGAGCAGCTCTTCTCTACGTTATATGGAGGGGCTGCAAGCAGCACGATCCTCTGCTGAACAGAGGGCTATATTCGGTGCAGACGTCTTCGGACCGATGAAGCTGGAGCCGCAGATGCCGGGATTGTTCTGGTATGGGGTGCATCTGGTTGAGATGCTATACGCAGTCATGGGACCTGGATGTGTTCAGGTGTCGACTGTCACGAACGATGGATCGGATATGATCATTGGGGAATGGGCCGATGGCAGAGTCGGCATGTTGCGCGGGAACAGAATGGGGAATAACCAATATGGCTGTATCATTCATCGCGCGGATGGATCACAATATATCGTTGATAGCCATGAACGTAAACCTGCTCACGTGATTATGATCGAGCGGATGATGGAGATGTTCCGCACGGGCAGCGTACCTATTCCTGCTAGCGAACTGCTTGAAGTTGTGCGCTTCATGGAAGCTGCGAATGAAAGCCGGGACAGCGGTGAGAAGATTAATTTAATGAATGGGGATCTCAATCGTTAGCTGGCAGCCTGCACCGTCGTTGTCATCGATGCGCAGTGAACCATTTAATTGCTCCACTCGCTCTTTCATCGTCGTTAACCCAAATCCCAGCTTACTAGTATCGAAGCTAAGTCCCTTATTCGTTAATACGAACCGAATCATTCCATTCGCGGCGTTCAATTCGAACTCGAAGCGGGTGGCCATTCCATGGCGAATGCCATTCGTCAGCCCTTCCTGCAGAGCAAGGATCAGGGCTTTCTTCGTGTCGGCATTCATATCAGGCAGCGGCTGTGGATCATAATGGACGGTAACGCCAGTTCTTAGCTGTGTAGTTTGGATCACGTGAAGCAGCTCTGGGATCATTGCGCGCTTCTCATAATCCACCTTCATCATTCGCACGGTTTCCCGAATACTTTCCAACCCATGATTTACAGTTGTTCTAGTAGCCTCGATCTTATCGATCGCAAGATTGACGTCCTTAGTGATTAGCATTTTCGCAGCTTCCATCTGGATGAGAGCAGCGGTTAAGTCATGGCCAATGTGATCATGCATGTCTTGCGCGATCCGGTTTCGATCTTCTAGTACGGCAACCTCGGCTAGTGCCTGCGAGGTTTCCAGCATCGATGCGCGCAAATTGAAGTTCGTATCCTCTAGCTCTGCTGTTCGTTCCCGCACAAGCTCCTCCAACGATTCGCTCAGCACCGCTAAGTCTGCAGCGGATTGCGTGGCTTTCATATATACGCCTCGAATCCGTTCACGTAAAATCATCATCATACAGAACATGAGTACGAATATACCATGCATATACAAGTAATAGCGATAGAAGGGGGAAGTGACTGCTCGCACGTAGGGATAGATGGATGCTGCATATTGTTCGATTAGATTTTCAATTTGAAAATAAAAGAAAGAATAGGTGAGGAAGACGGCCAATACGACAAACCCCGCCATGTACCAAAATGATTCTAGATCGCGGTTATGCCAATAGGTAACTATGGATGCGAAAATAATGGCCAGGAGAATGATCGGGGAGGCCACATCATAGACATAGCGTGCCATGTAGAAGCTATAGAACGCCGGGGCCGCAATGGCTGTGATAGACATTATGGCGAAGATTGCAAGCATGACTTGCCATAACCGTCGATGAATGCTGCCAATCCCATCTCCGAATACCTCTGCAAAAAAACGCAGAAAACAATACCCGCCAAATGGAATGATACAATAATAAACATAGGTAAATGCGGGCCAAGGCATCACGAGGCTGATTAGTCCCCAAGAATGATAAATACAAGCATAGACGACAACCAATGCGAATAATGAAAAATAGAAGTAAATGCGCTGCCGGCTACCCACATATAATATCAGGCTTGCGATCGCAAGGAGAATAGATATAAAGCCTAGCGCGAGTCGATATCCCGATTGGAGCAGTTGATTCAAGATAATATTAAGCGGTTCATCTATGAGGTAAATGCCCGGGTGAACAATTTGTCTATCGAAGGTTGAACGAATATACAAATCCTTGCCGACGAAGTCCTGAGGCAGCTGGAAGAGCTGAGGTTGATTCCATGCGATTTGCTTATTGCGCAAATCTGTATTGAACGCATGAATGCGTTGTCCTTCCAAGAAGAATTCGCCATTGCGTAGGTAGACTGCGTATAGGTGCGGGTTGTTCCAGTTACTGTGAGACAGCGTTATGCGGAACCAGTATGTACCGCTGACACGGGAACCCCCATTGTCTCTCGTATCGAATGCTTGCCAATCATCCGATGAACGCTCTGCCTCTTGCAACGTAAGATCACCGTTATAGAACAGGAAATCACTTGCGAGCGTTCGATGTGCATGTTCCATCGGACTCCATTGTTTATCGATCAGGAAGAACGGTGATAACGGAACGATCAAGACAACGATGATCAAGACCCATTTTACCCAATAGCGTCTATCGATGGACATTCCGACACCCCTAATCTAGTAAATCGCAATATCCCTATTGTGGCCTAGTAATCTCATTCTGACTAGTTGATTTTAGAGATTTATGACTGTAACCATGACCACAGTCATAAGTCATACTGATTTCAAATGAACGGCTCGTCCAATAACATGTCTTTTAATAAAAGCACTGCTTTTGTTCGATCGTTTGTCCCTATTTTTTGATAGATGATCGTAATGTAATTTTTGGCGGTCCCCTCACTGATGAACAGAATTTCGGCAATTTCGCGATTGTTCTTGCCATCAATCATGAGATGAATGACCTGTGTCTCTCGTTCTGTAAATTCAATTTTATCATGTTGGATAGGCGTAGATGGCAAGGCGGAGGCAGAGGATTGTGACAAGTAGGCAAGTCTAGCAGACAATTTGGCAGCGACTTCGTTAGGAAGCATCAGATGACCTTTTAAGGCATCGCGAATGGCTTCAACGATTTTGGCGGCAGGTAAGTTTTTCAATAAGAAGCCGCTTGCGCCACCGACTAGCCCATCGATAATATATTCATCCTCCGAGAATGTGGTTAGGATAATAACAACGATATCGGGGTAATCTTGCTTAATTCGTCGGGTGCTTGTAATGCCATTCATAACCGGCATCTGAATATCCATCAATACGACATCAGGCTTCGTCGCGGCTATCGCGTCATAAGCGTGCTGTCCATTCTCGGCGACACCAACGACTTCCATATCTTCTTGCAGATCGATGATCGTCTGCAGGCCGTCACGAATTAAGGCGTGATCATCGGCTATGAGAACGCGAATCATACGAGTACCTCATTCCCATCCAGAAATTGATCTTGCTTCTATTATAGCCTATAGTGGCTTTGGTGGGACCTAAATATTAGAATTATGAAATTGGGGTGCAGGAATGAAGCGTATAGAGAGCAGACGAATCGAACAAATGGGTTCGGCTATATTCACTGAAGTGGAGCAATGGAAGCTGGAGGCGAGGTCAAGAGCAAGAACGATTATTGACCTTGGAATTGGCAGCCCGGACTTGCCGCCCTCACCTGCAGTTGTCCATGCCCTTCAGCAAGCGATTCAGATAGATAGCAATTATCAATATCCCTCCTCGGAGGGGAGCATCGAATTTCGTAATAAGGCCGCGGAGTGGTTGAATTGGCGGTTCGGTGTTGAAGTGGATCCCGAAGAGGAGCTGCTAACGCTGATGGGAACACAGGATGGGTTAGCGCATCTGGCATTGGCGATCTGTGATCCGGGGGATGTGGCATTGGTTCCTGACCCAGGCTATCCCATCTATTCCGGCGGACTCGCACTGGCAGGCGTTGAACCGTATTATATGCCGCTAACAAGTGACCATGCCTTCCTGCCGCGCTTCGATTTGATTCCTGATCACATTGCGCGACAAGCGAAGTTTCTGTTGATCAATTATCCCAGCAATCCGCTTGCCGCAGTAGCGGAGCTATCCTTCTTCGAGGAGGTCGTCGCTTTTGGTCGTCAGCATGATCTGTTGATTGTGCATGATCTTGCGTACTGTGAGATGGCATTCGATGGCTTTCGGCCGCCTAGCATACTAGCTGTCCCAGGGGCTAAGGATATAGCGGTTGAATTTCACTCGCTGTCTAAGAGCTTTAACATGGCAGGCTGCAGAATTGGATTCTTGGCAGGCAATAGTGAGGCTGTGCAGGCGCTGAGAAGACTGAAGGGCAACATCGATTATGGTGTGTTCCGCGCAGTTCAAGAAGCGGGCATTGTCGCGCTGGAAGAGGATATGAGGGAGGAAGGCAGTACGGTAGCTCCTATCTATACGCGCCGAAGAGATATGTTCTTGGAGCGGTTAGCGCACTATGGGTGGAGGATTCCTGCGCCAGCAGCTACGATGTTCATCTGGGCGCCTATACCAGAAGGGTGGTCTAGTCGAAATTTCGCGAGAACGCTCTTATTAGACACCGGTGTTGTGGTTATCCCAGGGGATGCATTCGGAACGGAAGGCGAAGGTTATATCAGAATTGCGCTCGTTCAGGAGGAGTCCATCCTGGAGGAAGCGGCTAGAACAATTGGCGAGTGGCTGCATGCGCAAGAGAGTACATCTATATAGGCCTTACTGTCGGTCTAGGCGGTCTAGTGGCTTTGTACCAGTGCAAGCACAGGACAATAATCAGGATCACTTCAATCCCGTCTCCGCCATAATACATCAGCATCGCACCTAGCTCGGCATCTGATCTGGCGACACCAACAGGCGGGAAGGCATAGATGTACTTCGTTAAGATGCCATGACCAGCTAGCGCAATCACGAACACCGCAGCGCGATAAGGGAAGCTGAATCGATGGGCAACCGGATCGATGTAAATCATAGATGCAGTGAATAGATAGCCCGCACTGAATAAGTGAAAATGGATGATGAGGTGCAACCATACGTTATGTTGCATTGCCATATATAATTCGGATGTATATAGGAGCCAGAGTCCCCCAATATTGAGCGCAGCCGCGACAATCGGGTGACTAATGAAGCGCAGGGGATAGCGATGCAACAAGCGTGATAAACGGCGCGCATCAGCTACTCGCAGCGTCCGTAAGAGAAGTGTCATAGGCGCAGCGAATACGAGCAGGATGGGGGCCAGCATCCCCAATAGCAGATGGCCTGTCATATGCGCTGCGAAATCTGTATGGGCGCGGTTTGCTAGGGGACCAACTACGGCTGTCGCTGCACATCCAAGTCCAATAAACCAGCACCCGTAGCGATATAAGGGCCATCTGCGAAGCTGCCCGCGATGATTCGTTGCAATAGCGACCCACAGATACGTCACTAAGGCGAAGATAACAGCTAGTACGATATAAGGTTCGGCATCAGTCAAGTGAGCCATGGGAGTATGATTCATGCTGTACGCCTCTTATTGTTAATGAGTACGAGGCCTATGATGAGCATGACTCCGGCCAGTATGTTCCAGACTACATCATAGATGATCACATGCTCGACATAGCGAATCTGATGAAGGCGCATGAGCTTGTGCTGGATGATGCCATCGTATAACTGAAATGCGCCTGCCCCCAGCAGCAACCCTCCCCACCATCGCTTTAGCTGCAAGTCATTGCGACGTCGAAGATCTGCGAATAGGAACAGTCCCCCAATGGTCGCAAACCAGCTGAATGCGTGAAATAAGCCATCAGAAATTAATCCGACAGCGGTTGTAGACTTATCATAGAAGTGGTGCCAATGCAGCAATTGATGGAAGACAGTCTCATCGATAAAAGCGACAATGCCTATCCCGAATAATAAACCCGACCATAGATTGCGATTCATGATCCATCCCTCCGCTCCATATACCTTGGCACATGAAGGTAAATTTTATGCAATGGGATGACCAGAGGAAGTGGGCTTGAATGTGCTACAGGTTAGAGCGGTTACGGTACGCTGTTGGTGATTGGCCGAGGACCGACTTGAAATCCTTAATAAAGTGCGCCTGATCAAAATACCCCAGCTGCACAGCCAGTTCGGCCCAATGTGCAGATTCATCTTGCTCAAGATGCTGCGCCGCTTCTTGCAATCGGAATTGTTTGATGACCCACTTCGGCGTGACACCGACATACTTGCGGAATAGACGCTGCAATTGTCGGACCGACATCCCGCTATGTTCGCACAGTTGCTCGACCCTGATAATGGCTCTATTGTTCATCGTCTCGTGAACCAGACTAGCCGCAAGTTCGGCTTGATCATCTATACTAGGCAGCTGAGTCAGCAGCGCGCGCTCTGCTTGCTCGGCCATCGCAGCATCGTCTCCTGCGTCGAGCACGGTGCTCAGCCAATCATCGGCTTCTAGGCCGAATACTTCGTTGGCAGCCATTCGGGTTCCGAATAACAAGGCGACGTCTCGATTCCAGAAGGGGTAGAAGCCGCCAACACGAAATTTAACACCAAGCACTTTCCCCGAGCCGCGGAGCTCCTGTACGAACAGCCGACGAGGAACACCATACACTGACGCATGGCGCCCGCTGTGATCCTGCTCGAAGGCGAGATTGATGTTGGGATACGATAAGACCGTTTGCGTATATGGGGTTTCAGCGCCCAGATCATAGCGTATCGCCCAGTAATGCTCGATGAACGGCCTCAGCCGAGGTCCTGGATCGAATCGGGACAAGGCAAATTTCTGCTGACCAGCTGACGCATGCAGGATGCCGCGTGTTGACGTGCTGTCCGATCGTTTCATGTATACTCCTCGCTTGCGATATTGTCGTCTTTTTACAATACACGTCCCATTCGGAGACACTATAATGAAGACTAGCAGATGGAGGATAGATTGACAATATCTCGCGTAACAGCGAAATTTTCGAACGAATCGGAGGAAGGAACATGGATAATCTCGAAAATAAAACGGGTGTAACGGGGACCTACACGACGAATGGAACGCCCAATGGCTATACGGGCATTACGCCATTTGTTGTCGTGCGTGATCCGACAGCAGCAATTGCTTTCTATGAAGCCGTATTCGGGGCGAAGGCGAAGAGCGTAACCGATATTGGGGAGATCGGCAGCCCGATGATCATTCATGCCGATCTAGATTTCGGTCACGGCTACCTGCAGCTTGGCGCAGCTAACCCTGCGTATGGGCTGGTTCTGCCTCCGGGCGAAGGGAATGCTTGTTATTCGATGGGCGTGTACGTCCCCGACGTAGATCATACATACGCCCTGGCCATTGCAAACGGCGCGACTGTCAGGGAGCAGCCGATGAACTTTGTTTCCGGTGATCGCTATTGCAGTATACTCGACCCGTTCGGCATCCGATGGTCAATCATGACACGCGTGGAAGATATTCCAGAGGAAGAGAGTTTCCGCAGGGTGAAAGAATGGAGTAAGAGCATGTAGGATGAATTTAGAATGGAATACGTGATAAAAGAACACATCGGGGCAGATGTGTTCTTTATTATGATAAGTTAATCTATACTATAGACTTTAATGTTTATTTAATATATTCTAATGTTAGAAACGAACAAAATCATATCATACAAGGAGAGGTTTCTAACATGTCTACGAAGGTCAGATTGAATCGGATGTTCAGCGCCCAAGGGAAATGCTTTGATGTTGCTATTGATCATGGATTCTTCAACGAGTTCTCATTCCTATCCGGTATCGAGAATATGAAGCGCGCAGTTGAAACGGTTGTCCAAGCAGGTCCGGATTGTATTCAACTGAGCGTCGGGCAGGCGAGACATCTGCAGGAAATTCCGGGCAAGCAGAAGCCAGGCTTAGTGCTCAGAACAGATGCGGCTAATATCTATGGCAATGTGCTGCCGACGTTTCTGTTCAGTGAGCTGGTTGATTGCGCGATTGAGCATGCGGTTCGTTTGGATGCGGTAGCTGTGTGTGTGAATTTGCTGCTGCTTCCAAATCAGCCTGAGCTCCACCACCAGTGTGTGCGCAATATTACGATTTTGAAGACGGAGTGTGAGAAGTACGGCATGCCGCTGATGGTAGAGCCGCTTGTTATGCTGCCGAATGAAGAGAAGGGCGGCTATATGGTAGACGGTGACATCCGCAAGATCATGCCGTTAGTTCGCCAGGGCGTTGAGCTGGGAGCAGATGTGATTAAGGCTGATCCTAGTGATGATGTAACGGAGTATCATCGCGTAATTGAAGCTGCCAGCGGTATCCCGGTATTGGTGCGAGGCGGCGGACGCGCGAGCGACGAGGAAATTATCAGCCGTACGGTTGAACTGATGAAGCAGGGCGCATCAGGTATTGTTTACGGACGTAATGTTGTCCAGCATCCGAATCCTGCGGGAATGACCTCTGCACTGATGTGTGTTGTTCATGAGGGAGCAACAGCAGACCAAGCATTGGCTATTCTGAAAGGAGATCAATTGTAATGGCTAGAAGAATCCTTTCATTCGGAGTTATTGGCTGTGGACTGATGGGCAAGGAATTTGCGAGCGCGGCAGCGCGTTGGTGTCATCTAACTGGTGTGGACTTCGAACCTCGTATTGTTGCTGTATGCGATGCCAATCCTGCAGCTGCGAAGTGGTTCGAAGATCATGTTCCCAGCGTCAAGCAGTCGTATACGGACTACAGAGAATTGCTGGCTGATCCTTCGGTTGAGGCCGTCTACTGTGCGGTTCCACATAATCTGCATGAACAAATCTATCTCGATATTATTCGCGCAGGCAAGCATCTGCTTGGTGAGAAGCCATTCGGGATTGATCGCAAGGCGAATGCTGCCATTATGGCCGCCATTCAGGATAACCCAGAGGTCGTCGTGCGAAGCTCCTCCGAATTTCCATTTTTCCCAGGCGCGCAGCAAATTGTACAGTGGGTGAATGAAGGGAAGTTCGGCAGAATCATTGAAGTAGAAGCAGGGTTCTGGCATTCCAGCGACCTTGATCCTATGAAACCGATTAATTGGAAGAGACGTATTGCAACCAATGGCGAATATGGCTGCATGGGCGATCTTGGCTTGCATGTGCTGCATCTGCCGCTTCGATTCGGCTGGAAGCCAGACCGCGTTCGAGCGCTGTTATCTAAGATTGTAGAGGAACGTCCAGACGGAAAGGGCGGCATGTCGCCTTGCGAAACATGGGATAATGCGATACTCGCGTGTGATGTGAAGACAGATACACAGCAATTCCCAATGGTGCTGTCGACGAAGCGAATTGCACCGGGTCATGCAAATACATGGTTTATTCGAATTCAAGGCACGGACATGTCCGCGGAGTTTACGACCAAAAACCCGAAGCAGGTGTCCTCACTTCCTTATCAACCAGGCGGCCAGCAAGCATGGCATGTCGTTGATGCGCCGTACAAATCGGCTTATGATACAATTACAGGCGGTATTTTTGAGTTTGGGTTCTCGGATTCGATTCTGCAGATGTGGGCCGCGTTCTGTGACGAAATTGTTCATGGACGGGAGGGAATGTCACAGCCGTTCACATGCGCTTTGCCAGAGGAAGCGGCAGACAGCCATTGTTTGTTTACAGCGGCTTTAGAATCTGAGAAGACAGGCGGAACAATAGCAGTAGACTGGGGGCGCTAGGGGTGAACAGCCGAGATATGGATCATCCAGAGATTATAGTAGCGGGACATATATGTCTGGATGTCATTCCGACAATTCGCGAGGGAAGCCGCGGGCAAGGGCTTGGAGAGCTGCTTGCTCCGGGCAAGCTAATTGATATCGGGCCTGCCAGCCTGTCTACAGGAGGCGCGGTGTCCAATACCGGACTGGCTCTGCATCGGCTAGGGCTGCCCGTCAAGCTGATGGGGAAGATTGGCAATGACCTGTTCGGGGATGCTATCCTGGATGTGCTTAGCGGCTATGGACCTGCCCTCTCTGAAGGGATGATCATCGCGCATGGTGAGAACAGCTCCTATACGCTTGTCATCAGCCCGCCGGGAGTGGATCGCATCTTCCTTCACTGTACAGGAGCGAATGATACATTCACCGCAGAGGATGTACCGCTTGAAGCTCTGCTAGGCTCAAAGCTGTTCCACTTCGGGTATCCGCCTCTGATGCGCAGGATGTATGAGCAGGATGGCGAAGAGCTGGAGCGCCTATTGTCTAGTGTGAAAGCGCAGGGCTTGACGGTTTCATTAGATATGGCACGGCCTGACCCGAACACGCCAGCTGGTCAAGCCGATTGGCAGAGCATCCTGCAACGGGTACTGCCTTATGTAGATGTGTTCCTTCCGAGCTTCGAGGAAATCCTCTATATGCTCCGGCCGAAGAAATATCACGAGCTCTGTGAGCGTCATGGTACGACGGAGCTGCTCGCCTGGGCAGACGACAGCCTGCTAAGCTCCATGTCGCAGCAATTACTCGACATGGGAGCGGCGATCGTCGGATTAAAGCTTGGCGATCATGGTCTTTATTTACGAACGACTGCAAGTGCTGCGCGTCTGCGGGAGATGGGGCAATGCGCGCCGGCAGAACAGCAACTGGAAAGTTGGCAGGGACGCGAGCTGCTCGCACCTTGTTATGTGGTTAACGTTGTGGGCACAACAGGCGCGGGAGATTGTACGATTGCAGGGTTTCTCGCCGGACTGGTCAAGGGACTGACGCTAGAAGCAATGGCATTGGGGGCAGTTGGCACAGGCGCTTGCAATGTAGAGCAAGCTGATGCGGTCAGCGGGATTCCAAGCTGGAATGACGTGCAGGATCGTATTCATGCAGGCTGGAAGCAGCGTGATATGGGGCTGTCTCTGCCTGGCTGGTCCTACGACGATGAGCTTGGCATATGGGCGCCAAAACCCAGGCGCTAGCATGAACGATGAGCGAATAGGGGGAAGCTGTAATGTCCATTCGAAGAAGTGAAGTGAGACAAGCGCAGGCGCGAACAATACAGATGCTGGAAGAGGCTGGCATCGTACTGACGGATGAGGAGAAGCAGAGCATCGAGGTCGCCGGCTTCGGTCTGGGCGATCTGCAGGTTCAGGGGCTTGAATTGATTACTTATGTGAATACGGACCGATATTGCGCCAAGGACTTAGTCTTGTTCCCTGGACAGACATGCCCAGAGCATCTGCATCCGTCCATTGACGGTATGCCTGGGAAGATGGAGACGTTCCGCTGTCGATGGGGGAGCGTATTCCTGTATGTGGAAGGGCAGCCGGCTTCGAGTATTCAAGCCGCTATTCCTGCCGGTAGCGAATCGGCTTATACCGTATTCCATGAAATCATTCTTCGGCCGGGTGAACAATATACGATTCCGCCGAATACGAAGCATTGGTTTCAGGGTGGACCCGAAGGCGCGGTTGTATCTGAATTCTCCAGTACGAGCCGGGATGAATGCGATATATTCACCGATTTATCGGTCGTAAGAATGCCTGTGGTAATCGAGGACGAGTAATTCGATGTGGATGCGAGGTGAAGCAGCGTGCTGTTATATGGGGAGAATCTTACTCGCAGGGAAGTTGAAGCTAGAGTTGGCAGACTCGGACAAGTCGGCGGAGTCAGACGATTGAAGCTGACCGAGGGTAAGGAAGCTGGAATGGACATCGTTGAGGTGCGCACTGGCGCGGGGCTCTCATTCGAGATAACCCCCTCTAAGGGCATGGACATCTCGTTAGCGAAAATGTGGGGGGTGCCGTTGTCATGGCAATCTCCGAGTGGTGATGTTCATCCCATGTACTATGAGGCGAATGGAACAGATTGGCTTCGAACCGCCTCCGGCGGGCTTCTTATGACCTGCGGATTATCTCATGTTGGTAACCCATCCACAGATGAATCGGGCAGCTATGGTCTACATGGCCGCGCCCATCATACACCAGCGAAGCATATCTGTGTTCGTGAGGAATGGGATGGGGATGAATTGCTATGGAGCGTATCCGGAGTTGTAGAAGAGACCGCCATATTCGGCAGCAAGCTAAGACTAATTCGAGAAGTGTCAGGCCGATTGGGAGACAATCGAATTGTGATTCACGATCGTGTTGAGAATTTTGGCTTTCAACCAGCTGTGCATATGATGCTCTATCATTTCAACTTCGGCTATCCGCTTCTCGGAGAGCTTACGAAGATTGTCCTGCCTGATGCGAAGGGGGAAGTTCGCGGGGGAGCTGGAAGCATGCTAGAGCAAGCGACGAGCTGGGAACTGCCGAATGCTTCCATCCATGAAACGGTATACTATCATGAATTGCATCCCGGTGCTTCTGCCCAAGACAATATCGCTCAGGTGAGTGTCGTTAATCCTCAATTTCCAATTGGAGGAGAGCTGCGGCCAATTCAGGTAGCCCTGCAATGGACAAAAGATACACTGCCGCTGCTGGTGCAGTGGCGGATGCCCGGTGCAGGTGAGCATGTCCTGGGGCTGGAGCCTGCGAATTGCAGAGTAGAAGGCCGCGCGGCACAACAGGACAATGGGGGACTGTCTATGCTGCAGCCGGGCGAATCGATTTCTTATCGCCTGGAGTTGATTGTCACTTCATGAGCGTGGATAATAGAGTCATAGTGAGAATCGGAGCTATCGGAGGCTTGTGCGTATGAAACCAGGCTTATATCAAGGACTGAACACTAGACAGCAGCACATGCTGGAGCAGCTTTCCCAAGAGGGAGAGATGCGAATCGCTGCCTTGAAGGAAACGTATCAAGTAACCGAAATGACGATACGTCGAGACCTTGAAAAGCTGGAAGAAACCGGGTCGATTAAGCGAACCTTCGGCGGAGCGATCTTCATTGGCAAGGATATCGCGCTTCAGGAGAGGGCCGGTATTCTGCAGGAAGAGAAAGCAAGGATTGGCCGGCATGCCGCCAGCTTAGTCGGTGCGGGCGAATCGATCTTCATCGACGGCGGAACGACGACCCTGCAAGTGGCCAGATACCTGCCGGCAGGTATGAATATAACCGTCGTCACGAATGCGCTGAACGTGGCCGCAGAGCTGTCTGGCAAGCAGATTCCGGTTCTGATGACGGGTGGAATGCTTCTCGAAGCTACGAATTCGCTCGTAGGTCCAATTGCTGCGCAGAGCTTAGCTGGTATGGCCTTCGATCGCATCTTCCTTGGCGCGACGGGGATGAATATTGAGCATGGCTTCAGCAATTCTAATATCTATGAAGCTGAGATCAAACAAACAGCTATCCGTCAGGCTACCGAAACAACGATTGTGCTTGATCATACGAAATTTGGTGCCAAGATGCTGGTGTCCTTTGCGCCCTTGTCTGGTATAGAGCGGATCGTAACTGACCGATTGCCCGATGAGGATCTGCAGCGCGCCTGCCAAGAGACGGGAGTCCAGCTGGAGGTTGCGAAGTAATAGATTGCTATTGTATCACTCGTGAGTTTCGTATTCTCGCGGGTGATTTTTTGTATTCAAATTAAGTTGACATCCTTATTTTACCTTGATATATTGTGTATGTACGATATACACGGATTTACTCGGAGGGGTGTCATATGCTCGCATTAGAGGTTAAGAATGTGAATAAAAAGTATGAGAATTTTCAACTAAGAGATGTCTCATTTCAACTGGAACAGGGATATATTATGGGCTTTATCGGCGCGAATGGCGCTGGGAAAACAACAACTATTAAATCGATATTGAATATGATTCACTTGGATAGCGGCGAGGTTCACATCCTCGGCAGAAATATGGCTGAACATGAACTCCAATTGAAACAGGATATCGGGTTCGCATTCGGCGGTGTTGATTTCTATACGAGAAGTAAAATCAAGAAATTGACGGATGTGATCAAGAAATTTTATGTGAATTGGGATGATGAAGCTTATTCGACATATTTGGAGAGATTTAAGTTGGATGAGAATAAAAAAATTGCCGAATTATCGACGGGGATGAAAGTGAAATACAGCTTAGCCCTTGCTTTGTCTCATGGCGCCAAGCTCCTGATCCTCGACGAACCTACGAGCGGACTTGACCCGGTAGCAAGAGATGAATTACTTGATATCTTTCAAGAGCTGATCATGAATGGCGATGTCAGTATTCTTTTCTCAACACATATTACATCTGATTTGGAGAAGGTCGCTGACTTTATCACGTTTATCGAAAATGGACAGATCATCCACAGCTTGGAAAAGGAAGAGTTTAAAGAATCCTATCGCCTGCTAAGCGGTGATGAAAGCCAATTGAATCAGGTGAAAGACAGATTGATTTCATACAAGATCAATTCATTCGGTTTTACGGGAATGATCCGCGCGAGCGAATTCGATGCCTCTTCTACGATAAAAGCAACCATACCTAGTCTTGAGGAAATCATGATCTATTATGCGAGAAAGGAGGATACCTATGTATAACTTAGTGATGAAGGATTTAAGAATTGGCATCAATCCATGGTTCCTGGCACTTCCTTTTTTAGCAGGGGCCTTAATGCTCATTCCCGGCTGGATTTATTTTGTCGTATTGCAATATTTCTTATGGATTTCGGTACCCAATATATTCGGTCAATTTAAAGCGCAGAACGATCTGTTATTTACGACGGCCATACCTGTATCCAGGGAAGTTATTGTGAAGGCAAGAGTAACCGTCATTGTCCTTCTAGAATTATTGCATGTAGGGGTTGCCATGATCTTTAGTGTGTTCACCTTTCACTTGTACCCGAATATGAAGTATTTTTTCTTCGCGCCACATCTGGGTTTTTGGGGGTTATGCTTTGTTATGCTGGCGATCTTCAATGTGATCTTTATCCCCATGTATTACAAAACGGCGTATAAATACGGTTTTGCAGTTACGGCATCAATTGCTGCTGTGATCCTTTACTCCGCAGGCGCACAATGGTTAGGCATACAAAATGCTTATATATTCGACATGTTCAATGGTTCTGGTGCTGATCATACATTCCTTCATCTATCCATCCTGATTGCTGGAATTGCGATTTTCGCAATCAGCACGGTAGTAGCTTGCAGAATAGCCATTAAGCGATTTGAGAAAGTGGATATTTAATGAACATCTCCATTTCCAATACATCTGAAAAACCAATATACCAGCAGCTGTTCGAACAAATCAGCGCCCAGATTATTAAAGGTGAGCTCATACCAGGCTATGGCCTGCCGCCAATCCGACAAGCCGCGATTGATTTGCATGTTAGTGTGATCACGATTAAAAAAGCATGGGAAGAACTCGAACGAAGTGGTTTGATTTATACCGTAACAGGGAAAGGGTGTTTTGTAGCCGATCTCTCACCCGCAGATCGGCTACAAAAACGTAATGAAATGATTGAGAAGCAAATGATCGTGGATACGTCATATTACAAGTCTCTTGGCCTTACAATCGAAGAGGTTATTCAGATTATGAAGAAGATTTACTGAACCTATTGTCCCCGATAGGCCTGCTCTAGTTCCGCTAAATTAAATTTCTTCATCTGCATGAATGCCTCAGTTACTCGCTTTCGCTGCTCAGGCGTGCTCTCGTTCAACATCTTATCGATGGCGGCAGGGGAAACCTGCCAGGACACGCCGAACTTATCCTTCAGCCAGCCGCATTGCTCCGCCTCGGGAACAGCGGACAGGCGCTCCCAATAATAGTCGATTTCCTCTTGGGTCTCGCAATTAATCAGTATGGAGATGGCTTCGTTGAACTGGAAGTTATGCTCATGCGCGCTGTCCATTGCTGTGAACCAGGTGTTCTCCACCATGAAGTCCGTGAACATGACTGTTCCTTCGCGATCCGGCGCCATGCCTGGACCATAGCGAACGAGAGGGCCTGGCCTTGTGTTGTGGAAGACGGAGAGGTAGAACGCGCGGGCTTCCTCCGCACGGCCGCAATTATCGCCCACGAACAACATCGAAGGGATAATGGGAGGGCGCGGGTCCCCTTCAGGATTCGTCAGGATCAACTGCCAGGATATCCCGTACTTGTCCTGAATCCAGCCATACCATTCGCTGAACGGGTACTTGCCAAGCGGCATCAGCGGAGTACCGCCGTCGGACAGCTTATTCCAGGCCTCGTCAAGCATCGCGCGGGCGTTGTCCTCTCGGGATGGATCGAAATTCACGAAGAACGAGATTGCGGGATTGGGGCGGAAATAAGGCCCTGCCGAGATCGCCATGAACGGCTGTCCCCAAATTCGGAACGATACACTCTCCGAATCGCCGGATGGGGTATCAGGAATGACGGCTGAGCTGGTCACGCTGGAATCCGGAAATACAGTGCAATAATACTCGGCCGCTTCCTTGGCCTCCTTGTCGAACCACAGATGCGGGATAATGTTACTTGTTAATTGATTAGATGTGCCGCTCATTGACGCAACCTCCTAAGAATGGGATGGGTATAGATGTATTTATTTGGATTTTATCACAAAAGAGAACGCCAATACAAAAGCATAAATTCGGGAGGTCATGCAGATGGTGAATGATCGTAACTGGGCGGGCAATTATACCTATAAGGCGCTGGAGTATCATGCTCCAGACACTGTAGAACAAGTCCAAGAACTGGTTGCAGGCAGCAATCGAATAAAGGTGCTGGGCACTCGCCATTCCTTCAATGATATAGCCGATAGTACGGAGCGTCTACTCACGCTTAGCAAGCTGAACCGCGTAATTGAGCTGGACGTTCATCATAATCGAGTAACGGTTGAGGCGGGAATCCGGTATGGAGAACTATGCCAGTACCTGCATGAACGCGGCTATGCCTTGCACAATCTGGCTTCCTTGCCGCATATTACGATAGCCGGGGCTTGCGCGACCGCGACACATGGTTCCGGCGATCGTAATCGCAATCTATCATCGGCCGTTCATGCGCTGGAGGTTGTCATCGCGGATGGTGAGAAGGTCATGTTCTCGCGCGATCAACAAGACGGGCGCATCTCCGGAGCAATCGTCGGACTAGGGGCGCTGGGGGTAGTCACACAGCTGACGCTCGATGTAATACCTGCCTTCGAGATGAGTCAGACTGTGTATGAACAATTGCCTCTCACGATGCTAGAGGAGCATCTTGATGATATTTTCTCAAGTGCCTATAGTGTCAGTCTCTTCACAGATTGGAAGACCGATTCGTTCCATCAAGTTTGGCTGAAGCGTCGAGTGTCTGGGGATGATCGTACTGTGGCCGGGGACGAATTTTATGGGGCTGTGCGGGCGGCTGCGCATCGTCATCCCGTACCGGGCTATCCCGCGGTCAATTGCAGTGAGCAGCTGGGTATACCCGGCCCTTGGCATGAACGGCTGCCGCATTTCCGTATGGATTTTACACCTAGCGCTGGTGAGGAGCTGCAGAGTGAGTATTTCGTCTCGCGGAAGGATGCCTATCAGGCACTATGTGCTATTGATCGGATACGGGACCGCATCCATCCTCATCTCTATGTAACAGAGGTTCGTACGATTGCCGGGGATGACCTATGGATGAGTCCCTGCTACAAGCAGGATTCGATCGGGATTCATTTTACATGGCGGGCCGATTGGCATGCTGTTCAGCAGCTGTTGCCGCTCATAGAGGAGCAGTTAGCTCCCTTCCAGGCTCGCCCCCATTGGGCTAAGCTCTTCGTTATGGCGCCCGCGCGCTTGCAATCCTTGTATGAGAAGCTGCCTGACTTTCAACAATTGATCCTGCATTGTGATGCGAATGGAAAGTTCAGTAATGCATTCCTAGATCGTTTTATTAGAGGAAGCTAGACGCGATTGGGGCTAACTGGTAGAATATCCTTAACTTCGCATGACCCGGAGGGGGAGTGGAAGTCTAGATGAGCTGAGGAGAGTGGAGTTAGATGAGTGGAATGCCGTTCTATGAGCAGCAAGGGGTCGCGATGACCTGCAGATCGTTCGAGGAATATGTGAAGATGTTCGCGCTTCATCAGGAGGTTCTCAGGGGAGGACCGATTCTTGATGTGGCTGCCGGAGCATCTTCTTTTGTTGCGGAGGCAAGCGCGCGGGGCATGCAGGCGATTGCCGTTGACCCCATGTATGAGCTGGAACCGGATGATATCATCCAGAGCGGATTACGTGAGATCGAGGTATCGACTGGGAAGCTTGCGGGCTTACAGGAGCACTTCGACTGGACGTATTACAAGAGCTTGGATAACCATCGTTCGCTTAGAGAAGCGTCTCTGCACCGATTCGCACGAGATTATCAAGAAGCGGGATCCGCTCGATATATTGCAGCCCGTCTGCCAGAGCTGCCGCTGCCGGATGAACACTTCGGACTAGTGCTGTGCAGTCACTTCTTGTTCCTCTATGGTGAACAGTTCGATTATGATTTCCATAAGCGGGCGGTTGAGGAGCTGCTCCGGGTTTGCCGAGCAGGCGGACAGGTGCTGATCTATCCGATTCGCACGCTGAAATTTGAGCGTTATTCGCACATGGATGAGCTGATCGATGCATGTGCCGCCGGAGGCGCGACTGCTCGGCTGCTGCCTACTCAGCTGCCGTTCATTCCCAGCTCGACGGAGGTTCTCGCGCTAACGCGAGGATGACGCTTGTCGGGCATTAGGGTGACATCGATGAGTGAATGTGAATCCCCGCTGGAGCGAGTTCGTTCATTGGGGATAACGGACCCACCGGACCTTATTAGGCCGAGAATTGGTCGATTCTAATTGTAACGGACTCCAGAGTCGTTATTTGTCCATTTTGCAGGCGTATCTGGTGTGAAAATAAAGAATAGCGACGCTGGGGTCCGTTAGCCTGTGGAAGAGCCTCAAAATCGCTCGATAGCGTCAACTGGGTCCGTTAGCGGCGGTAGCAGCTGGGATGTCTTAACCCTGCACGTTTCACACATGCTGCAGTGCGGTGACACCGACGAGTGAATGTGAATCCCTGCTGGAGCGAGTTCGTCCATTGGGGCTAACGGAACCAGCTATTTAGCCCCCTAATCCACTTGGACACATTCATCCACATCAGATACATTATACATAGTGGAGGATATGTCCATGAAAAGACGATTTCATTGCCCAGTGAGTGCGAAGAAGGAATATGTGGCTGA
>JAEZQY010000003.1 GCA_023441055.1 Bacillota bacterium | reverse complement strand
CCCAGGGAAATATCGTTTTGCCAGCTAATATGCGTTTGTCTGGTCTCGATGTTGCTCTTTTCAAATAACGTATCTGTGAAAGTCGAATCGACAGAGCGCGCGATCTGGACAAGGCTTTTCCAATTTGGACGGAATTGATTCCGGCTATAGAGCGCGTAGCTCTCCAATTCCTGGATATTGCGGTCGTCGTAACCGGGGCCGTTGTCGAATTGGGCATTTAGACGGCTTTTCAAAAAGATGAGTCCGAGCTCGTGGCCTTTCGCAAATTCCAGGGAAAGTTGTCCGCTGCCGCTCTCTTTCTTGTATCCGTCCTTGTCCGGGTTGAAGACGAAAGGTCCGGCCGTCGGCTTGCTCGCCGAAAAACCAGAGGACTTTTCACGCCCGACATTCAAGGCATAGCGGAAGGTCTTGTCGCCGGAAGTCGAACCAGAAATACCCGCGTCAAAAATACTTGTGCCATAACGCCCTCCACCTGCTGACGCGCTTAGTGTCGGTTTCCCTTCTCCCTTTTTGGTGAAGATCTGGACAACGCCGCCCATGGCGTCGGCTCCATACAAGCTGCTTAAGGGGCCATACGCGATTTCAATATGATCTACCTGGTTCAAGGGAATGGTTTCCCAAGTAGCGCCGCCGACTGCTGACGATCCGATGCGCACCCCGTCAATCAGGACAATGCTTTGCGCATTGGACGCGCCACGAATAAACACGGAGGATGTATTTCCTGGGCCTCCTGTCCGCGATATCTGTAAGCCGCGCCTTTGCTGCAGTAGCTCGACTAGAGAAGTTTGCCCGGCTTGCGCAATCTCTTCCGGCGTAATAACGGTGTTGTCGGTCAGAATGTCTCTGGAGGACTGGGGCAGCCGTGAGGCGGTAACGACCACTTGCGGGAGCGTAGCTTCCTGCGAAGTCTGAGCAAGAGCGAAGGCGCAAAACACAGCATTGCTTGCAATGCCGAGGGCAACAACAGAAGCCGTTGTTACATGCGCGGCGGCAGAAAATGCCATGGTGAACTCTTGGTTGAAATGCCGGCAGCCTGCTTTCCCTGCAGGCCCATTCCAACGAAAGTACCGAGGCTAAAAATCAGTATTCAAGGGAGATGGCGCGCGCCTAGATGCAGCGCCCACACTATGTTTGCCACGAAGATCCCCGTCCACAGCACTTTCACCTGTCTTGGCCGGTATCCGGGCTTCCAAGCATCAATGCCTCACCTTCCCATGCAGCTCGCACAGTGGTGTTGAGAGGCAGCTAGTCATCAAACATGACGCTTGTTTACCGTTGCAGGGGCAGCACACGTTAGCCCGTCGCGAGCCTCGTGTTTCCCGTTTAACTACGGACATGAGCATATCCGTGAGCACCAAAGACGCAATCCATGGTAAGAGTCGCGTCTTCTACCGTAAATAGCGGCTTGCGCTACTTATGCGATTTCGCAAACAGGATTGAAGTAAAGCTTGGCCTTCCACTACCGTTAAACAATTTGCAAGCAGCTGGGCCACTTCTTCAAGCCCATGCCGAACTGCGAAGAAGCCACGGACGAGATCGCTTTAGTGCGCAGGAGCGCCTACACGGCCATCGACGACATCCCGTGCTGCCGGATAGCCGGGGATCGCGGCGGCAGCCAGGACCGCGCGCTGCACCGCCAGGGCCATCGCCTCCGCAGCCGCCATCCCGAGCAGCAGCATGTTTCCCTGTCGTCCGGACGCGCCGGTAGCGAGCGCAAAGATGGTGTCGCCGTCGTAGCTGGTATGGATGGGATTGATGGTGCGGGCGAGGCCGTCGTGGGCCTGCTGCGCAATCTTTTGCGCCTGTGCCTTGGTCAGGACGGCATCGGTGGCAATGCAGCCTATCGTGGTAGCCGTGCCTTCGAGCAGCGCAAGCGGCAGCTCGCCGGCCAGGATGGCCGCGCGCGTATCGAGCAAGCTCGTACCGTCGGCCGTGCGTGCGCCCGCCAAGACCCGCCCGTTGGAGGGATCGATCACATCGCCCACCGCGTTCACCGCGACGATGGCGCCGACCGTCAAGCCGTCGATCGTCACCGCTGCGCTGCCGAGTCCGCCTTTCATGGCGCGCTGAGGCCCATAGAGTTTGCCTACGGTGGCACCCGCGCCGGCGCCGACATTGCCTTCCGCCGGCGGCTGTGCGCTCGCCGCCAAACAGGCTTGGTAGCCGCCAGCCGCGTCAGGGCGGATTTTCGGGTCGCCCGAATCCAGGTCGAACAGTACAGCCGAAGGAACGATGGGCACGCGTGCCACCCCGACGTCCACGCCGATCCCATTCTCTTCCAGATAGCACATCACGCCCGAAGCGGCATCCAGGCCGAAGGCGCTGCCACCGGACAGCACGATGGCATGCACCTTGTCCACCAGGTTGCAGGGAGCCAGCAGATCGGTCTCGCGCGTGCCCGGCGCGGCGCCGCGCACGTCCACGCCCGCCGTCGCGCCGCCATCGGCCAGGATCACCGTGCAGCCGGTAGGACGGCGTGCATCGGTATAGTGGCCAACACGTATCCCGCGCACCGAGGTAATGCTGCCCGGTTCGGAGATCGGCGTGCTTCCATCCATTGACTGGCTCATGTCAAGCTCCATCGTTCAAGGTTATATAGCCAAGGGCTTTGGCCTCAGGTCTTCGGCAGCGTCACGCCGTGCTGGCCCTGGTATTTGCCGCCGCGGTCCTTGTACGAGGTTTCGCATACCTCGTCGCTCTCGAAGAACAGCACTTGCGCGCAGCCTTCGCCAGCATAGATCTTGGCGGGCAGTGGCGTGGTGTTGGAAAACTCCAGGGTCACATAGCCTTCCCATTCCGGCTCGAAGGGCGTGACGTTGACGATGATGCCGCAGCGGGCGTAGGTCGATTTGCCGAGGCAGATGGTCAGCACGCTGCGCGGGATGCGGAAGTATTCGACGGTGCGCGCCAGGGCGAAGGAATTGGGCGGGATGATGCAGACGTCGCTTTTCAGATCGACGAAGGACTTTTCATCGAAGTTCTTGGGGTCGACGATGGTGCTGTTGATGTTGGTGAAGATCTTGAACTCGTTCGAACAGCGGATGTCGTAGCCGTAGCTCGAAGTGCCGTAGCTGATGACGCGGCGGCCGTCGACCTCGCGCACCTGCTTCGGCTCGAACGGTTCGATCAGCCCGTGCTGCTCCGCCATGCGGCGGATCCACTTGTCGCTCTTGATGGTCATCGTGGGAACTCCTCGGGGGGCATTTTAGGTGGGCGCCGGTGAGGGTCCGAAAGGAGCTCGTTACGCGAGCCCGCGAGGGTCCGGAGGGACGTCATTGCGGACTCGATCCGCAATCCCCGTCGCGGAAGAACCCACCGCCGCATGGATCCCGGGTCAAGCCCGGGATGACAG
>JAEZQY010000028.1 GCA_023441055.1 Bacillota bacterium | reverse complement strand
ACGCTGCTGCGCCGCACCGGGCACGCCGGCCGGGCCGAGAGCTTCACGCTGCGCTACCTCGCGACACCCGCCGAGCGGCGGCCGGCGCTGCTCGACGAGTACCCGATACCGCCGCAGCGGCGCTGGGACTGGGACCGGCTGGCCCACCCGTACCGCGGGCGCGAGTTCCGCGACCGGGACGACTTCCGCGCCTGGGCGCTGGACCACCTGGCCCGGGACGTGGCGCACGCGCGGGCCGGCAACGTCGACGGGCCGCTCAAGGCAGCGCTGGACGTCCTGCGTGACCTGCGCAACGAGATCCGCCTGGCGGTCGATCACGGCGGGATCGACGGCGACTCGTACCGCGACGAGCTGACCGGCTGGTTCACCCCGTTCAACGCGTTCCTCTCGATCGGCCCGCCGGCCCGGCGCATCGAGGAGACGATCGCGCTGATCGAAGCCGGTGTGCTGGAACTGACCGGGCCGGACACCCAGATCGTCATCGACACCGAGACACCCGCGTTCGAGGCGACGTCCCGGACCGTGCCCGGTCCCCCGGTCCGCGCCGGCGTCCTCATCGAGGCGCGGCTGCCGGAACCCGACCTGCGCGGCACCGCCGACCCGTTGCTGCGCCACATGCTCGACACCGAACAGTGCCGGCCGTACCGGATCCCCTACGACGGCGGCACGTACGAGACAGGAGGACTCGCCGTGACCGAACGTCCCTACCGGGTCGTCGACGCCCAGGATCAGCCACACCCGCGCCGGTTCGCGTTCGGTGTGCCCACCGAGTCGGTGCACTGGGTGACAGCGGCCGGCATCCGGCCGGGCAACGACTCGGTGATCCTGGCCGACGCCGACGCGATCGCCGCCGAGGTGCGCTCGCTCGCGCCGGCCGGACACGCGGTGGCCGACCGCGCGGCCTCCGGGTCGGCCCGCTTTCCGGGGGTGATCGTGTGATCGACACGCTCGAAGTGGCGGTGGACAGCGGCCTGCTCTCACCGGTGCGCGCCGGCACGAGCATCGAGCCGGTGGTCGGCGACCGGGCCTGGTTGCAGGCCATGCTGGACGCCGAGGCGGCGCTCGCCCGCGCCCAGGCGCGGCTGGGCACGCTGCCCGTCCAGGCCGCCGCGGTGATCACCCGGACCGCCCGGGCCGAGCTGTTCGACCTGCGGGGCGTCGCGATGGCGTCCCGGGACACCGCGAACCCGGTGGTGGCGCTTGTGGCCCAGTTGACCCGCGCGGTCGCCGAGCTGGACCCGGCCTCCGCCGAGTACGTCCACCGTGGCTCCACCAGCCAGGACATCCTGGACACCGCGGCGATGACAGTCGCGCACCGGGCGCTCACCGTCATCGACGACCACCTCGCCGCCGCCGTCGACGCGCTCGCCGGGCTGGCGCTGACCCACCGCGACCTGCCGATGGCCGGGCGGACGCTGGCCCTGCACGCCGCCCCCACCACGTTCGGGCTGAAGGCGGCCGGCTGGCACCAGTTGCTGTGCGACGCCCGGGTGCGGCTGTGCCGGGTACGCGACCGGGGCCTGCCGGTGTCGCTCGGCGGCGCGGCCGGCACGCTGGCCGGCTATCTGGAGTACGCGGCGCTGGACGGCGCGGCCGAGCCGGACCCCGGCTACGTGGACCGCCTCGTGGCGGCGTTCGCCGAGGAGACCGGACTGAGCCGGCCTTCGTTGCCCTGGCACACGCTGCGTACGCCGCTGGCCGACCTCGCCGCGGTGCTCGCGTTCGTGACGGGCGCGCTCGGCAAGATCGCCGTCGACGTGCTCTCGCTGGCGCGCAGCGAGGTGGGCGAGGTGGCCGAGCCGGCGGCCAGCGGGCGCGGCGCCTCCTCCGCGATGCCGCACAAGCGGAACCCGGTCCTCGCCACGCTGATCCGCAGCGCCGCGCTCCAGGTGCCGCCGCTGGCAGCCGGGCTCACCCAGGCGCTGCTCAGCGAGGACGAGCGGTCCGCCGGCGTGTGGCACGCCGAGTGGCTGCTGCTGCGCGAGTGCCTGCGGCTCACCGGCGGCGCCGCGGAGGCGGCCGTGACGCTGACGCGGGGGCTCGTGGTGCGCCCGGAGCGGATGGCGGCCAACCTGGCGCTGACCCGGGGCCAGCTCACCTCCGAACGGGTCGCCGCCCGGCTCACCCCCGTCGTCGGCCGGGACCGGATCAAGGAGGTGCTGACCCGGGCCGCCGCGGAGGCCGACGCGACCGACCGCCCCCTGTACGACGTCCTGGCGGAGACGCCGGAGCTGCGGGGCCACTACACCGCCGAGGAACTGGCCCGGATCGGTGATCCGGCCGGCTACCTCGGCGCGGCGGGCACGCTCGTGGACGGCGCGGTCGTCGCCCGGGCGGAGCCGGCCCGGCGCTGACCGCTGGTCCCCGCGCGCACGAGCCGCGGTCGGACGCGGGATCGGGTCAGCCGATGCCGTCGACCGCGGCCCGCAGCGCGCTGATCGACGGATCCCAGGTGAAGTTCAGGACGGGGATGCCGGAGGCGGCGGCGTTGCTGTCGCCGCCGAGGACCACCGCCCGCGGTTTTCCGGTGCCCTGGGGGACCACGAGAT
>JAEZQY010000010.1 GCA_023441055.1 Bacillota bacterium | reverse complement strand
TGGAACGACGGCTTCTACCCGCTGGTCGACGTCACGATCCCTGACGACTCGTTCTGGAAGCCGAAGTACCCGGCCGCGCTCAACGCGCGCAACCACGGCATCGGCCGCGTCTTCGACCTGTTCGGCGGCCTGCTCGGTCAGACCAATCCCGGGCTGCTCAACGCCGCGGGCTTCTCCTCGTCGCCGCACTTCATGTACTCGGGCACCTATGGGGCCGGCGAACGCAAGGGCGAGTGGTTCCAGCTGTACTCGATCGGGTTCGGCGGTATCCCCGGCCGGCCGGTGGGCGACGGCCCGGACGGCCACTCGCTGTGGCCGTCGTTCGTCAACATTCCGTGCGAGTACCTGGAGTCCTACTACCCGCTGCGGATCGAACGCTGGGAGACCATCGCCGACACCGGCGGCGCCGGGCTGCACCGCGGCGGGAACGGCGTCGACGTGGCCTACCGGTTCCTGGAGGCCGGCACGATCGCCATCCACGACGACCGCTGGCTGACCTACCCGTGGGGAGTCAACGGTGGCGAGCCGGGTGCGCGCGGTCGCAAGTGGCTCGAACGCGCCGACGGCAGCACCGAGATCCTGGGCAGCAAGGTGCACGACGTGCCGGTGGCCCCCGGCGACGTGCTGCACTTCGTCACCTGGGGCGGCGGCGGGTGGGGCGACCCGCTGGGCCGCGACTCGGAACTCGTCGGCCTCGAGGTCCGCCGCGGCCTGGTCACCCAGGCGGGGGCCCGCCGCTACGGCGTGGTCTGCGACGACGGCGGCGCCGTCGACGTCGCCGCCACCGAGAAGGTACGGGCCGAGCTGCGCCGCGGACGTCCGGACCCACTGCCCACCTTCGACATGGGGCCGCCGATCGCAACGGTCCTGGAGCGGTGCCTCGAGGAGACCGGCCTTCCTGCTCCCCGGCCGCCGGTCGCCCGGTGAGCTCCACGCCGGCCGGCAGCGACGACGGATTCGGGGGTTCGCTCCTGCCGGGCGCCCGTCCCGCCGTGCTCGTCGTCGACCTGATGCGGGCCTACTTCGATCCGGCCAGCCCTCTGTGCCTGCCACCCACCGACTGCCTGCGGTCGGCCGGCCGAGTCGTCGCCGCGGCCCGCGACCACCGGATTCCCGTGCTGCACACCCGCGTCGCCTACGGACCCGCCGGTGTCGACGGGGGTCTGTTCGTCCGGAAGGTCTCCGCTCTTCGGCAGCTCTTCGACGGCGGTGGCGCGATGGGGGAACCGATGCCGCAGGTCTCCCCCGCCGACGACGAACTGGTGCTGGTCAAGCAGTACGCCAGCGCCTTCTTCGGCACCTCCCTGGCCTCTACGTTGCGGACGCAGCGCATCGATACCGTTGTGCTGGTCGGCGTGAGCACGAGTGGTTGTGTCCGCGCCACGGCGGTGGACGCGATACAGCACGGTTTCGTCCCGCTGGTGGTCCGGGAAGCCGTGGCGGACCGCGCCACGGGTCCGCACGAGGCGAGCCTGTTCGACCTGCAGGCCAAGTATGCCGAGGTGATCAGCGAGGCCGGCGCCGTCGCGTACCTGTCGGAGGAACGATGAGAGCCAGGATCGACATCGTGGAGGTGTCGCCCCGGGACGGCCTGCAGAACGAGGCGACGCTACTGACCACCGACGACAAGGTCGAGCTCGTCGACCGGGCGGTGCGAGCGGGAGCCCGGCGGGTGGAGGTGACCAGCTTCGTCAACCCCGCCCGGGTTCCGCAGATGGCGGACGCCGACGAGCTGATGGCCGCGCTCCCCCGCCACGAGGGCGTCCGGTACGCGGGCCTGGTGATGAACCGCCGCGGCCTGGACCGGGCTCTGGCCGCGAACGTCGACGAGATCAACGTCGTCGTCGTCGCCACGGACACCTTCTGTGGCCGCAACCAGGGCATGACCACGGCCCAAGCCTGCGACACCGCGGCCGAGCTGGTGCAGGCCGCCCGTACGTCGGGGGTGTTCACGACGGTGACTGTCGGCGCCTCGTTCGGATGCCCGTTCGAAGGTGAGGTCCCGATGGGCCGGTTGCGGGAGGTGCTCACCCGGGTGTGGGACGCGCGCCCCGATGAGTTGGCTCTCGCCGACACCATCGGGGTTGCCGTACCGTCCGATGTCACCGAGCGGCTGACGCTCGCCCGGGAGATCACGGACTCGCGGACACCACTGCGGTTGCACCTGCACGACACCCGACACACCGGCGTGGCCAATGCGGTCGCGGCGGTCCAGGCGGGCGTCACCATCCTCGACGCCAGCATCGGCGGAGCAGGCGGGTGCCCTTTCGCGCCGGCGGCGACCGGAAACGTCGCCACCGAGGACCTCGTCTACCTCTTCGACCGGATGGGGCAGCCCACCGGCCTGGACCTGGAGGAACTCACCTCGGCCGCCTCCTGGCTGGAACACAGACTCGGCAAGCAGCTCCCGGGCGCGCTGCTGCGGGCAGGGCCTTTTCCCGCCTGAGCCCGGCGGGCAGGGGCCGCCCTCGGTCGGGTACAACCGGTTCCTTCAGCGCCGCGTCGTGGACCTCGCGTGGGATGACGCTGTCGGCGAGCAACTGATGCAGCGACGGCTGCCGGTCCTGCCGTGACATCGTGTCCGCACAGCTTCGTACGGCCTCGGCGCAGTCGCCGGCCCGGTGTGCACTGTCGGCGAGCCGGTCGGATCAGGCTCGTTACGAGGTCAGAGAGCCTTGTGGGACTCGTCTCCACCGGGTTCGGCCGGCACGGTTGCTGCACCTCGCTGCTGCACTACCGGCGTGAGGTGGCCGGCTTCCCTGGTCCAGCCGAGGAAACGGCGGTGCAGCACGCCGGCCGGCGTCCAGGGCATGTCCTCGGTGGCCTGGACGAGGTAGGCACCAAGGTAGAGGGCCAGCGACACCGGCGCATCCATGAACTCCGCCCGCAGCTCCCGCTTGCGGGTCGGGCAGGGCCAGGGCAGGTCGCAGCCGCCGCAGCTCCAGACCGGCATGACCGGGCCGTGGGTGGTCACCGCACACCCTCCAGGAACCGCGCGGTGATCGCCCGCGCCTGCCGGCGACGAGGGGGAAGAGAACTGGGCTCGATTGCTACGTGAATGGCTCCCGGCCAGCTATCACGTGCGAACAAAGGGCCGGATCCTTGCCCATGATGGAGCCGCTAGCCGGCAAGTGGATGTTGTAGTACTCCGCCCGGGCTATCCCAGCAAGTTGCTCGACAAGAAGCTCTACGTGGCCTCCGGTGTAGCGGCAGCATTCGAATGCAAGCTGACTCTGACCGCGTCACATTTGACTCAAGCCACAAAAAGCTGCGGCCGAGATCGCATGCCTGGCACCGCCACGTCAGGGAACGCCCTACCGGGAATTGATTAGCCCAATCGTCTACGGCGTACTCGCACACTCTCATAGTTGGTCCAGTGACCAGGTTGCCATGGACAAGCTTCAGGAGCACGTGTCTATCGGCAACGCGCACGATGCCTCGCACGCTCGGGAATTTCTTGACCTTGTCTGCATCGCAGACACTTGCGTCGGACTTAAATCGACATGGGTTACGCGCACGGGGACGGCGATCTGGCAGCAGGTCGGGGGCGATCCGGCTGATGCTCCCCACCCCTTGATGTGCTTCGCGGGGAACTTCTTCGCTGACCACACGACGCCACCGGTTGGGTCATTGCTCGCTTACCTGCTGATCCGCCTCGGATGGGAGGATCCGCAAGTTCGGCCCTTCGCTGACTACTTCCGACTAGCGAATATCCTGTCGAACCAGTCCGGCGGCGCCATGAACATGCTGCTGACGGGCCTTACTGCGGAGACCGTGGCTGCCCTGCTTTCCATGCCACTCAACGAAGTGCCAACGGAGCGACCACGGTCTTGGGACGGGTGGGGCTTCAGCTTGGCTTGATGATCGCCTGGGTCAGTGGCGGGCAGGATGGCGTCTCACCTCAACCACTCACCCACCGGAACCGTTCGGCAACTCCATCTTGGAGCCGTCTGGCCCACGCCGGAGGCACAGCTCTAGCCCCACACACTTCCTCACACTTAAAGCATATCGAATGCAATGACCGCCAAGGCGCAGCGATTAGTGGGCACCGCGGCCTTGGGCACGTGGACTACTTTCGCCCCCCGGCTCGTTGACGCGGGACTCCATCCTGGTCAGCTCTTTCCGTTTCCGGTATCGCCAGTAGCTGCATTTCTTGCCTAAGCGCATTCAGGCGAATCTCAGCGAGACGCGTACTTGTGGGCAGAATTGTACGGACGCCGGCGAGGCTCTCAGCTAAAACGATCAGGTCAGATGAGGGAGCGGAAATAAATGAGTCATTCCCAAAGGTTTCAAGCATGGTTCCGTAGAACAAAAGGGATACCCC
>JAEZQY010000038.1 GCA_023441055.1 Bacillota bacterium | reverse complement strand
GGCCGGCGGCGGCCACCGAGCCGCCGCAGCCGTCGCGCGGGCCGCTCGATGAGGTAGTAGCTGGCCGTCGCGACCGGGACGGTGAGGGCCAGGGTGACGGCGAGGAGAACCCAGAACGAGCTGTTCATCCGGGTGAATCCGAGCAGGCGGAAGCAGACCTCGAGCGCGAGGAGGTGCCAGAGGAAGATGCCGTAGGAGATCCGGCCGAGGAACATGACCGCTCGGTGGCTGAGGAGAGCGCGGGGCACCCCGCCGGACCCCGGCCCGACGAGGGGGGCGATCAGGCACCAGGCGACGAGCAGGAACAGCAGGTGCTCGGTGACCGACTCGACCGGCTTGGCGGGTTCGACCCCGCGCGGGCCGGCGATGGGCGTGCTCGCGATCCAGAGCAGCGCGCCGGCGATGAGCCAGGACGTTCCCGGGGCGAAGGTGAACACGCGCAGGCCGCGCGGCGTGGCGGACCACAGGTCCTCGTCGCCCCGCCCAGACCCGTCACCGGTCAGCCCGGTGAGGAACGGGGTCGAGGTCGTGCCGACGGGCCACGAGGCGAGCACGGCCAGCATGATGCCGATGCCGAACCAGTCGAGAAAGGCGGGCAGCCAGAGCACCGCGAGTCCCGGTAGAGGCGAGTCGGGACCGTGTGCGTACGCATTCCAGATGAGGCCGGCAAGGACGAGTACGGCACCGAACGCCAGTTGGCGCCGGGCTCGCCCGAGCGGGGTACGACCGCCCATTCGGCGGCCGAGCACCGCTATCAGTGGCAGCGCAAGGTAGAAAGTCGCCTCCGTAGCCAGGCTCCAGGTCTGCTCCATGCCGACCGGGAGTCGCAATGGCTCGTAAATCTGTGCCAGAAGAAAGGGGATCGCCCAGTCCCAGACGGACTTCAGATAGTCGATGTTGAGCCAAGTCAGTGCGACGATCGCCATTGCCCAGTACCCGGGCAGAATGCGCAGCGCGCGGTGCCAGAGGTATCGCCGAACGGATGGTCCTGACTGTCCGTTAATGGCAGCGAGCGCGAATGGCCGATAGAGGAGGAAACCGGACAACGCAAAGAAGATCGCCACCCCGACATCCAGCCTGGCCAGCACAGCTGCGAGGTGGGCGAAGGAGTTGGTCAGTCCGCTGAGAAAGGAGACATGGTGGACGAACACGCCGATCACCGCCACCGCCCGCAGCCCTTCCAATGCGGGCAACCAACCGTCCGAACGGCCGGTATTAGTTGCGGACAGGATAGCCTGTCCGTTGCTCGAGTCCGGTCTGACGGGTCGGCTCACAGTTCCCTCGACATCCATTTGATCTCGCAGCCCGGTGGCTGCTGCACCCCCGGAGTCAGTACGTCGCGAGAGGTCGCATCGGACCATATCCGAAATCGGCCTCGTCATGTACTGTCAGCCGACTAGTCGAGTCTTTACAAGGGGAGGAGTTTCATGCGACCCACGTCGGGTGCCATCTTGGTGGCGGCAGGCGCGTTCCTGATCGTCGGGGCCGTGGCGACGCCGCTGGCCGTCGCGCCCGCTCTGGTCAAGGTGCCCCTTGACCAGAGTTCGGTAACGGTTTCAGAGGCGAAGAACGCGACCGTTCTTGATTTCAGCACGCTGGCCGAGCGCAGCGGCGTCAACCTGACCGCCCACCGCGCGGTGCGCGGCGACGTCGAGGCCGGCAACGCCGACCGGACGGTCTTCAACGTCGGTGTCCGGGTGATCGACGACGCGGGCAAGGAGATCACGGTCAGCACGGACCGGGTCGCCCTCGACCGGCGTACGGCGGAGTCGGTCGCCTGCTGTGCCGAGGCGGTCAACGGCGCGCCCTTCAAGCACGAGGGGCTCACCTACACCTTCCCGTTCGGTACGGAGAAGAAGACGTACCAGTACTTCGACAACACCGCTCGGAAGGCGTACCCCGCCGAGTACGTGGGCACCGAGAAGCTGCAGGGGCTGACCGTCTACAAGTTCGAGATGACGGCCGAACCGATCAAGATCAGCGAGATCGACGTGCCGGGCAACCTGGTCGGATCGGCCCAGCCCACGGTGACGGCCGGTCGCTTCTACGCCAACACCCGCACCCTCTGGGTGGAGCCGGACAGCGGCGTCATCGTCAAGGGGCAGGAGAAGCAGCTTCAGACCCTGCGTGACGAGACCGGCGCGGACAAGATCAAGATCATCGACGCCACGCTCGTCTTCACCGAGGACACCCAGAAGCAGCAGGCCAAGGCGGCCAAGGACGCGCGTGGGCAGATCAACCTGCTGACCACCGTGCTGCCGATCGTCCTCGGCGTCGTGGGTCTGCTCCTGCTCCTGCTCGGCCTGTTCATCATCGTCCGCGCGGCTCGCCGCCGGCCCGACGCGACGCCGGTGGACGCCGGCGACGGACCGGTGGACGACGTGCCGTCGCAGCGTTCGGCGGAGCCGGTCGACGACGACCCGACCGTGCCCGCCGGCGGACGCCACGCCGCGGACCGCGCGGAGTCCTGAGCGCCAACCCTCGCACCACCACACGAGCAGGCCGGCCGACCCGCCAGGGTCGGCCGGCCTGCTCGTGTGCGCGGCAGGTGGCAGGTCAGAGGCGTCGCACCGCGTACCGGGTGCAGATCCAGTCCTCGGTGTACGGCAGGTCGGGCCGCTGCCCGACGATCTCCCCGCCGTTGGCGGCCACCAGCCGGGTCATGTCGGCGTCCGGCACCGCTGTCATCTTCATCGGCGCGGGGTAGTTGAGCAGCCGGCGCTGCGCCCAGCTGATCAGGCGGAACGGCGCGAGCTTCCAGATGACGCCCTTGGCCGTACGGGCCGGCTCGGTCGGCAGGCCCACGACGGCGACCCCGCCGGGGCGCAGGACGCGCAGGAACTCGGCGAGGTAGCTGTCGATCGCCGGGCGCGGCAGGTGCTGCAACACGAGCGCGCTGTAGACCAGGTCGAAGTGCCCGTCGGGGAACTGGCTCAGGTCCGGCGCGTCGTTGAGGACGAAGCGGATGTTCCCGGCGCTGCGGTCCAGGCGCCGGGCGGTCTCCAGCATCGACGGGGCGATGTCGACGGCGACGACCTCGCCGGCGTGCGGCGCGAGCGCCTGCGACAGCCGACCGGCCCCGCATCCGAAGTCCAGCGCGCGGTCCCATCGCGTGGGCAGGCCGAGCCGGCCCAGCCATCCGGTCGTCTCCTCGACGTCGGCGCGGCCGGTGGCCAGGAACTCCTCGACGTCCCACTGCCCGCCGCGCTTACCGGGCTGGACGAGGACGGCCCACAGCGGATCTTCGGCGCCCAGCTTGGTCCAGTCGCGCCGTACGTCGTCGAGATTCACGCCGAAACCCTAGGACATCCGGGGGTGCGGCTGGATCGACCCGGTCATCTGCCGGCTCGGATGTTCGGCCGACGACACTGCCCCGAACGGCCCATCGCGCTCGACGCACTGTACATTTGTTACTTGATTGTAATCCCTCGATGTGCCGTCACTGTGGGTTGATCGGGCGCTCGATGACGGTGTCTTTGCGCACTTTGACGCCCTTTTCCTGCTCCGGAGCGTCAACGCGTGGTGATGGCGAGCAAGCTTCGTGGCGCGCTCGTGTTACCGCCGGGTACACGAGGGGGTTGTGAGCTGCGCCGCATCGGGTGCACGATCAGGCTCGATCGTTACCCGTCGGTAACAGAGGGCGGGGTCCGGCGCGGGCCACCGGTACGACAACCGGCCGCCGCGCACATTCGCTCGAGGAGGAACCCGTGCAGAATCGGCTCGACAACCAGGGTCGTACCCGGTGGAAGCGGTTCGCCGCCATGATCGTGCCCACCACGGCCGCCGCCGGTGCCATCCTGTTCGGCATGTCGACCGGCGCCATCGCCTCCGACATCACCGTGTCCGGGCAGACCTTCAAGATCGGCGCGGACCGCCTGGAGGGCGAGGGCTTCAAGCAGTACGGCGGCATCGTCCGCGAGAAGGGTGAGGACGGCAAGGCCGGCGCGACGCGCCCGGTCGCGATGGCCGAGATCAGCAGCGCCGACCTGTACAACCTCTGCCAGTCCGTCCGCGCCGACCTGCCCGGCCTGCCGGTGGTGCTCACCATCAACGCCGGCGAGGGCAAGGACCCGGCCCGCGCCAAGGACCTGGTGATCGCGATGGACTCGCTCGAAGGCAACGCGACGTTCACCAACATCCAGATCGGCCGCGACGCCAGCGACCTGAACCCGACGGCCCAGCGCGGCTCGTTCGGCCAGAACTCCGACCGGGTCACCATCCGCGACCTGAAGCAGGTGTCGCGCTACACCACGTCCTCGACGTTCAACCTGGTCGGGCTGCGGCTCAAGGTCAACGTGGGTGACGACGCCAAGGGCAAGGAGTGCTTCTGAGCTGAGCACGGCCCGCGGTGGCCGACCACCGCGGGCCCGCCCCACCGTCCCCGCCCCCGCTCCGCCAGGAGGAGTACGTGACAACCGTCGAACCGTCCCACGCCCGGCTCGGCACCGCGGCCCGGACGTGGCGGACCTTCCGCCGCTGGCAGCGGAGCCGGCCGTTCTGGGGCGGCCTGTTCATCATCCTGGCCGGGGTGGAGATGCTCGCCTCCACCCGGCTGACCCTCACCGGCCTGAGCTTCAGCAGCGGCGCCACCGGCCTGCTCTCGTTGCTGATCCCGGCCATCCTCGGGACCTGCGGCGTGCTGCTCTGGCTCAGTCCGGCGCAGCGGCTGTTCTACTCGATCGTCGCGGCGGTCACGACCGTCTACTCGCTGATCGGGCTCAACCTCGGCGG